>NZ_CP041345.1:0-1200000 GCF_013265555.1 Tenuifilum thalassicum | reverse complement strand
CTGAGTTCTAGAAAAATATCGAATATGATCAATTATCTTTTTTATACGTTCAACATTTTCAAAAAGTGAGCTCAACTTTTCTTTAAGATATTCCTCGCTATAACTTTTATCGCTTAATCGCATCAAAATATTATCTAACCCCATTGAGATTCCCCCAAGAGGTTGATTAATCTCATGAGCAATACCAGCCGCAAGCGTACCCAATGATTCTAGCTTCGACTTTTGAGCAAGGAGCTGTTGCTGTTTCTCCTGTTTCTTTATCTCCTCTATCATTCTACGCTCCAATGCTTTATTAAGCTGTGTTATTCGCTGCTCCGTTTCCTTTTGCTTAATAATTTCTTTCTGCTTATTTCTGAATAGCACAATGAGAAGAATAAGCATAATAGCAACGGCTACGAGGATAAGAATCATTATCCTAAACTGGTACCTAGACCTAGCAATTTGAAGTTTTTGAATCTCGGCATTCTGCTTAAGAATCTCGTTCTCTTTTTCCTTTTGTGTTATTTCGTAAAGAATCTGAAGTTTAGCAAGCTTTTGCCCAGTTTCTTCAAAGTAAATTGAGTCGCGCAGCTCCACCCACATCTTATGATATTCCAATGCATCTTTATAACGACCTTGAGCTTCGTTTAATACCGAAAGGTATTTATAAACATCGGCTTTTGATGAGGTTAACTTATGTTTTTGAGCTATAGCTAGGGCCCTATTTAGGAATTTTGATGAAGTTGGGTAATCACCAAGTTGTGAATAACACCTTGAAATTTTCACCAAAGCTGCCAGGGATGTTTCTATATCATTAATTTTTTGTGCAATCTCATTACACTGTGAATAATAGTTTAAGGCCTGGTTATAGTTTTCAACATCAAAGTTGTAGTCGCCCAAACCAAAAAGACTCTTTACAATTCCTGCCGAATCCGAAGCATTTAAGCTCACCGTATAGGCTAAACTAAAATATTGCAATGCACTATCGGGCTTATTTGTAAGCATAAATACCACACCAACCTCCGACAGCGACTTGCTTAAAGTAGTAGAATCGGAAAGTTTTATTGCATTTTCGCTTAGCTTCTTGAAGTAATCTAGGCTTAAATTAAGATTCCCTGAATTTTTATATGATTGTCCAAGTAACTCGTAAACCTGCAGAAAGTACCTTTCCTTACCAGGAATCTCACTTGTACCGCTATTTAGAATGGATTGTGCTTCAAGTCCATATTTACTAGCCAATTTAGGGTTTTGATGAACTAGATATAGATTGGCTAGCTTTATAATTAGGTCAAGATATCTTGGTGAATTTTTGCTACCGCCTAGCTGTTTAATACCAGCCTCAACTTGCTGAATTGCTAAATCGGGATTATTAGTGGTTTCATGAACCTTGGCAATTGATAGTAGAACCCTTACTGCCAGATTATCTTTTTTATTTGATACTAAAATACTAAATGCCCTATAATAGTATTTTAGAGCAGCATCAAACTCTTTAATGTTGTAACTTGCGTCGCCAAGAAGTTCAAGTGCTGCAGCCTCAGCTATCAAATCCTTATTCTTTTTTGCTACAACTAGCGCCTGTAGAGCAATATCTAGAGTTTGGTCAGGATTAGTATTAATGAGCTCCCTACCCTTAACTATTAGTTCTGCAGCTTTTGAATTCCCAATTAGCTGTTTATCGTCAACAGAATTATCCTGCCCAGCAGAAATATGAACAGAACTGATAAAAATTAGCAGTAAAAGAATAATATGTTTGTACTTTTGCATCATCTCATAAACCTGATGCTAATATAACCATAATCTAAAAATTAACTACTTTTAGAAGTTTTAAAAAACTACACAAATGCTTATTAAGGTGAAAAATTACTTATCGCTTGTTAAGTTTAGCCATACCATTTTTGCCATGCCATTTGCCATAATTGGCTATTTTTTGGCTTATTACAAGTTACCCTTAAATCCAGATTTATCAATTTTCCTTAAGGTTATCTTATGTATGGTGTTTTCGAGAAATGCCGCCATGAGCTTTAATCGTCTTGTCGACAAACATTTCGACAAGTTGAATCCACGTACAAAGGAAAGAGAAATTCCTAAAGGAATTATCACAGAGAAATCTGCTCTAATTTTCATCATCCTAAACTCAATACTTTTCATTGCCACAACTTACTTTATCAATAACCTTGTTTTTTACTTATCACCAATTGCTCTTTTTGTTGTGCTTTTTTATAGCTACACCAAGCGATTCACCATGTTAAGCCATCTTGTGCTTGGTTTAGGCCTCTCGTTGGCACCCATTGGGGCCTACTTGTCGGTAACGGCAAAATTTGAATTGTTACCATTACTCTACTCATTTCTTGTTCTTTTTTGGGTGGCCGGCTTTGATATTATTTATGCCCTACAGGACGAGGATTTTGACAAAAAACATAAGTTGCACTCTATACCTGCAGCCGTGGGCAGAAAATGGTCGCTTTTTATTTCATTCTTTTTACACTTTATAAGTGGTATTTTGGTTATAGCAATTGGATTATTAACTGCTTTTAATTACTGGTATTGGGTTGGGGCTTCGCTATTTATTGGCCTTATGCTATACCAACACCACCTTGTTAAACCAACTGACATTTCGAAAGTTAACATGGCATTTGCTACAACAAACGGACTGGCCAGCATAGTATTTGCCACATTTAATATTATATCTATTTTAACAGTTTAGAAATTAAAACCTTGTAATGATGAAAAAAATTATTCTGGTTTTCTCTTTACTATCCTTGCTATTAAGTTGCAATGGCAATAAAGCTGATAAGCAGAAAAATGGGACATTAAGTAAAGAGGAATTTGCAGAGGTTACTATCGACTCGTTAACGCTATACGCTAAAAAATTTGTTGGTAAGAAAATTAGAGTAACCGGTATTGTAGAACACGTTTGTGTTCATACAGAAAAACGTCTCACAATTACAGGCCCTTCACATGATTTCTCTTTTAAGGTGAATGCTAGTATTGCTGTTCCTGAATTCGACCTATCGCTTAAGGGGTCAAAAGTTGAAGTTACAGGAATATTTAATCCTATTACCACTCCAAACGAAGTATGCGAAGCAGAAACATCACACCACCCAGGAGAAAACTACTACATTGAATGTCAATCAATAAAAGTAAAATAGAGATGAAGCTATCAAAATTACTCAGAGTAATACACCGTGATTTTAGCTACTTTTTTACAGGAATGATTCTGTTATATGCTATAACAGGAATACTGCTAAATCATGCCAGAGATTGGAACCCATATTACTCGTTAGATGTAAAAACAGTTAAAGTTGAGCTGCCAACAGATACAAACCGGATAAATGATAATTTGCTTTTGAAAACTTTTCAGGTATTTGGCGAAACCGAGATTCGTTCATATTACTACCCCGATTCATCTACGCTTAAAGTCTTTCTTAAAAATGGAACAGCTACTGTTAACCTAAATGAGCAGATTGCATTAATAGAGAACAGCTACCGTAGGCCTATACTTTACCAGCTTAACCTTATGCATAAGAATAGGCCAAAAGCATGGTGGACCTGGTTCAGCGATATATTTGCCATTGGACTTATAACGATTACCCTTACCGGACTATTTTTAATTAAGGGGAAAAATGGGATTACTCGCAGAGGTGCCATTCTTGTTGCAGCTGGTCTCATTCTCCCAATTCTGGCAATATTCCTTTTCTTTTAGCTAGTTCAAAAGTTTCATACACTTATTACAAAGCGTTGGTTTTTAACAATCCCATTGCTTTTTTTGTGTCCGTTCCATTTTGGGAAAGCTATATTTTTTATAAATTTGCAAGAAACACACCTACAATGTTGATATTCAAGGAGAACATTCACTTAAAATTTGCCGCAAAGTACGTGTTTCTGAATATCAAGAACCGCGATAGGTTTTAATTTCCCCTCTTTTTAGCAGAATATTGATGTAATATCACCTTGAGGTGATATCGCTTTTAGCTATTTCAACTAGTCTATTTTTTAACAATTAAAATATTACAATCATGGAACTACCATTTGCAGAATCTTTTAAGATTAAGATGGTTGAGCCAATCCGTCGTAGTTCACGTCAAGAGCGTGAACAGTGGATAAAAGAGGCAAAATACAATTTGTTCAACCTACGTAGCGACCAAGTTTTTATCGACTTGTTAACCGATTCAGGAACAGGCGCTATGAGCGATCGCCAGTGGAGCGCAATTATGCTTGGCGATGAAAGCTATGCAGGTGCTTCGTCGTATTATAACCTGAAGAATGCGATTAAGAACATTCTTGGATTTGATTATATCATGCCTACGCACCAAGGGCGAGCTGCTGAGAATGTGCTCTTCTCGGTTTTGGTTAAGGAAGGCGATTTCGTTCCAGGCAACTCTCATTTTGACACCACAAAAGGTCACATTGAATTTAGGAAGGCACATGCAGTTGATTGCACAATTGATGAGGCTGTCGATACGGAACTAATTCATCCCTTTAAGGGCAATGTTGACCCCAAAAAGCTTGAAGATTTTCTTAGCAAGCATTCCGACAAGGTACCCTTTGTTATTGTTACCATAACCAATAATACAGCTGGTGGCCAACCTGTTTCCATGCAAAACCTACGCGAAGTGCGTGAAATCTGTAACAAGTACGGAAAGATTTTAGTTTTTGACTCAGCCCGTTTTGCCGAAAATGCTTATTTTATTAAAACTCGTGAGGAAGGCTATGCCAATAAAAGCATCAAAGAGATAGTTCTCGAGATGTTTTCGTATGCCGATGCCATGACCATGAGCAGTAAAAAGGATGCTAATGTAAATATAGGTGGATTTATTGCCATGCGCGACCAAAACCTTTGGCGCGAGTGCTCTAAATTCAACATCATGTTTGAAGGCTATGTAACCTACGGCGGCATGTCGGGGCGTGATATGAACGCTCTTGCAGTTGGTTTAGATGAGGGCACAGAGTTCGACTACCTGGAAACTCGTATTAAACAGGTTGAATACCTTGGGAAACGTCTCGATGAGTTTGGCATTCCTTATCAGAAACCTGCTGGTGGGCATGCAATCTTTATTGACGCCAATAAGGTGCTCCCAAATATTCCTAAAGAGCAGTTCAGGGCACAAACGCTAGCCATTGAATTGTATATCGAAGCCGGTGTCAGAGGCGTAGAAATTGGAACGCTTTTAGCAGACCGCGACCCAGAGACACGTGAGAATCGTTACCCCAAACTCGAACTCCTGAGGTTAGCAATTCCACGTAGAACTTACACCAATAATCACATGGATGTGGTTGCAGTAGCGCTCAAAAACGTTTACGACCGCCGACACGAAATAACCAAAGGTCTTGAGATTGTTTGGGAAGCACCAATCATGCGCCACTTTACCGTGGAACTTAAAAGGTGTGAATAGGGCTTTAGCCAAAAAACAACTGTCTACTGCTACCACAAAAAACTTATTAATACACTGAGGGTATTAATAACATATTTATTAGCAACCTTTAATTTGGCAAATTCAACGAAAAGAACAAGGGCAATTAATTATTCTATTGCCCTTATCTTTTCTATTTGATACTCTATACTTTTTAAAGTTTAAAGTTTTCAACCATTTCAAAGAGTTGCTGTGCTTGGCTACTTAACTCCTCTGCACTGGAAGCAATTTCCTCTGCAAGTGACGCATTATGCAAGGTGAGTTCATTCAATTGTTTTATTGAATCGCCCACCATAGTAGCACCTGAGTTCTGATCAAGGCTAGTTGAGGCTATATCCTTAATGAGTTGGGCTGTTTTCTCAATTAGGGGTAATATTGTTTCAAATTCTTTGCCAACTTGTTCTGCAGTAGCAACACTAGATGATGCGAATTGACCAATTTCATCTGCTACAGCCTTACTGTGCTCTGCAAGTTTGCGAACTTCTGAAGCTACAACTGCAAACCCCTTTCCTTGTTCTCCAGCTCTTGCTGCTTCAACGGCTGCATTTATCGCAAGCATATTGGTCTGGAATGCTATATCGGTTATTAGATTTATTTTTTCGTTAATAAGCATCATAGATTTTACTGCAGAAATAACCGATTTATTACCTATTTTACCTCTCTCTGCTGCCATCATCGCAAATTTTTCGGTCTCTTTAGTATTGTTAGTATTTTTCTGAATACTCAAGACCATTTCCTCCATGGAACTGCTAATCTCTTCAACTGAAGAAGCCTGCTCATTAGTTCGTTCCGAGAGTAGTATGCTACCTTGGCTCAATTGCGAAGCAGCCTGGGTAAAGCTCTGGGCTGAATCACGTATTCCCATTATCATATCTCTTAGTTTTTCTACCATGTTTTTCATGGCTAGGAAAATCTTCCCAATTTCGTCATTTGTAACTTTGTCGTTTAATTGCATACTTAAGTCGCCTTCAGCGACCCGATCGGTAACATCAACAAGTTTGTATAATGGCTTTACTATTTTACGCAGAGCAAATATTAATAATGAGATACCTATTACCATCATTATCAGGCCTAAGATGATCTGATACCACATCAATGATTGAGCGTTTGCTGTTATATAGCTCATCGGAATAGCCAATCTTAACTGCCAGGGCAACTTGCTATTACCAACATATATAGGGACAAAAACGTTAAGCCAACCATCCTTTTCTTCTTTTAACACTTCTCCCGATTTTAACAGTTTTAACTGATTGACAAAATCATCAGGCTCATAATCTTTAAGTGATTTACCAATTTGCTCTGGATCGATGGTGGAAGCTACAAATATTCCTTCGTTACTGAGAATAGCAATTTTAGCACCCCTCTCTAAAAGGTAAGATTTTGAAACCAAATCCTGAATAAAATCGATAGTATAATCGATTCCTGTAACACCTAAAAATTTACCATTACCTATTATTGGTGCCATGAATGATACCATGTATACCATTTTTCCTTGAACAGGATAGTGAATGGGTTCAGTAACAAAATCTGTTTGTAATTCCTTTGGTCTATAATACCAGGGAGCTTTTTCAGAGTTTGTGTAATCAATAAGAGGTTCAACCACAAAACCTCCTGTGTCAGATTTTGTAAGGTATGAAATGAAACGTCCAGAAGCATCATGTCCAGGTTTGTTCACATATAAACTGTCTTTTCCATCAAAAGCATCTGGTTCAAAGCAAATAGTAAAACCAAGATAATCAGAATCGCTAAGCAAAACCTGTCCTGCCATTCGTTGTACCTGTTCACGAGTTATTGCATTTTTTGTCCCATAAATCGCAACATAGCTTAATGCATTGGCTAGTGATCGAGCAGAAAGCATTGCCTTGTTCATTCTATGTTTTATCTGGTCGGCATAGTTAATAGATACTGCAACAGCTTCAGATTTCGCATTATCAATGGCAACCCTCTGGGCATTTTTGGTGCTGAACAAAACCAAGGTGGAGATGATAATGAATATACTTCCTCCTACAAGTAATGACAGCTTTACTAATATTGACTTTAATTTGAGTTTCATAGCCTTTCTATTTTAGAGTTATCCCTACAACAAAGAAAACATCATCCGATTCTGGATTAATAGTAAACGAGGCTTTCACTGGCAATAAAAAATTATCTGTTATCTTCACCTCTTTTGAAGCGTTAATGCCAACATTTGTTATTCCTGCTTTTTGGTTATAAAAACCATTTGAAGCCGTCCCACCAATAAACATATCAATCATGTAATTGTCAAGTTTAAACGGATATGCAAATTCAATGTAGGTTGAAAAATTTTGATTGCTATCATCATTTAGATCGTTTCCATATAAGAAAGTTGCAACAAAAGCTTTCAACGGTATTTTGTTGGATCCATTCCAAGCTATCGTTCCTTCTATAGCATGCTTTGTAGATGTCCTCTTCCAATTAAAGAATTTATTTTGCTTAAGGTTATTCTCATTTTCATTGTAGTAATCGAAAATGGTTAGAGAAAATGACTTTACGCTATAAACAGCGTAAAGATCTATTTCAGGAAAGTTACTATGAGTACCATACGAAGCCCAAGAACCTATTGATAAATTTCCGAAAGAAAACGATAGGTCTGGTTGTATGCTTGGACTTGCATCAAATTGTAGTCCTCTCCAAACATACCGACTAACCAAATCTATTTTATAATCAACTTTTATACTATGATTACAAACAATCTCATCTTGAGCATTTGATGAAATTCTTATAAATGATAGAAATATTATAAAGAATAACTTTTTCACAATATATCTTTATTAAACAAATAATAGGTTATAAAAGTATCTAGTACTATTAATTTCTATTACAAATCGTTGCAAAGCTACAGTTATTGCAATTTTTATCATTCTCCGTTTGTTTAAAGGTGGTTTGGTTCGAGAGGATTGAAGAGATTAATTCTTTCAGATAGTCAATAAATTCGTTCCAGAACTCTTCTTCCTCGGGGATTTTTATTGATGGATTATAGCTTTTATCGGCGTTCCTCACATACCATAGTTGCATATCGATGTTGTTTACATCTGTTTTAAGAATGTTTGGGAGGATATACCTGTAAACCATTTGCTGAAAAACACCATCCTTATCAAATCCATTTGAAAAATCGTCAATGCTGCTAACCGAAGTTTTTTTGCCATCATACTTTCCGGTTTTGAAATCGACAATGAGGTATTTACCATCCTTTTTTTCTATACGGTCAATAGTTCCACCTAATCTAACGTTAAAATCTTCGCCATCAATCTTAACTGGGATTACAGATTCCACCTTTTTCTCCAATTCAATAAGTTTATAGGGCACTCTACGAAGATCAATTTCAAGGGTATTTCTAACCATCCAAATTACACGCTCAAGCAAAAGTCGATTCCTACCATTTAGGTCATCTATATCGCCCTTAAACTTGCTTATATCCTTAAACGCATGGTAAACTTTCTCACTGATAAAGATTTTATCGTTTAACCACTCCTCAACCTTATCTTGGGTAATTAATTTACCTTCATAATCTTTATAAATTAACTCCAAAGCTTTATGTAATACGCTTCCAATTCCCAATGCATCAAGTTCTTCCTCCAACTCATCGGGGGCTTTAATTTTTTTAACTCGATTGAAAAAGAATCGAAGCGAGCAGTTTTTATATTCTGATAATGCCGAAGGCGAAAGGTAATGACCATTCTCGGCACCTTTAAGATATCGATTTAACTTGTCGGTAAACAAATCTTTCTGAACTTCAATTGGGACTTCCTTACTAGCTGCTAGCTCAAAACTTACAGAGACCTTATTAATTGTTAGTCCCGACTCCATCTCAAGCTGCTGAACAAAACGACTTACCTCACCAGTTTTATCAGATTTGTTTGTATAGATAAGGTAGATATTTTTTGCTCTTTGAATTAACCGATAAAAATAGTAAGCATAAATAGCATTCTGGTGCCTGTAATCGGGAAGCCCATAGGCTACTCTTAGCGATGGCACTATGAACGAGGGTTTGAAACTTGCACCGGGTAGCAGGTTATCGTTTACCGAAAGTATAATGAGGTTCTCAAAATCGAGGTTACGGGTTTCCAGAAAGCCCATTATCTGAATACCTGAAAGAGGTTGCCCAATAAAAGAAACTCGCTGTTCTGCAAGCGCTTTGGTGAAATACGACCTAAAGGTTTTATTAGAATACTCCTCATCAATTTGCGAAACAACCGTGTTAAGTCGCTTTAATGCCTGATTAATGGTTAACAGATACTCTACCTCGAACTTTAATTTATCATCTAAGGTATCGTTAACCTCTGTAAAACTGCTAACAACCTTGTTTATGCATGCAATTAGATATTCCGCTAGCTCTTTCCCCTGGTTAACAGGTCTAAAAATATTTTCTAATAGCTGATTATCTTTAAACAAATCGGCCGAAACGTTAAGCTGCTGCTGATCAATAATAGTTTCCCTAATATCCTCCGCATCTTTAGGACAGATATGCAATAAATAGGGGTGAGATAGGATTAGCAAAACGTCCTTGTGGTAGAATTTTTGCTGCTTATCAGATTGTTTTTGCAGGGTAAGCAGGGCATCAACAAATGAATAGGCCGATGTTTCGCGTAAGGGGTACTCCATGGTAATATTCGCATTGCTATACTTTTCGGGCAGAGCGGTAAGAAGGGGTAAAAGAAGTTTTTCATCGGGCAGCACAACAGCTGTGGTAAGCTCATTAGTATCGTTTATTCCCAACTCGTCTAAAATTGAAGGAATAACTTTTGCTTGCGTCACCTCCGATGGCGAAGCCTTAAGCGTAACGTTCTTATTAGTTTTGCTATCACCAATATACCTGAAAATCTTAGATTCTAACTCATTGGGGAATTCTTTAAGGTTCTGACGCATAAACACTCCCGCCTCATGTTCAGAATGATTCACATAATACTCATCGTAATCCCAATAAAAGAAAGCTTTTCCAAGCTTTCTAAGGTGCTCAAACAGCTTCGTTTCCGATTTGCTAAGGGCGTTAAATCCAACAAAAACAAAGTTTTTGTCCATTTTAAAACTATCGGAGCTATGAAGAGCGTTTGATGCAAGCCTATAAGCAAGCCCCTCGTAAACTAATCCTTCCGCTATCAACCTATCAGTAAAATTCTGGTAAACAACGTAAAGGTTCTCCCAAATCTTGGAGTAGCGTGAGCGAATTTGTGAATCGTCGTTGGTAGATATGATATTCAAAAAGTTTTTTATTACTTCAAGGTTATCATCGAACTCATTGAATTGCTGCTCTATAACTTTTAGGTCGTTGATATTGCTAAAGAGTTTTTTGGGGTCAACCAAATACTTATCTATCTGATCGAAATCGGAAAGCATCACGTTCCCCCAAAAATAAAAATCGTCGTAAGGCTCCAAGCTTTTTGTTGCCTCGATATACGACTTGTATAGCTTGTAATTTAGAATTAAAGGGTCGGCAGGTTTAACACCAGCAATGGTATACATCAGGTCGCTTACAGTTGTTGTTTCAGGAAGCCATAAAGGCTTTGATATTAGCTTGCTTAAGTGCTTACTAAAAAACAGCGAAGCCCTTCGGTTTGGGAATACCAGTATAAGGTTAGAAATTTCTTCGCCATACTTTTTATACAAATGATCGGCAACTAACTCAAGAAAAGGTTTCATTTACACTGTATTAAATATTTTCAATATTGACTGAAAGATACAACTTTAGGAACAAAACTCAATGAAGAAAAAAGGTTAAAGGATAATGTTCAATGTTCAAAATTTCAGAATTGTCCGGCTAAGACGGATTCAAAATTCAAGATTTGTCTGGCAAGGACGGATAAGAGGCGTTAAATGTTAAATGTTAAGCGTTAAACGACAAAATTCCGAGTTATTCATTCCTCTAACTTCTTTTAACTTCATCATATTCTTCAACTAGAGATGCTTCGGCAAGCTCAGCATGACAAGGCTTGGTTCAAGGCTAAAGGTTAAAGGATAAAGGATAAAGTTCAAGGTTCAAGATTTCAGATTTGTCCGGCGAAGACGGATGAAAGGCGTGAATTGTTAAACGTTAATCGTTAAACGAGTTTGTTTATTTGAGGCGTCTGCATTCTATATTTTTACCACAGAGTTACACAGAGAAATGCACAGAGGCATTAAGTAGGAAGAACAAATATGCCCACTTCAATTTTCCGTGTCATTCCGAATCATTCCGACTCATTCTTTTTACTTCCTATAACTTCCTCTAACTTCCTCATATTCTTCAAGAAGAGATGCCTCGACTACGCTCGGCATGACAAACTGGTTCTTGGGGGTATTACTTGAAATTTCGATGCAACGTTTCATATTCGCTCTTTGGCGTGGTTCTTCCGCGCATCGCAAATCACTTTTGGGCTTGTTAATTCTACCATTACTTAGCCCTTACGGGGCAAAATTTCAATCTTTATTAATTGGTTGATTCTGAGCACACATTTCTAAACACCAAAAACAAAAAACTAAACACGGCTCCAAATCTTCCGATTCCTTCCGATTATTTCCGAGTAATTCCGAGTCATTCCGAGTCATTCTTTGAACTTCCTCTAACTTCCTCAAATTCTTCCACCAGAGCTGCTTCGGCAAGCTCAGCATGACAAGGCATGGTTCAAGGATAAAGGATAAAGGATAAAGGTTAAAGGATAAAGGATACAGGATAAAAGGATAAAAGGATTAAAGGCAAAGTAATCATGATATACTCTTAATATCCAACATGTTTAGGTTTCCATAAATAGTTTTCCCTGCCAGGTATTGCGTTCTTCAAGTAGTTTTTCGAATCGAGCCATTAGCTTGTCAGTTCTTAGATGCCCCCATGGTGGAACTGCTAGGTATCGGGGTGGTGCTTCGCCGGTAAAACGCTCAATCACAAAGTTAGGGTTTAGCCTCTCAATAAAATCGGCCAAAAAGTTGAAGTACTCCTCCATTCCAAAAAGATTAAAAAGTTCTGGGTTAGACTGGTACTGTTTCTCCATTGCCGTTCCCTTTATAATTTGCAGCTGATGAAACTTAATGGTGTTCAGAGGCAATTCCGAAAGGATTTTAGCTTCGGCCAGCATTTGCTCCCTGGTTTCGCCAGGTAAACCAAAAATAACATGAGCTCCAACTCTAATTCCACGTTTGTGCGTTTGCTCAATAGCCCAAACCGATTTCTCAAAGGTATGCCCCCTATTTATTTGCTCCAAGGTTTTGTTGTAGCAGCTTTCCACTCCGTATTCAATGGCAATGTAGAATTTCTCATTTAGTTCCTGAAGGTAATCGAGCTTTTCCTCATCCACGCAATCGGGGCGTGTACCAATAACCAGACCAATAACCTGGGGGTGCGAAAGCGCTTGACCATACAATTCCCTTAACCTTTCAATTGGGGCGTAGGTATTAGAATAAGCCTGAAAGTAAGCAAGGAATTGGTTTGCCCTTCGATATCGTACTTTATGAAACTCTATCCCCTCCTCTATTTGCTGTAGTACTGACTTTTGTGGAGTGCAGTAGCTGGGATTAAAAGCATCGTTGTTGCAGTAGGTGCAGCCCCCTACTCCAACGCTACCATCGCGGTTTGGACAGGTAAAACCAGCATCAATAGTAAGTTTTTGGACTCTACCACCAAACTCCCTTTTGAAGTAGTTGGAGTAACTATTATATCGACGGGAATCGCCCCAAGGGTAAATATTAGCCATAACCTTATAGAATTAGCGCTAAAGATAGAAAAACCTTTACTTGCAAAAAAGGCCGGCAAAGCCGGCCTATAAAAAAGAGCGCTAACTAACTATATTTTAGCAAGTTCTTGGTCTAATAGCGGACGTATCTCCTCCGATGATGGGCGTGGTGCGCTTGGGCTTACAATCTTTCCATTTGCATCAATTAACACAAAAGTTGGGATACCTTTAATTTGGTAATTCTTAGCAGCATCTGAGCTCCAAGCGCCATCGGCATGTAGCTGTACGCCACCAAGTTTCTTTTCGGTAACCATCTTACGCCAAGCATTCATATCATCGTCGAGCGACATCTTAACAAAAACAATCTTTTTGCCCTTGTACTCCTTTTCAAGCTTGTCGAGATGAGGTAGCTCACCACGGCATGGGCCACACCAGGTTGCCCAAAAATCGATATAAACCAAATTTCCTTTAAAATCGGCTAATGAGTACTCTTTCCCATTTATATCTTTATAGCTGAAGGTGGGAGCATCCTTGCCAGGAGCAATCTTCATTTTTTCGTTCATAATATTTTGTACCTCCTTTTTGTATAAAGGAGTACTGCAAGCTTCTACGTACTTGTTGCAAACATTAGTTAACTTCCAAAATTCACCAAACTGAATCTCATCAACCAAAAAGTGCTTCTTAATATAATCCCTTACCTTAGAATTTGTAAAAATGCTATCAACCATATTAAACAATACAGGTAAACGTTGTTCGGCAGGCATCGAATCAAGGGTTGCAAAATCCTTCATTTTTTGTAAACGTAGCTCTGCATAAGTTTCAAGAAGCGATGCATAATCGTCGTATGAAAGGTGCTCGCCGTTATTCATATCAACCTTATCAAGGAATGAGTAGTCGGCGCTATCAGGGTTAAAACTTTTACCTTGAAGGTATGCTGAGTACTGTGGGTACTGAGTTCTAATGTTTAGTAAGAAATAACGAATTCGATTCCCTTCCATTTCGGCTAGCTCATTGCTCTTAGCCTTTAAAGAGTCGGATTGAGCCATGAGGGCATTTTTAATGGAGTCAATTTTTGCCTCAAAATCTTTTACATCTAGAGCGAACAAATCGCGCCAACCACGCATTATGTTATACAAGTTATTGGTACGCGATTTAATATTCGTATTGATATCGCTATTGCTTCCAGTAAAACTTACCTGGTTTGCATTATTTAAATCGAGTTCAATGTAGCTGCTATCGCCAGGTTGTAGGAATAGGATGTTACTCATTCTACCATACTTCACCTTGATTTGGGCTGGCTCAGCTAGGCTCAACTTGTAGCTAAATGAACCGTCGTCGGCCAAATTAACCGTATCTACATCGTTAGGACTAACAATAAGGATAGTATTATCCGTAGCATTGCTGAACTTACCAGCAATAGTCGATTGTTTTGGCTCTTTGGAGCCACATGCAACCATAGCAGGTATGGTTAAATAGATTAAATACTTGCGCATAATTACTGTTTTTGGTTATAGTTAAATTTTTCGTAAAGATAACATTTATCGTAAACCATTTGACTTAGATTTGCTCATGACGGTTTAGCTGAAAGTACCATAAATATCCTTTCACATCGTCATATCCCATACTGGCAAGTAGCTTTTTGTAGAGTTGCACCTGTTTCTTGTGCTTTGAAGCCGGAAGACCAAACTTAAAATCTATAATAACGGCTTGTTTACTATTGATTAGGACTCTGTCGGGGCGGTAAACACTACCATCGGTATTAATAATTGATGCTTCGGTCTTAACCTCCCACTTATCGCTAAACCATTCCTTATAAAGTGATTCATTGAGTATCGACTTTAGGCTGCTGACTACCTCCTGTTTTTGATTGGTATTTAGGTATCCGTTCAGAATGGCCCAATCAACAGCATTATCAATGTCGTTTAAAGTGATAATTTTCGATAAAATGGCATGCATGGCTATTCCATGCTGCAAATCGCTCTCTGTATTAGATTCAATACTATCAATCTGAAACTGAGGCGCTATCTTACTTTTTATCGCATTTATCGGATAGCTTGCAATCACTTCTTTATTTTCATCTTGTGTCTGAGTCTTTTCAGAGTGCTTATCATCCTTTTTACCGTATAAATATATCCTTCCATTTTCAATATTCTTTACTTCTGGATTAATGCCTGTTTGGTTTGGAAGAGTTGAAGCAAATTTATTTTGGCTTAAAACATTATCTAATTCATTCTCTGAATTCTTCAGTTTGTCATCGGTTACAATAATGTAGAGTTCGTTTTTAGCACGTGTAAAAGCTACATACTGAAGGTTAATTTTATCAATCGTTTTATTGAACTTTTCTTCAATATGTTCTTTTTCAAAATAAGTATTAAGAAGCTCTTTCTTGGGAAGAATTGGGAATAATGGAAAATTATCTAAAATTTCATTTGACGTACTATCAGGTTTAAACCATCTAATATCATCATGAGGATCTCTTTGTTCTAACAAATCAGCATAAGGGAAAATGATAATTGGGAAACCTAATCCCTTTGATTTATGGATAGTTAGAATATTAATGGCATTATTTGATTGTGCCATTGTTAGCTTTTGGTCTTTTCCAATCTGGTCGTACCACTCAATAAACTTGCTTAACGATGATGTTCCCCTATAGGAAAAGTTAATTGCATTTTCGTGAAGCAGTGTCAGGTAAGGCAAATGCCCCTTAATAATGTTTTCATCAACAGCGAGGTACTTTTCAATTATTGCCTCAATCATGTTACCTAAAGGGTAGAATCTGATTGATGATAGCCAATCGAAACTGTCGGAATTTTCATCGAAAAAAACGTCAGCCCAATTGTTCAAATCGCGAACCTGAATTATTGAGTCAAATAGCAAAGCTTGTTCCTTTTGAAATTGAGCTATGGCAAGAGAGTCGTTGGGATTAAGTGCAATTTTGAGCGCAGCAATACACAGTCTAACTGCAGCCGATGCGTTTAGAGTTAGCACATCGTCGGAAACTATTTCGATAAAATTGGATAGCTCTTTTTCACTCTCTTTAAGCCTCAGAAGCAAGTCGGCCATCTCGCGCCCTTGAGCGTTCTTTCGAACCAAAAATGCAATATCGCCCGGGTTATAACCTCTTAGTTTCAAATCGATTAGCAAATCTTTAATGTAGGTAGTAAAAGCATCATTTGGGCTATCGGTTCTTGGGGGCAAAAAAGCCACCTCAACACAACCTTGTTTTTTTTCATCATCTACAACCTGTTCTACATCTCTATAAAGAGCATCTAAATCGATATCACTACTATCAGGCTTATATTTTGCGACAACGTTCTTAAAAAAAGCATTATTGAAGTACACAACTGTTTTTGTGCTTCGATAATTTTTAGAAAGGCTGATTATTTCTCTATTATAAAGTTGAGGATTAGCCTCTATATCGGCCATTATACGCCAATCACCATTTCGCCAACGATAAATGGACTGTTTCATATCGCCTACCACCATGCTAAGCCCATTACTTCCAATGCTATCGGTAATTAAAGGTTCAAAATTTTTCCATTGCATCTGCGATGTATCCTGAAACTCGTCAATCATATAGTTCATGTAACGAGTTCCAATTTTTTCGTACACAAATGGCGTATCGGATTGATTTACAAACTCATTTAGAAGCGAATTGCCATCCGACAGAAGCATTACACCATCATCTTTCAGTATTTCTCTGAACTTTAGGTAGAGCTCATTTATTATCATTAGCGTTGGCAGGTTATCGTTAATCGCTAATGCAGTGTTGTAGAGCTTGTAGCTACTGGACAAATAATTATAGAACTCCCGGTAGGCTGGCATTAATTGCTGCTCAACAAAGCCTTGCATTTTTTTAAGCTGTTCCTTTGTTAGCCATGCCGAAATATCGGAAGTTGCATTCTCATCTGCACTTTTAAGTTCAATTCTTTGAAATGGCTTTAACTCCGATAGCTTTACTAACGTTGGCAAAACGCCCTTAGACTTTTTAAAATAGTTCTGAAAGTTATCGCTATTAAGCCCATTAATTCCTGAGCTAAGAATTATTGAGATAATTTCATTTGCTCCCTTTTTTACTTTATCATATATCTCATCAATTAGGCGTTTGGTTTCATTTCTAAGTTCATTTAGGGTCGATTTATCGTGCAACCTCTTTTTTTCATCGGTGCTAAGCAATCTATATCGTTCATTGAAAAGCATCTTTCCAAGTTCAATGATATCCTTTTGAATGTTAGGCGATTTATTATCATTAAGCTTTTGTTCGATAAGCTTTGCAAAATGTTCAAATAGTTCGGATTGCTTGGTAAGCTCATCGAGTAAGCTATCGGTTGCCTTTTCAATGTAAGGCACATGCTCAATAACCAAATCATTGTTACCATGCTCTCCAAGTTCCCATAAAAGGTTTTGAATTATACGTTGAACAAAGCTGTCGATAGTGCTTATGCTGAACATCGAATAGTCGTGCAGGATTTTTGATAGGGCCGTTTCAGCCTGTTTTTTGATGAACTCCTTGTCCTTGCCAGTTTCCTCAACCAGACTCTCTAATAATTCATCCTTCTGGCCAGTTTTTATTTTATATAGATGATTGATAATACGTTCTTTCATTTCGGCAGTAGCCTTGTTTGTGAAAGTAACGGCAAGTGTTTCGCGATATGCGTTAGGATTTTGAATTAGCAATTTCAAGTACTCTGCAACCAATCGAAAAGTCTTACCAGAACCTGCCGATGCCTTATATACCTTAAGTTCACTCATACCAAATGTGAAATATTGGTTAACTCAAATAGGATTAAAAACCAAGTTTTTTATTAGCTACAACAAATATAAAAAAATAAAGCCGCCCTTTTGTGGACGGCTAATGTTAAATGCAGGAAAAATATTCTTATCGGAAAACGAGCATGTCGTCGCCAAAATAGTCAACAGTAATAGTTTTATCCCTGTTAATGGTTCCAGCCAGCAGCTGTTTTGAAAGCTCATTAAGAATTTTCTTTTGCATCACGCGCTTAATTGGACGGGCACCATAAACAGGATCAAAGCCAATATCGGTTATCCACTCTACGGCGCTATCGGTTATTTGAATGCCTACTCCATTCTGGGCAAGCATCTGCTTAATTTTCTCAAACTGTAACAGCACAATCTGCTTAATTTGCTCCCTGTTCAATGGTGTAAACATAATAATTTCGTCTACACGGTTAAGAAATTCGGGTCTGATACTCTGTTTAAGCATCTCAAATACTTGCCGACGAGTATTTTCAAACACCTGATCGGCATCCTTATTGCCAAGCTTTGAATAATTCTCCTGAATAATGTGCGATCCGATGTTTGAGGTCATTATAATAATTGTGTTCCTGAAATCTACAGTTCGTCCCTTGTTGTCGGTTAGCCTACCATCGTCGAGCACCTGTAAAAGTATGTTGAACACATCTGGATGAGCTTTTTCAATTTCGTCGAGCAGTACAACTGAGTATGGCTTATGCCTTACGGCTTCGGTAAGCTGACCTCCCTCGTCGTAACCAACATATCCTGGGGGCGCTCCAACAAGCCTTGATACCGAATGCCTTTCCTGGTACTCGCTCATATCGATACGAGTCATTAGGTTCTCATCGTTAAACAGAAACTCTGCTAGTGCTTTAGCCAATTCGGTTTTACCTACTCCCGTAGTACCAAGGAAAATGAACGAACCAATTGGTCGTTTTGCGTCCTGAAGTCCTGCACGACTCCGCCGAACAGCATCGGACACAGCAGCGATAGCTTCATCCTGCCCAACAACACGCTTATGCAGCTCCTCTTCGAGATGAAGTAGCTTCTCCCTTTCGCTTTGAAGCATCCGGTTCACAGGGACGCCAGTCCATCGGGAAACCACTTCGGCAATATCCTCGGCATCCACTTCCTCCTTGATAAGGGCAAAATCGGATTGAACCTTTTTGAGCTCCTCTTTAAGCTGCTCAATTTCGGCCTCAGCCTGTTTGATTCTTCCATAGCGTATTTCGGCAACCTTACCATAATCGCCATTACGCTCTGCCTCTTCGGCCTCGAACTTCATCTGCTCAATGCTCTGCTTAAGCTGCTGGATACGCTCAATAACATTCTTTTCACTTTCCCACTTAGCGCGCAGCCTTGTGCGCTCCTCGTTAAGTTCAGCCAAGGTTTTCGATAGTTCATCGAGTTTAGGCTTATCGCCCTCACGCTTAATTGCTTCGCGCTCAATCTCAAGCTGTTTTATCTTGCGTTCGAGCTCATCAATCTCTTCTGGAACTGAATTCATCTCGAGCCTTAGCTTCGATGCAGCCTCATCAATAAGGTCGATAGCTTTATCGGGCAGAAAACGGTTTGTTATGTACCTGTGCGAAAGCTCAACAGCTGCAATTATGGCCTCGTCCTTAATACGCACCTTATGGTGGTTTTCGTAGCGCTCCTTCAAACCACGCAGAATTGATATGGCATCGGCAGGTTGTGGCTCATCAACAACAACGCTTTGGAATCGGCGTTCAAGAGCTTTATCCTTTTCAAAATACTTTTGGTACTCATTAAATGTTGTAGCCCCAATGGCGCGTAGCTCGCCCCGAGCAAGGGCTGGTTTAAGTATGTTTGCTGCGTCCATGGCACCTTCGCCCTTACCAGCGCCCACAAGTGTATGTATCTCGTCGATGAAAAGGATTACATCTCCATCGGAAGCAATTACCTCCTTAACCACCGATTTCAGGCGCTCCTCGAACTCGCCCTTATACTTAGCTCCAGCAACCAGCGCCCCCATATCAAGCGAATATATCTGCTTGGTTTTCAAATTCTCGGGCACATCACCATTCACAATGCGATGTGCAATGCCCTCGGCAATAGCGGTTTTTCCAACACCTGGCTCACCAATAAGAATTGGGTTGTTCTTTGTTCGGCGCGAAAGGATTTGAAGTACTCGGCGTATCTCCTCATCGCGACCAATCACTGGGTCGAGCTTGCCACTTCGAGCCATCTCATTAAGATTGATGGCAAAACGGTTAAGAGCGTTGTAGGTATCCTCGGCGGTTTGGGAATCCACTTTTGCCCCCTTACGCAGCTCTGAGATTGCCTGCTTAAGCTCCTTCTCAGTAATACCAGCATCTTTCATCATCTGGCCAACCTGCTCGCCAGCGGCAACAAGCCCCAAAAGGATATGCTCAACCGACACAAACTGGTCGCCCATAGCTTTACTGTACTCCAGCGCCTTTTGTAGCACCTTGTTAGCACTGCTGCTAAGGTATTGATCGCCACCAGAGACCTTAGGCAACGATTCGAGCATACGATTCAAAACGGCATCAAAGGTTCCAGGATTTACTCCTAGCTTACGAAGCAGAAAGCCTGTAATGCTTTCGCCTTCGTCCAATATTGCCCGGAGTAGATGAGCAGGCTCAACAGCCTGATGGCTGTATCCCTGTGCTATCTCAACGGCTTTCTGAATTACCTCTTGCGATTTAATTGTAAAGTTATTTAAGTTCATAGCTTTATTCTCCTTTATTTTTCTGCATTAACTCAACAAATCTCCTGCCGAGAAGAAAAACAGGTCATTTTGTCTGTTCAACCAACGAAAACACCGCCTTTTTGTCATTTCTAAATTAAACATTAACCAGAAAAACACTTACTAGAAGACTTATATTCAATAACCTGTATAAACAAAAAAGGTTACCAAAAGGCAACCTTAAACCGTAAATAATAACGCTGGACTTAAAGAATCTTGGCCACCTCGGCAAAATCTTTTCTGGAACGCATTGATAGCTCCCGCTGCCTATTTTGTTCGCTAAGCTTTTCGATATCGCCATGCCGCCCAATGGCAACAACTGATGCTAAACCAAGATTGTAATCAATATCTAACACCTCTCCCATTGCAACAGCATCAAAGCCAGCCATAGCATGCGATACATAACCTAGCGCTTGAGCCTGTAATAATAGGAACGAGGTTGCCAATCCCAGGTCGTGCATTGCGTAAGGGTTCTCCTTCCCTGTTTTGGAGCTGTACTTGCGGTAGGCGCAAACTATAAGGGCGCCAGCGTTTTTCGCCCACTCCTGATTGGCAGGTGCTAGAGCACCTAAAACTCTTGCGAACTGACTCTCATTCTTACGGTTGACCACAAAAAAGAACCATGGCTGCTCGTTATAAGCCGATGGGGCAAGCATGGCAGCATTTATGATTGTTTTAATATCGTTGTCGTTTATGGCTTCGGGCAAAAATGCCATAACGCTCCTGCGATCTAAAATTTGTTGTAGAATAGTACTCATTATCAAATTGTTTTACAAATAGATACCAGTAAATTTAGGTAATTATTTCATTTCCAATTTTCAAGCGCAACGTTAAAGGTTTATGGTATGGAGGTGATTTTTTTCACTTTTCTAAGATTAACCTTCCTTTTGGATCAAAACTTAAAAGATCTCCCTTCTCGAAGGAACGACCATTAATGATTGCATCCCTTGATAACTTACATTTAGCCAACTTGCCGTTTACATGAAAGGAAACGGCTGCAGAACCACCAAAGAGCTCTGTCCAGAAACTGGCTGGTGCACAGGGCACACCTTGGATATCTTCCGGTTTTGCTAGCCAGGCTAAGGCCAACTTACCGTTTGCATAAAAAACAGTTTCCCAACCCCGATTCTCATCACCTCTGCATAAGTATCCCTGAATCTTAGTATTATAAGGCAGAAAACAATAAATTTTATCTTTTGTTCGCTTATTGATAATGGTTCCTTTAGGTAAAAATGATAGCAGCGAATCGTTTGCGATGCAGCTGGACTTGCCCCCCTGCTTGTTTTTAAAAGTCCTTTCCTGACTAAAGGTATTAATGGGAGATGTTAAAAAAAACACTACCAGTGCAAGGATAATTGACATTCTCATGATATTTTCCTCCCTACATTATGATTAATCAAAAGAATTATCACATTTTTCCTTAAAAGCTTATATGAGTTTACATAAGATAAGGTGCGTTAGAGGGAAAAGCAAGTTTTTCTTGAGATTTATCCAGTATCTGTCTGATAATGTTCATATTACATACACCTGCATACAATTTTATCCAGATGGTGCTCAATTTAATTATCCCACAATGAAATGAAGGTCATGAAAGTTCAATTAGTAAATGCGAAATATTTCTTGAATGATGTTGATGAAGGTCTGTTGATAATTGGAAATCAAAAGTCAATCCTCTCTTAAAGTATAACCAGTTTAGTAAATCATATCTAATGCGCACTGGTATCTGTATAATATTTGATTCTTGACTTTGAATAACTTGAGGTTCCATTGGTCCAATATAAGCCCTATGATACACGTTTGAAGTTCTCAAAAACCTAAACCTGTATTTATCCATACTTTATTTTTATCAACCTACTATATTGCAATCCCAATCTGATGACTTCACCGTTATCAGCATATCCAGCACCTTCCATCTCTGAAAATGGAACACATCCATTATTTCTAATGAATACATTAACTATGCATGCTGGGCGTTTCAGGTAAAATTTTGGGAAGAGCTCCTATTTTTATGTTTCTTAACATATTTTCAAAAGCAAGTTAAATCTTTGAAATTTGGTTAACAATCTTTAATCTTGCAAAAGGTAAAGGGGGTAAAGACTCAAAAAAGATATCTTTTAAAAAATCATCATAAAACCTAAAAACAGTAAGTTATGAGCAAGATGACACCAAAAGATTACATGGAGCGTGAGAGCAAGTATGGAGCGCACAACTACCATCCGCTGCCCGTTGTTTTGGAGCGTGGCGAAGGCGTATTTCTTTGGGATGTTGAAGGGAAGCGTTATTTCGATTTCCTTTCGGCCTACTCGGCTGTAAACCAAGGCCATTGCCATCCAAAAATCATAAACGCCATGTGCGAGCAGGCCAAGAAGCTAACCCTTACCTCTCGTGCATTCTACAACAACGTTCTAGGTGAATTTGAGGAGTATGTAACCAAGTATTTTGGCTACGATAAGGTTCTGCCCATGAACACAGGTGCCGAAGCCGATGAGACCGCTCTTAAGCTTTGCCGTCGCTGGGCTTATACCAAAAAGGGCATTAAGGATGGCGAGGCCAAGATTATTGTTTGTGAGAACAACTTCCATGGCCGAACCATCACCGTGATTTCAATGTCAACCGACCCCGATTCATACGGTGGATTTGGTCCATTTACTCCTGGATTCATTAAGATTCCTTACAACGACATTGCTGCATTGGAAAAGGCGCTACAAGATCCCAACGTTGCAGGATTCCTTGTTGAGCCTATTCAGGGTGAAGCCGGTGTTTTTGTACCCGATGAAGGATACCTAAAAAAGGCATACGACCTATGTAAGAAGCACAACGTGCTTTTCATTGCCGATGAGGTTCAAACAGGTATTGCCCGTACTGGTAAGATGCTAGCCTGCGATCACGAAGGTGTTCGCCCCGATATTCTAATTCTTGGTAAAGCCATTTCGGGTGGTGCCATGCCTGTTTCGTGCGTTTTAGCCGACGACGATATCATGCTAACCATCAAGCCAGGTGAGCACGGCTCAACCTTTGGTGGTAATCCACTTGCTGGTAAAGTTGCAATTGCAGCCCTTGAGGTTATCAAGGAAGAAAAGCTTGCCGAAAATGCAGAAAAGATGGGTAAAATTTTCCGCGACGAGATGAACAGCATTAAAAGCGATATGATTGAGCTGGTTCGCGGAAAGGGATTACTCAACGCTGTGGTTATCCGCAACAAGCCTGGTAAAACTGCATGGGATGTATGTGTTGCCATGGCCGAAAAGGGTGTTCTTGCTAAACCAACTCACGGAAATATTATTCGCTTTGCTCCTCCTCTTGTAATAACCGAAGAGCAACTACGCGAAGCTATTGGTCTTATCAAGGAGGCTTTCAAACAATTTGAATAGTATCCAAATAGATATTGAAAAAGGTGTCGAATTTCCGACACCTTTTTTTATCTTAAGTACCCAGTACCTCGTTCCTGAACCACTCGTATAAAATTATCAATCGACCTATCGTATCCACTCTCTACATCTTCAGGAAAGTAACATGCGGGTAGCTGGCCATTTTTACGATGATATGCCAAACAATCGCAGCAAACACCATGCTTACCACATGGATAGGTGCAATTACAAAACTTTGAATTAGCTTCCTTTTTACATTCCATAACCACTAATTTTTTTTACAAAAATAATTGTATCAATATAAATTGCAGTAAACTTTTAAATTAAATTGCTATCTAAACTTTGAATTTGCATTTTTGCATATTGAAACGAAGAACCAAATCTAACTAATTATGAAAAGATTATTAACCTTACTATCAATCTCATCTGTATTGCTTATGACACAATGCAAACAGGCCGATAAAGCCGATGTTTCACCCATTGGTGAGAATACGGTTAAAAAGGTAACAGCTGAGCTGGTAAAACAACATGGCGACTCACAAAAAGTGAGAATTGAAAAAGGTGTGGCACAGGTAGCCAGCCTATGGCGAGTGGCTGATGGAACCGAGGCAGATTTCGAAAATTTTTGCAAGGAGCAATTTGTTTCCAACGAAAAGGACCTTGACCTCCTTTTTAATAAGCTTTCTTACGGTTTTGAGATGCTAAACGGGTACTTCATTCTGCTGAGCAAAGAGCTTTTACGTCCGCTTCATCTCGATATGGGGCCAGTTACCCAAATCGATGAGCTATTTGGTTCGTATAATGCAGGTGCTCACCTAACCGACGACCTATTTGCAAATAAAATAGCATTCATCACAGCGCTAAACTTTCCATACTACAGCCTAAAAGAGAAGACTGAGCTAGGCGAAAATTGGAGTCGTAAACAGTGGGCCTATGCCAGAATGGGCGATATGTTTACTAGTCGAGTACCCGCTGAGCTCATTCAAAACTTCTCAACCGTAAACACTAACTCCGACACCTACATTAGCCAGTATAACATTTTCATGGGCAACCTGGTTGATGACCAAGGCAATACCATGTTCCCCTCCGACCTAAAACTAATCTCACACTGGGGCCTTCGCGATGAGCTAAAAGCTCAATATGCCGATAAACAGGATGGTTTAAAAAGACAGCAGATGATTTACCAGGTGATGAAACGCATCATCGAACAAACTATTCCCACCCAGGTAATTAACAGCGATGAATACCAGTGGAATCCGTTTGAAAACGTTATCCTTAAGGATGGCGAAAAACAAGAAGCCACACCAGAACCCAATACACGCTATCAGCACATTATCAATCAGTTTAAAGCATTAAAAGCAATTGATAGCTACACACCTCAAATGCCAACCTATATCCAGCGCAAGTTTGAAGGTGAGTTTGAACTTCCCGTTGATGATGTTGAGAAGCTATTCATAGAGCTAGTTTCCTCAAAAGAAATTAGGGAAACTGGCAAACTAATAAGCAGGCGATTAGGACGCCCTCTTCAACCATTTGACATTTGGTACGATGGATTTAAGGCACGTAGTGGTATCCCAGCTGAAAAACTTGATGCCATTACAACAAAACGTTTCCCCAACACTCAGGCATTCGAAAAGGAGATGCCAAACATATTAACCTCATTAGGTTGGAGTTTCGATAAGGCTAAGTTTATAGCTGAAAGGGTTAAGGTTGAGTCGTCGCGTGGCGCTGGACATGCTTGGGGAGCAGAGATGCATAAAGATGTTGCGCTACTTCGCACTCGTGTCCCCGAAAGCGGGATGAACTATAAAGGGTTTAACATTGCCATGCACGAGTTTGGCCATACCGTTGAGCAAACCATTACCCTCCACGATGTAGATTACTACATGATGCATGGTGTACCCAATACCGCTTTCACCGAGGCATTAGCTTTCGTATTCCAAAAGCGCGACCTCGACGTACTAGGAATGAAGGAAGAAAATCCTAACAAGGAATACCTTGCAACACTCGATAACCTTTGGTCGTGCTACGAGATTATGGGTGTATCGCTTGTTGACATCAACCTTTGGAAATGGTTATATGCACACCCCGATGCAACTGCACAGGAGGTAAAAGAAGCAACTATAAAGATTGCTAAAGATATTTGGAATAAATACTATGCCGATGTTTTTGGTAGTAAGGATGAACCAATACTAGCTGTTTACTCTCATATGATTGATAACCCACTTTACCTTTCGGCATACCCAATTGGACAACTAATTGAATTCCAACTTGAGAAACAGTTTAAAGGACGTTCCTTTGCCAACGAGGTTGAAAGAATATTCTCCCAGGGAAGGCTAATTCCTCAGCTTTGGTTAAAACATGGTGTTGGCGAAACGCTATCGGTTAAACCAATACTTGAGGCCTCCGATGAAGCATTAAAAAACTTAGAGTAGTTTGATTCTTACATATAAAAAAACAGGCCGCCAGAAATAGCGGTCTGTTTTTATTTTAAGTGATAATTTAAGCTATAAAAACTCCTCTCCTATTCACTAGTCATTATAAATAGCGGCTGCATCTCAAAGCTCTTATAGAATGGGCGCAAACGTTCTGTGTTGTAATATCTATCGACATTCACAACCTTTTTCTTGCTAACCACAACATCAAGGGGCATGTCGTCGTATCTACCGTTTTTAAGTACAACCAAACGACCGTGAACACCTTTAAGTATTAGGTCGAGTGCAAGATTTCCGAAAGCCATAGGAACAATTGAATCTATAGCATCGGGCTCGCCACCACGAACCAGATAGCCAAGGTTTTGACTAATAATATTGATAGTTTTCCCCTTATTAAACTTAGGGGTAAGTTCCTTCACCTTCCTTGAAACAATATCGCCTATCCCTCCAAGTTTAGCATGACCAAAAGCATCACGTTCGTTATTCTGGAAAACCATTTCTTCTAGCCCTTCGAATGTTGCCCCCTCGGAAACCAAAACCGTTGAGTAGTGGCTTGGATTTTTAAACCTATCCTCAACCAGAAGCTCTGTTAACCTTTCAATGTTAAATTTATATTCAGGAATTACACACCGGTTAGCAACACCCGCCATGGTAGGGAGCATGGCAGTAAAACCTGCATAACGGCCAAACACTTCCATAACCAGTATTCGCTCGTGTGAACCAGCAGAGGTTCGAAGCATGTCGGTGAGCGCAATGGTTCGTGTTACGCAAGTACTAAAACCGATACAGTAATCGGTGCCAGGAACATCGTTATCCATGGTTTTAGGAATGGCAATAACCTTAAAACCTTCCTGGTAAAGCCTAACCCCGTAGCTAAGAGTATCGTCACCTCCAATAGGTATCAGGTAATCAATTCCTAGATATGCAAGATTCTTAATAACCTCAGGAGTCAAATCGTTTACAGGCTTGTCATATTTATCTTTCAGATGCTCAGGAACATTATCTTTGGCAACCTTTCCAGGATTTGTTCTTGAGGTATGTAGGAATGTACCTCCAGTTCTAAAAGCTTTGTTAACTCTCTCCTCTGTCAAAACCTCAAAGCATTTACTGTTGTCGGCATCCTTGTTTCGGATTAGCTCAATAAGACCAGCCCATCCCCTTCGGATTCCTATAACTTTAAATCCTTCACGGAGTGCTCGTATAGTAATTGCACGTATTGCAGGATTTAATCCAGGTACATCCCCTCCTCCTGTGAGGATACCAATTATTGGCTTTTTTCTTTTTTGTTCCATAACACCTATTTTTTAAATTAAGACAATTAAATATAAGGCATTGCGAGGGGAATGTCAATAAAAGATTTATCAGAAATAATTTTCATCTCTATAGATAAATAAAGTTCCAAGGGTGGAAATTGATATTAAAGAAAAAAGCTCTCTGTGTTAATCGTGAAATAAATTTCAGTACTTGTTAGAAGAATTATTTTTCAAGGAACTTGAAATTTCAAAAGAAACCTAAAGAGAAAGGGCGCCTAAAGTAAAATAGACACCCTTTTTAATATAACCACTCAAATATTTAGCTAAAACTGAAGCAAACTTTCAATACTTACCTTTTTCGAAATCTTATTTGAAAGAAATACTTCCTTCATAGCATCGATTGGGAATAGTTTTTCATGATGAACTATATAGAACACGGCATACAAAGAGCTGGTACGAGCACCAAGCTTTTCGCGGAAAGGCACCCTAATAACCTGGGCCCCTGTTTCTGGAACATCTAACGAATCATCGATATATAATTTACCAGACGTCATCTTTGCAGCTGTGTTTCTAGCAAAGTTCAAACCATCGGCTGAAGTTATTACAAGAATATCGGGATTTGTAGAACCTGTAAAAAGGATAGGTTTAGGAGATAAGATAACATCCGAAGCAGAGAAGCCAACTCCAACTGTTACCGGATAGCTACCCTTTTTAGTGGTGTTTAATCCCGAGAGTATTCCAGCCTTAGCAAGAAACTCGGCTGCCGACTGAACCCCCTCACCAGCAGAGCCAGAAATTAAAATGCTAACTGGCTTTTTAATTTCACTTTGATATTTTGGTTTTATTTCAAGCTTTTCGGAAATCAGGCTCTCTGTATTCTCTTTTAATGGTTTTTTAAAGGAGTGCCCCTTACCGTCGGCAAAAACTTTCACATTCCAACCCGCATTCTCAACCACTTGTGAGAGTTTGATTCCAGGATTTGATTTCACACCATAGCTGGGGCAAATTTCCATAACCTCAACAAGCGAAAATCCACTTGATGAAAAGGCCTTAGCTAAAGAATCGGAATAGTCGCCAATGCCAATAACACGCTCAACATATGATGCGCCTGCAGCAACCATTAGCTCACAGATATCGTAGCCCTCTTTTGAGCTACCTTCGGGAAGCGTGGGAGTTTTAAATCCACAAGGTGTAAATTCCGATGGCTGGCCACCAGTCATTCCGTAAAGCATGTTATTATGCACAACCACTGTCATATCGAAACCTAGATGTGCGCCACCAATCAAATGCTGCATTCCAATGGTAGCACCACCATCGCCGGTGAATACAATTACCTTTTTCCCAGGGTTATTCAACCCTGCAGCAATTCCAGCAGCTAAAGCCGAGGAGCGACCGTGCAAACCATGAACAGTATGTGTAAGAAAACTCTTATCCACAATACCATGGCAACCTATATCGGTAACCAAAACAACGTCGAGGGGGTCAACGTTGAGCTTTTGTAAAGCCTTTTCTGTATTCTTAGCTACGAGTGCATGACCACAACCTTTGCAAAAAGGTAGTTGGCTATCGGTTAGGAAGTTTTTACTATTCATAACGCATTACCTCCTCAACAATTTCAGATGGGTTAATCATTTTAGCAATTCCGTTAACACCAGTAACTCCTTCTCGACCAGCAGCGCCAAAAAGCAACTGACGGAATTGACCTTTTAGGTTCTCCTCAACCACAACCACTTTCTTATAACGCTGAATTATATCGATGTAAACTTTTGGAATGGGGAGCAATGTTTTTGCAATAAGCAACGACACCATTTTACCCTTATTTCGAAGTTCAACAACTGCTTCACGGGATGCAAGCGAAGAAATGTCCCATGAAACAACAAGAGTTTCAGCACCTTCCTGCTCGTCAAAATCGTATAGGGTATAGCTATCAAGGTGTTTATTAACCTTCTCTTCTAAACGTTTAGTGTTATTTATTGCTTCAGGAGTTGAATTCTGAAGAATTCCTCTAGTATCATGAGTTGAAGCAGTAATTCTGACCTGATGTTTATTTTGGCTAACTGGCAGAAAATCTGAAACTAATGATTCATCGGCTTTGTAAGGGAAATACTGTCCTTCGCCCTCAAACTGTTTAACCTTTTTGGGAGCAATTTCAGGCAGATCAGACCAATCGAACGATTGCTGTGTCATTACCATTTCCTTAGATGTAAGCAACACTACTGGAGTTCGTAGCTCAATGGCAGTATGAACAGCTTTAGCTGAAACTTCCCAACAATCGTGGTAGTTACTGATTGAAAAAGTGGGTAATGAGTAACCGCCAGACATGGTTCCAAAAACTACATTCAAATCGCCTTGAGCTCCTCTTGTAGCAGTACCAGTAGCAGGCCCTAGTCGCTGAACAAGAATAATAACCATTGGTAGTTCCATCATGGCTGCCATACCTATCGACTCAACCATGAGCGCATATCCAGGGAATGAGGTTGCGGTTACAGGAACGTGACCCGAAATGGCAAAGCCGCTCATCCACTGCAGTGTAGTAATCTCATCGGGAGCAGCCAACATGGTTGGAAATCGCTTGGTTGCATATAGGTAAAGCAGGTTTGCAGGTGTAATGGGATACCCCACAAACGTATCGGCACCAGCTCTGACTAATGCCTCAGTTATTAACCTTGACCCATCGATAAAGGCTAGGTTCTTTTTATTATCGTGCATATACAATCTTTTTTTCGATTAAACTATCAATTTCTCTTGATGTATATCCTAAAGTGTCGCGAAGTATACTAACAGTATGCTCACCATAATGAGGTGGCGCTTGTAAATCTATAATGTTGCTTTTATCAAAGGTAAAAGCAACAGTTCTTAATCCTTTTATTGGCATTCCAGAAGAAGTTTTACCCTCCATAACGAGTTCTTGCACCTCTGGTATTTCAAAAACCTCTTTCATGTTGTAAACACCTCCAGCAGGAACAGCATTCTTTTCAAACTCCTTCAGCAGCCAATCCCTATCAAAATTACTAATAAGGCTTTGAATGGCATCATTGCACTCCTTACGATTCTTAACCCTATTAAAGTTGGTTGCAAACCGCTCATCCTTTGCCAATTCTGGTTTTCCAAGAATTGAACAAAGCAATGTAAACTGCTTATCGTTTCCTACTGCAATAACAATAGGTTTATTATCACGCGAATAAAAAATCTTACCGTAAGGAACGATATTTGGATGCTCGGAGCCCATCCTTTCAGGTATCTTATTACCCACGAGCCAATTAGTAGCCTGATTTGCCAACGACGCTACTCCCGATTTTATAAGGCTGGTTTCAATAAAAGTACCCTCACCTAATCGTTCCCTGTTAAGAAGGGCAAGCAAAATAGCCTCCTTCAGTTGATGACCAGCAAGCACATCCATTAATGCAACTGGCATTTTAACGGGTTGTCCATCGGGTTCACCATTCATATAGGTAAAACCACTTTCGGCCTGAATAATAGCATCGTAACCTGCCCTCTTGTTCTTTAAGCCATAGCCTGTTATTTGCGCATAAATAATCTGTTTGTTATGCTGCTTAAGGGTGTTGTAATCTACCTTTAATTTTTCGGCATCACCAGGCTTATAGCTTGCAAGCACAATATCGCATACCTTGGCTAAACGGTAAACTACATCTAAGCCCTCTGGTGATGACAAATCGAGAGCTAAAGACTTCTTTCCCCAGTTCACACAGCTGAAATAACCCGAAATATCAGTATTCTGGTCCTCAGTTGGTAATTTCCATGTTCGGGTTACATCGCCATTGGTATGAATATTTTCAACTTTAATAACAGTTGCCCCCATTTCGGCCAGCGCAACACCAACACTTGGTCCTGCTAACACATTAGCCAGCTCTAGTACTTTAATCCCAAAAAGCGGTCCTCGTTGCATTGTCAAATTGTTAAGCTTTTACAAAATATTTTCTTCTGATATATCCAACAAGTATTGATAAAAGAGAGAAAATTACTGCGCCATATGTTTTATCAAGGTGGAACCAACCTAATTTGTTAGCAAGGATACAAACGAAAACAGCAATTGTACCACCTATAAATGCTAGTTTTACGGTGAATACATCAATCCAGCCTCTTAAATAAATACCTGCAATAATCACAATAGCCCCAATTGCTCTAATTGCATAGCTTACGTATGCGGAGTCTAATACCCCAGCTCTGAAGTAAAGGGCTAATGGTATAGTTATCAAGCTGACAATGATAACTAACCTACGAGCTATTTGAAGTACCTTCTTCTCATCGGCTTCGGGGTTAATAAAGCCGTGATATATATCTTTTGTAGCAATTGTAACAACAGCGAAATTCACAGGGCCCACTGTTGAAAGGATAGCAGCAAGAATACCAGCAAGAGCTAAACCGCCTAGCAATGGATGAATGAACTCAGGGTTAACCAACAAGTTAGTCATGGCCAGCTTAGCAGTGAAACCTTCGGTTCCAGCACCAACGTTGAAAATACCTGTGGCAGCAATTAAACCTAACAAAGCGCTCATTATTCCAAATGGCGCAATATAAGCACTTGAAAGAATAGCTGCTTTTTTGGCAACTTCGGGGGTTCTTGCTGCAAAAATTGGTTGAATACTAGCTTGAGCTGCCATACCTCCTAAAACACCTCCCAACAGCAAGCTAAAAGCATCGCCTAAACTAACCCCAAACGGATTATAAATGCTGCCTGTTGCCCCTTTTGCTGTAAGTAATTCCTGTAAGTGCCCAAAACCACCAATTTTTGTAACTCCTATTACTGTTGCAATTCCAATACCAATAAACATTACTCCAATATGCAGAACCGATGTTATTGCGAGGGCATGCATTCCTCCAACATAGGTATATAAAGTAATCACACCTGCTGCAATTATTACTGCATATACCCAATCGATATGAAAGATTGAGCTCATTACACTAGTAGCCGTTTGCAATTGAACATATGCAAGTGTGATGTATGCAATAAGAAACGCAATGGCCGAAACCCTTTTAGCATGAATACCGAACAAATGCTCAAGCATTTCGCTAACCGTATGCACGTTGTTTTTCCTATAATGTTTTGCTACAGTAAAACCAATGATTATCATGCCAAGCGATGTGGCAATATTATAAAGAATAGGTTCAACAGAAAGCTTATTAAAAGCTTTTTCACTCACACCAATTGTACTCATTCCTCCTAACCATTCTGCTGCTACTACAACTGAACACAACAGAATCCCAAGATTCCGACCTGCAACCAAATAATCGGCAACTGACCTTGATGCAACTTTTCGGGTTAAAAACGAAACCCCTACTACAATTGCAAAATATGCAATTACAATCCAAAAGTAAATGTTTCCAAGAAGTGCTTCCATGAATTAAATGCTTTTAAGTTAGATTTTAGGTTATTGTTTCGACTGCCAAATTAATCATAATTTCATCACATTATTCAATATTTTTTAACATTTTTTTATCAACTTTTGATTTTTAGTATAAAAATGTAACTAAAACAATAAAAATCATCAAATAATTCTACATCAATATAGATAGAATTATTTCAAACTAATATTTGACTTGCATAGCAAATTTTGTAAATTGCTTAAAAATATTGAGTTATGCGAAGAATTCTTTTACTCCTTACCGTATTAATGGGTGTATCACTAATAACAAATGGAGCAGTTTCAATTTATACAACAAATACTACATTACCCACAAATGAGCATACATCTATAACACAATCACAAAATTCCAAAGATACGCTTGATAAAGAAGAAGTACTCTCAGAAAGTTCACATGAAAAGCACAGCATAAACTTGGCACCTCTTTTCTTTATCATTCTATCGCTTTTTATTGGTACCGCAACACGCTACCTGTTTAGAAAAGGTCCACTACCCTACACTATTCTTCTTTTAATATTCGGATTGATACTTGGAGCCCTAGCCCGATTCGACATTCTAAACACCTTTGACTTAAATTTAATTGCTGATTCAATTAATTGGGCAGGCAACATTGACCCCCATCTAATACTCTACCTTTTCCTGCCTACACTTATTTTTGAGGCAGCCTATTCGTTGCACATACATACTTTCAAAAAATCACTTGGTAATGCAGTAATACTAGCAGTTCCAGGAATAATGGTTGCCATTCTAATCACATCTGCAGCGATAATGTTAATGAAGAGTTTTGGCATTGGGCTGAACCAATGGACTTTTCTACTGGCATTACTTTTTGGAACCATTATAAGCGCCACGGACCCTGTAGCAGTAGTTGCTATTTTAAAGGAGGTTGGTGCCAGCAAAAGGCTTTCAACCATTACGGAGAGTGAATCGATGCTCAACGATGGAACAGCCATCGTTATTTTTATGGCCATTTTTGGTTTAATTACAGGAGAGGCTGCCAACGGTAATGCATTTATAGAATTCTTAAGGGTATCGCTTGGAGGTGTTTTGGTTGGTGCAATAATTGGCTGGGGAATTTTATCATGGATAAAGCGTGTATTCAACGATGCTTTAATTGAAATTACTGTTGTAATTGGCGCAGCTTATCTCTCATTTTTTCTTGCGGAATCCATATTCCATGTTTCGGGTGTAATTGCAGTTGTTACGCTCGGTATTTCGATGGCAGGACCTGGAAAAACAAAAGTCAGTCCTGGTGTTACACACTTCCTGCATGAATTCTGGGAACTTGCTGCATTTATAGCCAATACACTTATCTTTATTATTGTGGGTGTGGTAATTGCATTACAAGTAAACTACAAAATAAGTGATGTAATAATTCTATTTCTTGCCTACATCACAATCCACATTGCTCGGCTTGGTACAATCTACATTTTTTACCCATTAATGAAAAAAATAGGCTATGGTATTTCATTCAAAGACTCAATAGTACTTTGGTGGGGTGGCCTAAGAGGTGCAGTTGCTCTAGCCTTAGCACTTATTGTTGCTATTGATTCAAGAATTCCAATTGAACCACGCAACCAACTTCTATCGCTAACAGCAGGTATTGTTCTTCTTACTTCACTAATTAATGCAACTACTGTGCGTTGGCTAATTGATAAACTTGGGCTCTCAAAAGTTGACAATATCAAGATAAGCCTAATGAAACAATCTCTTCTACAGGTTAAACTTAGCGGGGAAAAAGAGATTGAAAAACTTAAGAGTAATAGATATATGTCGGGTGCCGACTGGAAAAGAGTTTCTGACTTTCTGATTGATAACAGTTTAACTGAAGAAACGCCAGAAAGTTTTGATATAAATGATGCTTTAATTGAAACCAGAAAACGACTCCTTCAAAAGGAAAAAGAGAGCTATTGGCGCCAATTTAACATGGGTATGCTGAGCTCCGATGGTGTCCATCTTCTCTCCGACCAGATTGATGTTCTACTTGACTTTGGTGGAAAAATCCCCCTATCAGAACGACAGGATATAGAGAAAATTTGGAAAGCACCTAAAACATTATCTAAACTACAGAACTTGCCTTTGATTGGAAAGATATGGAAACGACGATTTATTAATCGCCTCACTCTTAGCTACGACTGCGCAAGAGCATTTGTTGCGGCTCAGGAGGAAAATCTGAAATCGTTATCGAGCCTTGCTATTGGGCTTTCAATTGGCGAATCTGATGATACAAGCAATAATGATTTTCTTTCCATGCTTGAAGATGAGATAAATGCTAATCGACTAACTGGGCAAACCTTCTTGCGGAATCTAAAGGAAAAATACCCCGATATCAGAACCAATATCGAGACACTCTTGGCTTCGAGGTCGCTCCTGAATCAGCAAGAAGAGATGATAGAAAAGCTTAAAAAGCAAGGTCGTCTTGAGCCCGACGAAGTAACCCAAATTCAATCTAAAGTTCAAAACCTTTTAAAGAGACTTACCGATACCTCAACCGAAAAATATACAAATCTTAAAGTTGCGGAAACCATTAAAAACACACCTGGTCTTGACAAAATTAGTAGCGAAGCAGCAAAACAACTTATAGCCAAGAGTCAAATCAAATTTTTCCCCGAAGGCGCTGTTCTTTTAAAAGAAAAAAGTAGTTCAAAAAGCGTATTCTTAATAATAAATGGTACCATTAACTACTATAGTAATCAGAAACTTTTGGGAGTAAAGGAAAGTTGCAATACTTTCGGGTTTTATGAATGGCTTACCTCGAGTAAAATAAGACATACAGTTAAAGCAGAGACCCCTGTTTCTATTCTAATAATAAGCTATTCAACAATTAATAGCCTATCAAAAAAATATCCTGAAATATTAAACCCATTCAAGTTTACTGCATCAACTGAAATTGCTCTTGAACTTCTTAAAAATAACGAGAACTACAAAAACCTAACTAGCCGAAAACTCAGAAAAATCATTAGCAATGCACAGCTTGAAATAATAAATGATGAGGAAAAGCATCGATTTGAAGGTTCTTCCTGCATTCTAGTAAAAGGTGAAGCAATAGTTGAGAATGAGGACACGCTAAGCCATGCACCCGCTATACTGAGTGAATGCAATGTTAGATGCAAAGACGATTCAATAATTATAGTAATACCCTAAGGCTTTTTGGCTTCAACTAGTGGTTGATATTTCCGATAGGTTGGAAGGGCTGCAGGTCCATACCAGAAAAAGAACTCTGGGTCAAATAAACCATATTTTACAGCGGGGTTTTTCATCATTAACTTTTGTGCCTCTTCTGCCTTATTTGTATTTAAGATGTAAAAACTTCTATAGTTCTGGGTATTTTTACCTAAAGGGCCAGTTACTATTAAAAGTCCTTTCTCGGTAAGCTCATTTATAGCATCTATGTGACCTTTATAAAGCCATGAAAGAGAATCGCGACTTTGAATTTTCTTGGTACCAGTTTTTAACATTACCATCACATACCATTTCATTCCATACTCATCAGCTCCAAGTGAATCTGCCAATTTTTTATTAAAATTTGAAGCTGGGGTCTGCCCCTGAGCTTGACCTGTCAAAGTAAAAAAAACTAGAATTGCAGAAAAAACATACAACCTCATTTTATAAGAATTTTAACCCCATTTTTTGAATATATAAAAATCAAGGCAATTTAATTAAATAGTGTTAATTATGCAACTTTTTTTATAACCAAATTATTTGTCATTTTTGTAGCCGTTAGGTAATGAAATTAGTTAATAAAAGTATTTATGATGACTGAAATAATTCTTGTTCTTTTCTATCTCCTATCGCCTTTTCTTATTTTACATTTGTGCCATAAATTCCCTTTTGTAAATAAGTTAGGTGCGGTGTTTGTTGCATATTTACTTGGGCTTATAGTAGGTAACATAGGAATCTTGCCAGAGTCTGCATCAAAAATCCAAGAACTTTTAACAACTTTAACCATTCCACTAGCGCTACCGTTGCTTCTGTTTTCTGCAAATATAAAGCAATGGAAATCTATAGCAGGGAAAGCCTTACTATCACTTATAATAGGAATTTCATCGGTTATTGTTCTAATTGTTATTGGCTTTTTTGCATTTAAGGGGAAAGGTATGGGTGAGCTTTGGAAGGTAAGCGGGTTGCTTGTAGGTGTGTATACTGGCGGAACCCCAAATTTGGCCTCCCTTAAAATGATGCTAAATGTTGATTCTGATGTTTACATACTTACACACACTTACGATATGCTCATATCGACCGTTTATTTGGCTTTTTTAATGACTATTGGGAAAAAATTCTTTTCTTTTTTCCTTCCAAAGTTTAACGATGACACTTCAGAAGAGGTTGAATATACAAATGGGAAAGACCCTTATTGGGGCATCTTTAAACGCGAAATATTCAAACCACTGCTCAAAGCCTATGGCTTAACTGTTCTTATTTTTGCTATTGCAGGTGGACTTTCGCTTTTAGTTCCGAGAAACAGCCAGGTTGTAGTTGTTATTCTAACTATTACTACACTCAGTATTATTGCTTCTACATTTAAACAGATAAATCAAATTGAGAAGACCTTTGAATCGGGTATGTATTTGATTCTGATTTTTAGTGTTGTTGTTGCTTCGATGGCCGATATAAGTAGATTTGCTGGGCTAACTCCAGGATTATTTGGCTATATTACATTTGCTGTTTTTGGTTCCCTATTCCTGCAAGTTGTTTTGGGCAAGCTATTTAAAATTGATGCCGACACCACCATTATCACCTCAACAGCACTTATCTGTTCCCCACCTTTTGTTCCTGTTGTTGCTGCTGCTATTGGAAATCGTAAGATTATTTTAACTGGGATTTCTGTTGGAATTATTGGTTATGCAGTTGGTAACTATTTGGGATTTATACTGGCAGAAATTCTTAAAAATTACTGCTAATACAAAAAAGCTGCCTCAAATGGAATGTATCCATCAAAGGGCAGCTTTTAGTTTATAATTTTTTTTAGAAAAGGAAATTTAACCCGATGTAGGTTCCTGATGTCCCATCATCACTTTTCATTGCCCTACCATGGTCTACAGCTATAATAAAATTCTGGTTCATAACTATTCTTAGCCCAACACCCCAACTAGTATGTAGCTTATCATTTTCGGGTGAAAAATAGTCTGAAACGTCATATCCTGCTTCGGTAATAGTACTTGGGACATCAAGTTTAACCTTTTGAACAACCTGCCCGCCATCTAGAAACGCATTAAACGATAGGTAAAAATTCTGGTTAATAAACTGAAAGCGAGCAAATTTCCATCGCAACTCTAGATTTCCATAAGCAATACCATCACCTACCACACGGTTTCGGATAATCCCTCTTAAACTTTTAGCACCCCCAAGACCTTCGCTAACAGAACCCCGAAGAAATAATGTAGTCATATTTGGTTGTAGATAAAAAGGACATTTCCCAAATATTGTTCCCTGGTACCCCAAACGGTACACAAACGATAGCCGTTCAGGAACTAAAGTGAAATACTGACGATGAATAATGCTAAGCTTAGCATGCTCATACTTGCTTCCAATCCCTAAAAATGAAGGCGCATAGGTTACTACTGCCTCGGTCCAAACACCTTTCATCGGATTTGGCTCATTATCGCGAGTATCGTAAACAGCACCAAATTTAAGGTATGTGACAAATCCACCATTTTTTTCGTCCTCATCAATTAATCCCCAATCAACATATCGTTTATATAACCCTCCATCAACATAAGGAAGTTTATCGGCTTCATCTTTACCCTTGTTCAGCTTATCAATATCAACTGTATCAACCTTAAAATCATAAAATCCAATTCCAGCAACCCAACCTAACTTATCGTTCTTAAACTTTCCTTGCAAATCGGATGTAAAACGGGTTAGCTTTCTATCGTACTTGTAAAAAGCGCGGCTACGATAAAAGGAGCTTTCATCATCAGCCCAATCCATATTATAAACCGATTCATAACCATTAAAACCATAAAAGTCGTACATTTTGTCGGTTAAATAGGCTAAATCGGCTGTTAAACGGATACCTGGTATTACATACTTTGAGTCGTAAAACAACCTGTTTATACCGCTGCCCTTTGTAAATCGGGAGACCTCAGCATAAATATTATGCTTGTACTTAGGATAAATACTCCCATCGCCATAATGGAAAAGATTAACAAGGGCGCCGTACTCAAAACCTAAGTCGGTATCATAGGCTACAACTGGCAAACCACCAAAGTTCCATCCAGATTTTGCCTTCTCTGCTTTCTTTTCATCGGCTGTTTCCTGCGAAAATGCGAGACTAATAGGAAATAGCATCGCAAACATTAATGCTAGATTTCTCATAGGTATAGTTTTAGGTTTCCCCAAATCTAAGGAAATTTTATTAATGAATATTAAAGAGATAAAAAAATCGAATTTGATTAAAATGCTATGACGACAACAAGCATTAAAGAACTTACGCTTCATAAAAAAGGCTGTCAGTGTTTGACAGCCTATATCTCTTTTTAGAATCCGCTTAACGGAACGAAAAGTGTTGGGAGCAATAGTAAGAATCCAACGATTATAAGGATTATCATTAGTGGCAGAAACCATTTAAACCACTTGTTATAGGGTATTCTTGCTATGCTTAATACACCTACCATTACTCCCGAAGTGGGAGTTATAAGATTAGTAAATCCACCACCAAGCTGATAAACGGTTACTGTTGTCTGCCGACTGATACCAATTAAATCGGAAAACTGCGACATTAAAGGAATGGTAAGCGCAGCTTTTGCTGAACCTGACGCAATAACCAGATTAAGCAAATTATAAAACACATACATGATTGCCATGGATGTAACCTTTCCATAGCCCATCATGGCTTCGGCAGAGTAGTTTAAAAGCGAATCAATAATTCGTCCCTGTTCTAAAATAACAACTATTCCACTTGCCAATCCAACAACAAGTGCTGCAGACATGATATCCTTTGCTCCAGCAATAAACGATTTTGCAAGCTCATTTGCACTTTTACCAAAGGCAATTCCGGCGGTTAAGCCCATAACCAAGAACAAGGTGGCAATCTCCTTTATATACCAGCCATACCCCATTACACCAACAATAAGAAACACGATGGTAAATAGCAAGATGTTAACAATAAAAAGCTGAACGGAGTGACGAAGAGCCAATATACCAACAACAAACCATACTACAGTTGCAATTGGGATTATGGGTACAGAAATAGAGCTTTGCCCTATAACCAAATGACTCACTGGATAATAAAACGAGAATAAAGCAAAAACAATTCCGAGAGAAATAAAAGTAGCCCAAGCACTCTTTCCTGGTTTTGTTTTAGTTCCATTGTCTTCGTGAGCGGCTTTATGACGCCAATATTCGTCAATTTCATAAACTGGTGAAAGTTTTGGGTTTTTCTTGATTCGGCGGGCATACCACAACACGTAACCAATACCAATTGTGTTAATTACAACCCAAATAATAAACCTGTACTCAATACCTGAAAAAAGTTTTATTCCCGAAAGCCCTTGAGCTATTCCAATTGTAAAAGGGTTAAGTAATGCACTGGCAAAACCTAAACCAGCACCAAGGAAACATAGGCTAATCCCAACTATTGAGTCATATCCCATACTAATGGCCAGTGGCACAAAAATCACCACAAAGGCTATCGTTTCCTCGCTCATGCCAATAACAGCTCCAAAGAAGCTGAAGCATATCATTATTAGGGTGATGACTATGTTGTCGACACCTATGATTTTTAACGGTTTAAAACGTTCCAACCTTTTGGTAAAATTCAAAAAGGAGAGGATGGCCACATCTAAAGCCTTACTCTCGTTAAGCAACCAAAAGGCACCTCCAATCATAAGAATGTAAAAAATTATGTCGTAGGTTCTTTTCATGCCTTGGAAAATGGAAGTAAACACCTGCCATGTTTGAGGTTGGTTATCAACTTTATGAAAAGAACCAGGAACAATAACCTCCCTATCAATGCCATTCACATTTTTAATTTCGCGGGCAAACTCACCACCGGGTACAAACCACGTTAAAATGGCAGCAAAAACAATTAAAGCAAAAATAATTACATAAGTGTGAGGAAACTCTCGTTTTTTCTTTTCCTGTGCCATAATATTTGCATTTAAGTTTAATACGATAAAATGGGAAGTTTCCCAATTAGGACAAAACTAATGCTTAACTTTTAATTCGCCAATGATAGCTGGAAAATCGCTTGGTGAAATAATTCCAACAAGTTTACTATCGGGGTTGCCATTTTGTGTAACAAGCGCCGCTTGAATATACGACCCTTTATCAACAGCATTATTAAACATACCAATCAACGATACAATATCACTATTCTCAGAAACAATACAGTAATCATTCCTTTCAAAATAAGGAAGCAACTCTTGCACCTTAATGCCATCAACATCGTAGGAATTTTCAATTAACCAACGCGCTATTGTTTTGGCTGTAATTAGTCCAACTATTCTATCATTCTCAATAACAGGACAACGCATAAATCCTTTTTCGGCAAAAGTTTTTAAAACATCTTTTATAGGTGCCTGGGGATGTGTATAAAAAGGTTTGTGTTTCATTAAACTTTTAACACGAGGCGGATTCTTTAAAAGGTTTTTAATGTGCAACACCTCCTCAACCACATCATGGTGGGGCTCGGCAATAATAAAATCCTTACGTTTTGTGTGAACTATAGCATTTCGGAGCTGTGCAAATTCTTTTAAATCCGATGCATAATAGTTTACTACCTGATTCAGCTTTCGGGCCTTATGTAAAAGTTCCGAAAAGTTTGCTGTATATTCATTTCTTAAAATCTCTTTTAAAGAACGCTCTATCTCAGTAAATGCTTCAAGGAAAATTTCTGAATTACGTTTTTCCATTACTTTTCTCTTTTAATTGCTTTTCAATATATTGAATAATTTCATCTTTTTGATTTGGATGAAACCATGTAATCTCATCGTCGCGCCCCCACCATGTAAGTTGTCGCTTAGCATACCTACGAGTGTTTCTTTTTATTAGTTCAACTGCTTGTGGTAATGAAATCTCTCCATCAAGATATTGAAATATCTCCTTATAGCCAACGGTGTTAAGCGCATTAAGATTTCTATAGGGAATTAGGTTTCGTACCTCATCAACCAATCCCTGCTCTATCATTTTGTCAACTCGCTCATTAATACGCCTGTATAACTCTTCACGTGGACGGTTTAAACCTACCTTAATGGCAGTAAAAGGCCGTGGCTTTTTTGGGCGAGTAAGAAACGAAGTGTAGGTTTTGCCTGTTTGTAAGCAAACCTCAACCGCCTTAAGTATTCGCTGCGGATTTTTCAAATCAACCTTAGCATAATACTCGGGGTCAAGTATCTTGAGCTGCTGTCTCAAACTCTCAACGCCCTCATTCCTTAACTGTTCATGAAGCGACTTTCGAAGTTCAGGGTCGGGAGTGGGAAAATCATCTATGCCTTTTAGTAGAGAATCGATATAAAGCCCGGAGCCGCCAACCAGAAGCGATAAGTTATGCGTTTGGTAAATTTCGTTTAGTAGCTCTATCGCTTCCATCTCGAACATGCCGCAGCTGTAGCGTTCGGTTATCGACTTATGGCCAACCAGATAGTGCTTTCCTTTTGTCAACTCCTCATCGGTTGGGTATGCCGTACCAATTCTCATTTCCCGAAAAAATTGTCGAGAATCGGATGAGATGATAGGCGCATCAAAATGCTTAGCTATAGAAAGGCTCAACTCGGTTTTTCCAACCCCAGTAGGCCCTAACAATACAATAAGAAATTTTTGGGAACGTGACATTGAGAAATTAAAGCTTTTTAGAACTCACTGTCATCTTCAAAACCTAGACTATCAAAATCATCGTCGTTAAACTCGTCGAAAAGCTCATCAATTTCATTCTTTTCGTCATTCTCAGCATCAAAATCTAAAATAATATCATCGGCAACTTGAATTGGGGCCTCCCCTAGAGAAGCTGTGCATAAAGGATACTCAATACCTTCTTTTGCTTCAGCAATATCAATTAGTTCGATAAATAGATTGCGGTCAGCAAATATATCGTAAGTATAAAGCAGGCGTTCCTTGCGTTTTGTTATCAACTCCTTAATCTTAACCTTATCCATAGGAATGGCTGCCAAACCCGTATCGTTTTGCATATCAATGAGGGTAAGTTCCATGCCCTTGTTCCAATGCTCGTCGGCTAAAAAAAACGATACTAGCTGCGAAGGGTCAAAGCCTAAATTCTCTTGAATTGCTTTATGTAATGTTAGAAATGTAGATTCTGAGTCAACATCAAAATCTCTCAAAAAAAGCTCATCTTCGTCCGATAAAACCCTAAACTTATATATCATAACATTTGGTCATTTATGCAAAAATAGTATCAATCTGAATGAAATGCTAAATGTTAGCAAAAAAGTTACTGGTTAAGCTTCCCTAAAAACTCAATGGTGTCAATTCCATCGGAGTAATCAGTTAGCAAAGGCCGTTGTGCCTCTCCAAAAGTCACCAACCTTAAATGATTGATAGGAATGTTGGAAACCACACATTGAATTTTACTATCATTTAGCGCTAAATAATCTGTAACTGCATCAATACTATTATACTCCTGATAGTTGAGAACCGAGACATGAGCGTCGATATTATCATTAGGCACTAGCAACGAGAATCCTGTATCGAGATGTTGTTCCTGATTCATAATTAAAATGGTGCGATTATACTCATAGTTATTAGCATACCGATAATGGTTTATCAGGTTAGTCCATTTCTCCATGCTATTTATTAACCGTTCAAAATTGTAACCTACTGGAACTAGTAATTTTGAAACATTACGACAACCTAATCCAAAATAGCTAAAAATATCATCGGAAAGCATTGTAAGCTCTTCGTCGGATTCATTACCACTCAGTACCGCCACACTATTCCTATGGCCCCTTATTAAAGAAGGATAATTGCGAAAGTAATAATCGAAGTACTTGGCAGAGCTATCGCTTCCAGTGGCAATAACTGCGTCAAAATCTTTTAATGTTCCCTCCGATATCTTAATAAAATCCTTAAACTCAGGTTCAACCTCCAAAAGCATTTTAGCAATCGATTCCGTTAGCCCCCCATCTTTGGAAGATAGCTTAATGTTAATCCGGTTCCCTGTGATGAGAACACACAAAAAGTCATGAAAACCAACAAGAGGAATGTTTCCTGCCATAATAACGCCAACCTCATGAACCTTTTTAGGATTAAAATACTGAATGGGATACTTTTTTACCCACTCTTCCATGGCATCCCTTTTTAACCATTTTTGAGTAATTGCATTTGCTGCGTTAATTATATTTGAAGGCGTAAACCAAGGGTTTATAAATTGTGCATTATAAACGGAATGTCCGAGCAGAGAACTAGCATTAGTTACCGACTCGCTTATTTTTAAACCCAAATTGACAAAAGCATTAATCCTTTTTTCAATATTCATGTCAAAGTAATTTGAAATACAAACCTAATGTAATTTTTTCTTGCATTAGCAAGATTTAACCAATTTAAGGAAAAGAAAACTAGTAAAAAGGTTATTTTTGAAGTTAATAAAAATCAAAAGATTAAATGAAAAGGATTTTAACTCTTTATGGTGAGATCTTTAGGATTTCGATAAACTCGATTCTCTCTACAAAACTTCGTTCAACTTTAACCATTCTTATTATTTCACTGGGTATAATGGCATTGGTAGGAATACTTACTGCCATTGAATCAATCGAAGGTAGCCTTACGAGTTCATTTACACAAATGGGCGCCAACTCCTTTACCATTCAAAGCAGAGGATTACGAGTAAATATTGCCGGAAACCGTTATCGTAAAAAGAATTTTTCACACATAACCTTACAGCAGGCACGTGAGTTTATTGAGCGATATAATTTTCCAGCCGATATTGGCATTTCAGTTTGGGCAACGGGCGCAAGTACTATAAAGCACTCATCAAAAAAGACCAATCCTAACATTAGTGTACTAGGTGTTGATGAAGGATACCTTAAAGTGTCGGGTGTTGATATTGGTAAGGGACGAAACTTCTCGCCAATCGATATTCAGGATAGCAGACACGTTGCTATTATTGGTTCTGAGGTAGCCAGCAAACTATTCCTAAAAAATGAGGACCCAATCAATAAGATTATTAGTGTGGGAAGCGGTAAGTATAAGGTTATTGGCGTTTTAAAAGATAAAGGAACCAGTTTTGGTGGTGGGCCAAACAGAACGGTTTATTTACCATACACTAATGTAGCAGCTTATTTCTCACGACCTAACATGAATTATTCCATAATTGTGCAACCTAGAGACCCTAAACTTTTAGAAGCAGCAGTAAGTGAAGCTGAGGGAACTTTTCGGCTTGTTAGAAACCTTTCTGCTATCGACGAAAATGATTTTCATATTGAAAAAAGCGATAGCCTTGCTAAGCTGCTAATTGAAAACCTCAAGTTTGTATCAATTGCTGCTACCATTATTGGCATTATAACTTTAATTGGTGCCGCTGTTGGACTAATGAACATCATGCTAGTGGCTGTTGCGGAACGCACCCGCGAAATTGGTACACGTAAAGCCATTGGGGCAAAATCGGCTGAAATAAAACAGCAGTTTCTTTTTGAGGCAATTCTGATATGCCAACTCGGTGGACTGCTTGGCGTCTTCTTAGGTATTTTAATAGGAAATTTAGTTTCCATTCTTCTAAATAGCCCATTTGTTATACCATGGGGCTGGATTGTTGGCGGACTTGTAATCTCTTTTATTGTTGGTCTGGCTTCTGGTTACATTCCTGCAGTAAAAGCATCTATGTTAGACCCAATTGAAGCTTTACGATATGAATAGCATTGCATAAAGTAATTCAAAAAATCTAAAATTAATAATGGCTTTGTAAAATATTGTTCAAACCATGAAATACATTTTACTGATTTTTGGTTTGGGATTAGCATTCATTTTTTTAATCTCCACAATTACCTCAATTGCTGAAAGGCAAAAAAGAGCAACCTTTCTTAGCTTTTTGGGGCTAATCTTATTGCCAACTCTTTACATTGCTCCCCTATTATTAATAAATGATGCTACAAATTATTATTCGTACGCCCTTATAGCTTTAAGCATAACTTTTATAATTGCACTTTTATACAATCCGCACGACCCAAAATACAAAACAAGCACTCCAAATCATATTTTTGACGAAAGGGACACCATGTTTTCCAGAATGGAGCTGGTACCTGGTACTGAAAAATACAATCAGTACTACGCAACAAAACCCGAAAATGAAGAAAAAGACAACCTATTTAGACAACAGCCAGGTTTACTATCGCCAAAGGCAATTTTCTATAACCCACTTGCCTTTAGCGCTGCCGATGCTAACTTTTATACCGTTAGTAAGTTAGGTCCATTTATCAATGACAAGGTATCAAGCACCAAAGTTGAAATTGATGCAGATGATCTTTCAATTTTCGTTAAAGAATGGGTAAAAAAGCTAGGTGCCATAGATGTAGGAATCTGCTTGATGAAAGATTACCATTACTACCATACAAAGGGCCGAAGAGAAACCTATGGAAAGAAAATTGCGCCCCGTTATCAATATGGTATTGCGCTCACTGTTGAAATGAGCGAGCAGATGATTAAGGCTGCACCTAAGGGAAGCGTAATAATGGAATCGGCAGAGCAGTACCTTAAATCAGGAGTAATAGCTGTCACATTGGCCGCTTTACTGCGAAACTTAGGCTACGAGGCACAAGCACATATCGATGGTAACTATGAAGTGATATGTCCATTAGTTGCTCGTGATGCAGGATTAGGAGAAATTGGAAGAATGGGCCTGTTAATGACGCATAATCTTGGCCCTAGAGTTAGAATTGCCGTTGTAACTACAAATGCTCCATTACAACCTTATAATGGTAAAGTTGGTGATGAAAGCGTTATTGAGTTTTGCACAAAGTGCAAAAAATGTGCTGAGAACTGCCCATCACAATCTATACCCTATGACGATAGAAGTATTTCGGACAATACTCTTAGGTGGAAAATAAATTCTGAATCATGCTTCACCTATTGGACTAAGGTTGGAACCGATTGCGGTCGTTGCATTCAGGTTTGCCCCTACTCACATCCAAATAACCTAATGCATAACATGATACGCTTTGGAATTAAACACTCTAAGCTATTCAGAATCATGGCGCTACATTTGGATGATTTATTCTACAAGCGTAAGCCTCCGCTTGGAAAGCTACCTTATTGGGTTGAGTATAAACCAAGCAAGTAAATTAATAATCGACTTATCGACTTTTTTTCTTCTTGGATGATTTTGAACCAGATTTCTCATCCAGTATCTTTTGCAAAGCATACATTTCGTCGCGGTATCGTGCTGCTTCAATAAAGTTTAGCTGCTTGGCTTCGGCTTCCATTTTCTTTCGAGCAACTGCTATCGCATCGGAAAGCTGCTCTACTGTCATGTACTGAACTACAGGATCGGCAGCGTAATCGACATTTTCAGGTTCCACATAAACCTTTGCTTTGGGTTGCAAGTTCCCCAATACAGATTTTTGCGCTTTCACAATCTGAGTAGGCGTAATTCCGTGTTTTTCATTATATCTCAACTGCTTTTCACGCCTTCGGTTTGTCTCCTCAATTGTGATTCGCATCGATTCGGTTATCTTATCGGCGTACATGATAACCCTTCCATTGACATTTCGAGCTGCCCTTCCAGCTGTTTGAGTAAGGGAACGAGCCGACCGTAAAAATCCTTCCTTATCGGCATCAAGAATTGCAACTAATGAAACCTCTGGCAAGTCGAGCCCCTCTCGTAAAAGGTTAACCCCAACAAGCACATCAAAAAGCCCCCTTCTTAAATCTTCCATTATTTGAACTCGTTCAAGAGTATCAACATCGGAGTGAATATACCTACATCTAATACCTAGCTTAGTAAGATATTTCACAAACTCCTCGGCCATTCGCTTGGTAAGGGTGGTAACCAGCACACGATCGTCACGCTCTACACATTGGTTGATCTCTCCTATTAAATCATCTACTTGAGTTTGACATGGCCTTACAATGATTGGTGGGTCAAGCAAACCTGTTGGTCTTACAACTTGGTCAACAACCACACCTTGACACTTTGTTAACTCATAATCGGCTGGTGTTGCGCTAACAAAAATTGTTTGACCAACTAAACTTTCAAATTCCTCAAATCGTAAGGGCCTATTATCAATTGCAGCTGGTAGCCTAAAGCCATACTCAACAAGCGTTTGCTTTCGCGAGTTATCGCCACCATACATGGCTCTGATTTGTGGAATGGTTACATGACTTTCGTCAATAACTGTAATAAAATCGTCGGGGAAGTAGTCAAGTAAGCAGAATGGTCGCATTCCAGGTGGTCGACCATCAAAATACCGAGAGTAGTTTTCAATACCTGGACAATACCCCAACTCTCTAATCATTTCTAAATCATACTCAACGCGTTCCTTTATCCGTTTGGCTTCAAGCGCCCTACCCTGACTCTGAAAAAACTCTATCTGCTTCACCAAATCGTCTTGAATCTCCCTAATTGCCTGATTAATTCTATCCTTCCCAGCAATAAAGATATTTGCAGGATAAATCACTATTTCATCGAGAGACTCTATATGTTGTCCGCTAACAGGATCAAATATTTCTAAACTTTCTATCTCATCACCCCAAAAAATTACACGTACACTCCTATCGCCATATGCAAGAAACACATCAACAGTATCACCCTTTACCCTAAAAGTCCCCCTGTTGAACTCCACCTCGTTTCTAGAGTATAGTGCATCAACAAGCTGTCGGAGAAAATAGTTACGCGATATCTTTTGCCCTACCTTTAGGTTTATTTTACTATTGTAAAAATCTTGGGGATTACCAATACCATATAAGCATGAAACCGATGAAACAACAATCACATCTCGCCTTCCAGATAGTAGTGATGAGGTAGCGCTCAACCTTAGCTTTTCAATTTCATCATTAATGGAAAGGTCTTTCTCGATATAAGTATCCGTTACGGGTAAGTATGCTTCTGGCTGGTAGTAATCGTAATACGAAACAAAATATTCCACAGCATTTTCAGGAAAAAAGCTTTTAAACTCGCCATAAAGCTGTGCTGCAAGAGTTTTATTATGACTTAAAACTAAAACAGGTCTATTAATGTTAGCAATTACATTTGCAATGGTAAATGTTTTGCCTGAACCCGTAACCCCTAGAAGAGTCTGATACCTATCCCCTCTCAGCAATCCTTCGGTCAGCTGTTTTATTGCTTCGGGCTGATCGCCAGCTGGTTTAAATTCTGAGGTAAGTTTGAATTCCATAACATGCAAATATACAAAAATGAGGTTACCCTAATAATAAGGAATGAATATTAACAAAACCATTAACGACTTAACGAGCGGATTGCAAGCAACTTAATAACAGAGATAAATACAACAGGAAATTCTTATTCTTTTGCAGAGTGTTCTAGTTTGACTACATTTAAGTATTTATCAATTATTTTTAGAAGTTTAATAGCATCTATAGGTTTAGAAACATATTCAATACATCCAGCAGCAATACAACGCTCCTTATCACCAGTCATAACACAGGCTGTTTGAGCAATAATTGGCATTTCTGGATGTGATTTACGAATAATCCTGGAGGCCTCTATACCACTCATTCCCTCCATTAGGATGTCCATGAGAATTAAGTCAATATCTGGATTTTGATTAACTACATCAATGGCTTGCTGACCATTATTAGCATAGAAAAGCTTTGCTCCACAACGTTGAAGCAATACAGTTAAGAGTATTATACTTGGTCGGTCGTCGTCTACTATTAGTATTTTTTTACCTTGCCAGTTAAATGAATCAAAATCGCTCATTTAAATTGAGTTAAATACACTGCAATTTAATTTAAAGAGTACAAATCTTCTTTATAAAATGAGCCCTAATGTATGAAAGTGGCTTTTTACTATACGAAATTATGTATTTCGGAAACGAAACGACAAAAATGTCTAGCTACTTTCAAGCAGCTTAAGCTGTTGTGGTGAACTTTTAACCTTACAAATAACGTCATCTTTCTGAACAATGCATATTTTATTACGTCTATCGACTCTTGTTAAGTACCTAAGATTAATAATTGCAGACCTACTAACCCTAAAAAAGGATAAGTTTGAAAGAATCTGCTCAACTTCCTTCATTGAAACAGAAACCACCTCGTCTTTCTTATTATGAAAATGGATTATTGTGTAGCTGCCACTTGCTTCGCACCATACAATTTCATCGGGATCGACAAAAAGCGAACCATTTCTCATTGAGAATTTGATTTTTTGCATTGATCCTACATGTTCTAAAAACTTTTGAGCATTGGATCTAAAGGACTCCGAAGAAGATGTGGTTTCTCTCACTTTTTTCCGATATCGATCAAGAGCATCGTTAAGATCATCAATATCAATAGGTTTCAACAAGTAGTCGAACGCAGAATACTTTATTGCTTTAATTGCAAACTGATTGTATGCAGTTACAAAGATGACTGTTGGATTTAAGGGTGTTTCTTGTAGTTTATGAATTAAATCGAAACCTGAGCCGCCAGGCATCTCAATGTCTAAAAAGATAATATCAGGTTTATGTTCCTTTATTGCACTAAAGGCAGTGTCAACATTTTCGCACTTATCAATAACCTCAATATCGTTATTAGTTGCCAAAAGCAAGTGCTCAAGCATTTCCCTTGAATTAGGCTCGTCATCAACAATTATTGTCCTAATTTTCATTCCCATTTTATTTAGTATATATTTTTCAATTCTACTCCCTCTATATCAAAGTTATAATTATTTTTTTGAAACAATGCAAGAAATAGAGTAAAATATTCTTTTAACTATCATAATATTCATCCTGCTATATCAGAATAAACACCTCAACATCTTTCAGTAAGACAATTGGTCCCAATCTTATCTAGAGAAATTGGATTCAAGGTTTAAGGCTGTATTCGGCGAAGACGGATAGAAGACGTTAATTGTTAAAAGTTAATCGTTAAAAGTTAATCGTTAAAAGTTAATCGTTAAAAGTTAATTGTTAAACGAAAAAACGACGCTATTTAAATAACTGTGTCAAATAAAAAGTTAAATTATAAATTTGACACCATGAAAAGAGAAGAACCATTTGACTATGCAGCCTTTGAAAAAGAGGCGATGGAAAAGCTAAAAGCAGGCACTCCGTTAACTGGAGCTGGCGGTATTTTTACTCCATTAATAAAGCGGCTTATCGAGTCCAGCTTAGAGGGGGAACTTGATGCCCACCGTTGAGCCAAGGCTATAAAAGGCAATAAACAAACCATGTTCGGCGGCGGTTGCACCGCCGTCGGACTATTTGTTACAGGCTATGCCTGAACTTCCACTTGTTCGCGCGAAACTTCTTTTGAAGCGTGCGTTCTTCTGCTCACTAACACGTATTTTGTAATCCATTCGTATACCACTGCCAATTAGCAAAGCAACTCCGGAATAAAAGCCTGTCCCGCCAATGGGTCGTGGGCGGGTCGTTGTGTAGGGTAAGGAAAGCGGTGCTGTTTGAGCCATGCTGCAGGCATGGTGAGTTGCGCCGCGCCAGACACGACCACGGGGCACCCATCGAAACAGGCTTTTCCGCCTTGATTTTTTGCTTCTTTTGCATCAAGGTAAAAGAAGAAAAAACAAACGTGGCTTCGACAGGCTCAGCCACCACCAAGCGCGACTTTAGCAAGTTCGGCATGACAAGGCGCTTCAGATTACTTCCGAATATTTCCGATTCATTCCGATTCATTCTCCAAGAAGAGATGCCTCGACTTCGCTCGGCATGACAAAAGGCTTCCAGTCTTTCGGTATTATACCTATTCATTCTTCCTTCCAAAAGACCCCTTCAAACCTCCCCTGACAGGGGAGGCAGTTACTCCCCTCTCATCTCAGGAGAGGGGCTGGGGTGAGGTCAAAAAAAAAGCCAAGCACCAAAAACTAAAAACCAAACACGGCTCTTCCGATTCCTTCCGATTCACTCTTTTAAATTCCTCTAACTTCATTTAACTTCTTCTAACTTCCTCATATTCCTCAACAAGAGATGCTTCGGCAAGCTCAGCATGACAATAACACATGATTTAAGGCTGTGTCCGGCGAAGACGGATTCAAAATTTCAGATTCAAGATTCAAGAATTGTCACATGAAATTCCGATTCCTTCCGACTATTTCAGATTCTTTCCGAATCATTCCGTATCATTCCTCTAACTTCCTTTAACTTCCTCTCATTCTTCAACAACCTCTGCATGACAAAGGCTTCCGACTTATTCCAACCTCTATCAGTCAATTTTCGCTTACCATTTCAATAAAAATCATTAGCTTTGCAACGGAAAATCAAATAACTAAGGAAAGTATGAAATTTTTTATCGACACAGCAAACCTCGACCAAATCCGCGAAGCAAACGATTTGGGTGTTCTGGATGGAGTAACAACTAATCCTTCATTAATGGCCAAGGAGAATATTCGTGGCGAGGAGAATATCAAAAAACACTATGTTGATATTTGCAATATTGTGAAAGGTGATGTTAGCGCCGAGGTTATTGCAACCGACTATGAAGGAATGATTCGTGAAGGAAAGGAATTGGCAGCTCTACATCCACAAATTGTAGTAAAAGTTCCTTGTACTAAGGATGGTATCAAAGCAATCAAATACTTTACCGACAATGGCATCCGCACAAACTGCACCCTTGTGTTCTCTGTTGGGCAAGCACTCCTTGCTGCCAAAGCAGGAGCAACATATGTATCCCCATTTATCGGCCGGCTTGACGATATTTCAACCGATGGCGTTGAGCTAATTCGTAAAATTGTAGATGTATACAACTACTACGAATTTGGCACACAGGTGCTTGCAGCATCAATTCGCCACACCATGCATATTATTCAATGCCTTGAAGCAGGTGCTGATGTTGCTACTTGTCCATTAAACGCAATACTAGGATTACTAAAACATCCTTTAACCGATATTGGATTAGAGAAGTTTTTAGCCGATTATAAAAAAGTAAATGGCTAATGCCTGACTGTTTATACATAGAAATGCATCCACAGAACCCCAACCCACGAGATGTTGATCGTGTGGTTGCGGTTCTTAAACGTGGTGGCATTATAATTTACCCTACCGATACTGTTTATGGTATTGGATGCGATATTAAAAATACCAAAGCCGTTGAAAGGATTATAAAACTAAAAGGATTAAAACCCAAAGAGGCGCATTTCTCCTTTATTTGCAAGGATTTAAGCAACATAACCGACTTTGCCAAGGTTAATAATCCTACCTTTAAGTTGATGAAAAAAAACCTTCCAGGTCCATTTACCTTTATTCTACCAGGACTTCACAGAGTACCTAATTACTTTTTAAGCAAGCGCAAAACGGTTGGTATCAGGATTCCTAATCATAAAATCCCAATTGAACTTGTTGAAAGACTTGGTAATCCCATCCTTACTACATCGCTTAAAGATTCTGACGAAATTATTGAATACACTACCGACCCAGAGCAGATCTATGAAAATTATCACAATCTTGTTGATGTAGTTATTGATGGTGGCGCGTGTGGAAATGTTCCATCTACAATTGTTGACTGCACCGAAGATGAGCCACTAATTATTCGAGAGGGTTTAGGAGAACTTCGTCTTTAGCCACTTATGCAAAACATAACACTTGCAATTCTTGCTGGAGGAAAAGCAAGACGACTTGGTGGAATCGATAAGGCGCTTATCAAAGTTGATGGAATTCCAATTATTAGCAGGATTTACAACACCTTTAAGGATTCAGTTACGGAAACAATCATCATTTCAAATAGCAGCATACAATACCCAATCCCTGCAAAAATTTTTCCCGATATCATTCCAAACTGTGGTCCATTAGGAGGAATTCATAGTGCGCTAAGTCATTCATCTTTCAAAACATGCTTTGTTATATCGGCTGATATGCCATTCCCAAATCTATCAATTTTTAAAAAACTTCTCGCAGCTCATAAAAATAGCAAGGTTGATATAACAATACCCAAACACGATGATTTAATTGAGCCATTGTTTGGTTTTTATAACAAGAACACACTAAACATTGCTAACCAAATACTTTCCGATGGCAAAGGGCACAGGGTTGCTGAGCTTTTTAGGTTCGTCAAAACAAGTTACCTTGAACTACCTAATACCAACGAAATGCGAATTAGCTTTTACAACATCAATACACCCGATGATTTAAATGCTCTTAAGCTATAATCTGTAACCACCTATCCACCTTTGGTTTTCAACCGTTTGCGTTAAATTATGTTTTAAAATGATTAAATCTTTTAACACATTAGTCAATTTTTGTAACTTTGTTTTGCTTTTGATAAACCATAAATCACTATTAAATACTATAGAACTATGACTAAAATTAAAGTAGCAATCAATGGATTTGGACGCATTGGACGCAACGTTTTTAAAATTGCTTTGGAGCGTCCAGAATTAGAAGTAGTAGGAATCAATGACCTAACCGATACTAAAACGCTAGCTCACCTTTTAAAATATGATTCTACCCAAGGTAGATTTTCTGGAAAGGTTGAGTTCGACGACGAGAATCTTATTGTAAACGGTGTAAAGTATAGGGTAACTGCTGAGAAAGCTCCTCTAAATATTAAATGGAGCCAAACTCCAGACGTTGTAATTGAGTCCACTGGTATCTTCACCAAACGCGAAAGCGAAAAAGGCGGTTATGGCGATCACCTAAAAAATGGTGCCAAAAAGGTTATTCTTACCGTTCCTGCAAAGGACGAAATTGACAGAATGATTGTACTTGGCGTAAATGATAGCGATTTACAACCAACAGACTTATGCGTTTCAAATGCAAGTTGTACAACCAACTGCCTTGCACCCGTAGTGAAAGTGCTTAACGACACATTTGGCATTGAACGCGGTTTCATGAACACCATTCACTCCTACACTAACGACCAACGAATACTTGATGCACCACACAGAGACTTACGTCGTGCTCGCTCCGCTGCTGTTTCTCAAATCCCTACCACTACTGGAGCTGCTAAAGCAGTAGGCAAGGTAATCCCTGAGCTAAAAGGTAAGCTCGATGGTCTTGCAGTACGAGTGCCAACTCCAACAGGATCATTGGTTGACTTTGTAGCAATTCTTAAGAAGGAGGTTACCAAGGAAGAGATAAATGCAGCCATGAAAAAAGCTGCCGAAGGTCCAATGAAAGGTATTCTTGAGTACACCGAGGATCCAATTGTATCTGTTGATATCATTCACAACTCACACTCCTCCATTTTTGATGCCCAAAGCACCATGGTAAATGGCAATATGGTTAAAGTTCTCTCTTGGTACGACAACGAGTGGGGCTATTCAAACCGTGTTGTTGATCTAATTTTCAAATTATTCTAAAAATATAAGCAATCAATATAAGGGCTGGCAAGGCGTCAGCCTTTTTTATTTTATACTAGGTCAACTATAAAAATATAAGAAACCATAAAAAATTAAATCTAAGCTTTTATATTAAAAAAATATGAATATAATCGTTTAACTTTTAACTATTAACATTTAACTTATAATAATTAATGTCAACAATTAATTTTTTTATAAACAATATTGCAACTTTGAACACAATCTGCTTGCATAATTAATTTTTTTTGTTGTATTTTTATAAAGTTAAACAATTAACTGAGAAAAAACGTTTTAAACACAATTTTCTAACTTAATACTTACAGCTATGAGAAAACTATTTTTTGCAGCAGCCATGTTGCTCCTAAGCCAGGTAGGCTTTGGGCAGGCGGTAAACGACCAGGCTATAATACCTGTGTCCGTGACGTTAAACTCAATTCTTCGATTGACAGTTGTTTCTGGGGGTAATATTGATTTTGTTGTTAATACAATCGATCAATATACTAATGGTATTAATAATGGTGGTGGTGATGCACGTTATCATACTAATTTTACCGTTTCAGCATCACAAGATTTTGATGTTACAATTAGAGCTGAAGATGCAACATTTCTTGGTCAAGATAATATTGCACACACTATGCCGCTCGACAATGTTGGATTTGATCTTATAGAAAATGGTAGTGGTGCAGATCCAACAAACTGGGCTTTACCTGGAGCCGTTTTAGCTCTAACCCAGGCAGCACAAAATATTGTTACAGGTGTTGCCGGTGCTGCCGCTGGAAGTGCTGCTCAGAATGATTTTACAATTCAATGGCGATTAGGTACATCTGAAGGGGCTATGAATACAAATAGTCTACTTGCTCAAAGTTTGGATCCCGATAGATACATAACAAATGTTTTCCTTGAGCTAGTTCCTAAATAGCGGGTGAGGGCTTTAGCCCTTACCTTTCATGATAAAGTCCTGGTAATGACCCTTAATAAAATGATTAGTAAAGATTTTATTAAATCTTTCATACTATTTATATTTTTTACTTTCCCTTTTTTAAATGGGGCTAATGCTCAGAATATTACTAAAATAGTTAGAATTGTATCTGGAGGAACCGTTAGTTTTAACTTTAAATCACTTACGGAGTATACTTCTGGTAAAATTCTGAGTAATTGGTCTAGATTGAGTATTCAGTATAGGGATACTTCTAATACTGGTGGCGACGGAACAAGCATTGGATGGAGGATATTAGTAAGATCTGGTTCTGCTACCATTCAATCCGACGGTGCTGCTCCTGATTTGCCATTGTCTACTATCCAAATCAAGCCAACTACCTCTATACCAGGAACTATTGTTAACAACATTACACTTTCAGCAGCAGACCAAATTATAGTTGAAGGTGTTGATCCAGGTGCTCTTGAAGTTACTGGTGAAATATACCTTACTTATGAATGTGGAACAATAACACCACTAATAAGACAACAACCCGATTATTACTTTGTTGATCTAATTTTCACTTTGGTAGAAATAAATCCCTGAAAGATTGAAAGTAGATTTTAAAAAACTTCTTTTATTACCATTTATTCTTTTTGCCCATAATCTTATGGGCCAATTCTTTCTATATAACACAAATGAGCAAAAAAAAATAGAACTCCATTTTGTTAAGCACAGCGTTGAAGCTACAAAAGGTAAAACCATTTTTAATGTTGTAAAAGTTGTTAACAAATCTACTCAACCTCAAACATTCACATTCCAATTAACCGTCCCTTCTGGCTGGCAAATTTTAGGTGATGAGAAATTGGAACTAACTCTTCCCCCTCTTGATTCTACACTAATTCCTATTAGGGTGGCTATAGGAAAAAATGTTAGGGGCGACATTGGCTATTCTATCATTGCTGCTATTATTGATCAACGGGGTAACGTTATTAAAAATGAGTATAGTTTTGTTAAAGTTCCACGTGAGGTAGATATTAAAGTGAAGTTTTTGACCCGCTTTGAATACTTCGATCAACAAACGGGTCATGCACCCGTTAAAATTAAGATCGAGAATCGTGGGAATAGAGAAGAATTGATAACATTAAGTTTAGACGCAGGAAATTTTATTGGTATTGGTTCTGCTCGTTTACAAAATTATATTCAAGATGTAAATATCCCCCCCTATTCGGATTCAACCGTAGTTTTTGATGTTTATCTTAATAAACAATTACAAACATCTCGTGATTTATTTAAACTTAACTTGCAAGCAAAAACAATAGATAGCACTTTTAAGTCAACTAGTTGGTTAAAAAATTTATCAAGCAAATACACAAATTATATTCCTGATTCACGCAGGGTACTTATTACTGAATTTTTTGCACGTGGACTTTTTTCAAACTACGCAAAGCCAGCCTATGCATCAATTATCCAAGGAAATATCTTGCTTCGAAAAAAAAATGAGATTTACTTTTTTTACAATAATTATAATACAACACCTACCGAAAATCTCTATAAATTCAATAGGATGTGGATTGGATATAACTCTAACAAGTATTTCTTACAAATAGGTGATATCAACCGTAGTATTGAAAGCAGTTTATATGGGCGAGGAGGAAACATTGGTATAAAAATGAAAAAAATCAAATTAGAAGCAATTGCTACCCAAAGGGTGTTAAATCCTCAGAGCAACGTTGGTACTGAACTTGAATTTTCTCCTACCCAGGATTATGGTTTTAAACTTGGTGGAGTTCTTACAAAATCAATTAATGAGAATTTTGAATCAAAACTGGGTACTGCTGGTTTTAAACTAAACTTGATTAAAAGGTTAAGATTAGGTTATTCTTTGGTTTACAACCAAATCCGGTTTGGAAATCAAAACGACTCGATTATAAATAAAATTGCTTTTGGTAGCACTGCATACCTAAACTATAGTGGCCGAAAATTAAATGCTACTGTTCGGTTTAAATTTGGCCAACCTTTTCTAAATTCAAGTTTTAATGGTCGTTCTGAATTAATTTCCCAAGTTGTTTATAATCTAAATGAAAAAAATATTATTCAGCACTATACAATTGATAATCGTAACAATCCTGGCGACTATCGTTCATTCAATATAATTAAGCAATCATTTACAAATTTTCACAAACAGTTTATTACCTGGGGCTATAACCCAAATAACAAAGTTTATTTTTTTTCAGGTCCTGGATTTGAAATAAATTCATCTGATATTTTTCCAGTTATCCAAAGAGGTGAAGATTATTTCTCCACTCTTGTTTACAATTATAATTTAGGCTTTCGATTTAAAGGCGAAAAGCCAAGCAGTTCTTTAACGGCTCAAATTTTTACAGGTTTTGTAAATGTCCTACATAAACCAATTTATTATGTAGATAGTACTTTCTCCATTCCAACATCAAAAAGTAGATTTAACTACCAAAATATCTCAATTAATCTAAGACAACCCCGTTGGGGAATTCAAGCAATCTACACTAATGGTCCTCGTTCAATATATGAGCAATTTAACTGGTATTATGCTTCTCGTCCAAACCGCATGTTACGAGTCATGCCCTATTTTGACTCTTTCATATATAAAGAGCAATTACAACTTCAAGTAAATATATCTTATTCTAATGATCTTGTTGCTAAATCTAGCTACTCAAATATAACTTCGCAACTATTCTGGTATCTACCAAAGAATTGGCAGCTAAGATTTCTTAATGTTTACACTATTCAGTCTAGAGTTACTCCTACCGAAGCCGTTGAACGTTTCCAAAACATGTATTTTGAGGCTAGTGTTAGAAAAGAGTTTGGAATTCAACAGCCATACTTAAAATTTCACACCTTAAAACTTGTTTTCTTTAAAGATTTTAATGGCAATAGAATAATGAATGAAAATGAGCCAGGTATTAAAAATGTGCTAGTCAACATTCAACGGGTTGACGATGAAAAAATGGACTATCCAGATTTTACTTCTGGGGAATTGCTTTCTAACCAATATGGTGAGGTAATTTATGAGAAAATTCCATCTGGAATTTATGAACTTTCATATAATGCTGTAGGAAATGAAACTGGAACATTCTCAAAAGCTGATATTGATATAAAGTTTTCTTTAAACAAAGACCTAACTCTTTATATACCTTTTGTTGAAAAAAATAAAATTTTTGGGCGTATAATATTAAACCGAAGCAAATTATCAGGATTGGGAAAAGTTGATGTTTCCAATATTAGAATTACAGCTACAGATACTAGAGGGAATACAATTTCTACTTTGACTGATAAAAATGGTGAATTTGTTATATACGCACCTGTTACTGATGAGTATGTTGTGACGGTAAATAATATTTTTTATCAAGACTTCGACCTCCGCCAGAATAACTTCCGCGTTCAGTTTAACGGTTACAAGCAGTTTGAGGTTAATTTTGTTTTTGATGAAAAGGTGCGTAGAATTAACTTCAGCCCGTCGAGCCAAGACCTTGCAAACGAAAGTGTTCTTCAAGTACGTCGGACAAACCTCCGGGGCACCATTAAGGATGCAAGTTCACTCAAACCGCTTAGGGCAAGGGTTAACCTGATAAATACCAAGAATAATAGCATTGTTGCCTCCATCTACTCCAACCCGCTGACTGGAGATTACAACCTCTCATTCCTTGCTGGTGAGAACTACGCCCTTGAGGTGGTTGCCGATGATTACTGGTACTACGCAGAGACGTTGAACCTAAATCAGGTTACCACGTTTATGAATGTAACTCGTGATATCCTACTCAAACCGATTTCTATAGGTTCTAAACTTGAACTTAATATTCGTTTTGACATCAACAAAGCAGATCTTGGCCCCGAAGCGGTTGCTGAGCTAAATAGATTATTAGATATTCTGCGTCAGAATCCAGGTATTAAGATAGAGGTTCAAGGCCATTCCGATGACCTGGAAGCAATAAACAATCAAACAATCTCGGAGGAGAGAGCAAAACGGGTAGCTCAATACCTAGTTGAGAATGGATTTAGCAACCTCCAAGTTCGAGGCTTTGGAAATACAGTCCCCATTGCTCCTAACGACACGGAAGAAAACCGCGCGCTTAACCGAAGGGTTGAGATAGAGGTGATTGGGAAGTAGGGAAAGTTAAAGGTTAAAGGTTAAAGTGTGCGCCCGGCGAAGACGGATAAAAGGCGTTAAATGTTAATCGTTAAACGTTAAACGAAAAAAATCTGACGATTCCTTCCGATTATTTCCGTGTCATTCCGTGTCACTCCTCTAACTTCTTCTAACTTCTTCTAACTTCTTCTAACTCCCTCATATTCTTCAACAAGAGATGCCTCGACTACTCTCGGCATGACAATAATACAAGATTCAAGACTGTGTCCGACGTCTACTGATTTCAGATTTTTCCGGCGAAGACGGATTCAAGGCTGCGCCCCGGCGAAGACGGATAAAAGGCGTTAAACGTTAAGCGTTAAACGTTAAACGAAAAAATCTGACCCGTCCTAAATAATGTCTACACAAAAGTGTAGATATGAATAAAATAATTGCGTTTCACTCAACACCTTCTACGGCTTGGCTTGTCATCCTGAGCGAAGCGAAGGATCTATTGGTAGGTCCACAGGGATATCAATTCTCGAAATACCAAAAACTAAAAACCAAACACGGTCTCAAACCTTCCGAATCCTTCCGATTATTTCCGTATCATTCCGTGTCATTCCTCTAACTTCTTCTAACTTCTTCTAACTTCCTCTAACTCCCTCATATTCTTCAACAAGAGATGCCTCGATTACGCTCGGCATGACAATACATGGTTCAAAATTTCAGATTCAATACTCAAGATTTGTTAAGCGCATACGGATTTAAAGTTCACGAATACGGAAAGTCAAAATTCGAGTCACTCTATTATAAGCCCAACTTGTCATCCTGAGCGTAGCGAAGGATCTAATAGTAGTTACACCAGGTTATCAATTCTCGAAACACCAAAAACGTTAAACGTAAATCGTTAAGCGTTAAATGAAAAAATCTTCCGATTCCTTCCGATTATTTCCGTGTCATTCCGTGTCACTCCTATAACTTCTTCTAACTTCTTCTAACTTCTTCTAACTTCTTCTAACTTCCTCTAACTTCCTCTAACTTCTTTTAACTTCAGTGTTTAATATTCCCTATATTTGCAGCAAAAAATTATTGATGTCTGTTTTTACTTTAATTCTTCTCGCAGTTGGGCTATCATTTGATACATTTGCTGTTTCAGTATCGTGTGGTATTGCTAGAAAAAAAATTGTTTTTTGGGAGGCATTTAGAATAGCATCAGTCTTTGCTTTTTTTCAGGCGAGCATGCCTCTAATTGGATGGGCGCTTGGCTTTTCGATTAAGCATTACATTGAACCAGTTGACCATTGGATTGCACTAGCTTTGCTTACTATTATTGGCGTTAAAATGATAGCCGAAGCCTTTGAAAAACATGAGGAAAAAAAGAATTTTAATCCTCTTGATTTAAAAATAATGATAACATTGGCAATTGCTACCAGTATTGATGCGCTAGCAGTTGGTATTAGCTTTGTTGCGCTTGATGTTAATATTCTATTTGCTTACTTTATAATAGGCTTTATTACGTTCCTTGTGGCCATGCTAGGAATGCTATTTGGGAAAAATATTGGAGGTATAATTGGAAAGAGAATGGAAATAATCGGGGGACTTATTCTTATAGGCATTGGAGTAAAGATTGCCATTGAGCATACAATGTGAGCTACACAATAAGATTCCGAACCTCCATGGCATCAATTATGATATCAACAATTTCCTGAACCGAAAGCGTCATGGTATTAAAGGTTATGTCAAACCTTGTGTAATCGGTATCTTTGCCACCAAAATAGGTTCTTATTTCTTCTCTTTTCTTATCAATCTCCTTAACATACTGCTCTGCTTCTTTGGGCTCAAAGTTATACATAGCCTGAACTCTAAGTACACGCCACTCGAATGGTGCCTCCAGGTGTATATGAAGTGAGCGTGGAATATCCCGGGTAATTGCTACTCCCCCACGACCAAGAATAACCACATGCCCTTTCGACGATTCCGATCGTACAATACTTTTAACCGTATTCTGAATATGCTTATCGCTCTTATAATATTTTGTAGACATCGATTCCAGTATTTCAAGCATAATGCCTTTACGCTTTGCCTCAAAAACGTAATCGATATCCTCCTTTGGTAGTCCAAGTTTATTTGAAGCAAGTTCAAGGATCCTTTCTTTTGCTAACCACTTCCATGCTAAATCATCCTTTAACCTAAATCTTTTATTTAGCTCCTCTACCAATGTGTTTGTCACCTGTTTACCTGGACATCCCATTTCACGAGAAATGGTTACCACGGGCCCAGGTTCATTATACTTATCGGTGGGGCGCTTATTCCAATCTGATAAATATTTAATAAGAGCAATGCTCATCTATTACAAATTTTCTATTTGTTCTAAAGTTATGAAAATAATGTATTAAAATCAACTGTAAATAATACGATAACTAAAAATAATGAAATTTTTAGCAAACCATTAGAGGCAAAATAATTTAAGGTTTTATGAAATACCCTAGAACATTATTTGTAAGAAAAGGTATGCAAACTATTAAATGCCTATTAAGCATCGACAGTTGCAACAGGAAGGGTGAAGTAAAATTTACTTCCCTTACCGGGTTCACTCTCGGCCCAAATCTCTCCTCCATTCATTTCCACAAACTCCTTACAAAGAATCAATCCAAGTCCAGTCCCTTTTTCATTATTCGTTCCAGGTGTTGATGAGATTTGAGTACCAAAAAGCTTATTCTTGATATCTTCTGTCATTCCTAACCCAGTATCCTCAACACAAATGGTAACAACACTACCTCCAGTAAAACTCCAAACATTAATTTTGTCTCCTGAACTACAGAATTTTATGGCATTAGAAATAAGATTTCTAATGACAATATCGGTCATATCCTTATCGGCAAAAACGAATGTTCCGTGAGGTATGCTATTAATCAATTTAATTTCCTTTGTTTCTGCAGCATCGTGCAAAAGTTGAATTTTTGACTCTACAAGCTCATTTACCTCAAAATTTATTGGATTTACTTTTGTACCATGCATCTGGTTTTTAGCCCAAGTTAAAAGGTTCTCAAGAAGCGCGGTAGTATGGTTAACATTAACCGACAGCTCATCGAGTATTTGCCTAAAGTTTTCGGCGGTAAAGTGCCCTTCACGAGCTATGTTTAACATGGTAATTAAAGAAAAGAGTGGACTTCGAAGGTCATGGGCAATAATTGAGAATAGCTTGTCCTTTAAGGCATTTAACTCCCTAAGCTCATCGGCTTGCCTACTCAAAGCATCGCGTTGTCGCGAAATCTCTGAATTTTTCTCCTCAAGCAACCTATTTGCCCTACGTTTCTGAATATAAGCATAGTACAAAACTCCTAGTAATGCCAATGAGAAAAGAATTATTATGATGTAAATTCGTTGAAGCAATCGTTGGTTTTCAATAATAGCATCCCTTAACTTCATTTCGGCATTTAGCAAATCGATTTGCATTTGCTGTTCCTTGGTAAGCTTCTCAACTTTTTTAAGTTCCTGCTCTTTCTCCTTTAATTCACTAGCTGTTTCGGAAAGTATTTTAACAGTTTGTTCCTTTTCTTTTGAAACCTTTTCAACAACCTTGCCTGCACTATCGACCATGGCTTTAGCTTGCAACTCTCTTAATCGAGCCTCTTCTACCTGTATTTTTTTTGTCAAAACGGCATAAAGGTTGAAATATTCAGTAGATTTTTCGTTGTTTTTTAGCCCCTCGTACGATTTATTATAGTTGTAGTAAATATTCCTTAATAGTTTGGGGTTATTAACCTCTTGAGCAATTGTTTGGGCCTTATCTAGTATTTTAATTGCATCAGCAAATGACCCTTTTTCAATGTATATATTTGAAATGTTTAAATAGGTTTGACAAATATTTACCCTTTCACCCTGAGTTCTAGCAATATCTAAAGCTTTATTAAAGGAATTTAAAGCATTGTCATATTCCTGTAGATCAGTGGATATAAAACCCAAATTGTTTAATACAACGTACTCTCCCCTAGCATTTCCTACCTTTCTTATATTCTCAAGCGCCTTATTAAAGTATTCCGATGCCAACTTGAGTTCTCGCTTATTCCAATATTCATTTGCAACCTTATTGTAATAAAACGCAGCATTATTAGGATTCCCTTCTTTTTCATACTTGACAGCCAAAGAAACCCACTCATCAACTTTGCTGGTAGATTGTTGAGCTACAGAAAATAAAGTAGCATTTAATATTAACGAAATGGTTAAACCAAGTTTTATAAGTAATCTAAACATCAACCTTTTTTATTTAAAATTACTAATCAATACGTAACTTTACTAAAAATTGTGTCGGTATGGTAAATAATTTAGATAAAATCAGTATTAAAGGTGGTAAACATTACTTTTAAAATGGCAAAATTAAGTAAAATGACATAATTTCAGATAATGTTTTATTTGACAGTTTTATATTGACATATTTACATTCTTGAATGCTTGGTATGCATTTTGAAAACTATAGGCTGATAACTTTTATAGTTGGTTTCATTTAATGAATAAGTTTTTTGTTCGGAATTCATGTAACGAAATAAAATTAACATCTAAATATTTAATGCCCATGAAAGAGGTAAAAAGTTTGAGTGAGTTCAAAGAACAGCTTGATAAGTCAGAAAAGGCATACCTGCTTGTTTACAAGAAAGGTTCGGGTGTAAGTGATTGTGCATATGGTGCTTTTGCCGAAGCAGCATCAAATACCAACACTAAGAGCATCTTTTATGTTGATGCTCCTAATTATCCAGAAATTCATACTCATTACAAAATCACAAGTGCACCTTCGCTACTGGTTTTTGAAAAAGGCGAATTAAAAGATACTGTGAAGGGTTGCCACGATGTTCAATTCTATAAGCAGCTATTTGAAAACGCAGTTTACGCTCAAAAGGCAAAGGCTGGAAACCAGCAAAAAAGTGTAACGGTTTACTCTACTCCAACCTGCCCTTGGTGTAACACATTAAAGAGTTTTTTAAGAAAAAATGGTATTATCTTTACCGATATCGATGTGTCAAGGGATCATGAAGCTGCTCGTCAAATGGTTGCAGCGACTGGTCAGCAAGGTGTACCACAGGCTAATATTGGTGGTGAGTGGGTTGTAGGATTTGATCAGCAGAAAATTAAACGATTACTAAATATTCAAACCCAATAAATTTAATGCACTATGAAAGAATTAGTTCCACTAAATCAGCATGTTATTCTTGACTTAACTGAGGATAACTCGGAAGAAGTTACATCATCGGGCATCATTATTCCCGATACAGCTAAGGAAAAACCACAATGGGCAAAAGTGGTTGCTGTAGGGAATATTGAAAATGCTGAGATTTCAGTAAATGACATGGTCGTGTTCAAAAAATACTCAGGTACAGAGGTTGAATTTGAAGGTAAAAAATATTTACTAATCCCTTATGCCGACCTTCTAGCTAAAATTGTAGAAACAGAATCACTTTAATCAAATTTTGAGATTTAATTATCAAGTGCCAACCCTAAACATTTTAGGGTTGGCATTGTTTTTTATCATAGAATACAAAATTAATTCTCCTAAACCTTTAGGTAATTTTGTGAAAATTTTTCGATGATGGAAAAAAGAATTTTTCAGGTTACTGGGATGTCTTGCGCAGGTTGCGCACTTAGTGTTGAAACCATTTTAAAAAGTCAAAATGGGGTTAAGGATGCTGGAGTTAACTTTGCCAGTAGCACAGTATGGGTTGAGTATGACCCAAAAACAATTTCTGAAGAGTCGCTGCGCGACGCAGTTAGGTCAATAGGTTACGATTTGATAATTGAAGAACCAGATGAAGGAGCAAACCCAAATGAGGATACTGTTCAGAAATTAAGGAAACGATTTATTTACTCCATGATCTTTTCCCTACCAATTATTGTTTTACAAATGTTCTTTTTAACCTGGAAATTCACACCTTGGATTGCTCTAGTCCTTTCTACTCCTGTAGTTTTCTGGTTTGGACGTCAGTTCCATATAATAGCCCTTAAGCAGATACGTCATTTTAGCACAAATATGGACACGCTTATTTCTGTGAGTACTACCATTTCATACTTTTATAGCCTCTTTGCTGTGCTATTTAGCAATTACTTAGCAATTAACGGAGTTGAACTTCATCTTTACTTTGAATCAGCGGCAATGATTATTACCTTTGTTTTATTAGGGAAATGGCTTGAAGAAAAGGCAAAAGGGAAAACCTCCTCTGCCATTAAAAAGATAATGGGGCTACAACCTCAAACAGCATTGGTGAAAGAAAATGACGAATTCGTTGAAAAACCCCTAAGCCAAATTGCTATCGGCTCAGTGATAATGGTAAAACCTGGCGAAAGGATTCCTGTTGATGGCACAGTTCAGAATGGACATAGCTGGGTTGATGAGAGTTCCATCACTGGTGAACCTATTCCTGTTGAAAAATCGGCAGGCAAAAAGGTATGGGCAGGAACCATGAATCAGAATGGGGTTATTCATATAGTAGCTGAGCAAATTGGTTCAGCATCGGTACTTGGGAAAATTATCAAAGCTGTTAACGAAGCCCAAAATTCAAAACCAAAAGTTCAAAAACTAGCCGACAAAACAGCTAGCATTTTTGTTCCTATCATAATTATTATTGCAATAGCAACATTTGCCATATGGGCAACTGTCGCTCCTGACATGGCTTTTACACATGGGCTAATTGCGGCTATTGCTGTCCTTGCAATTGCGTGTCCATGTGCTTTGGGACTTGCAACTCCAACAGCCATAATGGTTGGAATTGGTAAGGCCGCTCAAAAAAACATTCTAATTAGAGATGCCGATAGCTTAGAGCTATCGTGTAAAATTAACACCGTTGTTTTTGATAAAACAGGAACGCTAACCGAGGGCCGACCCGAAGTAACCCTTATAAATTGGTATAGCAATGATGACATTCACCATTCCATTCTGAAAAAAATTGAACAGCATTCAAATCATCCACTTGCCACCGCAATTTTCAATTATATTAATGCTGACATTTCTTCCTTTACTCTAGACAATATAGTTGAAAAACCAGGTAAAGGAATTGAAGCCAGCTATAATGGTAAGATATACAGGGTTGGGAGCTTAAGCTATCTAAAAGATAACGGAATAGTTTCTAATGAACCTGAGACCCTTAACAAATACAACGGAACTGCTATAGGCTTTTCTGAAAATAATAACCTATTAGCTATAATTATAATAAGCGATAGGCTAAAAGAATCCGCTAGAAGCAGCATTTTGGCTTTAAAACAAAAAGGAGTTGAAATTGCAATGCTTTCGGGTGATAGTTCCGAAAGTGTTGATGTAATTGCAAAAGAGTTAGGAATAGACACCTTTCAAAAGGGTATGCTTCCAAATGAAAAGTCGAAATACATTAACCAGCTAAGAGAGCAAGGGAAAGTGGTGGCCATGGTAGGCGATGGAATTAACGACACCGAAGCATTAAGCCTTGCTGATATTAGCATTGCAATGGGCAAAGGAACCGATATTGCTATGGATGCATCGCAGGTAACCATAATGAAAAACGACTTAATTGCCGTTGCCGAACTAATTGAGATATCGCGTCAAACCGTAAGAACAATTAAGCAAAACCTTTTTTGGGCCTCAATTTATAACCTTATAAGTATCCCAATAGCTGCTGGAGTTCTATATCCTTTTACAGGATTGCTTCTGGATCCAATGATTGCAGCCATGGCAATGGCTTTTAGCTCGGTTTCGGTGGTTTCAAATAGCCTTATTTTGAAATCGAAGAAAATAACTCTATAAACCAGAACACTGTTTGATTGCTAATACAACTTCTTCTTTATGATTTTGTAGGATATATTTAAACCAATAGGTATAACTATCAGGATTTTCTTCGATATCATCTAGCAGCCAATCGATATCGACCCACTTCCAATCGTTTACCTCATCGGGGTTAGGGTTGGGACTTCCTTCAAATTTTCCTACATATACCCAATCAATTTCATTCTCAATTAACCCGTTATCAAGCTCAACCCTGTAATGAAATGTGAATAGATGGTTTAAATTACAAGTAATTCCCATCTCATGTTTCAATCGCTCAAATATTACATTCTGCATTTCCTCACCTTGAGTAAGATGGCTACAGCATGCATTAGTCCATAAACCTGGCGAATGGTACTTACTAAAGGCCCTTTTATGAATTAACATTTGGCCATTCCCATTACAAATGAGTATTGAAAATGCTCGGTGTAAATCCCCATCGATGTGTACCTGTTGTTTATCCTTAAAACCTATTACATTATCATTTTGATTAACAAGAGCTATTTGATTTTTATCCATTATTTAATAAAATTTCCATTATTTAACTCATCAATTGCTTTTTTAATCTCATCGTCGGTATTCATAACAATAGAGCCATGCCAAGCTATTGGCTCATTATTGGCTTCACCACCAAAGTAAAGAAACTTGGCACCACTATCTTCAGCTTTTATATGTAACACTGTTCCATAATTTAAAGCTATAACACATGGAGCCTCAATAACATCTTTATAACCAGGAATCGAGACCTTGCCCTCGTATAAGAAAATATAATACCTATAGTTTTGAAATTCAGGCGTTATAACCTCATCAAAAACAGAATCAGGCCAAAGCTTAACATCAAACAAATCAATTGGTTTATAGGGAGAAGTATAGGCTCCTTCCTGCTTTCTATACTTACCAGAAATAATCTTAAGCTGTAAAGTACTGGTCTCTACAATAGGAATCTTATCATGTTTTAACTCTCGATAGATGGGTTTTACCATCTTATATTCCTGAGGTAAATTCACCCATATCTGAATTCCAAACATCGAGCCTGCATCTGCTTTTGGCATTTCGCTATGAATAATACCACTACCAGCAGTCATCCATTGTACATCACCCTCAAAAATTTCACTACTATTCCCAATGCTATCAGTATGCTTAACTGCCCCTTTAAGCACGTAAGTAATTGTTTCAATCCCACGATGAGGATGATCAGGGAAACCTGCTATAAAATCTTTTTCATTGTTTGAACCAAAAAAATCGAGCAGCAGGAATGGATCACAATTGTAGCGTGTCTCAAACCCTAATATTCTTTGGACCATAACCCCTGCACCTTCAGTTATTTGATTTGGCTTATATATTGCCTTTACCGAAACCATTTTTTAATTTGTTATAGGTTCACTGTAAAGATACGAAATTCCTTTCAATATTATTTATACTCCAAACTTGTTATAAAGTTTTATAGAATTGTTAATTAAAAATTTCTATAACAATAATAGAATAGTTTTATTGTTAGTATTTTTAAAGCTGCAAAATTGTATAAGATGAAGAAGCAACTAGTTTTATGTTTGACTTTGGTATTTTCAATTAGTCTAATTTCATTTGCTCAGGAAAGCATTAGACTTTCTTCTGATAATGCTAAGTATGAAAAAGCAGTTGACCTTTTCGAGAAGGAAATGTTTGCCGATGCTCAAAAGGCATTTGAAAGTTATCTTCAAACATTACTCGATGGTTACTACCAGAAAAGGGTAAATACAGAATTTCACATTGCAATGTGCGCTATTGCGCTTAACAATCAGGATGCTGAATATCTTATCGGACAATTTATTCTCAAATATCCCGAAAGTGAGCTAATAGACCAAGCCTACTTCGCCATGGGGAAAATTCAATATCAGCTAAAAAAGTATTCTAAAGCAATTTACTGGCTATCTCAAATCAATAGAAATGGCTTGGACAAAGAAAAACAGTTTGAATGGCAGTTCATGCTTGGTTACTGCTTTTTTATGAATAAAGACTATAATCAAGCCAACCGTTGGTTATATCAGATTAAGGATATTGACAACAAGTTTTCGTCGCCAGCTACATATTACTATTCACATATTGCCTATTTACAAAAAAATTATGCTACCGCCCTTAAAGGTTTTAAAAAGCTGAAAAACGATGAGCTTTTTGCACCCATTGTTCCATACTACATAACACACATCTACTATCTTGAGGGCGATTATAAAAAGGTTACCGAATACTCTCCTAAACTTGCAAAAGAAAATAAAAGCAAACGGGCATCGGAAATAGCAAAAATTGTTGGAGATGCATTTTTTAAACTAAAAATGTACGATAGCTCTTTAACCTATCTTAAACTTTATGAGGAAAGATATAAGGAAAAACTGTCACGTGAAGATATCTATCTATTAGGGTTTGCTTACTATAAAAATAACAAGTACGAAGATGCTGCAAAATACCTTGAACGTGTAGCTACGTTCGACGATTCGCTTAGTCAGAATGCCAACTACCACTTGGCCGATTGCTATCTAAAACTGAACGACAAGAGCAAAGCCCGTCAAGCCTTTGGTCTTGCATCAAAGCTTGATTTTGATAAGGTTATTAAGGAAGATGCCCTTTTTAACTTTGCCAAGCTGACCTATGAGCAACTTTATGCCCCCTTCAACGAAGCTATTGATGCATTTAACACCTACATTAAGCTTTTTCCAAACTCCCCAAGAATCGACGAGGCATACAACTACCTTACACTTGCCTATCTCAGTTCAAAAAACTATAAGGAGGCTGTAGCAGCGCTCGAAAAAATCACAAATAAAGATGCGACTATCAAAACAGCCCTCCAACGCGCTGCATTCTTCAGAGGATTAGAACTTTTTCAAAACTTAGATTATAATAGCGCAATTAAGATGTTCTCACTTTCGTTGGAACATGCTGGCTATAACCAGCAAATTGCAGCACAAGCTATTTTTTGGATGGCAGAATCATATTACAGGATAGGTGAATACCAAAACGCTGCCACAAACTACGAGAAATTTATCCTAACGCCAGGTGCTTTTACTCTTGATGAGTATCTGATTGCTCATTACTACCTAGGCTACGCTTATTTTAAACTCAAGCAGTATGATAATGCAATTGCTTGGTACAGAAAATATATCAATCTAAACGAAAAGAAACCAAGCAATCTTGTTGCCGACTCATACAATCGTATTGGCGATTGCTTTTTCATACAACGTCGATACTGGGCAGGTATTGACTATTACGAAAAAGCGGCAAATATGGATTTACTAGATGCAGATTATGCTCTTTTTCAACGAGGATTTTCTTTGGGGCTAGTTAACCGACCAGAGAAAAAAATTAACACCCTTAAGCAGCTTGTAGAAAAGTACCCCAGTTCTAGCTACTATGATGATGCTATATTTGAAATTGCTGAAGCTTATAATAGCATTGAAGATTACAAAACTGCCATTGAGTATTACAAAATAATAGAGAAAGACTATCCTAATAGTAGCTACTATCCCAAGGCATTAGTCCAGCTAGGACTTTTATACTATAATGCTAACGACCCCGATAACTCATTAGTTTACTACAAAAAAGTAGTTGAAAGTTATCCAAACTCAGCCGAAGCAAAAAATGCGCTTATAGGAATACGAAATATTTACATTGATAAAGGCGATGCAGACTCATACTTCAACTACGCATCAAAACTTGGTAATATAGCAAATATCAGCGTTGCTGAGAAGGATTCGCTTAGCTACATGGCTGCAGAAAAAGTATATCTCACGGGTAACTGTGAGAAATCAATCCAGACATTCAATTCGTATATAGAAGAAAACCCACAGGGCAACTTTATAATTAATGCGCTTTTCTACATGGCTGATTGTTATACCAGAATTAATAGTAACGATAAAGCGATTGAGTGTTTATCTACAATAGCTGAAAAGCCAAAGAATAACTTCACCGAAAAAAGTCTTATTAAGCTAAGCAACCTCTACTTTGAGCAAGAGGAATTTGAAAAAGCTTATGAATACTACGATAAGCTAGAATCGGTTGCAGAAATAAAGAAGAATCTTTTAGATGCTCGAATTGGAAAACTAAGATGTGCATACAACCTAAATAAATATGATCAAGTAACAATCATAGCACCAAATGTGATATCAACAGAAAAAATATCGCCTGAAATTGAAAGAGAAACTAGGTTTAAGCTAGCACATGCATACTTCCACCTAAATAAAACCGATGATGCGTTAATTGAGTTCTCTAAAGTTGCCCAAAACCTAAAAACAGTTGAGGGTGCGGAATCAAAATATATGAAGGCACTTATCTATTTCCAACGAGGAGAATACAACCGAACAGAATCGGAAGTGTTTTCTTTTGCCGAAAATAACACTCCACACCAATACTGGTTGGCAAAAAGTTTTATCCTTTTAGCCGAAACCTATGCTGCTCAAAACGACTTCTTCCAAGCTAAAGCTACACTTCAAAGCGTATTAGACGGATATACTAATACCGATGACGGAATAATTGATGAAGCTACCGATAAGTTAAATGAACTAGTAAAAGCAGAAAAGGAACGTCAAACCGTTAATCAGAACTAGAAATGAAAAGGAAATTCAACAACCTAATACTCTTATCAACCCTATTTATTTTTGGTAGTAGTAATATCATTTTAGCCCAAGACGATAAAATGGTAAAAGAGGTGCAGGTTGTCCGCCCCTATGAACCATCAATCTCAGATGCTAACAAAATAAACATCCAACCAAAGATAGTTGACACTATTAGGGTAAACCCTAACTTTTCATACTCAATTATTCAGCGTCCAATTAGTACATATTTTACCCCTGCTCCACTTTCAGCAGCAAGAATGGTTGCTGAACCCCTACCCGATTTAAGTAGAAACTACTTAAGGCTTGGGATTGGCAACTCTATTTTACCTCAGGCAGAGTTCTATTTTGCAAGCAATAGAAACTCAGATTACACCTATGGGGCATGGTTGAAATATTTTAATAATAAACCCAAAATAAAATTTGATAACAGCAATGAGGTTAAAGCCCCAGCATCAAATATCGACATGCTTTTGTTTGGTAAAAGAATGTTCAACGATAAAGTTTTGTCGGGCGATATAGGATACAACCAAATTAAAAGAACATACTACGGATATAACTTCTATAACGCAGCATTACAACCTTCAAACGACAAGCAAGCTATTAATAGGTTTGCAGCAAATTTTGAGTTTAAATCAACCACTAAAGATTCTTCAAAATTCAACTACCAAGCCAAAGCAAACTTCTACCACTTAAACGATAAATACGATTTAGAAGAGAATATGCTAAAAGGGATGCTAAGTGTCAACAAATTTATAGACAAGGAACAATTTGGTGGCGACATAATGTACATCCATTACGGTCGCAATAACACAGATGGCAGTAAAAACAACACAATTATAAGGATAAAACCTTGGGCCCATTTCTCTGGCAAACAATGGCATGCTTTTGCAGGTTTAAATGTAATTGTAGATGCAAATGGGAATGTTAATGAAACCTATTTCTTCCCTAACGCATTTATTTCATATGATATTGTAAGCCATTATGTTATACCCTATGTTGAAATTAATGGAGATGTTGAAGAAAACTCATATTACACATTATTATCAACCAATCCATGGCTATATACTAGCACAGAATCCTGGAACTCAGTAAATAAACTTATGATTGGTGGAGGGATTAAGGGTAAATTTAGCCCTGTAGTTTCTTACAATATAAATGCTAACTATAGCATTATTGACAGCCTAGCATTGTTCAGAAACATAAGTATTGACACAAACAATCCGCTTTTTAACAGGTTTGGGTTAGTATTCGACAATATTGAAAGAACAACCATCAAAGGAGAGCTTGCTCTAGAGCCAAGCAAATTGTTCCGCATGAGTATATCAGGAGAGTTTTATCAGTACAAAACCAGCAAAGAGGCCAAACCATGGCACCTGCCAAACTATAAGATAGCCACCAGTATTGAATACATTTTAATGAGCAAGCTCAAAATAAATGCACTTATTGCAGCCGAAGGTAAAAGATGGGCTATTGATGCAAGTTCAAGTCCCATTCATCTGGATGGCTTTTTGGACTTTAATTTAGGTGCCGAATATCTGTATAATAAAAGGGCATCGATATTTATTAACTTTAACAATATCACGTCAACAGCATACCAAATTTGGTACCTGTACCCATCTCAAAAGTTTAACATGGTAGCTGGTGTTAGCTATAAATTTTAACCGAAATTTCTTTATTTAATACGACTTGAGAATTTTATTCTACATTTCTGATATTCAATGCATTAATATGTTAAAAAAGTATTAAAAAGATAGCAATAAACAAAATAATATTGCTATCTTTGAAAGTTAATTTAATGATTTATTTGAATTGTAAATTATGAGCGAGAAGGCGCAAGAGATTAAAAATGGGAATGGCAGTACAAACTACTCTGCCAATAATATTCAAGTACTAGAAGGGCTAGAGGCTGTTCGTATGCGTCCGGCCATGTATATTGGCGATACAGGCAATAAGGGCTTGCACCATTTAGTTTACGAGGTTGTTGACAACTCCATCGACGAAGCGCTAGCAGGCTATTGTAACAGAATTGATATAGTTATAAACGAAGATGGTTCAATTACTATCTCCGATAATGGTCGAGGGATTCCAGTTGATTTTCATGAGAAGGAGAAAAAATCTGCGCTAGAAGTAGTTCTTACAGTGCTTCATGCTGGTGGTAAATTCGATAAGGATACCTACAAAGTATCAGGAGGTCTGCATGGTGTTGGCGTATCGTGTGTTAATGCTTTATCGGCAAAACTTATTGCCGAAGTAAAACGCGACGGTAAAATTTACCGCCAGGAGTTTTCGCGCGGAAAGCCTTTAACCGAACTTCAAACCATAGGCTCTACAGAGGAAAGCGGTACCACAATTACCTTCTTGCCCGATAATCAGATTTTTACTCAAACAACAGTTTTCAATTTCGAAATACTTGAATCTCGAATTAGGGAGCTTGCTTTTCTTAATAAGGGCATAAAGCTTACTTTAACCGATAAGCGAGAGCTAATTGAGAATGGATCCTCGCATTATAGATATGCAGAGTTCTATTCCGAAGAGGGGCTGAAAGAATTTATTAAGTTTCTTGACCAAAACAGAGAAGCTCTTACCGAGAAGGTTATTTACATTGAAAACGACAAGGGTGAAGTACCTGTTGAAATAGCCATGCAGTACAATACCTCGTTTTCTGAAAACGTTCACTCCTACGTAAATAACATTAACACAATAGAGGGAGGAACCCACCTTACCGGTTTTAGAAGCGCTTTAACCCGAACTCTAAAAAAGTATGCCGAGGAATCTGGCATGCTTAGCAAGCTAAAGTTTGATATAAGTGGTGACGATTTTAGAGAGGGACTAACAGCAGTAATCTCAGTAAAAGTTGCAGAACCCCAATTCGAGGGTCAAACTAAAACCAAACTTGGCAACCCCGAAGTCCGATTGGCTGTTGACCAAGCAGTAAGCGAGGCTCTATCAAACTATCTTGAGGAGAACCCCAAGGATGCCAAAAACATTGTGCAAAAGGTTATCCTTGCTGCTCAGGCTAGGCATGCTGCACGCAAGGCGCGTGAGCTTGTTCAACGCAAAACAGTACTTTCTGGTTCTGGCCTACCCGGTAAACTTGCCGATTGCTCCGAAAAAGACCCTTCGGTTTCTGAAATATTCCTTGTTGAGGGAGACTCTGCAGGTGGTACTGCTAAACAAGGACGAGACAGAAGGTTTCAAGCAATCCTCCCCCTACGTGGTAAGATTTTGAATGTTGAAAAGGCCATGCAGCATAAAATATTTGAAAATGAAGAGATTAAAAATATCTTCACTGCTCTTGGCGTAACTATTGGTACCGAAGAAGATAGTAAAGCATTAAACCTATCGGGCTTAAGGTACAACAAAGTTATTATCATGACCGATGCTGATGTGGATGGTAGCCACATTGCAACTCTTATCATGACATTCTTCTTCCGCTATATGACCGACCTTATCAACGAAGGACATTTATATATAGCGACACCACCACTCTACTTAGTAAAGAAAGGGAAAGAGGAACGTTACTGTTGGAACGAAGAGGAAAGACAAAAAGCCGTTGAGGAATTAGGAAAAGGACGCGATAGTTCAGTTCATGTTCAACGCTACAAAGGTTTGGGAGAAATGAACGCGGAACAGCTATGGACCACCACTATGAATCCTGAAACTAGGATTCTTAGACAGGTTACAATAGAAAGTGCTGCAGAAGCAGACCGCATCTTCTCTATGCTTATGGGAGATGAGGTTCCTCCCAGACGAGAATTTATTGAGAAACATGCTAAATACGCTAATATTGATGCATAAAAAAGGTCGGAGTTTCCGACCTTTTTATTTACTATCTATTCCTTTTAGCTGAAATCGTTTTTGTAAAGTACCATCCATGTCGTACAACCACTTAACACCAACTGCGTCCCCATTAACGTAATAAATTCTTCCTGCTACCTTCCCCAAAGGATAGAATGTTGTCCAAATTCCATTTTGCTTGTCGCCTACATAATTACCAGCCAAAACCAAGGAACCATTCTGGTTATAGTATCGCCAAAACCCACAAGCTTTACCATTACAGTACTCTCCAACTTGTTTCAACAAGCCATTTGGCCACCAAAAAAGCCATTTACCATTTAGGTAACCTTTTTCAAATTTACCCCGCCCATGCATACAACCATTTGGATAATAGCTAATCCACTCTCCTACTTTATAATTGTTCTTATAAGTTCCTATCTCTGCAATTTTGCCATCGGAATAGTACTCTATAAATTCGCCATTTTGAATACCGTTTGTATGATGAGACACTAACCTCAAGGTGCCATTTTCATAAAAATCTTCAAGTTTCCCATCCAGTTGCCCATCATTATTGTAGAAAACTTTACGCTTTAACTTTCCGCTCTTATAGTAGGTATAAAGGGTATCAATATACCTGCCCTTATACTTTTTCCCCTTATAGTTTAACTCACCCGAATCATAGTAAGTCTCCCAGATTCCGTTAAGAGTATCATTTAAATACTCACTCTTTAGTCTTAACACCTGGCTCTCATCGAATATTTCACTAATACCGTTTAATCTCCCATTCCTATAATGCGACCTAGAATTAACAATCCCGTTGGGGTGAAATGTTTCAAGAATCCCATCCAGTAAATCATTTTTATATTCGCCCTTTTGATAGATTGTTCCATCTGGTTTCCAAAATAAGAACTCGCCCTCCTTCTTGCCTGCTTTGTAATTAAAAAGGCTTTTTCTGGCGCCAGTTTCATAATATGTAATCCATACACTATCAGGTTTACCATCAACATAAAACCCTTCCTGCTGAAGAACACCATTATCAAAATAATAGGAATATTTACCTTGACGGATTGTATCGCCTTTTTCTGAAACTAAACCTTGGTACTTTTCCTTTAGTAAACCGTTGGGACCCTCCTTTTCAACAAAAATAAAACTCTGCTGAGAGTAAACCGAAAGGTTAAACCCTAAAATCAAAAACAGGCTGAATTTACAAATAACCTTCAACTATACAGTATATTAAGGAGTTTCTTGTTTTATAGAATCGGGTTGAGTGACAGGCATATCGTTTTTAACATCTATTACAAGCTGAGACCCCTCCAAAGGGAATTTTGGGCCATAATCAACGATAATTGCTAAAGCATACTTACCTGTAGGTAAATCGTTAGGTAGTTCCATTTCAACCGTTCGGCTAAGCTTAGGAAATACAACATACTCTGTAGCTTTAAATTGTTTTTCCTCTGCAGTAATCATATTTGACGCAAGTAGGAAAACTTTACACCTTGTAATTTTGTCGCCTAAGTTCTCAATTACTGCAGAAAACCTTCTATTAGAATCGGATGGTTTAGTTATTTCCTGGAAGTTGCTTACTTTAATAGAATAATTCTGATTTGATTTAGGTGACTGGTATACAAGGACACCAATTCTTCCGCTTACAGTAATTCCTGCAGCAAGTTGCTTATCGGCGCTCCAACTCGTTTGCTCTCTTGTAGGTTGAATAAAAAGCATGCACCAGGCAGAACCAAACTCTTCGCCAGGTACTAACATGGTTACTTGAAGCTGAATATCTTCACCGGGATTAAGTTCAAAAAAGGCTGGATTTACATTTACCCAATTCGCACATGAACGTTTTGTTGAATTAGGTGGTAATAGATTTCTCTCTCCAGTCGATTTTGGAATAAAATCGGCAAATGTAACGGTATACGAAACCCTTTTGCTACTATGATTTTTAACAGTAATGGTTTTAGTTTGGCTTGTGGCTGGTTCTGCGTTAAAATCTAGCATTACGGGCGCAACCTCAAAGTCTTGCGAAAATAGTTTACCAGCTAATATTATGCCCAAAGCAATTAGTATACCCTTATTTTTATTCATAAAGAAATAGTAAAGTTGTTCACTTAACTACAAATATAGTAGTATTTCAAGAAAAAAAACTATAAATTGATTATTTTGTTATCAATTATGAAATATAAAAAAAAACAAGTAAGTTTGAATTAAATTTAATATGATTGAAAAATTTTAACAAAAAGATAATTTTTTTGCTGTGGTTTACTTGTGCATCAATGCTTAGGATTGCTGCACAAGAAATCAATCTTTTGCCTAAAGATAAGCAAGAAGATGTTGATAGATACAAGGAACTTGTTGTAAGATATAAACAAGCAAATAATCCACAGCAAGCGGCATTCTATCTAAATAAAATAGCATTTATTTATTGGGAAAATGGCAATCCTAAAGAGGCCATAAACTATTTCCTTGAAACTATTCCTCTAAATGAGAGGATTGGAAATTATAATGATATTAAAGCGGTATATAGTAATATCGCTCTAATCTATTCCGATATGGATAGGTTAGATTTAACACTTGAATACTTTTACAAGAGTTTAGACGCCGTCGTAAGCTAAACAATAAGGGAGAGGTTGCTGCAGGTTTAATTGATGTAGCATACATTCACACAGCATTAAACCAGTCGGAAAAAGCTATTCAGCTTTTAGAAGAGGCACTTGAACTTTCAAGAGAAGTGAATAATCCCAGGTTAATTCTTAACTCTTTAAAACTTTTAGCCCAAAATTACGATAACATGGGTAATACCGCTAAAGCATCTGAATTTTCAGGAATGGCAAGTGCTTATGAGCAGCAACTTCAAACCCAACAACTTAAAAATGAGTACGAAACAAAAGTTGTTCAATCTCAAGCCGAAGCAGAAAGAGAAAGAATGCAACGCACTCAACAAGAACTACTTATGAGTTTGCGTGAGTTAAAAGCAAAAGCTACCCAAGATTCGTTAAATTATGCTTTAATGCGAAAACAAGATAGTCTCCGCAAAGCAGAGGAAGAAGCACAACGTAAACAAACAGAAATCGACCTGTTAACCACCGATAGAATGCTTAAGGAAGCACAGCTAAGAGAGCAACAAGCTCAATCAAGAGTTCAAAGACTCATTATCTTTTCAGGTGGATTTATTGTTCTAATTCTCCTTGTTTCATCAATTGCCATTTACAAGAACTATAATGATAAGAAAAAAGCAAATGAACTACTTAACCTACAAAATATTGAGATACAAAAACAACGCGACCAAATCCAAAAACAAAACGAGAATATAAGCAAGAGTATCAACTACGCACAAGGAATTCAAAAAGCACTACTTCCACCTCAAACAAGCCTGCAGCAGCTTTTCCCAGAGTCATTTATATTTTTCCGACCTCGCGATGTGGTTAGTGGCGACTACTATTGGTTTAAGGAATTAACCAAAGGATTTGATTCAAAAGAAAAAACTGGTAAAATTGCGGTATCGGCTATAGATTGTACTGGTCATGGAGTTCCAGGTGCTTTCCTTTCAATGATTGGTTACAACCTTCTTGACGACATTGTTTTTAGAGGTATTCATAAACCTGGTGCAATTCTTAAAGAGCTAAACAACGGTATTCGAAGAACCTTACGTCAGGATGAAACCGATAACCGAGATGGTATGGACATGGCACTTTGCGTGGTGGATACTAATACAAACACCGTTGAGTTCTCTGGCGCTAAAAACCCATTAGTATATGTGGTTAATAACGAGGTAACCCGTATTAGAGGTGATAAAGAATCAATTGGAGGTGGAATGGATTATAGAGATGATGATTTTAACACACACGTAATAAAGGTTGAGAGCCCCACCTGGTTTTATATGTTTTCCGATGGATTTATAGACCAATTTGGTGGACCCGATGGCCGTAAATTCATGATTAGAAACTTTATTGATTTACTAGGTAGCATAGCCATTTTACCTCCCGAACAGCAACGAGAAATCCTTAAAAACACTTTAAAAGAATGGATTGGAACCAAATATCCTCAAGTTGACGATATTCTCGTTTTAGGTTTTAAAATCGAACCATCTTAGTTTCTTTTCTTCTTAGCATATTTTGTTTGTTATTTCAATATTTTTCACGAGTATTGTATCCTCATAAATCGTAAAAGTATGAATCTGCAATTTTACAAATACCATGGTGCCGGAAACGATTTTATAATGATTGATAATCGAAAAAATATTTTTTCACCTCAACCCAATGTTATTAACAAGCTTTGCAACCGGTACTTTGGGATTGGAGCCAACGGGCTTATCCTTCTTGAAATCAATAACGAAATGCCTTTTATGAGATACTTTAATAGCGATGGAAATGAAGCAACAATGTGCGGGAATGGGGGAAGATGCTTCGCAGCGTTTACAAAGCATTTAGGGATTTGCAATGGAAACTCTATAAAATTTATGGGTATCGACGGTGAACATATTGCCCTATTTAACCCTGATGGTTTTATCAAGCTTAAAATGATTGATGTTAAAAAAATTGAACTAATTGACGACAATTACTTTCTAGATACTGGTTCTCCACACTATGTGCAATTTGTAAGAGACATTGAAACCGTTGATGTTGATAGGGAAGGAAAACTAATCCGAAAAACAGTAAATTTCAATAATGGCGGAACTAATGTGAACTTTGTTCAAGAGATTAAGCCTGGAGAAATAAAAATACGAACCTATGAACGAGGCGTTGAAGCAGAAACCCTTGCTTGTGGAACAGGGGCCACAGCTGCAGCTATAGCTTATTCTCACTATTTCGAAATAGAAACAAATCCTATTGACGTAAAGGCTATTGGTGGCAATCTTAAAATCTATTTTGAACGTGGAAATGAACGTTTTGAGAACGTTTGGCTTGAAGGTCCTGCTAAAAAAGTTTTTGAGGGCATAATTGACATAGACTCATATGGAAAGGATACAATTTAACCCAAAAATATTTATCTTTGGAAGTAACAATAACCACCAACTACTACAATGAAAGCTTTAAAACTGCAGGAAACAAGTGACACCCCTGAAGTGACACTTGATAAGGAGAGAGGACGATTTGAATTTTATGGGACCATAATGCCCGAAAATCCAAAAGATTTTTTTGCCCCAATCCTCAACTGGTTTAATGAGTATGCTCTTGATCCAAATCCAGAAACTTCTGTTATTTTTAAACTAGACTACTTTAATACTGCCGCATCAAAAAAAATTATTGATATATTAATGACACTAAAAAAAATTCACGAATCTAAAAATAAAGTTGAGATATGTTGGTACTATAAACCCGCAGACGAAGATATGTTGGAATCTGGTGAAACATTTCAAGAAATTACTCACCTACCATTTAATTTTATAAGCTACTAAGAATACATCATAAAAGACACCGGAAAACACTGTCATTATGACAGTGTTTTTTGTGTAAACTCTTTAACATTGTCAGGTGGACTCGAAAAAAAGATATAAAATTGGCATGCAAGTGGTTAACAAACGTTAATCGAAATTGACAGGTATTTAATTTGATTACTACATTAGCAGAAACCTTAAAATTGTTTGCCTATGAAAGCACAAAAATTTCTTCTACCAATTGCTTACGCAGCTCTGGGTGGAATGATAGCAGTATTTTCAAGCAATTATATATTCACCAACCCAAGTGTTAATAACAATGTAACTTCAAACACACCTGTAAAGGTTACAAGAGTTTTTGCTTCGGATTCCACTGCAAGTGATTTTACATGGGCTGCAGAAAAATCGGTTGATGCAGTAGTGCACGTAACAACAGAGTATACGCAAACCCTAGATTACTCATTTGGTAATCCGCTTTTCGATTTCTTTTTCGGACCTTACGATAGGATGCCTCGCCAGAAAGTTCAAAGTTCTGGTTCTGGCGTAATACTTACACACGATGGCTTTATTGTAACCAACAACCATGTAATTGAAAACGCCGACGAAATCACTGTTATTCTGAACGATAAGCGAAAGTTTGCAGCAAAAGTTGTTGGCACCGATCCGAGTACCGATATCGCACTGCTTAAAATAGAAGCCGATGATTTACCATTTATTCCTTTTGGCAATTCCGACAATATTCATATAGGCGAGTGGGTATTAGCAATAGGAAACCCATTCAACTTAACATCTACTGTAACTGCAGGAATTGTTAGCGCCAAGGCCAGAAACATTAACCTCTTAAGAAAAGATTTTGCAATTGAATCTTTTATCCAAACAGATGCTGCTGTAAACCCGGGGAATAGTGGAGGTGCGCTTATAAATCTGAAAGGAGAACTTATTGGCATAAACACTGCTATTGCTTCTAAAACAGGTTCGTTCACAGGATACGCCTTTGCCGTTCCCTCCAATATTGTTAAAAAAGTTGTTACCGATATTATAGAATTTGGAGAGGTGCAAAGAGCTATCCTGGGTGTTAGAATCCAGGAGTTAACCGCTGAAGTAGCGCAAGAAAATGGTATTAAGGAGATTAAAGGGGTTTACGTATTTGATGTTGAAAAAGGCGGTGCAGCCGATGCTGCAGGTATAAAACCTGGGGATGTAATTCTTTCAGTAAATGGTGTTGATGTAAACAGCACCGCTCAGCTGCAAGAACAAATAAGCCGCTACCGTCCAAACCAAAAGGTTGACATTATTGTAAACCGCAACAACTCAAAGAAACATTTTGAGGTAACTCTTCGTAATCTAAAAGGTGGAACTGGAATTGTTAAAACCGATGCTACTATTGCTAGCCTAGGTGCTGAATTTAAAGAAATAACAGATAAACAAAAGAAACAGCTAGGTATTAACTACGGAATACAAGTAGTAGAGCTCAAAGATGGTAAGCTCAAAGATGGAGGAATAAAGAAAGGCTATATAATAACCAGAATGAACAGAACCCCCATACGAAGCGTTGATGACCTTAAACGAGTTCTTAGCATATCATCAGGAGGTGTTCTAATTGAAGGTATTTATCCGAATGGAGTAGTTGCCTACTACGCAATTGGTGTGGATTAGGATTTATAAGATTTTCACAATATAAATGCAACATTTTCTGGCCAACTACGTTCTAAATAGGCGTAGTTGGTTTAAAATATTTTAAAACATACTACTACTGCTTGAATTTCATAAGCATTTACCGTATTTTTGCATAAAATAAAAAGGGTTGAATGAGACAGCTAAAGATCACAAAATCAATCACAAACAGAGAGAGCGCTTCGCTCGATAAGTATTTACAAGAAATAGGAAAGGAAGACCTCATTACAGTTGAGGAGGAGGTTGAATTAGCCCAGCGAATCCGCAAGGGTGATCAGGCTGCGCTTGAAAAACTCACACGTGCAAACCTTAGGTTTGTTGTTTCTGTTGCAAAGCAGTACCAAAATCAAGGTCTTAGTCTTCCCGACCTTATCAATGAGGGTAATCTTGGACTTATTAAGGCTGCAGAAAAGTTTGATGAAACAAGGGGGTTCAAGTTTATTTCCTATGCCGTTTGGTGGATTCGCCAATCAATCCTACAGGCACTAGCTGAACAATCTCGTATTGTCCGCTTACCTCTAAACCAGGTTGGTTCATTGAATAAAATAAACAAGGCCTTTTCTAAATTTGAACAGCAATTTGAACGCACCCCATCCCCCGAAGAGCTTGCCGACCTACTTGAACTTCCTAAGGAGAAAGTTAATGACACACTACGCGTTAGTGGACGCCATGTATCGGTTGATGCTCCTTTTGTTGATGGTGAAGATAATAGCCTGCTCGATGTACTTGTAAACAACGATTCACCTAGCGCCGATCGTGGCCTAATAAACGAATCGCTAAGCAAGGAAATTGAACGTGCATTGGCTACGCTAACCGAGAGAGAGCGTGACATTGTAAAGCTATTCTTCGGAATTGGTTGTCAAGAAATGACTCTTGAAGAGATTGGTGAAAAGTTTGGGCTAACACGTGAGCGTGTTCGCCAAATAAAAGAAAAAGCCATACGAAGATTAAGACATACCTCAAGAAGCAAACTTTTAAAATCATACTTAGGATAATAAAAAAGCCCGCTTTCTGCGGGCTTTTTTATTAATTTTTGGTAAACACTACTTACAGTCCTTGCATTCTTCTAGATTACGGTTATAAACAGCCATTGCCCTATTACTCATACCCATGCTAGAAAAACCACCATCGTTATAAATGTTTTGCATGGTAATTTTACGGGTTAAATCGCTAAATAATGTGATGCAGAAGTCTGCACAATCGAGCGCACTGGCATTTCCGAGGGGCGACATGCGATTAGAGAAATCAAGCAGTGCATCAAACCCCATAACGCCACCGCCAGCGGTAGTTTCTGTTGGAGATTGCGAAACTGTATTGATTCTCACACCACGTTCACGGCCATAAATATAACCAAAGCTACGAGCAATAGATTCCAGGAGTGCTTTTGCATCGGCCATATCGTTATAACCATAAAGGGTACGTTGTGCTGCGATATAAGAAAGAGCCACTACTGATCCACCATGAGTTATAGCATCTTTCTTCCAACAGGTTTGCAAAACCTTATGAAACGAAATAGCTGAAATATCGAGCGTTTTATGGAAAAAATCGTAATCCAGGTCGTCGTATGTTCTACCTTTTCTAACATTAGGCGACATCCCGATGGAGTGTAAAATAAAATCGATTTTACCACCAAATCGCTCCATGGTTTTGTCTATCAGATTCTCTAAGTCTTGAATATTAGTAGCATCGGCGGGAATAACAATTGAGTTAATACGTTCTGCAAGCTCATTAACAGTCCCAAACCTTAAAGCCACAGATGTGTTTGATAGTACAACCTCAGCGCCCTCCTCATATGCGCGCTCTGCCACCTGCCACGCAATTGATTTTTCATTTAGGGCACCAAAAATAAGTCCCTTTTTACCTTTTAGTAAATTGTAAGCCATAATACATCGTTTAATTAAACTAACAAAGATAAACAAAGAAAATGAAAAAGTGTTCGATTAGTTTGAGCTAACGTTTGAACTTAAAAGGTCCTTGGCTGCTTGTAAAGCTGCATCGGTTACCTTTTCCCCACTTAACATTTTGGCTATTTCATTAACCCTTTCTTCAGGTGAAAGGAGTTTAATTTCAGTTAAGCTTTGATGATCGGTAATGCGTTTGTAAACCAAAAAGTGGGTAGTGCCTTTTGCAGCAATCTGCGGAAGGTGAGTTATATTTATTACCTGCATTCCTTTTGATAGGGAATAAATAATCTCTCCCATTCTATGGGCTATTTCGCCCGAAACACCTGTATCGATTTCATCGAATATAACAGTGGGTAATCCAGAAGATTTAACCAGCAATGATTTAAGGGCAAGCATCAATCTTGAAAGCTCACCGCCAGAAGCCACTTTTGAAAGTTCTTGAGGTGCTACCTGCTTGTTTGCCGAAAAATAGAAAACTACTTTATCTCTACCCCATGGTTGAAACTCATCTACTTTATCTATACTTATTTTGAAAACTGCATGCTTAATTCCGAGCGTTTGAAGTAGCTCCGATACATGTTTTTCAACTTTAGGAACTGTTTGCTTTCTGTTTTTCGATAACGCATCGGATTTAGCCGAAAGAATATCCTCAACCTGTTTAAGCGCTTTACGCTTTTCATCAAGGCTAAAATCAATATTTTCAATTTCCGATACCTGTTTCTCCAGCTTATCTTTCAGGTCAAGAAGTTCATTATACTCTGATAATCGGTGCTTGTTTAGGAGTGCATAAATTGTATCGATTCGTTGAGTTACTCGTTCTAACTCATCATCATTCACTTCTACCCTAGCGTTCAAAAAATCTAGCTCGTCAGATATATCTTTAATTTCAAGTCTTGCACTTTCAAGCCTTTGAACGTGCTCAGTAATTGAACCGTAGTAGGGCTCAATTTTTTTAAGCTGCAATTCTATTTCCTTAAGCTTTGGAAGAATAGAGAGCTCGTCGGCATTAAGAGATGCATATGCAAATTCTAAAGCCGATTTAATATCAGCAGCATGATTAAGTTCATTCTGGAGCTGCTCCAGCTCATCTAACTCATTCTCCTTTAAATTAGCAGCTTTTAGCTCATTTAGTTGATATGAGAGATAATCGAATTCCTGTTTGGCAGATTCTGCTTTTGCTTCAAGTTGGTTTAGCTCCTGCTTTAACCGTTTATAGTTATTGTAAACTTTGCTGTAATCGGCCAAATCATCTTCGGAAACAGCAAGGGCATCAAGTACGTTTAGCTGGAAAAGAGCATTTCCTAATAAAAGATTCTGATGCTGTGAATGTATGTCAATCAACCGATTAGCCAACTCCTTGAGCTGATTAAGATTTACTGGAATCTCGTTTATAAATGCCCTAGATTTCCCATTACTGTTAATCTGCCTACGAACAATAGTCAGATCATCATAATCGATGTCGTACTGATTAAAAAAACTTTGAAGGTTATAGCTAGAGATATCGAATTCGGCCTCAACAATACAAGACTTGCCTTCGCTTTTTAGAACGAAAGTATCTGCACGTTGACCTTGTATTAAAGATAGTGCACCAAGGAGTATCGATTTACCTGCCCCTGTTTCTCCGGTAATTATATTAAGACCTTTCTTGAATTCTATTTCAAGCTCATCAATTATGGCATAGTTCTGTATGTATAACCTCCGAATCATGCCTTTAACCTCTAGTTATTTTGTTGTTCAATTATCTTCTTATACTTGCTTGCATTTGCGTTGTCAATTTCGGTTAGAATATTAACCACCCTAGCCTTTTCGGTTGGAAACGATTCGGAAAAAATGTTAACCAGCTCATCGGACTTGGCATCAAAAAAAAGTTGAAGGGCAAACAGGTAAGGATCGGGCTTCTCCCTATAGACGCGCTGAAGTAAAACTAACGATTCAGCAATTTCAGCCCTTCCCTCAGCAGTTTTTTCGCTCATCACATCAAGTCCTAACCTATGGTATTTATATATTGCTTCTCTTAGGGGTTTATATTTAGGATTAAGCAGATTCTCAATCAACCAATATCGATTCTTCCGGTTACCCTCATAGGCCTTCCAACCACGTTCCACAGCATTTTGGGCATTAGAAACAATGCGTTCAGCCTTTTGAAAGTATTCCGTTCCACCCAAAAGGGAAAACGAGTCATAATCGAGGCCAATTATCACATAAGCATAAAAGGCTAAAATTGATGAGAGATTATTTAGGTGGGTTGATTCAGAGAACTCAATCTTTTCATACTCACGAAAGCGAAAATGAAGGTTATTATCTTGGAAATTAAGCATCGTAGTATTGTACGATGTGTTAAAAACAGGACGGCGCGATTGAACCTGAATGGTACCCTTAAACTCATCGGAACCTATTTGCTCAGTAATATTTAGCATTATGCTACACTCTATGCGTTCATCGAAACTATACACGTGGTTTGTCCACGTAGTGTTATTCATAAACTCATAGATTGCCGTTTGCATGTTCTGAAAAAGAATACGGTTAGTACCCTGAATGCGCTGTGAGTTAACTGATACGTTGCATCGTAACTCCTGAGAAAAAGCTATTAAAGGGATGAAAAGAAGGACTAGTAAACCTATTCGTTTCATGTTGCATATTATTTCTGGGATAACATTTGGAAAACCTCTTCAACTATATCAGCAGCAACTGCTTCCTTACTTTTAAGGCTAAATGGTTTAACCTCCCCATGGCGGTTAATAAAAGTAACCTTATTGGTGTCATGTCCAAAACCAGCGCCTAGGTCGCTCATGGAGTTTAGTACTATCAAATCTAGGTTTTTTCGCTCTAGCTTCGATTTTGCATTCTCAAGCTCATCGTTTGTTTCTAGAGCAAAACCTACTAATAGCTGATTTACCTTTTTTTCTTTGCCTAGGTGTGCAGCAATATCTTTAGTGGGTTTAAGCTTTATGGTTAACTCCTGATCCTTTCGTTTAATTTTAGTATCGGAGAAATTTTCGATAGTAAAATCGGCTACTGCAGCTGCCAATACAGCAATGTTGACATCAGGAAATAACCTACTTGCCTCATTAAACATTTGCTGAGCAGATGTAACCTTGTGTAAGTTAATGTTAGGATGAACAGGGTATTTAGCTACAGGTCCCGACACAAGTTCAACAATGGCGCCTTGCTTTGCAAACTCAAGGGCTATTGCATTCCCCATCTTTCCGCTAGAATGGTTGCCAATATATCGAACGGGATCGATATGTTCAAATGTTGGTCCCGAAGTTACAAGTATCTTTTGGCCCTTAAACCTATCACTGGTTAAAAAAAAAGAAACAACCTGTTCAAGAATTTTTTCGGGCTCCTCCATTCTTCCTTTACCACTAAGGCCACTTGCCAATTCACCGGTTGCGGCCTCAATGATAATATTCCCTCGATTCTGTAATGTGCTAATGTTTTGCTGTGTAATAGGATGGCTGTACATATCCAGATCCATAGCTGGAGCCACCATAACAGGACATTTTGCCGATAGATAAGTAGTGAGCAAAAGGTTATCGGCTACACCAGTAGCCATTTTAGCGATAGTATTAGCTGAAGCAGGAGCAATCAAATACAAATCGGACCAAAGACCTAAATCGACGTGGCTATTCCAATCGCCATTCTCTGGATTAAAAAAGTCTACAAGAATAGGGTTCTTGGAAAGGGTTGCAAGGGTTAAAGGGGTGATAAACTCTTTGGCTAAAGGAGTCATTATCACCTTTACCTCTGCCCCCTCTTTAACAAGTAACCGGATAAGTGATGCAGCCTTGTAGGCTGCAATACTCCCGGTTACACCAATGAGAATATGTTTGTCTTTAAGCCTCACTTTCCTCGGTTTGTTCCTCTTTAAATTCGTAATGCAGCTTTCCATCAAGGAACTCTTGGGCAGCTATTAAGGTTGGTTTTGGAAGACGCTCATAGAACTTAGAAATCTCAATTTGTTCTCTATTCTCAAAAACTTCTTCCAAATTATCGGTATAGTAAGCAAACTCTTCAAGCTTTCTGTTGAGTTCCTGCTTAATATCAACGCTTAGCTTATTTGCTCTTTTAGCTATAATTCGGACAGTCTGGTAAATGTTACCAGTATCCTTATCTAACTTGTCTAAATCTCTGGTTACAGTGTTAGTTGGTGCATTGATTTTCTTAATGTCCATAGCTATATATTAATTTACGTTTTGCAAAACTTTCATTGAGGCTTCATACATCTTTTTAGCCTCATCGATATATTTCGATTCTGGAAATTCGCTAATAAAAGAGTAGTACTCATCCAAAGTATTTTGGAAACGCTCTCGGCGCTTACTCTCAACACTATTGTCGGCAAGCAAGTACGATGCTTTTAATAGGTGAAACATAAGTTCTTCGCGATACTTACTTTGAGGATAATCGTTTATACTATTTCGAATTGCAACAATTGCAGCTTTATAATCGCCAATCTTATAGTAAAGCATGGAGCTTAAATAGGACTTTTCCACGAGCTTATCCTTAAGCTCATTCATTATCTTATTTACTTCGGTTTTACGCTTTGTATTAGGGTACCTATTGATATACTCAGTAAAAGCTTCTATGGCGGCATATGTATTTGTTTGGTCTAGCTCTGGCCGGGGTGACGATTTATAGTAGCAGTAAGCATACATGAACTCAGCATCCTCAGTAAAGGCACTGCGTTTATAATTCTTCCTAAACATATCAAACTGATGCCCGGCAAGCAAGTAATCGCCCTGATTAAAGTAGCCCATAGCTAAATAGAACTCAATGGTATCGGCTCTAAAGGTTCCTCGATATACATTTTGCAGCTGCTCAAGTAAAGTTACATACCTATAATGATCCTTCTTTTTATAGTACTCTAAGGCCATCTTGTACTTGTACTCGTAGTCGTCGCTCTTTAGTATTTTTTCAAATCCGCTGCAGGAAAACAAAAATACAATTAGAACAGGAATCGCAATAATTAGCGGTTTTTTTAAATGCAAAAGGCCTTGAAGTCTCATAAATACTAATTTTTTAAAGCATCATTTAAGCAGGCAAATTTATTGAAAATCTTGATTAATTGTAACAGTTTTATACTCTTTAAGTTAAAAAAAACAAACCTATCACATTAAAAGCACCATTAACATCTGATTATCTTATACTTAGAACTTGTAGTTAATAATTTTTCCTTTAATAAAATGCAATTAATCTAAATTTAATATAGATTTGCTGTCAATTTTGACAAATACAAATTTATTAACAAAAACTTTATAAAAGTGGATATTTTTGACAAAATTAACAACATGGGCCCGATAGGCCAATGGCAGGAGTATAGCCATGGCTATTTTTCATTTCCTAAACTCGAAGGCGAAATTAAACCACGGATGAAATTCCGCGGCAAAGAGGTTTTGACATGGAGTTTAAACAACTACCTAGGACTAGCAAATCATCCTGAAGTTCGAAAAGCTGATGCCGAAGCAGCTGCACAGTATGGGATGGCATATCCAATGGGAGCAAGGATGATGAGCGGTCAGACTAGCAAGCACGAGGAGCTGGAGCAAAAGCTTGCCAAATTTGTTGGTAAAGAGGCGGCTTACCTTCTAAACTATGGTTACCAGGGCATGCTATCGATTATTGACACCATGCTAAGCCGCAACGACGTAGTTGTATACGATTCAGAATCGCATGCATGTATTATTGACGGTTTGCGTTTATTTCCGGGTAAGCGTTTTGTTTTCCAGCACAACGATATGGATAGTTGCCGTAAAATGTTACAGCATGCTACAAAAACAGCTGAAAAAACAGGTGGCGGCATTTTACTTATCACCGAAGGGGTATTCGGCATGGCAGGCGATTTAGGCAACCTAAAAGCCATTGTTGACATGAAAAAGGAGTTCAACTTCCGCATTCTTGTTGACGATGCTCACGGCTTTGGGACAATGGGTAAAACTGGAGCAGGTACACCTGAGCACTTCGGTGTTATGGACGAGATAGATATCTACTTTGCCACCTTTGCTAAGAGTATGGCTGGAATAGGCGGTTTTGTTGCTTCAAATGAAAAGGTAGTTAGATACCTAGCTTACAATATGCGTTCACAAATTTTTGCAAAATCGCTGCCTATGCCAATGGTGATTGGTGCTCTAAAGCGTCTTGAACTATTACAAACTCAACCTGATCTTAAAGAAAACCTTTGGAAGGTAGTAAATGCTCTACAATCAGGTTTAAAAGAAATGGGATTTGATATTGGCAAAACAGAATCACCTGTTACTCCAGTTTACATGAAAGGTGGTATCCCTGAGGCAGCAAACCTGGTTTATGACCTACGCGAAAACTATAACATTTTCTGTTCAATGGTTGTTTATCCTGTTATTCCTAAAGGTCAAATTCTGCTACGCCTTATCCCAACTGCAGTTCACACTCTTGACGATGTTGAGGAGACAATAAAGGCATTTGCTGCTGTTAGGGAAAAACTTTTAGCAGGAAAATACGATAAAGAGAAAATTGCACAGATCTAATCTTTAATTACACTATAAAAGATAAGAGGCTGTCAAAAATGGCAGCCTCTTTATTTTATATCAAGCTCATAATCTAAAAATTTCTTTCTCCTAAGTATCGCTCTGCATCAATTGCTGCTTTGCAACCAGAACCCGCAGCAGTAATTGCTTGACGATAGGTAGGATCTTGAACATCGCCACAGGCAAAAACTCCTGGTAGGTTTGTTTTAGATGTTCCGGGAACTGTTTTAATGTACCCAACCTCGTCGGTTTCGATCCATGGTTTGAAAATATCTGAATTTGGATGATGCCCTATTGCCAGGAAGAAGCCAGAAATATCAACCTTAACATCTTTTCCTTCCTTGGTATTGGTTAGGATAACACCGTTAACACCACTCTCATCGCCTACAATTTCCTTAGTTACATGTTCAAAAAGAATTTCGATGTTAGGAGTATTGAATACTCTTTCCTGCATGGCCTTTGAGGCGCGAAGATAAGGTTTACGAACAACCATGTAAACCTTGTTGCAAAGGCCAGCCAGATAGGTTGCCTCCTCGCAGGCGGTATCGCCGCCTCCAACTACAGCAACATCCTTGCCGCGGTAGAAAAACCCATCGCAGGTTGCACATGCTGAAACACCTTGACCCTTAAACTTATCCTCAGACTCTAAGCCAAGGTACTTTGCTGTTGCTCCTGTAGCAATAATAAGAGCATCAGTCTCAATGATTTTCTCATCATCAATTGTAATTCTGTAGGGCTGATTAGAAAGGTCCGTTTTAGTAGCAATACCAAAGCGAACATTGGTTCCGAAGCGCATGGCTTGCTTTTTAAGGTCTTCCATCATTTCAGGTCCAGTGATTCCATTTGGATAACCAGGGAAGTTTTCAATCTCGGTAGTTGTGGTTAACTGACCACCAGGCTGAATACCTTCGTAGAGCACTGGATTAAGGTTTGCCCTAGCAGCATATATTGCTGCAGTGTAACCAGCAGGCCCTGAACCTAAAATCAGTACTCGAACCTTTTCAACAGGTAGCTCTTTACCTGCGCCCTCATTAGGATCGTTTGTGTTTAGCGATTTAAATACTGCCATAGTTTATAATATTTACAAATTTAGATATTTCAATTTGATGCAAAAATACTAATATTTTCTTAAGATTTTTACGTTATTTAAATTGATTTTAAACAACGTTTTACAACAATAAAGATAGTGAAATTTTTCGTAAAGGTTAAGAACTTGTAAAGCACAAACCATCGTTTCATGAAAACCTCCAAAAAAAGTAAGGCTGGCAAGCACCTACCTGTCAGCCTTAATATGCATACAAAAAATTGGTGATAACTGCAAAAAAAACGATACTACTCAACACTAACGCTTTCTTCCAAATTCAAATCCTAATGTCAAAGATGCCGTAGTAAATGTGGGGACGTTTTCTTTGCTCAACAAAAGAACTTTCGGTCGATAGACAAAACCGAGAGTGAAAGCCGATTCACTCTTTTCGCTTTCTTTGAGTGGAATAACATAGTTAACCTTGAACCCTAAACCAACATAACCCGCAAAGCCATCGTTTATGGTTTCAATACCCGATTTTGGCTCGAAGGAGCGTGTCTGGAAAAGAGTATAAATTCCTACCCCGATAAATAAATTCACCTGCTCTGAACTACCCTTACTGAATGGACTAATCAACCAATCTAACCCAAGCATGTTTTGAAGGGCAACAGCGCTAACAGTATCGTCCTGGTAGTGAAAATTGCAAAGTGAAAGGTCATAGTTCAAGCGACTTGGAAGGCTTTTAATGGCAAACTTGTTATAAAGGCCAAAACTGAAGGCTTTTCCAATTGAGTTCTTATAAAAATCGGGCTGACTTGTATTATACAAATAGCCGTTCCCCAAATTGGAGTACATTCCGGTGATATTTTGAGATTTAGCACCGGAAAATACTATAGCAGATAATATTGCCGCTATTAATACTTTCTTCATAAGTCTAAATTTTAAGCTATTTAACATTAAAAATTTACCCATCTTTTAGCTAAATGGTACGTTGTTTTCTACTCCTTTTTGTAAGCACCATAGGATACAATGGCTGCTAAGGGAAAAGCCACAAATGGAGTTGTAAAAATTCCTGAAACCAACCCAATGGCATCTGCTCCATATACTACCCAGGCAGGAAATGGGAATTTTTTACTGTCCTTTTTTACATATTTATTCCAAAAATTATAGCTATTACGAAATGTGGCAAAATATACCAGGAGTAACTCTTTCTCTTGTTGCGAAATATCCGACTTAACTATTACATTGTATTCAAAATCCTCTATTAATCTAGTATAATCGATCATTTCATCTGCTTCAGAGATTTCGCTTAAAAATTGGCGTACATAATTCTTTGAAAAGGAATAATTTTGGAGAATGCTGTCAGTAAATTGAATGGGATTTGCAGTATAACTCTCTACAAAATTATAAACATAATTTTCATTAACAATTGTTTTAAAATGGTGTTTTTCATTCATCAATTTTAATGCATAGCCATAAAATTGTTTCCCTTTCATTTTTTTTAGTTCATGGTTGCCAATGAGGTCAGAAAGTTCCTGATTGTGTTTTTTCCCGTAAGAATCATAGGGATTTAACTTTTCCAAATCCATTACAGGATTTTCCACAACATCTTTCTTACAAGAATTTAACAGAACAGAACAGAACAGAACAGAACAGAACAGAACAGAATACGAATAAAGATTTTGATTTCATAATTTTACGTTTTTAGTGTTAAAAATAATTTAGCTATACAATCCAAATTTATAATCATTATTTATCCTTTGCAACATTTTTTTTATTTTTTACAACACAAAATAAACATTCTTCATATAGTATAACCAATCTGTTTGTTTTATGACACTTTTTATTATACCTGCTTTACGCATTTTACCAATGAACAAGAACAGTAAACAAAAGTGAAAAGTCAAGCATGTTAAACAATAATTAGACGGCTCTAGCAGGCGTTGGGTGCAACATGAAAGGGAGATTATTTTTAATATATACCACATTTAAACCACATCTAACATAACCAATAAAATGCTTAATCCCATTCGTGTTTAATGATATATTGGCAACAATAGCATTAATCACTTGAATAGTAGAGTATTGGATGTAACAAATGCTACATATGAACGAATGTTCTTACCATGAATGTATAAATAATGTCATTTTGTTCGTGAATTTGTGGCTCTGATTCTTTTGCCACGAATGCACGAATAATTTATTTCCCTGAATGAATGGCAGTTATTTATAGCACTATTCTTTTATAATTCAACCTCAACTCACCAAAGTTAACTAATAATGCAAGCTGATTGCCCGATACTTTTAGATAGTTTAATGCCTGTGCTATAAACTCATCGGAAATGCCTGAAACAGCTTTTACCTCTAAAATTATATTATCAAATACAACAAAGTCGGCAAAAAATTTATGTGGCAAAATAATTCCTTTATAATTCACCTCGTACATTTTTTCCCTTTCATATGGAATATTGGCTTTCCTGAACTCAAACTCTAAGGCATCCTTATAAACAATCTCAGGAAATCCAGGGCCCAAATTATTGTGAACTTCCATGCATTTGCCTATGATCTTATAGCTTTCTTCTTTGTAAATAATTTTTTCCATATTTTATTTTTTTTGCCACGAATGCACGAATATACCGCCACGAATGCACGAATGCTCTAACACGAATATACAAATTTATTCGTTTCTTTATTCGTGAATTCGTGGCTCTGTTTTTTTTGCCATGAATACACGAATAATTTTTGCTTTACTCTAAAAACATATTGAATTCAACATGCTATCTACATCATTATCAGGCACTTTATTCTCGATTATTCGCTCCGCTCACGAGCTCGCGGCGTTTAAGCGCCGCTCGGTTCGATCAGACGACCATCCCGACACATGTCGGGATGCGCTAGCCAAATGGGGGAAATGAAAAAAGGAGGTCGTTTAAACCTCCTTTATTTTGATGGTCGGGGTGATCCGACTCGAACGGACGACCATCCCGACCCACATCGGGATGCGATAGCCACCTGCGAAAAAAAAAGGAGAGAAGGTTCGTCTACCTCCTCTCCTAAGTAACTGGTCGGGGTGATCCGACTCGAACGGACGACCACTTGCACCCCATGCAAGTGCGCTAGCCAACTGCGCCACACCCCGCCTTTGTTTAGCGCTGCAAAGATACTGATTTTTTTAAATTACAAAACCAACCCTAAAACTTTTTTAACACAACTATCTCCTTTAAAAACTGATCAACATTTTTGTACCTATTTTCTATCGCATGTTCCAGCATATCTATTAGCTGTGTTCTGGTATACATATGTGGGGGTCTTGCAAGCTTTGCTTTTGAGGTTGCCTTTTTAAGCACCTGCTCTAGTCCTTGAGGTATCCTTCTATTCTTTGGCAGTTCTTGAGTGAGCTGTATATGTATTGTCTTTAGCGGGTTATCTGTCATCCATGGCTCAACTCGTGTAAAAAGCTGCCAAAGAGCAACACCAATTGAGTAGATGTCTGTTTGAATGCTAACTAGCTCCCATAAATTAAGAACTTGCTCAGGTGCGGAATAGATTAGCCCAAAAGGTAACTTTCGTTCGCCCATATGTAGAGGTTCTGCTGGTTTTCTTGCCATACCAAAGTCTATTATTTTAACCTCGGCATAGGCTACTCTTTTAATATCATCTGAATTTACTATAATGTTTGAGGGTTTAATATCGCAATGGACAAATCCAGCCCGATGAACTCTACTTAAAGCCTCTAAGGCTTTAATGGAAATCGAAATTAAATCGGAGAAACTCAGCTTTCGGTGATACCTCCAACGAGTGAGTTCCTTAAAGCTGAAACCTTCAACATAATCCACAATGAGGTAATAAACACCCTCATGATAAACCAATTCCGATTGAATTTGCGAACAAGCATTTATGGCATCAGCCTCGCGCTCCACACGCCAAAAATATTCTGGTGTGGTTTTAATCCAGCTATGGTAACGCTTAACAACTACCCTCCTACCCGATTCAAGCGATTTGCCAAGATAAGTTGAACAGATTTCGCCGTTTGCTTTAAGTATGGAGGAAGAATCGGTCAGATCGACAAGGTAACGTTCATTCTTCCCTTCAATCTCCAACCGATTCTGTGAAATCATTGTGATTGATTTTAGCTAAACCTTGCAATAATCTCGCGAGCTCTGGCTATTTTTTCATCTAACATTTCACGCGATTTGGCCTCGGCAATGAAACGAAGGTAGGGTTCGGTATTAGACGGGCGGATGTTGAACCACCAATCGGGGAACTCAACACGATAGCCATCAAAGTCATAGGAAGCGGTTGGCTTTTCCTCCGATATGAAGAAATCGCGAACGGCATCCATAGCCTCGCGCTTGCGTTCGAGCTTAAAGTTTATTTCTCCAGAGTTGGCATAGGTTTCGATTCTGGAAATTAGCTGAGAAAGGGTAACACCCTGAGCCTTCATCTTGCTAACCACGTTCAAAATAAGAATGCAAGCCAGCATCCCGGAGTCGGAGTAGTAGAAATCGCGGAAGTAGTAATGCCCAGCAAGTTCGCCCCCGTATATTCCATCAATTTCGCGTAGTTTTTTAGCTGCAAAAGCACGACCAACACGCCAGGTGTGCATTGTAGCACCCATAGGTGTTAAGTACTCCCCAACGGCCTTTGAAGTACGGATATCCTGTAAAACATTACCCTTTAAGCCTTTCTCCTCAAGGAAGTAATGGCCAAGAACACCAATCATGAGGTCAGGGGAAATAAAACGGCCATTCTCATCAACAAACATCACACGGTCGGCATCGCCATCGAAAATGATTCCCACATCGCAGCCATTCTTTTTAACCAGATTCTGTAAATCAACTACATTTTCCGGGATTAGCGGATTTGCCTCATGGTTTGGAAATGTTCCATCGAGCTCGTCGTAAAGGTAAACGGGTGACTCTCCCAGTATATCCTTAATAATTAGAGCCGCCATACCATTTGAGCAATCGATTCCGATTTTTAGGTTGGAATAATCGCGCTTGAATCCATTCAAGAAATCAATATATTCAGATCTAATGTCATGTTCGATTATTCTACCCTTATTTGGCGCAGGTACAATTGGCTTATTATTTTTAATCTTTTCCTCAATCACCTTAAGACCAGTATCATAGCCAACAGGTTCGGCATTCTCGCGCGACACCTTCATACCATTATACTCCCTTGGGTTGTGCGAGGCGGTAATTTGAACCGACGCCTTAAAATTTCCCTTTGCTGTTGCATAGTAAACCATAGGAGTGGTAGCCAAACCAAGGTTATATACATCGGCACCGGCATCAGTTATTCCCCGGGTTAGGTATTCGTAAATCTCGTCGGACGATTCACGAGCATCGCGTCCAACTAGCACTTTATCGGTTTCAAGCAAACCTACAAGGAAGAATCCTATTTTATAGGCATCATCCTTATTGAAATCCTTGTTATAAATTCCCCTAATATCATAGGCGTGAAATGCTCCCATAATAACTCTTTTTTTACCTGTTAAACATCCATGAATTAACCACAAAAGTAAAACAATATTCTAAACTTTTCTCAATTCCCAGTTGAATGATTAAGCGCATTGTTTCTAATTCACTTAAAAAATCTTAAAGGAGAAATATGTGCTATAAAGCAAAAAGTAAAACTGAAAGTAAAAAATTAAAGCAATATTGCTAACTTTCGGAATGTTAAATCAACTCATAAAACTGAAAATCAACTCATAAAACATGTAAAGATGAAAAGAAAAAGTTTAATCATTTTAACCCTTGGAATCATGGGATTAATGATTGCATGTACCGGGAACAATAGTTCCAACAATCCATTGCTCAAGGAGTATGACACTCCTTTTGGTGTGCCACCCTTTGATAAGATTAAACCCGAACATTTTGAGCCTGCCATTGCAGAAGCAATTAAGCAACAAATGGATGAAATTGATGCCATTGTAACGAGTACAGAGGCTCCCACCTTTGAAAATACCATTTATGCGCTGGACAATAGCGGTGAGCTATTGGAAAACATTGTTCTAACATTGGAAAACCTGAACTCTGCAAATACCAGCGACTCCCTACAGGAAGTTCTAAAAAAGGTTTCACCAATGCTTGCCAAGCACCGCGACGATATCAGCATGAATCCTAAACTTTTTGAGCGGGTTAAGGCTGTATATGAAACCATAGGCCAAAAGGAATATACACCCGAGCAAAAGCTGCTGATTGAGAAAACCTACAAGTCGTTTGTTCGTGGCGGAGCAAACCTTGATGCAGAAAAACAAGCAAAACTACGTGAAATTAACCAGGAGCTCTCTATGCTAGCATTAAAGTTTAGCGAGAACCTACTTGCAGAGAACAATGATTACTACATTGTTATAGACGATGAGAAAGATTTAGCTGGGCTACCGGAATCGGTTAAGGCCATGGGTGCGGAAGAGGCAAAAGCAAAAGGGATGGAAGGCAAATGGGTGTATACAATTTATAAGCCTAGCATGCTGCCCTTCCTAACCTACTCGCAAAACCATGAGTTGCGCGAGAAGCTATATTATGGCTACTACATGCGTGGGAACAACAATAATGAGCACGACAACAAGGAGGTAATTAAGAAGATAGTAGACCTTCGCCAGCAAAAGGCTGAACTTTTAGGTTATCCTACTCATGCTCACTTTGTTTTAGATGAGAATATGGCTAAAGTGCCTGAAAATGTTTACGATTTATTGAACAAAATCTGGGAACCTGCCATTAAAAGGGCAAAAGAGGAACGTAATGAGATGCAAAAGTTAGCAGATGCCGAAGGTGCTAACATTAAGATAGGGCCGGCAGATTGGTGGTACTATGCCGAAAAGGTTCGCAAAGCCAAGTTTGATTTGGATGAGGAGATGCTTCGTCCATACCTATCGCTCGATGCGGTTCGTTCAGGTGTTTTCAAATTAACCGAAAAGCTATACGGTTTGAAATATGAAAAGCGCAACGACCTTCCAGTTTACCATCCCGATTGCGAGGTTTACGAAGTTAAAGAATCGGATGACAAGCATCTCGGAATTCTTTACCTAGACTTTTTCCCTCGCGAGAGCAAAACAGTTGGTGCATGGTGTACAACATATCGTAGCCAAAGAGTTAGACCCGATGGCACATTTGTAACCCCAGTGGTTTCAATTGTATGTAACTTCTCAAAACCAACAGGCGATAAACCAGCGCTGCTAAGCTACGACGAGGCAGAAACATTCTTCCATGAGTTTGGTCATGCTCTTCACGCTCTATTTAGCAAAGTAAAGTATGCCGGTTTAAGAGATGTTCCTCGCGACTTTGTTGAGCTACCAAGCCAGATTATGGAGCATTGGGCAGGACACAAAGAATATCTAAAGGAATATGCTCGCCATTACCAAACAGGAGAGCCTATGCCCGATGAGCTAATCAATAAAATAGAAGCAAGCGGGCACTTTAACCAAGGATTTGCAACCACTGAATATCTGGCTGCTTCAATTCTTGACATGGACTATCACACATTAACAGCTGAGAAAGCAAAGCTTGACGATATCCTTGCCTTTGAAAAGGCTTCAATGGATAAGCTTGGACTAATCCCCGAGATATTACCCCGCTATCGTAGCACATATTTTGCTCATATTTTCAGCGACGTGCTTGGTTACTCAAGCGGTTACTACTCATACATCTGGGCAGAGGTGCTAGATGCCGATGCCTTTGAAGCATTTGTTGAAAGCGGCGATATCCTCAACAAAGAGGTAGCCAGCAAATTCCGCACTTGTGTTCTTGAGAAAGGCGGTTCAAAGGAGGCAATGGAACTTTACACGGATTTCCGCGGGAAAGAGCCCAGCATTGAACCATTACTAAAGAATAGAGGGTTAAACTAAGCTTTTAAAGAAAAAGTTAAAGGGTGGCTCATTTGAGCCACCCTTTACTAATTTCAACAACCCTAGACAAATATCAGAATCTGAGCCAGCATGATTCTAAGAATCATAGTAAGAGGGTAAACAGTGGCGTAGGCTGCCGATTGTGCATTAGATTGATATAATGAATTGGCAAATTCAAGTGCGGGGGGATCGGTCATTGAGCCTGCAAGGGCTCCAACAATCTCCAGGTAGTTGAATTTAAGCATTCGGGCAACAGTGCCAACAACAATAACCGGTACAACGGTTATTAGAACCCCATAACCCATAAGCCTCAGGCCACCATTTAAAAGAGCATCAACAAATCCCTCGCCGGAGCCTATTCCAACACAAGCAAGGAATAATAGGATTCCAAATTCCCTAAGGAACATATTAGCGCCAGGGCTAATATAAGTGCTTAAACGCCAGATTCGGCCTTTGTGCCCGAAGAAAATGGCAATAAGAAGAGGCCCTCCGGCTAATCCCAACTTGGCAGGTGCTGATAATCCGGGAATAAAGATTGGTATGCTTCCTACTATAACCCCAAAAACTATCCCAAGAAAAATTGGTATGGTATTAGGAGCAGTGAGCTCCTTTACGGAATTACCCAGCTCATTTTTGATATCCTCAAGCAAATCGCGTTTACCCACAATCCTAAGCAGGTCGCCCATTTCGACTACGGTTTCCGAAGTGGGAAGAATTTCAATTCCGGAGCGAATAATACGGGTAATATTGGCTTCATATCGGCGATAGATACCAATTTGCTCAATGGTTTTACCCGCTAACTTTTTATTGGTAAAAAGCACGTGAAACATGGCCAAATTGCCTGGCAAGCTTCTTTTCTCCTGCAGCGACACCTTCCCTACCTTGAGCTCGATATCGGAGAAATGGACCTCGGATGCTGCACCGTAAATTATATCACCATGCTCAATGGTCAGAGCATCGGATGCAACCAACATTTCATTTCCACGACCTACACGAGAAATAACCATCTCACCCTGGAGTTTCTTTTTAATAAAACCAATGCTCTTCCCCAAAATATTTTCGTTGGTTACTTGAACACTAATGCTCTCAATTCTTTTAGCACCCTCATTAAATTTAGCCACATACTTTTCATTTTCAGCTTTAAAATTAATCCTGAAAAGCAATCTAATAATTATCATGCCAGTTATAACACCAATAATACCAAAAGGATAGGCTAAGGCGTATGCCATTCCAGCTTCACTAGGACCATTTTGAACTCCAAGTTCAGTTAAAATCTGTTGAGCCGCTCCAAGTCCGGGAGTATTTGTGACAGCACCGCTCATCAATCCTACAGCCTGAGCAGGAGTGATGCCAGCAGAATATTTGACCAGTAAAGCAATTATAAAGCCTAAGAAAACAACCGAAACGGCAATCATATTCAATTTAAGCCCACTACTTTTTAGTGTCCCTAAAAAGCGTGGTCCAATGTCAATTCCAAGGGCATAAACAAAAAGAATGAGTCCGAACTCCTTAACAAAGTGAAGCATCTCCGGATTACCCTTCAGCCCAAAGTGAGCAAGAAACAACCCTGCGAACAACGTTCCGGAACTACCTAGGCTTATACCTTTGATTTCAACTTTACCAAGTAATAAACCTAAAACTGCAGATAAGCCAAGAACAATCAGCGTGCTTATCACACCACTGCCGCACAGTAAGTTATTAAAAAAATCAATCATCACTTAAAAAGTTAAATAATCAGCTAATATTCCATTCTCCAAAGTTAACTCATTTACATGCAACTTACAGCCATTCAAAACCTGTTCTATCTCATCAATTTCCGATTTTGGCTTATCCGATGGCCAGGTAATTCTAAACTGATACTCGATTTGTGATTTTTGTAAAACTGCAATAGATTTCTTAACCAGTTCAATAATGTCAGAATCGGCAACCCCAATTACTTTACTATAGTTACCCGCAGTAGGTAAAGCCTTTATATCCATGGCAACATAGTCAACTAAACTTGCATCGATGAGATGCTCTACCATTTTGGGATTAGTGCCATTAGTATCGAGTTTAACCCGAAAACCAAACTGTTTGATTTGCTTAATAAACGTTGGTAAATCGGGATGGAGTGTGGGTTCGCCACCCGAAATGACCACACCATCGAGCCAACCGACCCGTTCTGCTAAGAAATTAAAAACGCTATCGGTATCAATCTGCTTACACCCGGCCGATGGTAGAACCAGCCAATGATTATGACAATACCAGCATCGGAAATTGCATCCGTAGGTGAAAATCACACAGGATATCAAACCGGGGTAATCAATCAACGAATGTTGTTGAATGGCTGCAATTTTCATGTTTACCTATTCAAGGCCGTATCAAAAAGTTTACGGTCAACAAACTCCGATTGTTTACCCTCATTCCATTGCTCTACTGGTCGAATGTAACCTACAATTCTAGAAAAAACTTCACATGCAACCTCTTCACCAGCAGATTTACATTTGGGGCAAGTTCTGTGCTCTCCAAACAGATAACCATGCGATGGGCAGATGCTAAAGGTTGGTGAAAGGGTAATGTATGGTAACCTATAGGTACTTAATACCTTACGAATCATTTGTTTCACCAATTCAGGGTCTGGTTGTTTTTCACCTAAAAAGATATGGAACACCGTGCCCCCCGTATATTTCTCCTGTAATTTTTCTTGATGTTTCAGAGCTTTAAACAAATCGTTTGTATAGGCTACTGGGAGTTGTGTTGAGTTTGTATAGTACGGTTTGGCACCTTTTAAAACGTTTTTGCTGTTGGCTACTGCTATATCGGGGAATATTTGCCTATCGATTCTTGCGAGGCGATACGATGTGCTTTCGGCAGGGGTTGCTTCAAGGTTGTATATGTTGCCTGTTTCCTCCTGTATTAACGCAAGTTTCTCACGCATAAAATCCATCACCTTAAGGCTAAACTCATAACCTTTGGATGTGGTAATATCCTCGCCCAAAAAGTTTATACAGCATTCGTTCATACCAACAATGCCAATAGTTGAAAAGTGGTTTGCCCAGTATTTTCCAAAACGCTTTTTAATATCACGGAGATAAAACTTTGAATAAGGATATAATCCCTTTTCGGTAAGGTTTTCAATCACCTTGCGTTTAATTTCCAAACTTGTTGATGCAGTTTCGATTAGTTGCGATAGTTTTGAGAAGAACTCGTCTTCGGTTTCTGAAATGTATCCGATACGGGGGAGGTTAAGAGTAACTACCCCAACACTTCCAGTTAATGGGTTTGATGCAAAAAGTCCACCACCACGGCGCGATAGTTCGCGTTTGTCGATTCGTAACCGGCAGCACATGCTTCGAATATCATCGGGGTGAAGGTCGGAATTTATAAAGTTGCTAAAATAAGGTACGCCATATTTTGCTGTCATCTCCCAAATACCCTTATATAAAGGGTTATCCCAATCGAAATCGGATGTAATATTGTAAGTTGGAATGGGAAAAGAGAAAAGTCGACCGGCGGCATCCCCTTCAAGCATTACCTCTGCAAAGGCTCGATTAAACATATCCATTTCGGTCTGGAACTCGCCGTATAGCTTGTTTTGATATTCGCCAGCGTAAATGACCGGTTGATTACGCATAAACTCAGGCACCTTAAGGTCAAGCGTTATATTAGTGAATGGTGTCTGAAAACCTACACGGGTGGGAACATTCAAATTAAACAGAAACTCTTGAATTGCCTGTTTAACATCCTTATAGGTAAGCTTATCGTAATAGATAAATGGAGCAAGATAGGTGTCGAAATTCGCAAAAGCCTGTGCCCCCGCTGCTTCTCCCTGAAGGGTGTAGAAGAAGTTGGTAACTTGCCCCAGGGCCGTTCTTAAATGTTTAGCAGGGGTGCTTTCTATCTTTCCCGAAACCCCTTTAAAACCCGACAATAATAAATCCTGTAAATCCCAACCAACACAATATACGCTTAAAAATCCTAAATCGTGAATGTGGATATCGCCATTCCTGTAGGCCTTTGTTACCTCAGGTGGGTAAATTCTATCGAGCCAGTACTGTGAGCAAATTGTAGTGGCAATATGCTGGTTTAACCCTTGCAGCGAATAAGAAGAGTTGGCACTCTCTTTAACGCGCCAATCGTTAATATCGATATAATCATCAATAATCTTGTGGTTGCCCAGGAGCTCGTTGCTATTCCTAAGCTGTTCGTGCTGCTTGCGGTAAAGTATGTAGGCTTTAGCCACATCGTGCAGGTGAATCTTCATCAGGATTTGCTCCACAATATCTTGCACCTGTTCAACATTTGGGCGAACAGTAAGCTTGTTGATTTCACCAATCACCTCGGTGGTTAGCTCCTCGGCATAGGACCATGAGCCTTTGCCCACAGCCTTTAAGGCTCTGTAAATGGCAAATGTAATTTTTGAAGGCTCAAATGGAACAACAGCCCCATTACGCTTCACGATTTCGCTTGGAAGTTGACTACCATTCATTTTTAATAATTTTAAGGTTTGACAAATGGTAGCCCCGAATAGAAAAACCGAAGAATTTAGGGTTTCCCCTTCTCTCCTCGCCTTTCACCCGAAGGCTACAAGAAAACAACCAAGCAGGCAGGTCTTCTGGCTTGCTCAGACTTTTGCCACCTTCCCATCCGGGTACTCCAGGACAGTGGTATCCATGCAAAAGATAACAAAGAGCTTACAGCTACGGGGATAGCCCCGGATTTTCACCGGGTTCCCTATTAACCCAAAAGGGACCTACTTGACAATACAAATGTATATCCTTAATACGAGTCATGTTTTAGTTAGCAGAATAACTTTTCAACATGACTTAATAGTTTTTCAACAGAAGCTAAAAAAACTCGCTTTGATTTACACCGAAATCATGAAAATGATAACTTTAGCGCCAAAAGTAGAGGATTATGTATACGTTCATCTTTGCAGTAATAGGTTTAGTATTGGGTTACTTCGTTTACGGAAGGTTTGTTGAACGCATTTTCAGCATCAACCCGGAAAATCAAACACCTGCATACACCATGCAGGATGGAGTAGATTACATTCCCATGCCATGGTGGAGGGCCTTTCTAATTCAGTTTCTAAATATCGCAGGCCTGGGGCCAATTGTGGGAGCAGTACTTGGTGCAGCATACGGTCCGGTTGCCTTTGTTTGGATTGTGCTCGGCAACATTTTGGGTGGGGCTGTTCACGACTATTTCTCAGGTATGATATCAATACGAATGGGGGGAATGAGCATTCCCGAAATCATTGGTAAGTACCTGGGTTTAAGCGTTAAGCAATTCATGCGTGGATTTACTCTCATTCTAATGATTCTTGTTGGTGCTGCATTTATATCAGGACCTGCAGCGCTTCTTTCATCATTAACTCCTTCGCATCTGACTAAAGGAGTTTGGGTTGTTATTATCCTTTTTTACTATATTATTGCAACCCTTCTACCTATTGATAAGATTATTGGGAGGTTTTATCCCATTTTTGGGCTTGCTTTAATTGTAATGGCAGTAGGAATAACTATTGTAATATTTACTGGTGGTTACATACACGACATACCAGAGGTATGGAATAACTTTCATAATATGAAAGCCAATGCCGATAAATATCCTCTTTTCCCCATGCTTTTTGTTACAATCTCATGTGGTGCGATAAGTGGATTTCACTCAACCCAAAGTCCCATGATGGCACGTTGCCTAAAAAATGAAAAAGAGGGTCGAAAGGTTTTTTATGGTGCAATGGTTACCGAAGGTATTGTAGCTTTAATTTGGGCAGCAATTGGGATGAGTTTTTACGGAGGTGTTAATCAGCTTAACTCAGCAATAGCTGGCTACAATGGCGAGGCTACAATTATAATTCGAGAAATATCAAACACAACCTTAGGCACAATAGGTGGAATTTTGGCAATTCTGGGTGTAGTTGCAGCTCCAATAACTACTGGAGACACAGCATTCAGAAGCGCTAGACTAATAGTTGCAGACTTTTTAAGATTCCCTCAAAAAAAACTATGGAATAGGGTTATGGTAAGCCTTCCGCTTTTTGTCATAGGGTTTACCTTAACTCAAGTTAAGTTTGACATTATTTGGCGATATATGTTCTGGAGTAATCAGGTTCTGGCCACAGTTGTTCTTTGGGCTATAACCGTTTACCTGGCTCAACAAAAGAAACTATACATCATAACCTTAATACCAGCACTTTTCATGACGGCTGTTGTAACAAATTATATCCTCATTGCACCCGAAGGCTTCCAACTTGCCCACTGGGTTGGATTAGTGTTCGGAATAGCAATCCCCATAGCCTGTCTTGCTGTTTTTGCAAGATATCTAAAGCGATAAAAATAGAGGCTGCCTTTTTTAGGTAGCCTCTATTTTTTCTACAAAGGAAATATAGAAATAGCAGCACCACCTCCTGGTGCTAACTTTAAATCAACCTCCGAAGTGCTATCTATCTCATAGTTCTCAATCTTATATGATGTTGGATTTTTATCCCAGTGCGCATCTGGGCCATCGAGGTAGAATGTTGCCCTGTATTTCACATTTGGTTTTAGAAAATCAAATTTAATTGTAAGATCTCTAGGGTTCTCATCGGTTATTGCACCTACAAACCAACGGCCCGTATTTCTTTCTTCACGGGCGATTGCAATGTAATCGCCTATTTCGGCATCAAGCACAAGCGACTGCTCCCAATCAACACCCACATCGCGAATAAACTGAAACGCAGGATGTCCTTCATAGTTTTCGGGTAAATCGGGCACCATCTGAATGGGGCTATATATCACTACATAGAGAGCAAGCTGATAGGCAAGTGTTGAGTTTACCTGGTTTTCATCTTTATAAGGTTTTAGCTTGATGTTGAAAATGCCTGGTGTGTAATCCATTGGTCCGGCAAGTTGAGCGGTAAACGGAAGGATTGTTAGGTGCTCAGGTGGATTTCCTCCATCAGTAGACCAAGCATTAAACTCCTGCCCCCTAAAGTTCTCGCGTGCAATAACATTTGGATACGTTCGCCATTCGCCTGTGCCCTTGAAGGGTTCATGGGCATCAACAGCAATCTGATACTTTGCAGCTGTTTCAACTACTTTCCTGTAATGGTTTACCATCCACTGGCCTTGGTGGTATTCACCCTTGGGTATGATTTTACCAACATACCCGGTTTTCACGGAATGAATACCAAGGCTCTGCATTAAGCGGAATGCTGTATCCAGCTGCTGCTCATAGGTTCGTGGAGCAGCAGATGTTTCGTGGTGCATAATAAGGTTAACCCCCTTGCTTTTTGCATAATGTACCACTTCGTTCAGATTATAATCGGGATAAGGGGTTACAAAATCAAAAATTCCCTCACGGTCTTCAAACCCAATCCAATGCTCCCATCCTGTATTCCATCCCTCAACAAGCAATCCTTTTATACCATTTTTGGCAGCAAAATCGATATAACGTTTTGCATTAGCAGTTGTGGCACCATGCTTACCGCTAGCCATATCCCAAGATGATTTACCAAGATGCATTTCCCACCAAACCCCAACATACTTCATTGGCTTAAACCATGAAATATCACCTATTTTATTAGGCTCATTCAGGTTTAGAACCAGCTTAGAGGTAACGATATCGCCAGGCTTTCTGGTGATAATAATTGTTCGCCAAGGAGTACTGAAAGGTGCCTTTGTTTTCACCTTTACGCCAGAATCGTTACCAACCAGAGCCGTTTCCAGGGAAAGATTAACCGTATCAACCCTCAAAGTTGCGCCAGAATAGTTGCAAACATCAGCCTCATGAAAACAGAGATAAATACCATCCGATGTTTTCATGGTTACGGGTGTATTCACGGCATTCTCAGGTATATAGGTTTGTGCAAGGAAGTTTTTGCTTTTACTATTCACCGCATCAATCTGGCTCAGCTTAGTTGTGCGGTAGAGATGCTCATATATATCCCAATCACCTGGTTGCCACCAACAGGTGTGATCGCCATTAAGATTAAACTTTGTATTTTCGGCAAGTATAATAACGGAATCCATGGAGGGCTGTTCCGGAAACTCATACCGAAACCCCACCCCGTCGTTGAAAACCCTGAAATTTAAAGCAAACTTTCTGTTAGGAGATTTTATCTCGGACAGGTAAACCTTCAACTCGTTATAGGTGTTGTCAACCCAGTGCTGGTCGCCCCAGGGCATTTCCCATACCTCGGAAAAAGAGGATGTTCTAACGCTATCGATTTTTAAATCTGAACCCAAAGCGGGCATGTTTTTGAATTCAAAGCCGAGTGTAGATGGTTTAATCACTTTGCTTCCATCGAATTTAATCGAATAAGTTGGCCTATTGCCATCAGATAAGGTGAAAGTCAATTTAATCGTGCCTGAAGGTGAGACAACAGCATACTCGTTACTTTGGCATGATGTAAATACGAATGCCAAGCTCACAATGGCGCTCCTTATTAGTTTTAATCTCATCGTTAAGTAGATTTTATCTATTGAAACATTTATTTTTACAACATCTCAAAAATACATATAAAAAGTGTTTCCTGGCCAATTGCAATACCAGGAAACACTCCAACCAAAAAAACACACAAGTATTAACGTTTATTACTTGCCATGCAAGAAGCGCCAATCGACTTATTGAGCTGTTTCAAAGCAACCCTAGGATTACTTACCACGTTGCATCCACCAATACATCCACCTTCGCACGTCATAACCTCAACAAAATTAGCGGTTGGCGATTTGACGAAACTTTTAAGCTGTCGAACAACACTTTTGTCAATACCATTAACTATCATCTCATTGATATCCAATCCATTTGCAACAGATTTTAAAGCATTTGTAACCCCACCAGAAGCTGCAAAGCCTCTGGCTTCTGCAGTAGGCACGTTAGAGATAATTGCAGGTTCAACAGCATTAAGATCGATTTTAGCAGCCACCAACCATGCTCCATACTCTTCAAAGCTCAACGCAAAATCGACAAACGGATTGTGAAATACTTCCCAACGTTTTGCGGGACAAGGGCTAACAAAAATTATACAAGCATCTGGATGTTTTTTGCGAACATCCTCAGCCGAGTAGTACATTGGAGTTTTAGTATGAGAGACGAAGGGCTTAAGCTCGTTAACATGCTTATCAACAAGGGATGTGTATGCCGGGCAGCAACTTGTAGTCATAAACTTATCGCCTTGTTCGAGCCGCTCTTTAAGTTCCTGTGCCTCAAAATTTGTAGTAGTTTCAGCACCATGAGCAACCTCATACACATAATCAAAACCAATTAGTTCGAAACCTTTAACTATTTTTGGGAAGTCGACACCAAACTGACCTGCAATAGCAGGAGCGACTAAAGCTATCAGCTCTTTACCTCTGCGTTTGTTAATAAAAATATCAACTAAGCTTGATTTCTCCACGATGGCACCAAATGGGCAATTCGATAAACATTTACCGCAATAGATACATTTAGAGAAATCAATTTGCTCAACACCATTTTCATTCTTACTAATGGCACCAACAGGGCAAGCCTCCTCGCATGGCACAGGCATGTAAACAACGGCATTAAAAGGGCAAACCTTCATGCATTTGCCACAATTTACACAAAGGTCATAATCGATACTGGCCTTTCCGTTGTAAAATGTGATTGCATTTTTAGGACAGTTAACCATACATGGTCTGGCCACACACCCCCTACAAAAGTTTGTAACCGCATAGCTGGATTTTTGACAAGTGGAGCAGGCCTCATCAACAACAGTTAAAACAATATCTGTAGTTTCATCCCGGTTCATAGCCTGTCTTGCATAGTCCGATAGCGGGGTGAGCTCATCCACCTCATCCTGAATGTTAAAACCTAGCATCCCCATCAATTTATACTTAAGCACAGCCCTATCCTTATGGATACAGCAACGAACCGACGAGTTATTGCGTGGTCGCATAATCAGGGGAACTCTATCAATCTTTTCGGCGAGTTGATCCTCGATCAACAAACGAGCAACATGTGTAATAAGCTCTCTTCGAATTAGCATTGCATTATTATCAACAGCCATAGTTGTAACCTCCTTACCTATATACCTAACTCTTGTTTAATTTCACTAATCAGCTTATCAACAGAAGCTTGTTGGATTTTTCGGCCGTTAATAAGGGCGAAAGGTGGTTTCCCGCTTTCGGGTTTGTCACAAAACCCAACACAAGGAGAGCCTTTTACAATAACTTTATCTTTCAACGCTGGAGGTAAATGCTCACTAAGCAATTGCAATTCTGCACCACCCATTAAGTAACATAGAGTTCCCGAGCAAATGATAACTTCAACTTTCATGTCCATAAACAGATTATATGAATTGAATTTCAACTTTCTTTAAGAATTTATCTTCTAACAAACGAGCAATCTTTCTCATTACGTTACGTCTTATTTCCAACTCTACAGGTAGAGATGGGTCCTGATGGGCAACGTTAATTTTGGTCCCAACCAGAAGATAAATGATATCGGATTGGAACATCTGCTTTACAATCTCAGCAGCCGGGCCAGTATCATAAACTTCAGTATCTTGAAGGGTTTCTAAAATTTCTGCCACTTTCCCAATTGTAAGAATCCCTTCCGTAACCAAATCGACACCTTCCATGTGAGAGATTGGTGGTAAACCGGAAGAGTCGATGCTTAAACCGACACGAATGGGAATTCCAAGTTCCCTAGATACTATTAACGAGGTGGTTCCTCCGCAAATAATTTTCCGTCCATCAAACGACATTATTTGCTCAGCTAACTGTTTATCTCTCGATTCATTAAACGGAGGGCCAGAGCAGATTAACAGTTTTCGAGGGTTTCGGAAGTGGATAACAGCACAAGTAATATCATCTTGCGGCTTGTAAATGTCATTTGCATTTGATTTGCTTATAATATCTCGAGCCAGTTCATAAGCTGAGATTCCGCTATTCTCTTTTACCAATTTGCACACATAGCGTTTTAGCGCATCCTCTCCGTACCCAAAAGGCATTCGTGCTGTACCAATACCCGATTGTGTAACCCCGTCGGAAACTAAAACTATTCTATCATCCCTTTGGAGTTTAAACTGGGAAAGCAACATTTTTCGCTTTCGACCATCGTTCAAATCAATAAAAAGTTCCTGCTTGTCGATTTCCACAATCTTCGTGTTCCGCACTAAAATCCAGCCAGGATTATCGAACTCAATTATTCTGGTTTCTCCACTACCCTCAACATCAGCAATAGTAAATGTAGCATAGCTAATCTGACGCTTCTGATCAACAGGAAGGGTTTGCATAATAATTCGTGCGGTGCGTTCAACAGGCTGTTTGGCTAATGTGAAATTCACAGCCATTGATGCGGTTAAAGTTGCCAAGACATTGGCTTTTACGCCACTTCCTAATCCATCGGAGACAGCAACGATAGTCCTCTCTTCCTCCTTTATCTTACGCGAAAGAAAAACATCGCCGCAAACCTGGGCACCGAACTTTGATAGCTGGACACATCCAACATCAACATGATATGAATCAGTGGTAATTGTCATGATCTTGAACGTAAAGCTCCATTATTGAATTAAGCATAGTCTCAGTTCTGGAGGCATTCTCTCCTAAGAGGTAGGCTATCTGTTGAACCGTTTCAAGATTCTCCTTAATAACATAGCGTGTTCGGGCAATTATCTCGTCGCTACGAACATCAGGATTACTAAGGTCACGCATAATTGCGCAAACAATTTTGTGTGCTTGTATTGTAAAAATTGAAACCTTTATTTTTTTACCATTTACGGTTACGTCTTTATCAAGTATATCGTGGCCGTTAGAAAGCACCAAAGAGAACAACTTATGGAAAGGAAGGAGCTTTGCCGCGTTTGCTCTGGCAAGTCCCGGATTTTCATCAAAAATATTAGCTACCTCATCTCCGAGCATTTTAGCAGCATTCCGATTGCATTCTATAACTCTTAGGTTATCATCAACTATAATAACACCGCTGGGCATTCGCTGGAGCAAAGCAGTAGCTTTATCCTGTGCTACCCTACGCATATAAGAGATGCACATATTCCGTTCCGCTTTCCCATCGAGCATGGCTACTGCAAAATCTCTACAACTCTCATACCCACATCCCCCACAATTCAATTCATCCTTACTTGATTGTTTCCCTACAGACCTAAGCGACTCAACTATTTCATTTTCTGAATATTGAAAAGCATAAGGAATATCAACGGGTTTATAGCGAGCAGATATATCAACATTATCCACAGCGAGTTCTTTCCACCCCCCGATTCTTAAATGTTTACTGTTCGTTTGGTTTACAACAACACTATGCTTTTGAGCAATTGAACCATTCAGTATTGCACCTGGACCATTTATACACCCACCAGTGCAAGACATTAATTCAATAAAAATTTTTGAGTCGGAGTTCAACAGCTCCATATCAGTTAGTACCTGCTTTACAGCATCTATACCGGAAAAGGCAAAGAACTGAATGCCATCAAAATCCCGATTCTGGACGATTCCAGAAATCATCCCCCCATCAATTGGATAACTTGCTCCGGAAACCGCTTCGACAGGTTCAAAAAAGAGACTTTCACTTTCGGCAGGTTGAAAGGAGATGGATTCCTCATCCATCCAATCCTGTAATTCACGAAATGTGATACATGCATCTACCAGGTCTGGATTTCGGTCGGCTTCTCTCTTTTTTGCAATACATGGCCCAGCAAATACCACATGTGCATCCGGTCCATAATATTCTTTTAAGTACTTAGCATGTGATAAAAGGGGAGATAAAACAGGCAGCAACTTGTCTGAGAGCTCACTATAATATTTGTTTACCCACTCCACAACAACTGGGCAAGCAGATGATAAAAACAGCTTTTGGTGACTATTCATGATGTAATCCCGGGTAAACCGGTTAACCAGTTCGGCCCCCAATGCAGTTTCGGAAATTGCGAAGAAGCCTAATTTTTTTAAAGCAGATATTAGCGACCGGGAGTCGACATTCCGAAATGAACTTATCCAGGATGGAGCAATTGAGAGGATCACCTTTTTTTCGCTTCGAATCAATAACTTAACAATATCAATGTCGGCTCTCACTTGTTTTGCCCCCACAGGACAAACCTGAACGCATTTTGCGCAACTAATGCACAGCTCATCAATAACCGAAGCACAGTTATCGGCTATTTTTATAGCTTTTACAGGACAGTTTCGGACACACTTGTAACAATCCTGACAGTTATTTTTCTCAGTATAAATGGGTTGATCTAAGTTCATAATATGGACTTAAGTGCCTGGTTAAGTATAGAAACAACATTATTTTGAGTAACGGCCTCGAATTTCTGGTTGTTTATCCAAATTACCGGACCCTTATTACATGACTCAGTACAGAGCTGCCCTTTAAAAACAACCTTGTCCTCAATTTTTTTAGTTTTAAGGTAGCTCTTAATCACTTCGAGAGTTTCCCTATTACCTCTTGAAAAACATGAACTACCCAGGCAGATCACAATAGGTATTTTTTCAGTTCCCATGGCTATACACCTTTAGTTTGAAACAGTTGAATAATTACTTAAGGCCAAAACGATTATAGTATCGCTGAAGAAGCAACTTATAATCAGCAATAATATCACCTTGCAAATTGCTATTAACCACAACCACCTCACCAACCTCGCTCAAAGCCAATTCGGTGAAGTTCCAAATCATTTTTATTGAAGAGTTCAGAATTATTTTGGCAGCAACAGCCGAATCGATTCTAGGAGCAGCCATAATGGCTAGAACAACATGCATACGCTGAACTATTTCTCCTATACGGTCCATACCCAAAACTCTTAGTCCGGCAATCTCACTATGTTCAGCAGGATTACTGTCAAAAGCTGCAACAATTCTCAAATTACACTTCTCGAACTCAACAGAACTAACTATACTCTCAGCAATTGGCCCAGCACCAATCAAACAGGCCTCCTCTATTCTATTGTAACCAATAAGATTAGATAGCTGCTGAATCAAAGAGCCAACACAAAATACTTCTTTAATACCATCGGACACCCCTATAAGCGTTAAGTCGCTCATTATCAAGTCATGATCAATATTGATAATTTCCGATAAAGAGTACAATGAGGTTTCATTCCTTCCCTTAATGGCTTGTATCTTTAACCCTTTTATGTACTTCTTTAATCGTTTAAACAATTCGTAATCTAATGATTGGGGCGTATTGGGTACCATAGTGGGTATAGAGAATTAGTTAGCACTTGAGAAGTTAAAATGCTTAGAATCCCGTTCGCGAAGAAATTCATCAATTGCAGCTGCAGCCTTACGACCCGCCTGCATGGCAAGAATAACAGTAGCAGCGCCTGTAACTGCATCGCCTCCGGCAAAAACACCTGGTCGAGTAGTTTTTCCAAATTCATTTACCACATGTATTCCGCCCCACCGTTCACTTTTAAGTCCTTTCGTAGTGTTAATAATTAAAGGATTAGGAGAAGTCCCTAATGCCATAATAACCATATCGCAAGAAATGGAGAATGCTGAATTAGGGATTGGTTCAGGTACTCTCCTACCATTGGAGTCGGGTTCTCCCAGTCTCATCTTCACACACCTCAATTCATTAACCCACCCCTTTTCATCGGATAAAATTTCAACGGGATTAGTCAGAAAACAGAATTCGACCCCTTCCTCGATGGCATGATGAACCTCCTCAGCCCTAGCAGGGAGCTCTTTTTCTGAGCGTCGATATACAATTTTCACATTTGAGCCCAATCGAATGGCACTTCGTGCCGCATCCATTGCGACATTTCCCCCACCCACTACAACAACATTCTTTCCGATATAAACCGGTGTGTCGTAATCGCCCTGATATGCTTTCATAAGGTTTATTCGGGTCAGGAACTCATTTGCCGAAACTACTCCATTTAGGTTTTCACCAGGAATACCCATAAATCGAGGTAAACCAGCACCAGTAGAAATAAAAACAGCACCATACCCCTCTTCCTCCATAAGGCTATCTACAGTAATGGTTTTACCAACAATTACATCAAGTTCAAACCTAACACCAATCCTTTTTAGCTGGTTTATCTGTTCTTCTACAATTGATTTTGGGAGCCTAAATTCAGGGATTCCATATACAAGAACTCCCCCAGGCATATGTAATGCTTCGAACACCGTTACCTCATAACCCATTTTTGCCAAATCGGAAGCACACGACAATCCAGCAGGACCAGAACCAATAACGGCAACCCTACTATTCCTTTTTGATGATTTAGTAGTAAGCTCCAGGTGATTTTTTATCGTCCAATCGGCAACAAAACGTTCTAGTTTTCCAATGGAAACAGGTTCACCCTTCTTCCCCATTACACATGAACCTTCACATTGAATCTCCTGGGGGCATACTCTTCCGCATACAGCGGGCAGGCTTGAATCTAAATCAATTACTTTAGCGGCTTCTGCTATATCACCCGATTTGATATGTTTTATAAACAAGGGGATATTAATGGAAACGGGACAAGCCTCAACACACTTGGGTTTTTTACATTCTAAACATCTAGTAGCTTCGAGTCTAGCCTCGTCAATATTATAACCTAAGCATACTTCGTTAAAGTTACTTCTTCTCTCTTTGGGTGATTGCTCCGCTATAGCCACTCTGCTTTTTAAAGTTCCCATTACATTGTCCTCCCTATTTTGCATTTATGGTGTTTGCGCTCTATGTCAACCAAACGCTTTTGCTCCTCAGATCTATACATATTCAACCTAAGCATAGCCTCATCAAAATCCACCTCATGAGCATTAAACTCCGGTCCGTCAACGCAAGTGAACCTGATTTTTCCGTTTACAGTAACCCTGCATGCCCCACACATTCCAGTACCGTCGATCATTAAGGTATTTAAGCTTACAATTGTTGGAATCGAATACTTTTTAGTAGACTCGGCAACCGATTTCATCATCACCATTGGCCCTATAGCGATAACCTGATCATATTGGTTACCCTTCGATATTAACTCCTCAAGCACACAGGTAACAAATCCTTTATATCCAAACGACCCGTCGTTAGTTGCAACATAAAGATTATCTACCTTTTCACGTATCTCGTCAAGAAGGATAAGCAATTCTTTGCTTCTGGCCCCAATAATTACATCAAGGACTGCACCACGTTCCTTTAGATACTTTAGCTGAGGATAAATGGGAGCGGCACCTACTCCACCAGCAACAAACAAAAAACGTTTCCCATTTATTTTGTCGGGGTCAAAATGAATAAAATCTGAAGGTTGGCCAAGAGGTCCGGCAAAATCAACAAAAGAGTCACCCTCCTCAAAAGAGCAAATAACTCGGGTGCTTGCCCCAAGCGCCTGAATTACAATAGTTACCGACCCTGTTCTTTTGTCATAATCGGCTATGGTTAATGGGATTCTCTCCCCCTTATCGTATGCACGAACAATAACAAACTGACCAGGATTAGCAGTTTTAGCCACACGCGGTGCTTCAACTTCAAACAGATAAATATCCGGGGCTAATTCTCTTTTTCTTAAAATCTTAAACATAACCAACACAGTTATATGGGGGCGAATATTTCCGCCCCCATGTCGCAATGATTAAAAATTAACAGCTTCGCCGTAGTATATTGCATTGAGCAGCTTTTTAAAATCCTCAACAGTTGTTTCTCTGGGGTTGCTTCCGGTACACGCATCCTCAGCTGCGTTCATAGCAATTCTGTCGATGTTGCTCTTAAACTCACTTTCGCTTACACCAAACTCTTTTAGAGTACAAGGGATTTCAAGTTTGTGGTTCAAATCGATCAAGAAATTCACGAAAGCATCTACAAGTTCCTCAGTTGAATTACCTGTTAAACCGATATATCTTGCAATTTCGGCATAACGTTCGGCGCAAACTTTTTGGTTAAATCTAACAACATATGGAAGGTAAATGGCATTTGCGCAACCGTGAGGGATATGAAATATTGCTCCAGTTTTATGTGCAAGGCTATGCACAATCCCCAATAAAGCATTTGTAAAAGCCATACCTGCCAGGCACTGAGCAATATGCATATTCTCTCTAGCCGCTTTGTTTCCGTTAAATGAATCTAAAATGTTATCCTTTATCATTTTAATCGCCTTTAGAGCCAACGGATCGGAAAAGTCGCTCCTGGCAGAAGCCACGTAAGCTTCAGTTGCATGGGTAATGGCATCCATTCCGGTGTGCGCAGTGAGCTGTTTGGGCATGGTCTCAGCAATTGAGGCATCCAAAATGGCAATATCTGGTGTTATCTCGTAGTCAGCTAAGGGATACTTAATTCCCTTTGAGTAATCAGTAATAACAGAGAAAGCGGTAACTTCAGTAGCAGTGCCACTTGTTGAAGGGATAGCAATAAACCTTGCCTTGTTTCTTAAAGGCGGTATATTAAAAGGTTTAGCAACCTCTTCGAACTTTGCATCAGGATGCTCATAAAATATCCACATTGCCTTAGCTGCATCAATAGGCGAACCGCCTCCTATTGAAACAATCCAATCCGGATTAAACTCACGCATCATGGCTGCACCCTTCATCACTGTTTCTACCGAAGGATCAGGCTCTACGCCTTCAAATAGCTTAACTTCAAGCCCTGCCTCTTTTAGGTAAGCAAACACCTTGTCCAAAAAGCCAAAACGTTTCATCGAGCCGCCACCTACGACTACTACAGCCCTCTTTCCCTTAATGGTTTTTAAAACTTCTAAAGAATTATCTCCAAAATAGATGTCTCTTGGTAATGTGAATCGTTTCATAGTTGTAATTTTTTTTGTTAGTACTCTGTTATCTTCTTAACACTTCGATAAAGTTTTACCAATAGCCGTGCCAAAAGCCTTATAATGCTATTTATCTGCACTTTACAACTTACTCGAGACAACAACAAATTCAATATGTTCAACTTTAGGACAGCTAATAGCAGGACACGTGTACTACCTTATGACACTGTACTATTTTATGACATTTAAAAGCCGTATTGATTGAAAGATAACAACAGGATGTGCCGGAAAGTGACACTGTAGAAAAATCAAGATGGTTTACTGAGAGTTATATTTACCTTAAAATATGTTATAGTGGAGTTGCAAGATTAGTAAAACTTCTAACAAACACGAACTGCCCTTGTACAGATGATTTATAAAAGTATGATTCTCAACAAAATCAACATCTAATTCAGTGTCGGATTATAATTTGACAGCTAAGGAAAACACTTGTTGAAAAAAACGTACTTTATGTAAGCAATTACACAGGTATTTCATGCAATGTACAACTGTGGTCGATGGGAAAAGTAAGCTAGACTTAATAAACATTTGTAGGTTATAGGCCAAATACCGTGTGGCAAATATTCAGTAAAGTAAATGGTAATATTTTTGCGTTGTAAAAAATATTGATTTCATAGCTGAGCCCGAGCACGTCTAGTCAGGGTTAAATCTATTTAATAATATTAAAAAGAAAGCGGCTAGAAATGGAACTTTCTAGTCGCTTCAGAAATAAGTATAATGTGAAAGTTTGAAGTAAACTAAAGTGATATAGAATATTTTTTACACTTCAGGTATAATGTATTTCTACTAATTCCAAGCACTTTAGCAGCTTTAGACACATTAGAGTTGCATTGCTCAATGGTATCAGATATTGCTTGTTTTTCAATCTCGGCAAGCGATCTCAAAACACAATTATAATTACTATCCTGCTGAATGTTTGGCTGATAGTATTTAGCTTTAAATTCGTTTTCGTCGGGAACATCAAAAACAATCTTTCCATTCAGGTTAACCGTCTTTTCAATGAAATTTTCAAGTTCTCTGATATTTCCCGGCCATTCATATTGAAGGAGCAATTCGTAAGTTTGTTTATCAATGCTTGGGACCTCTTTATTGAGTTTTAGCGCCTTAGTGTTTAAGAAATAATTAATTAAAAGAGGGATATCCTCTCTCCTTTCTCTCAAAGGAGGAATCTTAAGAGGAATAACATTCAACCTATAATATAAATCGAGGCGGAATTTGTTTTCGTTAATAAGCTGCTTTAGATCCCTATTGGTAGCAGCGATAACCCTAACATCTAAGGGGATGGTTTTAGTACTCCCTACTCTGGTAATTTCGCCTTCCTGAAGAGCTCTCAAGAGCTTAACTTGCATATCAAGGGGCATTTCACCAATTTCATCGAGAAAAAGGGTTCCGCCATTAGCCAGTTCAAACTTACCGGGACGTCCACCTTTTTTGGCGCCGGTAAAAGCACCATCTTCAAAACCAAACAGCTCACTTTCAATTAACGATTCAGGGATAGCGCCACAGTTGACCGCCACAAAACTAGAGTCCCTTCTTGAGCTTTCGTTATGTATAGCCTGAGCAAAGACTTCCTTTCCCGTACCACTTTCTCCGGTAATTAAGATTGTAGAAGGGCTAGCTGCAACAATCTTTGCAAAATCAATCACCTCTCTGATAGCCTTGCTCGTACCTATTATGTCGTCAAAGGTATAGTGCGCATTCATTCCAGAATACTTATTTACTATTTTGTAAACGCGTTTCATTTCCCTGAAAGTTAAAACAGCTCCATGCACATCAAAGTCGTCAAGAATAATGGGCATGGCGTTCATGACAAAACTTCCCGGAGATGTAACGTTCGAGATGGTAACCTCCTCATCGACCACCTGCTTCTGGCTGCTAATTATCCGCCAGGTATTATTCCATTTATCAAGATACTTGCTTATGTGGCTTCCTATCAATTCTTTGGGTTCAACACCAAAAATACTATAAACCGTATTATTTACACGTTCAATTACCCCATCGATATCAACAGTAATAATTGCATAGGACAAGCTATTAATTATTGCATCCAGCTTTGTGGAAGTTTCTTGGAGTTCCCTATTAAGTATTGTATTGCGCAAATCATTTTCAATCGACTTAACAGCAGCCACAACAAGACCAAGTGTATGAGGGTGAACCAGGTTATATTTGCCGGTTAAATTAAGAACACCTATTATCTTTCCTTCCTGGTCATGGATAGGAGCCGATGAGCAAGTCCACCTGTGATAGGCATTTATGAAATGCTCCTGAGCCGTAACCTGTACGGGTTTATTTTCGCTAATAGCCAACCCCATTGCATTTGTACCAACACTTTCTTCTGCCATATAGGCACCGACTATCATATTAAGAGCTGCGGCGTCTTTAACGGTTTCGCTATCACCCATTAAATCTAAAATGCACCCCTCACCATCTGTTAATATTATAACAAATCCAGATCCTTTTACTATACTGTAAAGGTTTTGAATTATAGGCTTTGCTACATCAATAAATTGCCTATTAGCAGCCAATATCGCTTCTAACTCATTATTGCTTAATATTTTTTTAGGAAACAGTAGATCCTGCTCAATTCCATATTTTGCACTTCGATAATGCGATTTTGCAATAATTCCTTTCATTTGCCAAACACATTAGGTATCATGCTGCAAGATACGATAAAAAGAATTAATTGTTATTTAATTAACAATCATTAGCACTGTAGGTAGCTAAAAAATATGCAAATAAAAAAGGGGACTCTGCTTCAGCGATCCCCTCAGAAGAAAAAATGTAAAAGAAACTATGCCTCGCCTCCTTTAGTACCGAAATTCATGGGGAAAGGAGGCATACCTTCATTCCCTTCTGGTAATTTGATGGGTCCCATATTTGCCTCATATTTTGCAAGATTATCTTGCAGCGCAAAAAGTAGACGTTTTGCGTGGTCTGGTGTCATTATAATTCTCGACTTAACCTGTGCTTTGGGCATACCTGGCATAATCCTTACAAAATCGATTATAAACTCTGAAGATGAATGTGTTATAACCGCTAGATTGCTGTATGTGCCTTGTGCAACCTCATCGTTAAGCTCAATATTAATTGGGTTTTGTTTTTCCGACATGGCTTTTGTGTTTAATATTTCCTTGCTAAATTATTAAAAATGTTGTTATGCATGTTATAAATGCAAAAAAAAGAGCTGGAATTACCAGCTCTTTTCTCTACTACATTAAACAAGTTTATTTTGTAGATATAGCACTTTTAGACTTCTCAAGGATTTCATGCTCCTCTTTAGAATATACTACTATATTGTCAAATTCACGAAGTCCGGTTCCAGCAGGTATGAGGTGACCACAAATAACGTTTTCTTTGAGGCCCTCAAGCGTGTCAATCTTGCCATGGATTGCGGCTTCGTTAAGCACTTTAGTAGTTTCCTGGAACGATGCTGCAGACATGAAGCTACTTGTTTGAAGCGCAGCACGAGTAATACCCTGTAGCACCTGGTTCGATGTAGCAGGAACAGCATCGCGTGCTTCGATAAGCTTCAAATCGCGCCGTTTAAGTTTTGAATTCTCATCGCGTAGCTGTCGGGCTGTAATAATCATACCTGGACGTAAATGGGTAGCATCACCAGGCTCAACAATAACCTTCTTATCAAAGATGTTATCATTTTCTTCAATGAACTCCCATTTGTCAACAAGTTGACCCTCGAGGAAGCGAGTATCGCCTGGATCGATGATTTCAACTTTACGCATCATTTGGCGCACAATTACCTCAAAGTGCTTGTCATTAATTTTCACACCCTGCATACGATAAACTTCCTGAACCTCATTTACAATGTACTCTTGTACCTTTGTAGGTCCTTTGATGGCTAGAATATCTCTAGGTGTGATAGCACCGTCGGAAAGAGGTGTGCCCGCTCTTACATAGTCGTTTTCTTGAACAAGAATTTGCTTTGAAAGAGGTACAAGGTACTTCTTAACCTCACCAGTCTTTGAGGTAACGATTATCTCCCGGTTACCACGTTTTACTTTCCCAAACGCTACCTCACCATCAATTTCAGAAACAACTGCTGGATTCGATGGGTTTCGAGCTTCAAAAAGTTCCACTACGCGAGGTAGACCACCAGTGATATCGCCAGCCTTACCCACAGCACGAGGAATTTTAGCTAGTATATCACCAGCCTCTACTGTAGCACCCTCTTCAACAGTAAGGTGAGCACCTACTGGTAGGTTGTAGAGTTTAATAACCTCATCGCCATCAGACATTATCTTAATAGCAGGGTTCTTACTCTTATCACGTGTTTCAATTATTACCTTTTCACGATACCCAGTTTGTTCGTCGCTCTCTTCACGGTAAGTAACTTCTTTAATTAGAGCATCATACGAGACCTTACCTGATGCTTCAGATATAATTACGGCATTCCATGGATCCCATTCACAAATTAATTGATCCTTCTTAACAGTATCGCCATTGTTGATATAGAGTTTGGAACCATAGGGGATATTATTGGTAGATAAAGTAATTCCAGTATTCAGGTCAACAATACGTATTTCAGCTAAACGACCAATAACTACATGATACTTACCATTTTCATCTTCACGTTGTACAGTTTTTAACTCTTCAATTTCTGCACGGCCATCATAACGCGACACCAATTTTGAATCGGAGATAATACTTCCTGCAGTACCACCAACGTGGAATGTACGAAGTGTAAGCTGCGTACCAGGCTCACCGATACTTTGTGCTGCAATAACGCCAACTGCTTCGCCCTTTTGAACCATTCGGCCCGTTGCAAGGTTACGTCCGTAACATTTAGCACAAACTCCTTTACGAGACTCACATGTAAGTACGGAACGGATCTCAACCTGCTCAATGGGTGACTCTTCAATTACTTGAGCTATTTCCTCTGTTATCTCTTCCCCAGCAGCAACAATAAGTTCACCGGTTAGCGGATGGTATACATCATGAACAGTTGTTCTACCCAAAATTCTTTCATATAGGGTCTCAACAACGTCCTCGTTCTTTTTGATTGCAGTTGCTACAAGTCCACGTAGTGTACCACAGTCATTTTCGGTTATAATAACATCCTGCGATACATCAACCAAACGGCGGGTTAGATAACCAGCGTCGGCAGTTTTAAGAGCGGTATCGGCAAGACCCTTACGAGCACCGTGGGTTGAAATAAAGTACTCAAGAACCGAAAGTCCTTCCTTAAAGTTTGAAAGAATAGGGTTCTCGATAATTTCATTAGTAGTAGCTCCAGATTTTTGTGGCTTAGCCATAAGACCACGCATACCGCAAAGCTGACGAATCTGTTCTTTAGAACCACGAGCCCCTGAGTCAAGCATCATGTAAATTGAGTTAAACCCTTGCTTATCCTCAGAAAGCTTCTTCATTAGGGTTAAGGTCAGCTTAGCATTGGTGTGTGTCCAAATATCAATAATCTGGTTGTAACGCTCGTTGTTTGTAATAAGCCCCATGTTGTAGTTTGCCATAACCTCGTCAACCTGAGCATACCCTTCTTCCACGAGCTCAACTTTCTCTTCAGGTATAATAACATCGTCGAGGTTAAACGACAATCCTCCTTTAAAGGCCATGTAGTAACCAAGATTCTTAATATCATCTAAGAACTTGGCAGTAGTTGAAACGTTGGTCTTTTTAAGAACCTTACCAATGATATCGCGGAGCGATTTCTTAGTAAGCAGCTCATTAATGTATCCCATTTGCTGGGGTACATACTGGTTGAAAATTACACGACCAACAGTGGTTTCAATTATTTTAACAACAGGTTGATCATTTTCGTCAATTGTATTAATACGTACTTTTACAATAGCATGTAGATCAACTGCTTTCTCATTATGAGCAATAATTACTTCCTCAGGAGAATAGAAAACGGTTCCTTCACCCTTAGCCCCCTTTCTAGGTTTAGTGATGTAGTACAAGCCAAGAACCATATCCTGAGAAGGAACGGTAATTGGAGCACCATTAGCGGGGTTAAGAATGTTATGAGAACCTAGCATAAGGATTTGGGCTTCCAAAATTGCCTCATTTCCAAGAGGAAGGTGAACGGCCATCTGGTCGCCATCGAAGTCTGCGTTAAACGCAGTACAAGATAGAGGGTGAAGCTGGATAGCCTTACCTTCAATAAGGCGAGGTTGGAATGCTTGAATACCAAGACGGTGAAGTGTGGGAGCACGGTTCAACAGAACGGGATGACCTTTCATCACGTTTTCAAGGATATCCCAAACTACTGGGTCTCTCCTATCAACAATCTTTTTAGCCGATTTAACTGTTTTTACAATGCCACGTTCAATCAGCTTACGAATAATAAATGGCTTATAAAGCTCGGCAGCCATATCTTTAGGCAAACCGCACTCGTGCATGTTCAATTCAGGCCCAACTACAATTACAGAACGAGCAGAATAGTCGACACGTTTACCTAACAAGTTCTGACGGAATCGTCCTTGCTTACCTTTTAAACTATCGCTTAACGATTTTAACGGACGATTTGCATCGGTTTTAACTGCGTTAGACTTACGAGAGTTATCGAACAATGAATCAACAGCCTCCTGGAGCATACGTTTTTCGTTACGTAAAATTACTTCAGGAGCTTTTATTTCGATAAGCCTCTTTAAACGGTTGTTTCTAATAATAACCCTACGATACAAATCGTTTAAGTCGGAGGTAGCAAAACGGCCACCATCAAGAGGAACCAATGGACGAAGTTCAGGTGGTATTACAGGAATAACCTTAAGAATCATCCATTCTGGCTTATTGATATTTTTTGATTCACGGAATGCCTCTACAACCTGAAGACGTTTTAACGCCTCGCTTTTACGCTGTTGTGAAGTTTCAGTATTTGCCTTATGCCTCAACTCATACGAAAGTTCATCTAAATCAATACGCTGCAGGAGCTTATAAAGAGCCTCAGCCCCCATAGCTGCAATGAACTTATTGGGATCATCATCATCAAGGTACTGATTCTCTTTAGGAAGTGTTTCAAGAATATCAAGATACTCTTCCTCTGTTAAGAAATCAAGTTTATTAAGGCCATCGGCAGCTTTAATACCCGGATTAACTACTACGTAACGCTCGTAATAGATAATAGAATCCAGTTTCTTTGCTGGTAAACCTAATAGGTAACCTATTTTATTGGGTTGAGAACGAAAATACCAAATGTGTGCAACGGGAACAACTAGGCTGATATGCCCCATGCGCTCCCTACGTACCTTCTTTTCGGTAACCTCAACACCACATCTGTCGCAGACAATCCCTTTGTATCTAATTCTCTTATACTTACCACAATGGCACTCGTAATCCTTTACAGGGCCAAATATGCGCTCGCAGAAAAGACCATCGCGCTCGGGTTTGTATGTTCTATAGTTAATGGTTTCAGGCTTTAGCACTTCACCGCTTGAACGCTCAAGAATTTCCTCGGGCGATGCCAAGCTAATAGTGATTTTTGAGAAGTTGCTTTTAACCTTATTTTCCCTTCTGAACGACATAATCTTTATGTTATAAGTTAATATACCCCAAAAGGAGAAGGGATTGACTCCCTCCTCAACGGGTATTTATTAATCCATTTTCACACTTAAACCTAAACCGCGAAGTTCATGTAAAAGAACATTAAGCGATTCTGGGATACCAGGTTCAGGCATTGGTTCACCCTTAACAATCGACTCATATGCCTTAGCCCTACCAACAACATCGTCGGACTTAATGGTGAGTATTTCTTGAAGGATATGCGATGCACCAAATGCCTCAAGAGCCCATACCTCCATCTCACCAAAACGCTGTCCACCAAATTGGGCTTTACCACCTAAAGGTTGTTGGGTTATAAGTGAGTATGGTCCAATTGAACGAGCATGCATCTTGTCATCAACCATATGACCGAGTTTTAGCATGTATATTACCCCTACGGTTGCTGGTTGGTCGAAGCGCTCGCCTGTACCTCCATCGTATAGATAAGTTTTACCAAATCGTGGTAAGCCTGCTTGATCGGTATACTTGGTAATATCTTCCAAAGTAGCACCATCAAAAATTGGAGTGCTAAATTTGATACCAAGTTTTTGACCAGCCCAACCCAAAACAGTTTCATAAATCTGTCCAAGGTTCATACGCGAAGGCACCCCCAGAGGATTTAGAACTATGTCAACTGGTGTTCCGTCCTCAAGGAAAGGCATATCCTCGTCGCGTACAATTTTAGCTACAATACCTTTGTTCCCGTGTCGTCCAGCCATCTTATCTCCAACAGTGATTTTGCGCTTCTTAGCAATATAAACCTTTGCTAGCTGCATAATACCTGCTGGAAGCTCATCACCTATTGTAGCATTAAATTTCTTGCGCTTATACTCAGCATCATACTCCTTCCATTTAAGGATGTAGTTCTGTATTACTGCTTTTATAAGCTCGTTTTTAGCCTTATCGGTTGTCCACTTATTAGGGTTTACGTTCATGTAATCGATCTCGGATAAGATCTTTTGTGTAAACTTCACCCCGCGTGGTACAACTTCTTGATCGTAGGCATCGTAAACACCTTGGCTTGTTTTACCATTTATCAGCGAGAAAAGTTTATCAACCAATCTGTTTTTCAGGTCGGCTACATGCTTGTTAAACTCATTATCGAGTTTTTCAAGTATAGCTTTATCGCCCGATTTACCTTTTCTCGATTCCTTGCCATCCTTGATGGAACGAGAGAACAGCATTTTATCTATAACAACGCCATAAAGTGAAGGCGAAGCTTTAAGCGATGCATCCTTAACGTCACCTGCCTTGTCGCCAAAAATTGCCCTAAGAAGTTTTTCTTCGGGAGTAGGATCAGATTCCCCCTTAGGAGTAATCTTACCAATTAGGATGTCACCAGGCTTGACGTTTGCTCCAATCCTGATCATTCCATTCTCATCCAAATCTTTAGTTGCTTCTTCGGACACGTTTGGAATGTCAGCGGTTAGCTCTTCCATCCCTCGTTTTGTATCACGCACTTCAAGGATGTACTCATCAATATGTATAGAAGTGAAAACATCATCTCTAAGTAAACGTTCACTTATTACAATAGCATCCTCAAAGTTGTAACCCTTCCAGGGCATAAAGGCAACCTTCAAGTTACGACCTAAAGCTAGCTCACCGCCTCGGGTTGCATACCCCTCAGTTAATATTTGTCCCTTAGTAACCTTCTGTCCCTTAGTAACTATAGGTTTAAGTGTAACTGAAGTACTTTGGTTGGTTTTCTTGAACTTAGGTAATTTATATCGTTTAACCTCGGGATCGAAGCTAACAAATAGCTCTTCTTCGGTTTTATTATATCTTACAACTATCTCATCGGCATCTACATACTCAACAACACCGTCCTCTTCTGCTACTACTTGAGTACGGCTATCTTTAACCACTTGACCCTCTAAACCTGTACCAACAATAGGGCTTTCAGGTTGGAGCAATGGCACAGCCTGGCGCATCATGTTCGATCCCATCAAAGCACGGTTAGCATCATCATGCTCAAGGAATGGAATTAACGATGCAGCAATTGATGCGATCTGGTTTGGCGCAACGTCCATTAAATCAATGGTTTCACTTTCAGCCAATGGGAAGTCGCCCTCGTATCTAGCTTTAACGCGAGGATTTTGGAAACGCCCATCCTCTTCGAGAGGTGCATTGGCTTGGGCTATTATTTTAGCTTCTTCCTCTTCGGCACTAAGGTAAACGATATCGTCATCGGATAGACCAACCTTCCCGTTTTCAACTTTACGATAAGGTGTCTCTATAAAACCAAGATCATTTACCCTTGCAAACACACAAAGCGAAGAAATAAGACCAATATTTGGGCCTTCTGGTGTTTCAATAGGACAGAGGCGTCCATAGTGTGTATAGTGAACATCTCGAACTTCGAAACCAGCACGCTCACGGGTAAGACCCCCAGGTCCTAGTGCCGATAAGCGGCGTTTGTGAGTCATCTCAGCTAATGGATTGGTTTGATCCATAAACTGGGATAGCTGATTAGTTCCAAAGAACGAGTTTATTACAGAAGATAAAGTTTTTGAATTGATAAGGTCAATTGGGGTGAAAACCTCGTTATCGCGGACATTCATGCGTTCGCGAATAGTACGTGCCATACGAGCCAAACCTACCCCAAATTGGGCAGCCATTTGCTCGCCAACAGTTCTAACCCTACGATTACTTAGATGGTCGATATCATCAACCTCTGCCTTTGAGTTAATAAGCTCAATGAGGTACTTGATGATTTCGATCATATCCTCCCTAGTTAATACCTTAACATCAGGGGGAATATTTAGATTTAATTTTTTGTTTATACGGTAACGTCCTACATCGCCCAGGTCGTAACGTTTATCGGAAAAGAATAACTTATCGATAACATCACGAGCAGTTGCTTCATCGGGTGGTTCGGAGTTACGTAGCTGCCTGTAAATATGAACCACAGCCTCTTTTTCAGAGTTACTTGGGTCTTTTTGCAGCGTATTATAAATTATGGCATAATCAGAAATGCTCTGCGATTCCTTATGAACAAGAATTGACTTGACACCAGAGTCAATTATAAGATCGATATGTTCCTTTTCAATAACTGTTTCACGATCAAGTACTACCTCGTTACGTTCAATAGATACAACTTCTCCGGTATCCTCATCAACAAAATCTTCTATCCAGCTCTTTAGAACACGCGCAGCCAAGCGTTGGCCAACAACTTTGTTCAAGCTAACCTTGGAAACTTTTACCTCCTCGGCTAAGTCAAATATTTGTAGAATATCTTTATCGGTTTCAAACCCGATTGCACGTAAAAGAGTAGTTACTGGTAATTTCTTTTTTCTATCGATGTAAGCATACATCACATTATTGATGTCGGTAGCAAACTCAATCCAGGATCCTTTAAAAGGAATAATTCTAGCGGAATAGAGTTTTGTACCGTTCGGATGTAAACTTTGCCCAAAGAAAACCCCCGGGGAACGATGTAGCTGAGAAACTACAACACGCTCTGCCCCATTGATTATAAAGCTTCCCTTAGGTGTCATGTATGGGATTGTACCAAGATAAACCTCCTGAACCACGGTATCAAAATCCTCATGCTCAGGATCGGTACAATAAAGTTTTAGTTTTGCCTTTAATGGGACACTATAAGTTAGACCTCTATCTATGCACTCCTCAATGGTATATCTTGGAGGATCGACATAGTAGTCTAGAAACTCAAGTACAAAATTGTTTCTAGTGTCAGTAATAGGAAAATTTTCTTGGAAAACTTTATATAAGCCTTCATTCTTGCGCTCTTCAGGTGTTGAGCCAAGTTTAAAAAACTCCATGAACGACTTAAGCTGTACCTCCAGAAAGTCGGGGTAATCGAAATGGCTTTGAGTCTTGGAGAAATTTATTCGCGCGTTAGTATTATTTTGAGACATTGCAAACGAATTGGTTGAACTATTAAACATAACAATAAAAAGGCTTAGAATCTAAAATCATAGATTCTAAACCTTAAAAACCACTATTGGGTAAACTTATTTAAGTTCAACTTCTGCTCCTGCCTCTTCAAGTTGAGATTTTAAAGATTCTGCTTCTTCTTTAGAAACGCCTTCTTTGATAGCTTTAGGAGCTGCGTCAACTAATTCTTTAGCTTCTTTAAGACCAAGTCCAGTAAGCTCTTTTACAAGTTTAACAACTTGAAGCTTAGCACCACCTGGTGATTTTAAGATAACATCGAATTGAGTTTTTTCAGCAGCGGCGTTACCTTCACCAGCAGCAGGTGCAGCAACAGCTACAGCTGCAGCAGCAGGTTCAATACCATACTCATCTTTGAGTATTTGAGCCAACTCGTTAACTTCTTTTACAGTAAGGTTAACTAAATCTTCTGCAAATTTTCTAAGATCTGCCATTTTAGTAAGTGTTTAATTTGTCCTCAAAATAATTTTTACTGTTCTTTCTCTGAAAGTGCTTTAATAACACCAGATAATTTTTGTCCGCCTGATTGAAGTGACGAAATAACATTCTTGGCTGGAGATTGTAGTAATGCAACAATATCAGCGATAAGTTCGTTCTTGCTCTTAAGTGCAGCAAGTACATCTAACTGATTTTCTCCAACATATATCGACTCCTCAACAAAGGCAGCTTTTAATATAGGCTTTGGATGAGCCTTTCGAAACTCTTTGATAAGTTTAGCCGGAACGTTTCCAGTTTCGGTAAACATTACAGATGTAGAGCCCTTTAGTGTTTCAAATAGTGGAGAAAAATCAAATTTACCACTTTTCTCAAGAGCTTTCTTTAGTAATGTATTTTTAACTACCACAAGTTTTACCTGCTTCTCAAAGCAAGTTTTTCTTAACTGATGAGTAACTTCTGCATTTAGTTCAGAAGTATCAGTAAGGTAAAAATGTGGATACTCGTTAATCTGTTCGGCTAACCTATCAATCAGTGCGTTTTTTTCTTCCCTTCTCATAGTTAATTGGGTCTGTGTAAACGTTATTAATTCGAAGCCGAAAGCGACTTGGGATCAATTGCAATACCAGGGCTCATAGTGGTAGAAAGGTAAATACTTTTGATGTAAGTACCTTTTGCCGCAGTTGGTTTGAGCTTTATGATGGTATTGATAAACTCAAGTGCGTTATCAACAATTTTATTAGGCTCGAATGAAATTTTACCGATTGATGAGTGAACTATACCAAACTTATCAACCTTAAAGTCAATCTTACCCTGCTTAACCTCTTTAATAGCCTTTTCAACATCCATAGTAACGGTACCACTTTTGGGGTTGGGCATTAAGCCACGAGGTCCAAGGATACGTCCTAATGGTCCTAGTTTAGGCATTACAGTAGGCATAGTAATGATTACATCAACATCGGTCCAACCTGCTTTAATCTTTTCAATGTATTCATCTAAACCTACATAATCGGCACCAGCCTGACGAGCTGCTTCCTCCTTTTCAGGAGCAACTAAAGCAAGAACACGAACGTTTTTACCAGTTCCATGAGGAAGAGTAACAACACCACGCACCATTTGATTAGCTTTACGAGGGTCAACCCCTAAGCGAATATCAATATCGACAGATGCATCGAATTTGGTGTATGTTATCTCTTTCAACAGTTCAGCTGCTTCGTGTAACTTGTACAACTTTTCAGGCTCGATTTTCGACAGAGCAAGCTTCCTGTTTTTTGTCAGTTTAGTCATTGCGCAAAAAAGGTTTAATGTTAATTACCCGGGAATTCTCCGGTTACAGTGATACCCATGCTACGGGCTGTACCTGCTACCATTTTCATTGCTGATTCAACAGTAAAGCAGTTTAAGTCCGGCATTTTATCCTGGGCAATTTGTTTAACTTGTTCCCAGGTTACTGAGGCAACCTTTTTCCTGTTTGGTTCTGCCGATCCCTTTTGCAATTTTGCTGCTTCGAGCAGCTGAACAGCAACGGGCGGGGTTTTCACAACAAAGTCAAACGACTTGTCGGAATAAACAGTAATAACCACAGGTAGAACTTTGCCTGCCTGTGATTGAGTTCTGGCATTAAACTGCTTACAGAACTCCATAATGTTAACCCCTTTGGAACCAAGAGCAGGACCTATTGGTGGCGAAGGATTTGCAGCACCACCTTTAATCTGGAGTTTTATAAATCCAGCTACTTCTTTAGCCATAGTGCTTTTGCTCTTTAGTTTTTACTCCTTTTCAACTTGCATAAAACTTAACTCCAGAGGAGTTTTTCTGCCGAAGATTTTCACCATAACCTTCAGCTTCTTCTTCTCTTCGTTCACTTCTTCGATTACTCCGGAAAAGGAATTGAAGGGTCCGTCAATTACTTTCACCGTTTCACCTACGTAGAAGGGGACATTCAATTCTTCCTCACTGTCCACCAATTCATCAACTTTACCAAGGATACGATTTACCTCGGACTGACGAAGTGGAATTGGTTCTCCGGTTTTTGGGTCACCTAAAAAACCTAGGACATTAGGAATGTTTCGAAGGATGTGAGGAATTTCGCCTACCAGAGCAGCCTCAATCAAAACATAGCCTGGGTAGTAAATTCTTTCCTTACTGATTTTTTTACCATTTCTGATTTGGTAAACCTTTTCAGTAGGTATAAGAACCTGAGAAACAAAGTCTTCTAGTTGTAAACGTTTAATTTCGTTTTCAACTAGTTCTTTAACTTTTTTCTCTTTACCCCCAATGGCACGTAGAACATACCATTTTTTTACATTGTCTTCCATTACAGATTCCTTCTAAAGGCAAATTTTGATTAAGAAAGTGCACGGTAAACGACTTCCATCACTCTCTCGAATGAAAAGTCCATTACGAAGATAACCAGTGCGATTAAAAGGGAAGCAATCATAACAATTAATGCACTGGATTGAAGTTCTTTCCATGTTGGCCACGATACCTTATGCACCATTTCGGTGTAAACGTCGTGCAAGTATTGGGTGATTTTCATGTCAACAATTTAAATTTAGCACGGGTGGAGAGACTCGAACTCCCAGCCAATGGTTTTGGAGACCACTACTCTACCAATTGAGCTACACCCGTGTGAAAAAGTTGGATTGGACATCAACCAATCCAACTTAATATTTCAAATTACTCAATAATATCAATTACCTGACCAGCACCAACTGTTCTACCGCCTTCGCGGATTGCGAAACGTAGACCCTTGTTGATAGCTACAGGGTAGATTAGTTCTACAGTGATAGTTACGTTATCACCAGGCATTACCATCTCAACACCTTCTGGTAACTTGATTTCACCAGTTACGTCAAGGGTACGTAGGTAGAACTGAGGACGATAGTGATTGTGGAAAGGAGTGTGACGACCACCCTCTTCTTTCTTCAAAACGTAAACCTCAGCTTTAAACTTGGTGTGAGGAGTAATTGAGCCAGGTTTGGCAATAACCATACCACGCTTAATTTCTTTCTTATCGATACCACGAAGTAGAAGACCTACGTTGTCACCAGCTTCACCTTGATCAAGAATCTTACGGAACATCTCAACACCAGTAACAACAGACTTCATTGGTTTGTTATCCTTGGTTAGACCAACGATTTCAACCTCGTCGCCAGTGTGGATAACACCAGTTTCAATTCTACCAGTAGCAACGGTACCACGACCTGTAATAGAGAATACATCCTCAACAGGCATTAGGAATGGCTTTTCGTTATCACGTGGAGGAATAGGAATATACTCGTCAACTGCAGCCATTAACTCCATAACTTTCTCAACCCATTGGGGCTCACCATTAAGCGCACCAAGAGCAGAACCACGGATAACAGGAGCGTTATCGCCATCGAATTGGTAGAAACTTAACAGCTCACGAACTTCCATTTCAACGAGGTCAAGCATTTCAGGATCATCAACCATATCGCATTTGTTAAGGAAAACAACGATACGGGGAACGTTTACCTGACGAGCAAGAAGGATGTGCTCACGAGTTTGAGGCATAGGACCATCAGTAGCAGCTACTACAAGAATAGCACCGTCCATTTGAGCAGCACCAGTAACCATGTTCTTTACATAGTCGGCGTGACCAGGACAGTCAACGTGAGCGTAGTGACGATTAACAGTTTGATACTCAACGTGAGCGGTGTTGATAGTAATACCCCTCTCTTTTTCCTCAGGAGCGTTGTCGATAGAGTCGAATGAATGGAATTCAGAAAGCCCTTGCTCCGCTAAAACCTTGGTAATAGCAGCAGTAAGGGTAGTTTTTCCATGGTCAACGTGACCAATGGTACCAATGTTCACGTGCGGTTTCGACCTATCAAATTTTTCTTTAGCCATAATTTTCTGGTATTAATTTAAATTAGTATTAAAAACTTGATTGTCAGCATAAAACACAAAAAACTCGAGCCGATGACGAGAATTGAACTCGTGACCCCTTCCTTACCAAGGAAGTGCTCTACCTCTGAGCTACATCGGCTTACAGGTAGAGCGGGAGACGAGACTCGAACCCGCGACCCTCAGCTTGGAAGGCTGATGCTCTACCGACTGAGCTACTCCCGCATATCACCAAGATTTTGGTGTTCAACCCTGTTTTGTGGGGAGAGCAGGATTCGAACCTACGAAGGCATACGCCAGCAGATTTACAGTCTGCCCCAGTTGGCCACTTTGGTATCTCCCCAACTTAACTTTGAGCCGATGGAGGGATTCGAACCCCCGACCAGCTGATTACAAATCAGCTGCTCTGACCAACTGAGCTACATCGGCTTTCAAAGTGTTTTCATTAATTACAAGGAACGTTTACCTCCTGAAATCGGATTGCAAATGTATAACATTTTTGATTTTCTGCAAAAAAAAATCCCATTTTATGTAACCTTTTTTTGCATTATTTTAAAAATCGCTCAAAATGAGATATTTCCAAATAATAAAAAAGGCCCTTCAGGGCCTTTGGATTATTACTTTGGGCATTATACCCCTCTAAGTTTTTCCTTATACTTCTTCACCTGAGTCTTTAGAGCATCAAGGCATAAATCTGTAGCTTCCTCAAATGTCCTTGCTTTTCGTTCAGCAAATAGGTCTCCGCCAGGGACTTTTATTCGAAACTCCACAATCTTATTTTCCATATCCTGGCTATTCTCCAACCTCAAAAACACTTCGGCATCAATAATGCCATCAAAAAAGCGATCAAGTTTTGAAGCTTTCTTCTCGATAAAATCGAGCAACTTCTTATCGGCATCAAACTTGATGGATTGAATTTTAATATTCATAATAAATCCTCCTTTATATTTTAGGCTCTGGGGTGAGCCTGGTTATAATTTTTTTTAAGCTTTTCAAATGAGCTGTGAGTATAAACCTGGGTTGCAAGTAGGCTCGAATGCCCTAGCAACTCTTTTATGGCGTTTAAATCGGCACCATTATTAAGTAAATGAGTGGCAAAGCTGTGCCTAAGTACATGAGGACTTCGCTTTTGCAAAGTTGTAATTTGTGTTAGGTAATAGTTTACTATCCTGTATACGAGTTTTTGATAAATGGGTTTTCCTTTCGACGTAACAAAAAAACTTGTAGAGTTGGGAAACTTTTCCCCCTTTTCCCGAAGGTATTCAACAATTAGGTCTTTAAGATCTGGATGTATTGGAATAATTCGTTCTTTTGCCCCTTTCCCAAGAACTTTTATAGACATAGAATTTATGTCAACCGATTGAGTGCTTAAACCAACCAATTCGGAAAGTCTCATTCCGGTATAGTAGAACATTGATATAATAAGTCGATTTCGCAACCCTTCAAAATCATCGGAGAATAAATCGGGATTATCAACCTTGCTCATATCGGCTTCAGGAACAAACTCAGGCAGACGCTTAGATGTTTTGGGAGAAACAATCCTATTCATAGGATTAGTTGACAAAACACCCTGCCGTTGAAGGTATTTAAAAAAGGTTCTAAGAGACGATAGCTTTCTATTGACGGAACGTGTTGAAATGCCCTGCGAAATCAAATCGGACACCCATGCTCTAATTGCTCTATGCCCAATATGCGCAACAGCATCATTATCGTTAAAGTCGATACCTGAAAACTCAAAAAATGATTTAATGTCGTCGCCATACGCTCGTATGGTATTCGACGAGTAACCCTTCTCTATATCAAGGTATTTAAGGAATAAAGCCAGCATATCCATTGAATGCAATATAAGATTTTTGCTTGTCAAAAACAAAAAAAAATCAGGCAAAATAGCCTGATTATGCATTCAACTGAATGTCAGCAAATACTAGTCTTCTTGCTGCTGTAACTTCTGAATGTAAATGGCTTTTTTGATTTGCTCCCTACGAGCAACCGAAGGTTTTACGTATGCTTGACGGGCACGTAATTCCCTCATAATACCGGTTTTCTCAAATTTGCGTTTGAATTTCTTGAGAGCTCTTTCAATATTTTCGCCTTCTTTAACTGGTACTATAATCATGTCTTCTTTTTTTTATTGAGCTGCAAAAATATAACGTTTTGATATTAAACCAAAATATTTTTGCATTTTTTTTCTTAATTCTGATACGGTTAACTATTGAAAACTCATTCTATTACAACTCTAGGTAATGTTTTAGCTTCTCTAATTTTTCTTTAGGCACTATTTTATTTACCCAGAGTTCACTTAGTGATCTAATGGCACCTTTCTTAGTGCGATAATAAACAATCGATTTTGCTTCGTATCTTGTAATATACGGATGAGCTTTCAGCTGCTCATACGTTGCATGATTGATGCTTATTTTTCTCACTAGAGTAGAGTCAACGTAAATATTACTCCTTACCTGCTCTAAGTTTTTGGGGGTAAATCCATAAACCTCAAGGAGCTGATTTACACTGTAGAATCCCCCTAAAAGATTTCGGTACTTAACAATCCGTTTAGCAAAGCTGCTACCTATGCCTTTAAGTTTGACTAGAGACAAAGTGTCGGCCACGTTTAACTCAATTTTCAATGTGTTGGTTGAAGGTTTTTCCTTGGGAATTGATGAGCCAAATTTTTCTTTAATCTTGATTAATGGAATAAGCCTAGCGCATGTTGCAGAATCAATTACGTATAACTTGCTAAAATCGTTTGGTGTTTTAAATTGGCCACCATTCAATCTATATTTAACAACTACTTCTGCCTGACGAGGTGACAACCCTAGTTCTACTAAGCTATCGAGCGAAATTGTATTCGGATCAAATTCAAAAGATTTAAATTTTCTTAGTTTACGTTTAGTTGCCTTGTTTTTCGATTCATAATCAACTTTTCCTTTATTTTTTGGCATATACTTCAACGATGCAAAAAAACTATCGGCTTTTTCAACTAGCAAGGGGTCTGGTTTAGAGTATCTTTTCTTAACTAAAACGCTTGAGGCATAAGTTATAACCGACAGCATTATAACAAGGGTCAAAACTCCCCTTTGTTCACTTTTTGTAAAATCTAATAATCTTTTTAAAAAGTTTAATAACCTAAGCATTGTCAGGGTTATTATTTCTTTTCCATCGGTTCCAGAAATTATCTAAGTCAGCCCTAACCTCCGATGCTAAAAATATCATTCCTAATATATTAGGGAATGCCATACCCAATATCATCATATCAGAAAAGTCCATTACTGCCCAGAGGTTCGATGCACTACCTATCACAATAAATAAAAGGAAAAATACATAAAACACCTTAGTTGAAAGATTAGGAATAGGAAAAAGTTTTGATAATGGTTTTTCAAAAAGGTAATTGAACCCTTTCAGCCCATAATACGACCAGCTAATCATAGTTGAAAAGGCAAATAACAATATTGCAACGGCAAGAAGATATGGGAACCAAGGCAATACGGTTGCAAATGCAGCTGAGGTTAGCTGGGCACCTTGCAAGTTTGTTTGCTGATTAGCAAGACCCGAAAAGTTAATTACCAAAGCCGTCATCGTACAAACCACAACGGTATCAATAAAAGGTTCAAGAAGAGCGACAATACCTTCGCTAACAGGCTCATCGGTGCGTGCAGCTGAATGAGCAATTGAAGCTGAACCAATTCCAGCTTCATTGGAGAAGGCGCCACGCTGAAAACCAATAATAAAAGCACCAAAGAAACCTCCTGCAATTGGTTTCAAACCAAATGCTTGTTCAACTATCATTCTAAAAACCTCACCTACCCTATCTAAATTCATAAAAATGATAATTAATGAGGTAGAGATATAGAGAACAACCATAAATGGGACAATCCGCGAGGCAACCCTAGCTATACTTTTAATACCACCAAGCACAACTAATCCTACTAAGATTGCGAGAACGATACCAAAATAGAATCCTTTTCCATTAAGCCAAGGAATAATATATGACATTTGAGAAAAAGCCTGATTAGATTGAAACATATTGCCTCCACCAAAAGAAGCACCTATAACCAGAACAGAGAAAATAACTGCAAGTATTTTTCCAAAAATTTTCATGTTCCTTTTTGCTAACCCTTGGCTTAGGTAATACATCGGACCACCTGAAACTCTACCATTGGAATCTATTACCCTATATTTCTGACCTAAGGTACATTCTGTGAACTTTAAAGACATGCCAAGCAACCCAGCCATTATCATCCAAAATGTGGCACCAGGACCTCCTAAACTTATTGCAATAGCAACACCGGCAATATTTCCCAATCCTACGGTTGCCGAAAGCGCAGTTGATAATGCCTGAAAATGAGACACTTCACCTTTGTTGCTATTACGATCGAGTTTGCCACTTGTGATTAATAGTGATAGTTTAAACCCACGAATGTTTATAAACCCCATCCTAAAGGTAAAGTAAACTCCCCAAATCATTAACCACATTACAACTAAAGGGAATCGGAATCCTATATCAACGCCAAATGCTTTAAATGGATCCCAAAAGAGAAACCCAGAAAGCAGCTTTACCAGTGGCTCAAATAAGGAATTTACTACCTCATCCATGGCAGTTAGTTTACCCTAACGATCCAAAGAATACAGAATAAATGAAGATTGCAGCTATTGCTAATGGAGCAATAAATCTAACAATGAATCGATAAACAGGGAAGTAGCGTGCTTTTAAGCTACCAGAATTAGATATTTCATCGTATAAATCAGATTTTTTAAGGTACCACCCAACAAATATTACGATTAGCAACCCACCTCCTGGTAGTAGAATATTTGAAGCTAGAAAATCTAAAGCATCAAAAATCGACTTTCCCAAAATAGTAAACCTATCTAAGGGACCAAATGATAATGAGGCAAATATACCAAGGATGAAGATAGACACAGATGCCAAAACCGTAGCTTTCTTACGTGAAATCTTAAGTTCTTCGGCAAAATATGCTACCACCACTTCTAAAACCGAAACAGTAGAGGTAAGTGCAGCAACAGCGAGTAAAACGAAGAATATTATACCAAAAATATTACCTAGTGGAATGTGACTAAATATTTCAGGAAGAGTAATAAACACAAGGCTAGGGCCTGCCGTTGGTTCAATGTTGAAAGAGAAAACAGCTGGAAAAATAACTGTTCCTGCAAGTATGGCAATAAAAGTATCGGCAAGAGATACGTTTACAGCAGTTCTTCCCAAATCGTCGGATTTACGAAAGTAAGAAGCATAGGTAATAAGCGCGCCCATTCCCAAGCTTAATGAGAAAAAGGCTTGGCCCATAGCAAAGAGAATGGTTTTAATGGAAACCTTTGAAAAATCGGGCTTAAAGAGGAAAGCCAGTCCTTTACTTGCATTTGGAAGTGTAACCGAACGAATACAAAGAATAATTAAGAAAAGTACCAGAATAGGCATCAAAAACTTATTATACTTTTCAATCCCATTCTTTATTCCACCAGCAACAATAAAGGCCGTAAGAACCATAAAAACGAGCTGCCATACTATTGGCCTAATTGGATTTGCCAAAAAGTTCGTGAAAGCATCTCCAAGTTCGCTGGTGCTTTGATTGCTAAACCCAACCGTAACAGCTTTTATGATATATTCTAAGGTCCATCCTGCCACAGCGCTATAAAACGATAAAATAACAAATGCAGCAACAACCCCCATAATTCCAACAAAATACCATGGAGAGCCTGGTGCTAATGCTTTAAAAGAGCCGAATACATTGCGTCCACCTCTACGACCAATGGTAAACTCAGAAATCATAACGGGAACACCAAGCAATAGAACAAAAAATAGGTAAATGAGTAGAAATGCTCCTCCACCGTTCTGACCTGTAATATATGGAAACTTCCAAATATTCCCTAACCCCACTGCAGAACCAGCAGCAGCAGCAATAATACCAAACTTGCTTCCGAAGCTATCACGATTAGTTGGAACAGACATAATTTATAACTTTAGGTTTTTAGTTTAATTTAGGTTTTGGTGCCCCAATTTTAAAAAAAATAGAGATTTAAACAACAATACAATAAAAATTATACAATAAATTAAAGCGAAAGATACCGATACGTAAAGTTAGAGCAATATAATTCGTTCATTATATTGCTCTAGTAAAATTAATTGGAATTATCAGGACACCTTAAAAGCAATGTATTAAGCTATGTCAATTTTATTTTCGAGGTAAACATCTTGTATAGCATTTAAAAGTTCTATTCCTTCCTTCATTGGCCGTTGGAATGCCTTCCTACCGCTGATTAGCCCCATGCCGCCAGCGCGCTTATTTACCACAGCTGTAAAAACGGCTTCAGCTAGGTCGCTTGCTCCAGAAGAGGCTCCACCTGAGTTAATGAGCCCAGCACGACCATTATAGCAACCAACCACCTGGTAACGGGTAAGATCAATTGGATGCTCAGTAGTTAGCTGAGAGTAAACCTTATCGTGAGTTTTTCCAAAATTAATAGCTTTAAAGCCCCCGTTATTTACTGGTGCCTTTTGTTTAATAATATCAGCCTGGATTGTAACCCCCAAATGATTTGCCTGACTAGTAAGGTCGGCAGCAACATGATAATCTACACCATCTTTTTTGAATGCGCTATTGCGCAGGTAACACCAGAGTACAGTAGCCATACCCAATTCATGAGCACGCTCAAAAGCTTGGGCAACTTCAATTATTTGCCTGTTACTTTCTGGTGAACCAAAGTATATTGTAGCACCAACCGCAACTGCACCCAGATTCCAAGCCTCCTCAACCGACCCAAACATAATTTGATCGTACTTATTAGGATAGGTAAGCAATTCGTTATGATTGATCTTCACAATGAAGGGAATACGATGGGCATACTTTCGAGCTACAGAGGCTAAAACTCCAAAAGTAGATGCCACTGCGTTAGCTCCACCTTCAATGGCCAATTTTACGATGTTCTCCGGATCGAAATAAATGGGATTAGGCGCAAACGACGCACCAGCACTATGCTCAATACCTTGATCTACAGGCAAAATTGATAGGTAACCAGTTCCTGCCAACCGTCCATGATTAAACAGAGCATGTAAGCTTCGCATTACCTGAGGTGAACGGTTACTATTATAAACCACTCGTTCAATAAAATCGGGGCCTGGCAAGTGTAACGTCTCTTTTGGAACAGTGGTGCACTTGTGATCAAGCAAATGCGAGGCCCTATCTCCCAATAGCTCAACTATTTTATCGTAATTCATGGTTACAGAATTTTTGGGTTTATACAAACCTACGATAAAATTGATTTTAAGTCAAGCAAAAAGCTAGAAGGGGTATCCTATACCGAAGTTAAAAACGAACTTGTTAATTTTCAGCGGTTGATTAAACCCAACCCAAGGGTTGTATGGCTCATTTGGATTAATTGCAGGGTCAAAAATTTTATATCCAAAATCGGTACGAATAATAAAAAAACCTAAGTTCATTCTTATTCCTAACCCACTACCAATGGCAATTTGCTCATAAAACTTGTCCCATTTAAATGTAGCCCCTTCGCGCTCGTCGAGGCCAGGCCACGACCAGATATTTCCAACATCAACAAAAAGGGCACCTTCTAGCTTCCATACCAATCGATAGCGGTATTCAAAATTGGCCTCAAGTTTAATATCTGCTGTTCTATTAGGGAAACGCTCAAGATCTTGATAGTATGAGCCTGGACCTAGAGAGCGAGCCTGCCAAGCCCTAATCCCATTTGCACCCCCGCTAAAGAATCTTTTTTCAAAAGGAAGGGCTCGCGAATTTCCGTAAGGATACCCAAGCCCAATATAAAATCTATATGCAAATGAATTATTCTCATCAACAATCTGATGAAATGTATAGTTTACTTCGGTCCTAGCAAACTGAGAAAATTCGGTATTGAAAAACTCGTAAGAACCATTAGAATTTTTACTGCGCCCCGTAAGTTTTGAAATGGCGGAAAGAATATTACCCGATAGCTCAAAGTTAAAACGTAAATAGTTATAGTTACTTAATTTCTTTGGATTCTGGTTACTATATACCCAACTATAACTCGATACGGTAACAATTTGGCTGATATAGCTATACTTAAGAAAAGTAGAATCGATTTGTTCCTGAAAATCAGAGCTGATTTCCTTAATGGTAATTGCATTTAGCTCAACAGGGTTAAGAGTATGTGTAGAGAACTGCGAACTTTTCCAGATATAACCATATTGCAGCCCTGTTATCATTCGCGTATATTCGGGTCGACGTTGAAAACTATAAGAGGCAGTAAATTGGGTGTTGGGGGCATATTTATCAACTCTAACTTTCGAAGAATATGGACCAATAAATTTGGGTGTTTTTAAACTCATTGAACCCCCAATCTCAAGAGTATTATGCAAATTAAGATTCTGCTGAACGGTTTCAACTAATCCACGTAGCTTGACATCAAAAAGTTCTGCCCCATTTAAAAGGTTTTTGTGCTGATAATTTAAGGTTCCTTCGGCTCCTAAAGATCCCGTTGTATTAGTTCCAACCAGCTCAACCTGGTAACTTTGCAGCGTATGAGGTACAAGCTGTATGTAACAATCTAAATATCCAAAATCTTCTTCTACCTCAATGCTATCATCTAAAAAGATGACTTTTGAAGAATCTTTTTTGTTAAATACATCAACTTCTCTGAATTCGATGTTTACAAATTTAAAAAGTCTTATTTGGCTTAAATTCTGACGGGTTCGATTCACCCTACTAAGAGAAAATATGCTATCGGGCCGTATCAAATTGAATGACTGGATAACACTAAGTTTAATACCTAGTTTATCATGATATACAAAATAACAATTATTATTACTGATAGTATCGAGTTGAGAATTTTCAATAAATGTGTCAAACTTAAATGGGTCGTAATTAGGATAAATATATACTCTTCGAATTTTATACCGTTTAAACTTTAACGGGACAGGCTTCCCTTTTGGATTAGGTTTAGCTGGATTTTTTATAATTAAATTCAAATCGACGTAATTGCCCTGAAGATTAGTATCGGCAGTAAAGGTGATATAATTCTTATCAAACGAATAGAAACCTTTCTCCTTAAGAAGGATTTCAATTCTTTCACGCTCATTCTGGAGCAAGTCAATATCAAAAAGATCGTTCCGATTAAAAATTCTATTCACAGAGTCGCGCAATACCAAGCTACGTATAATTGTGTCCTCAATGTAATAACCAATTTTTCGGATATAATATGGGCTACGTGGTTCTACAGTGTAAAACACATCAACTTTTTTACCATGATACCTAATAGAATCCTTAACTACCGAATTGTAGTACCCCTTACTTTGCAGAAAGAGCTTTATATTCCTACTACTCTCTTTAACCACAAGGCTATCGAAAAGAACTGGATCCTCACCAATTTGGCGGAGTCCCCTACTCAACCAACCCGATTTTTGGGGATTTGACAAACTGTATAACCTAAGATGAAATCGAAAACCAAGAATTCGTTTGTTTGGTTTCTGTTTTACATATGATAGAATTTCGTCGGATTTAACTTCTTTAGACTTTGACTTAACCTCAACCTTATTTAATAAGTACATCCCATCGGGGACATGCTTTGTAACCGAACAGGAGGTTACAAATACGAATACTAAAAAAGTAAAAAGTATTCGGTATAACCTATGTTCTGCTAACACCCTTAAAAGAAACTGCATGTTTTATGGGAAAAATTTTGCAATACACAAAAGTAAATAATACTCAGTTTTTATTATAGAATGATTTATAAAACAAAGTACAATAATGATAAATTAACACAAAAGTGAGACCAATGTACATTTTTTTTTGGATAAACAATAGTGAAGCTAAAAGTTACACAGGGTTAAAGTAAAATTTACTTATTTTGTCAAAAAAAAGGATGTTAACCAAGAATGCAATAAAACATATCAAATCGCTAAGTCAAAAGAAATTCAGGAGAGAACTGGGTTTATTTGTGGCAGAGGGGGTAAAACTTGTTGATGAGCTTATTGCAGGCAAGTTTAGAATTAAGGAAGTATACCGCACAGAGGCTTACCCTATTCCAAATGTTGATTGCAGAATCAACACTGTAAGCATGTCGGAAATGAAGCGAATTAGCAATTTAGTTACTCCTACGGATGTATTAGCAATAGTTGCTTATCCAACTTACTCATTAGTTCCAAAGATTACTACCGAACTCGTTTTAGCTCTTGATACAGTGCAGGATCCTGGTAACTTAGGAACCATTATCCGACTAGCTGATTGGTTTGGGATAGATACTATAGTATGCTCAGAAGGTTGTGCTGATGCATTTTCGCCTAAAACAATCCAAGCAACTATGGGAGCAATTGCTCATGTTAAGATTCATTACACAAACCTAGAGCAATGGCTTAAGCAACAAGTTGACGTTCCGATTTATGGAGCTTGCATGGCTGGTGAAAACATCTATAGTTTAAAAAAGAGCAACCAAGGAATTATAGTAATGGGTAATGAGGGTAATGGGATTAGTCCAAAAGTTGAGAAATTATTAACTCATAAGGTAACCATTCCTTCTTTTGCTAAAAATCGAACTCATGTTGAATCGTTAAATGTGGCAATGGCTACCGCAATATTCCTCTCAGAATTTCAAGGTCACTAAAATTCTACTAGAAAAAGAATCGCAAAAACAAAAGGGCAAAAACTCCTAAAATAATTAATGAGCTAAAAGCTTTACCCAAACCACCTATTCCCCAATCGGGGAATAAGTTTTTTATACTAAAACTTCTGTAATATGGCTGTGGGGCTTCCATTTCAGGAATTACATCCCATGGTAATTGCACATCCCAACTTCCAACAACAAGAAGTGGCAAAAGGAAGGAGAACTCAAGTTGCTCATCAAACGATTTCTTATTCCAAAGAATACCGGTTTGCCGAGCACCTATATTTTTGGAATGCAACTTTATGTAATATTTCCTATTCCAAATATTTAACCTTTTATATTCCTGAAGTTCATTGGCTAAATCTGTCACATAACCAGAAGAATCAATGTTTGAATTAATGTCTCTTTCAAAAGGTTCTAGAAATAGAGGTGCCAACATTCCTTTCTGAATATTAATATGTATTTGATTTTCTTTTTCAGGTTTTTTGATAAGCTCGTTACAAACAACAGCACCAATAGCAATATCGGGCCTAAGGGTTTGCTGGTTGTTTGCCTTAATATACCAAGGCGAAGCATTAGGATTTACCTCAAGAATTACAGTAATATCGCAATAGCGATGATTCATAAACTCTCGTTTATCCCTTAAATCATTCATAGATATAAACTTACGAGAGTCCTGATACCAAAAACCTGGGTAAATCCTAGAATTTAGGAAGGCATCGTTTGGTCTTACTTGAGGGGTTTCCCTATCGCTTATTATGGTCATGGCTACTTTAAACTGCGTTAACCAAAGTTGCATCTCAAATAGGCGTAGTTTTTTCCCAGTGCTATCGTAAACTGGTTTTCTGTAAACTTTATAAGGTTTTGGAGATGTGCTAAACCCCAAGCCAGAAAGTTTATCCAATCCTTTTAGCTCGGGCTGAAAATACTTTACAGGGCCCACCTTGACTTCTAAATCGGCTAACCCATAATAAGGATGATCGGGGTCGAAATGAATATAGTTACAACCGTAAGTATAATAGGGTTTAAAAGATTTTGTGCCGTAAATACTATCGTGATGCTGCAATCCTGCAATCAGCACCTCGGCACCTTCAAAGTTTGAGGTGAAGCATCCACTTGGAGATTGTAACTCAATTCCCGAAGTTGAGATTAAGCCTTCGTTACTCAGCCTATTTACTATGCTATCAAGTTGCGCTTGTTGCTGCTTTAAATAGCTTTTAAATTCAGGATTCGCTTTTTTAACGCAATGCCTATCGTACTCTTTTACTATCCGAACTACTAATGCAACAAGCAAAAAAGCTAAGATAACTGCAGCCCATGTTAGTTTTTTATTCATCTTTAAGAGTTATATCTTTACGTAACCATTTTCATCAACCTCACCATCATTAACCTTTTTAAGTAGCTGAGAGGTAGAAAAACCAAATGTTTTTTGCAGATGAGGGTAGTCTTTAAAAGATGCCCAATCGCCTCCCCATTCCCAACCATAATGTTTAAATAGAGCGACTATCTCCTCCCAATCGGCCTTTTGGTTGGCATTCAGGTCAGCTGTTCTGCTCCAACTTGCCTTTTTGCCATCGTTCATCAATAGACAAAAATCGAGAGCTAAACCATAGTTATGATACGAACGTCCGGGTTTTGCTTTTGTAACAATCTTACCTGGTTTTGTTCTTCCCCTTGAATACAGCTCTTCTTGCTCCTCAAAAGTTCTGAGAGTATCAGTAATTCGTATTGGCACTTTTTGGCGAACTAGCTCATGATAGATTGAAAGAACCTCATCGCGAACTTTGGGGTGAAGTTTTTTAATTCTTTCAACAGAAATTTTATCCTCAGCAACGGCAGGTTTGTCCTTAACAGTTAGGAAAGTGCTTTGCTCTATTGCATTATCGTCGAGTTCAGCCTCTTTCTTTTTAATTTCAATAGCCTTTGCTTTAACATTCACCCTACGAACGTTTTTCATTTCAAGTATAATTTCCAACAAATCGTGCCAAAACTTACTCCCCCAACTTAAAAAGAAGCCAGAGAATAAGCACCCTATAATCCAGGCATAACCAGAGCCTTCTACATTCCAACCAAATGTTCCTTTAGTTAGAATGGTAAAAAGATCGGCTTTTAAAGCAAAGGCAACAATTTCGCCAGAAATTAAGCTTATAGCAAAAATTCTTCGCTCCCGTTTTTTTTCAAGTATCGGGTTCTCCTCTTTGTAGCGAATATTGCCTAATCCTAAAAATCCTTGAGGAAAGAATAGCTTAATAAGATTAGTAATTCGTTCTGAAATTAAACTAAGAGGAAGTAGAATTGTAACTAAAATAATTAATGTATCGGCTTTCATCTTTTTAAATTTTTACCGATACAAGTTAAAGAATTTAAAATAGTTATGCAACAAATATTTTATAACCTAAGAAAACTATGAACAGCTTCTGCAGCTAAAGAGCCATCAAGTGCAGAAGAAACTATTCCACCAGCATAACCAGCCCCTTCGCCCGAAGGGAAAAGTCCCGTTATTTGAATATGTTGAAGTGTTTTAGCATTACGTGGAATCCTTATAGGTGACGAAGTTCTGGATTCTACACCAAGAATGACAGCCTCATTAGTTAAAAAGCCTTTTATCTTTTTTCCAAAAGCTTTGAAACCCTGCTGAAGCCTTGCCCCAATACCTTCAGGTAACCATGCACTCATGTCAGATGAGTTTAGGCCAGGATGATATGAACATGCAGGAAGGTTAGCAGAAAAACGACCTTCAACAAAATCGGTCAATCGCTGAGCGGGCGCTTGAACCCCATACCCTCCATGTTTTTTAGCAAGACGTTCTAAATGAGACTGAAATTCCAACCCAGCAAATACATCATATTTTGCGAAATCGGTTAGGTCTTCTAATCGTATTTCAACAACAATGCCAGAGTTGGCCCACCTAGAATTCCGGTTTGATGGCGACATTCCATTAACAACCACCTCATCGGTACCTGTTGCTGCTGGCACAATAAAACCTCCTGGACACATGCAGAAAGAGTACACTCCCCTACCACTAACTTGCTGAACTAAAGAGTACGAAGCGGCAGGCAGATAGCTGCTCCTAGGAATACCATGGTACTGAATGGAATCAATTAAAGCCTGAGGGTGCTCTACCCTAACCCCCATGGCAAATGGCTTAGCTTCAAGAGCAATGTCTTGCTCATATAGCATATGGTAGATATCGCGGGCAGAATGACCAGTTGCAAGAATAACAGCTTCGCCAAAAAGTTTTAGCCCATCATCTAAAACAACCCCTTTTGCTTTGCCAGACTCAAGAATGATATTTGACACTTTACTATTGAAAAGGACTTCTCCTCCGTGTTCCAGAATAGTTTCCCTAATTCTAGTTATTATTCCGGGTAACCTGTTTGTGCCAATATGTGGATGAGCTTCGTAAATTATTGCTGGGTCGGCACCGTGATCAATTAATGCCTGAAGGATTCGCTTGTAGTTACCCCTTTTCTTTGAACGAGTATAAAGCTTTCCATCGGAAAAGGTACCTGCCCCACCCTCACCAAATGCATAGTTGGAATTAGCATCTAACTTATGCTCTCTATTTAATAAGGCGATATCGCGCTTTCGTTCGCTAACCGATTTTCCGCGCTCTAAGATAATTGGTTTAATTCCCAGCTCTATCAATCTTAATGCAGCAAATAGCCCAGCAGGTCCGGCACCAACAATTATGACAGGTTTTGCTTTTCTAACATCTTTGTATTGGAAAACAGGCTTCTCATCTGCTATTTCCTCGCCTGCTAAAAATATTTTTAATCCAATGTTTACTTTGACTCGCCCCCTTCGGGCATCGATAGATTTTCGGGTAATGACGTAATGAGCAATATCAGTTGTATGGATACCCAATTTTTGGGCTGCAACTCGTAGGAAAGCAGACTCATTTGCAGCCTCAGCAGGGTTTAGGATTAAATTAATCTCGTTTGGCATCAATAAACACTTATTGGAACAAATCTACTCAAAGTGAAATGAGATGATAAGGAATTTAGACCGAAGCCCACCAATAGCCTCGTGAAAGGCCTTTCCTTCATCAACATAATCGTTCGATAGCATGTTTAGCATGCCAGCCGACCATTTTATCTCGGTTGAAAATTTAAAGTATTGAAGGAAAAAATCGATTCCAAAACCGATTTCGTAATAGTAATCAAATTTTTGTAATCGCAACAATACTCCTTTCTCAACCTTTAACCTTTTATATGCAGCAAGGTCAATTCTAAAATCGGTACCAAGATATAGGTATGGTCTAACATTGCTATTTCGTTCAGAAAGAAATTTAATACCAATTGGCAGGTCGATAAAATTAGACTCCATTTGCATGGTTGTAGCTATTCCAAGATTGCTTGCAGTGTCAACCTTGAAGAAATTAACATCGCGTTGACCAAACGAATAGCCCGGTAAGAACCTGAGATGTACGCTCTCTGATAATCGTAAATCGCCAATAGCATTAACATTAAGGCCTGGTGAAATATGTGTTACCTCGGCAAAATATAATGAACCATCAACATTAAACTGATTTATTCTATTTTCTACATCAAAATCCATTAAGTTAATACCAATGGAAAATCCAAACTTGAGGGGTTTAGAAACATCATAATCAGGGTCGTTTAACACTATAGGTCTTCTCACCTGCGACCAAGCAACTCCACAAAAAACAAAAGTGAATAATATGCCTACAACTACTCTTTTCAAGACTAATCTCCTAATTTAATTATCCACTTAAACGGAATTTTGATTGATTTATTATAAAGTTGATTTTTTGGCAATATAAATTGTAGCGACTCCAAAGGTTTGCGTTTTAATATCGACCTTATCAAAACCAATTGATTTTAATATTTCCACAAAATCTTGGCCTTGAGGAAATTCCACCACAGAATCGGGTAAGTAACTATATGCTTGCCTATTGCCTGAAACCAACCCACCTATCCATGGCAAGAAAGTTTTAAAATAAAATCGATAGATAAGATTAAAAGGCCAAGTTTTAGGCATTGAGAACTCTAAAACCGCAAACACGCTGTTTGGCATTAAAACCCTATAAATCTCCTTTAGGCCCTGAGCCAAATTCTCAAAATTTCTTACACCAAAAGCTACCATTGCGGCATCAAAGTGATTGTCGGGGAAAGGTATTTTCAGAGCAGATGCTACTTTGAGGTCAATTCTATTATGCAACATTGCCGTTTTAACCTTATTCTCGCCTATAGCAATCATTGCGTCGGAAATATCGATACCAGTAATTCTAACCCTTGAATTTCTTTTAGCAAGAGCTATGGCAAGGTCGGCAGTACCAGTGGCTACATCAAGAACCATTTCTGGACTATCTTTCAAAATACGATTAACCAATTTTCGCCTCCAAATCCTATCAATCCCTAGGCTAAGAAAGTGATTAAGAAAATCGTACTTTGGCGCAATGCTATTGAACATTGCAGCAACCTTACTGCTGGATTTATCAACCTTTCCCAAAAGTTAGAAATCTTTATTCATTAATAAGTTTCTCTAAAGCAGTATCGTAGATGTTCTTCAGGTCAGAGATGAAACCAAAAGAAATATCATCTACACGAACCTCAGACTTAGTAACATGGCCTAAAGCAGTAAATGGGATCTTGCTAGAAACCATATAATCGATAAACTGGGTCTCGCGTGAAGGCGAAACAGAAACAACTACCCTACCTTGGGCTTCCCCAAAAAGAAAGGCATCGGTCCTAATCTCAGCATCAGTAGTAATATCAAAACCTAAGTTACGAGGCATTGCGCTTTCTAGTAGAGCTACAAACAATCCACCATCGGACACATCATGAGCAGACTGAACAAGGTTATGAGAGATGAGTTCACGAATAGTTTTTTGCATCTCAAACTCCTCCTCAATATCAAAGTATGGGGCAGGCGATTCCTTTATGCCGTGATAGCTATACAAGTATTCAGATGAGGCTAAATCATTAACCGATTTACCTACCAGGTAAATCATATGGCCCTTCTCCTTAAATGCAAGTGTAGTATGATGATTCTTATTATCGAGCAATCCAATCATGCCAATAGTTGGAGTTGGGAATACAGCCTCCTCCTTATCGCCAATAGAGGACTGGTTGTAAAAACTTACGTTACCACCTGTTACAGGTGTATCAAATTTTTTACAAGCCTCACCCATTCCCTTAATGGCCTGAACAAATTGCCAGTAAACCTCAGGATTGTATGGATTACCAAAGTTTAAACAGTTGGTAATAGCAAGAGGCTTAGCACCAGTACACGAAATATTTCTAGCAGCCTCGGCCACCGCAATCATTGCCCCTACATATGGATCGGCTTTAACATAACGTGAGTTACAATCCACAGTCATTACAAGAGCATTATTAGTACCTTTAAGGTTATAAACACCAGCATCGGAAGGAAAGTTGGTTGTCATGTTACCTGTTCCAATCATGGTATCATACTGCTCAAATACCCAACGCTTCGAAGCAATGTTTGGTTGAGAAATGATTTTGTGTGCAACATCAATTAAGTCAGAAGGTTCAGGAACCTTGGACATATCAAACTTCTTAAACTCCTTGAAATATTTTGGTTCACGATATTCTCTATCGTAAACAGGAGCTCCTCCACCTAGAACAAGAGTAGATGCAGGTACTTTGGCTACAAGTTCTCCATGATGATAAAACTCAAGAAAATCGCCTTCTGTAACCTCTCCGATAACCGCATAGCTAATATCCCATTTATCAAGGACATTCTCAATTTCCGACTCGCGACCTTTTTGAACAACCATTAACATTCGTTCTTGGGATTCGGATAGGAGAATTTCCCATGCTTCCATGTTTTTCTGTCGCAAGGGCACCTTATCCAATTCGATTCGCATTCCATGACTACCCTTTTCGGACATCTCAGAGGTAGAACAAATAATGCCAGCAGCACCCATATCCTGCATGCCAACTAGAGCACCCGTTCTGATAACCTCTTGAGTTGCCTCCAGGAGAATCTTTTCCTGGAATGGGTCACCTACCTGTATTGATGGAATATCCTCGGCAGATTCCTCTGTAATATTAGCTGAAGCAAATGTAGCACCATGTATACCATCTTTTCCTGTTGCAGAACCAACAATATAAACTGGATTACCTTTCCCTTTTGAAACTGCAGAAACAACCTTGTCCTTTTCGACAATGCCAACCGACATGGCATTTACTAAGGGGTTAGTGTTATAACAATCGTCAAAAAAAACTTCACCAGCCAGAACGGGTATTCCAAAAGCATTGCCATAGTCGCCAATACCTTTAACCACACCCTTCATAATCCAACGAGTACGATCGAGTTTAATATTTCCAAAACGTAAGGAATTAAGCTGAGCAACAGGCCTCGCACCCATGGTAAATATGTCGCGATTAATTCCCCCAACACCAGTTGCAGCACCCTGGTATGGCTCAACTGCACAGGGGTGATTGTGCGATTCAATTTTAAACGCACATGCCAAACCATTACCAATATCAACCAAGCCAGCATTCTCGGTTCCTGCTTCTGCAAGTATGGCCGAGCCTTTCCGAGGCAAAGTCTTTAACCATTTTATTGAATTCTTATACGATGCGTGCTCCGACCACATCACCGAGTAAATACTTAATTCAGTAAAATTAGGAGTACGCCCTAAATATTTTTTTATCATTTCGAACTCCTCTGGCAAAAGGCCTAACTCTTTGGCTGTTTCAACGGTTACAGTTTGGTTTGACATATCGTTACGTTTTTACTTATCACTTTAAAAATCTTGCCAAAAATACGAACATTAACTCAAGTAACATAAGTAAATGTATAAAAAATAAAAAGATTATTCCTGACCTTGTTAAACATCAAAACTAATACGTCAAGTCATTAGCACTGGGTGTCTTTTAAAAAACATTAAGGAACCATTCAACTAATAAAAGAATACAATAACTTTGAAAAAACTTTAAAAAAACACTAAAACATTGAATATGAGAACTGCATTAATAACTGGAGCAACATCGGGTATAGGTAAGGCAACTGCTTTACGCCTTGCACAAGATGAATTCAACCTAATCATTACAGGTCGTCGACTAGAACGGCTAGAAGAATTGAAAAAAGAAATTGAAGTAAAGTACAAAAAAGATGTACTTATTCTAAATTTTGATATTCGAAACCTAGATGAGGTAAATAAAGCTATTGATTCACTTCCTAAACATTGGAGAAAAATTGACGTACTTATTAATAATGCTGGACTAGCTGTTGGCTTAAACCATATTCAAGATGGCATTATTGATGATTGGGAAAGGATGATTGACACCAATATTAAAGGTGTACTGTACATTACCCGCAAAGTTGCTCCAATGATGATTGAACAGGGCAAGGGCCATATTGTTAACATCGGCTCAATTGCAGGTACACAAGTATACGAGAATGGCAATGTATATTGTGCTACCAAGCACGCCATGCACGCCCTTTCACAGGGCATGAGGCAAGATATGTTAAAGCATAATATTAAGGTATCAGAAATTAGACCTGGCCTGCTAGAAACCGAATTTTCAATGGTTCGATTTAAAGGCGATGTAGAAAAAGCTAAAAGCACCTACCAAGGGCTAACCCCACTATTTGCTGAAGATATAGCAGAGGCCATTCATTTTGTGCTAACCCGTCCAGCACATGTTTGCATAAACGATATAGAGGTTACTCCAGTAGCACAAGCTAATGCATACTATGTAAACAGAAATTTGTAGCAAGTTAACCATTTCTGAGTTATGAGCATCTACCTGATAATGATAATCTTCTTTGTTTTAAGCTTCATGGTTTCCATGCAGCTTAAAGCAAAATTTGCTCGTTATTCAAGAATAATGTTGCCTCGCGGGCTAAGCGGCAAAGAGGTAGCAGAACTAATGCTTCATAACCATGGTATATATGACGTAAGGGTAACATCTGTTCCTGGTGAGCTTACCGACCATTACAATCCTGTAAATAAAACGGTGAACCTCAGCCCCGATGTTTACCACGGAAGGAGCATTGCCGCCGCCGCAGTGGCAGCACACGAATGTGGCCATGCCATACAGCATGCCCAGAGCTATGCCTTTCTGCAAATGCGTTCGGCCTTAGTACCTATTGTTAGTGTTGCATCGCGTTGGGTACAATGGGTTTTGCTTGCGGGCATTATACTACTTCAATCCATGCCAAGTATTTTACTAATTGGTGTTGCTATGCTTGGGATTACTACGTTATTTAGCTTCATCACTCTTCCGGTTGAAATGGATGCCTCACGCAGGGCATTGGCATGGTTAAACTCATCGGGTTTAACTTTTGGTGATAGCTCAATATACGCTCGCGATGCGCTGAAATGGGCTGCACTTACCTATGTTGTGGCTGCACTTGGCTCATTGGCTACGCTTCTTTACTACATTGGATTGCTGAATAGCAACGATGATTAAAAAATGAGATTGTGTTGGGATAAGTTTTTTCGATTTAACCTTAATTCTTAATACCTGGAGCGTTGGTAATAAACCCAACGCTTTTTTTACAGGCATTTTCAATTTGAAGCGAACCAAAATAAAAACAAGCCCATCTATTTTTATAAAAATATTTTAATAAATTAGTTCCTATGATTTATAAAACACTAACGATATGCTAACAAAGGAAGAACTACTAAAACGTTTAGAACGGTATCGCCAAGGAATTAATTTTGAAGGTAACGATAAAAAGTTCTACGAGTTCATTTCTATCAATTTTAGCATTGATAGCTTTTTCCTCACGAACCTTCTCAGCATGGAGGAATTTTCAGAATTTATCGAAAACCCCCAAAAACGTGAAGAACTAAATATGACTTTAGGAGAGATTATAGAAGAGAAGATATCGGGTTAGGTTAGCTAACTAGAACATGGTATCTAAAAACTAAAATCGAATAAATCTACAAATGGATTTTATTTAAGCTTTGCATAATAAAAAAGCCGCCTTAGAAACGGCGGCCTTTTTATTTTTTTTACTGAACTGAAACTTTAAATTCAGCTGTTGTTTTGTCCACTCTAATTCTTAACAGGTACAAACCTTTGGATTCAATATTTAGTTTGAAGGTTGATTGATTTTTTACTTCAAACTGTTTAACTATCCTTCCAGTTAAATCAATAACTTGAACTGTTGCATTTCGAGAACCACCAAGGTCAACGTTAAATATTCCATCCGAAGGATTAGGGAATACACTTACTGCATTGTAAGAGTTTGGATTGATACCTGTAGAAAGTGTGGTTACTGTGATAATGTTACTAAAATCACTATCACCTCCATTATTGTATGCCCTTACCCGGTAGTAGTAGGTGGTATTTGCCGAAAGGCCTTGCACATCGTGGCTTGTGGCTCCCTGAACATCCCTGCCATTGTACCCGAGTACAAAGCTCGAGAAGTCTGCATCTGATGATACGTCTATCTTGTATCCATCGGCTTCGGTTACTGAACCCCAGCTGGCAGTAAAGCCTGCACTTGTAACATCGCTCGCCGCAAAAGCAACTGGAGCCTGGGGAACTACCTTGATCGTAGTGGCTGCATAGGGACTGCTGTAATCGCTTTCATCACTGCCCTCGAAACTTTTAATACGTATGTAGTATGTAGTATTTGGAGTTAAACCAGTTATTTCTGCGGAGTTTTCATTTAACACCTCTTTACCTGCATACCCACTAACAAAACTTGTAAATTCTTCGTCTGTTGCTATATCAATAATATATCCATCAGCGCCAGGTACCTCCTGCCATTGTAGTGTAAAACCTGTTTGCGTAACGTTGTTTATTGACAGGTTAGCTGGGGTATTTGGTTTTAAGCTAATTGACCAATCAAACTGTCCAGAATACCAAGAATCATCCCATTTAATGTAATAAATATTTCCCAAAGTAACAGGGATACTAAGTTGGGACTGATATCCACAATAATCATCACTTCTACCGATTTCAAGCCCACCACATTCATCGTATACTTTAACGTAGGTGTCTCCATTAGTTAATCCACACGTCGAAACTGTTAAAACTCCGTCAATGGTTGCTGTATACTTAAACAACCGGTCACCACCTGTACAGTCGGCCGTATTCGTGCCTGCTACCGCTTCTATGGCCGTCTTGCATGTCTCCCCTGGACCCCAGTCCTCCTCGCTCAGGGTCCAATCAAAGGTGCCAGAACTACCGACAGTCCATCTAATGTAGTAGGTGGTGCCGGCCTGAATAGGAAACTGAATCTTGCGCTGTCCGCTACCACAGTAATTTCCATAGTATACCGGATAGGACCTGCAATCGGTGTAGATATCAAGCCCTGTATTATCGCCGGTTAGCCCACAGTTGCTTATGGCTATCTTCCCATCGCGCGTGGCCGTGTACTTGAACCACCTGTCACCGCCTGTGCAGTCGGCCGTATTCGTCCCTGCTACCGCTTCTATGGCCGTCGTGCATGACTCCCCTGGACCCCAGTCCTCCTCGCTCAGGGTCCAATCAAAGGTGCCAGAACTACCGTCAGTCCATTTAATGTAGTAGGTTATGCCAACCTGTCCTTGTAGCTTTACTAGGCGCTGTCCGCTACCACAGTAATTTTCATAGTATACCGGATAGGACCCGCAATCGGTGTAGATTTCAAGCCCTGTATTATCGCCGGTTAGCCCACAGTTGCTTATGGTTATCTTCCCATCGCGCGTGGCCGTGTACTTGAACCACCTGTCACCGCCTGTGCAGTCGGCCGTATTCGTCCCAGCTACCGCTTCTATGGCCGTCGTGCATGTCTCCCCTGGAACCCAGTCCTCCTCGCTCAGGGTCCAATCAAAGGTGCCAGAACTGTAGTCATACCATCTAATGTAGTAGGTTATGCCAACCTGTCCTTGTAGCTTTACTAGGCGCTGTCCTCTACCACAGTAATTTTCATAGTATACCGGATAGGACCCGCAATCGGTGTAGATACCAAGCGCTGTATCATCGCCGGTTAGCCCACAGTTGCTTATGGTTATCTTCCCATCGCGCGTGGCCGTGTACTTGAACCACCTGTCACCGCCTGTGCAGTCGGCCGTATTCGTCCCTGCTACCGCTTCTATGGCCGTCGTGCATGTCTCCCCTGGACCCCAGTCCTCCTCGCTCAGGGTCCAATCAAAGGTGCCAGAACTACCGTCAGTCCATCTAATGTAGTAGGTTACACCAACCTGTCCTTGTAGCTTTACTAGGCGCTGTCCGCTACCACAGTAATTTCCATAGTATACCGGATAGGATCCACAATCGGTATAGATTTCAAGCCTTGTATTATCGCCGGTTAGCCCACAGTTGCTTATGGTTATCTTCCCATCGCGCGTGGCCGTGTACTTGAACCACCTGTCACCGCCTGTGCAGTCGGCCGTATTCGTCCCTGCTACCGCTTCTATGGCCGTCGTGCATGTCTCCCCTGGGCCCCAGTCCTCCTCGCTCAGGGTCCAATCAAAGGTGCCAGAAATACCGACAGTCCATCTAATGTAGTAGGTTACACCAACCTGTCCTTGTAGCTGTACCTGGCGCTGCCCGCTACCACAGCTGTTGCCAAAGGACACCGGGTAGGATCCACAATCGGTATAGATTTCAAGCGCTGTATCATCGCCGGTTAGCCCACAGTTGCTTATGGCTATCTTCCCATCGCGCGTGGCCGTGTACTTGAACCACCTGTCACCGCCTGTGCAGTCGGCCGTATTCGTCCCTGCTACCGCTTCTATGGCCGTCGTGCATGTCTCCCCTGGACCCCAGTCCTCCTCGCTCAGGGTCCAATCAAAGGTGCCAGAACTGTAGTCAGACCATTTAATGTAGTAGGTTATGCCAACCTGTCCTTGTAGCTTTACTAGGCGCTGTCCGCTACCACAGTAAATTCCATAGTATACCGGATAGGATCCACAATCGGTATAGATTTCAAGCCCTGTATTATCGCCGGTTAGCCCACAGTTGCTTATGGCTATCTTCCCATCGCGCGTGGCCGTGTACTTGAACCACCTGTCACCGCCTGTGCAGTCGGCCGTATTCGTCCCTGCTACCGCTTCTATGGCCGTCGTGCATGTCTCCCCTGGACCCCAGTCCTCCTCGCTCAGGGTCCAATCAAAGGTGCCAGAACTACCGTCAGTCCATTTAATGTAGTAGGTTATGCCAACCTGTCCTTGTAGCTTTACTAGGCGCTGTCCGCTACCACAGTAATTTTCATAGTATACCGGATTTGACCCGCAATCGGTATAGATTTCAAGCCCTGTATTATCGCCGGTTAGCCCACAGTTGCTTATGGCTATCTTCCCATCGCGCGTGGCCGTGTACTTGAACCACCTGTCACCGCCTGTGCAGTCGGCCGTATTCGTCCCTGCTACCGCTTCTATGGCCGTCGTGCATGTCTCCCCTGGACCCCAGTCCTCCTCGCTCAGGGTCCAATCAAAGGTGCCAGAACTACCGTCAGTCCATCTAATGTAGTAGGTTACACCAACCTGTCCTTGTAGCTGTACCTGGCGCTGCCCGCTACCACAGCTGTTGCCATAGGACACCGGGTAGGATCCACAATCGGTGTAGATACCAAGCCCTGTATTATCGCCGGTTAGCCCACAGTTGCTTATGGCTATCTTCCCATCGCGCGTGGCCGTGTACTTGAACCACCTGTCACCGCCTGTGCAGTCGGCCGTATTCGTCCCTGCTACCGCTTCTATGGCCGTCGTGCATGTCTCCCCTGGACCCCAGTCCTCCTCGCTCAGGGTCCAATCAAAGGTGCCAGAACTACCGTCAGTCCATCTAATGTAGTAGGTTACACCAACCTGTCCTTGTACCTGTACCTGGCTCTGCCCGCTACCACAGCTGTTGCCATAGGACACCGGGTAGGATCCACAATCGGTATAGATTTCAAGCCCTGTATTATCGCCGGTTAGCCCACAGTTGCTTATGGCTATCTTCCCATCGCGCGTGGCCGTGTACTTGAACCACCTGTCACCGCCTGTGCAGTCGGCCGTATTCGTCCCTGCTACCGCTTCTATGGCCGTCGTGCATGTCTCCCCTGGACCCCAGTCCTCCTCGCTCAGGGTCCAATCAAAGGTGCCAGAACTACCGTCAGTCCATCTAATGTAGTAGGTTACACCAACCTGTCCTTGTAGCTGTACCTGGCGCTGCCCGCTACCACAGTAATTTCCATCGTATACCGGATAGGATCCACAATCGGTATAGATTTCAAGCCCTGTATTATCGCCGGTTAGCCCACAGTTGCTTATGGCTATCTTCCCATCGCGCGTGGCCGTGTACTTGAACCACCTGTCACCGCCTGTGCAGTCGGCCGTATTTGTCCCTGCTACCGCTTCTATGGCCGTCGTGCATGTCTCCCCTGGACCCCAGTCCTCCTCGCTTAAAGTCCAATTAAATGTGCCATTATTGTAGTCTATCCAGTTAATATAATAGGTAGTACCCATAACCGCATTAAATTGAATTTCGCTTTGCCCCACACTACATAAATCATTCAAATTCATCGAACTACCACCACAACTTTGATAAACCGAAACATCAGTACTATCTGTTGTAAGCCCGCAGCTACTCAAAACTATTTTTCCATCTCTAGTTGCTGTATACTTAAACCATTGACTCCCACTAGAACAATCAGCTGTATTTGTGCCCGAGGAAGCATCTAATGCTGAATTGCAAGTTTCACCAGGTTGTGGTTCATATTCCTCAATCGTCCAATCAAAGACAGCTGATGTGTACCAGTTCTCCCAAACTATATAATATGTTACACCGCTTATTACATCAATAGTTATCTCTGATTGTCTATTGCAGTAATCATCATTACTCCCAATTTCTTGCCCTCCACAACCATCGAATACTTTAACATATGTGTCTTCATTAGTTAAACCACATGTGGAAACCTTCATAACTCCATCAAGGGTTGCAGTATACTTAAACCATTGATCTCCGCTGGAACAATCGGCTGTATTCGTTCCAACAACTGCATCGAGAGCATTTTCACATGTAGTTCCATCTTGAGCAATTAATGCAACAGGCAAAACTGCCAACAATAGCAATAAGGATAAGATTTTTTTCATTGCAGATTAAGTTTGATTAACATATATTTTAATTAAATAAACATTCACCTCCATTGGCTAAAACTATCATTACAAAACAAATAGCCATAGTTTAACATATTTTTACACATTTCGCAATTATAGCTAATTTACTTAAATTTACAAATGATAAAAACACTGTTTTTAAATATCCATTAACAAATTAAGAAGGGATAATAATTTTCTGAAATTAGGTTTTTATATTTCAATTATAATTATTCCGAAATTGACAGTTCTCAAGAAAAAACTACCTTATATATTCAAAATAATGCAATATGAACAGATTGTTTACTAGTGATGAGTTAGATAATCTTGTTTCCCCAAAAAATGGAATGAATCTTTTATCCATAGTTGTAGAGATGGTAACCCATAAGCTTAAGTAATTGCTAAAAAAACAAAAGGGGCTTTTCAGCCCCATTTTGTTACCTTTAACCTAAAACCAAACCTAAACCTAACTCTAAAACCAAAAGCCTATGAGAAAACTTTTTGTCTTTCGGATTACACTGCAAAGATAAAACCCGCATTAGCTAATGCGGGTTAAAGAGTAGTTAAGATAAGTTAAACATTTAGTTATCCACCAAAATCGTCAAATGCAATCATCTCTTCAGGTACTCCTAGATCGTAAAGCATTTTTTGGACTGCGTCATTCATAGCAGGAGGTCCGCAAAGGTAGTATTCGATATCCTCAGGAGCTTCATGCTTTGATAGATAGTTATCGTAAATAACCTGGTGAATGAAGCCAACATAACCTGTCCAGTTATCCTCAGGTTTAGGCTCGGAAAGAGCTATGGTAAACTTGAAGTTAGGGAACTCCTCCTCAATCTTGCGGAAATGCTCCTCGTAGAAAATTTCACGTTTTGATCGGGCACCATACCAGAAAGTAGCCTTACGGGTAGTCTTTTTTGTTAGGAACTGGTCGAATATATGTGAGCGCATAGGCGCCATTCCTGCCCCACCACCAATAAACATCATCTCATTATCGGTATCCTTGATGAAGAATTCACCGTAAGGGCCCGAAATCATAACCTTATCACCTGGCTTGCGAGAGAAGATGTAGCTGGAGCATACGCCTGGATTAACATTCATGAACGCATTTTTTTCTCTATCCCATGGCGGGGTAGCAATACGTACATTCAACATGATAATGTTATCCTCAGCTGGGTGGTTTGCCATAGAATAGGCCCTAAATGTCTCCTCGGTATTCTTCATCTTCAAATCCCACATCTTCCATTTATCCCATTCATCGCGAAACTCGGGCTCAACAAAAATATCCTTTGCAAAGTCTACCTCTAACTTAGGCACATCAATTTGGATGTATCCACCAGAACGGAAGTTCAACTTTTCGCCCTCAGGTAGCTTAACCACAAACTCCTTAATAAATGTAGCCACATTTTTATTTGAAATGACCTCGCATTCCCACTTCTTGATACCAAGAACTTCTTCGGGTACTTCAATTTTTATATCCTCACGGATTTTCACCTGACATCCTAAACGCCACTTATCATTTTGCTGCTTGCGGGTAAAGAAACCAACCTCGGTTGGAAGTATTGTTCCCCCCCCTTCAATCACTCTACACTTACACATTCCACAAGTTCCCCCGCCACCACAGGCAGAAGGTAAGAAAACTCCATTATTAGATAGGGTTGAAAGTATGGTACCACCTGGTTCTGTCTCTATGGTTCGTTCATCATTGATAACCATCTTTACTTTACCCTGTGGGGTTAGCTTCTTTTTTGCGTATAGCAAAACCGACACAAGCAAAAGTATAATAAATAAGAAGACTGCTATAGCGGTTAATATGATGGTTCCGTTTCCAAATAGTAATATCATGGTTCAATACATTTTCAAATTCTACAACTTGATGCCCATAAAGGTCATAAATGCTATACCCATTAGTCCGGTAAGGATAAAAGCAATACCTAAACCACGTAATGGTTTTGGGATATCAGAATATTTCAATCGCTCTCTAATAGCAGCTATACTAACAATGGCTAGGAACCAACCAACGCCAGAACCTACACCAAAAACAGTAGCCTCGGCAAGCGTTTTATATTCCCTTTCCTGCATAAACAGTGATCCGCCAAGAATGGCACAGTTAACAGCAATAAGTGGAAGGAAAATTCCAAGAGAGCTGTATAGTGATGGAGAAAATTTCTCAACTATCATCTCAACCAGCTGCACCATCGATGCGATAACTGCAATGAACATGATAAAAGAAAGAAAGCTAAGGTCAAGCGAAGCAAACTCTGGATCCAGCCACTTTAGAGCACCAGGAAGAAGTAGATACTTGTTCATTAGGTAATTTACGGGAACTGTTATTGCCATTACAAAGATAACTGCAAACCCAAGCCCAACCGATGTTTTAACTGTTTTCGATACTGCAAGGTACGAGCACATACCAAGGAAGTAAGCGAAAACCATGTTATCGATAAATATCGATTTTACAAATATGTTTATAAGATGTTCCATGGTCGAATTCAATTTTTAGGTTTACTCCTCAATGAGTTTACGGTTTCTACTACGTTGTATCCAAATTATGATTCCAACAGTTATAAGTGCCATGGGTGGGAGAATCATCATACCATTGTTCTCGTAAAAGCCACCATTCTTAACGTACCACTCTAAAGGAATAACACGTAATCCTAAAATGGTTCCAGAGCCTAAAAGCTCACGGAAAAATGCCACAATTACCAAAATAAGGCCATAGCCTAAACCATTTCCAATACCATCGAGAAATGATGGCCATGGTTTATTGCCAAGTGCAAAAGCCTCAAGCCGACCCATGATTATACAGTTGGTTATAATCAATCCTACAAACACCGATAGTTGCTTGCTCACATCATATACATAGGCCTTGAGTATTTGGTCAACAAGAATAACAAGGGATGCAATTACAACTAGCTGAACAATAATTCGAATACGATTAGGAATTGATTTGCGAATTAACGATATGATTAGATTTGAGAATGCAGTTACAACTATAACTGATATAGCCATAACAATCGCAGGTTTCAACTTAACCGTGACTGCCAATGCCGAGCAAATCCCCAACACCAATACGGTTACAGGATTTTTTGAATCTATTGGCTCAGTAAGCAGTTTCAGGTTTTTAGCCGAAAACAAGGGTTCTTTTTCCTTAATTTCACTCATGGCTTATAATGATTTATGTATTTTCTCAAAATAGTTTTGGTATGGTTCAAGGCAATCTGAGAGCATTTTCTCGAGCCCTTTACTGGTAATAGTTCCACCAGAAATGGCATCAACTCCATGTGTGTCGTCGGGTGACGCTCCACCTTTAACTACCTTAACCGATGTAAAAGTAAGAATGCTATCGCCTTCAAAGATTGTTTTACCCCTGAATTGCTTTTGAAATTCAGGTGTAGCTATCTCGGCTCCAAGACCAGGTGTTTCACCCTGATGTGCAAATGTAGCACCATAAATGGTCTTTAAATCGCTATTTAATGCAAGGTACCCCCAAATGGGCCCCCATAGTCCACGTCCGCGAAGCGGAATTATATATTTAATGCTTCCATCGTCGAGCTTAGCTACGTAGAGTGGTAAATTTCTCTGTTCAAGAGGCTTAGAAAGCTCAACTTTCATATCGATATTAAAGGCTTCAAGTCCTTTAATGGTATCGCCATTAATATTGACAACTAGCTGTTCAGGGATATACTTTTGGAATGCTTCAGCAACAAACTTATGCTTATTTTTTGCCTCGTCAATTCCGTCGGTTTTTCCAATTGAACGCAATATGTCGATTTTCTTCTCAGTCTCAATATTTTTATTCTGTGCAGGCTTAAGCGCTGTGGACGCAATTGCCAAGAGCATGGCAACCACTATAACCATTCCCGACGCATAAAGAAATGTATACAAATTGCTGTTGCGGTCCATGCTTTTTATCTTATTAAGTAAACTCATAGTTTGAATGGTTTATGATTTTGCAACCTTTTGGGCTCTCTTCATTCTTCGTCTGATATTTGCCTCTACCACGTAGTAATCGATTAGTGGGGCAAAGGCATTCATAAGTAGAATGGCTAACATCATTCCTTCGGGGTACGCTGGGTTTAGCACACGAACCAATAACGCTAAAAAGCCCACAAGGAATCCGTAAATCCATTTACCCTTTTCGGTATGAGATGCGGTAACTGGGTCGGTAGCCATAAAAACTGCACCAAAAGCAAAACCTCCCATAATTAGATGCTGCCATGCTGGAATTTCCATATAAGGATTAACAGCAAAGGTGTTAAATAGCAGCCCTGCTGCCAAACCACCTCCAAAAACCGATACCATTATCTTCCAGCTACCTATTCCTGTAATAATCAAGAATGCTGCGCCAATAAGAATAGCTAATGTAGAAGTTTCTCCTACCGAACCTGGAATAAATCCCATGAACATATCGTATGCTGATGGTAGTTTGTCCATTTGATATGCAGCTGCATTAGCAAGAGGTGTTGCACCTGAAAAACCATCTACTATGCCTTGTCCATTTGCTAAATCAGCAATCCAAACCTTATCGCCCGACATATGCGAAGGATAAGCAAAAAATAGAAATGCTCTTGCCAGAAGAGCAGGGTTAAAAACATTGTACCCTGTTCCTCCAAAAACCTCCTTGCCTATAATTACAGCAAAAGCCACAGCTATGGCAAGCATCCAAAGAGGAACATCAACTGGCACAATAAGAGGTATAAGTAACCCTGAAACAAGAAAGCCCTCGTTTACCTCATGACCACGCGATTGGGCAAATGCAAACTCAATGGAAAGCCCAACCCCATAGCTTACAACTATAAGGGGTAAAACCTTAAGAAAACCGTACCAAAATGTTTCCCATAAGCTCCAAGTTTCTCCTATTGATAATGAATGTTGGTAACCCACATTCCACATGCCAAAAAGCATGGTAGGCAAAAGAGCAATAACCACAAATATCATGGTTCGCTTAAGGTCTATTGAATCGCGAATATGGCTACCCTTTGTAGTTACAGTATTGGGCACAAACAGAAAGGTTTCAAAGGCCTCGAAAGTTGACTCGAACATTTCGAACCTACCCCCTTTCTGAAAGTTTGGTTTAATCTTATCGATATAGTTACGTAATGCCTTCATTAGTAGTATATTAAAATTAACTTAACTCCTTAATCATCGTATTAATACCATTGCGCAAAATGGCTTGTACCTCGGTTTTTGAAGCACAAACATACTCGCATAGGGCCATATCTTCCTCAACAACCTCATAAATACCTAGTTGTTCCATCTTATCGATATCATTGGCAAGAATTGCCTTAATTAGATGAACAGGATAGATATCCATTGGTAGTACTTTTTCGTACTGACCTGTTAACACATAGGCACGATGACCACCATGCATGTTTGTATTGAGCCTGAACTTTTTCCCAGGAATAAGTTTAGAAAGGAATGTACGCGAAGCGCTATGCTTATTCACACCTGGAGCAATCCAGCCCATGAACTCGTATTTGTTTCCTTCAGGTATAACTGATATCATATTGTCGTAGAATCCTACAAACCCATTCTTATCAACACGAGTACCAGTTAGTACATTCCCACTAATAATACGCACATCGGTATCGGTGTTGATATTATCTTTAACAACCGAATCGATATTTGCACCAGAAATGAGCTTATAGTACCTTGGTTTAATAACCTCAGAACCTGCAAGTGCTATAACCTTAGTTGCGTCATATATACCTTTAAGGAAAAGGCGACCGATAATAATAACGTCAAGCGGATTTATGGTCCAAACCACTTCACCCTTAGCAATTGGATCGATATGATGAATTTGAATGCCCACATTACCTGCAGGGTGTGGACCTGTAAAATAGTGGTGTTCAACACCTTTAGCCTTTAAAAAGGCATTAGCTGGGGGGTAATCGGCATTTAACCCCAAATGAATTGCTCCAGTGGTTAGCTTTCGCAAAGCATCGATACCAACCTGAAATGCTTCCTCTTCGCCTTGAACAGCAAAGTCAAGGTCTGGCGCCAAAGGCGAAGTATCGAAACAAGAAATAAAAATGGCTTTTGGATTGTCGTTTGGGTTAGCGACAATACCATAGGGTCTTTGTTTAATGTAAGGCCATAAGCCAGACTTTAGTAACTTTTCAACCACATCGTCGCGACTTAAAGAATCGGGCGACGCAGCACCAAACTCCTCATACTCGGTTTCCCCATTTTCGGTTTTAACTACAACCTCTAGTATCGTTCTTCGCTCGCCACGACGCACCTCAACAACCTCGCCATTGATAGGCGAAGTAAAAACGATTTCGGGATTGTATTTGTCGTGAAATAATGGAGAGCCTGCTTTAACCCTATCTCCAACTTTTACGTCGAGTTTAGGAACAAGCCCAGGAAAATCGATTGGCTTAACCCCATAATATTCAGCCTTATCGAGCCGGACTAACACCTTCTCGGCTGAACCCTTTAAGGGGATGTTCAATCCTCGTTTGATTTTAATCACCTTTGACATTATTCTACTTTTAGGTTATCTTTAACAAAATTAATAATTTACTAAATGGGATACTAAATAAAACGCACAAATTTAGTATCTTTGGTTGTAAACCAAATAAATAATCAATTGATGTATATCAAACATTTCAGATATTTACATATTTCTATATCTATATTGTTGATTATAGCTCAAATCTATTGTTATGGCAATAACAATTTAAATCGGAAAATTGTTTTTAAAAAAGATAAAAGTTTAACAAATATCACTTCCGATAACATTAAATCGGTTAAAATCTACAAAACAGGTTTTGAACTTAACCAACCAATTATTGAGCTTGGTAGTGAGGAAAAAATTACACTAGAGTTTGATGATATTTCTGCCGATTCGGAGCAGTATGAATATACTGTAATTCATTGTAACTACAACTGGGAACCAACAGGTTTGTCGTTTATGGAATTCGCCGAAGGGTTTGAATTCAATCCTATATATGATTATTCCTACTCTTCGGGAACACTAATACAATATCGACATTTTTCTTTGGAACTACCTAACAGCGAAATCAAATTTAAAATTTCTGGAAATTATATAATAAAGATAGTTAAACAAGGAAACCATGAGGGTTTAGTTCTACAACAAAGGTTTAAAATCCATGAGCCACTTGTCAAAATTAACATGAGCATTAGGCAACCAGTATCTCCTAATATTCAAAAAACGCACCAACAGCTAGAACTTAACATAAACACCTCTGCAATTGGTAGAATTGATCCTAATAACGATATAAAAGTACTTGTGCAGCAAAACAACCAAAGCTATAACCAGCTATTATTTGACACCCCTCTTTGGGTTGATGGGAATACCTTAATTTACAGCAACGCTACAACACCTACCATAGAAGGAGGGAATGAATACAGGCAGATAAATCTGAAGTCGTTCCATTACCAATCATCTAAAATTATAAGAATGCTTAAGTACGATGGTGTTTACCAAACCATACTAGCCTCGGATTACATTGTGAAAAGTTACAGGTATATTGAAACCCAGGATATAAATGGAAAGTACCTAATCAAATGCGATGATGTAACCAATAGCAAGGTTGAAGCTGATTATTCTTGGGTTTATTTTACCTTAAGTACCGAGCAGATGTTTGATGGCGATATTTACCTTTTTGGTGAATTAACAGGCTGGGAAATTAACCCCAAATATAAACTAAACTTCAACCCTCAGAATCAGAGTTACGAGGCAAAACTGCTACTCAAACAAGGCTTCTATAACTACAAGTATGTTTTTGTTTCAAGAGACCCAGAAAACCTTGACTTTAACAGAATTGAATCGAGTTTTTTTGATACAGAAAACAGTTACACTACCTATGTTTACTACAAATCACCAGGGGTAAGGTACTGGCGACTTGTAGGTGTTAAAGGGGTAAGCAGCAGGTTTAAAGAATAGTTTATGCTCCATTTGGAATCATCTAAACCAAATATCAAAAAATAATCCTCACTTCTTATTGAATATTTAATTCCTTCTTGAACAATTATTTTATTTCGTAGACAAAGATATGCATTATATGATGCGATACTTGTCGTTTGTCTATTTTTATTGACACATGATTAAACACGGTGTATTTTTACATGTGTTTAACTGTTAATTTTTTTCAATCAAAAACCAAAGACCTATGAGAAAAAATTTCTTGAGATTTGCCATTATGGCATTGTTTATTGCTTTTATGGCAAGCTGTTCAAAAGATGATGATCAACTTGTACAAAAGCCAGAAGAACCACAATGGACTGTACGTCCCGATTTTGCAACACTTGACACTAGGCCACAAAGTGTGATAGAGCAGTTTACAATTACCGACAAGGACACAAAGCCAGTTAAGCTCGATGAAAACGCACCTAAAGGCCGCAAATATGCCATAGTAATAGGAATATCAGACTATTACGGCTCGTCATCAGACCTTCAGTATTGCGACGATGATGCTATTGACTGGTATTATCGACTACGAGCAGAGGGTTACACAGTTTACTATCTTTTAAACGGAAATGCGACAAAAGAAAATATAGAACTCTATGTTAACTGGCTTGCTAGCGTTTCTACTTACGGTAATGAGATTGCATTCTGCTATTCGGGACATGGAAGCAATGGTAACATAATATCAGCTGACCTATACTACATAAGTAGCTCGTGGTTCAGAACAAAGTTCTATAATTCTACAAGTAACAAAATGATGTTCTGCTTTGACGCTTGCCAAATTGGTGCAATGAAATCGGCTTTAGCAAAAAGTGGACGAGTAATAGCTGTTGCATCAAGCTCAAACACCTACTCATACGATGGTGACCCATACATGAACAATGGTGTATTTACATACTATATGATGTATGGATTTGATAACATAGGTTATAAATATCTAGAGCCCGATTGCCAATACGCTGTTAATCAGATGTACAACTGGGCATACAATAAAGGTCTAACTGTAGCACCATCATACGCAGATTACTATAGCGGAAACTTCGATTTATAATAATTTTTCTTCTATTGCGATTTATCCAGGTCAGCATTTGACCTGGATTTTTTTTTCCCTGATTCATTAGCTTTTACTTACATGTGAATCGCACTAATCTACTATTATTTCAATTTTTAACAATATACTTTACACAAACCATTTGTGTAAATTTAAACTTCTTGTAATTTGGCATATCAAATTATTTAAACATTAATCATAATCTATAACAAAATGAAAAAAAGAATCTTTTCAATTCTGTTCTTGGCTGCCCTAGCCACGCTTTGGGCATGTAAATTAAAACCCAGCTACGAAGTTGGTAAAGTTTACCATGGTTTTAAGCTAGTTAAAAAAGAATTCGTAAAGGAAGTTAACGCAGACTGCCTTTACTTTATTCACGAAAAGAGCGGGGCACATCTTTTTAAGATTGCAGCCGACGACAACAACAAACTCTTTAACATTGCATTTAAGACTGTTCCAGAGAATGATTTTGGTACGCCTCACATCATGGAGCACTCTGTATTAAATGGCTCAAAAAATTTCCCTGTAAAAAGTCCATTCGATGTTCTTCGCAAGGGTTCGTTAAATACCTTCCTTAATGCAATGACTGGAGCAGACATAACCACCTACCCTGTTGCCAGCATGAATAATAAGGACTACTTCAACCTTATGCACGTATATCTTGATGCCGTTTTCAATCCACTTCTTAAAGAAGATCCCAGAATTTTAAAGCAGGAAGGATGGCACTACGAATTGGATAGCATTAACGGAGAACTCCGGTACAATGGTGTAGTTTACAACGAGATGAAAGGTGCCTATTCAAGTCCAACACGTGAATTAGGCTACCAGATAAACAAAATATTATTCCCGGACAACACGTATGGTGTAGAATCGGGAGGTTATCCTACCGCAATTCCAGGCTTAACACAAGAATACTTTGTTGCCTTTCACAATAAGTTTTATCACCCATCAAACAGCTATATCCTACTATACGGAAATGCTGACCTAGATAAAGAACTTGAATTCATCGATAAAGAGTACTTATCGAAATATGATAGGCTAGACGAAAAGATTGAGATACCATTACAAAAGCCATTTGAGGCTAAAAAGTATGCCGAAAAACCATATCCAGTTCCTGAAGGGTCGAGCCTTAAAGATAAAACCTACCTGAGCATGAGCTATGTAATAGGCGAAAGCACAGATATGGAACTTGGCTTAGCTTTAGATATAATCACCGATGCGTTAGTTAACAATGAAACTGCTCCCTTACGTCTAGCCCTTCAAGAGGCAGGAATAGGAAAAGATGTGAATGCATGGGTTAACGATTACAAGCAAAATGTACTAACCATAAGAGTTCAAAATGCAAATCTTGAAGATAAAGATAGATTTGATAAAATTGTAACTGAGACACTCCAAAAAGTTGTCGATGAAGGATTTGATAAAGAAACAATTGATGGTATAGTTAACCGCCTTGAATTCAGACTTAGAGAAGGTAACTCCTCTCAGAAAGGTCTAATGTATTTATGGCAAAACTATAAAGGCTGGTTCTTTGCCGATGATCCTTATTTGGGACTAAAGTTTGAGGAGCCACTTGCTGCAGTGAAAGATGGAATAAAGAATGGTTTACTGCAAAAAATTATCAAGGAACAAATTCTTAATAATCCTCACGCCTTACTACTAGTATTAAAACCTCAACCCGGATTAGAAAAAGTTATTACCCAAAAGATTAAGAAGGAACTAGCTGATTATAAGGCCAGCCTAAGTAAAGAGGAACTAGAAAAACTTGTAGAGGAGACTAAGGCATTAAAAGAATTTCAAAAATCGGAAGATTCACCAGAAGCATTAGCAAAAATGCCAATGCTTAAACTATCAGACATTAGCCCTGATGTGGAATGGTACAATTTAGAAGAGAAAAAAGTTGATAATGTTCCTGTACTTTACCACCCCGACTTCACAAATGACATACTTTACACCAACCTTTATTTTGATTTAAGAGTTCTCCCTCAAGAGCTCATTCCTTACGCACAGCTTCTAAACCAAGTAATTGGACTGCTGAACACAAAGAATTATAGCTATGGCGATTTAGATAATGCATTGAACATTAACACGGGTGGTTTTTACACAAGCATTTCATCATTTCAAAAAGACTACTCCGACGACAATCTTATACCAAAGTTTGTAGTTACTTCCAAAGCCTTTACTGAGAAAGGTGATACACTATTTAAGCTGATTTCCGAAATTCTAATCAACACAAAATACGATGATGTCGATAGGCTTAAATCAGTATTAGCTCGTCAACAATCGAGAATAGATGCAAGAATAAAAAATAATGGAATGGGAGTTGCGCTTACCAGGTTAAGCTCCTACTACAACAAATCTGGTGTATTCAATGAGCAAATTCAAGGATTGGAATACTACAATTTCCTTACTGACCTAACTACAAACTTTGATTCTAAACATCAAGAAATTAGCGAGAAACTTGCCGAAACAGCTAAACTTTTATTCAACAAAAGTAACCTGATTGCTGCAGTTACCTGCTCCGATGAGCAATTTGAAACCTTTGAGAATGGTCTTAAGATACTAAACTCAACCTTGCCTAACAATGAAGTTAAGCTGCAAACATGGAACTTGGTTCCAACCATTAAGAATGAAGGATTAATGGCAGCATCAAAAGTACAATTTGTAACCAAAGGATACGACTTTAAAAAGCTAGGTTACAAATGGTCTGGCAAGATGAGAGTTTTAAGCCAAATACTCTCAACCGATTATCTACAAACTCAAATCAGAGTTATTGGTGGTGCATACGGTGGATTCTGTGGATTCTCGCAATCGGGCAATGTATATTTTGCATCATATCGTGATCCTAATCTAAAATCAACCCTCGAAAACTTCGACAAAACCCCTGAATTCCTAGATAGCCTTGAGGTTTCAGACGATGAAATGACTCGTTATATTATTGGAACAGTGGCTAAAATGGAATACCCAACCACCCCATCGCAACGAGGCTCTATTGCTATTAGCCGATACTTTTATAACATAACCCCACAAATGCTAAAACAAGAAAAGGAAGAAGTTCTTTCAACTACTGTTGAAGATATTAAGAGCATGAAACCTATTGTTAACGATATTCTTTCGCAAAATGCCTACTGCGTATTTGGTAATACACAAAAAATCAAGGAGAATAAAGATTTATTCAAATCAATTCTCAATGTAACCAAATAGAATTAAACTTTTACTAAAGAAGAAAGAGGCTGTCGGAATGGCAGCCTCTACTTATTTTTATTTTCAGTGGTTATTTTTTTTAACGTTTTTAATTTGACCTTCGACAAATCCTTTGGAGTTTAAACTTACCAGTTTTACATCAAGGATTTTACCAGCAAGGCTTCTATCGTAAGGGATGCCAACCTTTATATAATTATCCGTAAAACCAAACATTAGCTCACCCTTACGACTCGATTCAACCAGTACCTTGCGAACCTGTCCAAGGTGCTTCAAATAGAAATTTTCATGTAACGAATCGGAAAGTTCAGTCAATTTTGTTACACGCTGTTTAAGAACCTTGGCATCTACCTTACCTTCATAACCTGCAGCAGGAGTATTAGGCCTTACGGAATAAGGGAAAATATGTAAAAATGATGGTTCAACCTGCTCAATAAATCGATATGCATCAATAAAATCATCATCGGTTTCGCCTGGAAATCCTACAATTACGTCAACACCGAAAAAAGCATCGGGAATCTTACTTCTAATCATATCGATCCGCTCTGCAAAGAGTTCACGACGATAACGCCTACGCATTAATCCCAATATTCTATTCGAACCCGATTGGAGAGGTATATGAAAATGCGGTAAAAACTTTTTGGAGCTAGCAACAAAGTCTACAATTTCGGGAGTTATCAAGTTGGGCTCAATGGATGAGATCCTAAAGCGCTCAATTCCCTGAACCCTATCGAGCCGTTGAATAAGCTGCAAGAATGTTTCGCCAGTTGATTTCCCAAAGTCGCCAGTATTTACACCAGTAAGAATAATCTCCTTCACGTTCTGTCGTGCAATAGCTTCGGCTTGCTCAATAATCTTTTCTATCGGCATGTTGCGGCTTTTCCCACGAGCTAGAGGAATAGTACAGTAGCTGCAATGGTAATCGCATCCATCCTGAACTTTGAGGAATGAACGTGTCCTATCGCCAGTTGAGTAGGCCGGGAAGAAATCACTTACCGTATCGATATCGCAGCTATAAACCTTTACATTTTCCTTATCGTTTTCATCCCTGATAACATAGGGCAAATTGAATTTATCGGCTGTACCCAAAACAAAATCAACTCCATCAATCTCAGCAATTTCATCTGGCTTAAGCTGAGCATAACATCCTACAACTGCAACCTTGGCATTAGGCGATTTTGTAATAAACTTACGAATAGCTTGACGGCATTTTTTATCGGCATGCTCGGTAACCGAACAGGTATTTATCACATAAACATCGGCTTCAGAATCAGCTGAAACACGCTCATAGCCCATCTCAGCAAATTGACGTGCAATGGTTGATGTCTCCGAAAAATTAAGCTTGCAGCCCAACGTGTAAAAAGCTACACGCTTTTTCCCCTTTTCCATTTTAAAAATTTTTGCAAAGGTAACAAATGAAAACCATTTAGGTTTAATCGTACTGAATATGTAATATTCTACTTAGAGCTATTCTTAAAATCGCGATAAAGTGTCCGTACTATACCATCGGAAATTCCTATGGTGGGTACAATTATTTCTTTAGCACCCGACCATTTCATAAGCTTTAGAAAGATTTTAGTAGCAGGAATTATAACATCGGCCCTATCAGGATTTAATCCTAAAATCTTTATTCGGTCCTCAAGAGTATAACTACTTATAAACTCATATAAATTTTTAATTTCTTTATTTGATAGTGGCTCAAGATTAGTTTTTTTGGCCATTTTATAGAGCTTATTGATATTTCCTCCGGAACCAATTATTTTAGGCTTAGCTGACTTATCTATATTTTTCTTAACCCACTCTTTTAAAGAATCAAAATCACTTTTCCCTATTGTTTTTTTAAGCATACGGATAGTTCCGATATTAAAGGAACTTGCTGCTTTAGCCTTTCCATCTTCAAAAAGAGTGAGTTCAGTGCTACCACCACCAACATCAACATACATGTAAGAGCTGTTACCATCTAAAAGTTCAGCCACTCCATTTGCAAAGATAATTTCGGCCTCGCGCCTTCCATCAATAATTTCAATATCAATGTCAGCAATCTCTTTAACTCTCTCAACTAGCTCATTAGAATTAGAACTTGAACGCATAGCCGAAGTCGCACAGGCCTTATACATAACAACATCATTTACCTCCATCAAGTTTTTGAAGGCAATCATTGTTTTAACTAGCTTTTCGGAACGTAACTCAGAGATGTAGCCTTTGCTAAAGGCATCCTCACCCAGCCTAATGGGTACTCTAACCAATGATGATTTTTTAAAAATTACATCCTCACCATCCTCAACAACATTAGAAAGTAGTAACCTAGCAGCGTTAGAGCCAATATCAATTGCAGCAAACTTTAAAACCCTCATAAAAAAACTCCTATTCCTTACATTCCTGATTGTAATACTTATACAATTCTAGCTGTGACCTAAATTCTTTTTCGTCCTCTTTTTTCGGTTTGAACTCGTTACAAATTCCTGAATTTACTAATCTAGCCTTAACATTATCGTGTAGAGTAAAATCCATTATCGTTTTAATCTCATTAATAAGTTGCTTACTATAAATAGGTGTGGCCACCTCAACCCTATAATCAAAGTTTCGAGTCATCCAATCGGCGGAACTAATGTAGCAAATTTCATTCCCGCCATTTGCAAAAATAATAAATCGAGAATGTTCCAAGTAACGATCGACTATGCTATAAACCTCAATATTATCGCTAATCCCCTTTAAACCAGGGACAAGCGCACACGTTCCTCTAACCACCAGTTTTATAATGACACCTGCCTGACTAGCTTTATAGAGCTTTGAGATAATTTCCTCATCAACAAGATTATTTAGCTTACAATAGATATAAGCAGGTTTACCTGTTTCAGCATTTTTAACCTCCTCATCAATCAAAGCATATAGCTTGCAACGCAAATTAAATGGCGATACAAGTAGATGCTTAAATGGATAAGTCTTGTAGTTATATTCAAGAAAAGTGAAAACTTTCTCTATCTCAGTAGTAATTCTAGAATCAGCAGTAAAAAGGTTCAGATCGGTATAACTATTGGCATTTCCCTCATGAAAGTTTCCTGTACTAACTACAGCATACTTTTTATAAGCCTGATTCTCCTTTCTTTTAATAAGGGTCATCTTACTATGAACCTTAAGGCCAGGAACACCAAAAATTACATTTATCCCTGCTTCCTGCATCTTTTTAGACCAGTAAATATTTGCATGCTCATCGAAACGTGCCCTTAGTTCCACCACGGCTGTAACCTTTTTTCCGTTTTGAGCAGCATTAATAAGAGCATGAACAACCCTTGATTCTGTCGCAACACGATATAAGGTAATGCTGATTGATTTTACTGCAGGGTCTAGTGCGGCCTCCCGAAGCATTCGAATATAGTACTTAAAACTATGATAAGGATAATGCAATAAAATATCCTGTTTTGCGATTATATCCGTTACTAAAAGAGATTCATCGAGTTTTGGATATGGAATGGGATTTAAAGGTTGGTTAACAAGTTCGGATAAACCAAAATTGGGAAAATTGATAAAGTCTTTAAAGTTATGGTAACGACTTCCTGGAATTATATTATCAAGGTCATCGAGATTTAGTCCTCGGACAATAAAGTTTAATAAATCGGTTGGAATATCCTTATCGTATACGAATCGAACTGGATCGCCCTTTTGTCTATTTTCTAAGGCTTTGGTAATTTTCTCTATTAAACTTTCCGAAATGTCGTTATCAACATCAAGCTCTGCATCTCTAGTTATTTTTATTGTATACGCTTCAAACCTGTCGTAAGGTAATATCTTAAATATTCTCGACAAACAAAGTCTAATCACATCATCTAAAAGGATAATCGTTTTTTTGCTGTCCTCCTCTGGCAGGATAACAAAACGGCTGATGTATTTGGTTGGTATTTCTATTAATGCAAACTCTTTTAAATTAGGCTTAGCAGAACTTGAAAGTTTAACGGCTAAATAAATAGATTGATCAACAAGAATTGGGAACCTGCGGTTGCGTTTAAGAATTACAGGCTCAATATATTCTGCAATAGTATTATCAAAATAATCATACAGATACTCAACCTGTTTTGGGTTAAGCTGTTGCTCATTAACCAGATAGATGTTTTGCGATTTAAGTTCATCTATTATTTTGGAGAAAATAGAGTCAAATCTGTTTTGAAACTCAAGAACTTTCCGTTGAATTTTTTCGTGTATTTTCCTAGGATTTTCACCAATAATCTTTTTCGCCCCCTTTTCAACAAGAATCATTCTTCTAAGGGTTGCTACTCTAACCCTAAAAAACTCATCAAGGTTATTTGAGAAAATACCTAAAAACCTAAGGCGTTCAATCAAGGGAACATTTTCACATTCGGCTTCTTGTAAAACCCTCCCATTGAACTCCAACCAGCTCAACTCCCTATTAACTAATGGTATCTTATTAGTAGAATTTTGCATTTTTGAAACAATATAATTGATAACTGCTTATGCGTAAACAGTTCTAGCTGCTGTTTTGTTTTATCTATAAATCGAAACTTCTAAATACTGTCTTAACCTTCTCAGGTGATATTTCGCTCCAAGAGTCTACGTTAAACACTATACCAACAAGCCCTGAAGTTGGAAATTCATGAATTCTATCGGCTAAAAACCGATTTGCAAGATATGTAAGGGTTGGATTGTGCCCAACAATCATTACACCATGGCAGTCATTGGGAAATCGTTTTATCATTTCAACAAGTTCCTGATCATCTGCCTGGTAAACCATGGGCTCTATACGAATTTTTTGAGGTGGAAAACCAATGGTTTCAGCGAATAGGACGGCTGTGTGTACCGCCCTATTTGCTGAACTAGTAACAATAAGATCGAGGGTGTTTACTTTTTGTGCAAAACTTCTTGCAGTATTAATAATATCGCTAATCCCTTTAACCTTCAGGGCTCTATCCTTGTCGCTCTTATTAGACTCAGCCCACGACGATTTTGCATGCCTTAGAATAAAAAGAGTTTTAGCCATAGTATTAAGATTTAAAGCAAATCGCTAGCTAGTTCTGCCAGATAGCTACGCTCACCTTTAACCAGATTAATATGCGCAAAAATCTCTTGCCCATGCATACGGTCTGTTAAGTAGGTTAAACCATTTGACTTCATGTCCAAGTAAGGATGGTCTATCTGATGAATATCACCAGTAAAAACAAACTTGGTTCCCTCTCCTGCCCTTGTTATAATTGTCTTTATCTCGTGTGGCGTAAGATTTTGCGCTTCATCAACAATAAAAAATACATTAGATAAACTTCTTCCTCTAATATACGCCAAAGGTGTAATAATGAGTTTTTGGGTTCGTTGCATCTCTTCGATATGCATGTAATCTTTGCTTGTTGGCTTAAACCTGTTTTTAATAACTCCCAGATTGTCGAAAAGAGGCTGCATATAAGGGCTAATCTTTTCATCGATATCGCCAGGTAAATAACCAATATCTTTATTCGATAGTGCCACGATTGGTCTAGCTAATAGAATTTGCTCAAAATACTCTTCCTGCTGAAGGGCAGCCGCTAATGCCAAAAGCGTTTTGCCAGTCCCAGCCTTCCCTGTTAGAGCAACAAGTTGAATTTCAGGCCGAAGCAAGGCATCTAAAGCAAAAGTTTGCTCAGCATTGCGAGGGTCGATGCCGTATGCTCTCACCTTCTCCACCCTATCAAGAATATCGGTTGCCTTATCGTAATGTGCCAAAGCACTTGACTTACTTCCCTTAAGTATGAAATATTGGTTTGCATAAGGCTTAATCTTTAACTCCTTTGCAGTTAGCGGTTCGTCTGAACTATACAGCTTTTGAATTAAAGAATCGTTAACCTTTTCAATAACCTCAACCTCTTTCTTTAAGCTATCAATATCTTCAACTTTGTCATTTAAATAATCTTGGGCCAAAACGCCTAGCGATTTAGCCTTCATTCTTAAATTGATATCCTTAGTAACCAGAATAACTGGTGTATTAGGATTGTTTTTGGCAAGGTGAATGGTTATGGCTAGAATACGATGATCGGGAGTTGATTCTGAAAAAGAATCTTTCATCTCGGGAGGAATTGGCTTTCCTGTTTCTATCCTAAGCTTTCCCAATCCCTTACCTAATAGTAAACCGCCGTTAAATAGCTTATCGCCGGCAATTTTATCGAGCTCTCTTACAAATTCTCGGGCATGATAGTTTATTATTTCGTTCCCCTTCTTAAAATGGTCTAACTCCTCTAGTGCAACTATTGGAATAACAATGTCATTTTCCTGAAACTTATAAATACAATGGAAATCGTGTAGGATAACATTTGTATCGAGCACGAAAATCTTTTTTGATTTTTTTGCCATGGCTAAATGATTTTAAATTCTCTCTAAATATAGAAAAATATAAGGTTAATGCTAACGAAAATGATTAAAATTTAAACTCTTCTTAACCAATATTAAGCAAACAACAGGAACATATGGGCAATAAAATTTTGTAACATTGCAGTCCAAAACATTATCCATGAACTACCAAGAGGCATTAGATTTTATCTACTCCCAGCTTCCAATATTTCAACGTGTTGGGAAGGCAGCTTATAAAGCCGATTTAGGAAACACGCTTTTGCTTGATGGGTATTTTAATTATCCACATAAGAAATTCAAAACCATTCACATTGCAGGCACAAATGGGAAAGGAAGCACTTCGCATATGCTTGCAGCTGTTCTTCAAAAAGCGGGATACAAAACAGGGCTATACACCTCGCCACACCTTAGGGACTTTAGGGAAAGAATCAAAATAAATGGCGAAATGATCCCTAAAGAAACTGTAGCACAATTCATCACAAAACACAAACCTTTCTTTGAAAAAGTGAAGCCCTCGTTTTTTGAGATGACTGTGGCCATGGCTTTCGAATACTTTGCAGAAAATAATGTTGACATAGCTGTTATTGAAGTAGGCTTAGGCGGCAGGCTCGATTCAACAAATATTATCAATCCTCTGCTTAGCGTAATCACAAATATCAGCTTTGACCATACCGACCTACTTGGCGATACCCTACAAAAAATTGCTACTGAAAAGGCTGGCATTATCAAACCCAATACTCCCGTAATAATAAGTAAATTCCAATCCGAAGTAGCTGATATCTTTATTCAAAAGGCCAATGAGATGAATGCAGCGTTATATTTTGCTGATAAAGAGATAGAATTCGTTGAACAAGCCATTGGCAAAGAATTACAAATTTTTAAATTTGTAAGAAACAATAAAGAAATTACTATAAAGACAGATATTTTAGGACTGTATCAACGCTACAATATACCTGGAGCAATCAAAGCCATCGAAATTTTAAAACAATATGGATTTAGAATTAACGATGATGACATCGAGCAAGGACTATCGAATGTTCAATCGATTACTGGGCTTATGGGACGATGGCAAAAACTTTCGGAGTCGCCATTAATTTTCTGCGACACAGGTCATAACGAAGATGGAATACGTTTTGTTTTAAAACAAATAAGCAACTACCAGTTTGACAAACTACACATGGTAGTTGGAATGGTAGCCGATAAGGATATTGACAAAATATTGTCAATTCTTCCTAAGGATGCCACTTACTACTTTGTTCAAGCACAAATCCCACGTGCTTTAAACCACGAGGAGTTAAAAATAAAGGCAGAGGCTCACAACCTAAAAGGCTTATCTTACCCTACCGTTTCAGAGGGATTAGAAGCCGCAATAAGTAACGCTCTACCATCGGATTTCATTTTTGTAGGAGGCAGCACTTTTGTTGTGGCCGAAGTGGTGTAATTTTTTCTGATTGATTCTCAAGCAGATTTCAATTTTCTTTAAATTTTTCTCAATTTTTTTCACAAAATATTTTGCAGATATCAAACTTTCGCATACTTTTGCATCGCGTTTCCAAAGGGAAACAAGCCCAATAAAGATTGACAAAAATTTTGCTCGACAAGTTTAGACCAAAAGAGCAAAAAAATAGATTGGGAGCTTAGCTCAGTTGGTTCAGAGCATCCCGACTTACGTCGGGAGGGTCACAGACCAAAAGAGTTAAAAAAACAGATTGGGAGCTTAGCTCAGTTGGTTCAGAGCACCTGCCTTACAAGCAGGGGGTCACAGGTTCGACTCCTGTAGCTCCCACTAACATTAAGCCACTTGCATTCACACTGCGGGTGGCTTTTTGTTTTTTATTCCTCTTTCCGATTATCCCCTAAATCATCCTACCACTTCGCTATAACAATCTAAATGTACTATATCCGTGGTTCAGAGCATCCCGACTAACGTCGGGAGGGTCACAGGTTCGACTCCTGTAGCTCCCACTAACATTAAGCCACTTGCATTCACACTGCGGGTGGCTTTTTGTTTTTTATTCCTCCTTCCGATTATCCCCTAAATCATCCTACCACTTCGCTATAACAATCTAAATGTACTATATCCGTGGTTCAGAGCATCCCGACTTACGTCGGGAGGGTCACAGGTTCGACTCCTGTAGCTCCCACTACTAAAACCTCGGCATCCTTTTTTTTTTGTAACTTTATACTAAAAATGCCTTATACATACATAATCTACTCAAGGACTATAGACCGGTTTTACATCGGTTCTACAAGCGATGATATCAACGAGAGGGTCAGAAAACATAACTCTAAGCACAAGGGCTACACTGCTAGAGCCAATGACTGGACTATTGTTCATGTTGAAACTTTTAATACAATCCAACAGGCTCGACTCCGTGAGAGACAAATTAAATCGTGGAAAAGCAGAGCCATGATTGAAAGGCTTTGCAATTTCAAAAATTCATAACAACTTCAAAACAACCAAAACTATCTAATAGAAAGTTCATAAGCATAAAATCATTTTTGTTTAATCCTTCACTACAACGACATTCATTTTTTCAGCAAATATGTTATAAAGCATATATTTTGGCTTGTCAAAACAAGATATTTGTTAAAACTTTAACATAAATTACAACGATAGAAAAAAGCGTTTTATATACCTAACCATAATAAATCTATACAGTAAGAAAGTGTTAATAGCTAAAAAAAAAGAAAAATGAAACACATCTCAATTCTTCTTCTAGCAGTATTTGTGCATCAATTTTCAATTGCACAAAATAGCCAAAATAAAGTTTCTATTGGCATTAGCAGGTCGTTCTTTTCAAGTGGCGACATCTATGGTAATTCTATTTATGCAGAGTATTCGAAAACAGTTACACAAAATATTTCAATACTCTCTAAGCTAAGAGGTGGATATGCCTACGAAGCTGACGAAGAACAAATCTTTTTTAATCATCTATCTAATTTTGGTGTGGATGTTTCTGCCGGGTATAATCCAACCAACAGCTTATTCAAGAGGTTGAGGGTAGACTTAGGGTTATACCTTTCCTTTCAATCTTCAACGTTTGGTACTATACAGCAAATGCTCAATGATAATCGTTATAGGCTTGAGAATGTAACTACCCATTCGGAATACACTTTTGGCTTAGTAAATGCAATAAGTTATAACCTTTATGAAAACGAAAAGATTGAGTTAGGAGCAAAGGGAACAGCATATTTTGATATTAATAGTGCATTTGGTATAGAAAGTTGGAATGCTGGTGTTTATACATAGGATTTAAGTTTTAATTCATTTGCAATGCTTTTTTTATTACACCTAAGTGACTATAAGCTTAAAACATTTACCACAAATGCAAAAGATTCTTCTGCTCACAATTTTTGTTATTTCTATCAGTAAAAATCAGACTTTTTCACAAAATAAGAGTAAATGGTCTGTTGGCCTAGGGTATAACCTCGAACTAACTGACAGTTACTCTGGGATTAACAATTCAACAGGAAAACGAACATTTGCCCAATTCATAACGCCTAGCTTGTATTTTAAAAAGGACTGGTATGGAGCCAACTTTGATGTTGACTATTTTAACATAAAATACAATGTAAACCATTTTTACCTGCCATTTGAATTTATAATTCCAGATTATCTTAAAGGGGTTATACTTAAACTTGGCACAAATATCTATCCTATAGATGGAAAAATATTTTCCTTAGAACTGAATGGTGGTCTATACCATGCCATTTTAAGTAATAAGATATGCAATAGTGTTACATTCCTAACTACAGGAGAACTTTTAGAAAAACATTACATTGTCAAAAAAATCTCGACAACTAATTTTTACTATGGCGCAACTATGATTTTTAGGTTTTAAAAGAATTTTTCGCTAACCGCCAATATGAAATTCTATAATGGTGAAGAATTTAATATCATTTCTTCGGGAGTTTCAATTAGATATGAATTTAAATAGTGATTTTTCCTTAGATTGGGTTATACGCTCCATTTATAAGCATACAAAAATATGTGTGAATAAAGAAATTATCCCATTTATTCGCCAATTAGTATAACTACTAATTTGATCTTAACGAGAATGATTACTTTAAAAATTAATTAACAGATGAAAAGGATAGCAATTACACTACTAGTAAGTTTTCTGAGCTACAGCGCAACTTGTTTTGCTCAAGTAGATAATGAAAAGCAATCAAGCAAGTATGAATTTAATTCTGGAATAGGTTATATAAATGTTCCACCAGCAGGTAGCCATGGCATTTCAATGTGGGTAGAGGGCTCAAAACATTTAAAAACAGGATTTATAATGGCTTTAAAGTTTCAGTACGCCCACGCAAATATGAGATTAGGCGAGGAATGGGACTACCTGGAAGGGGAATATAAACCCGATATATTTTACTGGTTAGTCATATCCTTTTCAAGACCAATAAGAATAGCTAATTCACAAACCATAGAACCAGGCATCGGATTTCTGTATGAAAAATCATATTCATGGCTCCCTCCCCTAGAGTTTAGAAATAATCAAACCGTAGTACTTAACGACAGGTTTGAAAGCGTATGGGAAGATTTAGGTCTATCCTTCAAGGTTGATTACAAATATGCTTTTAGCAATAGGGTTACCCTTGGAATAAGAGCGCAAGTAACCTATGTTACTGGAATGGTAGAAGGGATTGTCGTAACTCCAACTTTTGGTTTTCGGTTTTAGGCATTTTTTAAGAGTATTACAATGATATCATAAACCAGAATTCATTTTTTTGAATTATATACTTGTCTCGCTTGTTTTTAATGTCCCATGCTAGACTTATAGTATGGGACAATTTTTTATCAACTCAAACACTAACTATTACCGGATAGGAGGGTCACAGGTTCGACTCCTGTAGCTCCTTCAATTTTTAGTTCTCCAAAAAAAATGCTAACTTTGTGATAATCGAACTCCTTTGGGTGTACATCCTATCCGGGATATTTTCAATTTAAAACAATTTCAAATGATTCAAATTAACCAAATTAACTCCGAAGAAGAATTAGAAGACTTATCCAGAGAGGATATCATTAACTTTCTTTACACACACTTAGAGAGATTTAGAGACGAGAAAGATGCCATAAGCAAATGCCTTGACTATACATTTTCCAAGAACAATGGTAAGGGTGGATTTATTCTTACCGCACATATTGATGGAAACTTAGTTGGAGTTGTGGTAACAAACAAAACAGGAATGGGTGGTTACATACCCGAAAATATTTTGGTTTACATTGCTGTTGATCAAAACTATAGAGGAAAGGGCATTGGAAAGCGACTAATGGAGGAAACCATTAAAAGAGCCGACGGAGATATTAAACTCCATGTAGAGTACGACAATCCTGCCAAAAGGCTTTACGAACGAATGGGATTTACTACTAAATATGCCGAGATGAGGTATACAAAAAAGAAATAAGGAATGGCTGAACTTCTTATTAACACCAATAAACTTATAAGCAACATAAGCAAAATCAGCAACTTTCTTGAGAAAAACAATATACAGTGGAGTTTAATCGTAAAAATATTGTCTGGTAACAAAGAGGTACTCTCGAAACTCTTACAAAATCCTGAGATAAAGCGCATTCATAGCATTGGAGATTCCAGAATATCGGGATTAAAGATCATAAAGAGTATTAATCCAGACATACCTACCATATACATAAAACCCCCTCCAATTGACACTATTCATTCTGTTGTAAAATATGCAGACATTTCACTTAACAGCTCAATAACAACCATTAGGGCTCTGAACGAAGAGGCAAAAAAACAAGGCAAAAAGCATAGAGTTATTATAATGATAGAGCTTGGTGAGCTGCGCGAAGGAGTAATTCGTGACAATATTATTGATTTCTACAAGAATGTTTTTAGCCTTGAAAATATTGAGGTGGAGGGAATTGGAACCAATTTGGGATGCATGTATGGAATCCAGCCTACCTACGATAAACTTTTACAGCTCTCGCTCTATAAGCAGATAATTGATGCCAAGTTTAATGTTAACCTCCCTATAATATCTGGAGGTAGTTCCATAACATTGCCCCTAGTTAATAAACCTGAAATGCCCAAAAACATCAACCATCTCCGAATTGGCGAATCGGCATTTATGGGTACAACGCCTTTAAATGGAAAGAAATTTAGCGATTTCTCTACAAGCATCTTTGAATTTCGCAGTAATATAATCGAACTGCAAATGAAATCAACCACACCGGATGGAATTCTAACCGAAGGTAACATTGGTCATACAGTTGACAGCTGGGAGTACGACAAAAGTAATAGGGCTATTGTTGATTTTGGGATACTTGACGTTGATGCTCATGAATTAAAACCAAAAGACAAGAGCGTACGTTTTGCCGGCACCACTTCCGACATGACTGTTTACGATCTGGGTCCAAATCCCAAAACTGGAAAAATAAAGTATAAAGTGGGTAGTAAGATAAGCTTTACTCCTTCATACATGGCTGTTGCAAGGCTTATGAACTCAAAGTTTGTTGACAAAAAGATAGTTTAGCATACCATAAAGCTATTCAATTAAAAACTCAAACTATCTTTAGTTCGTTTTTTCTAATGAGATATTAAGGCGTAATCAATATGGCATTCATTGAGATAAAAAATCTTACTAAAAGGTTCGATAACAACCTAGTTATAAACAACCTAAGCTTTAAAATAGATAGGGGAGAAAAAGTAGCAATAAAGGGGGAATCGGGAAAAGGGAAAACAACCCTTCTAAGAATGCTTACCGGCATAGGTCAACCCGATTCAGGCACCATAAACTTTGGTGGAAAGACATTAAGCAACGACTCAGCCAAAGAGCTAAGAGCTCTAATTGGTTATCTTCCTCAAGGAATTGATCTTCTTATTGACAATGGTAACCAGCTATGTAACCTTCTTGAAATAGACCCAGAGTCTATTTTCAACCATTTAGAAGCCCTTGGCTTAAACAAAAATAAATTAACACAACCCCTCTCCGAGCTTAGCGGTGGAGAAAAGCAGCGCCTTCTCACCTCAATTATATTAGGATTAAAACGCCCAATTGTAATACTTGATGAACCCACATCGGCGCTAGACTCTAACTCAATTCAGAAGTTAATTAAGCTTATTTGGGGTATTCCAAACCTTACAGTAATTTCAACTACTCATAACAGAACTTGGGAACAACAATGCGATAAAATCATTGATCTATGAGCTCAATTCAGGACATTTCGTGGATTCACCTCCTATTTAGCTTTTCTATCCTAATTATTCCATTTATTGGATTTTGGTACTATAAAGTTGGGTTAACCCGATCTGCAATAATTGCCATTGTCAGAATGACAATTCAACTTTCGGCTGTAGCACTATACCTAGAATTTATTTTTGAGAAAAATAATGCCCTACTAAATATAGCCTGGGTTCTGATAATGATTTTAGTAGGTGTTTTTACAACTCTAAAGCGCAGCAACCTGAATGCAAAACAGCTAGCTATTCCTCTAATTATATCTGGGCTATCAAGCCTTCTAATTGTTGATGCATTCTTTCTTGGCTTCATAATAAAACTTCCATATGTTTTTGAATCACAATATTTTATACCTATATCGGGTATGATATTAGGAAATGCAATGAATCATAACATTGTTGGACTAAACGCATATTTTGAAGGGCTTGTTAACAACCAGAACCTATACTATTTTCTTCTAATTAACGGGAAAAGTAAAAAAAATGCCATTAGCCCATTTATTGTTAAGGCAATAAGAAAAGCACTTAACCCAATGATAGCTAACACATCGGTTATGGGGCTTATCTCCCTACCCGGTATGATGACCGGTCAGATTCTGGGCGGAAACTCTCCATCAACTGCCATTCGATACCAAATTATGATTATGCTTGCTATCTTCACTGGTTGTAGCATTAACCTGATGCTCAGCATAATTATCGCCAACAAAAAGGCCTTTGATAAAATGGATAGAATAGCAGTTGATATTTTGGCAAAAAGTAAATACTAGCTACCCAGTCGTTCGCTTACTGATTTTACAGCTTGATCATACTGCACCTTTAACTCCTCGAAGAGCTCCTTTACGCTTAAAAGTTTATTAGCCAAATAAGCGTTTGCACCTGCAAAAGCATATCCATTTTTAAGATTACCTTTGAATGCATTATAAAGTGCAGTAATTATACAGTAAGGGCTAGAAGAAACCTCGCAAGTTTTAATACACTTAAAAGGACACCGGATAGGTTGCTTTAAGCCCATTTTTACCTTATCAAGGAACTCATTGGCAATAGCACGTCCGGGCATTCCCACGGGACTTTGAATTATTTCTACATCTTCCTTTTTAGCATTAATATATGCATTTTTAAATTCCACAGAAGCATCACACTCATAGGTAGTTACAAATCGTGTTCCCATCTGAACACCAGCAGCTCCCAGGTTTAAAAAATTTTTTATGTCATTACCTGTATAGATACCACCAGCAGCAATAACCGGGATTTTCTTATTATATTTTATTTCAAACTCTTTTACTGAGTCCACAACTTGTGGTACTAAATGCTCAAGCGAATAGTTATTATCGAACAGTTGTGGCACTTTAAAGCCTAGGTGTCCTCCGGCTTTTGGGCCCTCAACCACTATGGCATCGGGAAGGTAACGGTACTCGGTTTGCCATTTCTGACAAATAATCTTAGCCGCACGTCCCGACGACACTATCGGAACAAGTTTTGTATGGCTGTCGGTCTTCAAAAAACTTGGTAAATCCAGTGGTAAACCTGCACCGCTAAAAATGATATCGGCTTTACTTGCAATGGCTGTTTTAACCATATCGGCATAGTTCGACATGGCAACCATAACATTTACGCCTATTATACCTTTAGTTTTTTCACGAGCTTTTCTAAGCTCTTCTTTTAGCCCTTCTATACTTGCTGATATATAATCTCCACCCAAATGCTTGTAAAGCAACCCAAGGCCTGCACTCGAGAGTACACCAATACCGCCCTCATTGGCAACTGCTGATGCTAATCCTGAAAGCGAAATTCCTACGCCCATGCCACCCTGAACTATTGGCACAGCCGCAACTAAATTCCCTATTTGCAAGGGATTCATTTGTTTCATACAAAAACTTTAAAAAATTAAACATTCTCATAGTTAAGATTAACTATATTCTCTACAAATAAACGAATGTTTAATTTAAATACATCATACTCTTAGCTAAATAGTATGCATGATTTGTTAAAATACAGAATGGTCTATAGTAAGCTTAGGATTTCTTCCAACTTTACTCCACGTGAACCCTTAACTAAGATAAATTTATCTTTTAAGGGGCTTTCTTTAAGATAGCATAAACATTGGTATACATCGGCAAAATACTTCGCATTTACAGGAAGGTTGACCTTGGAAAACCCATCACCAACAAGTAAAATAGAGTCAAGATTTAGTTCTGAAAGCAATTTAACTATTTTTGAATGCTCTTGATTACTATACTCACCCAGTTCAAGCATTTCACCAATAATGGCAACCTTGTTTTTTACTTCTAGGCTTTTAAAATTTTGTAAGGCGTGCATCATGCTCGTTGGGTTTGCATTATAAGCATCAAGAATGACTGTATTTTTCTCCGTTTTTATTAGCTGAGAACGCTTATTATTTGGAACATACTCCTCTATGGCCCCATTAATTTGGCAAGGTTCTATATTAAAATACCTACCAATAACATATGCAGAGAGGATATTCTCTAAATTATAATCTCCTACAAGGTTTGTTTTAACAAGCAGTTCAGCATCGCCCTCTTGAATTTTAACGTTTATAAAAAGCTTATCGCTATCATAACTAACAATAGCGTTATTAATAAACTTAGAATATGGCACAGGGTGTGAAGGCTTGTATATGTCGATAAGTTCACGCAGTATAATGTTTTTATCATTAAAAAAAACGACTCCATCATTTTCAGCCAAATATCGGTATAACTGCCCTTTTGCTTTCTTAACTCCCTCAAAGCCACCAAACCCGCCTAGATGAGCCCTGCCGATATTAGTTATTATTCCATAATTAGGTTGGGCAATATCGCAAAGTTCAGCAATATCATTAACACCATTTGCTCCCATTTCAACAATTGCTATATCAACATCTGGAGTTATTGAAAGTAGAGTTAAAGGCACACCTATATGATTATTAAGATTTCCATCGGTAGCTTTAACTTTATATTTTTTTGAGGTTACAGCCTTTATAAGCTCCTTAGTGGTTGTTTTACCATTTGAACCTGTTATGGCCAAAACCTTAGCTCTTAAGGTGTTCCTATGATAATTGGCTAGTTTCTGTAAGGTTTTTAATGAATTATCAACTAGAATGCACCCATCGGACAAGAATTCAGGGTTATCAATAACAGCTGCTATGGCACCATTCTGTAAAGCATTCTTTGCAAATTTATTTCCGTCGGAATTTTCACCTTTAAGCGCAAAAAAGATATCTCCAGGCTTTACCTTTCTACTATCAATAGAAACACTAAACGTTTTTGAGTAGTATTTGTAAATTTTTTCTATCATGGCAATTAAATAAAAAAAGAACCTCATAAATATATGAGGTTCTTTATAAATTATCTAAAAATCCGAGTATTATCTTGCACCAACTCTTTCGCCGCGTTTTCTAGCCGATTGAGCACCAACAGCTTCCATGGCACAGCGGAATCCTAAATCGTTAGTAGAGCGCTTTTCATCTAAGAAGCGACGAGCGCCAGGGCTTAACCAGTATGCTCTATCTTTCCACGAACCACCTTTATAAACTCTAACATGGTCGTTTATAAGAGTTGTCATTCCAGCATTTTTCATTTGAGCATCACCCTGGTAATACATTCTATCAGAATTTTTCTCCTTAATTGTAGCACCATCGCGGAAATCGAGAGTTGAAGCCACATCACCATCTTTATAGTTGATGTAGTAAGCTTTATTGTAGTTATGTCGCTCAGCGGCTTCCTCCTCGGTAACTTCACGATATGGGATTCTACCTAGGCTATCTTTTTTAGCGTAATTACCATCTTTATCGTAAGGGGTTTTAAATACATTACCGCGGAAAGGACGAACCTCATCAAAATCTTCATAAGTTAAAGGACGGTAAACATCAAGAACCCATTCGTTAACATTACCAGCCATACAGTACAGACCATAATCGTTAGGCCAATATGATTTAACTGGTCCTGGGAATGTGTTTTCATCATTTAGGTTACCAGCTAACCCCATATAGTCACCACGACCACGAACAAAGTTTGCCATTAATTGCCCACGAACCTTAGGATCGGGGTTACGAACGTTATGTCCATTCCAAGGATAAATTCTGCGTTCAACCATACGTTCATCGTAGGTATTTCCTACAAGACCCGAGGCTGCAAATTCCCATTCTGCTTCGGTTGGGAGGCGATATTTTGGCAAGAGAATACCATCGCTAAAGCGGACATGGCGTCCTTCGGGTTTCTCAGGGTCTAGGCTAGGTAATAATTTTTTAACCCTAGCTTCATACTGTCCAGATAGGTAAGCTTCAGTTGTAAATACATCGGCACCTTTTTGAGCAAGGTCGAATTCAATTATACCTTTATCAACTAGAAGTTGTTCGTTAACCCTATCGGTACGCCAACTACAGTAGTCGTTTGCTTGCAACCAGTTCACCCCAACAACAGGATAGTCGTTGTAGGCAGGATGGCGGAAATAATCAGTAACAAAAGGCTCATTATATCCTAATGGTGAGCGCCAAACCAGCGTATCGGGTAAAGCATTTTTCACAACGTTAGGATACTCTGAGTAAACACGTTTAATCCAGTGAACGTATTCGCGCCAGTCCACATTGCTAATTTCGGTCTCATCCATGTAAAAGGAGGTAACTGTAACCCTACGGGGTGTTGCATTCCAATCGTACATAACATCTTGTTCAACACGCCCCATAATAAATGTACCCCCCTCAATAAATACTAAACCAGGGCCAGCTTCGGGTTGCCAATCGGTAACTACTTCAAAACCGCCATTTTCTGGATCATTATAATTCCATCCAGTTTTTTCAGAAACATTACCGGTTCCACCTCCGCCGCCACCAAACATTCCACATGAATTCAAACCAAAAATGCCGGCTGCTGCCAAAAATAAAGTTTTATACTTTAAGCTCATAGCTGTACGGATTTTCTCATTATAATACAACTCAAATATAAGAATAATATTTTGTTTGATGCAGAAAAAAGTTCTTAAAAATTTAAAATTTCGGGCATTTAATATACCTAAACTTTTTCCTCCTCCTTTTATACTCAAAATTCCACCCTAAGGTTACCTCATGTGATGAAGTTGGTAACCCCCTCAGCCCATGTTGCATAATGCTAAAGTCGTAGCTATAACCAATACGGAACATATAATCGGAATAGCCAAGTGTAATAATAAAAGAATGACTATTCAACTTTAGGTTTTCGCGCAACCATAGCCCAGCCACTATCCAATTTTTTGACAAATAGAACCCAATATTAAGCTGGTTAAAATCGAGTTGTTGAATGTAAATTATATTAGGTGAAAAAAGTAGAACCTCCTTAAATCGTCTCCATTTTAAAAGGTTAAAGTCGGCACCAATGTGAAAAGTATACTTTCTTGGGATATAGGCCCGTCCACCTGTAAAACGTGCTTCAACAGGTTGCAGGAGATGATGAACAGCAAAACCTCCATAAAAATTTTCAATATCACCTGCTAAACCCAATCCTATATCGTAATTCCAACTTGTATATCCAACTACATCCGGATTACCTAACACATCGCCTGAGGGGTCAACCATATCGGGGAATACAAGACTAGAATAGTTTCTAGTACGAAACAGTAACGAGGTTTGTAAACCAAATCGAATATGTGAGTTGAAAGTGGGTTGAAATCCGTAAGAGTATATTAAATCCATTGTATTTCGAGAAAAAACTCCTTTTCCCTCAATATCGCTAACAACGTTAATGCCAAACCCAGCCTTATTACTAAAGCGTGCTCTCCTGTATCGATATCCTCTACGCCACTTAGGCCCAAAATCAAATGTTCTGTCAAAACTCACCCCAAATGTTGAGTAGGGCATATTTATCATGGTCCACTGGTTGCGGTAAATTATCCCCAAGCGCATATCCTTTGAAGCACCAGCGTATGCAGGATTTAGCATGGTTGGATTAAAAAAAACCTGAGAGAAAGTAGGATCCTGCCCCCTCAAGTCAGAAAAAATGATTACAAGACCTATAACTATTATTACTCTAACCCTTTTTAAATTCATCAAAAAAAATTTATTGTAATAATAACTAACTAAATACGTTTTTTATTGTTAGAATTAATTTGTAAAGGTAAATTAAAGTTTTGTTTCTTTGCAACATAAACATTGCATTATGCGTACAGTTTTTATTATAATTTTATTAACAATTTTCCAGAACCCTTTATTTACTAGGGATTTTAGCGCATCTGCTGCTAACAAACATTTTTATTCTTTCTTTCCTTATGAGAACTCAAATCAGTTATCGCCCCCAGCAAATTCTACTAAAAATAATATCATTTTAAATAACCCAGCAGCCAACTCACCCCTTAAAAGTTCTGTTTTAAGCAATGGGAAATGGTATAAGTTTGGTGTTAAAAAATCGGGGATATACAAGATTAGCTACACCGAATTAACACAGTTAGGGCTTGATAACCTTGATAATATTAGCGTATGGGGAATAGGTGGAAAAGCCCTTCCTTTGATGAACAATGAAAAGAGTTACGATGATATTCAACCCATACCCATTTTAATATATAAAGGAACTGACAACGTTTTTAATCAGGGCGATTATATTCTTTTTTATGCAGAAGGCCCTAGAACTCTTAGGTACGATGGTAATTTTAATGCATGGAAGTGGGATGAACACCTTTACTCAAAGTCGATTTTTTACTTTTTGACAACAAGCCAAACCCAAGTTCAAATAGATTCTGATAGCCCACCATCTACTTCGGAGAATTATTCAACAAATGAGTTTGACCAGGTAACAACTTTCGAAAAGAACGATACCAACTTGGTTAAATCGGGTCGTGAATGGTTTGGTGAAATTTTTGACATCCAAACAAAATACAGCTATTCAATTGAAACTCCTGAAATAGTTGAGAACTCAACATACAAGGTATGGGCAAGAATGGCTGCACGCTCATCGGCTTCGTCAACTTTTAGTATTAGCTTTAACGGTCAATCGAATCTTATAAGCTTTAGCCCTGTTCCTATTAGCGATCCACTTGCCAACAAAGTATCTGTTTCTGAACAAGTTTTTACTGGAAATATCAATGACCAAGCATTTAAAATTGAGCTCACTTATAATAAACCCAATACTGGTTCTGTTGGATTTCTAGACTTTATTTCAGTTCAAACAAGGCACGCTCTTAAATATAATAGTGAACAGCTAACATTTAGAGACTTTTCGTCGGTTGGTAATGGGAATGTGTCAAAATTCATAATTAGCAATGCTAATTCAGCACTACAGATATGGGATGTTAGTAACATTAATTTTACTAAACGAATCCCCATAAGTTTTTCTTCGGGAAATGCCTCATTTAAGGTTGCAACTGATTCGCTTCGAACTTTTATTGGATTTGAACCTGATATGGCATACAGTATTGAAGCTTTCACCCCTGTAGAAAATCAAGATATAAAAGGCAATGGGTTCTATGAGTATTTTATTGTTACTCATCCACTGTTTAAAGAATATGCCGAAGACCTTGCGCAAACTCACAGAGAAAAAAGCAATCTGTCCGTTATTGTTTACACCACAGAAGAGGTTTATAACGAGTTTTCAAGTGGTACCCCCGATGTTTCGGCAATTCGAAACATGATTCGATATTTTTACAGGAATGCCTCTTCCGATGCCGACAAGCCTAAATATTTGCTGCTGTTTGGCGATGGATCGTTCGATAACCTTTCCGACAGCCCAAACAACACCAACTTTATTCCCACGTATCAATCTACACGTTCTATCAATAGTGTTTCGTCGTTTGTTTCAGACGATTTTTTCGGCCTACTTGATGACGACGAAGGCGAATCCACCGGTTTTTTAGATATTGGCATTGGTCGACTGCCCGTATCAACTACTGAGCAGGCTGCTGATGTTGTTGATAAAATCAAAAGGTATATCAATAACGATGATATTGATGATTGGCAATCGAAAATGGTTTTTATTGGCGATGACGAGGATGGGAATATCCATATGAATGATGCCAACACATTGGCTGAGTATATTGAAACAAATCATCCTGGATACAATGTTCAAAAAATATTTTTTGACGCATATCAGCAGGAGAATACTTCGGCAGGACAAAGATATCCTGATGTTACAAAGGATATCAACGATGCCGTTAACCGAGGTGCCCTGTTGGTAAACTACACCGGACACGGGAACGAGCGTTGGCTTTCGCATGAGAAAGTTCTCATGCTTAACGATGTTCTATCGTGGCAGAACAAAAACCGGCTACCCCTATTTGTTACAGCAACTTGCGAGTTTAGCCGTTTTGACGATTACCACATAACCTCAACAGGGGAATGGATTCTTCTGTATCCCGATGGAGGAGCAGTAGCCCTGCTCTCCACAACGCGGCTTGTATATTCAAGCCCAAACTTTACCCTTAACTACAACTTCATTCAGCAAATCCTAAATACCGATGCCGAAGGTAAGCATTACAGGTTAGGCGATTTAGTCCGAATTACCAAATACCTCTCTGGTACTGGACTTAACAAAAGGAACTTTTCGTTGCTAGGCGACCCTGCACTAATGCTTCACTACCCTGCTTTTAAGGCAAACATTACTGATATTAAAAAGGTATCGACAAACGAAGAGGTAACAACTCTTAAATCGTTGGAAAAAATATCGATTTCGGGGGAGATAGTTGATAATACTGATGTTAGAAACACCTCCTTTAATGGCATTGCCTCTGTAACCGTATTCGACAAGGAAAGCGAAATAACAACACTGGCTAATGATGGTGGCAACCCCATTACTTTTAAAGCACGAACTAACGTGGTTTTTAAAGGAAAAGCAACTGTAACTAACGGGGAGTTCAGCATCCAATTCACTGTGCCTAAAGATATTAACTACTCTATAGGGGCAGGCAAAATATGTGTATTTGCAACCGATGGAACCTTAACCGCTTTAGGTGCAAACGATACTATTAAGGTTGGCGGAATTGGAACACCCTACGAGTTTGATTCAGAGGGACCAGCCATATCGCTATACCTAAACGATGAAAAATTTATGAACAATGGGATTTCTGGACCCAATCCAAAACTATTGGTTGTGCTTAGCGATCCTAATGGGATAAATACTACAGGAATTGGCATAGGGCATGATCTTACAGCAACAATACTTTACCCCGATGGAAGCACATCGTATGTTAATCTAAATGATTTTTACTCCGCTACACTCGACGATTATACGCAAGGAACAGCCACATACCAGCTTTCAAATCTGGTTCCAGGCAGCTATACTGTTACGGTAAAAGCCTGGGATACATTTAATAACAGTAGTAAAAGCACCCTCTCTTTTAGAGTTGTTGATGATAATAGTTTGCAAATTTCGAATTTCTACTGCTACCCTAACCCGATAACCGATTTTACAAACTTCTTCTTTGATAGCAACTTAAGTAGCATCAACATCAATGTAAGGATTGAAATTTTCAACTTGAATGGCGCCAAGGTTGCAGAACTGAAAAAAGCCAATATTTCTCCCGAAGGCTTCAGGATAGGGCCCTTTAGCTGGAACGGGCGAAGCTACAACGGATCAAAGCTACCAAAAGGTGTTTACATTGGTAGATTAACAGTTAACTCTGAAAAGGGAACACAAAATGCTGTTACAAAATTTGTAGTTTTTTAATGCACATTCGCATGCTATTCCATGCAACTGATTTTTAATTGTTTATATCTACACAAAATGTTTCGATTTTTTTGATATTAAACAATAAACCTATTTAATTAACGTTACTAAAAATTACCATATAAATACTAATTTTGCAATCTCATTTAAATTTATAACGATGTTAAAGAAGATTTTTGGAATTTCACTGCTGTTTCTACTTGGCTTTCAACCTATAATCAAGGCACAATTCGATAGCACGCTATCGCTAACAGGAGGACTTAATGCGCTTCGAATTGCTGTTCCTTTCTTAACCATAGCACCCGACTCTAGGAGTGCAGCAATGGGCGATGCCGGAGTTGCTTCAATACCCGATGTTAACTCTCAGCATTGGAATCCAGCTAAGTTCCCTTTTGTGGAGGGGAAAAAGTGGGGCGTTGGTTTCTCATACACACCTTGGCTTCGTAATCTTGTAAATGATATTAATCTTACTCATTTAACTGGTTTTTACCAAATTGACAAGTTACAAACCATTAGCGGTTCGCTTTTATATTTCTCAATGGGAGAAATCACTTTTAGAGATAATAATAATACTTACATACAAGCTTTTAATCCTAATGAGTTTGCTATCGATTTTGGGTATTCAAGAAAATTCTCCGATTACATCTCGGGTGCCATGGTATTCCGATATATTCGCTCCGATTTAACAGGAAACTTTACAACAACTGGAACGGGAGCTGGTAAACCAGGGACTTCCTTTGCAGCCGATCTCGCTGTATATTATCAACATCCCATATCGCTTTCTGGTAAGAATGGCCAAATGGCTTTAGGGGCTAACATCTCAAATATTGGAACAAAACTTTCATACAACGAAGATCCACAAAAAGAATTTATACCCATTAATATGAGAGTTGGCGGTAGAATTTCTCTCGACATCGATCAATATAATAGCTTCTCATTCCTACTGGATTTAAATAAGCTACTGGTCCCAACCCCACCAATTTATAATACCAATGGTGATATTGTTAAGGGTATGGACCCAAACGTATCGGTAGTTCAAGGCATGATTCAATCGTTCTATGATGCACCAGGAGGGCTTAGCGAAGAACTAGATGAAATTTATATTGCTACTGGTATTGAGTACTGGTATGCCAAGCAGTTTGCAATTAGGGCTGGATACTTTCACGAAAGTCAAAATAAAGGAAACCGCAAATACATTACGCTAGGAGCAGGCTTACGTTACAATATTTTTAACATCGACTTTTCGTACCTTATCGCTACGGGTGGATTTAACAGCCCAATGGCTAATACCTTACGATTCTCAATAGCTGTTGAGTTTTCCTCGTCAAACAAAAGAAACAAAAACTAATTGATGGAATTCCGCGTTGGCTTTGGCTACGATGTTCACCAGCTAAAAGAGGGCATCCCCTTTTGGCTGGGTGGAATAAAAATAGAGCACACTAAGGGTTCTTTGGGTCATTCCGATGGCGATGCGCTAATACATGCCATTTGCGACGCCTTGCTTGGTGCTGCCAACTTAGGTGATATTGGATTACATTTTCCCGATACCGACCCAACACTTAAAGGGATTGATAGCAAACTTCTGCTTAAAAAGTGTGTCGAATTAATCAAAAAAGAGGGTTATGGGATTGGCAATATCGACACTACCATTTGCCTGCAAAAACCTAAGGTTAAGGAATTAATCCCTAAAATGAGAGAATCATTAGCAGAAGTAATGGGTATAGACCAGAGTCAGGTATCAATTAAAGCGACTACAACAGAAAAATTGGGATTTGTTGGGAAAGAGAAGGGTTTGGCAGCGTATGCTGTGGTTTTAATCAAAAAGATTTAGGTTGATGACAAGTAACGAGTTTCTTCCTAAAACGCTTGTGCTTGGTGCAAGCCTTAAACCAGAACGCTACTCAAACCTAGCCATTCGAAGGTTGAGAAAGCATGGTATTGAAGTAATCGCAATTGGTACACGTAGTGGAATGGTTGAAGATGTTAAAATTCAGACTGAGCCAATAAGGGTTGACGATATACACACCATAACCTTATATCTTGGTCCTCAAAACCAACCCCCTTACTACGATTATATTTTAGGCTTAAGGCCTAAACGTATTATTTTCAATCCTGGAACAGAAAATCCAGAACTAGTGAAACTTGCTCGCCAAAATGGCATTAATACTGTTGAAGGATGCACACTTGTAATGTTAAGTAACGGAATATACTACGAATGGTAAAAGTAATTCAAACCGAAACAGACTTAAGCAGTGCCCTTTCAGAACCTGCTACTGCAATCTATTTTAACTCCGATGCATGTGGAGTTTGTCACGTTATGCTGCCTCAACTTGAGCAGATTGTTGGAACTGAGTTTCCCAAAATGAATATTTACGTTGTTAACGCAAATGAAACACCAGAAATTTGCGGGAAATTTTCAGTATTCACCTTTCCAACGGTTCTAATATTCTTTGAAGGGAAGGAATCGCTAAGGATGGCACGGAACATCAATCTTGCTACATTTAAACAGGCAGTGGCTCGCCCCTACTCCATCCTTTTCGACTAAGGACGTTCAAATACAGCATTAACATAGGGGTCACTAACCTGTCCCGAAACGCTGTACTCCCATTCAATGACCTGTGCAGCCTTGTGCCATGTCCCTTTGCCCGTAAAGTAATACATGTCGCTATTAGTCCCTATAATTGAGAAAACAGTATCGGAGAGATGAATATACGTTTCAACATTTAACCCGAGATTATACATGTTGTATACAACATAGGTGTTTGAATCGAGTTGAGTATACCTATCGATGCTAACATTGTAGGTTCTGTATTTACTCCCACTATAGTATTCCCTGCACAACCATACACCAGTAACTCCCTCACCCTGCTCATACTTATCGCACGACGAGCCCAAAAGGGTAATGCCCAAAAGTGCAAAGGCAATAGTTTTAACCAGTTTTTTCATTTGCAGATATTTAGAGTGATGAAGGGAATTAACCCTTCACCACTTGGTCTATCAAGCTATCATCAGCAATATTGGGCAGCGTAACCTTTAGTAAAGGAGTGCGCTCCATTTCGCGTTTAATGGCAAACATGGCGCCACTGTTACGAGCCCAGCTGCGACGTGCAATTCCATTGTTCACATCCCAGTGCAGCATCATGTGTAACCTACGGTCGGCCGCATCGGAGCCATCGAGTGTCATACCAAAACCACCATTAATTACCTCACCCCAGCCTACACCACCACCATTATGGATAGATACCCATGTTGCACCGCGGAAGGCATCGCCAATAACATTTTGGATTGCCATGTCAGCAGTAAATCGCGAACCATCGTAGATGTTAGATGTTTCGCGGTAAGGTGAATCAGTTCCAGAAACGTCATGGTGGTCACGTCCCAGCACAACCGGTGCAGAAATGCGACCTTCGCGTATAGCCTTGTTGAATGCAGCAGCAATCTTTATGCGCCCTTCGGCATCGGCATAAAGGATACGGGCCTGTGAACCAACCACCAGGTTGTTTCTACCAGCCTCGCGAATCCAATGAATATTATCCTGTAACTGCCCCATAATTTCGGTAGGAGCTGTTTTAGCAATCTCCTCGAGCACCTCAAGGGCAATGGAATCGGTAACCTCCAGGTCCTTAGGATCGGATGAGGTACAAACCCAGCGAAATGGTCCAAACCCATAATCAAAGAACATGGGCCCCATAATATCCTGAACATACGATGGGTAACGAAAATCGCCATTAGGCTTAAGGATATCAGCACCAGCTCGGCTACTCTCCAGAAGGAATGCATTACCATAGTCGAAAAAGTACATGCCCTTAGCAGTAAGTGCATTAATCGCCTTGACATGTCTACGTAGGCTTTCGTAAACCTTTTCCTTAAAAAGCTCGGGTTGCTCAGCCATCATACGATTCGACTCCTCAAAGCTAAGCCCAACAGGATAGTAACCACCGGCAAAAGGATTATGTAGCGATGTTTGGTCGCTACCCAGGTCAACATGAATATCCTCTTCGACTAAGCGTTCCCATAAATCTACTATATTTCCTTGATAGGCTAATGAAACGGCCTCCTTGCTGGCCGAAGCCTGACGAATTCGTGGAATAAGCTCATCGAGGCTGGTATAAACCTCATCAACCCATTTTTGGCCATGGCGCACCTCAACAGCCTTAGGGTTAATCTCGGCAATTACGCCCACCATTCCAGCCACAACAGCAGCTTTAGGCTGAGCACCAGACATCCCCCCTAGCCCAGATGATACGAAGATCTTCCCTCGTAAATCGGTTTCGCCAGGTTTCATCTGCTTACGTCCGGCATTCATTACTGTGATAGTGGTTCCGTGCACAATTCCTTGCGGACCAATATACATAAACGACCCGGCTGTCATCTGTCCGTACTGGGTTACACCCAAAGCGTTGTAACGCTCCCAATCGTCCTTGCTTGAATAGTTGGGAATCATCATGCCATTTGTCACCACAACGCGTGGTGCATCGGGATGCGATGGGAATAGCCCCATGGGATGGCCAGAGTAGAGCACAAGAGTTTGCTCGTCGGTCATCTCGGCCAAATACTTCATGGTTAGGCGATACTGCGCCCAGTTCTGGAATACCGCACCGTTACCCCCATAGGTGATTAGTTCATGGGGATGCTGTGCAACAGCATAATCGAGGTTATTGCTGAGCATTAGCATGATTGAGGCTGCCTGAACCGATTTATGCGGGAAATCGTGTATTGAACGGGCATAAATCTTGTAATCGGGACGGAATCGATACATGTAAATCCTACCATACTCCTCCAGCTCCTTATAAAACTCCTCGGCCAAAACTGCATGATGCTTTGGAGGAAAATACCTTAAAGCATTTTTAACAGCCAACTTCTTTTCCTCGGTTGTAAGTATCTTTTTACGTTTAGGCGCATGGTTAACCGAAGGATCCCATGGTTTTGGTGCAGGAAGCTCATCGGGTATGCCCTGCAGAATATCCTTGCGAAACTCTTCTAGTGTCATTTTTTATACAATTTAATGTTTAGCACAAAGTTAGAAATTAAACCCATTAACCAAAGATGTTTTGAAGCAGAAAAGAGTCGGAATGAATTGGAAATAATCGGAATGTGTCGGATGCCTTTGTCATGCTGTGCTTGCCGAAGCATCTCTTGTTGAAGAATGAGAAGAAGTTAAAGGAAGTTAGAGGAATGAATCGGAAATATACGGAAGAAGCTAGAAAAAGTTGGAGGGAAATAGCAACGTTTATGCCATATCAATGGTGGAAAGGGCTCAGATTTTCAGACGCACCCTAGTTTTCACTCACCCGCACGGGGAGCGGCACATGGCTCCTGGTTATGTGCTATCCAAGGGCGTTGTGAATTGCTTTGGCTTAGTCGAACACGCAAAAAACGCTCGGTTCAGATTGTATCTTTTTCATATTGGCCATACACTCTATTGCACCGCTTAAAGAGCTGCAGGCAAGCTAATACGTTCTTTGCATCCAGCGCATTAAAAATACATCATACACGCTATAGTTTGAACCGGTAGAGCTGATAGCTTCAAGTACCATTTCCTTCTCAAGTAAGGAATGGAGCAACCTGCGTATAGACGACGGAGTCCCCAGTTGATGTTTCAGCAGAAACTCTTTACTATATATTTGTAATACCGATTCCTCCTTTGCCAAGGCAAGTAGAAAATCCCATTGCTTACTGGTCATTAAATTTCTATACTGAAGGTATACGGGCTCATTCTCCTTTAGCAACGCTAAACACTCGGTCTTCACGGTATCCAAGTTAATTTTCCTATAAGAAAATAGCCTATTGCAAAGACTCTGCGTGTAAAATGTATAGCCCTTTGTCCATTCCAGCACGTAATCGATGCTTTCATCATCTATAGTCCTTTTCCCTTGTTCAAATTTTTCACGAATGAAATTTCTGTACGCACCCCTTTCAATAGCCTCAAGGTTCATGAAACGGGTACTGGAGTAAAATGGTCTCTTGGCATTGGCAAAAATATCCATTAGAGTATGCCTTCGACTACCACTAAAAATAAAACATACATTGTTAAATTGCTGAGTATACGTGCGGAGTATAGCCTCAACGTTTTTCTCAGGGTAATGAGCAATTTGCTGAAACTCATCAAGGGCTACCACAACAGGCTTAGGTTGTTCATTGATAAAAGTAAGCAATTGCAGCAGCGTGTATTCCTTATCGCTTTCGGATTGGTAGCTAAACTGTACTTGGGGTGTACCGGTAATGGCATCAAACGAGAATGTAGGACGTAAGCCCTTTATCAATTTTAGGAAACGCTTCCCCACAGGGGTTCTCTCAGGGAACCTATTGATAATTGCAGCGGTAAGCAGCTTAATAAAATCAGCGAGGTTACGTGAGGAATAAATATCCACGTAAACAGTTCCGTAATCACTCCCTTCGCGAAGCAATTCGAAAAAACGAAAAATCAACCCCGTTTTTCCCAACCTACGTGGCGATATCAAGGTTGTATTCACGTTGCTCTGTACATTCCTGAGCAAAATGTTCAGCTCATTATTCCGATCGCAAAAGTACTCCTTTGAGATATAACTATTTACTAAAAAGGGGTTTATCTCCTTTACCTTAGCCATTTTACTACTTTTTGCCAATATAAGCAGAAAAAAGGCATTACGCAATATGCATATCGCATTTTGCGTAACGCATTCCGTGAAATAAATAATTTTCTCAAGGTATACGGATTAACCAAAGCCTTGCAATCCACGCACCCGCGGGGGGTGCGACGCAAGAGTCCTGGTTATGTGCTATCCAAGAGCGTTGTGAATTGCTTGCGTTTTTTTTTAAATTAGTCTTTGAATTTACAGCTTTATTTTTGATTTAGTTTATTTTGGTGGTGTTGTAAATTGCTTTCAGATTGTATCTTTGACATATTGGTCACAGCAACTTTCAGTATTCCAGTTCCAACCTCTGAGTTGTGAATTGCTTTCAGATTGTATCTTTGACATATTGGTCACAGCTCATCGGATAGGAAGCACCTCACAGCAATTGTTGTGAATTGCTTTCAGATTGTATCTTTGACATATTGGTCACAGCGTATCTGAGGAAACAGGTAAGAATATCTTTGTTGTGAATTGCTTTCAGATTGTATCTTTGACATATTGGTCACAGCTAATAGTTGCCGATAGCGCAGAGCCGAGATGTTGTGAATTGCTTTCAGATTGTATCTTTGACATATTGGTCACAGCATTTCCCATAAAGACACTAAATGCTGCTCTGTTGTGAATTGCTTTCAGATTGTATCTTTGACATATTGGTCACAGCTAGCGTTATCTGCTGGTAGGCGATTAACCTGTTGTGAATTGCTTTCAGATTGTATCTTTGACATATTGGTCACAGCCGAGAACACATTAGAAGAGATAGCAAGCAAGTTGTGAATTGCTTTCAGATTGTATCTTTGACATATTGGTCACAGCCTACCAGGCGCGTATTGATGCAATGAGTCTGTTGTGAATTGCTTTCAGATTGTATCTTTGACATATTGGTCACAGCTAATCGTTGATGCTACCTACATCTTCTCTCGTTGTGAATTGCTTTCAGATTGTATCTTTGACATATTGGTCACAGCTAAGTCTCGTATCATCATTACAGGAGAGATGTTGTGAATTGCTTTCAGATTGTATCTTTGACATATTGGTCACAGCTCTGGTTTTCTTTAAATATGTATGGGTGAAGTTGTGAATTGCTTTCAGATTGTATCTTTGACATATTGGTCACAGCTAAACAAGTATATATAATTGAGTATAATAAGTTGTGAATTGCTTTCAGATTGTATCTTTGACATATTGGTCACAGCATAGGTAAATCTATCTTTCTGTACCTAAGTTTGTTAGACCAGTATTTCGAATAATAAAAGTGACCAATAGAATATCCACAGGAACCTTTTTCTGTGGATTTTTTATTTCTGCCATATGACTTTTCTGACTTAAATGCTTCAGTTTTAAAACAGCTCCAGCTGCTGAGGTTCTGTGCTCGCTTTAATGGGTTTGGTGGAAAGGAAAAGTTCCATGGAACCAAACTGCTTGTCTGTTATACACAATATTCCCACATAGCCATTGGGGGGAAGAAAACTTTTCACGCGTTTAATATGCACGTCGGCATTCTCGCGGCTTGGGCAACACCGAGTGTATATTGAAAACTGGAACATCGAGAAACCATCTTTAAGTAAATTCTTGCGGAACAGCGCATACTGTTTACGCTCCTTTTTGGTTTCGGTTGGCAAATCAAAAAACACTAACACCCACATAACTCGATATTGGTTTAGGCGGTTAAGAGTGGTCATAGATGTTTTGGAATTGAACCCCGACAGGGTTCTGAACTCTGTCGGGGTTTGTATTGAAATTACGAAAATGTTGGATATAGCATTTTACGGCTAGCACCATTGAAGCAATTGTAAAGCGATGCTGTGGTTCGCTGTGTAGCAATCATCAATGGGCTACTTTTCCCATCAATCTTCACATCCATAGCCGGAATAACAAGGAGTTTCGCTTTTATTTCTTTAGTTAGCTGTGTATAATCAAGACCCTCTTTAACTATCTCAAGAACAACTTTATCCACAAAGGGTCTGTAAGGTTCCATGATATCATCGGCAAGGCAAAATGCATTGTAACGGTTATGGTGGTGAATTCCGAGTGTGGGGAGCAACCCGCTAGCCACTAGGCTTCGGGCTACCACCGCACGAAGTATGGCATAGCCATAGTTAAGCAGATTATTGGGTTCATCCTCGTTTCTGCCCCTTGTAAAAATAATATCGTTGATGTAACCCATGTAAAGGTTTTTCCAGTAATAGGCAGCAGCACGGCCCTCGTAGTTATCGGGGTCACCACTTCTTACGCTTCGTGCCCAGTAAAGCATAGGCTCAACATCAACCCCAACAGACTTAAGGAGTGCTGCCTGATTCTGAATTTTAGTCTGTACGGTTTGCTGCCATAACTGTTTTTTAAGCGGAACGCTTGCCGTGAGCTGAACGGCAAAACGTTCGCTTTGAAGCGTGTTGGATTCCAAAGGATACAGCAAACCCGATGGCATATGCCGTTCATTAGTGGTAATAACTGCAGCATTATTTTCCAGTAGTTTATTGAGCAACACGTGGGTTATTGTAATTTGTGGGGAATCAAGAATAACTACTCCAATATCTTCGATTGGTATTGATTTGCTTTCGGTATCACCACCGGGGTATTCAATAACCATTTGCTCATCCCTAGCCTTTAGGTAGGCAGGGTTTCCGAAATAAAGGGTGCGTTTTATCATATCTGTATCATTATGCCACTGACAGGGGTTAAAACCTTGTCAGTGGTCATGAATTATATCAAGGTCAACTATTTTACGATGTACTTCAATAAAATTCTCCTTGCCGTTAAACCACTCCAGCACGGTTTCCCTCTCAACCTTTGTTGGTTTTGTGGAGATAATACTACCATACGATGTCCATGGGTAATTCCTAAAATCATTGGTAAAGCCATGATGAGTGGGATTCTGATGTATATAAACTACAAGGTTTTGTAGGTATTCCTCTGAGGATATTTTTAGACGATGGAAAGGGCGTTCAAACAATGACCCCGTTCTATGCTGTTGCTTGTTAATTGCTTGTGCGTACGAATTAAAAAGATTCGAAAAGTATAGATGAGGCGATTTGAGGGTTTTATTGGAGCTAACCCAAACATGGTTCAAAACCCTGACTGGGTTGGGTAGCGACGTAACAATTACCTCGTTCTCCTCCTTTATCCGTACCAGCAAATGAAAATGGTTCCCCATCAAGCACCAGGCAAAGGTATAGGCTATTGGAGAGATATATTTATCGTATAGCCTAAGAAAATGCAAGTAGTTATCAGGTACATAAAACAATGGTGTGCCGTTAATGCCACGGTTGAAAATGTGGTAGTAACAGCCGTGCTCCAATGGTATGTCCCGGGAATTAGGCATGACGATTAAATTTTTTTTGGCCAGAACACTGACAGGGTTTTAAACCCCGTCAGTGTTATTCCAAGCGATAATATTGCCAATGCAATCAATTTTAACTTTTACTGGATTTAAATTAAATAAAGCCCCCAAACTCTGTATTAAATAGTATCGTTTACTTTTCTTAGAAGCCTCATTGTCTATAAGTTGTGTTTCTACATGATGCCTAAAAACATAATTTTTCATAGAAAGTTTCTGGACTCTATACAATTTTTCACTTATTGCCCTATAGTCTTTATTATCAAGACAATTAGATATTTCTTCTGGTGCCATACCCAGAATAAACATCTCATTCTGCTGCATGCTTACCTCCAAAGTCAGATTAGGCAAAGGGAGTTTCTCAAGGAACTCCTCTGGGTATGTACCCAGGGGTTTTTGTTGAATTTTATCCCAAACTTCATTTGTATTTTTGATTATTACAGGCAATCCAAATTTTTTTCGCTCAACCGCATGCCAGAATGTGCAAACATGTTCATGCTTATTACCCTCGGAATCGGTATATATTGCAATGTGATGATTGTTTCCTGGTTTTACGAAACCAATATTGTTGCCATTCTCATCCTTTTTTACAGGAACAACAGCCGAGAGACCCGTATAGCATCGAACTGTCTTGATTGGTACTGGTAGGCCTTCATCCTCATACCATTTAATCACCTTATCGCCACGCTGCATGTCTTTAAAAGCCTCCTTATGCTTTCCATTAAACTTATTGAGTCTTGCTTGCAATATTTGTTTAATCCGCCCGTCAACAACCTTATCAACTTTATTGAAATTAATATCTACAGGATATTTTATTACATAATCGCTGCTATAACATGAAGCATATTTAAGTAAAACCTGTTTATTCTTATCAATAAACAAAGGCTCTTTCTTCAGCGACGCAATGGCATCTTTGACGTTTTCATATTTTGAAAGTCGTTCCTCAACTAGTTTTTTGATTTTTGGAATCACAATTAGGTCCGGATTTTCAAAAGCATATTTTATTGGCTTGTGTACTGCTGTCTTAATCTTCCCATACACACTTTCTTCGTGCAAGGCTCCTCTTGGTATAATAATGCCTGTTTGTACTACTTTTTTATTACCCTTTTTTCCAACTTTCCTTTTTCCAGTTACGGCAACCTTTTTACCAGCTTTAAACGACACCAAAATTTCTGCGACCTTTTCCTCAACCTCCTTAACGGTAAAAGGCTGTTCGCTTACTATATACTTTTCAAGGAGCGAGAGCTTTTCCTTAAATTCTAAAGATTTTTTCTCAACATCGGCTATCAGGTCTTGTTTGGTTCTACTTGAGTTAAGAGTGTTAAATCGCTGAATATAACCCTGTTTAGTGCAAGCAATAACAAGTGCATCTACTGCATGATGCCTGTGGTCATCGCGTTTACTCCATCCTGTAATAACCTCTTTACTATGCTTACTCTTGCCATGCTCGCTTTCCCACTCCACAAACGAGGTCAACCCTAACTCCTTATACTTGTTGAATTGTAGATTCATCGTCACATCGTCCCAGCCCCATAGCCTCCTTAGCTCTGCGGTAACACTGCCCGATGTAGTCCAAACGTTATGCGATATTGTTTGAAGTATTTCCCTTGCCTTTTTTGCGATATACTGACTTTCCCTTAGCTGTCGGTCAATAAAGTTATTGGGGATTTTGCTCTCGGTCATAAGTAGTTTGTCACGCTTTGCCTTACTTATAACTTTATTGGCATAAAGTTTTGCTACCCTCTCAAGGTAGGCATTAAACAGTTCAGTGGGTTTTGATTTCATGAAATCGTAAGCGGTTAAATCACCCTTCCCTGTGTTACAATGGCGATGTGCAAGGGTTTTATTGCTTTGTGAATCGTCAAATAGTTTCGATTTTGGAATTATATGTTCAATATCAACATCAGCGCCTTTAATTGCTTCAACCAGCGAAATTGGTTGACCACAGTATATACAGATTGCGTTTAACTTCTTATCCTCATTGTCCATTTCCTCATAAAGTCGCCATTTAAGAATATTATTTCGGGTTGCTCTTAGGCCAAACTCTTGCAGTTTTTTAGCGATTTGTTCATTCTCTCTTTCTCTTTTTGTAATATTCAAATATGTTTCATTTCGTTCCTCTTTACTTTGCTTTAACTCTCTAGCTAGCTCAATCCTAATTTCATCGGGTTTCCCATATTTATCAATAATAGCATTGACCACATTCACCATTTGGTTTAATATTTTTTCCACAATGGGTTGCCTGAGCGAGTTTTTTGGAATAGGCTTAAGTTTTTCCTGCAACTCTCTTTTTAGATTTTCATCTTTTGTAAGGGAATTTGAATGGTTATAACCAGCATAGCACATGGCCTCGCTATACTTATCGCCCTCCATTAAATATGGCAATATTTTTCTTAAAGTTTTTGTCGATTTATTGCCAAATCCATGTTTTGTAAAATCGATACTTGCCAGCTTATCAGCAATCTCCTTTTCTATTCCGAATTTATCCTGCAAAACTCTGCTGCACTCATCCTGATCAGAGATTGAGTATATGGTATGCCACAATACAAATAATGGTTCCTTTTCAATTTTAGGATGAATGTACTTTACTGTTTTTTCGTTTATTACTTCGCCAGTGGTGTTATCGTATAGGTATGTTTTTTTACTTGTTTCAATAATATCGAGTTCAAACTTTACTAGATGAGCGTATTTGTGAGCCTCATCAAAGCAATTCAAAATTGCACACTTGGTTGCATTACCAACTATTCCTTTAGCCAATTGCTTATTGAAAAAACATTCATTTTTCTTTAATCCTAGTATTCTAACAATATCGGTGGTGGTTAACTTTTCGTTATTATCCAGATGCTCAAAAAGTGCTCTTTTCTGCTCAAGGGTTATTTCGATGTTATTGCCCTGTTTATTTTCAATTTTAATGTTATTGATGTTTTCCCATATCTTTGCATATTGAAAAATAGGGGAACTTCTGGGGGCGACCTTTGGGCCAACAAAGTACTCTTTACCATCGGGTCCTTTACGCCAGAATCCTTCAAATTCGCATACCGAAACAAGACCTTTCTGGGATTTCAATGGCCTTTGGTAATATATTATTTCATTCCGTATTTTTGAGATTAACTCTTGAGTTAAAATATTAGGATAGTGTTTTTTTTGCTCATTGCAAATAGTATCAAACTCCTCGATATATGCTTCTCGTGGGAAAACCTTCTCCTTAACTCTAAAAAACTGGTCGTTTTGTAATTGTTTGTAAAAGTACTGTCCAATGGTTAGGTTTTGCTCTTTAATCAACTGGTGACGACTTTTTACTGTTGCCACATACTCAGTATCCTTTTTATCCAAATTTGAGTCGCTTCTACTGCTCTTATACCCTCGCTTTTGATTCAACCACAATAAAATTCTTCCTAACTCTGTAAGTGATACTCTTTCGGTTGCCGCTCTATTTCTAAGTTCCCATAGCTGTATCTTTGGAAGTCCTTTTAGTTCATCGGATGGGTACATATTATGCTTAATCAGCTCTTGCACTAAATATTTTCTTCGCAGCTGATAGCGGTCATAACCCTTTCGCATCGTTCGCATTTGTGTTCGGATAGCGTTTCTACTTTCACCCGATCCTTTTTCAAAGTCTTTTCCTTCGGTTCCTTCGTAAGGAATAATTCGGCAACCTAAACCCAGTATTTCGCGGTTAACATTACCATTAATCTCATTTTCTCTAATCAACGCCCAGCCAATTGATGCAGAACCTAAATCAAGTCCTAAAATTCTTTTCATAACATTTGTATTTTTATCATTATCAAATTATATTTGTATAACAATCTGAAGCAATTCACAATAAGGATTATTCCGTTGTGAAAACATTTAAGGCGGGGAAACTCGCCTTCCTTATTTTAATATTAAAATTAATTGATTTTTTTTCAATTAATCAAAAAGGATTAAAAGTCATATTATCCATTATTATCAAAATCCTGCCAACCTGTCAGCCAAAGCTTCAAACCTGTCCGATTACGCCCAAAGTGTGTTAAAAATGTATGCCCGATGGGCCTATTTTCAAACTTTACCCTATCTTGTGCATGGAATTTGAAGCGAAAGAGTTGAAACTATTAACCTTAAAAACATACAGCCATGAACATCAGCAAGAAATGGATAGTAATAGCCATAGTAGCGGCAGTAGTGCTACTCCTTTACAGCTCAATAAAGGGTACCTATAACAACATGGTAACCAAGGATGAGAATGTGAAAGCCCAGTGGGGTAATGTGGAGAACGTATACCAGCGCAGGCTCGATCTTATTCCCAACCTGGTTAATACGGTAAAGGGATATGCCAACTTTGAGCAGCAAACCCTAACCCAGGTGATTGAGGCAAGGGCAAAGGCAACCAGCGTAAACATCAATCCCGACAAGCTCGATGCACAAAGCCTGAAACAGTTTCAATCGGCACAGGGAGAGCTTAGTAGCGCGTTATCGCGATTAATGGTAGTTGTTGAGCGCTATCCCGATCTAAAGGCAAACCAAAACTTTTTAGACCTACAAGCCCAGCTCGAAGGAACAGAAAATCGGATTGCAGTTGAACGCCGCAAGTTTAACGAAATGGTTAAGGATTATAACGCCTATATCAGGAAGTTTCCTAAAAATATCTGGGCAAGCCTGTTTGGTTTTGAAAAGAAAGCTTACTTTGAGGCCGAAGCAGGTGCCGAGAAAGCACCAAAGGTTGACTTTGGTACAAACTAACTCCATTTTTTGCACCCCATGTAATTCTTTAAGTTTAACACAAGTAGGAGTTACATGGGGGTATCATCATTTTTTTCTATATCTAGATTAATGCGCTAGATACTTGCCATCAAACAAAAAAGCAATGAAACCAAAAGATTTCTTCTCTGAAAATCAGAAAAAACTGATAGTATCGGCTATTGAAGAGGCTGAGAAAAACACTTCGGGCGAGATTAGGGTACACGTAGAATGGGAGTGCAAGCTTGACAACCCGCTTGATAGGGCTGCTCAAGTTTTTGCCATGCTAAAAATGCATAAAACCAAGCTTAGAAATGGTGTGCTTTTTTACCTATCGCTAAACGATCATAAGTTTGCCATTCTTGGTGACGCGGGTATAAATAGTAAGGTGCCCGAAAATTTTTGGGATAACATAAAAGAAGCAATGCTAGCAGAGTTTAAGGAAGATAGGTTGGCCGAAGGCTTAGTAAAGGGCATTAAGATGGCTGGCGAACAGCTTTCTACGCATTTCCCTTACAATGCCAAAACCGACATTAACGAGCTAAGCGATGACATATCGTTTGGATAGCCTTTAACTAGGCAGCAAACCAAATACAAGGTTAACTTAAGCGATATGGCAACATAATAACAAACTCTAAATTTAATAACAAATGAAACGATTTTTCTATACCATCCTTTCAATACTAACAATTCTGGGGCCTCTGAAGGCACAAGATATACCCGATCCAATGTCGCCCCCTCGGCTAGTAAATGATTTTGCAGGGGTTCTTAACCGTGAAGAGACGCTAGTGCTAGAGCAAAAGCTAAGGGCCTACCACGATAGCACATCTACTCAAATTTATGTGGTAACCGTTCCTACACTTAACGGGTACGATCCTGCCGACTACGCATTTCAACTTGGTGAAAAATGGGGAGTTGGACAAAAAGGCAAAAATAATGGTATTGTAATACTTATTAAACCGAAAATAGGGAATGAAAGGGGGCAAGCTTTTGTTGCCACAGGATATGGCATGGAAGAGGTTATTCCCGATGCCGTGGCACGCAGGATTGTTGACAATGAAATGATTCCCTATTTCAAACAGAATAGGTATTACAAAGGAATAAATGCTGCAGTAGATGTAATAATAGACCTCGCCTCTGGGCTCTATAGTGCCGATGAATACTACAAGGGCGATTCGCCAATTCCTGGCATCATTTTCTTAATACTCTTTTTCGGGTTTATATTTCTATCTGGTCGCAGGGGTGCAAGAGTCCGTGGTGGAACATTTGCATCAAATCTGCCATTTTGGTTATTACTAGGTTCTATGGGTGGCGGACGCGGAAGCAGTTTTAGCGATTTCTCCTCGGGTTCGGGTAGTTTTGGCGGCTTCTCCGGTGGTGGAGGCGGTAGCTTTGGCGGAGGCGGTGCTGGTGGTAGCTGGTAATATTAATTTTCGCTACTAGTAAGCACAACGCACAACTGCTCTATAAGTATAGCAATTTTCATAATCTAGTAGCAGATAAAACCAATGGTTTCCCATTGGTTTTATCATTTTAAACTATTTTTAGCTAGTCTTCAATTCCCGACCAATCGCTCCAACCAGTAACAGAAATTGTGTTTGTTGTTTCGTCGTAGGTAATGGCAACGGATACCGTTCGTTCATCGCTACCCCAATGTGTTATAGGTAAATCTCTAAATCCGTTATAATTAGGTTGATCGTACAGCATCACCTCATTGCCTGTGCCACCATCAACACCTAATCGATATTCAGCCCATTCTCCATTAGGTAATTTTAAAGTAAAGTAAGTACTTTCACCCGGAACAAGTTTTTGCCCAGCTTGCAGCACATTACTGCTCCAAGTGCCTATGGGTTCTTGGCTCCCGTCAACTGCTCCCCTATTTCGGATTTCTATAGTGGTTATCGTATATAGCGAAGCAGAATCGTTAATAAACTTGACGTAAAGCGAATCATTTGTTGTCTCGTCATTTACTAAGCTATCGCATGATGAAAAGAGTGGAAGAAGAAATCCAACTATTACAAGTACCTTTAAGTTTTTCATCGCAAAAATGTTAGGTTAGCTACTTTTAGTTTGATGAATATTTAAATGGAACACAAATACATACGCATCTTGTGCTTCATATGTTTCTCAAAATCATGATAGGGAAATGATAAACTATTGGAAATTTGATTGGAGAAGCAAGGGATGTTTAAATGATAATTAAAAAAAACGTCCCCAAAAGAGGACGTTGAATATTGTTAATAACCAACACTATTCTTCATCTTGCAGTGAGTCGTCAACCAGAATTCTACCGCAATACTCACAAACAATTACCTTTTTATGCATTTTAATATCGAGCTGACGTTGGGGGGGGATCTTATTAAAACAACCGCCACAAGCATCGCGCTGAACAGTAACCACAGCTAACCCATTTCTTGCATTTGCTCTAATACGTTTGTAAGCAGTAAGAAGACGTGGTTCAATGTTCATGGAGTACTCTTCGCTTAGCTGAATGAGCTCATTTTCCTCTTTTTGAGTTTCGCTGGTTATGCTCTCCAGCTCCTGCTTTTTCTGCTCTAAATCTTTACTCCTTTCTTCAAGCTGCTTTTCTGTTTGCTCAATAAGCAGGTTTTTTTCCTTTATCTGCTGTGTGTATTCTTTAATACGCTTATTACAGAGTTCAATTTCAAGAGTTTGATATTCAATCTCTTTTGTCAAAGAGTCGTACTCCCTATTATTACGAACATTTTTTTGCTGTTCCTCGTACTTTTTAATTAGGGCTTCAGCATCCTTAATCTCGATTTTTTTCTGGTTGATTTGACTCTCAAGCTCCTTGATATCATTCTTAAGATTTTCAACACGAGTTGTTAATCCTTCTATCTCGTCTTCTAAGTCTTCCACCTCAAGAGGTAGTTCGCCTCGTAGCAGTTTGATTTTATCAATTTTGGAATCTACCTGCTGAAGTTTAAACAAAAATCTTAACTTCTCTTCAATGGTGAGTTCAGCATTTTTTTCAGCGGGGTTGATTTTCTCTTTAGCCATAATCTATATGTAGTTAATAGGATTAGTATTCACTTCCGATTTTAAGATTGCAAAATTAGATAATTTTTTTGTAAGTAAGTCATAAAAAATATCAACTGTAAACTGCTCACTTTCAAAATGTCCAATATCTACTATGGAAATGCGATTTTCAGCGTCGAAAAATTGATGGTATTTTACATCGGCAGTGATAAAAACTTGGGCACCTGAAGCAATAGCATCCCTTAGCAGCTCGATTCCACTCCCCCCACAAATTGCCACTTTTGAAACTGAATCAGAAACTGGATTTGTGAACCTCACACACTTTGCGTTAAACTTTTGCTTGACCTGCAATAGAAATTTGTCAAACTCAACGGGTTTAGGAAGTACGCCTACAGCACCTAATCCGGCTTTAGGATAAGGTAATTCAATAGGATAAACATCATAAGCAACCTCTTCGTAGGGATGAGCGTTGAGCATTGCTGAAATGCAGTTTTTAAGTAAATGACGAGGGACAATGGTTTCTACTCTTACTTCGGGTTCAAAGTGGATTTCGCCTTTTTGCCCTACAAATGGATTTGCGGTTTCGTTAGCACGAAACGAACCAAATCCATTAACATTGTATGAGCAAGAGTCGTAATTACCAATTACACCAGCGCCAGCGGAGAAAATGGCATCCCTAACCTTTTGTGCGAAGTCGTTTGGGACAAAGGTGACAAGTTTTACCAGGTTACCATTTATTGGTCTCAGGATTTTAACATCTTCAAGTCCAAGGCGTTGCGCAATCCTATAACTTACACCTCCCTCTACGCTATCGATATTAGTGTGAGAGGCATAAATAGCAATATCGTTTTTTATAGCGTCAAGTACTACCCGTTCCACATAGTTAGAACCATTGAAACGTTTAAGGCCCCTGAAAACGATTGGGTGATGTGCAATAATTAGATTAGCCCCCTTGCTTATAGCCTCCCTAACCACTTCGGGGGTTACATCAATGGAAAGAAGAATTTTATCTACTTCGGAATCCTTACTCCCAACAATTAGTCCTGAATTATCATAATCTTCTTGAAGGGCAAGTGGTGCAAAACCCTCCAGAATAGAAACAATGTCACCTATTTTCATGTGCTACAAGTTAGTTTAAAAGGCCATTAGGTTGATTTTTACCTAACATGGGCATTCATATGGTACTAGTCGAGCATATCTCTGATTTCAACCAGCATCTCCCGAATCTTAGTTAAACTTTCAACAAGCTTAAAGTTTTCGGCAAGGTCCTCTTTTTGAGCCGCAATCTTTTTTCTGGCCCCATCAAGAGTCATGCCCTGTTCTTTAACAAGATGATAAATCAGCTTAAGGTTTTCAATATCCTTTTTAGTAAAATAGCGGTTACCCTTTTTATTTTTATGCGGTTTAATTATATCGAAGTTTTTCTCCCAAAAACGAATCAACGATGTGTTAACCCCAAGCATATCGGCTACTTCGCCAATGGAGTAGTAGTACTTTTCTATTTTTTTTTCTTTATATGGCATTTTTCAAGAATTTACTAGTCGAAGCTCTGGGTAGGTTGCGAAGCAATTTCAACCATTTTTTCGTACTGTTCAGGGGTTAAATCGTTAAAGTAGTAATGAATAGGGTTAACCGGCTTGTCATCTTTTCGGACTTCGTAGTGTAAGTGTGGAGCAACAGATGTACCTGTGTTTCCAACATAACCAATAACTGTTCCTCGTTTAACCCGTTGTCCCACTCTCACTGCAAACTTACTCATATGCGCATAAAGGGTTGAGTATCCAAAGCCATGGTCTATTACAATATGGTTACCATAACCTCTTTGAGCATATCGAGTTTTAACAACAACCCCATCGCCCGTGGCAAATATTTTAGTACCAGTAGGAGCAGTAAAATCCATCCCTGTATGCATTTTAAGCACTTTATAAAACGGATGAATCCGCATGCCAAAGGACGAGGCCACCCTCGTAAGGTCTTTATCGCGAATAGGCATTATTGCGGGTATAGATTTTAGTAGCTTTTCCTTGTTTTTAGCAAGCTCTGAGATCTCATCAAAGGAACGGCTCTGAATGTAAGCCTTTTTGGAAAGTTCATCGAGCTTTTTGGTAGTTTCAACGATAAGCTTACTATTTGATAGCTTTTCAAGTTCGGAGTAGCGATTAGCCCCGCCAATGCCAGCATTACGCACAGAACTAGGAATAGGTTTAGCCTCAAAAATAATCCGATAAATACCCTCGTCGCGCTTTTCCAAATCGGCAATCACAGAGCTAAGATGCTCAATACGCTTACTAATTATCTCGTAGTTAACAAGAAGTTCCTGATTTTCGCGCTTCAACTTTCTAACCTCAGGGGTATCGATAAAAATTGGGAAAACCATATAAGATATAAACCCAATAACAAAAATGGCAATAATGTATTTGGCTACAAGCCAAACTTTTTCGCGTAAGGTTCTTCTCTCTTTAACAAAGACAAGCTGTTCTGGATGAAATTTATACTTTGTCCTTGGCATAACTTACTAATCTAGGAATTGGCTTGAATATCCCTCAAGCATTTTTTGATAGTCCTCTTCGGTCATGTCATTAAAATAGTTAATAGGGTTAACAGGCCGTCCTCTTACAATTACCTCGTAATGGAGATGAGGGCCAGTACTACGACCAGTATTTCCGAGAGTACCAATCATTTCGGCACGCTTAACCTTTTGGCCTACCTTAACATTAATATCATGTAAGTGGGCATATCGGGTTTTATAACCAAAGCCATGATCGACAATTACCTGATTCCCATAACCATGGAAAGAATATCCCGCTTCAACAACAACACCATCGCCAGTGGCATATATTGGGGTACCTATAGGGCCAGCAAAATCTATTCCATTATGTTTTGTCCATCTTCGTGTCAAAGGATGTAAACGCATTCCATAAAAATCGGATATTCTACCTAAATCTTTTACATTAATAGGCTGTATAGCAGGTATACATAGAATCATTTTTTCCTTATTCTTTGCTAAATCGATTACCTCGTCAAACGATTTTGATTGAATGTAAGCACGCCAGGTAAGCTCGTCTAATGAACGTAAAGTTTTTAGTAATATCGCAGAGTTAGATGAATTTGACAACTTGGAATACTTTTGATGGCCACCATAACCACCCATTCTAATAGAAAAAGGAATGGTATCGGCTTCAAAAATTGCTCGGTAAATATTGTTATCCTTTTCCTCTATGGCTGCTAAAGATTGATTTAGCTGCGAGATACGTTTTTGAGCAAGTTCATACTTTAGGTTATACTCCGCGTTAGAGCGTTTTAAGGCGCGCTCTACTGGAGTATCGTAAATTATAGAAAATGAATACCCTAAACCAAGAAAAATGCCTGTATAAAATACCAAATGAATTAGTATCTTTGCAAATCGTTTGTAGAATGGTATTCGAACAACATCGAATGTTAGGGTATGAGGGTTAAATTGATATTTTATTTTTGCCATAGTTTTAACGCTAAATTGCTGCAAAGTAATACACTTTTGACAAACTGCAACAAAACTATGGTAAAAATATTTTTTCAACAAACAAAAAGAGCATTTTTTTTATTTTAAATGGTTAAATAGTTAGTTTTAAATATTTCAATAATAGAATTTTATGACTTCAAAAGAAATTCGCCAAAGATTTTTGGACTTTTTTGCCGAGAAATCGCACCAAATTGTACCATCGGCACCCATGGTTGTTAAGGACGACCCAACCCTTATGTTTACTAATGCTGGGATGAATCAGTTTAAGGATATTTTCCTTGGTAATGCACCTGCAAAATATCCTCGCGTTGCAAATTCTCAAAAGTGTTTGCGAGTGTCGGGCAAGCATAACGATTTAGAAGAGGTTGGGCACGATACTTACCACCACACCATGTTCGAAATGCTTGGGAACTGGTCGTTTGGTGACTACTTTAAGCGCGAAGCCATTGATTGGGCATGGGAATTCCTTGTTGATGTTCTAAAAATTGACAAGAATAGGTTATATGCAACTATTTTTGAGGGCAGCCCTAGCGAGGGAATTGAAAGAGATACTGAAGCGTTAGAATGCTGGAAAAAGCATTTACCTGCAGAAAGAATCTTGCTGGGAAGCAAAAAGGATAACTTTTGGGAAATGGGCGATACCGGACCATGCGGTCCTTGTACCGAGGTTCATATCGACCTACGCGACGAGGCTGAGCGTAAGGCAATTCCTGGTGAGCAAATGGTAAACAAGGGGCATCCACTGGTTATTGAAATTTGGAACCTTGTGTTCATTCAATTCAATCGCAAGGCTAATGGGACTCTTGAACCACTACCCTCACGTCATGTTGACACGGGAATGGGTTTTGAGCGCTTAGCTATGGTTGTTCAGGGGAAAAAGAGCAACTACGACACTGATGTGTTTACCCCAATAATTGACCGCATTTCGCAAATGAGCGGAATCCCTTACGGCTCAAATCCTAAAACCGATGTGGCCATGAGAGTAATTGCTGACCATCTTCGTGCCATTAGCTTCTCCATAGCCGACGGACAACTCCCCTCAAACGTTAAGGCTGGTTATGTAATTCGTCGTATTCTTCGTAGGGCCGTTCGCTATGGTTATACCTTCCTTAACTTCCGCGAACCCTTTATCGATAGTTTAGTTCCCGTACTAGTTGAACAAATGGGCGAGCATTTTCCAGAGCTTAAGGCTCAACAGGATCTTATAATCAATGTAATCAATAAGGAGGAAACCACATTTTTACGCACCTTAGAAACTGGAATTAAACTTCTTGAGCAGCACATTGAAAAGGCAAAGAAGGAAAACAAGAAAGAAATTTCGGGGAAAGATGCATTTATACTTTACGACACCTATGGATTTCCCCTCGACCTCACAGAACTAATATTACGCGAAAATAACCTAAGCGTTAACCGCGAGGAATTTGATGCCGAAATGGCTAACCAGAAAGAGCGCTCAAGGGCTGATGCTGCCGTTGAAGCCGATGATTGGATTACAGTAAACGAATCCGATAAAGTTGAGTTTGTTGGCTATGATACATTAAAAACTGATACGCGCATTTTACGTATGCGTACTGTAAAAGCTAAAGGCAAGGAGCAGTACCATGTAGTACTTGAAAAAACACCATTTTATGCTGAATCGGGAGGCCAGGTTGGCGATTCGGGTACCCTTGAAAGCGATTCAGAAACCCTAAAGGTGCTTAATACTTTTAAAGAAAACAACCTTATTATACATCTAGTTGACAAGCTGCCACAAACCCCCAACGTACCGTTCTTTGCTACTGTAAACTATGAAAAAAGGATTCGTACTGCGAACAACCACTCTGCAACACACCTACTTCATAATGCCTTACGAGCAGTACTTGGAACCCATGTAGAGCAAAAAGGCTCATTGGTACATCCCGATTACCTCCGATTCGACTTTTCGCATTTCCAAAAAATGACTGATGAGGAAATTCGACAGGTAGAAAAAAGGGTAAATAAGATAATAAGACAGAACATACAGCTTGAGGAACATCGTGAAGTGCCAATTGAAAATGCCCAACAAATGGGGGCCATGGCTCTTTTTGGCGAGAAATATGGCGAAAAGGTAAGAGTAATAAAATTTGGTGAATCGGTTGAGCTTTGTGGAGGAACTCACACAAAAGCTACTGGCAACATTGGTTACTTTAAGATAATTTCTGAAGGTGCAATTGCCGCTAGTGTACGTCGAATTGAGGCCATTACTGGTGAAAAAGCCGAAGACTATGTTTACACTCAAATCGATACAATTAATGAAATTAAATCGATACTAGGCAATCCTTCGAATGTTGTGAAAGCTGCCTCAAAACTTGTAGATGATAATAAAAAGCTAAAGGAAACACTCGAAAGCCTTGAGGCAGAAAAGCTAAAATCGGTAAAAGCTGCGCTTAAGGCTAAAGTAGTTGAGAAAAATGGCGTCAACATAATTTGCGAAAAGGTTAGCATTGGAAATGCTGATGCACTTAAGGACCTATCGTTCCAGCTAAAGAATGAGATACCTAACCTGTACCTTGTGCTAGGAACCGAAGCAAACGGGAAGGCCCTTCTATCAGTAATGATAAATGAATCGTTGGTAGAAAAACATGGTTTGAATGCCTCTAACATAGTAAGGGAAGCAGCCAAAGAGATTAAAGGAGGTGGTGGCGGACAGCCATTCTACGCAACTGCAGGAGGGAAAAATCCCGATGGCCTAGACAAGGCAATTGCAAAAGCCAAGGAAGCTATAAGTTAAAAAAAAGGAGGCTGGAGATCAGCCTCTTTTTTTTATACACCATGATAAATTCTTTCAAATGTGCAAGTTTAATTATCGAGCTACTTTTTCACCCTACTAATAATCTCAAGCACTTCGGCACATTTAGCAGATATCAATTCAAACTGTTTATTCTCAATCACCTGCTTAGGGAACAGCTTTGATCCCATTCCCACACAAGTTACCCCAGCATTGAACCATTCCTTAAGATTATCCTCACTAGGAGCAACACCCCCAGTTGGCATGATACTAGTCCAAGGCATAGGGCCCTTGACAGCTTTAACAAACTCAGGTCCACCAACCTGCTTTCCTGGAAAGATCTTCACAACCTCTGCTCCTAGTTCATGGGCCTTACTAATTTCGGTAACCGAACCACAACCAGGACTCCAAGCAATTTTTCGTTTATTACAAATTTTTGCGGTTTCCTCATCAACAATTGGTGAAACAATAAAATTTGCACCAAGACCAATATACAATGCGGCAGAAGCTCCGTCGATTATGGACCCTACTCCCAGAATCATATCGGGTATCTCATTTATTGCCCATTTATTGAGCTCTGCAAATACAAGATGGGCAAAGTCTCCCCTATTAGTAAATTCAAATAAACGCACACCGCCATCGTAACAGGCTTTTACAACTGCTTTACAAATCTCAAGGCTTTCATTATAGAATACAGGGACTAATCCAGTTTCTTTCATTTTTAAAGCCACATCAATTCTAGAAAAACGTGCCATACAGGATTTTTTTATTAGTATTAAAAATGCAAAACCAAAGCAAAAGGCGGCTGTCTCTTAAAAAACAAATTATAGCATTATAGTAACTAAGCGTTTTTACCACACCTTGCAAAATTAATAGAGCCAGCCCCTTTTGCATGGAAAAAAGCAAGGGGTCGGATAATTCTACCTAGAAACCCGTCCCGATGCGTCGCCACCCATCAGTTTTTCCACCTCGTCCACAGTAACCATATTAAAATCACCAGGAATAGTGTGCTTAAGGCATGATGCAGCAACAGCAAAGTCGAGCGCTTTCTGATCATCACCTTGGTAAGTAAGTAAGCCGTAAATAAGTCCTCCCATAAATGAGTCACCACCTCCTACTCTATCAACTATATGGGTAATTTGATAATGTCGGGATTCATAAAGTTTTTTGCCATCCCAGAGGACACCAGCCCAGTTGTTATGGTTAGCATTAATTGAACTTCGAAGAGTTGTAATAACCTTTTTCACTTTTGGGAACTTAGCCATGATTTGACGAGATACTGATTCATAGGCAGCCCCTTCAACCTTTCCAGCTGTAACATCAACACCTTCGGGATGAATGTTAAGCGCCATTGCTGCATCCTCCTCATTGCCAAGAACGATATCGCATCCTTCAACTAGTGAGGGCATTACCTCGTGGCATTTCTTGCCGTATTTCCAAAGGTTTTTCCTATAGTTTAAATCACACGAAACAGTTAATCCCATTCGGTTTGCAACCTGAATAGCCTCAAGGCAAACATCAGCAGCACCTTGTGAAACGGCTGGTGTTATCCCCGTCCAATGGAACCAATCGGCACCTTCAAATACCTTTTCCCAATCAATCATTCCGGGCTTTATTTCGGAAAAAGCAGAATATGCACGGTCATAAATGACCTTACTTCCCCTACTAACGGCACCCGTTTCAAGAAAATAAATTCCGAGCCTATTGCCCCCATAAATAATCTTATCAGTGCCTACTCCGAACCTTTGAAGTTCCATTTTACAAGCACGCCCTAAATCATTTTCGGGTAAACGAGTTACAAAATCAACGTTAATTCCATAATTTGCAAGGGAAACTGCAACATTTGCCTCACCACCGCCAAAAGTAGCGTTATACTCTTTTGCTTGAGTAAATCTCTGATAACCTGGTGTTGACAACCTCAACATGATTTCCCCAAAAGTAACTACCTTTTTGCTCATATCTTTAGAGAAAAAAAAGCCGAATAAATACACATAAAATCAAAGTAAACTTATTCGGCTTAGATTAGACGAAATTTAAGTTAATATTAAGAACTAAACCAAAACTCTCAAGAACAAATGAAAGTAATTACGAGAAGTATAAACCACCATTTATATCGATGTTAGCGCCAGTAATAAAGGTTGAATCATCGGATAGTAGGTATGCAACAAGATCAGCCACCTCCTCAGGTTTACCTTCTCGACGCAGAGGAGTTGAAGCAGCTACCTTTTCGCGCACCTCGGGTTTAGTAAACCGGTCGTGGAACGAGGTAGCAATCATGCCTGGGCATAGTGCATTAACACGTATATTTTTGGGTCCTAATTCCTTTGCCATAGAACGAGTAAAGGTAGCAACAGCACCTTTTGAAGATGCATAAAGAGAAGCACCAGGGCCACCTCCATCGCGAGCAGCTTGCGACGAGAAGTTAACAATTGAACCGCCATTTGTCATTTTTGGCACAGCAGCTTTCATGGCAAATAGCATGGTTTTGAAGTTCACATCAAAGAGGAACTGGTAGAAGTTTTCATCAATTTCCTCAAGGGTTTTGCGAGCCACAAGGCCACCTGCAACATTAACAAGTCCATCAACTCTATCGCCAAAAGCAGCGCAAGTTTCGGCAACCAAACGTTCAGCATCGGCTAATTTAGTCATATCACCTTGAGCAATTATAGCCTCGCCACCAAACTCTTTTATTAGCTTAAGGGTTTCATCGGCATCCTCTTTGTTGTCGAAGTAGTTAACACATACCTTTGCACCTAGCTTAGCAAGTTTCACCGAAACTTCACGGCCAATGTCTCTGGCCCCACCTGTCACAATTACAACTTTTCCTTTTAATTCCATAATTATAAAGTTTAAAGGTTAATGATGGTTTATTATTTAATACTTATTGTTTTTGTTTCTTTCTCATCAACAGGGCGAATATCCTTAGCAAAGTAGTATATTGCCCAAATACCAAGCGGTACAAATACCGCAATCATTACAAAAATTGGGGTATAAGAAATCTTTGAGATTACTGGTACAAGGAAATTCATGGCAATAACAGCAAAAACCCCAACGGTACCACCAAAACCAGCAAGAGTTCCAACGGATTTACCATAAAACAAGTCGGATGGTAAGGTCTGGATATTTCCAATGGTAAACTGGAAGCCAAATAGGACAAACGCAACTATCACGACAAATTTTAGAGGGGTATTGGCTAAAAATATTGTTGCCAAAAGTCCAAGGAACATGATTGCACCGCCAATGGTTATTGCAGTTTTTCGGGCGCGGTTTATGGTTGCACCATTTTTAATCATTTTACCAGAAAAGTAACCACCGCTAATACTACCAATGGCTGCTCCAACATAGGGGACCCATGCGAAAAGTCCTATCTGTTTTACATCGAATCCATATACTTCGGCCAAATAAATTGGCATCCAGCCAACAAAAAGCCACCAGATTGGTTCAAGGAAGAAGCGCGAAACAAGAACCGACCATGATTCTCTATGCTTCAGGATATCTTTTAAGCATTTACCCTTTTGGCCCTCAACGGTGTTCTCTTTAGCATGCTGTCCTTTAATAATTTTCTCCTGCTCATATTTAGTAATCCAGGGATGTTCTTTTGGTCCCTTTTTATTTATAATGAGCCATGGAATAAGCCACATTATACCAAATGAGCCGACAATCATGAAAGTTACCTGCCAACCAAAAGCAGCCCACAAAAGAGCGATTAGAGGGGGAGCAATAACAGAGCCAATTGATGCACCGGCATTAAACAACCCCTGAGCAATGGCTCGTTCCTTAATTGGGAACCACTCTGCATTGCTTTTTGCAGCACCTGGCCAGTTGCCAGCCTCACCTAAACCCAATGTAATCCTGAAGAAGCTAAACGATAAGATTCCTCGAGCAAATGCATGCATAAACGAGGAGAGCCCCCAAACGCCTATTGCAATAACATAACCAATTCGTGTTCCAACTTTATCGAATAACCTTCCAGAAACCGATTGACCAACAGCATAGGCAATCATAAAGAAATTTAGGATAATGGCATAGTCGTCCTTTTCCATTCCTAAATCCTTCGAAATACTTGGCCACATAACACCAAGTGTACTCCTATCGATATAATTGATTACTGTAGCCAATGCTATTAGCCCAATAATCCACCAACGTAACCCTTTTATCTTCATGATTCTAATTTTAAAATGAGCCAGACATTTTTTACAAGCTCAAAAATTCATCAAACTATTTTTTACCAAAATATGAGACCTGACTACCATCAAGAAAATCCTCGCGAACAGGACTAAAAACATCGATAAGGATTCCATCCTCTAAACAGATTGTACCATGAGGAAGATTAGGAGCAATATAAACCCCCTCACCCTCTTCAACAATTTTTGTTTGACCATCGATGGTAAACTCAAATTTACCTTTGGCCACGTAGGTAGCTTGTGTGTGAAAATGTTGGTGGGTGCTGCCTATTGCGCCCTTTTCAAACTTAACTTTTACCATCATTATTTGGTTATCCCAACCAAGAAATTGACGCGATACTCCACCACCAAGATCTTCCCACTTCTCTGAATTCTTAATAAATTTTTCGCTTGCCATAATTTTATTCTTTTATTGTTAATTTATAGTTTCCTTGCCATGTTACTACAGAATTGTCTACTTTGACCCTATTACTATTAGAGCCGCTAAAACTTAAATCGATAAATAGTCCTATTTTTTTACCGTTTTTAAGAGTGACATATACTGCAACCCTATCGTTATCATCAAAAAGTTTACATGAATCAATTGCACTTTCTGAGCCTAGCACAGCCTCTGTAGAAGGATTGTAGTTTCCATGCAACTCATAAACAGATAGAATCTTACCACTACCAGCCAGCTCACCCCTAAAAATGAAACCTTGCTGATTCCGTAAATTGTAATTTGGATCGTTAGCGCCTAGCCTAACCACATAAAAGTTTGTGTGAGTATTTGTAATTGTAGTAAGCGAGTAAAAGCCCGTTCCAATAGCCCAAGTAACCCTTGCCAACGAGTCAAATGCTCTTGATTCAGCATCTATTACCAAATGTTGATAACCATTATTGTTGCCTAAAATCTTATACTGGTTCAATCGCTGAATCTCAAAATTTGAGTCGATAATCTGACCATTGAAGTAGGTTGGAAGGTCATACTGAACTCTTCCTATACCTTTAATGTTGAAAAGATCAATTAAGAACTTCCGATCACCAAACTCAATAAGAGCTAAAGTCCTTTGAATAGTATCGTTTTTGTAACAATTCTCGTCAATGGCAGAAACCATCTGAATATTGGCATTCGACAAATCGGTAAATAGGAGCTTAGGACTAAATTTATCGGCAAGTTTTACACTTCCATTAAAGTTTGATTTTTGGTTAATAACCAAAGTATTATGTGCAATGGTTTGTTTGGCCCATGTCTTATTCTCATTCAAGTATCTACCACCCTCTTTAGCAACAACATTTATAAACCTTGCAGCACCATAGTCGGGAACTATCTCAACTCCCCTATCAAAAATATTTAAGTTCAACCTATCGAAATGGCCATGCCCCATTCCTTGAGAAGTAAACTTAAAAAGAACAGAAGTTTGCTTCTCGTTTTTGCCCATTCTGAGGATAGCCAAACCACCTGCATCACCATTTTTCCCATCGCGAATAACAATTGGTTTTCGAACAAAAGTTTTCACATGCCCCTGCTCAATGGCTTTAGCAACCTCAAGCCCCTCGATGCTAAGCATCACCTCACCCTGTTTTTGAGCAACATCAAGAATAGTACTATCGTGGGTATTGAAATATGCTATATTAGTACCAAACACTAGTTCAGGTGTTATCCATGTTTTATCCTTTATAGCATCGTTTATTGGATAAAAGCGGCCATCGGTATTAGTTAGCTGAAGTAAAGTAACCACGGCCCTATTCAAAACTCCGCTCTTGTAATCAAAGATTTTAAGCTCAGGTATATTATTTTCAAGGGCTTTTGCAAAAATGACGAATGGGAGTAGTGCATACCTTTGATAATAGGGTCCTTCAGCATAATAACCATCGGGCGAGAACAACTCATCTATCTGCCGTAAAAATCCACCTGTGCTATCAAGTTCAGTAGAGTAAAGTGCCTGTTTAACCATTAATGTGTCGCCAAGTACAAGCCCCGTCATACCAACGCCAGCCACTGCCCACGTTCCATGATTATGAATTCGATTGAAAGTGCTCTTGTTTTCGGTTAAGAAGAACTTAACCACCTCTTTAAAAAGGTTCTCTTCAATGATTTTTCTTTCGGTATCAGTCAAAAAATCGTGAATACAGTCGTAAGCCTGAATTGTATATACCAACCAAACGGACTCGTTAAGACCTTGCCAGAAAAGTTTACCAGGCGCTTGATTCTTCTTCATTGGATGCAATCCAAGGGTAGGATACAACTCGGCATACTTGAGTAGCATATCACGCACAAAAACTGCATATTTTTCTTCACCTGTTAGCTGATAAACCAATCCGGCATTATACATTTCAATGTAGTTCCGCTTATGTTTTTCGTGGGTATAACCACCACCAGGATCTTTAGGAATTGGAATTTCAATGCCATTCAAAATTGCATTGTCGGCTATACTTTTTGCTTTCTCAAACGATGCCTTTAGTAAAGGGTACTTCGAAATCCCCTCAACAATTTGCGGAACATCCTGTTTCTTGAGAATAAGTTTAGGATAACTCTCATGCCCTTCTATCGATATAGACTTTGAGCACGACCCGAATAGAACTACAACAGTTGCAAGAGTTAGAAAACCACTCAAATAAATTTTCTTACGCCGAGCCCAATGGGGCATTTTGTTTTTAACCATATTATTTAAAAGCAAGTTCATCATGCCAAGAATAAATGTTATTGCTTTTTATGAGTTAGGTTTATTAATGAGAATTCATTTGAATTCGAAATAATCGAAACTTTAGGGTAAATATTAATATTTGAAAACTTTATGATTGGTTCGTCCTTCGATAAATTCAACTTTATTGGGGCACTATCAATAAAATTGCAAGAATCAATTTTAGCCCATTGAACCCCATGCAGGTATAAGCTACAGCCTATTTTATTACGCTTATTTTTACCTGAATTGAAAACCTTGTTATTTACAAATTTTAGGATTGGGCCAAAAGTACTTTCATCTGTTCCACCCCTGTAGAGATTAAGAATAACACCTCCAATATTTTTAAAGGTGCAGTTTTCGTAAACCACATACTCTGCATTATAAATACCTAAGTCGTCGGTTTCCTTATCGAGAGATGCAATATTACCAGAAACGTTAAGGAAGTTACAATTGCGGAAAACAATGGAATCGGCAAAGGTGCTCTTATAAATTCTTAGAAAATCGAAGGAGTGATTTACAGTAAGATCTTCTATGTCGCAATTTTCAACAATTAGCTTATAATTACGGTTCATGGAGTACTTACTAGTAGAGATAATGCTATTCCCAGCCATATCGGGCGATTCGCTTCCGCTTATTTTAACACCAATAAGTTTTAAAGCTCCCCCATTTTCAATCTGGAACATGTTGTTTTTTTCCGAAAGAATGGATGCCTCTTTTTCCTTTTCCGACTTAATGGTTAAAGGGTGTTTAATACTCAAAACCTTACTATTCACATACTCACCCTTAGCAAGAATAATAATATCGCCAGGTTCCGAACTCTCAACGGCATCGAAAAGTGAATTCAAACCAGGTTCAATTTTGATAACCTTGCCATTATCAAAAGTGAGTTCCTCATTTACGATAGGATACCATGTTACACCAGTATTCTCTTTGGTTGCCACAGGGGAACTAAGAGAGCAACCCGCATTTTTTATTTGATCCGACACTGGGAAAAGAAACCCACTTTCGTTTTCAACTAGCTTCATGTCAACTACCGTAAAACCATCCTTTAACAATGGTTTAACTCCAGTATTGATATAGTTGTTAGAGAAAGATATGCCACTAATGTCATCGTAAACTGTGAAAATATTATCTTTAGAATCGTGGTAGAAAACATTATTCTCAATTTTGCTATCGATAGGAGGCGCAGTACGCTCACTGTCGCTACCAGCGCAAAGCTGAACATGATCGCAGTTTACAAAAGTATTGTTTGAGAACACACCACCAATAACCTGATTGTAACGGTTAATTGGCGAGTTATAGATACCATTCATTATAACAAGCGCGCCACGGAATCGATAGCCCTTCAGGTTGTAGAAGTAGTTATTAATGGCTTTGTTTCTTTCATTTATAATACGAATACCACCAGTGTGATCTTTTCCATTTCCAATAAAGAAGTTTCCTTCGGCAGTATTATCATGGCCATGGCGAAAAGTTAGGGTACCACGGCATTTAAAAAAGGTATTGTTCTTAAATGTATTTCCACAACTTTTATTTGAAATGATCTCATGCTCACCGTCGCAATACTCAAAGTAATTAGCCTCAACATTTGCCCCACAGGTTGACAATGAGTAATGGCTGGTCCCAAGTCTCATGGTTTCGCCACCATTTGATCCAAGGTTTTGGCGATAACCAAAGTAGTTATGGTCAATTTGATGGTTGTTATTACGACACGCCTCATCAACCATTCTAATTGCAAACGTTACACCATTGCTGCGCTTGCCAGTAAAATAGCAATGGTCAACCCTATTATTTTTACCATAAAGGGCAACCCATAACTCTGTATTCTCCCTTTCAGGATTGTTAAAATTGTCGATAACACATTCGGTAAGCCTGCAATGGTTCGCATAAACGCCTTTCTTCTCCCTAAATGAGATAACCTCACTTGTTGGTGTGTAACCATCTTTAAAGACCAACCCAGAAACCTCTACATATTCACCTGAAATTCTGAGATTTGAAAGTCCTGTCAAAAATACTTTTCCCTTTTCCTGTGCAGTAATAATAATGGGATCTTCGGGAGTTCCCTTTGCATTTATTAGCAATTCAGCATCTTTCCAATTGCCATTCTTAAGCACTATTTTATCACCAGGCTTTGCATCTTTTATAGCCTGATTAAGCTCATTTACATCAGAAACAAGTATTTGGTTTGAATTACTACACCCACTGTTTAATGTAAGAAGCGTAGCAAAAAGAATCATGCTTATGAAGTTCATTCTACCATTTAAAATTGAACTTCTCACATTTCTAAATTTCATATTCTCAAAATATTTAGAGGTACTCATTTGTTATTAAGTTATTATTAGAAACTGTTATTAATTATTTTCGTGACATATCGACTGTTACTACTTCTAATATCTACAACAAAAACAGGTGGATAACTTACAATGTTTTGAACGTAGAAATTACCAGACACAGCTTTTTTTGAAAGTTCCTGCCCCATCATGCTATAAAATGAAACCATGTAACTATCAGTGCGTTCAAAGTAGAGTTTTGCAACACCATCTTCAATTTTTATTATATGTTTTGGAAGAAGAATTTTATCGGCATAAGTTGAGCTATCGTAATGCGCGCCAACGTCTTTATTTGTAAGCGGTTTAATAACTACTGGATTGTTAGAAACCTGGTCGCAACCAATATCCTTACCATTAAGCGGACGCGATTGTCCATCAATATCAACAGTTATTGTATCAAAAACACCATTTAGTGCAGCCCCAATTGCAGGATTTCCATCATCGGGACGGTAAAGGGTCCCATCGTTTATCATTGGTAGTTCAGCTTTTATAAATCCATCAGCTGTAATTCCTATTTTATCGGCATTGTGGATATTCCCTTTCCATGAAACGCCATCGGTTGAAGCATAATCTTTTACTAGATCTAAACCGCTTCGGGCAACAATTAGGTTGTTTTCAATATAAGAATTAATAGGAGGCAGGGTTTTCTCCTCATCAACCCCAGCACCAATGGCGAATGGCTCCTTGCAATTTATAATTGTGTTATATCCTACACGAGCATCATCGACTTGTCGATATCCGTTTGCAGGAGAATCGGGTATTCCATTTACTAAAGAAATTGCAGCACGATAAGATGTTCCATTAAGATTTTCAAGATAATTATTAAATACCCTATGACCAGGGCCAATAATACGTATTCCACCGCAGTCTTTAGACAAATCACCAAAAAAGAAGTTGCCATAAACCCAGCAGTCGGAGCCATGACGAAGAGTAAGAGTACCCTCGCATCGGTCAAAAGTATTATATCTGTAATGATTTCCTACAGACTTATTTGATATTATCTCTATTTCGCCATCACACTCCTCAAAGAGATTATACTCAACTATACAATTTGAATTATAGCGCTCCCAATCACTTGTTCCAATACGAATGGTTTCCCCTCCATTGTATCCAAGATCTTCTCTAGGTCCAAAATAGTTGTGATCAATTAAATGGTAATCAGGTGTTTCATCGAGCCAAACAACAAGCGTAGCCCCAGAATTTGTTTTACCCAAAAGAGTACAATGGTCTACCCTGTTGTTGGTTCCATATAGGGAAACGTACTTGGTATCAATATCCTTATTGGTAGGATTATAAGATAATATAGAAACATTTGTGAGCCTGCAATTATAAGCTAACTCATCGGAGTCTGTCCGGAATTCAACAATTGAACAGCTATTAGAAATGTTGCCATCTTTAAAAATGAAATCACGAACCACAAGCCATTTACCAGATATTTGGATTCTGCTACTTCCTGTAAGAAATGTTTGCCCAGGAACCTCTGCGCCAAAAACAATTGGTGCTTCGGGCGTTCCTTCTCCTTTAAATGTAAGGGTTACATTGTTCCATTCCTTGGCCGCCAGCAGAACAGTATCTCCGGGGAGTAAGGAGATAATTACTGACTCAAGCTCGGTAAATGTGGAAACATGATAAATCTTAGCCTGAGAAGTAAAACTTCCAAATAAGATCAAAATTAATAGTATTCTTATGCTCCTATAAATATTCATATCAATAGTTTAAAACATAATTAAAGGCTTACTTTTTAAATGTTAATGTTTCGCCAGGTTCAGCTTGTATCCCATTAACCTTAATAGTTTTTACACTGCAGTTTGTAAGCTGTACACTATTATCGGTATTGCTGACCCAAATATTTGCAGCTGTATTCAAGTCAATCTTTAAATCATCAAGCTGAGCAAACGTAGCATTGATTAAAAGATATCGATTTGATTTACTGATAGTAACCCTAGCATCAGTTTTAATTTTTTTAGGTTGCTTTTCTCCTTGAAGAATACTCCAACCATTATATTTAAAAGAATCATAACTTTTAACCGAAAGCTGATTATCAAAACTATTAAAGGGTAAAAGCAAAGTATTCCAATTAGTTTGACCTATAAAATTCTTGCTAAAGATTAACCTACCCTTACTTCGAGCCGATCCTTTTACGATATTTAAAGAATCGCTACCTAGCTGAATAATTTCAAGACCACTCCCATTGGGAAATATGGATTGAATATGGCGGGAATTATTAACCATATCGTAGTGGCCTTGCCATACCTGTTGGGTAGAGTGCGTTCCTTCTATTGCAACGAAATAGTCATCAACAAACCAAAATCCACCTTTTTTAAAAAAGAATACAGTTCGGTAAGTCTCAATACCATTTTCAACATACCCATTATGTGAACCAATGAAAAGATCGAATTCATTGTTCGATTTCCAAGCAATAACCTTGGGCTTGGGTAGAGTTAAGTACTTACCAAATCCACTGCTCCCTTTATTACCTTTCCAGTTATTACCCTGTGGAATAGAATCTGCTAAAGCCACATTTTTGGTCCATGAGTTCTTAAACTGAGGTAAATCGTTTTGATAATACCTAACCTGATAGTTGGGTAATAGGACATTTTCGTTTGCATATACTTGAATACCTAGCATATCACCATGTTGGTGATCGGGTTTTTCAGGTGTTAATCCAGCCGAAATGATGGCATAAGAGGACTTTTTAGACCAACCATTTCGCATTACATAGTAGCCAACATTGGGCAATGAGCATGATTCAACCTGTGGTTTCTTTTTGCCTGTCTTTGTTAGTCTATCTATTTGATCGGATCTAAGGAACCAGTAGTAATTGGATGAAATTTTTGAAGAAGCAAAATACTTATATTGAGGTTCTCCAAACAGGGCCACTCCAAGTGCCATAACATCATCAATTTGATTAAATTCGGCCAAAGGCTTATCAGTATCATCCTGTAGGACAGGACACTTTTTGTTAGGCAGGGCAATTTTGAGAAGCACATCAAACATAGCAGGAACCCGTTGATCCCAGATCGGGTTGAGCTGTACTCCATTCAATTTTGCCAGCTGCCATGGATAGAAATAGTTGTCAATATCATCAACATGGTAATGTACGGTACGTTCAAATTGGAAACCATCGAGGTAAACTTCTTTTTCCAGATGTTCTTCCAGAAAATCAAATGCCCTCTTTTGCCACTGCTCTGCTCCTTTAAATTCGGGTAAGAGTATCGATAGCATAGCCAAAGCACTCATACCACGAGTTTGATGATTTCCTTCCCTATACTTCTTATTGTGAATGTATAATTGGTTAGCAGTATGAACAAAGGTTCTAATCATCTCAATCTGTTGCTCCGTAGTATAACTCTCCGATGCTAGAAGAATTTGATGAGCCATTAACCAGTTAAACATCCTATTCCCTGCTCGATATGCCTCGAAAGCGCCATTCCCGTCTTTAATGGTTTCATACTCATTTCGATTAAATGCAACGTTTAATGAGCGGGCCTGCTCTGGAATGTAATTCAGGAACTTGACATCTCCAGAATAGTGATACATCAGAGCTATACTAGGTGCACTATGTTGACGAGTTAGATGACGATAAGGGTATGACTTTACTGTTTCACCTTTTAGATTTTCAAATCCAATCTTCCATTGGGTATAAGCTGGATATAAATCCATGTGTTGGGCAGCTTTCTTAGCATGGAATTTTTCACGACCAGAGTATAGCGAGTTATACTCCTTAAACCTCTGGTCAAAGTTTTTCCAGCTGAAAAAATACCTTTCCGAAAAGCGTTCTTTAAAGTAGTCGGCAAGATCCTTTAAAGCTTTATCCTCATTTCCTTTAGCAAACTCATTTGCGATAGGTTTTAACTCGGGATATAATTCCAAATTCAGTAAGCCAATTAGCTCATTGTTTGATGGGACATGCTTACTCAATTTAGAAATATCCTGAGAGCGGGCAAAACTCGAGAATAATAAAGCAATAAGCAAGGAAAGGCAAAATAGGATACTACGCCAATCAAGGTTTTGCTTTCGTATATTTATTTCTTGAAAAGAAATCATTTTGCAGATTTTTGTACTGATTGCTTACTCTTTGTTAATATGAACACAATGAAAACATATTATTCTACTACCATGAGATTATCGTGCTCTCAAAAAACTAGTAAAACAGAGAAAGAATTTATAAAAGGGGATGAGGGAATATCCCCATCCCCTAAACTAAAAAACTAATAGCCAGGATTCTGTGTTAGGCCATCATAAAGATTTATCTCACGCTGAGGAACGGGTAATAAAAGCTTGTTAGAGTTGTACTCAAAGCTAGCTTCAGTAGTATTAGAAAAAGCTTCCATAACCTGATCGGCCACACCAAAACGAATAAGATCATAAAGGCGATGGTTCTCAAAAGCTAATTCAATTCTACGTTCCTTTAACAGCTGATCTTTAGTAAGCGAGCCAACTATTTCGGGAAGACCAGCACGACGACGTACTTTATTAACAGCCTCAATAGCAGTTGCATCGCTAGTAGCAGTTGCTGCACCCATAATGGCCTCGGCTTGCATGAGGTAAACATCGGCAAGGCGAAGTACAATCCAATCGTTGCCACCTAGTTCCTCGTTAGAAGAAGATGCTCTGAATTTTCCACACTCAAATCGACCCGAAGAGCCTGCAAGTGGCTCCCAATAGAACAAAGTAGATTGTCGAAGGTCACCTGCCTCAAGGCTGTTTAGTAAATCATCGGTTGGGTAGTTCAGACCACTAGCACGTCCTTTCCAAGTGAAGTTGTATGAGAATATCTCGCTATCTTCAGTATTATCAGGGATATACTGAATTGCGAAAATAATCTCATCATTCATTTCATTATAGAATACATCATTATAGTTAGCCTCTAAGGCATATCCTTCTTTTAGCACCTCATTAATAGCATCGTTAGCTTTGCCATAATCCTTAACAGTAAGGTAAACTTTAGCCAATAGTGCGTATGCAGCACCTTTAGTTGCACGTCCAAAAGCGATTTCATCTTTTCCAGGAAGTTTAGACGCAGCATCAGTAAGATCGGCAATAATAAATTGGTAAACATCATCGGCAGGTCTGCGAGAGAAGTAGTCCTTATCTTCAGGGCCAATAACCTTATCGATAATAGGCACATCGCCAAAAGCACGAACTAAGTTAAAATGGGCCAACGCACGAGCAAATTTAGCTTCACCCTCAAACTGGTTACGCTTAGCCTCATCGGAAACAGCATCCAAATTTTGTAAAACCACATTAGCCCTAAAAACTACATTGTAGTTTAAACTCCAATATTCAGAGACAGTGGCATTAGTAGGAGAAACATTCATGTCCTCAAATTGGGCCCAATCACCTTCACTATTTTTTGTTTTGGTGTTGTCGGAGCGCATCTCGGTAAGGGCAAACTCATTCATAACAACGGCCTGTAAACCATCATAAATAGAAATCACACCTGCCTCTACCTCTTCGGTATTCTTATAGAATCCATTGCTTCCAATCTCATCGATTGGGGCAAGGTCCAGAAAATCCTCACAGGAAGTTAGAATCAGCAAACCTGCTAGGAGCGATATAATTATATTCTTTTTCATTTTTGTTACCTCCATTTCAATTAAAATTCAAGATTTAAACCAACAGTCATGGCTTTAGCATAAGGAGCGGCACCCACCTGATAACCACCACGTAGAGGGCTATCATCATTGGTAACACCTTCTGGGTTAAAACTGGTATAGCTATCGGCCATTAGGTAAATAAGATTTGATCCTGAAACGTAGATTCTTGCAGAACCAATACCTAACTTTTGAGCCAAAGCTTTAGGAAGCGTATAACCTAAATTAATAGAGCGTAATGCAATAAAGGATGCATCTTGCACGCAAAGGTCAGTAAAGATTCGTTGAACCACCTTATCCTTATCCGGGAAAGTATCAACATAATCCATGTTGCTTGCAAACTGATTCTCGAAGTATTGAGGGTCTAAATTGCGAACCTTGGCACCATGAGATCCTTGAAGCGTAAAGCTGAAATCGAACCCTTTATAACGGAATGTGTTGGTAAATCCCCAAACCCATTTAGGGTATGGTGAACCAAGTATAGCCCTGTCATCAGAATCAATCTCTCCATCACCATTCAAATCCTTAACGTATACGTCTTGGCTTTTACCACCTATGGGGTAGAATGGGTTTTTAAGATATTCATTTGGAATATCCTTTTCGTAAACGTAGCCATAGAACGATGAAATTGGGTAACCTTCTAGTGCGATATACTCAGCTGGACGTTTTGCATCAACATAGGTTATTAGTCCGCTAGCACCAGCAAAATCAACTAGTTCATTTTTATTATGCGAAAGGTTAAAAGAGGTAGTCCAGGAAAAATCTTTTTGGCTGAAAACTCTACCCAAGAATTCAAATTCAAACCCGCTGTTTTTAACCTCGCCAATATTAACAGTAGCCGATGTGAACCCAGTTACTGATGGTATTTCTTGGCTTAGAAGCAAGTCATTGCTACGGCGAACATAGTAATCAATAGTAAAATTCCAACGGTTTTTCATAAAACCTATATCTATACCAGGTGTAAACTCAACTGATTTTTCCCAACGGAGGTCATTATTCGCAATATTAATTTGATTAAAACCAGTTACCGCATTGCCATTAACAATTGCTGTAACGGCAGATAGTTTAGAAATAGCATCGTAGCGGCCTATACCTGAATTATTACCAGTTACACCATAGCTAACACGAACTTTCAGGTTTGAAATTAAATCATTGTTTTTAAGGAACTCCTCTTCGGATATTCTCCAACCCACCGAAGCAGCTGGGAAGAAACCATATTTTGTGTCTTTACCAAAGCGTGAGCTTCCGTCATACCTTGCACTTAAAGAGAATAGGTACTTACTATCGTAAGCATAGTTAAACCTAGAAATTATAGAGTGAAGTGACTCTTCTGATTTGTAGGTAGCAGCATTAGCAATCACAGTAGCAGCATTAATGGTTTGGATGTAATCAAACTGATAGCCTGTTCCTTCCATGTCTTCACTAACAGTATTCCACTTCTCCCATGTCATACCTGCAACTGCGCTAATATCGTGCTTACCAAAAGTTTTATTGTAGCTAAACATATTTTCGCTTAACCAGTAGGTATATGTATCGGTATCGTAGTTCGATTCCATTGCCGAAGTACCATTCCTATGAGCTTTTGAACCAACCCACTCTTCATCTTGACGATGACGATAATTTGCTGCCACCCTTGAGGTAAATGTTAGCCCATCAAGCAAATGAAAACGTAGGTATGCATTGGAAAGCAATTTGAAATCTTTAACGGTATATTTTCTTTCAACAACCTTAGCATAGGGGTTAACATTAGAAGTTGTACTAATGTCGGTATCGCCACCATCGTTATAGAGGTCATAATTATCGAAATGGCGTTCCATTGCGTAATCGCCTATTTGCACATCTGGGTATTTAGAGCGATCAACGTATTGAATCGTATTCTCATCATGCCAAATGGGTAGCCAAGGCGATTGACGTAAAGCATCGTGTACACCTATTGGGAAGTCTCTTTTATAAGTCTGCGAAGGGCTTACATTAGCGCCGAATTCAATAATCTTATTTACTTTAGTATCAATTTTTAGTCGGGCGCTCATTTTGTTGTATGAATCTGTTAGTAGAACACCATCATCGGATAGGTAGCTTCCAGAAATGAAATACTTAGTTTTTTTGCTACCTCCACGGGCACTAAGAGAGTAGTTTTGAATAGTTCCACCATCAAACATTACATCTTGCCAATCGGTTTCAGTCCCAAGTTTCTCGATATAAGCCATTCTGTCGGTTAAAACTCCTCCATTATTATCTAAAACGAACTGTTTCCACTCAGAGATAGATGGCCTATAATCAAAATCGGCAGTGAATTTAGGGCCAGCAAAACCATTAAATGAGAATTTGGTTTGACCCTCCTTCCCCTGCTTGGTAGAAATCATGATGATACCATTTCCACCTCTTGAACCATAGATAGCAGCCGAAGCAGCATCTTTAAGAATTTCAAAAGATTCAACATCATTCATATCCAGGCTTCCCAAATAATCGTTATCAACAACAACCCCATCAACAACAATAAGAGGGGAAGCATCTGCTGTTATAGACCCAATACCACGCACACGAATAGTTGGGCTAGCACCAGCAGTAGCATCTGTTGTTTGAATATTTACACCAGAAACTTTACCAATCAAGGCTTGATCGGCGCGAGATACAGGAATTTGATCCATTCCCTCATTGGTTACCTTTGAAATGGAACCAGTTAAATGTGATTTTTTTTGAGTACCGTAACCAATAACAACAACCTCCTCAATACCAGCAACATCAGGTTTAAGCTGAATATTAATAGAAGTAGAACCATTAAATTGAAATTCTTGTCCAAGGTACCCAACAAAGGTAACGGTTATATAACCGCTAGAACTTAAGGTCTTTAAAACAAAATTACCTTTTACGTCGGAAACGGTTCCGTTTGTGGTGCCTTTCTCCATAATAGTAGCACCAGGTAGTGGCTCATTTGTGTTAGCATCAACAATAGTTCCTCTAATTTCAACTTGTTGAGCCCAAACTATATTCATGAAAGCCACCATAAAAACTATTAGGCTTGTTAGTTTCTTCATTTTAGGTTTGGATTTAAGATTAAAAAGAGAATTTCTTTTTAGCTATATTTGTAGATTAATTTTCCCACGTTTATTGCTTGGCATTACTATAGGTGGGGAATTCTTTAGGTAGGGGCAGGTTCCAGCTGCTCCTACTTTAATCTATGAACTATTTAACTTATTCCCATTCATATCATTGTAGTTTTATCTATTATCTGTTAAAAACAACACAAGCAAGAATTAACGTAATTCTTGCTTGTAGGACTTGCTAAATTCGTATACATGTTTTAAATGCTCACGCATTTTAGTTTCGGCACCTTGAGGATCTCGGTTAATAATGCAATTAAGAATCTCCTCGTGCTGATTAAATGACTGATAAAATCGACCCTCACCACAAACATTGAGTTTACGGTAAATTTCAATAATATCAGGTATAAGAATTAGCAACATCGACTTAACAACCATATTCTGGCTAGCTTCGGCTATTTTGATATGGAAGTTAAGGTCTTCCTTTACACCTGGGAGTCCTGCCTCAACTCTTTTCTTATGATCGGACAACGCTGTTTTGAGTTCAAGAATATTTCCGTCAGTTCTTCTTAGAGCTGCTTGAGAGCAAGCAAAAACCTCAAGCAAGACGCGAGTCTCAACAAGATGGAAAAAGTCGTTATCATGAAGGTGAATTACGTTAGAGATCAAACCCTCCATGGCAGAAATATCGATACCTGCAACAACAGTTCCACTTTGAGGCATTGTTTTAAGAATGCCGTAGAATTCTAACTTTTTAATGGCATCTCTTACATAAGTTCTCCCAATTCCAAGCGATTCAGAAAGTTTACGTTCGGACGGCAACTTATCTCCAGGTTTTAGTTTTCCTGTTATAATCAAACTTCTTATTTGTTTGATTATCTGGTTTACAGGACTTTCAACCTCAATTGTTTTTAAACTTTCCAGAATATCCATTGCTTTGCATTTAAATGTTTTACCGTCCTAATTTACAAAAGAGTAACTACTTAATAGTAATCATATCGAGTCGAGACTCAACATCGCCATACTCAAACCATAAGCGAACACTAGTTGAACTTCCTGAGTTAAACTCAAATGAGCCAGATTGATACTCAGAAGCATTTGGAGTTACTCCGGTTTGGCCTTCGTATAAGATTACGTTATGATCTGTACCATCGGTAACTTTTATTTTAATTCCAATAGTACCACCAGCTTTAGTTACCCAATAGTAGCTAAGAATATAATCGGTATTAGCTTCAACCTCAAATGTTTGAGCAATTAAATTTCCAGCAGATCCAAATTTACAAGCATTAGTTCCATCTGGAGGTGTGGGAGAACTACTACCACTGCATCCTACCCAGTACCAACCAGTTTCCTCGTTACGATACACACTTGTAGACCCTTCAAAACTTGGGCTTTTTATGACTGGCTGATACTTAGCAACCACAAATACATCCTGGGTAAAAGTATTGTTATCAACACCATCGCTAGCAGTTAATGCAACAGTATAGGTACCACCATCGGGGAACGTGTGAGTTGGATTCTCTTCGGTGGAGGTTGTTCCATCACCAAAATCCCATGAATAGCTGTTAGCATTAATAGAAGTATTTGTAAAAGTAACTGTTGTTTTATTTGCCACATATGTAAATGATGCCAATGGATAACCTACAGCCACCTCCTGTACAGCGGTATCTGTTACTCCGTTGTTATCGCTTGCAATAAGCTTAACCATATACTTATTTTTCTGACTATAAGAATGAACGGCATTGGTGTCGGTTGATGTTGTCCCATCACCAAAATCCCAAAAATAGGTTGTGGCGTGCTCCGATTGGTTTTGAAATTCTACATCGAAACCATTAATTACCGGAGTAAACTTACTTACAGGAGTACTTTTATCAGTAAAAAGATAAGTGTAAGAATCATCCTCACAGGCTGTAAAGATGAATGCTATCAAGGATACTAATGTAACACCCCTGATAGCTAACTGAAAATGCTTTTTGTATCTCATAACTGTTCAGGTTTTAGGTTATAAAAATTTTAATTGGTTGACCAGTTTCTTATTAATTGGTCGACCAAATATATTGTGAGAAAAAAGCATCTGCAAGCAAATTCTGGTTTTATTTCAACCAGTTTGAATTTTTTTGAATCGCTAATCCGTATCTATTTGTATATCAATATCATTTATAACAAAAAAGCCCCCTGCGTTAGGAGGCTTTTTTCAATTTTATTTAAAAATATTACTTAACAATACCAGCGAATCCCATAAAAGCAAGTGCAAGAATACCAGCAGTAAGCAAAGCAATAGGTACGCCTTTCATTCCTTTTGGTACGTTAGCCAAATCGAGGTGCTCACGGATTCCAGCAAGAATAACAAGAGCTAATCCAAAACCTATGGCGCTTGCACCTGCAAACACAACACCTTCGAGCAGGTTATAGTTTTTCTTAATAACAAGGATTGCCACACCAAGTACAGCACAGTTAGTTGTAATAAGAGGCAGAAAAATACCCAGAGCCTGGTAAAGTGCAGGGCTAACCTTTTTGAGGATTATTTCAACCATTTGAACAAGCGATGCAATTACCAGAATAAAAACGATAGTTTGCATAAAGCCTATTCCTAAAGGGTTAAGCACATAATGCTGAAGGAGAAAGGTAACTATTGTTGCAAGAACCATCACAAAGGTTACGGCACCGGACATACCTATCGAGGTGTTAATCTTTGTTGATACCCCAAGAAAAGGGCAAATGCCCAGAAATTGAGCCAGAACGACGTTGTTAACAAAAATAGCAGCAATTATAATTATTATGTATTCCATGACTACCTCCTACTTTTTAAACCTATTAAAAATAGCTATCAGATAGGCAAGAGCAATAAATGCACCTGGTGCCAAGATAAAAACTAGAATTGGGCTATGAAAGAACCAATGCTCCGGCCAGGGTGGCAATTTGGGAATAATCTGAAAGCCGAACAGTGAGAAATTACCGAGTATCTCACGTACACCGCCAAGAAGGGTTAGCGCAAAGGTAAAACCAATACCCATACCTAATCCATCGAGGAACGAATCAGAAACGGTATTTTTATTGGCAAAAGCCTCGGCCCGTCCGAGTACAATACAGTTAACCACAATCAGGGGGATAAAAATGCCCAGGTTAGCATATAGTCCCGGTGCATATGCCTGCATAACCAGGTCAACTATTGTAACAAATGTTGCAATTACAACAATATATGAAGGTATTCGAACTTTATCGGGAATCAGCTTTGCTATGGCGGAGATAACAACATTTGAGCCAACTAAAACGAATGTGGTTGCAAGCCCCATACCCATACCATTAAATGCTGAAGATGTAGTAGCGAGGGTTGGGCACATACCAAGAACCAAAACAAATATGGGGTTCTCCTTCAGTATCCCTTTTGTAAGTTGGGCAATCTTACTCATTGCTTACCTCCTTTCTTAAATTCGTTATAGGCTCGAGTTAGTGCATCGCAATAAGCACGAGAAGAGATGGTGGAAGCTGTTATAGCATCAACATCGCCACCGTCCTTTTTTACCATAAGTTTAAAAGATTCAGGGTTTTTCCCTTCGAACTGAAGGCTAAATTCAGATTTCTGGGGTTCAATCTTATCGCCAAGTCCTGGGGTTTCCTTATGCGAGATTACGACTACTTTATTAATCGTTCCATCAGGAAGAAAACCAACCATCAGCTCAATAAGACCAGCAAAACCATTATTTGTAAATGTTTTTACAGCAACTCCAACCTGCTCTCCATTTTTAGTAGCGGGATAAAAGGTTAGTTCACCCCCATCTACTCGAACGGTATAAGATTCATTAGCAGGTTGATTATCAAACGCTGGTAGGACTGCTTTTATCGCATTATTTATTTTTGCTTGCTGTGCGAGTTCTATAGGTTCCTTGGTTACCTGATAAACAAGGCCAAGTGCTGCTGATGCAACGGCTGTAATAACCAGCAGGGTCAAGGCCATGTTCTTAAAACTTGATTCTACCTTAGCCATTTCGTTTAACCTCCTCTCCAAAGCGTTTTGGTTTAACATAGCGGTTTAATAGGGGTACAAAGGCGTTCATAATAAGAATAGCAAACGAAACACCTTCGGGATATGCCCCAAAAACTCTGATAATTACAGTCAACAACCCAATTCCAATACCAAAAATTATCATTCCTTTTGGGTGCATTGGCGATGTCACATAATCGGTTGCCATGAATATGGCACCAAGCATAACACCACCAGTTAGAAGATGGAATATTGGGTCGGCATTTTTTTCTGGATTAATCAACCACAGAATACCAGTAAATACAAATATGGTTGTAAAGATTGTTATTGGAATATGCCATGTAATAACCTTTTTGTAAAGTAACCATGCAAATCCAAGAAGAAGTGCGATGGCAGAGATTTCACCTAACGATCCCCCCATAACTCCCATAAAAAGCTGCATGTGTGAAGGAATCTGATCGGCAATTTGTGTAATTGTATCTCCTTTCTTAAGTCCTTCCTTTAGTATGGCAAGTGGGGTGGGACCTGTTGCAGCGTCAATTAGTTTCAAACGCGACTCAATGGGTAAAGGCCAGCTTGTCATTTGAACAGGGAAAGATATCAGCATAAAAACTCGGGCTGCAAGAGCAGGGTTAAAAGGATTGCTACCTAAACCACCAAAACTTAACTTGGCTACACCTATGGCAAAAAGGCTTCCTACAACAATTATATACCAGTATAAATTACTTGGAACATTAAATGCCAAAAGCAATCCGGTAACAATAGCAGAGCCATCGGTAATGGTTGGCCGAACTTTTAGTATAAACCTTTGGATTAAATACTCAAATGCAACACACGATAATACAGAAAGCAGTGTTACAAATAAAGCACCTACGCCAAAATAGTAAAGCGAAACAGCAAATGCCGGCATAAGCGCTAAAACCACGTTGAACATAAGCTGACTTGTCGATAAGCCGCTATGAACGTGGGGTGATGGTGAAACTACAAGTTTACGATCCATTATTTAATTAGTTTGGCTGGTTAAGAAATTAGTTCTTTCGACTCCGAACTATTTTATTTACCTCTGTTTTACCTAATCGAATATAGTCGAGCAAAGGAAGATTTGCAGGACATTCAAAGCTACATGAGCCACACTCCATACAATCGAGCACGTGCTCATGCTCCATCTCCTCAAACATCATTCGTTGGCTCATTCTAATTAGTAGGTATGGTTCTAACCCCATAGGACAGGCCGATACACATTTTGCACAGCGAATGCAAAGGCCTTCGGTCTTGCGCTTCGATTCTTTAGCGGGGAAAACAATTATTCCTGAAGTACCTTTGGTAACAGGAATCGAAATATCGCTTACCGCTTTTCCCATCATAGGACCACCATTTACAACCTTTGCAGTATCCTCGGGTAATCCGCCTGCTGCTTCAATTAGCTCGTCTACAGGCGTTCCAATGCGAACCAAAAAGTTAGAAGGTTTAGGAAGATTTTTCCCGGTTACAGTCACCACTCTTTCAATAAGAGGCTTATTCTTCTGCACAGCCTCATAGGCTGCAAAGGCTGTTCCCACATTATGAACAACAGCTCCTACTTCAATTGGTAATGCGCCAGAAGGTACCTCTCTATTAATAAGCGCTTTTATAAGCTGCTTCTCACCTCCTTGTGGGTATTTTACCTTTAATGCATGAACGGTTACTCCTTGGTACTCCTCTGAAATATCAGTAAGATATTTAATTGCATCAGGCTTGTTGTTTTCAATACCAATCATGGCTTTAGTAACGCCTAACGCCTTCATTAATATTTGAATACCAACCATTAGCTCATGCCCCTTCTCAAGCATAAGTCGATGGTCGGAGGTTAAGTAAGGCTCACATTCAACTCCGTTGATAATAAGAACCTCGGCCTTTTTCCCATCGGGTACCGAAAGCTTAACATGCGAAGGGAAAGTTGCACCACCAAGCCCAACTATACCAGCTTCGGCAATCTTTTTAACAATCTCCTGAGCATCAATACTTATTTCACGCTTCAAATTGGGCGAGCGGTCAATGGTAGGTTCCCATTCATCTCCTTCAACAGCAATTGTTATGGCTGGGCGTTTATACCCTGAACTGTCGAGCACAGGAGTAATTGATTCCACTGTTCCAGAAACCGATGAATGGATATTTGCCGAAACAAATCCAGAACTTTTAGCTATAAGCTGCCCTACTTTAACCTTATCGCCTTTTGCAACTATAATTGAAGCTGGTGCACCAATATGTTGTGAAATAGGTATGCTCACCTTTTTAGGCAGTGGTAGCACCTCAATTGGTTTATCTGCTGAGAATTTATTTTCGGGCGGATGAACGCCACCTTTGGAAAATGTCTTCAACATTTTATATGGTATGTTTGGGGTTATACTATTTAGTTTCAACATTTTCTGTCTGTCCTTCTACCTTTTTCTTTCTTGGCGGGAAATTAATTTCCAGTATTGCGCCAGTAGGACATTCAGCTACACACTTTCTACAAAGCTTGCACTTATTGTAATCGATGTAAGCTAGGTTGTTTTCAATGGTGATGGCATCGTGAGGGCATACCTTAGCACATTTGCCACATCCAATACATGCCACCTTGCAAGCTTTACGAGCAGGACCACCTTTATCCTGGTTGATACATGAAACATAAATACGCTTCCCTTTGGGCCCTTTCTTACGGAGTTCAATAATTGACTTAGGACAAGCCTTTACGCAAGCTCCGCATGCTGTACATTTTTCCTCGTCAACAACAGGTAAAAGGGTTTCGGGATCGATGTAAATGGCATCAAAGTTACAAACTGCCACACAGTCGCCAAGCCCAAGGCACCCATATTGGCAACCAGTATCGCCACTGTATAGAGCCGTTGCCAACTTACACGACGATGCCCCATCGTATTCTACAATACGATTTCGATGCTCAGGGCTTCCCGAACATCTAACAACTGCAACCATGGGGTCTTTTGCTTCGGCTGTTTTACCCATAATCTCAGCTGCCTTGGCCATAGTGTCGTTTCCTCCAACAGGGCAAAACAAGGCCGAAAGATCATCGGACTTAACAACCGCCTCGGCAAATCCTCTACAACCTGGATAGCCACACCCCCCACAATTTGCGCCTGGTAATACTGCTTCTACCTGATCAATTCGAGGATCTTCAACTACTTTGAACTTTTGTGCAACCAGGTATAGCACTATTGCAAGCACTACGCCTAGTATCCCAAGTACCAAAATTGCTGTAACAATAATAGAATTCATAATTTAGGCTGGTTTAACTTTATATTTTATCAATATCAAAATAAAATTCCTTCGCAATCTTATTCCTTAATAAATAAAGTATCAAGTAGTATGGAGGTAATACCAATAGTGAAAATATGCCTGCATGAGCCTCAGTATATCCTAAACCACTAAAAACAAAAAGGGTTACTAGCACTATGATTAGCGGTAGTAAATATCCAAGAAACAAAGCTTTAAATCCAAGCGATTGGTTCATGGTCACCTTTACTGTTTCCCCTACGGAGTAGTTATGATTTGGTTTTTTAACTACAATTCGCTTCTCCTCCACGTCGGAAGCACTACATGCCCCCTTTGCATGACAACTTGCACATGCCGATTGGCTAACTATTACAACGCTAATTTCATTTGTTGTTATAGCTTCAACTCGACCTAAATGCTCTATTACTTTAGGTTTCGAAGACATTCCTATCCTTTTAAAATCAAGTACAAAAATATATTTCTTTCCTTTACACTATTTAAATTTCATTAACACTTTGCTAATTTGGAATCTTTCTAAATATTTTTTCTCCATGTTTTAACCAAAATATTGCAAACGATTGCAAACTTTTTGCCCCTATTTTATCTGTACAAAAAACTGGATTTCATTTAAATTTTACATTTGCCTAGTGTTTTCATAAAATCTAATAAGTTGAAAAAGGTTTTTTCTCTAGTATTTATTTTATTCCTCGTCATTAAAGTTTTTGCACAAACTACCAACAACATTAATCCGTTGTACGACGATAGTGAAGTGCCTCGAGTTGATATCACAATTAATCCCGAGTATCTCCAAATCATACTTCAGCCTGGGAATGAGGAAAGCAACATTGAGTACCCTGCAACTTTTCAAATTAAATCGACAAAATACTCCATTAGAGTTGAAAACATTGGTTTTAGGCTAAGGGGGAATACATCGCGATATGCCAAAAAGAAATCGTTTAAGGTTTCGTTCAACACTTTTGTAATAGGACAAAAGGTTCAAGGGATTGAGAAGCTAAACCTCAATGGTGAACACAACGATCCTTCTTTGATCCGTTCAAAACTGGTTTGGGATTTAATGGCAGGATTAGGTCTTCCAGCTCCAAGAGCCAACCATGTTGCACTTTATATTAACAACCAATACTTTGGCGTATATGCTAATGTTGAGCATATCGATGAAAATTTTGTGAAATCAAGATTCAGTAACAGTAATGGTAATCTGTACAAGTGCCTCTATCCTGCAAACCTGTCATATCGGGATGACAATCCGAATGCATACAAGCTTATCCAGTATGGGCATAGGGTATATGACCTAAAAACCAATGCCGAGAGAGATGATTACTCTGACCTTGCCCAACTAATTAAAATTTTAAACCAAACTCCAATCTCAGAGCTCCCCGAAAAGCTCGAACCCGTTTTTAATGTAAATAACTTCCTGAAATATTTAGCAGTTGAAGCGCTAACTGGCAACTGGGATGGCTACTCATTCAATCAAAACAACTTTTACCTTTACAAAAACACTACTACTGGCCGATTTGAGTTTATTCCTTACGATACCGACAATACTTTTGGAATAGATTGGTTCAATATCGACTGGGCTAAAAGAAGTGTTACCTCATGGGCAAGTAGCGATTTGCGTCCGCTTACCAAAAACATTCTGGCTGTTAAAGAGTATCGGAATCGTTACTATTTTTACCTAAAAAAACTAATTAATGGCGATTTCTCGGTTCAAAGCATACAGACAAAAGCCTTTGCGCTTCGATCAACTATAGAGGATAATGTATTAGCCGACCCATACAGGCCGCTCGATTATGGTTGGAACTTTGACGATTTCTATAACTCATTCACCTCCGCATTAAGCGGACATGTAAAATACGGTTTAATCCCTTATGTAACAAAACGCATTCAATATGCTAATTCGCAGTTTAGCATCGGTGACATTCCGCCAATTATCTCAAATGTTACATGGCAAGCCTATGGCCACAGGGTTCCCATTTTAGTTTCCGCTGATGTTGACGATGAAGATTTGGCAGAGTTTAAGATATTTTACTGTACCGATAAAGATGGCTACAAAAGCAAATCGATGGACAACACTAATAATAACCACTTTAAAACCACTATAGGCCCTTGGGCTGACAAAACAAAACGAATCCGCTTCTTTTTTGAAGCAACCGATAAAAATGGTAACAAAACCCGGGAACCACTTGAAAATGTTTACGAGGTTGAGTTTAATCAAATCGATTTACCTTTATGCATTAATGAAGTGATGACCTCGAACACATCAACTTTCCCCGATGAATTCTGTTTCTATTCCGATTGGATTGAGCTCTACAATTATGGCAAAACACCAATCTCACTTTATGGCATGACTATTACTGATACTTTGGGAAAACCAACAAAATGCATTCTACCCAATATAATAATCAAACCTGGTGAGTTTAAGCTGCTTTGGGCCGACGGACAACCAGAAAAAGGGGAAAACCATCTTCCATTCAAACTAAACAAACAAAGCGAAGAGATAGGTTTGTTTGCCCTAACCTCAAATGGATATAAACTGGTTGATGGTTTTAGATTTGGAAGCATCGATAAAAATGCTAGTTTTGGGTATTACCCTGATGGTTTGGGTTTACCTCAAATACTTTTAAGTCCAACACCTGGATTGAGCAATGTGTTAACAACGAAACGCTTTGAAATGGTTTTGCCACAAATTATTACCTATCCCAATCCGTTTTCCAATAGGTTAACCATATCTTTATCGTACCAACCAGCTTACGATTACACCATCACAATCATTAACTCTCAAGGAAGAATTATCGCCAAGGAGGATATTAAAAAGGAAACATACACAAAGTATGAGTGGCAGCCAAATGGCATTCCAAGTGGTATCTACTTAATTTATATAACACTTCATGGCAAACAGGATTTAGTTATTCAGCCACAAAAAGTTATTTTTGACAAAAAATCGAATTGATGAAACGCTCTATAACCTTTGCACTTTTGCTCGTTGGCTTACTGTTTGGAATGAATACTTATTCCCAGGTATCGCGCACATTTTGGACTGGTGCTAATGCAAACCTCTCTCTTTCAAAAAAAGTTGATGTTTCCTTTTCACCAGAAATAAGGTTGATAGATGATATGAGTATAGACAAACTTATACTTGAAACCGATGCTAAAATTAAATTTCACAAACTTTTTCAGCTAGGTATATCATATAGGTACTACCGTTTTCACGACGATCCAGGGGAGTACTTTAACGCTCACCGTTTAGGAATAAATGTTAGGACAAATATTGGCTTAGGCCGATTTAAGCTATCGAACCGATTTTACTACTTTCACCGATTAATTAATCGATACAATTATGGGTACTCCATTGAAACACAAAGAGAGTTTCGTGAGGGTATTAAGCTATCGTATAACATAAAAGGGTCAAAGATTGAACCCTTTATACAGTCGGAAATTTATTTTGATGTTTCGCCAAACGAAACCAAAGAATTTTCAAAAATTAGATTTAGAACAGGAATAGAATACCCCCTTAATAAAAAATCGAGCATCGATTTGTTTTTCCAGCTGCAAGACAAGTTAAATACTAATAATCCGTTGAGAACATACACATTAGGTGTTTATTACAATTTCGATATTCAAAAGGCAAAATCCAAAAATGACTCTAAGGACTAAAATAGTAGTATAAAGTGTTACCTTTGCAGCAACTATTTTTTCTGTTTTACAATGGTTTCGGTAAATAATCTCACACTAACTTTTGGTGGTTTTGACCTATTCAAAGGAGTTAGCTTTCAGCTTAACGATAATGAGCGTGTTGGCCTTGTTGGTAAAAATGGAGCAGGTAAAACCACAATGCTTAGGCTAATTGCAGGTGAAATAAAGCCAACCTCGGGGAGTGTTTCGTTATCGGGCGATATTAAGTTGGGATATCTTCCTCAACAAATGAAGCTTGCCTCGGGCAATACGGTTCTTGATGAAGCAAAGAAAGCTTTTGCTGAGATCAAACAAATCAAATCCGAAATCACAAAGCTAACGGAACAGATAGCAACACGAACCGACTACGAAAGTAAAGAGTATCTAGCCCTCATTAGTAAGCTTACCGACCTTAACGATCGTTATACCATTCTTGATGGCGACACAGCAGATGCACGTGCAGAGCAAACTTTACTGGGATTGGGATTTGAGCGAACCGATTTCGTTAGGCCAACAACTGAGTTTAGTGGTGGTTGGCGAATGCGAATAGAGCTTGCCAAGATACTGCTACAAAACCCTCAGGTTCTTCTGCTCGATGAGCCAACCAACCACCTGGATATTGAATCGATACAATGGCTAGAAGAGTACCTTAAAAACTTCCAAGGCACCCTACTACTAATCTCACACGACCGTGCATTCCTCGATAATGTTACCCAACGTACAATTGAAATCTCATTAGGTAAAGTATACGACTACCGTGTTCCTTACACTAAGTATGTTGAGCTTCGACGTGAACGACGTGAGCAGCAGCTGGCTGCATACCGAAACCAGCAAAAGCTAATAGAAGATACCCAAGACTTCATTGAGCGATTCCGTTACAAGGCAACAAAGGCCGTTCAAGTACAGTCAAGAATAAAAATGCTTGAACGGATGGATATTATTGAAATAGAGGAAGAAGACAACTCTACGGTAAACATCCGTTTCCCTGAAGCACCTCGTTCTGGCGATATTGTTGTTGAAGCAAAAGGTCTAGCAAAGAGTTTTGATACCAAACAAGTATTTGCCGATGCACACTTTACAATTGAACGTGGCGAAAAGGTGGCATTTGTTGGGCGAAACGGCGAAGGGAAAACCACTATGAGCCGAATCATCGTTGGTGAGCTTAGCTACGATGGAGAGCTGAAAATTGGCCACAATGTTACCATTGGTTATTTTGCACAAAACCAGGATGAGATACTTGACAACTCGCTAACTGTTCTTGAAACCATCGATAGAGTTGCTGTTGGGGATATAAGAACAAAAATTCGTGATATTCTTGGCGCTTTCCTTTTTCGTGGCGAAGATGTAGATAAACGCGTAAGCGTGTTATCGGGAGGAGAGCGTAACCGCTTGGCGCTAGCAAAGCTAATGCTTCAACCCTATAACCTACTGGTGCTCGACGAGCCAACAAACCACCTCGACATGCGTTCGAAAGATGTTCTGAAGAATGCTCTCTTGGAGTATAATGGTACAGTTATTATTGTTTCTCACGATCGCGATTTCCTTAATGGATTGGTGAATAAAGTTTATGAATTCACCCATGGGAAAGTCAAAGAACACATTGGTGGTATATACGACTTTTTACGTCGTAAAAAACTGGAAACTCTTAAAGAACTAGAAGCTGTACAAAGGCAACAAAAGTCAACAGATAAAACCAACGCACCATCCGACCAAAAAAAGTTGTGGGAAGAACGAAAAGAGTTAGATCGAAAGATTAGAAAAGTTGAAAATCAAATCAATAAGTTAGAGCAAGAGATCTCTTCCCTTGAAAGTGAATTATCCGAAATCGATAACAAGCTAACCGATCCTGCAGCACATGGAATAGATCTAAGCGATAAGGAATTTTTTACAAATTACGAGGGTAAGAAAGAAGACCTTGCCACAAAGATGGAGCAATGGGAAGATCTTGCCACGCAACTAGACAAATTAAAACAACAACGCAACAAACTATAAACATGGCTAAAGAAGAAAATCTAATATTTGGCATCAGAGCTGTTATTGAAGCAGTAAATTCAAATGCTCCGATTAGCAAAGTAATAATCAAGAAAGGCTTAACAGGTAATCTTGCATCTGAGCTTTTAGGAAAGCTAAAACATGAGAACATTCCCTTTCAGTATGTACCTATTGAAGCCTTTTCAAAATTTCAAAACAAAAACCACCAAGGAGTTATTGCTTACACAGCCTCAATTGAATATCAAAAGTTCGACGATATACTACCCAAGCTTCAAGAGCAAAACTCACCTCCTTTTCTTCTGGTACTGGACAGAGTAACCGATGTTCGGAATTTTGGCGCTATTGTAAGAACTGCCGAATGTGCTGGAGTGGATGCAATAATTGTACCAGCTAAAGGTGCTGCTAGTGTAGGTAGCGATGCCATTAAAACATCTGCAGGTGCGCTATATAACTTGCCAATTTGCAGAGTTGGGAGTTTAAAGATGTTTTGCTATCAGCTTAAAGATAATGGGTTCAGAATTATATCGGCAAGCGAAAAGGGCAAAAAAGATTTGTATAATGCTGATTTTGCTGGCCCCATTGCTATAGTCATGGGTGCCGAAGATACTGGAATACATCCCGAAGTTTTAAAACTCTCCGATGAAGTTGTAAGGATACCCTTAAAAGGGAAAATTGAATCGCTGAATGTTTCTGTTGCAACAGGAGTAATGCTTTACGAAGCGTTACGACAGCGCAGCCTATAAGCCTTTCTCGTCAAGCACCTTAGCGCACTCCGTCCGACCATACTCAATTAGCTCTTTAGCTCTGTAAAACTCAAAAACGGTTGCAGAGTTTTTTGATATTGAAATTAACGCATCAGGCGGAGTTACTTTAAGTGCATATTGTGTGAGCTGCGCTTGCATAAGTTGAATGGAACGCATTGCCAAATCAAAATAACCAAGCGATTTCGGTTGGACTTTCTTACCTTCTTCCTCCCCCTTATGGTTATCAACAAAATGACCAAATAGCCTATCCCACTGCTTAACTAGCTTTTCAAATTTAGGATTATCTATGCTCCAACTCTTTTTATCGTCCTTTTCCTTTTTTTCATGGTCATACGGCTTTATTGCGTTTAAATCTACAGCAATAAGCAAGTCATCATCCTGTCTCTTAATATATTCAAGAGGCAAAGGTGATAAAACGCCTCCATCAACTAAAATGGAACCATTACATTGTAAAGGTGTAAATACATTTGGTATTGAAATAGATGCTCTAATTGCAGTTTGTAAATTTCCAGAATTAAAAACTACCAGCTTGTTATTTAATATATCAACAGCAACAGCGGTGTAAGGAGTTGGCAAATCCTCAATATTTACATTGGGTATAAGGTTGAGCTCTTGCATTCGCTCAAACACCTTGTGGCCTTTAACAATTCCTCTAGACGAAATGGTAAAGTCAATAAGAGTTAGTATATCAATCTTATCTAAAGAAATTATCCACTCTTTGTATTCTTCCAACCTATTGGCTGCTAACAGGCCACCTACCAATGCCCCCATTGAAGAACCTGAAATGGAGGTAATATTATAACCTCTACGTTCAAGCTCTTCAATTACTCCAATATGGGCAAGCCCCCTGGCTCCCCCACTCCCTAATACCAGAGCAACATTCTTTGATTTCTTCATATCTAACTGAATTTTAGCAACATTCCGAGACTCAAAGAATGTCTAATTAAGGTTAGTATTTAATTTTATTCTCTTTCTTGTCCCACTCCCTGAAGGGTACTACTCCCTTTTCGGGGCTAACATGTATAAAAGGTATCCTGCGATGGTCAAAAGAAAGATTGACCTCATCATAAATGAAGCTGTCGTCAAATCCATGATATGAAGCCATATGACGGTTGGCAGAGTAGTATACCTTGTCGAGACGAGCCCAATAAATTGCGCCAAAGCACATGGGGCATGGCTCGCACGAAGTATAAAGTACGCATCCGTTTAGCTGAAAAGTGTTCAGGTTCTTACACGCGTCTCTTATGGCCATCACCTCGGCATGAGCTGTAGGATCGTTGGTTGAGGTTACATGGTTATTCCCGCGACCTACAATTTTACCATCTTTAACAACTATAGCACCAAAAGGTCCCCCTTCGCCAGCTATAACACCATCAATAGCAAGCTTGATGGCCTCATCCATAAATTTTTCGTGTTCGTTCATATTCCCTTAAAAATTATTTGCTCATAATTTAGTATGACTCTTTCAAACTACTAATTTAACTTGTTTACCAAAGCTCTGATATCATCGCTTGTTAAACGCTGGTATACTTTCAAATCAAAAACCGGTAATGCAGCAAAAATATGATCAATTATTTTCGATTGAATGATCTCATATTGAGTCCATCGCTTTTCTTTCAAAAAGAAGTACATCTCAAATGGAATTCCAAATTCGGTAGGCTGCTTTAGTCGAACAATTAGAGTAAGGCTTTTATTTACCTGAGGATGATGCGAAAGGTATTCATAAACATACCTACGGAAGAGATTAAGATTGGTTTGTGCACCGGCATTAATAAGAGCAATCTGATCCTGATCATCTACATCATTCAGATTAACCTCAGCAACAATATTCTTAATAAGATTTATCTTTGATAAACGCTCAAGCAGCTCTCTATTACAAAACTTAATGGTCTTTGAATCGATAATGAGCGATTTCATCACCCTTCGTCCGTCAGACTCTTCCATTCCTCTCCAATTCTTGAAACTTTCATTAACCAGAGCATAAGGAGGAACGGTAGTTATTGTTTTATCCCAATTCTGAACTTTAACAGTGGTTAAGCTTATATCTATGACATTCCCATCAAGATTTCGATTAGGCATTTCAATCCAATCACCTATCTTAAGCATCTTATTTGCAGAAAGTTGAATGGAAGCAACCAAACCATTAATTGCATCTTTAAACACCAACATTAAAATGGCCGTAGAAGCCCCTAACCCTAATATTAGCGATGATGGATCGCGATTAATGAGAATAGCAACTACAATTATTCCAGCAAATATGTAAAGAATTATTTTTATAACTTGAAGATAGCCTTTTATTGGTCGGCTAGCGGCGAAAGGGTACTTTTGGTAAATGATATTAATGCTATCAAGAAGAATTGACAGAGTGCTAACCGAAAGATAAACCATATAAATTTTTACTAACGCCTGAAAAACTATGGTAAGTTTGGGAGAGTAATCATATAGAGCAACGCCTATGGTAAGGTAGACCAGTATTGCAGGGGCGAAGTGAGCCAATTGATGGAAAAAACGTTTTTCTACTAAAATATCATCCCAATCGGTTTTAGTAAAGTGTGCTATCCTTTCCATTGAGGTAAGAAAAATACGCTTAGCAATAAAATCAGCGATAAAGGCCAATATAAGAATTCCTACCAAAGCAATGGAAACCTTTGCTAATTGAGCAAGATTCTCACTGAACCCCATATTAAATAACCATGATTCCAAGTTTTCGAGAAACTGGTATTTATGAATGATTTGCTCACTAATAGTTTCCATGGTTTATTAAAATTTAGTTTGACTAAAAGGGGAAATCCTCATCGCTTTCGTTAATATCGGGAAAATCACTTTCATTAAACGGAGGGGAGTCAGGTGGTACTGAAGAATCGTTGGACACGTTTTCCTTTACAATTCGCCAGGCACGAATGTCGGTATACCACCTGCCATTATACTCACGCGATTCAATATTAATTGAAGCAGTTAATAAATCGCCTACTTGGATTGATTCCAATTCCTTAACCTTATCGCCCCAAAGCGAAATACATACCTTTCTGGGGTATTGCTCCTGCGTTTCAATAATAAACTCTTGCTTGACCCAGGTGCCATTTTTTCCCTGTCCGCTTTGCTGGTCGAGCGCTTTGATCAATTTACCTTTTATTTCCATCCTGTGCTAGATTAAAAAGCCGGGTGGTAAACCAACCCGGCTAAATAATTAAAGTAGAATTATTTATTTATTATTTGAGGTATCTTTAACAATGTCAAGAAGTTCAACCTCAAAAATGAGAGCTTGGTTAGGACCAATAGGTCCACCAGGGCGTACTGTTTCGCCATAGGCCAAATCGCTAGGTATGTAAAGTATAAACTTTGATCCTACTTTCATTTTTTGCAAACCGATTGTCCAACCCTTAATTACTTGGTTTAATTTAAATTGGGCAGGCTCTCCCCTATCGTATGATGAATCAAACTGAGTTCCATCTATCAGAGTCCCTTTGTAGTGAACTTTAACAACGTCTTCTGCAGTTGGCATTGGACCAGTACCTTCTTCAATTATTTTGTATTGCAATCCCGAGGAATCAACAATAACACCCTCTTTAGTTTTATTTTCTTCAAGGAACTTCTCACTAGCAATGCGATTCTCTTCAGCTAATTTTTTTTGTTGACGATCAAAATATGTCCTAATGACATTCATCGCTTCTTCATTGGTCATTTTTACTTGTGCAGAATCATCACTATAAACATCCTGAATTGCACGTGCTACAGCTTTAAAGTTAATTTCTTTGAAGTTAGCATTTTTAAAACTTGATGAGATATTAACACCTAGTGCGTAACTTAAGCTGTCGGTATCGGATTTTAAAATAACTTTGCCAACCTTTTTATTTGAGCTCTGGCAAGAAACCATTACAGGAAATGCCAATGCGGCAACTAATAAACTTTTAAACTTCATGGTATAATTAATTTAGATTAATTCTTCAAAATTTATTCATTGCGAATATACGACACTTTTTGAATTGTAACAATACTGTTAACCTTTTTTGTATGGTTAAGTCACCTTAATTGCTCTTATCATATGGCGTTTACCTGGAGGCCCACTCAAACGCTCCACCTTGAAACCTGCATCTCTTAAATTTTGTTTAACAACTCCCTTTGCTGAATAGGTAACTAAAATTCCATTTGGGTTCAAACACAGAAATAGTTTCTTAAAGTTCTCAATACTCCACATCTCTGGTTGATCATCGGGTGCAAAGGCATCAAAATAGACAACATCAAAATTTATCGACGGGATCCATTTACAAAAATCATCCTCAATCTTATGTATTGAAAATTTATTGTTTATAATTGTAGACTCACCAAATGGAGCCTGAGCAACTTTTAGCCATTGCTCTTTTAGTTCACTCTCTGTATTAAAGTTACTAATCATATTTTTAAGCAATGGTTTTTCAGGAGGGAACATTTCAATACCAAAATATTCTACTTTAACAACCCACCCTTTAGCAGCTACTGCTGTTAAAGCTGAATTTAGACATGTTCCAAGGCCAACCTCCAACACCCTGACAAACGACCTGTTTTCTGCAACCTTTTTAAAACCAGCATTTATAAAGACATGGTTCGATTCGGTAATTGCACCGTTTATAGAATGGTAGTGCGCATTAAATTTATCACTAAAAAGGGTTGGGCTGCCGTCGGATGTTGGAACCACTTTAAGATACGCCATGATTTTATTTTTGAGCTAAGCTAATAAAAAAGCCGCCTCAAACGAAGCGGCCAACAAAAATATAAGATAAAACTACTTTTTTACCTTAATTGAACATCCAATGGCTTTGGTTTCGGTTACTGGAGGCTTTTTACCTGCTAAAAGTGCATTAACCGCATCCTCCACATACTTTGTTTTAACAGCTGAGGCATCTTTGTAGTTGTCATCAATTGTGCCTATGTACTCTACAACCAGGTTGCCCTTGTTTTTGCTTAAAATGAAAACATGAGGCGTTCTTGTAGCGCCATACTTGGGGTAAACATTTTGCCCCTCATCAAAAAGATAGGCAAAAGGAAAGTCTTTCTCCTTTGCACGCTCTATCATCTTCTCATAAGAATCTTCAGGCACAACATTAGGATCATTTGAGTTAATGGCTACTACAGGGAAGCCCTTAGGTTCAAACTTCTTGTGAAGTTCAATAATCCTGTCCTCATACGCCTTTACAAATGGGCAATGGTTACAAGAGAATATCACTATAAACCCTTTAGCATCCTTGTAATCGGCAAGGGAAATCATTTTACCATCAACATTTTTTAGGCGAAAGTCAGGGGCCTTATCGCCAATTTTTAAACCCTGAGCAAAAAGTGCGGCAACCATAAAGGTAGCAGCAAACGTTAACATCATCTTCTTCATAACTTTAGATTTTAAGGTTTTAAAAGTAAACTGTCAATTTTAACAGTTAAATCACTCAACTCTACTGGTCCTTCATAAAAGACCCGGTCTGAGCCCTTGTATATTAATGTGGCAGGAAGTGCGCCACTCCACGTTGAATCAACTTTATTTATCCATTCATTCTGATTCGGGTCATCCAGCACAATCACATTTATGCGGGACTCCCTTTCTGCAAGGAATGGCTTTAAGCTCTTATCGAGCTGATTTGGAAAATCCAGGTTTATCATCAAAACTTTTACCTTTCGGTTTTTATATCGATTTAAAACTTCTTCAAAATATGGGAATTCCTTAACACAAGGTGCGCACCATGTAGCCCAAAAGTTTATAACATAAACCGTATCGGAAACGCTACTTAAATAAGGTTTTACCCCAGAAAAGTTAACAATTGGTATTTCGGTGTTTTGCTTTTCTTGTATTTTACTGCTACACCCAAAAAAAAATGCTAGCAGAATTATTAGTGCAAGAAACTTCTTCATATTAAACTTTTTATTGTTAAACAGCTAAAAGATAAATATGTTTAGCCAACATAAACAAAGATTCAATTGAATAAAATTAACGATATTTTGTATAAAAGTAATCAATGTGATAAATTTGATTTTCAAAAATCTGATGAAAGAATGATTTTAAAAAACATTGAAAAGATTTGCCTTTTCTCACTCCTAGTCTTGTTAAGCTCATCATGCACTACAATTCCTAGCCACCCAAAAGCTGAAAAACATGATACGGCTTTAGTTATGTTTGGAGATACCAGAATAGACCCATATTACTGGCTTAGCTATCGCGATTCACAAAAGGTTATAGATTACATCCTTGCAGAAAACACATACACGTATGCCGTAATGGAATCGACTCTTGAACTTCAAAAGCGTTTGGTTTCTGAAATGCGATCGCGTAAAAGAGGCGATGATATTACTGTTCCTGTCTTTATGAATGGCTATTACTACTACATAAAATACGAAGAGGGGAAAGAATATCCGATTAACTGTAGGCGAAAAGGAAGCATGAATGCTCCCGAAGAAATTATTCTCGATGAGAATGAGGTAGCAGCAGGTCATCGTTATTGCCAGATAGCAAGTATTGACATCTCACCCGATAACAATTACATGGCTTACGGGGTCGACACAATTGGGAGACGCTATTTTACCATCTATTTCAAAGACCTTGCTACAGGTCGTTTACTTGAGCATAAGATTGAAAATACTACCGGCGAGGTAGCCTGGACTAAGGATAGCCGTTTTGTTTTTTACACTTTCAAAGACAGCCTACTTCGACCTTCGGCCGTATATAGGCACGACATCCTTCAACCTTACGAGGACAAACTGGTTTTCTCTAAAAAAGATAACACTTTCCGAACTCATGTATTTACTACAAAGTCGAACGACTATATAATAATCTCTACCTCTAATGGTGTATCGAGTGAATGCTGGTATCTTAACTCAAAAACACCATTAGGCAACTTCAAACTTATTGCCAGCAGGAAAAATGGCTTTGAATATAGTGTTGACCATTCTGGAAAGTACTTCTATTTTCTCACTAATTATAAAGCAAAGAATTTCAGGGTGCTAAGGGCCCCAACATACAACCCTAACCTAAAAAATTGGCAAGAAATAATACCAGCCGATAGCTCAGTGCTAATCTTAACCATGGAAGCATTTAAAAACCATCTGGTTACAACCGAGCGTCGTGATGCGCTAACAAAAGTAAAAGTAACCAATTTGCAAACACTTGAGCAGCATTACATTGATTTTGGTGAAGATGTTTACATTGCACTACCATCAATTAACCCAGAGTACAACACCAATTTATTTTACTACTTCTACACCTCACTTACTACACCTGGTTCAACTTGTGAGTATAACATGACTACTCGCAAAATTCGATTAATAAAACAGAACGAAGTCTTAGGAGGATTTGATCCCTCAAATTACGAATCGAAAAGAATTTGGGCTACCGCCAGTGATGGCGCAAAAATTCCTATATCGATGGTTTACAAAAAAGGGATTGAGTTTTCAAAAGAAACCCCTTTGCTGTTATACGGATACGGAGCCTACGGCTACTCAATCAACACGACCTTTGACCCAAACCTGGTAAGCCTTCTTGATAGAGGCGTTGTTTACGCCATTGCACATGTACGTGGAGGACAAGAAATGGGAAGACACTGGTACGAACAAGGAAAGCTTTTGAACAAGAAAAATACTTTTACCGACTTTATTGCATGCGCCGAAAAACTTATTGCTGATGGTTACACCTCTTCTGATATGCTTATTGCCCATGGAAGCAGTGCAGGTGGCATGTTAATGGGAGCTGTAGCCAACATGCGCCCCGATTTATTCAAGGCAATTGTAGCTGAAGTTCCCTTTGTTGATGTGCTTACAACAATGCTCGATTCCTCCAAAACTTTAACCACGGTTGAGTATAATGAATGGGGAAATCCAAACGATTCAACCTGCTACTTTTACATTAAATCATACTCCCCCTACGATCAGGTAAAGCGACAAAAATATCCAAATATGCTTATCACCGCCGGGTTTAACGATAATCAGGTTCAATATTACGAGCCGGTAAAATGGGCCGCCAAGCTAAGAGAAAACAACACGGGAGACAGCGAAATCTTACTTTGGGTTGATATGGGGCTTGGCCATTCGCAGTCATCGGGCAGATACGCACAACTTAATGACGATGCATTTATATATGCATATATGCTGAAGCAGTGGGGGATTACCGATTAGCATCTTTTAAACAATCCTGAACAATTTGCTCAAGTTCCACCTTATCAATAGGTTTAGATATATACCCGTTACAACCAGCCTTTAGCACCATTTCCTTATCACCTTTCATGGCAAAGGCGGTTTGTGCAATAACCTTTATGTTGGGGTTAATTGCTTTTATCTTTTGAGTGGCTTCATATCCGTTTAATCCAGACATTTTTATATCCATAAAAACCAAATCGATATCAGGATTGGATTTAACAGCTTCTACTGCTTCTACTCCACTGTGGGCAATAAAGATTCTCTCGGAATATTTTAATAGTAACTCCTTTAGCAGTAGAGCCGAGATGTAATCATCGTCAACCACCAAAATGTTTAAATCTAGTCCCTTCTGCACTTCAGTAGATTCACCTTTAGGTGCATTAGCATTTTTATCAGCTTCATTTTGTATGGGTTTTACTGGAACTTTAACATGAAATATAGACCCAACCCCTACCCTACTTTCAAAGGTGATTTGTCCACCTAACTTTTCAATATAAGATTTTGAAATTGCCAACCCTAAACCGGCCCCTTCGTATGGATTTGTATAATCATCATTCCCTCTTACAAATCTATCAAAAATGACCTCTTTCTTATCATCAGGTATCCCAATGCCTGTATCTTTGACCCAGAAATCAAGGGTGTTATCAATTACCATACAACCAATCTCAACATGCCCTTTTTCTGTGTATTTTATGGCATTCTTCAGAATGTTAACTAATGAATCCTGTAGCAGATTCGGGTCGGTCTCAATGGTTGTTTCGGGGTCTTTAATATTGCATTTTGAAAGAAACTTTAAACCTTTAGCAGAGGCCTCGTGTTTGAATAATTCATACAGATAGCTGTATATACTATAGATTTTCACAGGCTTGATATTCACATTGAGCTGTCCGGATTCAATTCTAGCCAGGTCTATTAATCCGTTAAGTAGGCTATTAAGCCTTTCGCCACTCTTTTCAATAATTTCCAAATACCGTTCAAAAGAGTCCTTATTTAGGCAAGGGTCCTTCATAAGCTGAACAAAGCCTAAAATACCATTCAAGGGTGTTCTAATCTCATGGCTCATATTGGCAAGGAATGCCGATTTCAACCTGTCGTTCTCTTCGGCTTTTGCCTTAGCTTCAATTAAGTCATTTTCCCACTTCTTGCGCTCAGTAATATCACGAGCAACAGCAATAACGCACCTCCTGCCAAAATATTTACCAGGGGTCACGCTAACCACCTTTGGGAAATGGGATCCATCGTGTTTAATTCCCCAAAACTCAAACTGTTGTGGCTCACCATTATAAGCCTTTTTGACATATTCTGCTACTTTAGGTAAATCGTTGTATCCTGGAGCAGAAAGAAATTCAGGGCTCTTGCCAATAAAATACTCGCGCGGAAAACCGTAGATTTTTGTTGCGGTGTCATTTACATCTAGAAAAATACCATTCTCATCCTGAATGTAAACAGCCTCTGAAATGCTGTTAATTATACCCCTATAGGTTTCTTCTGAGAGTTTCAGCTGCCTTTCATACTCCTTATACTTAGTTATATCCCTAGCAGTTCCTACAACCCCTATTAACTTGCCGTTCTTATCTAATAGGGGAGCTTTGTGAACATCCAGAAAAACAAATTTTCCTTTAATATTTCCAAATTCTTCGAATTGCATTGGGCGCATCTCCTGCATGGTAATCTCATCGGAATCCATGCAAAGCTCACCAAATGTATGCCACTCTGGGTTTTCGGGATGTCTTTCACGCTCGCGTAAAGCAAAAAACAAATCTGTTTTACCAATAGGTTCATTAGTGTCCTTCGCATTAAGTAAATCTCTGCAAATAGCCTTATTTACAAAGATGAAACGTTTTTCCACATCCTTTGCCCAAATCATATCGGGAGTAGTATCGGCTAATAGCCTCAACAAATCGTAAAGTTCTTGATATTTCGACTCCCTCTCCTTAATCTTGAGCTCATAGTTTTTACGTTCGGTAATATCCCTTACAACTGCCAACGCCTTATCCTGACCATACTTTACCAAACGGCTCTCAAAAAAACGTAGTTCCCCATTTATTACTAGCTGATAATCATAAATCTGCATTTGATTAGTTTCGTAAAGGGCTTTTATTTTATCGTGAGTTAGCGTTGCAACATCGGGAGGTAATACCAAATCAACCTTTTTCCCAATGAATGATTCAGGTACCGCATACATATCACCACTCTCGGCGTTGTAATCTAAAAAATTACCATCCCTATCGAAAACAAACATTAAATCGGGGTTTGCTTCAAGTAATGCTTGGTTACGAGCTTGAACATCTTCAAGTAAATTCTTTGCATCGTCGGCAGTTTTTTTTGACAAAACTGCTTTATAACGAAGTTCATGGTATTTGGCTTTTAGCTCGGCGAACTCTTTCCGTAGACTATTTATATCGAAATCTTTTTTCAACTGTTTATAATTTATACTAGCAATTTAAATAAAAAATATTTGAAAATCAATTCGTATTATTTAAAGTTAACAATTTATGTAAGTAATTAGTTTAACAAAAAACAACAGATACTTAGTGTCATTCTAAGAAAAGCCAATTGTAGAAATCTCATTTTTTTGTAACTTGCCGCATTTTTAAACAGTAAACCAAGTAGCCATGTCGTTTTTAAAAAATAAAGTTGTCGCAGAAGGTTTAACTTTCGATGATGTATTGCTAGTGCCAGCATATTCAGAAGTTTTACCCCGCAATGTTGATTTAACTTCTAAATTTTCACGCAACATTGAGTTAAAGGCACCAATAGTATCAGCAGCAATGGATACTGTTACCGAGGCTGCACTTGCCATTGCCATTGCTCGTGAGGGAGGTATAGGTGTAATTCACAAGAACATGTCAATAGAGGCACAAGCACGCCAGGTTCGTGAGGTAAAAAGGGCCGAAAACGGTATGATTTATGAACCTGTAACCATTGGTCCTAACGCCACAATTGGCGATGCACTGGCAATGATGAAGGAGTACCATATTGGAGGCATACCAGTTGTTGATGAAAGTGGCATACTAATAGGCATTATTACTAACCGCGATTTGCGTTTCCATGAAAATCTTCGCACCCCAATAAGTGAGGTAATGACTTCAAAGGGGATAATTACCACTAATCAATCCATTGACTTAGAAAAAGCAACAGAAATTCTTAAGGAGCATAAAATTGAAAAGCTACCTGTAGTTGATGAGAATAACAAGCTTATTGGGCTGTTAACCTACAAAGACATTACTAAGGTAAAAGACAATCCTAACGCCAGCAAGGATAAAAAAGGTAGGTTAAGAGTAGCTGCTGGGGTTGGGGTTACAAGCGACACTTTAGAACGTGTTAAGGCTCTATACGATAACGATGTTGATGCTATAGTTATTGATACAGCCCATGGTCATACCAAGGGTGTGGTTGAGATGCTCAAAAAAGTAAAAAAAGAGTTTCCTGGACTTGATGTTGTTGTTGGAAACATTGCTACAGCAGAAGCTGCCAAAATGCTTGTTGACGCAGGTGCAGATGCTGTAAAAGTTGGAATTGGGCCTGGATCTATTTGTACAACCCGTGTTGTAGCAGGTGTAGGTGTACCTCAACTCAATGCCATTTGGGATGTTTCAAAAGCCATTAAAGGCTCTGGTGTGCCTGTTATTGCCGATGGAGGAATTAGATACTCTGGTGATATTGTAAAGGCACTTGCAGCAGGAGCCGATACCATTATGGCTGGTTCGCTTTTTGCTGGGGTTGAAGAATCACCAGGCGAAACTATCATTTACAATGGTCGTAAGTTCAAATCATATAGAGGAATGGGGTCTCTTGACGCCATGCAAAAGGGCTCAAAGGATCGTTACTTCCAAGATGTTGAGGATGATATTAAGAAACTGGTTCCAGAAGGCATTGTTGCTCGAGTACCTTACAAGGGAACTCTATCTGAAGTTTTTTACCAGTTAATAGGTGGATTACGAGCAGGCATGGGCTATTGCGGTGCTCCAAACCTTGAAGCGCTTAAGAATGCTAAGTTCGTTCGTATAACCAATGCTGGTATTATTGAGAGTCACCCTCATGATGTGGCTATTACCCGTGAGGCTCCAAACTATAGTAGAGACTCGGCATATTAATGCAATGTTATTTGTAGAATCAATAAAACCAAAATCCAGATGAAATCAATAATTCGCTTTGGTTTAAGCTTATTTATCACTACCATTTTAACATTTTCTGCAGTATGCCAGGTGAGCGATACTCTTTTAACTATAAATGGTGAGCCAATCCTTACCGAAGAGTTCACCTCGCTCTACATGAAAAACAATAAGGTTAGCAATACTCCTATTAGCAAAAGCGATATTGATGCATATTTGGACCTATTTATCAACTTTAGACTAAAAGTTCAAGCCGCAAAAGATGCTAAAATAGATACAGCTAAATCGTTCCAGCAAGAATACAACGGCTACATCGATCAGCTTGCTAGCTCATATCTAATTGATAAAAACGAGCTATCACGCTTAAGCCATGAGGCATACCAGAGAATGAAAGAAGAGGTTAACGCAAGCCATATTCTTATTAGAATGCCCGAAAATACTTCTGGCAACGATACGCTTGCCTACTACAAAAAGGCAATGGAAGCCAGAACAAGGGTTCTTTCTGGTGAGCCCTTTGGTAAAGTAGCGCTAAATATGAGCAACGACCCATCTGTTAGTAAAAACAATGGTTACCTGGGATGGTTCTCCGCATTCCAAATGGTTTACCCTTTTGAATCTGCAGCATTTAACACTCCCATTGATTCTGTTTCTTTACCAATCCGAACAAGGTTTGGATATCACATCATAAAAGTACACGATAGGCGACCTACTAAAGGCCAAATTAAGGTAGCTCACATCATGGTTAGGGTACAGCCAAATGCTACACCAGATGTTGTAGAGAATGCTAGAAAAAAGATTGTAGAGATACACGAGAAACTTCAAAACGGCGAAGACTTCGCTAAGCTGGCAAAGCAATACTCAGATGATAAAGGAACAGCCGAAAAAGGCGGTGAACTACCCTGGATTAGATCTGGACAGATAATCCCTGAATTTGAAGAGGTGGCTTTTAACCTTGAAAACGTTGGCGATATCTCAAAACCCTTTCAAACAACATTTGGCTGGCACATTGTTAAACTAATCGACAAAAAGTTACCTGGTAGCTATGAATCGATGCTTTCTGAAATAAAAAACCTTCTTAGTCGAGATTCAAGAATTAATCTGGTAAAAGAGGCATACATTGCTAGATTAAAGAGGGAATACAGGGTAACAGAATTTAAAGACGTGGCATTTAGTCAGCTAAACCAACTTATAGACTCAACTATTTACAAAGACCAATGGCAAATCCCTCAAGTTAAAAACAATCCGATACTTCTTTCTATAAACAACACTAACTATAAACTTTCCGACTTACTTAACTTCATCTACATAAACCAGAAAAAGGCACAAAATATTTCAATCCCTTCATTTATAAACAATGTTTTTGATGCTTGGATTGATAAAACCCTTTTTGATTACGAGAAACATCAGCTACCACTTAAATATCCCGAATACAAACAGCTTGCAAAGGAATACTACGAAGGTATGCTCCTTTTTGAGATTTCGAACCAAAAAATATGGACTCAAGCAACAGATAGTGCCACCCTTTACAACTTCTTTGAACAAAATAGAGATAGATACAAGTGGGATAAAAGAGTTTACCTAACAACATATAGAACAAATGATGAAAAGGTAGCCAATAAAATATCTAAAATGCTAAAAAGGAAACCAGGCATTGCCCCACAGGCGATAGTTGAAAAATTAGGGAAAAAAGGGGTGAATATTAATTATGAACAAAACGTATACCTAACAACTAGTGAGGAGGTAAAGGGATTTGAGGCATGGCCAAATGGAATAAATGTAAAAAGCGAAAACGACTCAATTCTTATTGCCCACATTGACAAGGTAACTACTAATGAACTTAAAGAACTTGATGATTGTAGAGCTGAAGTGATTTCCGATTTTCAGAATTACATTGAAAATTCTTGGTTAACCGAGTTAAAGAAGAAGTATGTCGTTAAAATTGATTCTACTAAATACAACAAGCTAATCCATAAATTAACTACAAATAAGAATTAAATCAATGAAACATCTACCAATAAAAAGGATAACAATAATAGCATTACTAATTTTAATGGCTTCTGTTTCGTGTCAAACGGAACATAAGGGAAAACCTATTGCAAGAGTTTACGATAAGTATTTGTATAAAGACGACTTGAAGAACATCTTTCTTTCCAATGTGAGCCCCGAAGATAGTATCCTTATTGCCAAAGCTTATATTGAGAAATGGATACAAACTCAGCTTCTTTTAAAACAGGCCGAGCTAAACCTCTCCGATAATGAAAAAAATGTTGCCCGACAACTCGAAGATTATAGGGCTTCACTTCTAATTCATAAGTATGAGCAAGCATTTATAAACCAAAAAATGGATACCATTGTTAGTGATTCGGAGGTTGAGGAGTACTATAATTTAAATAAAGACAATTTTGTACTTACAGAGCCTATTGTAAAAGCTCTATATATCAAACTTCGAAAAGAGGCCCCTCAAGCCCAAAAAATCAAAGAGATATATCGCTCTGAAAAACAAGAAGATATACAATTACTTGATAACCTGGCTTATCAAGCAGCTATTTTTTACGATTTCTTTAACGACAAATGGGTACCTTTCTCGCTGATTGCTAAAGAGTTACCATACCCGGTGAAGGACTTAAAAGAAGTTCTTGCTCGAAAATATATTGAAATGGAAGATGGTAGCTTTATTTACTTAGTATCGATTCGTGATGTAACCCATCAAGGGCAGATTGCTCCCCTTGAGTACGTGATAAATGAGCTTAAACAAATCTTGCTGAACTCAAGAAAACAAAAGATAATTGAGGATCTTGAAAAAAGTATTTACCTCAAAGCTAAGGACAATAATAATTTTGAAATTTTCAAATAGATAAAACATGAAAGCATTTAGACTTTTACTAAGCATAACTGCCTTTGCAATTATTAGCGTTTCTTCATTTTCTCAGGAAAATATTTCTATCGATAAGGTTATTGCCATCGTAGGAAACGAAAGGATTTTGCTATCGGACGTTGAACAAGAACTTCTAAGGATAAAAATGCAGGGTAGCACATCGCAAAACCTTGATAGATGCCAAATCCTTGAACAGCTTTTAATGCAAAAACTTCTTCTAACCCAAGCCAAAATTGATAGCTTAGAGGTAAACGAAGGCTCAGTTGAAATGGAAGTTGAACGAAGGCTTAACTATTTTATAAACCAAATTGGTTCCGAGAAAGCGCTTGAGAACTATTTTAATAAACCAATTTTTGAAATAAAAGATGATCTTCGGGAGATTATTCGAGAGCAACAACTTACTCAACAAATGCAGCAAAAAATTATTGAGAAAGTAAAAATTACACCTGCCGACGTGAAATCGTTTTATAAACATATACCTAAAGATAGTCTGCCCGAAATACCTCAACAATACGTTTTACAACAAATAGTTATATATCCACCTGATGCTGAGAAAGCTAAACTTGAAGCCAAAGAGAAGCTACTTGAAATTCGTAATCGGATATTAAACGGCGAGAGTTTTACCACTCTTGCTGCTCTTTACTCAGAGGATAGAGCATCTGCAATTAAGGGTGGCGAGTTGGGTTTTCGCTCCCGTGAGGAATTAGTTAAAGCGTTTGCCGATGCCGCATTTAACCTACAAAAAGGACAGGTAAGCCAGGTTGTAGAAACAGAATACGGATACCATATTATTCAGCTTATTGAAAAACGTAACAACCAGGTTAACGTGCGCCATATCCTGCTAAAACCACAATTTACTACCGATATGCTATCCCGAGCTGTTCAAAAACTCGATAGCATTGCAACACTAATTCGTACCGATAGCCTAACCTTTGACGAGGCTGCTCTCAAGTTCTCTCAAGATAAAAAGACATACCTGAACAAAGGGGTCATGATTAACCCGTATACCAACACGCTATTTTTTGAGAAGGAGCACCTTCAACCTTCCGATTACTATGCTATTAAGGACCTAAAGGTTGGTGAGTTTAGCGAACCTTTTGAATCGCGCGACGAGCACGCCAACGTAGTCTTTAAAATTATTAGAATAAAGCAGATCATCCCCAAACACAAAGCGAATCTGAAAGACGACTATGCTATCATTCAACAACTAACAAAATCAAATAAAGAAAACGAGACTTTACAAGATTGGCTAACTAAGAAAGTGAAAACGATATACATTAAAGTTGATTCCGATTTTCATGGCTGCAAGTTTCATACAAAGGGTTGGATAAAGTAGAAACACCAAAATGAGAGCATCGCTTCGTTCACTTCTTATATTGTCCATCTTAATGGGCATCATTCCTAGTTTGTTTGCTCAACAAAAAACTAAAATTAGGTTCGAGGGCGCTAATAGCATGAAGAACCTAAATTTAGATGAGCAAAAGCTGATTCGCTACATTGGCAATGTACGATTTAGCCACGAGGGCACTCGCATGATTTGCGATAGCGCTTACCATAACCCCGATGAAAACTGGTTTAATGCATTTGGTAATGTAAGAATTAACCAAGAATCGTCAACAATTACTGGTGAGCACCTCTACTACGATGGAAAAACCTCAACTGGAAAAATTGACGGTAACAATGTAAAACTCATATCGGACGACGCAACCCTTACAACAAAAACCCTCTACTTTAACTCAAAAGAAAAAAGTGTTTACTATAATACTCCTGGTGTCATCACAACAGAGGACTCAAAATTAACTAGCCTTAGAGGCTATTACTACGATACTAGCAATCAGATACATTTTGCTGGTAATGTTGTAATGGAAAACCCCGACGGGAAAATTTACACCGATTCGCTTTCCTATAATACGAATTCAGAGATGGCCTACTTTTTTGGTCCAACCTACATTTTTAATGAACAAAACTTTGCTTACTGCGAAAAGGGCTGGTATAACAAAAAAATTGAACAGGTAAGCCTTCAGTATAATGCTTATATCCTCAGCAAAGAGAATAAGGTTTTTGGCGATGACATCTATTACGATAAATCAACTAAGTTTGCCCGCATAACTGGTAATGCCGTTTTAGTTGATACCGTTAACCAAGCATTCGTATATGGCAATAAAGTGAATTTTTGGGAAGATTCTGAGAATGCCGAAGTTTCTGGAAATCCTCATCTGGTTAAAATTGATAATAATGATACTCTTTACCTTAAAGCAGATGTTTTTAAGATAATATCCAAAAAAGACACCATTACTCCTGATTCTACTCATCGCTTCATAAAAGCTTTACACAACGTAAAGTTTTATAGATCCGATATACAAGGTCTTTGCGATTCTCTCATTTACTTTACTCATGACTCAATAGTCAAAATGTACTCACAACCAATACTTTGGCAAAACGAGAACCAAATGACTGCCGATGAAATAACCATCTATTCCAAAAATAAAAAGTTAAATCAAATTGATTTTATAGGTAACGCATTCATTACTTCGGTTGAGGACACAAACTATTACAATCAAATAAGAGGCAAGAAAATAGTTGTGCACTTTTCGGATGGGAAAGCATCAAAAATAGATGTAAATGGAAATGGCCAGGCGGTTTATTTTATACGCGATGGAGAGATACTTACTATGGCAAACCGTTCCGAAAGCGCAAGGATTTTCATCGTACTTAAAAACAACAAGATAAGCAAGGTAACTTTTAAACAAAAGCCGTTATCAAATTTGTACCCCATTAAAAAAGTGGAACCAGAAGACATTACACTAAAAGGCTTCTCTTGGCAACCCAATAAAAGACCGAAAGATAAGTACGACATTGTTCCCAAGAACTTTATATTACTCCCTGCAGAGAAAGGAAATGAGGGTCGTTTAAAAATATTGAACAATGAAGATATACAACATATTCCGTTTAAAGAAGAATCGCACCGCGTAGAAAACTATGCAAAACCCGGCAATTTGAAGAAAGATAAAAAACAAGATAAACTAAATGTAAAAGGGAAAAGTAGGAAACCTTTGAAGTTCAAAGACATTGAAAGATAAAAAAAGAGAGGCAAAACCTCTCTTTTTACATTCTAGTATTCATCCTCGTTGAAAAGAAAATCTTCTTTAGTAGGATAATCTGGCCAAATATCCTCAATGCTCTCATAAATTTCATTATCATCCTCTAACTCCTGAAGATTTTCAATAACTTCAAGTGGAGCACCTGAACGGATTGCATAATCAATTAACTCATCTTTAGTAGCAGGCCAGGGTGCATCTTCCAGTTTAGATGCTAGTTCTAAAGTCCAATACATAGTATTAGTTATTAGTTAAAATTCTGATTGTCAATTTTTTAAACATTTTGACAACCTCACAAATATATAAAATTTTTGGAATTACAAGTTAGGTTGCCATTTTATTTGCTCAACACCAAAATCTTTGCCAAGTTTTCGCGATAGTGTAAAGAAGTAATCGCTTAGCCGATTTAGAAACATGACAACATTTTCAGGTAGAGGAACTTGCTCGGCAAGTTGTGTAACCAATCGTTCGGCCCTACGGCAAACCGTACGACACACATGACATAGTGACACGACCTGATGTCCTCCTGGCAATACAAACGAAGTAATCGGATCAAGTTGAGCATCCATTAAATCAATCTGTGCTTCTAACTTAGCAATATCACTATCCTCAATTCTTGGAATTTTAACACTGCAATCAGTACAATCGGCTGCTAAAATAGATGCACAATTCATTAATCGATCCTGAACAAAAATAAGGATTTCAGCAGTTGACTTATCGAGTTCAGGTTGATCGCGCAATAAACCAGTAAAAGCAATTAGCTCGTCAACCGTTCCGTAAGCTTCAATTCTAGGATGGTATTTGGGTACACGAGCACCTCCAATTAACGAGGTGGTTCCTTTATCGCCAGTTTTGGTATAAATCTTCATAAAAACTATTAGTTACTTATTCAAGCAAGCATTTACCTCAAGATAAGAATTAAAAAATAGTATTATTGTTCCTCAATTACAACGTTCTGATGTAACGTTGGATTGGGGTTTATTTCATCGGATTCAATCATACCATCGAGCAGTCGAATAATTCTGCGAGCATGACGAGCAATGTCCTCCTCATGGGTAACAAGGATAATGGTATTCCCTTGCTCGTAAATATCCTCAAAAAGGTTCATGATATCAACCGAAGTTTTAGAGTCAAGGTTACCAGTAGGCTCGTCAGCAAGAATGATAGAAGGGCTATTAACCAACGCACGAGCAACGGCAACACGTTGGCGCTGACCTCCCGAGAGTTCATTGGGCTTATGTTCCATCCTATCTGCTAAACCTACGTTTTCCAAAGCCCGCTTGGCCATTTCAATCCTTTCATGTTTTGGTACGCCAGCATAAATTAGAGGTAGCATAACGTTATCGAGAGCCGTGTAACGCGGAAGAAGATTAAAAGTTTGAAAAACAAACCCAATCTCCTTGTTTCGGATTTCGGCAAGACGATCGTCGGTTAGCTTACTTACATCGGTTCCGTTAAGTATATAGGTTCCGTCGGTAGGAGTATCTAAACAGCCTAAAATATTCATTAATGTTGATTTTCCAGAACCCGAAGGTCCCATAATGGCAACATACTCATTCTTATTTATTTTTAAATCGACACCTTTTAAGGCTTTAACTACTACACTACCAACCTGGTAATACTTTTTTATGTTTGAAATCGATATTAAATTATGTTCACTCATATTTTTAAAGTTAAGTTAGTATGGTCCGTATCTTAATTTAAAATGTTGTTTGGCAATTCCCCCACGAAAGAAAAGAATTCCGCATCGAAACAAGTCGATTGAAACCGTCACCTCTGGTTTAGCTATTAGCTCATTCCAAGAATCTTCCATGTCGGAACTCCATCTTATATCGTCAACTATTACAACTGAATTATCAGTTAACTTATTTTGTATGACATCAAAATATTGTAAAAGTTTATTTCCGTTATGGTCACCATCAATAAAAACAAAGTCAAATTTATCCACTTCATCCATCAATCGGGGAAGTTCAGTCTCAAAAGTAGAGCAAATGGGTTTAATATTTTTTACATTAAAACTCTCAAACCTTTTTTGGGCAATCCCTAGGACTGCTTCATCGCCTTCAATGGTATAAAGGTAACCCTCTGGATTGGCCAATGCAATATATAAACTACTAATTCCAACAGATGTGCCAAGTTCTAACATCACCTTAGGCTTAAAGTGATTAGCCAACCTATAAAGTAATCGACCAAGATGAGGGGGAACAGCTACTACGCTTGCCAGTTTTTTTAGCTTAACAAGCTCACCGCGAAATCCACCATTCATGTTTTCAGCAATAGTCTTTCGTATAATGCCTATATCACTCTTAATCATCTCTTTGCGATAGGCTTCTATTGCTTTAAAAATGGGCTCACTTTTATTGATACCGATAACGTTTGTATACAAATCAAAAACAAATGGTGAATGAATTCCATAACCACCTTTTGGCAGGCATTCCTTCCTGAAACCCACATAATTTTTAAATATTTCCCATGCTCCCCGCTTGGCCATAACTAATTATTCTTATCATGCTAAGGTAAGTTCAATTAGGCAATAACCATTGTTACGTCTGTTAAAAAAAGTTTAACCAGAACAATTTAGATGCTATACATTTTTACAGATTGAAAAGGATGTAAAAAAAGAGGCTGTAAAATCACAAAAAGTGATTATGCATACAGCCTCTTCTTAAAATGGATTAATAGCCAGTTAGTTTTTTAGGAGTTTAATTAGGGAGTCTATATTTTTCTTGTTAATCACATTTTTACCATCAGGAGTGTAAAGATGCTCAAGCCTATCGGAGAAGTGTTTTTCCACCTTCCCCCTAACAACCTTAAGGGTACTATTGATAAAGCCATTCTGCTCGCTAAAAGGTTCATCAAGCACAGCAAATGTTGTTGGCAACCAACGTTCTGGGAACATATCGCCAAACTCTCCACCAGGCTTGAACTTAGCCACTTCGTTGTTAAGAATCTCAATTCCATATTTTGCGGCATCCTCCGAGTCAATACTTAAACCCTTTTCTGTAATAGCCTTCTTAATAGCCTCCTTTGCAGGAACAATTAATGCAGTGGTATAAGGTTTTTGATTATTGTGAAGTACAACATTATCGATGAATTTTGAATGTTGAACAAGCGACTCTTCAATACCCTCAGGGCTATACTTTTCGCCGTCGCTAGATATAAGCAAGCTTTTAAATCGGCCTAAAACATACAAGAAACCATCCTTATCCATATATCCCATATCACCTGTATAGAGCCATCCATCGCGTACAGTTTCAGCTGTTGCCTTTTCATTTTTCCAGTATCCAACCATAACATTCTCACCCTTAACAACAATTTCACCTTTCTGGCCAATTGGTAGCTCATTACCATTTTCATCGCATATTTTCAGGTCGAGATATTTTACAAGATGCCCCGAGGAGCCAAGTTTATGTCGTTTTAGCGAGTTTGAACTAATAATAGGAGTAGCCTCTGATAAGCCATAACCTTGCAACATCGGAATGCCAATTGCATAGTAAAATCGTTGAAGTTCTATATCTAGTAGCGCACCCCCACCAATGAAAAAATCCAGCTCTCCACCAAAAACTTCCCTAATCTTGCTAAATAAAATCTTATCGTACAACCATAAAAGTGGTTTGTAAATGAAGGTGAAGCCTGTCCCCTTATTCCATCCCTCCTTGTTGTATTTATAGGCAACGCTCAGCGCGTGGTTAAAAAGCTTTTCGGTAAACTTGCCTTTTGCCTTTATGCCATTTTCAATATTCTTTTTAAAATTTTTGGCCAAAGCAGGTACGCTAAGCAGAAGGTTGGGCTTAATCTCTTTTATGTTCTGAGGAATGTTTTTAAGAGTCTCCATGGGAGATTTACCTACCTTAACTGTAGCAATGCTAGCTCCAGATGCCATAAAAGAGTATATTCCTGCCACATGAGCAAAACTATGATCGAGAGGTAAAATAAGTAACGTCTTATAGTTTGTAGGAATATCCATTAGCGTCAGGGCCTGCTCAACATTTGCCGTGTAGTTTCTATGTGAAAGTATAATTCCTTTAGGATCGGCTGTAGTCCCGGATGTATAGCTAATATTAGCAAAATCGTTTGGTTTTATTGATTTTGATACCTCCTCAACTTTACCAGGATTATCCTTTAAAAACTTATCGCCTAATGCAAAAACATCATCAATGTATAAGTCATCGGCCAATATACCTTCTATCTTATCAAGATATATTACCCTTTTTACATTGGGGAGCTCTTCTCTTAAGGCTTTTATTTTTGACGCTTGCTGACCCGATACAATAACAATACTGGTTTCGGAATGCTCTAGTCTGAAAAGTAAATCTTTACCATCGAGTTTAACCGACAGTGGAACATTTACTGCACCAGTATAAAGTATTGCCAACTCACTTAAAATCCACAATTTTCGCCCCTCGCTTAGCAAGGCTATCTTATCGCCTTTCTTGACACCCAAACTCAATAATCCTGCTGCTAAACGATAAACTTCCTCTTTTGTTTGAAGATATGTTGTAGGTTCATACTTGTCCGATAGTTTTTCCCATATATATGGGTTATTTGCATATCTCCTAACACTTTCCTCAAATAGCTCTACTATGGTTTTCATAAGCTTCTTATTACAATTACAGCAACAAAACTAAAAAAATATGTTTTATAACACTGCTTGCTGCAAAAAATAATATGGCATTAGTAAATTTGAAGACTTTAAACTAATAAATTGTAATGCTTACATCTTAACTAGCCATAGTACTACAATTAGCCTGCTAAGCTCTTTATACAAATGGAAAAACACAGTTTGCTGAATCTCTCAAATTGCAAAATTTGTCCACACGAGTGTGGTACTAATCGTTATAAAAGTAAAGGATATTGCAAAGTTGGCCATTTACCGTTGGTTGCATCTGTTTTTGCACATAAGGGCGAGGAGCCCGTTATTTCGGGGGTAAATGGTATCTGTAACGTATTTTTTGCGCACTGTAATTTACAATGCGTTTTCTGCCAGAACTACCAGATTAGTAAGAATTCAACATCAAACCCAGGTTGGATGTCAAACAAGCATCAGATTGTAGATGAAATAATAAAAATATTGGATAATGATATTAACATCGTAGGTTTTGTATCTCCCTCGCATCAAGTGGTTCAGATGATCGAAATAATAAACGAAATAAATAAAAAGGGGTATAACCCAACCATTGTTTACAATTCTAACGGATACGACAAAGTAGAAACTCTTAAAGAACTTGAAAACGTAGTTGATGTTTACCTACCAGACCTAAAATATTATAACAACCAGATAGCCTTCAGGTATTCTAGAATAAAAAACTATTTTGAAGTGGCAACAATGGCAATAAAAGAGATGTACAGACAAAAAGGGGCAAGTATAGTTTTAAATGACAAGAACCTAATTGAGTTTGGGTTAATAATAAGACATTTGGTTTTGCCTAACCATGCCGACGATAGCATAAACTTACTAAAATTCCTAGCCAATAACATTTCGAATAGGTTATACATCTCTTTAATGTCGCAATATTACCCTCCCAAAGACCTCCTTCTACCTAATGAAGAAAGAAAATCTATCTACCAATGAGTACAACAAGGTTGTTAAAATAATTGAAGATTTAGGTTTCAGGGGTTGGATTCAAGAAGCTGAAAGTCAAAGCCACTATAAGCCAAATTTTGATAATGATATTCCATTTTCCGAATAAAAAAATAATAGCAAATAAAATCTACTAAATATATTGTTCAGAAAAATTTTGAATTGTAGAAAAATAGTGTTTAAATTGCACTATAAATAACATTTTAACAATTTGCTTCTATGAAAAGGATACTATTGTTCATTGTATTAGCAGCATTTTTGGGTACTGGTTGCAAATACTTTAAGAAAGATAAAAAGAAAAAGGTAGATACTGCTGCTATTCAGAAAGCAAAACAAGATAGCATAGCCAAAGCTAAAGCATTTGAAGAAGAGCAAAAACGATTAGCGGAAGAGCAAGCCCGCCAGGAAGAGTTACGTAAGCAACAAGAGTACGAAGCCAAATATCGGTTCCATGTTATCATTGGTAGTTTTAAAGTACCATCAAATGCAACTTCATGGGAAGAAGAAGTTCACCAAATGGGCTTCAATAAAACAAAGATTTTAGACTCACCGAATGGTTTTAAACTGGTTTCAATTGGTCAGTTCGACACATACAGCAAAGCATTTAATGAGATTGACCGCATTAACTCAGATAGAATTGAAGAACCACTAGAACTTTGGATATACGAAAACAAGTAACAGTTTCATTTTTTTGATTAATAAAACACCGCCTTTTGAGGCGGTTTTTATTTTGTTGACAAATATTATACAATTATTCAATGATTTTAATTTTATTTGCCTAACAAAAAAAATTACTAAACCTAATTTTAATACCAAATGGAAAAAATTAGACAAACACTGCGTGATCACGCTTGGGCAAGATGGACTGCCCTTGGGATTGTAGCATTTACAATGCTAACAGGATACTATTTAACCGATGTTATGGCACCTTTAAAAGGGCTACTCGAACAACAGTTAAGTTGGGATAGTTCAGAGTATGGCTTTTTTACTAGTGCTTATGGTTGGTTTAATGTATTCCTTTTCATGCTTATCATTGGAGGTATTATTCTTGATAAGATGGGGGTTCGGTTTACTGGCCTATCTGCAGCTGTAATAATGGTATTGGGTACTGCAATAAAATATTGGGCTGTATCAACACATTCACTTGATGGACAAACCTGGAATATCTTATGGCTTTTCCCCATGAAAGCTCAGGTTTTTATGGCTGCTCTTGGATATGCCATATTCGGAGTTGGTGTGGAAGTTGCAGGTATAACAGTATCAAAAATTATTGTGAAATGGTTTAAAGGTAAAGAACTTGCTCTTGCTATGGGGCTTGAAATGGCAACTGCTCGAATGGGAACTGCACTGGCACTAGCAACATCTGTTCCCTTGGCAAAATCACTTGGCCATGTCTCAAAACCAATTCTTGTTTGCTTAATTCTCCTTGTAATTGGTTTAATCGCTTTCTTTATTTACACTTTTATGGACAAAAAGCTTGACGCTTCACAAGCTGAGTTTGATAAGCAAAACAATGTTGTTAATGAAGAGGAAGAATTTAAAGTATCTGACATTTTCAAAATTGTTACAAATAAGGGTTGGTGGTATATAGCTATTCTGTGTGTTCTTTTCTATTCGGCAGTATTCCCATTTTTAAAATATGCCGCTGATTTAATGGTTAATAAGTTTGGTGTTCAAGAATCATTGGCAGGCACAATTCCAGCAATGCTTCCTTTTGGAACCATTCTATTAACTCCTTTATTTGGCAATATTTACGACAGAAAAGGAAAAGGTGCAACAATAATGCTTATTGGCTCGCTATTACTAATTTTTGTGCATGGAATGTTTTCAATTCCCTTCCTTAACCATTGGATAATTGCAATTATTCTAATTGTGATTTTAGGTATTGGTTTCTCTTTGGTTCCATCTGCAATGTGGCCTTCCGTACCTAAAATTATACCTGAAAATCAACTTGGTACAGCGTACTCGTTAATATTCTGGGTGCAAAACTGGGGTTTAATGGGAGTACCTGCTCTTATTGGTTGGGTTCTTGATAAGTACTGTGTGACAGGTCAAAAAGTTGTTGAAGGCGTGACTGTTAACACATACAATTATACATTACCAATGCTTATCTTTACTTCTTTAGGTGTTCTAGCTCTTATATTTGCTTTCCTACTTAAAGCTGAAGATAAAAAGAAAGGGTATGGCCTTGAACTACCTAACATCGAAAAATAGCAATGAATATACTAAGGGGGCATCCAATCTTTGGATGTCCCTTTTGCTATTCTTTGGGCTTCTTTTCCTATCGTTTAGTACCATATCACAAACTGTAACCTCTGCAGTAAGCATTAATCGTTTTGTAACTGAAGTTGAATTCATTAACGAGCATAGCATATTGCTAACCACTAATATCATGCTAATCTCTACTCAAAGCAATGTAAATGATGTTTTAAGCTTTAGAATCCCCAAAGGTGAAGAGCTAAGGGTTAGAAAAAGTAAGCTAAGAGTTACTGATTCTAAGGGGAATGTTATTTGGAAAGGTAGTGTTAACAAAAAAATAGAAAATGGGAGTATCGCACTGAGCGGAATTAAAGGAATTAAACCAGCAGTTTCATTTCCACTAACCGTTGAATGGGAAACTTCGATATTAATTTATGCAGTTAACGAAGAGTTTACATGGCCTTCTATCAATGAAAAAGAAATGCCTATTCGTTACTTAGGATTTAGAGTTTTTGCCGATGATAACATTTTAAAAACAATACAAACCAATATACCGGAAAGTTCCCCGTTAATGGACCAATCAACCGGACTAAGAGGATTGGTTTGGGAGCTATACGGCTATGAAAATAATAAGGCCGTGCAAAATGCACAGCCTATTGAAAATCCTTTTGTTAAAATTAATATCGAAAATTAATCGGAAACAATTGTTTCATCCCTATTAGGCCCAACAGAGATAATTTTGATTGGCACACCTGTTTCCTTTTCTATAAACCTGATATATGCTAGAAGTTCGTCGGGTAAATCATCAAACGATTTAAAACCAGAAATATCTGTTTTCCATCCTTTGAACTCCTTGTAAATGGGTTCTACTGGTATGCTTATGTCGAATGGTAACCGGTCAGTTTCTTTGCCATTAACTTTGTAGGCAACAGCCACCTTAATAGTTTCAAAGGGGCTTAACACATCCGACTTTGTCATAATAAGTTGAGTTACCCCATTAATCATAACAGCATACTTTAAGGCAACTAAATCGAGCCAACCACAACGCCTTGGTCTTCCAGTTGTTGCACCAAACTCGGCACCTATCTTTCTAATTTTCTCACCCGTTTCGTCATGAAGCTCAGTTGGGAAAGGGCCAGAACCAACACGAGTACAATAAGCTTTAAAAATACCGAATACCTCTCCAACCTTATGAGGAGAAATACCTAAACCTGTACAAGCACCCGCACAAATTGTGTTTGATGAAGTAACAAATGGGTATGATCCAAAATCGATATCAAGTAGTGAGCCCTGTGCACCTTCGGCAAGAATCTTCTTTCCTTGTTCTAAACAGCTATTGATTTCATATTCCGAGTCGATAAGCTCGTACTCACGAATTAGGTCAATTCCTTTAAACCACTCATCTTCATGCTTCTCAATGTCACTCTGGTAGTTATACTGCCTTAAGATCTCCTTGTGCTTATTCTTAAGGAAGTTGTACTTCTCTTTAAAGTTGTCAAGAAGTATATCGCCAACCCTTAGGCCATTCCTCCCTGTTTTATCCATATATGTAGGGCCAATTCCTTTTAGTGTAGACCCTATCTTTCCTTTTCCTTTAGCTGCTTCAGAGGCAGCATCAAGTTCACGATGTGAAGGTAAAATCAGATGAGCCTTTTTGGAAATCTTCAGTGTTTTCTTAAGATTAACGCCTAACTTTTCGAGTGAATGTATTTCTTCGGCTAGGATTATGGGATCAATTACCACACCATTTCCAATTACATTAATGCATCCAGGATGAAACACACCCGATGGAATAGTGTGAAGCACATGCTTAATGTTATTGAACTCAAGCGAATGGCCAGCATTTGGTCCACCCTGAAAACGAGCAATTACATCGTAATTGGGAGTAAGAACATCAACTACCTTTCCTTTTCCTTCGTCACCCCACTGAAGACCTAGGAGGATATCTACTTTATTCATTACCATATAGTTTTTAAGCCAGGCTAATACATCATTTAAGCCTCTATGTTTAGTTGCATAAAAGCATATAAAGGTAATGAATTTAATAAAATGTAAAAAGGAAAGATATTAACAACTAATCAGCTATATCAATCTTGTCAATATCATCTTGACACTCCTTGCATAATCCATACAAGTATAGGGAGTGATGCGAAACTGTAAAGGAGCTGTTTTTCTGTGCAGAATTTATTATTTCCTGAATTCTTGGATCACAGAATTCAATCACCTTGCCACACCTACTACAAATTAGGTGGTCATGTTGCTTGCACTCATACGCCTTTTCGTAGAATGAAGAATTCTTCCCAAATTGATGTTTTACAACAAGGCCACAATCTAAAAGTAAATCTATTGTATTGTAAAGAGTTGCTCTACTTACTTGATAATTTTTGTTCTTCATTTTAATATAGAGGGTCTCTATATCAAAATGAGATTCCTGATTATAAATTTCTTCAAGAATAGCGAATCGTTCGGGCGTTTTTCTATGTCCCTTACGTTCTAAATAATCAGTTAGTATTCGTTTTACAACTACCTTGGTATCTGTGCAGGTCATAATTTGGACTTAGAATGAATTTAAATAGCAAAAATATAATAATATTTACTAAATGCAACTTAATAAACAGATTAGAACTAAAAATGTTTGAGAAAAATATAAATGATTTTTGCGCACAATAAAAAGCAAAACAACTTCGACCAACTAAATAGACTTCTTTTATTATTTAATCGTCAAATTTATCGATTCGTTTAACGTTATCAATTCCTTTAATTTTCATTATGTTCAGAATCAAATTATTAAGATGAGTTACATCGTGAACATAAAGATCGATATACCCTTCAAAAATGCCATCGTGGCTTTCGATATAGAATTTTCTTATGTTCACCATAAGTTCTTCGGAAATCACCCTTGTTAGCTCAAGTATAATTCCAATTCTATCCATGCCGCTAACTTCAATTCGGGCAAGGAAAGAGAGGGCCTTCTGGGTTGTCCATTTAGCAGCTACAATTTTATCGCCATGCTGAGCCATAAGCCTAACAGCCTCGGCGCAAGTTGCTTTATGAACAACAACTATGTCATCGGGTGAAAGATAGCCCACCACCTCATCTCCAGGAATGGGATTGCAACACTTTGCAACAATGTATGAAGGGTTCTCGGTATCGGTATTCTCGCCAATAACAAATGGCTTTCGTAAGTCATACTTAATTTTTTCATCCTCCTTCTTTTCCTGCTTATTATCTTTACGTCCGAGCTGAAGTTTCCAATACTTTATCCATTTACTCTGAGTATTCTTTTTAAGAATTTTTCTCAGATTATCAAGATTAACAAGCCCAGAACCAATTTTTGCATAGAGCTCATCCTTTGAGGTCGCTTCGTAAGCAGGAAGAATCTTTTTAAAAACCCTAGAAGAGGGTTGTATTCCCATCTCCAGAAGCTTTTCCTCGAGCAACTTCTGACCTTTTTCAATACGATTCCTTACCTCACCTTTTAGAGCGCTTTTAATTGCTGCTTTAGCTTTTGCCGTAGTGGCAAAATCGAGTTGCTCCCAGCTTGGTTTCTGCGAAGCCGCAGTAATAATTTCAACCTGATCGCCAGTATTTAACCTATGGCTCAGAGGTACGAGTTTATGGTTTACCTTTGCTCCAATAGCTTTATTCCCAATTTCGGTATGTATTTCATAAGCAAAATCAAGGGCGGTTGCCCCTTTGGGAAGGCTACGGGTTTCGCCTTTAGGCGTAAAAACAATAATCTCAGAAGTAAAGAGGTTAAGCTTAAATTCATCAAGAAATTCCAAGGCGTTCTCCTGTGGGTTTTCTAGCATTTCTCGTACTCGTCGAATCCACTTATCCAACTCATTTTCCTGTGTAGTGGTGTCCATCTCCTTATACTTCCAATGAGCAGCAAAACCACGCTCTGCAATATCGTCCATTCTGCGTGAGCGTATCTGAACCTCAACCCATTTCCCATCGGGGCCCATTACAGTACAGTGCAAAGCCTCATACCCATTGGCCTTTGGCGTGCTCACCCAATCTCTTAACCTATCGGGCTTAGGCTTGTAGATATCGGTAATAAGCGAGTAAATATGCCAGCATTGCGTTTTTTCAGGAATATGAGGATAAGGGTTAAAAACGATGCGAACAGCTAACAAATCGTATATCTCTTCAAATGAGACGTTTTTGGTTTGCATCTTTTTCCAAATGGAATAAACCGATTTGGGACGACCGCTAATTTCAAAATCAATGTTATTCTCTTCTAGCTTTTGAATAATTGGGAGAGAGAAATGATTAATAAGCTGCTGACGGTGCTTTTCGTTATCGGCAATTTTATTTCTTATCTCCTCATAAACCTTAGGATACCTATATTTTAAGCTAAGATCTTCGAGTTCAGTTTTAATTGCATATAGGCCTAACCGATGAGCAAGGGGAGCATAAAGGTAAATGGTTTCACTGGCTATTTTCATTTGCTTTGTGGTGGGTAGCGAATCCAGCGTTCTCATATTATGGAGCCTATCGGCAAGTTTAATCAGGATTACACGAATGTCTTCGGCTAGAGTAAGAAGGATTTTTCTAAAGTTCTCGGCTTGAATGGTTGAGTTGGCATCAAATACATCTGTAATTTTAGTTAGCCCATCAATTATTGAAGCTATCTTTTTACCAAACATTCGCTCAATATCCTCAACTGTATAATCGGTATCCTCAACCACATCGTGCATAAGAGCGCATGCCACGGCTTTTGCCCCAAGTCCAATTTCAGAGGTTACTATTTTGGCAACAGCTATAGGATGCAATATGTAAGGTTCGCCTGATTTCCTTTTTACTCCTTTATGTGCCTCATTGGCCAGGTTAAAAGCTTTGACAACAAGCTGCTTCCCTTCCTCGGTGTTACATCGGGTGCAACTCTTTAAAAGGTCTTCAAAATGCTCTTGTATTAGTCTCTTTTCTTCTTCGGTTTGTAAGTCCATAAATCAATACTTAACAGCTACCTATTAGTGTAAACAACTGATACGCTACCATTCTTAATAATTTCGCCAGCATTGGAAGTGCTAATTACCAAGCGATAAACATAGGTTCCTTCCTTTACAAATTCGCCTTTACTATTTCTTCCATCCCAACCTTCGTTACCATGATAAACCACCCCACCCCATCTATCATAAATGGTAAGAGTAAAATTAGCATCGAAAGTGATAATTGGCTTAAATAGATTTCGCTGGTGTCCATAATTACTTCTCACATCACTAGGCGATAAAGCTGTGGGCATGGTTACCCCAGGCAGTATTTCGGTAGACAGCTCCCTTGAGCGACTCAAAGTTACCGTATCGCCACTAGGTGTTAGCTCTATTCCTTCAATATAATAGTTAAAAACAATTCGATAAATTGGATCTTGCCCCTCAAACCCCGATAAATCATCGGTAAATTCAGTGTTAGCTATACCATCAGCTATCCTTTCTAAATTACCAACACCAGTAATCTCATCATTTACTGTAAAAGACCTTCGATATATTGAGTACACTATGCTATTATTTAGCCTATCTGGTTTTCTCTCTGTATCCTTAAACATGTCAGTCCATTGAATCTCTACGTTCTTACCCTTTGGGCTTAACCTGGGAATAATTGAGTTACAAAGATTTGACACCATGACTGCTTGGTCGCATCCATTGTACGCATCAATTTTATAGTAAAATTTTCGTGTTCGTGCAGCCCAAGTATTATTAGTATCAATACTCATAGTTTTAGTTGGGTCTGCAAATTGTTCAACTACAATTGCACTAAATATACTTTGAGAAGTGTCGGGTTGTTCCCATCGCCAAAGTTTAAAGTTGGTAATTCCTGTATTTGGGTCGATGGTATAGTAAATTTTATTTCCATTATTTGTAGCTACAACGGAATCGATAAATGCATAGGTTGGTCGAATTGCCATTTTAGTATGAATAAGATAAAGGTTTGAATAGCTTTCGTATCCTTTATCTATTCTGGTAGCTTTTATGTAGAAAAAGTAATCGGTATTTTCTAGGACGTTTCTAATGCTATACTTGGTAGTATAGCCATCGAAATCACCTATTTGTTGATAGTTTGACCAATTTAAATCATTACCCATAAACAGCTGGTATCTAACATTTTTATATGGTGCATCAGCATCCAAAGGCCAACCTTCATACAACTCCCACGACAAGTCAATTTTTGCATTACAGCTATCGTAGTTTGAAGTAATCCAAACAAGTGAGTGATAAGGAGTTTGCTGGCTAGGCTCGTTTGCGCCAAGTGAAGCAACCCTATAAAGTGCCCGTTTCCCATTTGCATTAGCGCCTACATGAGTGTAGGAAAATGTATTTTGGTCAACAGTATCTATTGGCTCCCACCCATCTCCACTTGGATTATCTGGGTCACGTGGAATATAAATTATATATCCTAGCGGATCGGCAATCTGAGGTTCATGGGCTGGTGGTGTCCAATATATTGTAACGTTACCATTATCGAGATTATTGGTTATATAATCAAGCGATGGCGAATTGGGTTTAGGATCAACCTGTCCTAAAGCAAAACTAACAAGCCCTACAACCAGAGTTAAAACCAATACAATCCTTTGTTTCATCCTAAAAAGTATTTTGAGTAAAACCATCAGGAATTTGGCTACCCGATACGCTAAATACCATACTATCAGTATCAAAATATTTACCTGCCAATTCCATTAACTGTTCTGGAGTAACGCTATTAATGGTATTAATAGTATTACTGATATAATCAAAATCTAAATTATTGTACTCAAAAAGCCCAGCCAAACTATCGGCAATGGCAAAAGGCCCATCAAAGGTTCTAAGTACTTGCCCAATCATATAACCCTTTACCAAATTCAATTCATCGTTGCTAACGGGTTCCGATTTAAGCCTTTGTATCTCTTTTTTTATCTCGCTAATTGTATGTTCTACAAAGTTATTCCCTACTTCGGTTGAAACAACAAAAACCGACAGGTAAGAATGTGGTACAATAAAAGAATTTATCCCATATGTATATCCTTTATCTTCTCGAATATTGCGCATCAGTCTTGAGCCAAAATAACCGCCTAGAATAGTATTTAAAATCTGCAAAGCTGGCATATCGGGATGGGTTCTTTCTGGAAATATTCTCCCTATCCGTATTGATGCCTGTACCGCTTCATTCTTATACGTAAATATTTTTTTCTCGTTCGATTTAATCCTCGGTAAAATATATTCTTCATCGGTTTGACCATCAAATCTGGAACTGGCAAAACTACCTTTAATAAAATCAAGTTGTTCAGAATCAAAGTTACCCGTAATAACAATCGCACCACCTTTTCCTTTGTAGAACTTGTTGCTAAAATTGACCAGATCATCGCGCTCAATCATTTCATAATCGTGCGGTAATGCAAAGGTTCCATAAGGATGATTATCCCCAAAAAGAGCCTTGTAAAATCCCATTCTGGATAGCGTAGAAACTTTCTCCATTTCTACCAGTAAATTCTGTTTACCTTTTTGCCTAAAAATGTCTAATTCATGTTCTGGAAAGGTAGGATTAAGAAGCAAATCGGAAAATACATCGAAAGATTTAAAGAAATGTTTTCCTGTAGTGTAAAACGATACAGAGGCAAAATCTCTATTAATAGAAGGTTCAATGAAACTTCCATAAAAGTCTAACTCTTCGGCTATTTGCTTTGATGAGCGCTTTTTAGTTCCTTCACGTAAATTTGAAATTGATGCTTTAGCCACCAGTGACTTCGTTTGATATCGAGTACCTGCCCTAAAAATTACTTCAATTTTTATTAAATCCTGAGAGCCTGCCTTTGCCGAAATTACTTTAAATCCGTTGGAAAGTTCTATTATTTCGGGTTTGGGAATATTAATTTTTGAAACAGGTTTAATATTTGGTTGAACAGTTCTATCTAGCTCTTTTATTGCCATACTTCAACTTAGTTTTCATTGATTAAATTAGACTTGTAGTAAACTGTGGAGCAATTCTTCACATCAAAAACTTGATTCGCAACTCGTTTAATATCCTCGGCAGTTACAGCATTGTACCTATCAAGTTCAAGATTTAATAAGTTAGCATCGGAAAGCATTTCGTAATAGCAAAGATTTAAAGCATTGACCATAACCGATTCCTGTTCAAAAATGAAATTTGCCTCAAACTTATTTTTAACCTTATCAAGCTCATCGGTTTTCACTAATTTAACTTTTAGCTCCTCCAGCTCCTGGTTTAATGCTTCTTCGGCCATTTTAAAAGAAGTATTCTCGTAAAGCTGACCGGTTAAAACAAAAAGCCCCTCATCAACATCACCTGTAATGTAGGCATTTACAGAGCTGAAGAGTTGTTTTTCTTTAACAAGGCGCTGATAAAGTCTTGAAGAACGGCCATTTGAGAGCAAATCTGATAATAAATCGGTAATAGGAAAATCGGGATGCATCCGATTGCACATATGGTAAGCCTTATAAATGGCATTAAAGGGCACATCTCTCTCTAAGGTCAAACGCCTATGCTCATTCTGTTCTGGTTCTTTTGGAATAGCTTTACGGTCAATATTTCGTGGCTCAATTGAACCAAACCATCTTTTTGTCAGTTCAAGAGCCTTAACATCATCAATTGGTCCTGCTATACATAAGATAGCATTATTTGGAGCATAGTGGCCATAAAAAAATTCCTTAACATCATCGAGAGTGGCCTTTTGGATATGTTCAACCGACATGCCAATTGTGGGCCAACGGTAAGGATGTACTTTATATGCTAGAGGTCGGAGGTTTAACCATACATCGCCATAGGGTTGATTTAGATATCTCTGGTTAAACTCTTCTATTACGACACTTTTTTGAACATCTAAACTTTTTTGGGAGAAAGCTAGGCTTAGCATCCTATCGCTTTCAAGCCATAAGGCTGTTTCTATATTTTCTACTGGAACTGTAATATAGTAATTTGTTAAATCGTTCGTTGTAAAAGCATTATTTTCACCCCCTACCCTCTCTAATGGTTCATCAAAAACAGGAATGTTTACCGATCCACCAAACATTAAATGCTCAAAAAGGTGAGCAAAACCAGTTTTCTCAGGATTTTCATGCTTTGCGCCTACCTTATAAAGCAAATTTACCGCCGCAATTGGTGTGCTATAGTCGGTATGAACCAAAAGAATCAATCCATTTTCTAATCTAAATCGCTTAAAATCTATCATAACTTTAAAAAATATCCTCAATATTAACTATTTTTGTTGACGTTTTTTACTACAAACTTATAAGATTTTTAATTCATCCTTGCTAATTACGGTATCTTAATGTTAAAAAAATGACAAAAAGGGAGTTTGTTTTACCATTACTAAAACTATGGGTACGATTCCGAAGATTAGGCGAAAAAAATACAACTCTCATTCTAAGTTTTGTAGTTGGGCTTATTAGCGGATTAGCTGGCGTGCTACTAAAAAACACGCTACATCATTTCCGTAATCTAATAGCAGGTGTTGTGCCAATGGACTCAACGAATGCCTTGTACTTTGGGCTTCCTGCCATAGGCATACTTTTCACCATTCTTTTTGTACGATACATTGTTAACGACGATTTAAGTCATGGAGTAACAAAAGTACTATACTCAATCTCAAGACAAGGCAGCCAGATTAAACCCCATAATATGATCAGCTCCATTATAAGTAGTATTTTAACCATTGGTTTTGGTGGTTCTGTGGGGGCTGAGGCGCCTATTGTGTATTCTGGTTCAGCAATCGGCTCAAACATAGGCAAGTTCTTTCGACTTAACTATCAAACCCGTACCTTACTAATAGGATGTGGAGCCGCTGGTGCTATTGCATCTATCTTTAAGGCACCAATTGCAGGAATAATTTTCACGCTTGAGGTTCTAATGCTCGATCTAACAACCGCATCCATTGTACCACTTCTAATTTCGGCAGTTACCGCATCAACTGTAAGCTACTTTTTAATGGGACGAAACGTAGTTTTTGCTTACGAAGTAGTTCGTCCGTTTACTTTGCATAATATTCCTTGGTTTATCTTGCTAGGTATTTTTAGCGGCTTTGTTTCATTGTACTTCATTAGAACAACATTTACTGTTGAGCGACTGTTCAAGAAAACAAGGAGTCCATATAAGCGTTGGTTTTTTGGCTCCCTAGTTTTAGGGATTTTAATTTTCATTTTCCCACCCCTTTTTGGCGAGGGATACGATGTCCTTCAGGCTTTGCTCGACGGGAGATCTTCTTATATTTTTCATAATAGCCCATTATTCCAGTTCCAAGATAACATTTGGTTAATTTTAACTTCCTTATTCTTTCTTGTGGCATTTAAAGCCATTGCCAGCTCAATAACCAACGGAGCAGGCGGTGTTGGTGGTATTTTTGCCCCTGCCCTATTCATTGGAGGAGTATCAGGCTTTTTCCTTGCCCGAATACTAAACCTTTTTGACTTTATCAATATTTCTGAAAGCAATTTTGCCCTTGTTGGAATGGCAGGTGCAATGGCTGGTATTATGCATGCACCCTTTATGGCAATATTTTTAATTGCTGAAATTACAGGAGGTTATGCTCTTTTTATTCCGCTTATGATAACATCAACAATCGCCTTTTTAACCATTATGTATTTTGAGCCACACTCCGTATATACAAAAAGGCTTGCCCAAAGGGGGGAGCTAATCACACACCACAAAGACAAAGCAGTGCTAACACTGTTAAGCGTTAAGAAAGTTATTGAAAGGGATTTTATTCCAGTTCGCCCAACAGAAACCTTAGGAAACCTTGTTAAAAAGGTTAGCCAATCAAAAAGAAATATTTTTCCAGTCATAACCGATGACTTCAAATTTGTTGGTGTTGTTTCACTTGATGATATCCGACCTGTGATGTTCGACACATCTCAATACGATGCAATTAAAGTACAGGAACTTATGAATATCCCACCTGAAATTATCAATATTAATGACCACATGGAAGATGTAATGAAAAAATTTGAGTACACTAAAGCGTGGAATCTTCCTGTAGTTGATGGCGGTAAATATGTAGGTTTTGTATCAAAATCTAAAATATTTTCAGTTTACCGTAACCTACTTATTCAATTTTCAAAAGAATAATTACTGTAAATCAGAGCTATTAAGCCTTAAATGTAATTGTTGCAACTACCAGTTTTTGATTAATTAAACTAACTTTGCACATCAAAAATTCACGATAATGGACGTTAAAAGCCTGGTTTACAATCGAAATGTTGTAGAATTCGTTACAGTTGCAAAAGAATTTTGTGCTTTCCTTGAAAGTTGCGAGAATCACACTGCTAAATCATTTGTTGGAGCATGCAACAAAGTACTCCCATTACTATACTACAAAGCCACACTACTACCTGAAACAGAACCACTATACGATGAAGATACAGAAAGTTTTGTAACTGAAGCTGATTACTCCTCAATTGAAAATAAAGTAGAGTTTATTCTGGGTCAACACAACCATTACGTTGAGGTTAATGACCCACGTATCGATGAGCTTACAGGATATTTCACAGCTAGTATAGCTGAATATCTTGCAGACATTTATCAAGATCTAAAGAACTTTGTACTTCGTTACCACGAGGGAAATGAGTATGTAATGAACGATGCTCTTTGGGAGTGCATCTCTAATTTTAAAGATTATTGGGGAATTAGGTTAGCAAACCTAATAAGAGCCTTCCACATTCTTGCTCATAACAACATTGATCTGGATAAGATTGAGCACCCTGATGAAGAGAATCAGGAAAGGGACACATCGGACTGGTTTATCACCAAACGCCAACAAGATTTCGATCAAAACGAGCTTATTTAATGTTTAAACCGAATATTGACAAGGATGAGTTAAAAAACCTGCCCAGAATAACATTTCCTGGTCAGATTATCGTTGCAAACACCATAGAGGATATCGAAAACCTTATTCCAATTTTCAGTAAGGAAGAAGTTTTAGGGTTCGATACTGAATCGAGACCTTCCTTTAAGAAAGGAAAACAAAATGGGGTGTCGATAATGCAGATAGCTACAGGTGAACTTGCTGCAATATTACGTTTAAAAAAAACGGGCATTCCCGATTCGCTTAAAGACTTATTAGAAAATCCCAATATCATAAAAGTAGGAGCCGCTATACATGACGATTTAAAAGGGATTATAAAATTTAGGAAGTTTGAGCCAAAAGGGTTTTTCGACTTACAACATATTGCTCCAACATTTGGGATTGAAGAACTAAGTGTCAAGAAGCTATCTGCAATTGTACTAGGAGGCACAATTTCAAAACGCCAACAGCTTAGCAACTGGGAGGCAGAAATACTAACCGATGCGCAAGTGAGTTATGCAGCTACCGACGCTTGGGTGTGCAGAGAAATCTACATCAAGCTTAAAACGGCTAACCCTCAACTATAGCAAGTAATGGAAAATCCTAGAATAATACTAAAAGCTGGAAAAGAAAAATCATTGCTCCGTTTCCACCCGTGGATATTTTCTGGCGCAATTAGAACAATTAATCCTGAGCCAAAAGAGGGGCAACTTGTTGACATATTCAGTTCCAATGGTGAGTTTTTAGCAGCTGGACATTACGCTTCTGGGTCTATTGCCGTTCGTATTTTAACTTTCAAACAGGAGAATATTGATAGCAAGTTTTGGGATAAAAAAATTCAAAATGCTATTGACTTAAGAAAGCGAATTGGATTGATTGGCAACAATAACACAAACATTTTCAGACTAATACATGGAGAGGGTGACGGCTTACCTGGACTAATTGTTGATATCTATGGCGATACTGCAGTTCTTCAATGCCACTCGGTAGGCATGTACAATTCAAGAAAAGAAATCGCAAGTGCAATAACAAGAAATTTTCAGAATTCAATTAAAGCCGTATTTGACAAAAGTTCAGGGACCGTTCCTCTTAGGGAAGAGCTTTTACCTAACGATGAATATCTAATTGATGAGAGAAACTCTCAAACGACGTTTATAGAGAATGGCAATGAGTATCTAATTTCTTGGGAAACTGGACAAAAAACTGGTTTCTTTATCGATCAAAGAGAGAATCGTTACCTTTTAGAAAAATATGCTAAAGGGAAAACTGTACTTAACACCTTTGGCTATACAGGTGGTTTTTCAGTAGCAGCTTTACGAGGTGGTGCTAAAAGAGTTGTAACAGTTGATAGCTCAGCCTCGGCAATTGAACTTGCAACCCAGAATGTTAAAGTTAATTTTGGAGAATCTGCACCACACGAAGGAGTTGTTGCTGATGCTTTTGAATATCTAAAAAGGTGCAATGAAACTTTTGATGTAATTGTTCTTGACCCACCAGCTTTTGCAAAACATAACAAAGCATTACGAAATGCTCTGCAAGCGTATAAGCGATTAAATTTAAGCGCTATTCGGCTTATTAAACCAGGAGGGCTTCTATTTACGTTCTCCTGCTCTCAGGTTGTTAGTAAAACGGATTTTAGAAATGCAGTATTTTCTGCATGTGCAATTTCTGGAAGGAATGCAAGTATAATTCATCAGCTCACACAACCAGCAGATCATCCCGTTAACATCTATCACCCCGAAGGCGAATACCTTAAAGGATTAATCCTAAGAATAATTTAACGAATAAAAACCCATGTACTTTTACTAGATAAAGTGTCGCTATATGAATACCCCTCCAAATCGAATAACTTAAGCTGATTTACATCTGTCAATTGATTTTTAGCTACAAATCGAGTCATTAACCCCCTAGCTCGTTTTGAGTAAATAGGAACTACCTTTAAACCATTGGGTTTATATTCTTTAAACTCAATATTAATAACCTTATCGCCAAAAACTTTTTTATCTACAACTCGCGAGTATTCATTGGATGCTAAATTTACAAGATAGCCATTTCCAACCTGTTGTAACATAAAGTTTGTAATGGTTTTACCCCAATACTGGTACAAAGAGTTAAATCTGTTGAATTTAATCTTTGTTCCCATTTCCAATCGGTAAGGCTGAATTAAATCTAATGGTCTTAGGGCGCCATATAAACCGGACAGGATAAAAACAGTATCATTTATAAAGCGAAGCTCTTCTTTACTAAAATCTGCAACATTAATTCCTCGGTAAACCTCACCAGCAAAAGCAAAAATTGCAGGATGTGAGTTTGAAGCGGACTCATTCCACATGGCGTAACGCATATAGTTCAGTTCTAATAGTTTTTGACTAACTCCCAACAACTTGCCAAGCTCATTCTGGTTTAGTGTTTGTATATATCTAACAATATCTCTTGCCCCTTCAAGAAATTCAGGTTTAGAGTATTCCAAATCATTGTACTCAACTTTATCGTTAATTTTTTTGGCTGGTGATAAAATGATTTTAAAGTTTGTTTGCTTACTCATAAAAAAAGCTTTTTATATGCAAAGAATTAAAATTTATAGTATCTTTAAGTTAGTAAACAATATTAACAAGTTTCTGTTTAAACTTGAGGATAAAGCACACCTTTTCAGCCAGATATGAAAAAAAATAAATTTGCCACAGCAGCTTTAAGTTTCATGTTGTTTTGCATGATGCTATTCCCAACCTACAGTTTAGCTGGTTCGCCTGAAAAGGTTGTTTTACAACTTAAATGGAAACATCAATTTCAATTTGCAGGGTATTATGCTGCCATTGAAAAAGGATATTATGCCGAAGAAGGTATTGACGTAGAAATACGAGAGCTGCCGCAAAAATCTTCAGTAATTGATGAGGTTCTTTCAGGGAATGCACAATTTGGTGTAGGTAATGCAGAGATTCTTACTAGCTACATTAATGGTGCACCACTTGTGGTTCTTGCTCCCATTTTCCAACAAAGCCCTGTTGCCCTAGTATCACGTGATAGTAAAAACATTCTCAGCCCCCACGACCTTATGGGTAAGACCATTGAGATTAATCCTAGAAATAACGGCTCAATCGAAATTCTTACCATGCTCTCTTTAGAGGGTTTAAAACCAACTGAATATAAGGTTGTAGGAACAGGACTCTCGCTTAATAAGTTATTAAATAACCAAATTGACGCTACGGAAATTTACCTTACCAACGAAACCTATTTTTTAGAAAAGTTTGGAATACCATATAATACTATTTTACCTAAAAAATATGGCGTTGACTTTTATGCAGAATGTCTATTTACAACTAAAGATTACGTTCGTAAGAACTACCAAATAGTTGAAGCATTCATCAGAGCCACAATAAAAGGTTGGGAATATGCCCTTAACCATCCAGAAGAAATCTCGCAATTAATTCAATCAAAATACAAAACAGCTAAAACTCTTGACCATCTATTATACGAGGCACGCAAAGTGAAAGAGTTTATTCAACCAAATTTTGTAAATATAGGACACTCCAACAAAGGTCGCTGGCTTCAAATGATGGAAACCTTATACCAGGCTGGAATTATCAACAAAACCAAACCCCTTGACGATTTTATCTTCAAACCTAAAAAACAGCCCTTTGCATTTATCAAAAACCAGCTACTCTATACCCTTTTAGGTTTACTGATAATAATCGTTGGAATAACTCATTACTATCTAACCCACAGAAAGAACCAGAGAGTAAAGGCGAATCAGGATGAGCTAAATAGACAAATAAATGAGTTTAAAAGAGAATTAAATGTACTAACAAATCAACTTGATTTAACTCTTCAAAAAAACAAAGAGCTTGAAAAATTTAAGGAATCGTTACTTTCAAACTTATCATTTGAAATTAGAACCCCATTGAATAACATTATTGGTTACAGCGAACTACTGAATGATCCCAAAATAAAATTTGCTCAAGCATATCAGTTCTCAAAAGAAATTAACAAGAGCTGCCGTACACTACAAAATCAAATTGACAACCTAATTGATTTATCAAAGTTAGAATCAAACCAGTTTCGTCTGGTTTATCAGCGCATCAATTTAACCGAGTTGATGGGAATGTTCCAAATTATGCTTTTAAATGAGCTGAAGATATCGGACAAAGAACATATCGCCATTAAAACATTCCTTGATCATGATGAGATCGATTTTGACATTTTATCGGATCGAAATCTTTTCAAAGGTATCTTTCAAAGACTTATTAACAACTCTGTAAAGTATACTTCGCAAGGATACATCGAAATTGGACTAAGGAAATCGGATAGGGAAAACCATTTGTTATTCTGGATTCAGGACAGCGGCACTGGTATGTCACCAGATAAAGCAAAACATGTTTTTGATAGCCTAAAGATTAATAATATACAAAAAGATGAGGGCTCAATAAAAATGGGCCTCCCAATTGTTAAGGGGATAGTAGATTTAATGGATGGCCGTATATGGTTGGAAACTGCTGAGGGAACGGGAACAACAGTTAACATTGAGATTCCCTACACTCCCATTGGAAACAGAAAAGCAAAACCAGAATTAAAGTCTTCGCCATTTTATATTCAACAAGATCCCCCAAAACTAAACGGGAAAACTATTCTGGTGGTAGAAGATATACAATCGAACTACATACTTCTTAGCCGTTTACTTAGCGAAACTGGATGTACTATAATCCATGCAAAAAATGGAAAAGAGGCTTTAGACAAACATAAGCAATTTCAGAACATCGATCTGATTCTTATGGACTTACGTTTAGCAGACATGGATGGTATTGAGATTACTCGGCAAATAAGAAAGCAGGATACCCAAGTTATCATTATTGCACAAACAGCTTATAGTTCTGGTGTTAAGGTTAATATGAGTATCGAGGCAGGATGCAATGATTTTATCACCAAACCTATAAGCCGAATAGACCTATTCAATATTCTTAGAAAATATCTTCTGAAGGATGAATTTACAGCCTAAAAAGGCATTCGAGCAAGGGGTGGCTCATCAATAGGTGATACTTTCCCATTTTTAAAATTATAGTACCCAGCAATTGCTATCATAGCTGCATTATCGGTTGTGAACTGTTTTTTCGGAAGAAAAATATTCCAACCTTTTCTTTTACCTAACTCAGAAAGTGCGCTTCGAAGACCCGAATTTGCGGCAACTCCACCTGCTATAGCCACATCATATACTTTGTAGGTATGTACAGCCTTTTCTAGTTTTGAAAGCAGTATTTCAATGATGGTACTTTGTAGCGATGCGCAAATGTCAGCTAAATGATTATTTATAAAATCTTTATCTTCCTCTTGCTTATCGCGTAAGGTATATAAAAACGAAGTTTTTAACCCGCTAAAGCTAAAATTAAGGTTAGGGATTTTAGGTTTTGAAAATTTGATAAATTTAGGATCTCCTTCAGCAGCTAGCTTATCAATCATAGGACCACCAGGGTATGGTAAACCTATTACCTTAGCACACTTGTCGAAGGCCTCCCCTGCCGCATCATCAATGGTTTGACCAACCACCTCCATATCCAGAGGACTACGTACCAAAATTATCTGCGTATGACCACCTGAAACTAAAAGGCAAATGAATGGCAACTTAGGCAACTGACTTTTAGAGTCTTCCAGTACAAAATGGGAAAGGACATGCCCTTGCAAATGGTTTACTGAAATAATAGGGATTCCTAATGAGAGAGCTAATCCTTTGGCAAACGATGACCCTACAAGAAGCGAACCTAACAAACCTGGTCCACGGGTATAAGCAATGGCATCAATATCAGAAATGAATACACCTGCTTTGCTTAACGCAGTTTCAACAACTGGTATAATATTGGCCTGATGCGCCCGAGATGCTAACTCAGAAACAACCCCGCCATAACTTTTGTGAACATCCTGACTACTAATCACATTCGACAAAAGCCATTGATCTTTTATAACTGCTGCCGAAGTATCATCACACGATGATTCTATCCCTAAAATTGTTATGCTCATCAATAAAAAAGTGTTGAATGCAAAAAAATCGTTAAATCCTCTCAATTACTATTTAAAAACCCCAAGCAATTCTATAATTTAGGAACAAATTTTGAACCCACTTTATAAAACAGGACAAAGGTATTAAAAAACTAAGGAAAATATTGATTTGGGCAGGAATAACTCTTCTTGCCGTTCCTGTATTTACCTGGCTTTTAATTCAAAGCCCTCAGGTACAAACCTATCTTATTCATAAAACAACCACGTTTATTCACAGTAGGACTGGCATTAACATAACAATAAGAAGAATCGATTTCCGTCCAATTAAAAGCATTATTCTAAAGGATGTATTTGTTGCAGATTTAAACAACGATACCCTTCTATTCGCAAATCAAATCTCAGCATCAATCTTTGAAATTAATAGCAAGCTTGGTTTATATAAATTTGGAAAAGCAAGCATCGAAAACTCAAAATTCTTTCTCCAAACAGATTCTACTGGAGTGATGAATTTAACAGCGCTGTTACAAAAAGTTAGCGGCGAACCTAAAGATTCTACATCAGGAAATTTTTCTCTTTCCATAGATAAGATTTTGCTAAATAACTTGAACTTTAAACTTAAGCAACAAAGCGCTGATTCAATAAGTTATGGTTCAATCAATTTTCAGAATTTAAATTTGTTGAATTTACAATTGGCGGCAAAGGATTTTACCATCAATAACGATACTATTAGTCTTACAATAAACACCCTGAAAGCATTAGATCACTCTGGATTCAATATTGATAATCTAAGGGCACGCTTTGCTCTTTGTAGCTCTTTTATGCATTTTGATAATCTTAGGTTTCGAGCACATGGCTCAAGTATATCTGCTAACAAGATCTATCTTGATTATAGCAGCTGGAAGAGTTTTAGCAATTTTACCTCTGATGTCAAAATTAACGCAAATCTTGAAGGAACCTATATTAACACCAAAGCATTGAGCTATATAGTTCCTACTTTCAAAAAATATTCTTTCGGAATAAGTATTAATGGTCAGCTTAAAGGAAGAATCAACGACATTCGTGCCCGAAACCTTGAAATAGATTTTGGTTCACAAACCAAAATAATTGCCAATGCAAACCTGGTTGGGCTGCCCGACATAGAAAACACTCTTTTCTCAATTGATTTAAAAAAACTTAAAACATCCAAACAGGACATTGAATTCCTAAAAGGTAGCAGTAAAAATGCTTCAATAATTTCGCTGCCAAAAATGTTTGATAGGCTCGGACAGATTGAATATGTAGGAAAGTTCTCTGGATACCTTAGCGATTTTATAACCTATGGCGAGCTGACAACTGCTCTTGGTAAAGCAAATTTCGATGTATGGATGAAACCATCAAATGATAATAAAAATGATTTCAAAGGAAAGTTTCATACAAAAAATTTCAACCTAGGAAAATTTTTAAATGATACGCTTATCGGTTCTATTTCAATTAACTCTAAGATATTGGGTAGCCTTGACAAGAGTGGCCATTTAAAAGCAAAAACAGATGCTAAAATTAACCTCCTAGAAGCAAATAGCTATCAATACAAAGACATCTCTATTTCGGGAAACCTTAGCGAAACATCCTATTCTGGAATAATTAATTTAAACGATCCAAACTGTAAGATTAATTTTTTAGGAAATGTTGACTTTACGGACAGTATTCCCATATTTGACTTTTCTCTACTTGCTTCGCATATTAACCTCGTAAAACTTAATTTTAATAAAACAGATTCTTTGTCTACTGCCTCCTTCCTGCTAAATGCAAAATTCAGCGGGAATAGCCTTGACAATAGCAAAGGAGAAATAAAACTCCTTAACTCAACCTATAGGAATCATAGAGGTGAGTTTAAAATTGCAGATTTAACAATTCATGCCGATAATACAAAAGAGAGTAAAGTAATCACTTTAAAATCGGATATTGCCGAAGGAGAAATTCGAAGTAGGCTGAGTTTTTCAAGATTCCCATACTACTTAAACAAGGTGCTATCGCGACATATCCCAGCCCTTAAAGAAAAACAAACAACAAACAATAGTCAAAACGATTTCCTTCTTGATGAAGCATTTAACGATTTTCTTATAAAATTCCGTCTTAAAAAAACCGACAAGATAACAAGAGTTATTGCTCCTGAACTTAAAATAGCAGCAAATTCATCACTCTTTGGTATTTTGAACCCCAAAGACGAAACGCTTACCTTTAAGGTTAAAATACTGGAGGCATCTTCAGGAACAACCTACCTTAAAGATGTTAGCATAAACGGAGAAACTCATGATAGTATTTTTATAGCAAACATTTCCACACCACTTATTAAGATTGGTTCTGGTTTTATTAAAAACCTCAAGCTAAGCACTACTGCTTCAAACAATAAAATTAGTAGTAACATCAGCTGGAACAATTACTCTAAACCAACAACTAAAGGAAATATTAACATACTAACCGATTTTAACAGCTATACCGATTCTGCTAAAACTATTTCTGTAACCTTTAACCCATCGGAAATAACAATTAATGATACATCATGGAATTTAGCACATTCCACCATTTTGATCGATTCCTCAAAGTTAGATTTTCAAAACTTTAAAATATCAAATAAACGACAGCATATTATTTTATCTGGTAGGGCTTCAAAAAATAGTTCCGACACTCTATCACTCTCTCTTAGAAATATTGATATCTCATTCATTAACCTTTACTTACATGATTTTGGCTATAACTTAAAGGGTATCATTAATGGCGAAGCACTGTCAACCTCAATACTTTCAAACCCTTCATTAGAAACCGATATTATTATTGACAATTTTCAAGTTAATAACTCATTGGTTGGGAAAGCAACATTTAGAAGCACTTGGTCCAACGATGAAAAAAAGATATCTGTCTACGCTTTGAATGAAAGGCATGACACATCAACCTTTTTACTAGCAGGCGACTATTTTATAGAATCAAAAAGACTTGATTTTAATTTAAACGTCAATAAGGCAAAACTTAAACTCATTGAACCCATTCTTGAAGGTAACGTTTCAAATATCAAAGGAACTATTGATGGAAAACTAAAGATTAATGGAAACACAGACAAACCAGCTGTTGACGGTATAATTAAATTTAACGAAACTGAAGCTATTGTTGGTTTTCTAAATACTCGTTACCGGATTAATGATTTAGTTGAGATAACCAATAGCGATTTATTTTTTAAGAACTTCAAACTATCCGACCAGTTTGGTCAAATTGCCACATTAAACGGAAGTATTAAAACTAGTTTCTTCAAAAACTTTAATCTAGGACTCAGATTAGGGTTTAGTAATTTTCTTTGCATGAATACTAGAGAATTTGACAACGAGTCGTTTTATGGTACTGTTTTTGGGTCTGGTTTTGTTGATTTTATTGGTAATCCTGATGATTTACATTTAAATATCAACCTTAAAACTGAGAATAAAACCGCAATATACCTACCACTTTCAACCACAAGCACTGTTGAAGAATCAAAATTTCTCTCGTTTGTTAATAACGATCCAGACCTTATTATTATAGAGGAAGAAAACATCGCGCAACCATCCTCATCGGCCAATATTAACATATCCATTGAACTACAAGTTACACCAGAAGCTGAAGCTCAGATTATTATTGATAAAAAGCTTGGCGATATTATTAAAGCTAGTGGTAGCGGGAATTTACGCATGGAGATAAACCCATCAAAAGATATTTTTAACATGTTTGGCCGTTACACAATAAGCCAAGGGGACTATCTCTTTACACTTTCTGGTGTTATCAACAAACGTTTTAAAATTGCAGAGGGTAGCTATATCGACTGGAATGGAGACCCTTTAGATGCAACCCTTGACATTAATGCAATATACAGAGTAAAAACATCGCTAAAACAGCTACTTTTAGACGATAGCTATTCCACAAGGGTTCCTGTAGATTGCAAAATTATGCTTTCGCAAAAACTACTATCTCCATCAATTAAATTTGGAATTGAATTTCCAAACTTAGACCAACAAACGCGACTTCTAACAGAGGGTGTTCTCAATACCGAGGAAAAGATAAATACCCAATTTTTGGGGTTACTTGTCATAAACAGCTTTATTTCCGACCCAAGCTTAACAAGCGGATCCACATCAAGTTCCAATAACAACTTAGGTACTACAGGAATATACAACACTGCAAGTGAGATGCTATCGAACCAGCTAAGTAACTGGCTATCGCAATGGAGCAAAAACTTCGACATAGGGATAAACTATCGTCCAGGGTTAGAGAGTGAGCTAAGTTCCGACCAGCTTGAACTTGCATTCTCAACACAAATTCTAGACGACAGGGTGACGATAAACAGCAATGTTGACGTTGGAGGAAACCGAAACAACAATAACACTTTTGTTGGGGACTTTACAGTTGACGTAAAACTTAATAAAAGCGGCAAACTTCGGGGGAAGGCCTTTGCAAGAAATAATAACGACATACTACCTACAACCCAGCAAAACAACTATACCACCGGTGCTGGGATAGTTTATCGGGAAGACTTTAATTCATTTAGCGAACTTTTCAAATCACTATTTAATAAAAGTTCAAAAGACAGTTTAGAAAATAGCTTACCTTTACCCGATAGTGATTCTATTAAAAAAAACAAAAATGACAGCAGCTTTATAAAAATAAATTAGATCAACCTGAACGATAATTACAATATACATTTAAACATTGCGTTTTTTTAGTAATTTTCGGAAAATTTTATAAAACTATGAATACAATGATAACCATGTTTACTCTACTACAGGTTACTACCGATGTTGCTGAGGAGCAAGGCGAAGTTACATTAAGTTTTCTTGACTTAGCCCTAAAGGGCGGTTGGATTATGATTCCATTGTTTCTTTTATCGGTTACAGCAGTATACATTTTCGTTGAACGTTATTTTGCCATTCGAAAAGCATCTAAAACCGACTCCAACTTCATGAATAGGATTAGGGAATATATCCATGAAGATAAAATCGATGCTGCACTTGCTTTATGCCGCTCGCAAAACACACCAGTAGCAAGAATGATTGAAAAAGGTATACAGCGAATCGGTCGCCCACTACCCGATGTAAATGCAGCCATTGAAAATGTTGGTAATCTTGAAATTTCGAAACTAGAAGAAAGTCTTCCGTTCCTTGCTACAATTGCTGGTGGTGCCCCTATGCTAGGGTTCTTAGGTACTGTTATTGGTATGATTAGAGCATTCTACGATATGTCGATGGCAGGTAATAATATTGACGTTGGTTTGCTATCAAATGGAATTTACACGGCAATGGTCACAACTGTTGCAGGTCTTGTTGTTGGTATTTTCGCATACTTTGGTTACAACTTTTTAGTAGCTCGTATTGAGAAAGTTGTATTTAACCTAGAAGCCAATACCAGCGAATTTATGGATCTACTCTACGAACCAGTATCGTAAAACACTATCGCTATGGCACTTAAACGAAGATCAAAAGTTGACGCAAGCTTTAGCATGTCATCCATGACAGATATAGTTTTTCTTTTACTAATCTTTTTCATGGTGTCATCTACTCTCATTCACCCCAATGCTCTAAAACTACTTTTGCCACAGAGCAATAGTCAAGTCTCAGCAAAACCTATTACATCTGTTTCTATTACTGCAGATAGAAACTTTTATTTAGAAACTGTACCTGTTACCCTTGGCCAATTGGAATACCTTTTGCAGCAAAAAATGCAAGGACAAGATGAACCTACCATAGCACTTCATGTTGACAGGACAGTTCCAATGGAGGATGTGGTTAAAGTGATGAATATTGCCAAGGATAATAAATATAAGCTAATATTGGCAACCCAACCCTTATCAAGAAAATAAAACAATGCCCAATACTGAATACAAGATAAAAGGAATAATTGGAACAATTTTGCTCCATGCTTTACTTGTATTCCTACTTTTTATTTTTGGTTTTTCAACACCATTACCCCTCCCTGCAGAAAAAGGGATACTGATAAACTTTGGCAATTCCGAAAACGGCTCTGGTTTTGAAGAACCCAAAATTCAAGAGTCGTATAATCCTCCAAAGCAGGAGATGTCAAGTAGACCTCAAGATGAATCGCCAATGACCCAAACCCATGAAGAAGCCCCTTCCTTGCCTAATGTAAAAAAAGAATCGACCAAAAAAGAGAACACAAAAAGTAAAACTGAAACAACTAACAATAATAGCACATCAGAAACCAAGAAGGAAGAAACAAACACTGAAAAGCAGCCCAAAATAAACAAGAAAGCGCTGTTCCCTGGACAAATAAATACAGGGAGCAATACTGGCGAAGGAGAAACGGGTGTAAAAGGCAATCAAGGGAGTTTAGAAGGTTCTTCCGAGTCTACCAACCGTACAGGTTCCGATGGGGGTGGAGGAAATGCCGATAATGGAATTATTGCTAATCTCAATGGTAGGGTTGCACTTAGGTTGCCTAAGCCTGAGTATCCCTCACTTAAATCAGGGAAAGTAGTAGTAGAAGTAACCGTAGATAACCAGGGTAGAGTTGTTAAGGCAGTTGCAGGTGTAAAAGGTTCTACCACGTTAGATAACCAGCTGCTTAGAGCTGCAGAAAAAGCAGCATTAAATGCACGATTTGATGTTGCTCCGAATGCACCAGCCTCGCAAATTGGAACAATAACCTATATTTTCAAACTACAATAGCTAAAAAAGCAAAAGTTTAAAGGCGAAGACCAGAACGCAACCCAATAAAAACCAACGAATAAATACTGCTCCTTTTTTTACTGCAACATGAGTAGCAATCCAAGCACCAACCATATTTCCTAATCCCATAGTTATTCCTAAAACGTAATCAACCTGACTATTGTATATAAAAACCCCTAAAGCGAGTATGGTGAAAACAAAGGTTATAAGCACTTTTAAGGCATTAGCTTTTACAAGATCTACTCCTACACCAAGTACTAATCCCGAAAGCAAAAAATAGCCTACTCCTGCTTGGATAAAGCCTCCATAGAATCCAATTGCTAGGAAAATTATAAAACGAAGCGGAGTAAGTTTTGTATTCAATTTCTCGGTTTGCTGCTTAAGCCATCGCTCTGGTTTTACAAGAAGTAAAATGAACATGAAAACTAAAAGAGCCCCAATAATTTTATTCATCAGTTGCTCATCAATGTCTACAGCCACCATTGATCCAACTAAAGCACCTATTGCTGCAGGAATAGTTAGCCAAATACCTTCATTCCATTCAAATACCTTTTTTTTCTTAAAACCTCCAACTGCAGCAATGCTCTGCATAAATATACCTACCCTATTTGTTCCATTTGCCACATTAGCTGGCAATCCTAAAAAAATAAGTACAGGAAGAGTAAGTAATGAACCGCTACCTGCAAGAGTATTAATAAAACCCGCAATTGCTCCAACTAAGGCAACTATGGGGTACAACCAAAAATCCATTTAAGAATACTTTTTAAATTCTGCCCATTCACAAGGTATGCTCTTGCTCTGAGCCACCTGATAAACTTTCTCTTTAATTTCCTTTAATTTAGCATAGGGTAACCAACCTAAACTAATTGTTACTTTCTTACCTGATTTTTTATTGAAAGAAATATAAGTTGGACCAAACTTAATTTTTTTAACGGTTTCCCAAATGATAGATTTAGGCATTTTAGATACTAATCCAAACTTATACTCAAGGGCATAGCTATCGGACTGAATAAAAATCCTTGCATTATATGTTACATATGCAAAGTAGATATATATTGAAACTTGAATAAGAAGAGGCAAAACAACTGCCAATTTTTTAAAATCATCCCCAATAAGTAGGAAAGATAGGAAAATAGAAGCAATTAGTATAACTGCTCCAACTATCCACAGTCGAATCAACTTTGATCTCTTGTGGCTAATCTCATTTAATTCTATACTAAAGGTTTCCATATTTTTTAATGCAATTTAAATAAAAAACCCCAACAGTAAAAATACTATTGGGGTCAAATATTATGAAAAATGATCTACCAAGCAAATAGAGGTAAATCTTTCATCAGCTTATTAACCTCGGCTTTAACCTCAGCAATTACCTTTTCATCATCAATGTTAGAGATAACGCGATCAATTAAATCAACAATAATAGGCATGTGCTGCTCTTTTAAGCCACGAGTGGTAATAGCAGGTGTTCCTACTCTAATACCAGAGGTTTGGAAAGGAGAGCGGCTATCAAAAGGAACCATATTCTTATTAATAGTGATATCGGCTAGTACAAGGGTGTTCTCTACCTTTTTCCCAGTTATTTCAGGGAACTTAGAGCGTAAATCGATAAGCATTGAGTGATTGTCTGTTCCTCCAGAAATTACCTTATAACCCTTATCGATAAATGCTTGTGCCATGGCAGCAGCATTCTTTTTTACTTGGGTTTGATACTCTTTAAACTCTGGTTGAAGTGCTTCGCCAAAAGCAACGGCTTTTGCAGCAATTACGTGCTCTAGCGGACCACCTTGAACTCCTGGGAAAACACTAGAATTTAAGATTTGAGACATCATTTTAACCTTTCCTTTAGGTGTTGTTAACCCCCAAGGATTCTCAAAATCTTTACCCATTAATATGATACCACCACGAGGACCACGAAGCGTTTTATGAGTGGTAGAAGTTACAAAGTGTGCATATTTCACAGGATTATCAAGCAAGCCAGCTGCAATTAATCCTGCAGGATGAGCCATATCAATCATTAGGAATGCACCAACTTTATCGGCAATTTCACGCATTCTTTTATAATCCCATTCGCGAGAATACGCCGATGCGCCACCTACTATAAGTTTAGGTTTATGCTCAATTGCCATGCGCTCCATCATATCATAATCAACCATTCCGGTATCTTCTTTAACGCCGTACGAAACAGCCTTATACCACATACCAGAAAAGTTAACGGGCGATCCATGTGATAGATGACCACCATGTGATAAATCTAAGCCAAGAAAAGTATCCCCAGGTTTTAACACTGCCATAAACACGGCCATATTTGCTTGAGCACCTGAATGGGGTTGAACATTAGCATACTCAGCACCAAAAAGCTGTTTTAGCCTATCAATTGCTAGTTGCTCCGACTGGTCAACTACCTCACAACCACCATAATATCGTGCACCAGGATACCCCTCAGCATACTTATTTGTCATTACTGACCCCATGGCTTCAAGAACTTGTGGGCTCACAAAATTTTCAGAAGCAATAAGCTCAATGCCATGCATCTGGCGCTGGCGCTCCTTTTCAATTAATTCAAAAATTTGAGTATCGCGTTTCATTGTTACACTTTTAAAGTTATGGATGTAAAATTACCACTAAAAAAAGGAATCTAAAAGCTAAAACAACATGTTATAAAGAATGTTAAGCACAACAAGTAATAATCTATACAATCAATACTATTTATTAGCCTGACATTCTGAAACATTCACCATTTATTAAGTTCGGAATATATCTGACAAGATGCTTATCCTCTATAAAATAGCGCCTTAATAATATGGCTAGCCATTTTAGGGTTCTCTTTAAGCCTGCGAGTTGAGTAGCCAAACCATTCCTTTCCAAAAGGAACATATACCCTCATTGTATGCCCTTTCTCTATAATTGATTTTCTTAATTCGGGAGTAACACCATATAACATTTGGAACTCATACTTATCTTTAGGTACATTGTACTTTTCTATTAGTTTGTATGCTCCCTCTATAATTGGTTTATCATGAGTAGCAATACCAACATAGTTTCCATTCTTTAAAAGGAATTCTAAATCTTCAAGAAAGTGTTGGTTTATCTCTTCGTACTTTTTATACGCAATTTCGGCGGGCTCAACATAAATTCCTTTACAAAGCCTATAATTATTTGGATGTTCATCTGAGTGAATATCCATAAGGTTTTGTAAATCTGATAAAGTCCTTTTAAGGTATGCTTGAAAAACTAGCCCAACATTATCGGGAAATTCTGCCTTTAACCTACGGAAAAGTTCAATCTCCATATCTGTGCAGGGCGAGTCTTCCATATCCACACGAATGAAATTTCCATACGATGCAGCTTTGGCAACAATCTCTCGAATATGATTATAACTAACTTCCTTATCTATTAACAAGCCAAATGAAGTAGGTTTTAACGAGTAATTACCATCTATATTTTCTTTTTGAATAGTATCAATTAATTCCAAATATTCAACTTTGTTACGCTCCGCTTCACTTAAATCTTTAATAAACTCACCTAGGATATCAATGGTAACTTTAATGCCTTGTGCATTTAGCTCTTTTGAAACTCGAATAGCATCCTCAATTGTTTCGCCTGCTATATAACGCTTTGAAAAGATCCATACCAATTTTTTTGGAAAATAAGGTAGGATTCCAGCAATCATTTTGTTAAACATATTTTTACTTTTTTAGGTTTGACATTAAGAATTCTAATCAATATAAATTGACCATATAGAATTTTCACAAAAATATCTGAAATTTGTTACACAAATTACTGATTTCTATCAGTTTTTTCATTAAAATAATTTTTGTGTTTTTGGAAAAATCTTTTCCTGAAAAGTTTACTATATAACCCCCATTACTGTATCTCAAATCATCTGAATAATTAATAAATTGATTAGGATAACATTTAATCCTCTTTTCAGAAACAATCTTCCCTGATAAGTCAAACACTCTTACAGAGATTAAATCATTGATTTTAGAATATATGTTGATATTGTAGATTCCTGTAGTTGGGTTAGGATATACACTAAAACTTATTGGCTCATAGTCATAAACACCAGTATTCGTAAACGATGGGCGACCAGCATCAATCCATGCACTATAAATTAGTTCAGCAAATCGTTTAGAAGCATTTGCAAAAAGAATCATGGTAAATACTTTAGTTTTTAACCAAAGGGCATTGTTGTATTCCCATGAATTGTAATCAGAATTGAGACTTCTTGCATAATTATCAGCAATAAGTATCGAATCTACATACTTATAGTTGTCACTGATATACTCAAACACATACTTTTGAACATCGTCAATGTGCGAAATAGTAAATGATTGATAGTCTTTAAGCTCATTTTCGTAGCTATTAATCATGGTTGATTCATATCGAGAATGAATTCCATAATTATTAGTTAGCTGACCATTATAATTTTTAGTAAGATGTAATGGCATATGCCCATCGGCCACATAATGCCCTAAATCGGCAGCAAATGATTTTGCCTTTTCTATATTCAAATCTTTCAGAGCTAGGACTAAAGAATCATAAGTATTTTTAGTTGACCATGGTAATGTTCCATTGCTGATAACAAAATCGTAACCGTACCTATTTACTGCTTGAACAAAGGTGTATGGTAAGGGCTCTTCATTAACAAACTCATTATAATTGTCAATATCTATATAGTGCTTAGGGCCTTCATTTGGATCATCATTTTTTCTATAATCTGCATCGGAAGCATGATCAGCTAAATAATTTGTCCAATTGCTAAACTGACTCATTTCAGCATTAAATGAGAAGCTCGCTCCATAGCTAATTATATAATGACCAGTCCCACCCCAAGAAGATAAAATTAAAATAGTTAGAGCAGAAATAAGATAATGGGAGAATCGATTCATATTTGTTCTTTATTCCATTAGACGATAAAATTGGAATAAAGTTTAGGGTAATAAATAAAAAAGCCACGCCCAAAAACTGGACGTGGCGAAAGGGGGGCGGCGACCTACTCTCCCGCTGTTACGCAGTACCATCGGCGCTGGCGGGCTTAACTGCCCTGTTCGGAATGGGAAGGGGTGATCCCCGCCGCTGTAGCCACCCAAGACCTGTTCCCCTGATCCCAGGGGTGATATCGTGAACGTGGCGGTGGTGAGCGCGCGGCGCGGTGACCCGCACCGCGCCGGGGAAGTCTCGGGCTATTAGTACTGCTCGGCTAAAACCGTCGCCGGCCTTACACCTGCAGCCTATCAACGTGGTAGTCTCCCACGACCCTCAGGGAGGCCTCATCTTGGGGGGGGCTTCGCGCTTAGATGCTTTCAGCGCTTATCCCGTCCGTACGTGGCTACCCTGCAGTGCGGCTGGCGCCACAACAGGTACACCAGCGGTACGTCCAGCACGGTCCTCTCGTACTAGTGCCAGGGCCCCGCAGGCCTCCTACGCCCGCAACAGATAGGGACCGAACTGTCTCACGACGTTCTGAACCCAGCTCGCGTGCCACTTTAATCGGCGAACAGCCGAACCCTTGGGACCTTCTCCAGCCCCAGGATGTGACGAGCCGACATCGAGGTGCCAAACCGCCGCGTCGATGTGAGCTCTTGGCGGCGATCAGCCTGTTATCCCCGGAGTACCTTTTATCCTTTGAGCGATGGCCCTTCCATGCGGAACCACCGGATCACTATGCCCTGCTTTCGCACCTGCTCGGCTTGTCGGCCTCGCAGTCAAGCGCCCTTGTGCCATTGCACTCCCCGCGCGGTTACCATTCGCGCTGAGGGCACCTTGGGAAGCCTCCGTTACCCTTTTGGAGGCGACCACCCCAGTCAAACTACCCGCCAAGCGGTGTCTCCGGCTACTGCCGGATTAGATCCCAGGCACGCGAAGGGCCGTATTTCAAGGGCGGCTCCCCGACCCCTGGCGGGGCCGGCTCAATGCCTCCGGCCTATCCTACACATCACGCACCCAGTACCAGCGCTAAGCTGCAGTAAAGGTTCACGGGGTCTTTCCGTCCCGTTGCGGGTACGCGGCATCTTCACCGCGACTTCAATTTCACCGAGCTCATGGCCGAGACAGCGCCCAGATCGTTACACCATTCGTGCAGGTCGGAACTTACCCGACAAGGAATTTCGCTACCTTAGGACCGTTATAGTTACGGCCGCCGTTTACCGGGGCTTCGGTTCAGAGCTTCTCCGGGCTAGCCGGATAACCCCCCCCCTTAACCTTCCGGCACCGGGCAGGTGTCAGGCCCTATACGTCACCTTGCGGTTTGGCAGAGCCATGTGTTTTTGGTAAACAGTCGCCTGGGCCACTTCTCTGCGCCCCCGGCTTCACGCCGGGGGACCCTTTCTCCCGAAGTTACAGGGTCAGTTTGCCGAGTTCCTTGGCCATGATTCACTCGAGCACCTTGGGATACTCTCCCCGGCCACCTGTGTCGGTTTACGGTACGGGTGCCGTGGGGCTGTAGCTTACCGGCTTTTCTCGGGACCGGCCTCACGCGCTCGCTTCGCCCGTGGGCTAGGCTCAACGCACCATGTCCGTCGGTACGTGCGCGCCGCGCCGATCCGTCCCCGGATCGCACCCCACGCCAGCTCGGGATTATTAACCCGATACCCATCGGCTTCCCCCTTCGGGTTCGCCTTAGGTCCCGGCTAACCCTGATCCGATTAGCGTTGATCAGGAACCCTGGGCCTTACGGTGTGCGGGTTTCTCGCCCGCATTGTCGTTACTCATGCCTACATTTGCTTTTCCATGCGCTCCACCAAACCTCGCGGCCCGGCTTCGCCGCACATGGAATGCTCCCCTACCACGCGTGATTACCACGCATCCGGAGCTTCGGTGGTACGCTTGACGCCCGCTTATCATCCACGCACGGCCGCTCGACTAGTGAGCTGTTACGCACTCTTTGAATGAATGGCTGCTTCCAAGCCAACATCCTAGCTGTCACTGCAGCCGCACCTCGTTTGCTCGACTTAGCGTACGCTTGGGGACCTTAGCTGCCGGTCCGGGTTCTTTCCCTCTCGTCGCGGGACCTTAGCACCCCGCGGCTCACTCCCGGGAAACCGCGGCGCGGCATTCGGAGTTCGTCTGGGCTTGATAGGCGGTGAAGCCCTCGCACCCAATCGGTAGCTCTACCTCCGCGCGCGTATCCCGAGGCTGCCCCAAAAGGCATTTCGGGGAGTACGAGCTATTTCCCAGCTTGATTGGCCTTTCACCCCTACCCACAGCTCATCCGAAAGCTTTTCAACGCTTACCGGTTCGGCCCTCCATGGCGTGTTACCGCCACTTCAGCCTGGCCATGGGTAGATCGCAAGGTTTCGCGTCTGCCACAACCGACTAAACGCCCTGTTAGGACTCGCCTTCGCTTCGGCTACCCCCCTTACCAGGGGTTAACCTCGCCGGCCACGGCAACTCGTAGGCTCATTATGCAAAAGGCACGCCGTCATCCGGCTTATGCCGGACTCCGACCGCTTGTAGGCGCACGGTTTCAGGCTCTTTTTCACCCCGCTGCTCGCGGTGCTTTTCACCTTTCCCTCACGGTACTGGTTCGCTATCGGTCTTCCGGGAGTATTTAGCCTTGCCGGATGGTCCCGGCTGATTCGGACAGGGTTCCTCGTGCCCCGCCCTACTCAGGGTACCGCCCGGAACTGAGCCGCTTACGCGTACGGGGCTGTCACCCGCTACGGCCGGCCTTTCCAGACCGTTCCGCTTCGCGCCTCAATCCCTGATGGGCGGCCCTACTACCCCGAGACGGCCTGAACCGCCTCGGTTTGGGCTAATCCCCTTTCGCTCGCCACTACTCGGGGAATCACTGTTGTTTTCTCCTCCTCCGCCTACTTAGATGTTTCAGTTCAGCGGGTTCGCCTCCGGCTTGCGCCGGATGGCACGCCTCCAGCGTGCCGGGTTGCCCCATTCGGAAATCCACGGATCACCGGTTACTTGCACCTCCCCGCGGCTTATCGCAGCTTGTCACGTCCTTCATCGCCTCCGGAAGCCTAGGCATCCCCCGTGCGCCCTTATCCACTTCCCCGGCACGGTACCGGACACCCCGGTATCGCGCCTTCAAATCTCTATCTCGCTCGGGGCCCGCACGCTCGCGCGTGCCTGCCTCTTTCGCTTCTTTCTCTATTCTAATTTCTGTTTCTCACCACCACCACGTCAAAGAACGCTTTGTGCATTTACACACACGTGGAGAATATCGGAATCGAACCGATGACCTCCTGCTTGCAAAGCAGGCGCTCTAGCCAACTGAGCTAATTCCCCAAAATTAACGCTTTAGTACCGAAAAGTTTTCTGTAGCAAGTAACTCCATCAGCCATCTTCCCCCGCGGCCCGCGAACGCAGGCCCCAGAAAGGAGGTATTCCAGCCGCACCTTCCGGTACGGCTACCTTGTTACGACTTAGCCCCAGTCACCGGTCTTACCCTAGGGCGCTCCTCGCGGTCACGCACTTCAGGTACCCCCGGCTCCCATGGCTTGACGGGCGGTGTGTACAAGGCCCGGGAACGTATTCACCGCGCCATGGCTGATGCGCGATTACTAGCGAATCCGGCTTCACGGAGTCGGGTTCCAGACTCCGATCCGAACTACGACCGGCTTTCGGGATCCGCTCCCCCTCGCGGGGTCGCATCCCTCTGTACCGGCCATTGTAACACGTGTGTAGCCCTGGACGTAAGGGCCGTGCTGATTTGACGTCATCCCCGCCTTCCTCTCGGCTTACGCCGGCAGTCCCGCCAGAGTCCCCGGCTTCACCCGCTGGCAACTGGCGGTAGGGGTTGCGCTCGTTATGGGACTTAACCCGACACCTCACGGCACGAGCTGACGACAACCATGCAGCACCTCGCGGGCGGCCATTGCTGGCTGTACCGTTTCCGGCACATCCCCCCCGCGTTCGAGCCCAGGTAAGGTTCCTCGCGTATCATCGAATTAAACCACATGTTCCTCCGCTTGTGCGGGCCCCCGTCAATTCCTTTGAGTTTCAGCCTTGCGGCCGTACTCCCCAGGTGGATGGCTTAATGGTTTCCCTCAGGCACTCGCCCTTGCGGACGAACACCCAGCCATCATCGTTTACGGCGTGGACTACCAGGGTATCTAATCCTGTTTGATCCCCACGCTTTCGTGCCTCAGCGTCGATCGCGGCCCGGCGAGCTGCCTTCGCTATCGGCGTTCCTCGTGATATCTATGCATTTCACCGCTACACCACGAATTCCACCCGCCTCGACCGAATCCAAGCCCAGCAGTATCAGCGGCAGCGAAACGGTTGAGCCGCCACATTTCACCGCTGACTTGATGGGCCGCCTACGCACCCTTTAAACCCAGTAAATCCGGATAACGCTCGGATCCTCCGTATTACCGCGGCTGCTGGCACGGAGTTAGCCGATCCTTATTCCCCCGGTACCGGCATCCCCCGACGCGTCGGGGTTATTCTTCCCGGGGAAAAGCGGTTTACAACCCGTAGGGCCGTCTTCCCGCACGCGGCATGGCTGGTTCAGGCTTCCGCCCATTGACCAATATTCCTCACTGCTGCCTCCCGTAGGAGTCTGGTCCGTGTCTCAGTACCAGTGTGGGGGACCATCCTCTCAGACCCCCTAGCCATCGTAGCCCTGGTGCGCCGTTACCGCACCAGCCAACTAATGGCACGCATGCCCATCCCGCACCACCGGAGCTTTACCCCGGGAACCATGCGGCCCCCAGGGACCATGGGGTATTAATCCGCCTTTCGGCGGGCTATCCCCCGGTGCGGGGCAGGTTGCATACGCGTTACGCACCCGTACGCCGGTCGTCGGCACGGAAAGCAAGCTTTCCGCCCGTTACCCCTCGACTTGCATGTGTTAGGCCTGCCGCTAGCGTTCATCCTGAGCCAGGATCAAACTCTCCGCTGTACAGAAAGCTGTCCTTTTTTATTTCCTGTCCACCCCGTCCGCGGCTCTTCGCCACGGGGGTCACTCTCAGGCTGACTTACTTCTTTATCTTGCTGCTTACTTCCTAATTCGGTACCATCGCGTCAAAGAACTCCCTCAATCCTATCTTGCTGACCCGCCCCTCCGGGCTGGTCCGGATTACCTCTCTCAGTACATCCCCGCCTCTAACCGAAACGGGCTGCAAAGGTAAATACTTTTTTCGTTCCGCGCAAGGGGTTTTCAAAATTTTTTTCTGCCCCAAAATCCTGTCTCCTCTCTCACTTCCCCCCCTCCTCGCGGCGCTTCCCTTCCGAAAGCGGGTGCAAAAGTAGGGCATCGTTTTTAATTACGCAAGCCATTGTGCAAAAAAAATTACACTTTTTTTCAAAATGAACCCTATCGGCCTGCTAGTCAGGTAGAAAAACTTTAGGAGATTTAAGAAGTTTTTGTTTCGGAGTTTTTTAGCTCATCAAAAGAAATAAGTTTACTATTTTGCTCATCCCAAAGTCTTAAGTTGAAAGCACGAAGAATTTCTTTCAAGGAGAGAGGTTTGATGTTAGAAAATAGCTCGTTCTCCTCATGACATTTTTGTAGCTTGTAATTAGGGATTCGAGGACTCAGATGATGAATGTGATGGTAACCTATATTGCCACTAAACCACTGTAGAACTTTAGGTAATTTTAAAAAAGACGACCCGTTAAGTGCCACTTCTTGATAGTTCCAGTCTTTACTTCGCTTCCAAATAACCCTTTCAAACTGATGTTGAACATAAAAGAGCCAAACGCCTGCAATAGAAGCGAAATAAATTACAGGTAGTTGAATTAGAATAAATTCTCGCCAACCAATCAACCACATCAAAAGGACAATAATACCAATAATTGCAATGTTTGATAGCTGTAAATAAACGTGCTGTTTAAAGTTCATATATGACTTTGGAATTCGATGCTGAATAAGAAACAGCAGGATAGGTGCGAGTCCAAAAAGGAATAAAGGGTGTCTATATATTCGATACTTTAATTTACCCCATTTGGAGAGATTAAGGTATTCGTCAACTGTAAGAGTTTCAACATCACCAAAGCCTCGTTTATCCAAATTACCAACAGTTTGGTGATGGATTAAGTGATCACGATGCCAGCGATGATAAGGGGTGAAAACAAGAAGTCCTAAAGGGATTCCAACAAGCCTATTTAACTTATCGTCTTTAAAAAAAGAACCATGACCGCAATCGTGAAAAATAATAAATATACGTACCAAAAATCCAGCGGCTAAAAGGGCAAGAGCAAGTGTTAACAAGTAAGAAATTTTTAAAGAATGGTACATTGCTCCCCATAAAGCCAAGTATGGAATAACAGAATTCACCACCTGCCACCAACTTTTGGAATGATCGGGATAATTGTATTTTGAGACAACATCAACCCAATTTTGCATAATATCTACTTTTAATACACAAATATAACATCAAATCAAAAAAAGAGCAATTCATTCAAAAAAAGGGGCTAAAAGCCCCCTTAAAAACGATAATAACATCTTTATTTTTCAGGAATATTCTTTAAAGTTTCAACTAAGAAATCCCAGAATTTTTTAACCGATTCAATATGCACTTTCTCATCTGGTGAATGAGGGAACCTAATAGTAGGACCAAATGAAATCATATCCCAATTTGGATAAACACCACCAAGCAATCCACACTCAAGGCCAGCATGTATGGCTTTGATCTCAGGGATTTTGCCATACATATCATTATAAACATTCTGCATCACCTTTAATATAACTGAATCGGGATTTGGTTTCCAACCTGGATAACCGCCGTCAAAATCAATTTTGGCTCCAGCAAGTTCAAAAATTGCAGCTATTTTTTGAGCTAAAGCATCTTTAGCTGAATCTACAGAACTCCTTAAAAGACATTGCCCATAAACTTTGTCACCCTCAGAATAAACGCGAGCAAGGTTGGTTGAAGTTTCAACTAAGCCAGGCATTGCATCGCTCATTCTAACCACACCATTAGGACAGCCGAAGAATGCTCTTACTATTTTTGATTGGGATTCGGAATCAAAAATCATCTCGGGGCTATCCGCCTTTTCAACATTAAACGCAAGAGTTGGTTCTGTTAAAGCAAACTCGGCTTTGAATATCTTCTCAAATTCACTCACAGCCTTTTCAAATTCAGCGGCTTTTTCAGATGGAACAGCCACAACAGCAAAAGCTTCCCTAGGTATTGCATTTCGAAGACTTCCTCCGTCAATTGATGCTACTTTCACACCAAAATCCTTCTCGGCATTATATAGGAAACGGAAAAGTAGCTTAATAGAGTTAGCACGACCTAGGCTAATATCCATGCCAGAGTGTCCACCTTTCAAACCAGTGACAGCCAGTTTATATGATGTAAAACCGCTAGGCATTTTATCATGCTTCACCTCGAATTCAATATTAGCATCTAAGCCACCAGCGCAACCAACATATAGCTCACCCTCATCTTCTGAATCCATGTTGATAAGAATATCGCCTTGAAGTAAACCAGGTTTTAAACCGAAAGCGCCAGTCATTCCAGTTTCTTCATCAATTGTAAACAGGGCTTCAATAGGGCCATGTTGTAAATCGGTAGCCTCAAGAACAGCCATTGCTGCAGCAACGCCGATTCCATTATCGGCACCAAGTGTAGTTCCATTGGCTGTAACCCATTCGCCATCAACATAAGCCTCAATGGGATCTTTTTCAAAATCGTGAACCTTATCGCTGTTTTTCTGTGGAACCATATCTAGATGGCCTTGTAGGACAACTCCCTTCCTATTTTCCATTCCTGGAGTAGCAGGCTTCCTTATAATTACGTTACCAACCTCGTCGACAATTGTCTCAAGGCCTAATTTCTTGCCAAAATCCACCACGAAATCAATTACAGCTTTCTCTTTTTTTGATGGTCGTGGAATTTGTGTCAAACTATAAAAATGTTTCCATAAAGCTTGAGGTTCAAGCTTAAATATTTCCTTGTTCATACCTTTAAAGTTTATTAGTTTATAATTGCCCTAAAGATATAAAATTTAACGCACATTAATCTGAAGCGTTAATGCTTTAAAACATCTAATAAAAGCTAGACGCGATGTAACAAGGTGATAAATTTTTCGTAGCATGGGAAATGATTTAAATTTGAACTTGTGGTTTTCAAAGTTATTAGATACAAAAAGGTAACATCAACAAACGATGTATGTCAAAACCTGGCTAGCGAAGGAGCTGCTCACGGTACAGTAGTTGTTTCTGAATATCAAGAATTTGGCAGAGGACAAAGAGGGAATACTTGGGAGAGCGAAAAGTCAAAAAACCTAACATTTAGCATACTTACCCGTCCAACTTTTTTATCAGTAGTTGAGCAGTTTTACCTTTCTAAGATAACAGCTCTATCTGTAACCGATTGGATTTCGGCATACATTGAAAAAAACAGAGTTAAAATCAAATGGCCAAACGATATATATGTAGATGACAAAAAGATAGCAGGAATACTTATTGAGAACAGTTTTAGCACACAATATATCAATACATCAATTATAGGGATTGGGATTAATATTAATCAAGATGAATTTTCAGATGAACTGCCAAATCCAACTTCACTCAAAGTTGAGAATGGTAACGAAATAGATTTAGAATTATGCTTAGCAGAAATCCTAGAATGTTTTAAGGGAAGATTTGCCATGCTAGAGCAAGGGCAAAATTATGATATTGACAAAGATTATCTTAATAGGATCTACCGGAAAGATAAATATTTCACATACCTTTCAGGAACTACAAAGTTTGAAGCAAAAATTGTTGATGTTGAGCCAACAGGAGAACTAGTGCTTCAAACTAAAAGTGGCGAAGTTAAACGTTTTGCCTTTAAAGAGATTGGCTTTGTTATCTGATTACCTTAAAACTATAAAGCATTAAAAGCAGTAGCAATACCATCGGCTAGCGCGTCAATGCCTTCCTGCAACTTTTTTCCCACCATCATTTTCATCATCATATTCAGCTCAGCTTTCACTGTTATTTTTAAACGCGTATCGTAAGGGGCAACCTCTTTAAGTTGAATCCACATGAAAAATTGCATTGGCAACTTTTCGTCACCGGTAAATTTAATGGTTTTAAACTCTTCGCGTTCAATAATTTTAATGCCAAATGGCCCCATGCCCTTATATGAAAAGGAGCAACTATCCTCATTGGCACTCCAATTCTCCAACTTATCCTGGGCAATAGGAGAAAAGTTTCTAAAATCGGCTAAGACTCTAAATATATCTTCCGCCCTCTTTTTTACTGCAACTATCTTGCTTTCGTAGGTTGTCATGTTTTCTAGTTTTGCCATGCAAAAATAGAAAACAATAAAGAGTTATCGAACCATTTAATTAGGTTTTTCGTTTTATGTTCTGAGAACACAAAGTAAATTGTTGAAATGAAAATATTTCTACAGGAATCAACTGACCCATATTTTAACATAGCCACAGAAGAACATCTATTAAAAAATTATAATGAAGAATTTGTTATTCTTTATCGCAATTATCCATCTGTAATTGTTGGGAAACACCAAAACACAATGGCAGAAGTTAACCATAAGTTCATTAAAGAGAATGGTATTCAAGTTGTTCGAAGAATCTCAGGTGGAGGTGCAGTTTACCACGACTTAGGTAATGTGAACTTTAGCTTTATTCATAACGGAGAAACAGGCAACCTGATAAATTTTCAAAAATACACTAGCCCAGTAATTGATTTTCTGAAATCTTTAAGTTTAGATGCAACATTAGGCCCAAAGAATGAGATATCAATAAATGGCCTAAAGGTTTCGGGTAACGCAGAACACGTATATAAAAACAGGGTGCTGCATCATGGAACTTTACTATATGAAACCAATCTATATAACTTAGAACAGTCATTGAAATCAAATGAAAACAACTATAACGACAAAGCGGTTCGTTCAAATAGATCGAAAACCGAAAATATAAAAGAATTGCTTTCAAACAAGCTAAGCTGCGAAGCATTTACTAGTCTATTGGCTAATCATCTAATGGAGTGGTATGGAATAACAAGCAACCACAAACTGAACCAAAATGACGTAAAAGCAATAAATGAGCTAATTGAGTCAAAATACAAAAAGTTTGAATGGAATTACGGCTACAACTCTAACTATGAGTACATAACCAAGATCAATGGAAATCCTGTTAAAATCATCATACAAGATGGTATAATTTCAGAGATTCAGTTGAACAATTCTGAAATCAATAATAGTAGCTTAAAAAAACTCTTTGCAAACCTAATTGGCAAAGAGCATACACTTGAAAGTGTTGAAAAGATTTTATCCGATTTTCAGATTAATGGTTTAAAATCAGAAAATCTTATCTAGCTATGGTGTATTATTTTCTTTTTTAGGGGGTTCAAATCCATAAGCAATACCTTCGTAGTAGTGAGTTGGTACTTCGCGATAACCTCCCCTACTCTCACTTTTAGTGACAAGGACATAGTTTGCTCCCAGGGCTGCAGCTCTTCGCTGTAATCTTATTCGTGCATTTTTCTCAGCCGATTTCGCATTTCTGCTTCTTTTACTTGATACGGCCTCAACTTTACCATATACGTATAGCCCATCAACATCTGCAGGGTTGTCTGTTATTACGACAGCCTGGAAACTTGTTTCATCAATCATTGCAAAGGCTAAATCGTTGAATTTTTCAACGCGACCATTAGAGTAAAGAATCTTATGAATTTGCTTTCTAGATAATGATTCAGGGGTAGTTTTATCCTTGCGTACTATTGTTATTTTACTTGAACTTACTGACTTAACGTTACAAACGATTTTTCTATTACTAACTAATATAACAGTATCTAAAACTTCTTGCGAAAAAGAAGCTAGACTCATAAAAACTAAACAAAAACTAATTACTAATCTAACCATCATTACTCTTTTTATTTTCAACTACAAAGGTAATGCCATAATGTTAATCATCAAAAAAATAGAAAAATTAATTGTTTCCCCTACTAGCTATTGAAAGAACAGACGCTAAAACCAGAAATTTTAATATGGAGATGCTATTCAAAACAATTGGCCAAGCAATTACAAAGTTATAGATTAGAATGATAGCTATAGATATTGCAGCAAGAACGGTTAAACTCTGCTTTCTTAAAAAACTACCTATTACAATACAAGTTGCAAGTATTATCATTACAAGTGAGATGTAAAAACTCAAGCGGTTTATTGGAGTTTCAGTTAAAGCTTTAACACTAGTGAATATAAGATAGGCTGCAAGTGCCAATCGAGATAACCAGTAAGAAAAAGGTTCTAAAAACTTTAATGGTTTCATTGGTTAGTGTTTATTATTCTTATTGATCATCAATATTTATACAAATACCCTTTAATCAGAAAACAACTCCTTATATATTAGGTTCTTAAGAAATGCTGTCATGAAAGTTCAAAATCAATCAATGTGTTAATTTTATGACATGAACACATCAAAATATTAACAGCTAATTTAAGAAAAGAATGGCAAACTTGTAAAACATCGCTATTTTTGTGGTGTCAAAATGCACTAAAGATGAATGTCCTTAACTATTTAATATCATTTCTTTTATGGGTTTTTGTTGCCATTACAGCAACAATACTATTCATAGGCGATTTTATTGTTTGGTTGCTAACATTTTGGTGGGACAAACGACTGTTTTGGCTGCACAAGTACTCTACCGTATGGGCACTGTTTTATGTCTGGATAAATCCAGGCTGGAAAATAAATGTAATAGGTCTACAGAAGATTTCTAAGGATAGGCCATATGTTATAGTATCTAATCATCAAAGTGCATTTGACATTGTTCTCTTATATCGAATTAATAGGCATTTCAAGTGGGTTGCAAAGAGAGAACTATCAAGGGTCCCTGTAATTGGTTGGAACCTCATACTGAATAGATGTATCTTAATTGACCGAGCTAGTGCAGCAAGCGCAAAAAAAATGGTTTTAGATAGTTTGAAGCACATAAATAGAGGTAGTTCAATCCTTATTTTCCCTGAAGGAACTCGATCAAAAGATGGCAAAGTAGGACGTTTCAAAGAGGGTGCATTCTTAATAGCACAGAGAGCAAAGGTTCCAATTGTACCTATTGTAATAGAGGGTTCAAAAGATATACTCCCAAAACCAGGTATTGTTAACCTTTTTCAAAAGCTAACAATAAAAGTTTTAGACCCCATTCCTGTTGAACAAATTCTTTCACTCACAACAGATCAGCTTACAAAACAAGTAAACCAAATCATTAGAGAAGAGCATGAGCGTTTGGCCCCAAATAAGTATAATGAATAGAAAATTACATAAACTAGAAAAAAGTTTTACTATATATTTGACAATTAATTAATCTTTCATACCTTTGCAGCCCAAATTATTGTCAAACAATTCATACTAAATACGATGTACGCTATTGTAGATATTGCAGGACAGCAGTTTAAAGTAGAAAAAGATCAGAAGATCTTTGTAAACCTTCTTGAAGGAGAGGAAGGTGCTGAGGTAAAATTCGACAAGGTTTTGCTAGTTGAAAATGAGGGTAAGGTTCTTGTAGGTACCCCTGAGGTTGAAAATGCTTCAGTAACTGCAAAAATACTTGGTCATGTAAAAGGCGATAAGGTTATCGTTTTCAAGAAAAAACGCCGTAAAGGTTATAAGGTAAAAAGGGGTCATCGTCAGAATTACACCCAAATTCAAATTTCTGAAATTGTAGCATAACAAAAAATATTCTAAGCCATGGCACACAAAAAAGGAGTTGGTAGTTCCCGAAATGGTCGTGAATCGCACAGCAAACGTTTAGGTGTAAAACTATTTGGTGGTCAGTTTGCAAAAGCTGGTAACATTATTGTTCGCCAAAGAGGAACTAAGCATAACCCAGGATTAAACGTTGGTATAGGTAAGGATCACACCCTATATGCATTGGTTGACGGTGTGGTTACTTTTAGGAAAAAAGCCGACAACAAATCTTACGTTTCTGTTTTACCAGTTGAGCAGTAGTTTATTTTCTAAAATTTGCATAATTTTGATCTCCTGTGCAATGCCTATGTATTGACAGGAGATTTTTGTTTTAACTAAATTAGAAGGCTATGCTAACCCTAAAACAAATTAGAGAAAACACCGATGAGGTTATCCGAAGGCTTGCCGTAAAGCACTTCGATGGCACAGTTATTATTAATAAGATAATAGAGCTTGACGACAATCGAAAAGCTATACAACTACAACTTGATTCAACTCAAGCAGAGCAGAATAAAATAGCTAAAGAGATAGGTAAACTTTTTGCAGAAGGGAAAAAAGAGGAGGCTAACGAAGCTAAAGTTAAAACAGTAGAACTAAAGGAAACATCCAAAAAGTTATCGGAAGAGCTAAAAGGAGTAGAAGAAGAGCTAAGAAATCTTCTTTTACAAATACCAAATCTGCCTCACAAATCGGTACCTGAAGGTGTTGGCGCACAAGACAACGTTGTTATTCGTACAGGAGGAGTAGAACCTGAACTGCACGAAGAAGCCCTACCCCATTGGGACTTAGCATCAAAATATAATCTAATTGACTTTGAATTAGGTGTTAAGATTACAGGAAGTGGATTTCCCGTTTACAGAGGTAAAGGTGCAAGATTACAGCGCTCACTAATAAACTTTTTTCTTGATTATAATACCAATGCAGGCTATGAGGAGGTAGAGCCCCCTCATATGGTAAACGAGGATTCTGCTTACGGTACAGGACAATTACCTGACAAAGATGGGCAAATGTACCATATAACAGCCGATGGTTTTTATATGATTCCAACAGCAGAAGTTCCTGTAACTAATATGTACCGCGATGTAATATTGCACGAAGCAATGTTACCCATAAAGCTTACCGCTTACACCCCTTGTTTTAGACGTGAAGCAGGGTCGTACGGAAAAGATGTAAGGGGGTTAAACAGGCTGCACCAATTTGATAAAGTTGAAATTGTTCAAATTCAGCACCCAGATAAATCGTATGAGGCATTAGAGGAAATGGTTCAACACGTAGAAGGGTTACTTCAGAAACTTGAACTTCCTTATAGAATTGTTAAACTTTGCGGTGGAGACATGAGCTTTACATCGGCCCTGACTTACGATTTTGAAGTTTTCTCGGCAGCACAGCATAAATGGCTTGAGGTAAGTTCAGTTTCTAACTTTGAATCGTACCAGGCAAACAGGATGATGCTTCGCTTTAAAAAGGAAGGTGATAAAAAAGCACAACTTGCCCACACATTAAATGGGAGTTCGCTTGCTCTTCCTAGGATTGTTGCCGCATTACTTGAAAACAACCAAACACCTGAAGGAATTAAAATACCAAAAGCATTACAATCATATTGCGGATTTGATAAGATTAGCCTTTAAAAACCACCATTAAAAAAACTCCTTGATTTCTCAAGGAGTTTTTTTATGCTATATTTTGGCCTAAGATTTGTGTTAAATGATTTTAAATCTATTTTTGAGAGCACTTATGGCTAATGCTAAAACTCAACCTAAAACTAACAAATATGAGAGCAATCAGAAACGTATTGTTTACTAGCATCTCAGTTTTTATGCTTAATGCAGCATTTGCTCAAATGGAAGAACTACCAAAGAGTGATACTGCAGGAGTAACGGGAGGTGCTATTATTGGTGCCGTTAATATTGATGGCAAAAACTACCAGCAATTTGCTTTAAGAACTGATATCCCAATAGGAAAGTTCGGTTTTGGTTTGGATATTCAACTACTTTTTGACGAAAACGGACAAATCAGAAAGGATGAGTGGGACGAATGGCAGGATTATATTGATAAAATTTACTACATCCGCTACGGGAAAAGAGATGATCCTTTCTACATCCGGCTTGGTGGGTTAGATTATACTTACCTAGGTTACGCCAACATTGTCAATGGCTATTCAAACATGGTTCAATATCCATCCCGCAGACGTTATGGTGGTGAAATGTCGTTCTGGATACCAGCAGAGCGTTACAAAGGAATGCCTATTGCTGGTGGTGAGTTTTTCTTCAACGATATGAAAGAAATGTTCGTTGAATCACCTCGAAAACCAGCCATGGTACTTGGTACACGACTATTCTACAGACCCATAAGATTTCTTGAATTAGGAGTTTCGGTTGCAGCTGACCTTAATGAATACAATGCGTTTGAGGATAGAGACGGAGATGGGGTACCTAATCTCATTGATTTGTTTCCTAAAGACAAACTTTTGGCAACAGAGATGGATAAAATAGCCCCTGATCAGTGGGACCATCTTTTAAGCGATCCATTCTGGGGGGCAACTAGAGAAGAGGCTTATCAGAAACTCCTTGCGTTAGGTCTTGTTCCATCTGATACTACCCGAATGGCTGATCTTTTCAACCTTAACAACCAAGCTTCAAAAATGTATGCTTATAGCTTCGATATAGGCATCCCCATTGCAAGAAAAGAGCGTTTTAAATTTGACATTTACTCTCACATCACTCAACTTCGCGGTCAGGATAGAACATATGGTTGGGGTGCTGCACTTCCTGGTATTAGAATGATTTTTGGAACAAGCAACGTACAAAACTTTTTAACCTTTAAGGCAGAGTACCGTCGGTCATCAAAAGAGTTCCTTTTTGGATACTTCAACAACACCTATGAACTTGAAAGGGCACAATTTATTGGAAGAGATAGCGTGGTAACCAAACAGCATAAACTACTTAGCATTCAGCAGGAACTAAATGGTATATACGCCAGCCTTGAGCTGAACATGTTTGGATACATCGTTGGTTATGCAGGTTATCAAGATCTAATGGGGACTGATCAAATGCATGTTCGCTCTCTACACGGAGAAGTTAGAATGGGCGAGACTCTGAAGAAAATGCTTCACTTTGCCGATCTTAAAGGATATTATATCCAAAACAACGTTCAAGATTTTAGACAATGGAAAACCCCAAGTACATTAATGGGGTTCAACATTGGCTATAACTACAAGGGGGCTGTTGTTGGGATAGACTATAGATGGACATTCCAGGATATAAACGGTGACGGAACAATTAAAGGTAGCGACGAAACCTTTAAAACAATTAGTTTTAGAACAGCAGTGACGTTCTAACCCAAAACAAAAAAAAGAGCCTCATTTTGGGGCTCTTTTTTTGATAGAAGCTCTATTTGATTTCAGATTTAAAGATAAAAGTAGCTATAACCGCAACTAAACCAGTAAAAATAAAATTAACAAGCTTAGCCGTAACCACTTTATCCATCCCTGTGCTTATCCAAACAATCGTAAAAACTAGTCCAGCAACCATTGCAGATAAAGCAGCTCTACCATGAAATTTCTTCCAGAAAAGTGTTAGAAGGATTACTACCGAAAAGGTGCATCCAATCCCAGCCCAGACATAGCTTACAAGGGTGAAAATTATTTTTTGAGGCGATATGTAAGCAACTGTTAATGCAATAATGGCCAACAAAGCAGTAATAATCCTTGATTGACGAAGTACTATTTTAGAATCGGAAACCTTTCTGAACTGTTTAACAATATTTTCACTAAGTTCTGTTGATGAAAGTATTAGCAAAGAATCGGCTGTTGATATCATTGCAGCTATAGCACCAGTGATAAGCAAAGATGCAATTGCAGGAGGAAAGATCTTAAGTATTGTAGCAGGCATTACGTACTCCCTGTCGGTTAATGTATTGGGGCCAAAAATTGCTAGACCTATCATTCCAAGAAGCATTGCGCCAATATAAGCCACCACTGTCCATGAAATACCAATATTCCTAGCCATTTTAGCTTGTTTAGCATCTTTAATTGCCATAAAACGCATTGTTAGTTGAGGCATCCCTCCCAAATAACCAAAGAACCAGCTAAAACCGCCAACCAAAAACATACCAGCAGCAGCTCCTTTTAGCCCATTAAAAAGGGATGCATGGGTAGGGCTTGCATTTTCAAGAGCAACAACAATTGACTGGGAGTAAACCTCAGGGTGATTTGCCAGGTAAATAAAGCCAACTATTGGCCCAACGGTAAGCGTTAAAATCATAACCAACGACTGAATAACATCGGTGTAAACTACGCTTTGAAACCCACCATATATAGTATAAGGGATTATTACCAAAGCAGTGATGAGCATTCCCCACTTGGGATCAATCCCAAACATGGTATCAAGCGTTTTTCCACCACCCAAAAACTGTGCACCAACATATAGAAAGAAAAAGAAAACAATGGTTGAACTACTAACCAACCTAATCCATTTTCCCATTTCACCATGGCGTTTGGCCAGATAATCGGAAAAGGTATTAGCAGAGTACTTTTCGGCCTCATCGCGAAGACGCCAGGCAAGAAGCCACCAGGCCGCTATAATTCCCAATACACACCCAATTGCAGTCCATAACTCAGCAATTCCCATAGCATAAGCGGCTCCAGGAAGGCCAAGCAATGCCCAAGATGATTCTCCGGTTGCTCTCTCGGAAAGAGCAGCAACCCATCCAGGTAGCGTTCGTCCCGCAATTGCAAAATCAGCATTATTTTTTACCTTTCTACCATGAAAAACTCCCCATCCAATAAGCAAAGCCATATAGCCAATCATCACGCTGGCAAGTTGTAAATTTTCAGACATAACGGTTTAGTTTTAGGTTAGCCCCATAAAGTTATTAAAACCTGATTGTTAATTCCAACTTAATAATTTGATTTTCTCAAAATGATTTTATTAAATTGGCTTTAGAAATGCTTATTATATGGATGCATTACACTTTAGAAAAATAGGAAATGATAAAATAATATGCGAACTCTGTCCCCATGAATGTTCTCTAAAAGTAGGGCAAAAAGGCATTTGCCAAACCCGAATAAATGAAATGGGAAGGATGAAGCTATTAAATTTTGGTGTGATTGCATCGGCGGGATTAGATCCTATTGAAAAAAAACCGCTATACCATTTTTACCCTGGTAGTAAAATATTTTCAATTGGGGGTTATGGCTGCAACCTTAAATGCAAGTTTTGTCAGAACTACGAAATTTCGCAATATACACCGGGCCACAACATTCCTCCAAGAGAATTGGCTCCAACAGAGATAGTTCAAAGAGCAAGTCAGCTTTCTCAAAATATTGGGATAGCCTATACCTATAACGAGCCAACAGTTTTTTATGAGTTAATGTATGAAACAGCAATTCTTGCAAAGGAGAAAGGGCTAAAAAACGTGATGGTTTCAAATGGTTTTATCAACCCAAAACCATTGATGAAGCTACTTGATGTAATTGATGCATTTAATATTGACCTAAAAGCATTTAGAGATGACTTTTACAAAACTATTACTGGTGGGACTATTGAGCCAGTACTGAAAAATTTAGAAAAAATCAAGAAAAATGGGAATCACCTTGAAATTGCTTTTCTTGTCATCCCTGAGCTAAACGATTCAATTGAGGAGTGCAAAAACATGTTTAAATGGATTGCCGAGAATTTAGGTGATGACACACCACTTCATATAAATCGATATTATCCTTCATATAAATTAGATAAGCCCGTAACACCAGCTGAAAAATTGGAAGAACTTTTTGAAATTGCTATTCAATATCTAAAATACGTTTATATTGGGAATTTGCAAAATGCTAAAAAAGGAACAACCACCTATTGTCCTTCCTGTAAAACAAAGGTTATTGAAAGGATTGGTTATTCAACACAAATTAAAATGTTAAATGCCCTAGGAAACTGTAAGAATTGCGGTTACGGACCGATAGCTAATCTGGATTAACTGCCCAAATTAAGTCGTCAAGTTTTCGTTTAGGTACGTGATGAACTTGCTCATTATCGCGCCAATACTTAATATCACCGCTTAAATCTATATCATCAACAACCACCTTTTCAATAGGATAACCTATGGCCAAAACAAGTACAATTTCAATATAATCTGGTAGTTTCAAAACCGCACTTAAGCTATCCTTCTTTACTGAGGCAATTATACAGCCACCTAGGTTATGTTCAACAGCGCCAAGCATAATTGTTTGTGCAGCAATTCCTTGATCCCACTGCGAACTCTTAGTCAGTCGCTGGTCTTCTAATATAATGATATATGCTGAAGGCTGTTCACCTACTGATGGACCGTCCCAATCATTTAAATAACCAGCCCATGCAAGATTTGGAAAAACCTTTGAACAAAGATCGGGGGTATTAACAAGGATGTATTTTAATGGTTGTAGGTTTCGCCCCGAGGGGCAAAACCTAGTATGTTCAACCAATTCCTTAAGAGTATCAATATCAATTAACTTATTCTGCTGAAATCTCCGGTAACTTCTATTGCGAATAAGTAACTCTCTAAGCATACTATTTTAGTTTTTGAAACCGTTCCTCAATAACTTTCCAATCTAAAATCTTCCAAAACTCCTTAACATAATCAGGACGTCTGTTTTGATAATCCAGGTAATAGGCATGCTCCCATACATCGCAAGTAAGCAAGGGTTTATACCCATTTCTTAAAGGGTTTCCAGCGTTTGACTCTTGCAAAATAGATAGTTTACCATCGTTTTTAACAACAAGCCATGCCCAACCCGAACCAAAAAGAGTTGCAGCGGCCTTAGAGAAATCCTCAATAAACTTCTCAAATGAACCAAAATTACTTTCTAAAGCCCTGAGCAATTCCCCCTCGGGTTTTTCTTTTGGATTTGGGCTAAAAGCCTCAAAATAAAAGGTATGATTCCATACCTGTGCACCATTGTTGTAAATTCCCCCATCTGCTTCCATGATAATTTGTTCAAGGGAAGCATTCTCGAATTTAGTACCAGGAATTAGATTGTTAAGGTTGTTAACATAACCTTGGTGGTGTTTCCCATAATGAAACTCCATTGTTCTTTCTGAAATTGCTACACCCAAATCGTTAAGGTTGTAGCTTAGTTTTGGTAATTCATGTTTCATATCTAAAAAATTTTTAAAATGGTTTTATACCAATAATGAGAATATCGTCGGTTTGGGATTCCTCCTCGCCCTTCCATCTTTCAAGGGTTTGGTAAAAAATCTTCTTCTGTTCATATAGCGGTTTATCCTTAACATCCGCTATTAATTTACGGAAGGCATGGTATCCAAATTTTTTGGTTGGTTTTTGACCGCCGAATTGATCGGCATATCCATCGGAAAAGAGGTAAACGGTATCGTTAGGTTGAATAGTTATAGAGATCTCGTTAAACTTATCCATTTTCTCATGGTAAGCAATTGGCATTCTATCGGGTCGAAACTCAAGAAGCCCATCACTTATTTTTATAATTCTTTCGTTTTCCTCAACATCTGAATTGGTGCTAATAATGATAGACATATTGGCTCCAGCGTAGGTAAGATTTCTTGATTCACGGTCGATTGCACAAAGAGCAATATCCATACCATCGTGGCTGTCGTCTTCATGACCTTTTTGGCGTAGGGCGTTAATAATATTTTCACGAAGCATTCCCAAAACCGTTCCGGGCGTAGCACCTTTTAAGTTAGCAGTAATATCATTAAGCATTGACATTCCCAACATACTCATAAAACCACCAGGAACGCCATGACCAGTACAATCGGCAATAGCAAATCCAATTTTACCAGATATATTTCCAACCCAATAAAAATCGCCACCAACAGTTTCTTTGGGGAGGTATAGTACAAAAAAGCCGCGGAATAGTTCACTAAGCTGTTTATCGGAAGGGAATATTGCTTGCTGAATTTTTCGGGCATATTCCATAGATTCCCCCAAATCAGTTAGCATATTAATAATCCTATCGCGTTGGTAAATAACAAGATTTCGTTGGCGCTCAATTTCATCGCGCTGTTCCATTAACTCTTTCTGCTGATTTTCAACTGAAACCCGTTGTCTTTCTTTATCTTCAACAGCCTTCCTACGTTGTTTCATGGTATAAATCAGACCAATGAGCAAACCAAGTAGTGCTACAAAAGCCACAGAAACTATTACTAGTAAGTAAGTTCTTGCTTGTTTTTGTTCCTCAACGGCTTGTAGTTGCTTATTGAATTGCTCTAAGTGCTGCTTTACAATTTTATCGTATTCTGATTGCAGCTGAGTTGCATAAATTTTTCTCATTGCATCAGAACTATTAATTGAATCTCTTAGGGCAATATAATTTTGGTAATATTTTAAAGCGTTATTGCAATCATTCTTTTCAGAGTAAATATCGTACAACACTTTATAACTTTTTGATGCAATATTTAAAACACCAAGTTTTTCTGCATCATCTTTAATTTTAAGTAAAAGATTTATAGCCTTACTCGTTCTATCTGTCCTTTTTAGAAGAAGTGCATAATGGAATTGAGCATCGGCTACACCCCTAGGCTCATTTAATTCTTTATAATTTTCAATTGCTTCTTTTATGTATAACTCAGCTTTATCAAATAGTTTAAGTTTACAGTAAGATTCCCCAAGGTAGAGATTAATGTGTGCTATACCAGCTCTATCTTTAACCAGTTGCTTTAAATCAAGGGCATTCTTAAAATATAACAAAGCGCTATCAATTTTATCCTGAAGTAAGAATACAGAACCAATATTCATTACGGTATTTGAAATGCCACGAGTATCGTTTACCTCCCTTTTTAGCTGCCATGACTTTCTGAGATGTTCAAGGGCCTTATCGTAATAACCTAAATCCCTATATACCAACCCTATATTATTGTGCTGATAAGCCTCACCTTTTTTGTCGTTAAGCTCAACTCGAAGAGGTAAGGCTTTGTAGAACATCTCCAAAGAAGTAGAATAAACACCCTGCTCCCAGAATAAGAGGCCAATACTATTATAAACAGCTGCAATCCCATACTTGTCGCCAAGCCTTTGACGGATTTCAAATGCATCCTGAAATAATTTAAGGGCTTCGGGGTATTTACTTTGCTGTACGTAAACCATCCCCAACCCATACAACCCCTGTGATATATTAACAGAGTCGTTTAAAGTTGCAGCCTTTTCAACAGCACCTCTATAGTAATAAATTGCACTATCGTTATAGTTTGTCCTTCTGTAGCAAAGTCCTAATTGATTGTAAAGATATACAAGCCCCTCAATATTTCCCGAAAATAGAAAGTGCGATTTTGCCTTTCGTAACCAGCTAAAAGCAGAATCAACAGGAGTAATCTCAAAATATGAAACGCCAATGTAATACTCACACCATGCAACACCATCGGTATAATCAATTCGTTTTGCAAGTTTGCGAGCTTCTTTTGCCAGTTTTATTGCAGCATTAAACTCTCTTACATCAATTAACGATTTTACAATATCAATTTTAGAGTTGATATATGCAGTATCGACTTTCTCATCGCTCTGCTGGGCAATGCTTGGATTATTAAATAATTGAAAAATAAAAGCAACCAAATAGGTTATAAAGAATGTGCTCCGCATGTGTAAAAAATAATTTTCCAATAAAAATACAAAAAAAAGCGACCGAATAAAACTATCCGATCGCTTACCAAAACATAAACCAAACCAAACTTAAACCATAGCTATCTATTTACTAGTAGCAATGATAAATTTTTCTTCAACTGATTTCCAATCGATTACATTCCAGAAATTCTGAATATACTCAGGTCTTCGGTTCTGATATTTAAGGTAATAAGCATGTTCCCAAACGTCTAAACCAAGAATAGGAGTACCTTTAATATCAACAACATCCATTAAAGGGTTATCCTGGTTTGGTGTAGAGAAAACCTTTAGGTTTTCACCAGTCCATACCAACCAAGCCCATCCAGAACCAAAACGAGTTGCTGCAGCGTTAGAAAACGTTTCTTTGAACTCATCGAAACTTCCAAAGTGTTTTTCAATTTGCTTTAAAAGTTCACCTGATGGTGATCCACCACCATTGGGTCCCATAATATCCCAGAATAGAGTGTGGTTGTAAAATCCACCACCATTATTTCTAACTGCGGCTGAATGCTTAGATGCATCTTTTAGGATTTCTTCAATAGGTAGTGATTCAAGAGATGAACCCGCAATAGCATTATTTAAATTGTTTGTATAACCACCATGGTGTTTATTATAATGAATATCCATGGTCATTGCATCGATATAAGGTTCTAAAGCCTTATAATCGTATTTTAACTTTGGTAGTTGAAAAGCCATATTTTTATTATTTAGATTGTTTCCAAATTACAAACACGGCACAAAAAAAAATGTTCAAATGAACATTTAACTTTTTTTATTTTCTGCCTGGTGATTCTTACCGTTGGCGTACTTTAACTTTTCTCGTTTTATCCTATATACTTCAATACCAAGGAAGTAATAACGAATTACCCAATACTCAACATACCACTTTTGGTCCAATGATAAAATTGTATCTTTTAAAAATTTTCTTTTTCCAATAAAAGGTGTTTTCATCAAATTCACATCAAACTTATAAATTCCACATCGTCCTGATATTTATAATAAAATTAAAAAGATTTTATTAAACAGCAAACCAATTCATTAAAACAATTGCCTAAAAAGATATATATTTCCTAAACATGATTAAATAATGCCCTAAACAATGAAGATGCTACTTACATCAATATTGCTAGAATTGCTAATTGATCTTTTCAGGAGCTCAACAATGGCCTTTCTTCCCTGATTTTCCAATGAGATTGAGTACTTGTTAACATAAAGTTCAATATGATTTTTCATAACCTCAAGGTCCATTTCCTGGGCATATTTTCTAACAAATTCAAAGGTGCTTTCGGGGTGCTTAAAAGCGAATTCAATGCTTTCGCGGAGCATTTTATTTATTTGGGATTTAACCTGTTCGGGCAAGGACCGACGAACTGCAATTCCACCAAGTGGTGTAGGTAGTCCAGATTGCTTTTCCCATAAGTCACCTAAATCTGCTAGCTTAATGAGCCCTTTTTGTGCATAGGTGAATCGCGATTCATGAATAATGACTCCGGCATCAACATCGCCAGCCAATATCGCATCCTCAACCTTTGAAAACAACATGAACTTTTTATTTTTAACTTTAGGGAAAGCCAAATTAAAAAGGAGATGCGCTGTAGTATGCTTACCAGGTAGAGCAATAGTGTAGCTGTGTAAATTTTCTATGTCTATATCACTTTTTGAAACTAAAAGAGGGCCAACACCTTCACCTAAGGCACTACCAGCATCGAGGAGCTGGTAATCGTTGTATAATTGAGGATAAACTCCAAAACTTATTTTAGTTATATCAGGCTCTCCTTTTAATGCCATAACATTCAGGTCCTCAATATCTTCAAGAGTGGTTTCAAACTCAAATATTGAATTAACTATCCCATTTACCATGGCATAAAACATAAAGGTATCGTTTGGACAAGTTGAAAAGTTAAGGGTAAGCTTCATAGTTTAGAAATCATTTAAAATAATTGTGTTAACAATATCGGGTAAGGCATTCCATAGATTCTTTACAGCTAGCTCTACTTTCCAGGCATTCCTATTTCTAGTTTCCACATAGTTAGAAATAGCCCTTACACCTATAAATGGAATGTTACGATTTAGACAATAGTAAAAAACTGCTGCCGATTCCATGGTTTCGATATCGGCATTCCACTTTTCCTGAAGAGAACGAATTCTTTCCAGCGAGCCTGAAACGGTAGAAAGCGTAATACCGTATACTTCTGGAAAAACTTTGTTAAATCTATTTACATAAGGGCAGGTTAAATACCTTAAAGGTTGCGACGGATTTGAAAACTGTGTTTCATCAATATGAACATAGTTCCCATTACTGTCGATACCATAGTCGGCAAGCGAATCTTGGGAGACTAAAACAACACTTCCTAAAGGAATATCTAAATTATAACTCCCAGCAATACCTGCATTTACTATGAAATCGTAATTATTAGCAACATTACAAAGGTTAAAAATTGTGGGCACAGCACCAATCCCAGAAATTAAAACATCAACGTAAATATCATTTAGGGAAATAGTATACAAACTTTGGGCTCCATCAGATAAGGAAAATGGAACCTCATTTTTTGAGGCCAAAACCAACAATATTCTCTTTTGCGTACTCAATTCTTTAAAGTTTACTAAACATAAGTAAGATAAAATTGTTAAATGGAATTTGATTTGTAAATTTATCAAAAATAAGCGAGGCAAAGTTCGCTAAGAATATCAAAAAAGATATGCCAACAGTATACTTAACAAGAAGAGAACGTTTTAGTTCAGCTCATAGGCTTTTCAAATCGGAGCTGAGTGATGAAGAAAACCTTGAACTATTTGGGCAATGCTCACACCCGAACTGGCATGGGCACAACTACGAGCTTTTTGTTACTGTAAAAGGTAATGTTAATCCAAGCTTGGGGTATGTGGTTAACCTCAAAAAGATTAGCGAAATAATTAGAACTCATATAATTCAAAAACTTGACCATAAGAATATCAATGTTGATGTAGATTTCATGAAGGGGGTATTAGCAACAACAGAGAATCTAGCCATTGGAATTTGGAAAGAACTTGAGGTGCCTATTCAAAAAATTGGTGCAACTTTGCACTGTGTGAAGATTAAGGAAACAGAGAATAATTTTGTTGAATACTACGGAGATTAAAAAAAATGGAAGTTATTAATCACAACGCATCGTTAAATGATGATGAGGGTTACATAAGAATTGATAAGTGGAACCCAGAAACAACTGAAAAATTAGCCTACCATTACAAAGAGATACTGAAGCTCATTGGCGAGGATGTGGACAGGGAGGGATTGCTGCAAACTCCAACAAGGGTTGCCAAAGCAATCCAATTTTTAACTCATGGGTATAACATCGACCCTCACGCCATGGTTAGGAGTGCCAAATTCCACGAGGAGTATAAGCAGATGGTTCTTGTTAAGGATATTGAACTCTACTCCTTATGCGAACACCATATGATACCTTTTTATGGGAAAGCACACGTTGCATACATTCCAAATGGTTACATCACAGGGCTCAGCAAAGTGGCAAGGGTTGTAGAAGCTTATGCAAGGCGACTTCAGGTACAGGAACGTTTAACCGTTCAGATTCGCGATTGCCTGCAAGAAACCCTAAATCCATTGGGCGTTGCTGTTGTTATTGAGGCTGCTCATATGTGTATGCAGATGAGGGGCGTTCAAAAACAGAACTCGGTAACAACTACTTCGGCATTTACTGGAGCATTTCTAACACACAACGAAACGCGCGAAGAATTTATCCATTTAATTGGTGTAAAACTTCATTAAAATAAAAGGGGGCTTAACCACTGGCCCCCTTACTAATTATTTCAACGTTCTAATCTCGTTGTTGAATTTTAAGCCCATTGGGACGCTGAACACCCTGTTCAGACTCCACCTCATCATTTCTATTTTTCTTGTTTTTATACTTGAAGTAAATATCAACTAGGTCAAACTTATATGTGACTGAAAACTGAAAAGAGCGGAACCTTGATTTTGTGCTTTCATCGAGCTGACGGTAAACGTCAACAGCACCTAAGTCATAACGTAAATCTAATCCCCATATTCCATCTTTTGTTGGATACTCTGCACCACAACCAAATGAAAATCCCCAATCGAATCTTGTCCAATGATAATCGTTATAAGACATTCCATCGCTATAAATAACAGTTCCACTACCAACACGTGTGGTAGAGTAAACTCCACCATTAGCATAAACCTTTCTTAACCCAAGAAGGCTAAACGTATATCGAGCCAGGATTGGAATTTGAATAGAAGGCATTCTTTTAGTTTCAGTAATTCCTGCTGTTTCGCCTATTGCTCCCTTAGATATTAGAACAATTTCGCTTTGAACAGAAAACCTATTGGTGAAACCTAATTCACCAACAACACCCAGCTGATAACCCAATCGGTTCTTAACAGTATAATTACTGTATGACCATTGGCTAAACTTTGAAAGGTTCATCCCCACCTTTGGTCCAACATACACGAAACCAACATCGTGACCAAATACTTTAAAAAGTTGCGCATTTGTTTGAGTTACTCCTAAGGTAATGGCAAGTACAAAAATTAATATTCGTTTCATTTTGATATCATTTTATATCAAATTAACTAATTTAATGTGTATTAAGCAAGTTTTTGATTTATTTTAGATAATTTACTTATAAATTTTTATCAATTATCAAACAGTATTACACTCTAAACTAAAATTATTAAAAATAAAGGGGAGGGAAACACTAATCTAAATAAAAAGGCAAAAGTTAGATTTGTTAAATCAAACATGTTATTCCTCCCCTCTGATGTTTTTTAACTAAATGTGTTCAGCCACCAAGTCCCCTGTTTCCGAAGTTGAATATCCCATTCTCCCAGCTGCAAGACTCTTAAGCTTATAAGCGGTAACAAACTTAATGGCATCTTCAATTGCACTAGCGGCTTCATTTTCGCCCAAATGCTCAAGAAGCATTCCGCCTGCTGCAATTGCTGCAAGAGGATTAATAACGTTCATACCAGTATACTTAGGAGCAGAACCACCAATTGGTTCAAACATCGAAACCCCTTCGGGGTTCAAATTTCCACCTGCAGCAATTCCCATTCCACCTTGGGTTATAGCGCCAAGATCAGTAATAATATCACCAAACATGTTTGTGGTTACGATAACATCGAACCACTCTGGGTTTTTAACCATCCACATACAAGTAGCATCAACATGATAGTACTCACGCTTAATATCTGCAAAATGAGTTTCACCCATTTCGTGAAAGGCTCTTTCCCAAAGGTCAAAAACATAGGTAAGTACATTAGTTTTTCCGCAAAGGGCCAGGGTGTTTTTTTTGTTTCTTTTACGTGTATACTCAAAAGCAAATTTCAGGCATCTATCAACCTGCATTCTATTGTACATCATATTTTGAACAGCAATTTCATGAGGTGTGTTTTTTAAAGTGACACCTCCGGCACCAGTATAAACATCCCCAGAATTTTCTCTTATAACAACATAATCGATATGTTCAGGGCCTTTATCTTTCAAGGGAGTGTCAACACCTGGGTATAACTTAACTGGACGTAAGTTGATATACTGATCCAGTTCAAACCTAATTTTTAGGAGAATCCCTTTCTCAAGAATACCAGGTTTCACATCTGGATGTCCGATTGCACCCAACAGTATTGCATCGGCCTGTTTTAACTCTTTGATTGCAGAGTCGGGAAGGACCTCTCCAGTTCTTAGATATCGGTCGCCACCAAAATCGTAATTTATGAATTCGAGATTAAATCCAAATTTAGCCGCTGCTGCTTTCAATACTTTTACACTCTCTCTGGTAACCTCAGGTCCTGTTCCGTCGCCTGGGATTAAAGCAATTTTATAAGTTTTACTCATAAAAACTCCTTTCAGATTATTTTAATTTACTCGTTTTCTGATTGAAACAATTTATTTACATTACTGAAGTTTTTTTCGTTCTCGATGATGTTAAGCATTTTCTCGGTAGCCTTAATAGCCGACTCCGTTTGATCGGCATCGAGCCCTCTTGTTTTAAAGACTCTCCCTTTATGCTCCCAAGAAATTACAGTTTCGACAAGTGCATCGGTTTTACCGCCTGGTGGAATTGTTACAAAGTAGTCGACAAGATAGGGAAGTTCCTCTCCAATGCTTTCATAGATCTTTTTAACTGCTTTCATAAAGGCATCGTATTGTCCATCGCCAGAAGCCGTTTCCTGATAAATGTCACCATGTATTTCGATTTGAACGCTTGCCATTGGTTGCATGCCACAAGTAAGCCCAAGCGTATAGTTTTTAATGCAAACCCGGGAATTACTGTTGCTGCGTCCAATAACATCGGAAATGATAAATGGTAAATCTTCCACTGTTACACTTTCCTTTTTATCACCTAACTCAATTACACGCTGAGTAACTGTTTTAATGATATCAGGCGAAAGTTCTAAGCCTAATTCTTCGAGATTTTTCGTTACTGACGCCTTACCAGAAAGTTTCCCGAGTGCATATTGTCTTTTCCTACCAAAACGTTCAGGCAATAAGTTGTTAAAGTAAAGGTTGGCTTTACTATCCCCATCGGCATGTACTCCAGATGTTTGTGTAAAAGAGTTTTCACCCACGATAGGTTTATTAATAGGAACCCTAACACCACTATATGATTCAACAATTTTACCCACCTTGTAAATTTTATTTTCCTGAATGTTTGTTCTAAACGATAATTGATCGTGAATAACAGCAATAGCACTTGCCAATGGTGTATTCCCTGCTCTTTCACCGAGGCCGTTTACCGTTACATGAACTCCCTTGATACCTGCTTTAAGGGCTGCGAAAGTATTAGCAACAGCCAGGTCATAATCGTTATGAGCGTGAAAATCGAAGTGTAAATCTGGATATCGACTTGTCATTATTTTGCAACAGTCAAATGCCCGATCGGGATTAAACACCCCCAATGTATCGGGAAGCATGAAGCGTTTTACAGGGGCATTTCTCAAAGCATCAATCAAATAGAAAATATAGTCTGGAGATTGCAAGATGCCATTGGACCAATCCTCAAAATATAGGTTAACATCGATATTTAGAGACTGTGCCTTTTTAATCACGTATCGAATTTCATCGATGTGTTGGTCGGGTGTTTTTCGCAGCTGTTTTTCCAAATGAAGGGGAGAGCCCTTGCAAAGCAAGTTTATAACACGCAAACCTGCATCTCTAATCCATTCTATTGATTTGTCACCATCAATAAAACCGAGCACTTCTACTTTGTCTATTAGGTTATTAGCTTGTGCCCATTCAGCAACCTTTTTGGCTGCTTCAAACTCTCCCTTTGAAACGCGTGCAGAGGCCACTTCAATGCGATCAACTTTAAGCTCTTTTAAAAGTAAAGTTGCTATATGAAGTTTCTCAACTGGAGAGTATGCAACACCTTGCATTTGCTCACCATCGCGCAAAGTTGTATCCATTACCTCGACCTTCATAACCATGCCCTTTGTTTTTCAAACTGTACAATTTTATCTTTAAGCCTAAGAAGATAGTCGACATCATCAAGGCCTTTCAGAAGGCACTCTTTTTTCCACGGACTGATTTCGAAAGTTTCCAATATTTCTAAACTAGGTACTTGTAGTAACTGTTTCTCTAAATCAATTTTAACATATACTCTAGGATTATCCATAATACCCTTCAATAGAACTTTAAGCCTATCGTCTGAAACAACAATAGGTAGCAACCCATTATTGAGGGCATTATTTTTAAAGATATCGGCAAAAAAACTAGAGATAACAACTCTAAATCCATAATCGGTTAGCGCCCAAACTGCATGTTCACGGCTTGAGCCACAACCAAAATTAGTTCCAACTACCAAAACACTACCAGAAAATGCTTTATTATTAAGGATAAAATCTGGATTTGGGGTGCCATTCTTTAGGAACCGCCAATCGTAAAAAAGTTTTTCTCCAAAACCTTCTCTCGTTGTAGCATTTAGAAATCTGGCAGGAATAATCTGGTCTGTATCAACATTTTCAACAGGAAGAGGTATGCATGTCGATTCCAAATATGTAAACTTTCTGAACGCCATAATATTAGTACTTTTTAATTATTAAAAAATTGCATAGGGTTCACAATTTCACCTGTAATAGCACATGCTGCAGCTGTTAGAGGGCTTGCCAAGAGAGTTCGTGCACCAGGTCCCTGTCGTCCTTCGAAATTTCGATTTGAAGTTGATACGGCATACTTACCAGCAGGGATTTTATCTTCATTCATAGCAAGACAAGCCGAACAACCAGGCTGTCTAATTTCAAATCCAGCCTCGTTAAACACTCTATCAAGCCCTTCGCTATAAATTTGTTCTTCAACATTTTTTGAGCCTGGAACTATATAAGCAGTAACATTAGAGGCTTTTTTACGACCCTTAATAATGGATGCAAATGCCCTAAAATCCTCAATCCTACCATTTGTACAGCTTCCAAGAAAAACATAGTCTATCTTTTGTCCTAATAGCTTCATCCCAGGCTTAAATCCCATATAATCAAGGGACTTCAAAAAACTTTCCTTCTCCTTTTTGCTAGATGGAGGATTAGGAATTACCCCATCGACAGGAATGGCCATTCCTGGATTTGTACCATAAGTTATCATAGGATGAATCTTTGTAGCGTCAATCCCAATTTCTTTATCAAATACAGCTCCTGGGTCAGTTTTAAGGGTATTCCAATACTCACGTTCTTTTGGGGAGATTTTAAAGCCGCTAAGTTTTGTTGCATTTTCAACATATTCAAACGTAACACTATCGGGAGCAATGAGGCCACCACGAGCCCCCATTTCGATGCTCATATTACAAATAGTCATACGCTCCTCCATATTGAGCTTTTCAATAACCTGTCCAGCATACTCAACAAAGTACCCAGTTGCCCCACCCGAAGAGAGTTCAGCAATGATATACATAATGATATCTTTAGCGGTTACCCCTTTAGGGGTTTCACCATTTAAATTAATTCTCATGGTTTTAGGGCGAACCTGAGGAATACATTGCGAAGCAAAAACCATTTCCACCTCTGAGGTTCCAATCCCAAAAGCAATTGCTCCAAAAGCGCCATGAGTAGAAGTGTGGCTATCGCCGCAAACAATTGTCATGCCAGGACGAGTATATCCAAGTTCTGGGCCTATTACATGAACAATACCATTATTGGGATGTTGCATGCCAAAATAGGTAATACCGTGTTCTTTACAATTTTCGTCAAGCGTATTAACCTGACCTCTTGAAATCTCGTCAGGAATTGGCAAATGCTGATTTTGGGTTGGGATATTATGATCGGCGGTTGCAAGGGTTTGCTTTGGCCTAAAAACTTTGATGTTTCTCTTTCTTAGCCCCTCAAAGGCTTGAGGACTGGTAACCTCATGAATGTAATGCTGGTCGATATATATTATATCCGTATTACTATCTATTGAGGACACCACATGTGAATCCCAGATCTTTTCGAATAATGTTTTTGGTTCCATTTAATCTCTGTTATTTATTTTAGCTAATGCATTAACCAGCGCCTTAACCGAAGCCGTAACAATATCGGTATCTGCAGAAAACCCGTAGTAATTATTCCCTTTATATTCAAGTTGAACATGCACTTTACCTAAATCATCGCTACCTCGTGTAATAGCTTGAATTAGGAATTCCTCGAGCAGAAAGTTTTTTCTGATAAGCTGTTTAACAGCGGTAAAGGAAGCATCAATAGGCCCATTACCAGTTGCTGTAGAAACATGAACTTCACCATTTATTCGTATGCCCACTGTTGCGACAGGCATCATTGATTTTCCACAAGATACTTGTAGAAGTTCTAACTCTAATGGTTGTTCTCCTTGGGCAGCCTCTCCAATAAGGATTCTTATATCATCATCATTAACTACCTTTTTTTTATCAGCTAAATCTAGAAAGCGGGAATAAATACCATCAAGTTCATCTTTTGACAACTTGTAACCTAACGCCTCGATTCTATGTTTTAAGGCTGCACGTCCACTCCTTGCGGTAAGAATTATTGCTGATTCATTAATCCCTACATCGACAGGATTGATAATTTCATAGTTCTCTCTTTTTTTTAGAACTCCATCTTGATGGATTCCCGATGAGTGGGCAAAAGCGTTACGGCCAACAATAGCTTTATTGGGCTGAACAGGCATATTCATTAAGGTAGATACAAGCCTACTTGTTTTGTATATTAGCTTGGTATTAATATTAGTGTGTAGATTTAGGTAGCTATGGCTTTTAAGGGTCATCACAACCTCCTCCAACGAAGTATTACCTGCCCTTTCTCCAATTCCGTTAAGGGTCACCTCAACCTGACGGGCACCATTTAACACCCCCATAATAGTGTTAGCAGTAGCCATTCCAAGGTCATTATGACAATGGGTAGAGATTATAACCTTATCTATATTCTTTACGTTAGCCTTAAGGAATTTTATCTTCTCGGCATACTCTTCGGGTAGGCAGTAACCAGTTGTATCGGGAATGTTTACAACAGTAGCACCAGCTTTAATAACTGCCTCAATTACTCTAGCAAGGTATTCATTATCGGCTCTACCCGCATCCTCGGCATAAAACTCAACATCTTCAACGAATTTTTTTGCGTATTTAACCGCTTCAACCGCCCGAAGAATTATTTCTTCGGGGGTTGTTCTAATCTTATGTTCAATATGCCAAGGAGAAACTCCAATACCCGTATGGATTCTTTTAAGCTTTGCATATTGGAGTGCATCAGCAGCCACCTCTATATCCTTTTTTACTGCACGAGTTAGAGCGCAGATAGTTGGTTTTGTCACTGCCTTAGAAATTTCAACTACAGATTTAAAATCACCAGGACTAGATATAGGGAAGCCTGCTTCAATTACATCAACGCCCAGCTCTTCAAGTGCCTTTGCCACCTCAATTTTTTCAATGGTATTAAGCTGACAACCGGGCACCTGCTCTCCATCGCGAAGAGTTGTATCGAAAATAATTATCTCATTATTCATAACCGATTACTCTTTATGATTTGGTCTAAGCTTTCTAACTGCTTGTCCAGCTTTCCATATCTCAGAATTGCCCAACTCATTCAACTCAGCCTCAAGAACATTTCTATAATCGGGTTGGCTAAGGGCTTGAATTACACGTTGTGTCTCTTTACCAGATTTTACGTTTTCGTAAAGCTGTTTGAAAACGGGTAAAACTGCATCCCTAAATCGAGGCATCCAGTCTAAAGCGCCACGCTGAGCTGTAGCGCTACAATTAGCATACATCCAATCCATACCTTTCTCATCGACTAAACGGATAAGGCTTTGGGTTAGCTCCTCAACAGTTTCGTTAAATGCCTCAGAAGGCGAGTGCCCATTTTCACGCAAAACCTTATACTGTGCATCCATAATTCCAGCCAAAGCTCCCATTAGAACTCCTCTTTCTCCAGTTAAATCGCTATAAACCTCTTTCTCAAATGTTGTTGGGAAAAGATACCCCGAACCAATTGCTATACCTAAAGCTAAAACTCTCTCGGTTGCTCTACCTGTGTAATCCTGAAATACAGAATAGCTTGAATTTATTCCTGCACCTGCCAAGAAATTACGCCTTACACTTGTACCAGACCCTTTGGGTGCACATAGAATAACATCGATATTTGATGGAGGGATTACACCCGTTTGCTCTTTGTATGTTACAGAGAATCCATGAGAAAAGTATAGGGCATCACCTTCGTTTAAACATTCCTTTAGCTCAGGCCAAAGTATTCGCTGTGCAGCATCGGAAACAAGGTATTGAACAATGGTTCCTTTCTTTGCTGCATCGGCAACAGGAAAAAGGGTTTCGCCTGGTACAAAGCCATCGGCTATTGCTTTATCCCAATCACTTTTAAATTCTGGCGATTGACCAACTATTACGTTAAACCCTTGGTCCCTCATGTTTAGTGCCTGAGCTGGGCCTTGAACACCATAGCCAATTACAGCGATGGTTTCATTTTTAAGTACCTCTCGTGCTTTTTCAAGAGTAAACTCCTCTCGAGTTACTACATCTTCAATTACTCCTCCAAAATCAATTTTTGCCATTTTCTTTTTCTTTTTTTAGTTAAACATAAATTGTACTATTACTCTGTTTACAATAATTCAACAGTTGCATTCTTATACTCCTTACAGTTAAAAGCGCTATCTACTTCACTGAGATAATCCTGAAATTCTTTTACTTGTCTTGTAACAGCAACCCTACCCGATCTAGCAAACTGAAGTATCCCGAAAGGCTTTAATGCACAAAACAACTTCTTTATTTCATCAACACTTCCTACCTTTTCAACCACCATAAACTCTGAGTTTATCTCAATAAACTTTGCATTATGTGTTTTCATGATTAAATCAACCACATCGTTGGAAAGAATAACCTTTGCCGATAGTTTGAACAATGCTATTTCCCGACTAATGACATCGTTTGATGAGTTCACAAAGACCTTAATAACCTCAATAATCTTTTCAATCTGCTTGGCAACTTTCCTAACCTTTTCGTAGGTAGTCTTAACCACAAGGTTAATAAGCTGAACCCCCTCAACAGCAGATTCAGATGTTGTAACGCTCTCGATATTGAGCTGACGTCTGGTGAGAACTATTGTGATATGGTTTAAAATACCAACACGGTTCTCTGTAAAAATTGAGATAGTAAATTCTTTTTCGTTCATAACTTATTCTTTTAATCTGATTTCTGAAATTGATGAACCAGGTTCAACCATTGGGAGGACATTCTCTTCCTTTTCAACAACCACCTCTAAAAGAAATGGGCCATTTGTCTCCAATAACCGGGTTAATGCTTCATCAAGATTTTGTCTTTCAGTTACTTTCAGAGCAGGAATATTATATCCACTTGCAATGGTGATAAAATCGGGGTTTACTAGTTCGGTTTCTGAATACCGCTTATCAAAGAATAACTGCTGCCACTGTCGAACCATACCAAGGAAAGAATTGTTAAGAACAATAATTTTTATAGGTATATTGTGGTGAAGGATGGTACCAAGTTCCTGAATAGTCATCTGGAATCCACCATCTCCTAGTACAGCCAACACAGTTCTATTGGGACATCCAATCTTTGCGCCAATTGCCGCAGGGAGTCCAAACCCCATAGTTCCCATTCCGCCAGAAGTAATGAAAGAACTTATGCTCTTAAATCTGTAGTACCGGGCAGCCAGCATCTGATGTTGACCTACATCCGTAGCAACAATTGCTTCACCGTTAGTCTTCTTCGATAGCTCATTAATAACTTCAGCTATGGTTATAGCTCCTGTATCTGGCTTAACAGCTTTTTTAATAACAGTTTCGAATTCTTGATTCTCATAATCTTTGAATTTCTTAATCCATTCATCATGTAAGGCTGGCTCAACTTTTGGAATAATCTGGCTAAGAGCCTCTTTAGCATCACTATTAATCTGAACATCAACGTTTACAACCTTATTTATCTCAGCTTCATCGATATCGATGTGAATAATTCTAGATTTTTTTGCATAATCATTTAGTCGGCCAGTAACTCTGTCATCGAATCGCATTCCAATAGCAATGATGACATCGGCTTCATTGGTCAACTTATTTGGACCAAGGTTTCCATGCATGCCAAGCATTCCAGCATACAGCTCATGGTCAGTTGGGAAGCTAGATAACCCCAATAATGTTACGGCAACAGGAATGTTTGCTTTTTCGGCAAGCAACCTCAGCTCTTTTTCTGCTCTTGAGATGCTAACCCCATGGCCAGTTAGTATTAGAGGACGCTTAGAGTTATTAATTAGAGTTGAAGCAACTTCAATTTCTTTTTCTTTTGCTGGTTTATTAGGATAATAACCCCTTATACCAGAACACGAATTGTACTTAAACCTAAGCAAGCCTAGCTGTGCATCTTTGGTAACATCAATAAGAACAGGACCAGGGCGACCTGTTTTGGCAATGTAAAAGGCTTTAGCAAAAATCTCTGGTATATCATCTGCTTTTTTAACCTGATAATTCCACTTCACAACAGGCATTGAAATTCCTATTATGTCTGTTTCCTGAAAGGCATCAGTTCCTATTAAGTTTGAACTAACTTGAGCAGTGATAAAAACAACTGGAACAGAGTCCATATAGGCATTTGCAATACCAGTAATCAGATTTGTTGCACCAGGACCAGAAGTAGCAAAGCACACCCCAGGTTTTCCTGCAACCATAGCATATGCCTGTGCTGCATGAGCAGCCCCTTGCTCGTGTCGAGTTAGAATATGCTTAATATGTTTTTTGTAATCAAGTAATTTGTCGTAAATAGGCATTATGGCACCTCCAGGATACCCAAAAACAGTATCAACACCCTCCTCTATTAAACAGCGAAGTATTGCTTCTGAACCAGTAATTTTATTTAATGACGAATGAATAGTACAAACGTTTGCTTGATGTGTTAATATTTTAGTTTCCATAACCTTAAACCATTTACTTATCGTATATTACTATTTAATTAACCGAACAGCGCCCTTATCGGCTGATGAGATATGCTGTGCATACAACTTTAGCGTTGTGGAGACTTTTCGGGAACGCTTTTGAGGCTTATATGCCATCTCACCCCTGCCCTCTTCTTCAGACCTACGCCTCTCAAGTTCAGACTCTCGCAACAAAACGTTAATAGTTCGTTCAGGAATATTAATTTCGACAATATCCCCATTTTTAATAAGAGCAATTTCACCTTGAGAGGCAGCTTCGGGAGAGATATGACCAATTGATAAACCAGAAGTTCCCCCCGAGAATCGTCCATCGGTTATTAGAGCACACTTAGTTGCGAGGCCTTTAGACTTAAGATAAGAGGTTGGGTACAGCATCTCCTGCATTCCTGGGCCTCCTTTGGGACCCTCATAACGAATAACAACCACATCGCCCGCCTTTACTTTATCATTCAAAATACCATCAACTGCTTCCTCCTGAGACTCAAATACAATGGCAGGGCCGCGAAAAGTAAACAAAGAGCTGTTAACACCCGCAGTTTTAACAATACAACCATCCTTTGCTATATTACCATAAAGCACTGCTAAGCCTCCGTCCTTATTGTATGCGTTTTGATAATTGCGAATGCAACCACTCACCCTATCAGTGTCAAGTTCGTCATATTGAGCATTAGACACCCACCCCTTACTGCTATTTTTGCCAGAAGGTGCACTTTTCCAAAAACTAATAGCCTCATCGGACACATTAGGACTCATAATGTCCCAAAAAGAGATGGCCTGTTTTAAGTTTTGGTAATCAACTCTTTTTACCTGTGTGTCTATTAGCTGATGTCTTTCAAGCTCACCTAAAATTGAAATAACACCGCCAGCGCGATTAACATCTTGGATATGATAACTAGAGCTAGGTGCAACCTTACAAATATTTGGTACTTTTCTTGACAGTTGGTCGATATCTGACAAAGTAAAATCGACACCTGCCTCTTGAGCAATTGCTAAAAGGTGCAAGACAGTATTAGTTGAACCTCCCATGGCTATATCCAAAGCCATTGCATTCATGAATGCTTCACGCGTGGCAATGGATCTAGGAAGCACAGAGTCATCGCCCTCAAAATAGTATCGTTTTGTAATATATGCAATTGTATCAGCAGCCTTTTGGAACAAAGTCTTTCTGTTCTCATGAGTAGCTAGAATAGTTCCATTCCCAGGAAGTGCCAGGCCGATAGCTTCAGCTAAACAATTCATGGAGTTTGCCGTAAACATTCCAGAGCATGACCCACAAGTAGGACAGGCAGCATTCTCAATTTGTGCCAGTTCCTGGTCAGAAACATCGCTATCGGCAGCAGCAACCATAGCATCTACCAAATCGAGATGTTTTGAATTATATGTTCCGGCCTCCATTGGTCCGCCAGAAACAAACACGGTAGGAATATTCAACCGCATAGCGGCCATTAGCATTCCAGGAGTTATTTTATCACAATTACTGATGCAAATCATGGCGTCGGCCATATGAGCATTTAACATATACTCTACACTATCGGCAATTAGTTCCCTGGAAGGTAGCGAGTAGAGCATACCTGAATGCCCCATGGCAATTCCATCGTCAATGGCAATGGTGTTAAATTCAGCTGCAAAGAGCCCATGCTTTTCTATGCAACTTTTCACAAATTGACCTACTTCATGTAGATGTACATGCCCAGGAACAAATTGGGTAAAGGAATTAACAATAGCTATTACTGGCCGTCCAATTTGTTCACTTTTCATTCCATTTGCCCTCCATAGGCTTCTGGCACCAGCCATGTTCCTTCCAATTGTAGTTACCGAACTTCTTAACTTTTTTTTCATTGGTTTAGGTTTAAAAAAAAACTTTCCGAGGTTAGCCCCGGAAAGTTTCTGTAATTTAATACTATTAACTGCTACATAACTTCCCGGTCATAATCCTTGTATTATAAGGACTAGGAGAATAATGGAAATAATATGTAGGCAAGTTTTAATCATCTTAATTTATATTCTATCACATTTAATCACATTTATACAAAAAAAAACTTTCCGAGATTTGCCCCGGAAAGTTTCTGTAATTTAATACTATTGGCTACTACATACTACTTCCCGGTCATAATCCTTGTATTATAAGGACTAGGAGAATAATGGAAATAATATGTAGATAGATATTTTTCACTTTTACTCTTGTTTACATTGCAAAACTATTTTGTTTTTTTTAAATAGCCAAACTTTTTTTTTTTTTTTCTATATGACCCTGATTTTAAATATCATTCTCCTGTCACATCTACTTGTTATACATCTTTTTAGAAATTTCTTCTGATTTGTTTTTATTAAATGCATTTTATATTGTAAAAGCATACACCTAACAATTAACACATTCATTATGTGAAAAAATAAAATTACTTTACATTTGCCAATGCTTAACAATAACAAAAAACTATGAAAGCATATGTTTTTCCAGGACAAGGTGCCCAATTTGTAGGCATGGGAAAGGATTTATACGATAACTCTCCCATTGCAAAAGAACTTTTTGAACAGGCTAATCAAATTTTAGGATTCAGAATTACCGATTTAATGTTTTCGGGTACCGCCGAAGATCTTAAACAAACAAAAGTAACCCAGCCTGCTATTTTCTTACATTCAGTTATTTTAGCCAAAGTGTTAGGTGATGACTTTAAACCAGAAATGGTTGCAGGCCACTCATTAGGTGAATTTTCTGCATTGGTTACAGCAGGAGCCTTGAACTTTGAAGATGGGCTGAAACTAGTTTATGCACGTGCAATGGCTATGCAGAAGGCATGCGAGATTCAACCTTCAACAATGGCTGCAGTGTTAGGATTAGATGATAATAAAGTTGAAGAGATATGTGCGTCTATAGATGAGGTTGTAGTTCCTGCAAACTACAACTGTCCTGGTCAGCTTGTCATCTCTGGTTCTATTGAAGGAATTGACTTGGCCTGTGAAAAGTTAAAGGAAGCGGGTGCAAAGAGAGCGCTCAAACTTGCAGTTGGTGGTGCATTCCACTCCCCACTGATGGAGCCTGCACGCAAGGAACTTGAGGAAGCAATAAATAATACTCAGTTTAATGTTCCTGTTTGTCCAATTTACCAAAATGTTAATGCTAAGCCAACAACTAACCCAGAGGAGATAAAGAAGAACCTAATTGCTCAGCTTACTGCACCTGTACGTTGGACCCAAACCGTACAGAATATGATAACCGATGGCGCCACACATTTTATTGAGCTTGGTCCAGGCAATGTACTTCAGGGACTTATTAAGAAAGTAAGTAAAGAAGTAGAAGCAGAAAGTAAACAAAGTTTGTAGTATATCATAGAGTCTCAATAAAAAACGCCCTCAGGGGCGTTTTTTTATTCTGGAAAGTGAAACCGGAAGGTTTGTTTTAAATCAGGATGCAAGCTTTGAGCAACAGGACACTCATTAGCAGCTGCTGCAATTAGTTTACGCTCCTTCTCCGTGTAATTATTATGAGGGAAATATAAATCGATAACAACCTCAACAACTCTACGAGGGTTGGTCCCCATAATTTTCTCAACATCAATCTTAGTTCCATCAATATTGAATCCATGTGTTTGGGCAGCAATTCCCATAATGGTTATCATACATGCGCCAAGTGAGGTTGCAAGTAAGTCGGTAGGCGAAAAACATTCGCCTTTTCCCTGATTATCAACAGGAGCATCGGTTGTAATGGTAACGCCAGAACGAGTATGAGTTGCCTCGGTTCTTAAATCACCTTTATAAATAATTGTTGATGTTTTCCCCATTTTAGTAAGTTTTAAAAATTAAGGGCTCCAAAAAGAGCCCTTAATAAACTGTATATCAAAACTTAGATTTAAAGAATTCCTTGATCTAACATTGCATTTGCAACTTTCAAGAAACCTGCTATGTTAGCACCTTTAACGTAGTTAACGTAACCATCCTTTTCGGTACCATGTTTAACGCAAGCCTCATGTATGTTTTTCATGATTTGCTGTAAGCGAGCATCAACCTCTTCGCGAGACCAGCTTAGCTTCATGCTATTTTGAGTCATTTCAAGACCAGAGGTAGCAACACCACCAGCATTAACAGCTTTACCAGGAGCGAATAAGATTTTATTTTGTTGTAAAACTTCAATAGCTTCAGGAGTACAAGGCATATTGGCACCTTCTGCTACACAAACGCAGCCATTCTTAACAAGAGCTTCGGCATCTTCTTTACCAAGCTCATTTTGAGTTGCGCAAGGCATAGCAACGTCAACTTTAACTTCCCAAGGACGCTTACCAGCAAAGAACTTAGCGTTAGGGAATTTCTTAGCATAAGGCTCAACGATATCCTGGTTCGAAGCACGAAGCTCAAGTAGGTAGTCAATCTTTTCGCCACTAATTCCGTCCTCATCAAGAATATAACCATCAGGACCAGAAATGGTAACAACTTTACCACCGAGCTCAGTTACCTTAAGAGCAGCACCCCAGGCAACATTACCGAAACCAGAAAGGGCAACACGCTTACCAGCAAACGACATACCTTTAGTAGCAAGCATTTCCTGAGCAAAATAAGTAGCACCAAAACCAGTAGCCTCAGGACGGATTAATGATCCACCCCAGTTAATACCTTTACCTGTTAGAACGCCAGTGTTTTCGCTTGCAAGTTTCTTGTACATTCCATAGAGGAAACCTATTTCGCGACCACCAACACCTATATCACCGGCAGGTACATCGGTTTCAGGGCCAATGTGCTTCCAAAGTTCTAGCATAAACGATTGGCAGAAACGCATAATTTCAGCATCGCTACGGCCTTTAGGATTGAAATCGCTACCTCCTTTGGCACCACCCATAGGAAGTGTGGTAAGAGCATTTTTGAAGATTTGCTCAAAACCTAAGAACTTCAAAATTGAAAGATTTACGCTTGGGTGGAAACGAAGACCACCTTTGTAAGGTCCAATTGCATTATTAAACTGAACGCGGTAACCAAGATTTACGTGAACATTACCTTCATCATCGGTCCAAGGCACCTTAAACATGAAGATGCGATCTGGCTCAACCATGCGCTCAATTATCTTAGCCGACTCAAATTGTGGATTCTGGTTGTAAACCTCTTCAATTGACTCTAAAACCTCACGAACAGCTTGTAGGTACTCCACCTCACCTGGGTGTTTTGCTTCAAGCTCAGCCATTAATTTATTTACATTCATTGCGCTAACTGTTTTTAGTTAATTAACCTTTGTTTTAAATGGGAGTAAATTCCCGTGTTAAAAGTTTGTCAAATTTGATTTATTAAAATGATATTTCAAAAGAAAAATGACATTAAAAAATATGATATTAAACATTTTTTTGGGCAATAACTTAAAATTTAAAACCTATTTAAGCCATTCAGGTTTTAAAATAATACCCTGATTACTTTTGGCATCAACCTGAATAGTAAGCGGTTTGTCAAATCGAACCCATCTTAAATGCTCTGACTCATAGAAAGCAGGCAAAGAATTTAGAAAATCTATATCGTAAATTCCATCTTTTAGGTATGGGTTAACCGTAAGGTAAGCAACTCTAAAAGATGTAAGGTTCTGGAAGAAATGGGTTCCTTGGCTAGGATCAACTCTAAAATTCTCCAACCCAGCCTCTACGATGACCCTTGCTTCCGAGATTTGAGACCATTTAATTGGCACGCCCAGCCAAGGATCGCTACTTCCCCATCTACCAGGCCCCACCAGCACATAGTTACGCGCCATGTCTATAAAACGCTTATTTACCTCATCAAGTTCTTGAGCAATTAGTTTAGTATGTGCGGGATTAAAGGTATCTGGTTTAACATATACAAAATCGTAAACGCCCTCCACTTTACCATGTCCTAAGGCTGACTTAGAGTAAAGTATTGACTTATTAATATCAATATGTTCCCATTCTACAAGCTCCGATTGGTCGCTATCGACGATTGGCCTGATTTGCAAAAAGTTAAATAACTTAGGCATTCCGTCTGTAGGCGCTAGGTTGGCAGCAAATTCAATCTCGATATGGTTATTCATCTCCCTTTGACCAATTTCCAAAAGCTCTGTAATAATTTTTGCAAGGGGGAAAGTATTATGCTTAAGAATGGAAGCGAATGTTACAAGTTTTAATCCCTCATCAAAGTAACCATCTCTAAGAATTCCAGAATGCATATCGTAAGTTGATGCAATCAGTTTAAAATCGGGAATCGACTCTGCTTCCTTGATATCTAGGTTAAATAGGTTCATGCTATCATCTACCTTCGGCTCAAAGGAATTTGGATCGACATTCAAGGCATAAAAATTCTTTTGTGTCTGGCGTAAGGCCATCTCAACTGATGAAAGCTGAAGGATCTTTTTAGGATACTTAGGAGAGAATCGGAGCGAAACCCCACCATCAACTATTAGCTTACCCAAGCCAAAACCGATGTTTGCTATTCCATCTTCAGTTTTTTCAGAGCCTATTGGATAAAAGTTAATGCTACGGGCAACACCCGATAAGGTTGGTAGATACATATTACCATACTGATTGCCACAAATCTCCTGAATAATTACCCCCATTTTCTCCTCGTCAATCACATTTTGCGTAGCATTCATGTATGCCTTGCTAGCCTTATAAAAAACGGAAGCATATACCGACTTTATTGCCTTTGCAAGCAAAACCAGCATAAATTCAGGATCGTCGGAATGGGGAACCATGTATGTTGAGTAGATCCCCGCAAATGGCTGATAATGTGAATCCTCCAACTTGCTGGATGAGCGAACAGCTAATGGGCGTTGAAAAACCGAAATTACTTTCTTAAGATCTATTTTAACCCTATCTGGTAGTTTAGCTTCTAAAAAAGCATCGAGTATTACCTCGTCATCAACTTCTTGCAGGGCAATGGAGTACAAATCGTTTGACTCCATGAACTCATCAAATATATCGGTGCTTAGCACTACCGTTCTGGGAATTGTAATAATGGTATCGTCGAACTTACTGAAAAGGTTATACTTACGGATAATTTGATTTACAAACGCTAAGCCACGCGCCTTGCCTCCAATTGAGCCATCGCCTATTCGGGAGAAAAACTTATATTCGTCGAAAGTATCGCGATCGAACTTTGCAATAATGCTTCGCCCCTTGCTCAAGCGATATGCCGATATAGCATAGTAAATAAATTTACGCGCATCGTCAATCGATTTAAAATCTTTAAGCCGCATCGGTTTAAACAGCTGAGCAATGGAAAAGATGGCACGAGCATTTAACCATTTCGAGATATCGTTTCTACTTGAGTGGTAAACAAGAGAACGATCGGGAATATTTTGAATTAGCTTTTGCAGCTGACTCAAATCCGAAGCTCTTGCAATTTCAGCATTTGTATCGGGATCTCTAAAAACGAAATCACCAAAGCCAAAATTGTCTAAGATATATTTCTTCAGCTCATAGCTAAATGACTTAGAGTATTTGTGTAAGAAACCAACCCCAAGTTCATCGGCATATACCTTGTTGGAAATGTCCGACGATTGTAGAAGGAAAGGTATATTTGGATCTTCGGATTTTATTTGCCTACAAAGCTGCAAACCAGCTTTAGTTAAATGATCTCGGCGGTTGTTAACCTTGTAGCTAATATCGGAGATAACACCGAGAACATTGCTCTTATACCTATTATATAATTCAATAGCCTCATCGTAGGTTGTGGCAAGAAGTATTTTAGGACGACCTCGCATTCGCAGCATCCTATGATGCTCATTAAGGGCTTCGGTCATAAATTGGCGTGCCTGCCTAAAAATTATTTTGTAGATATTAGGCAAAAACGAAGAGTAATACCTTATTGAATCCTCCACCAAAATAATTGACTGAACACCAATCTCTAAAATATCGTGGTCGGCGTTCATTCTATCTTCAATAAGCTTTATTATGGCAACCAAAAGATCGGCATTCCCCAACCAGCAAAAAACATAGTCGATAGCGCTTAAATCTTCGTTCTGCAACCTAAGCGAAACTTCGCGAGAAAAAGGAGTAAGAACAACAATAGGAATTGAGGGATGACGTACCTTTAGCATTTTGGCTAGTTTGAAAGTGTCTATCTCACCCACATTTAACATCGATATGATTAAATCGATATGCTCCTCCTGTAATATTTTTAAAACTTCGCGCGCATTTCTAGCCTGAATGAATACTGGGGGATATCTGAGGTTTAGCGATACATACTCGTTAAAAATCTGCTCATCAATTCTACCATCCTCTTCCAATAAAAAGGCATCGTAGCTACTGCAAATAAGTAGAACCTTGTATATGCGTTTCTGCATCAGCTTGTCGAACGATGTGTCATATATATCAAGCTGATAAGAATTTAAATACGATTGATCACCTAACAAATTCAACATGTTCATAAATTTTGGGCAATTTACAAAAATGAATCCAAATGGAATTTCAGATGTTGGCTAAATGCTGTACTTTTGCTTAAAAATATATAGATATGAAACGGATTGGCCTGATTATTATTCTGCTTGCTGCCCTATTTGCATGCAACAAGAAACAAAACAACTATACTCATATTGAAGGTTTTACCCAAGGAACCACATTTAGCATTACCTATTACGATTCTCTGAACAGAGACTTTAGGCCTCAGATTGATTCCATCCTTAACAGGATTGACCAATCAATGTCGATATATAATGCCAGCTCACTAATCAGTAAAATAAACAGCAACCAAACCGATAGCATCGATAACCTTTTAAAAGAGGTTATTAATGCATCGTTCGATATTTACAGGAAGTCCGAAGGTGCTTTTGACATAACCGTTGGACCAGTAATTAGAGCTATTGGATTTGGACCCGATAAAACCCAAGGAATTGATTCCGCCAAAATACGATCGTTGCAGCATCTTATTGGAATGGATAAAATTTCGGTTGAAGGAAACAGGCTAATCAAAAAGGATAGCCTTATTCAGATTGATGTTAATGCCATTGCACAAGGCTACACTGTTGATGTTATTGCAGACTTTTTCAAAAGGAAGAGCGTACAAAACTACCTGGTTGAAGTAGGTGGCGAAATAGTTGCAAATGGAATCAGCCCTAGAGGCAAAGAGTGGATTATTGGTATTGATAAGCCTATTGAATCGGCTCTCCCAGGCGAAAACATTCAGGTAAAGGTCACTATGAGTTCAGGATTTGGACTTGCCACATCGGGGAATTATCGAAAGTTTATTGAAGTAGATGGGCAAAAATATTCTCACACCATCAATCCAAAAACAGGATTTCCTGAGCTAAACAGCCTATTAAGTGCAACAGTTATTGCACCTAATGCAACCATTGCCGATGGATTAGCCACCGCCTTTATGGTTAAAGGACTAGAATGGGCAAAGGCATTTGTAGAAAAAGAGAAAGATATCGATGTATATCTTATTTACTCCACTCCAGATGGCAAATATGAGGTATGGATGAGCAAAGGCCTTGAAAAAAGAATAACTCCTTAGCCAATTCCCTTACTTGCATCATTTGCGCTACAACTTGAACCTCCACCACATCCACACGAATAGCCTGGATCGGAATCGTTACATCCAGGCTCACGACGTTTGAAAATTATTTTAAGCGATAACCCTAAGAACACAAAGCCCAAGAGCACGGCAACTACTAGAACTAGCTTTAAAATTGGCATCATAATTTAATTTTTTAAACAACCTCACGGGCGTGCTCGTAACAGGTAGCGCAATCGGCATTCTTACCATTTTTTCCCCAGCACTTAATCTCTTCATGACGAGGGCAGGTAACACCACGCTTTCTAAGTTCCCTATTATGTCCTGCAGATGTTTCGGGGAACTTATGGCTTTTATGAAAGATAATTCTTACAGCCATCCCAAGTAATGCGATCCCTAATATTGCTGCAGCAACAAGAATTAATTTGAGTGTTAACATCGATATAAAATTTTTACAAAAATACTCCTGTTACAATTCACAACCAAATAAACAACAACATCATTCTGGTAATGTTTACTATTACAATAATATTTAATAAAAATTCATTTATCAGCTCAAATCAAAACATTTCGAACCCATTTTTGTTTAGATGATGAAACTCAATAAAATTGTACAATGAGCACTAGTAAAAAATTAAATCTATCAAAAGACGAAATATTAAACGATTATTACATTGCACATTTAAGTAGGAATATCAGCCTACTAGGACGTAAAGAGGTACTAACAGGCAAAGCCAAGTTTGGGATTTTTGGCGACGGAAAGGAGCTTGCACAAATCGCATTAGCCAAAACATTTAAAAATGGCGATTGGCGATCGGGCTACTATCGTGACCAAACCTTTATGATGGCCGCAGGAATCTTTTCGGCCGAAGAATTTTTTGCTCAGCTTTACGGACAAACCGATGTTAACCTTAATCCAGGCAACGCAGGTAGAACCTTTAACAACCACTTTGCAACCCGTAGCTTAAATCCTGATGGAACTTGGAAAGATCTTACAAAACAAAAAAATAGCACGCCAGACATATCGCCAACAGCCGGACAGATGCCTAGGCTATTAGGGCTAGCATGGGCCTCGAAGCTTTTTAAGCAGAACAAGGAGCTATGGGAGCTTAAGCAGTTTACCAATCAGGGCAACGAAGTTGCCTTTGGTACAATTGGCGATGCTAGCACATCGGAGGGGCACTTCTGGGAAACCTTAAATGCAGCGGCAGTTCTTCAAGTTCCTATGGTTTTAGCCGTTTGGGACGATGGTTATGGAATTTCTGTTCCAAAAGACTATCAAACAGCCAAAGGGAGCATTTCCGAACTTGTAAAGGGCTTTGAGAAAGGAGAAAAGGATGTTAACGGCATTCACATTTATAAGGTTAAGGGATGGGATTACCCTGCACTAATTGAAACTTTCACCAAGGGAGTTGAAAAATCAAGAACAGAGCATGTACCCGTACTATTTCATGTAACAGAAATAACACAGCCGCAAGGGCACTCCACTTCAGGTTCGCATGAGAGATATAAATCGCCTGAGCGTCTACAATGGGAAAAGGATTTTGATTGCAACCTAAGATTTCGCAATTGGATTTTGGAGAATGGTTACGCTAATACAAGTGAACTAGATCAGATTGAAGCAAAGGCGCAATCCGATGCCAAAGATGCACGCAAAAAGGCTTGGGAAGCATACTCAGATCCAATTAAAAGGGAGCGCGATGAGCTAATTAAAATTATCGATAACCGCTCGTGCATGTGTAAGCGTGAGCATGTGGATAAGGTTGGATTGATTACCGAAAAGCTTAAAGCCATACCAAATCCAATTAGAAAAGATAATATCAGCGCAGCTAAACAAATTTTAAGGCATGTGTGCTCCGATTGTAGCATCCGCGAAAAGCTACAGGCCGATTTAACGGCATGGATTGAAAGAAATATGCAAGAAGGTTACGATAAGTATAGCTCACATCTATACTGCGAAACCGAACGTGCAGCATGGAAGGTTAAGGGAGTTGCTCCTATTTTTAAAGAAGACTCACCCATGGTAGCAGGACGCGAGATTCTTCGCGACAACTGGGATGCACAGTTTAAAAAGAATAAAAAGATAGTAGTATTTGGCGAGGATGTTGGTGGTATAGGTGGTGTAAACCAAACCTACGAAGGTTTACAAAAGAAATACGGCGAAATAAGAATCACCGATACTGGTATCAGAGAGACAACTATTCTAGGCCAGGGCCTAGGAGCTGCACTTCGTGGCTTGCGACCAATTGCAGAAATACAGTACTTTGACTACCTGCTCTATACACTTCAAACCATGAGCGACGACTTGGCCACTATCCGCTGGCGTACAAAAAGTGGGCAAATGGCACCACTAATCATCACAACCAGAGGGCATAGGCTCGAAGGTGTTTGGCATGCTGGTTCTCCCTTAAGCATGGTTATTAACTCCATTCGTGGCGTTTATGTTTGCGTTCCGCGCAACATGACCCAAGCGGCAGGCTTTTACAACACCTTGCTTGAAGCCGATGACCCTGCTCTTGTAATTGAGCCACTTAACGGATATCGTCTAAAGGAAAAACGCCCTGAAAACATCGGTGAATACAAAATCCCGTTAGGCGTTCCCGAAATACTGAGAGAGGGCTCCGATGTCACCCTGCTAACCTATGGTAGCAACGTTAGAATTGCTCAAGAAGCCGTTGAACAACTTTGGGAATTTGGAATATCGGTTGAGCTTATTGATGTTCAAACCTTACTCCCGTTCGATCTACCAAATATAATCCTTGATTCAATTAAGAAAACAAACCGTGTAGTATTCTTCGACGAGGATGTACCTGGAGGCGCTACTGCATATATGATGCAAAAAGTCCTAGAGGAGCGAAATGGTTATATGTTCCTAGACTCACCTCCAAAAACGATTACTGCAAAGGAACATCGCCCTGCATATACTAGCGATGGCGACTATTTCTCAAATCCAAACGCCGAAGATGTTTTTGATGGTATTTACGAGCTAATGCACGAGGTAAATCCTAAACGATACCCAAAACTCTTCTAGCTGACAACTCAAATTTAAAAGGGCATAGCAAGCAACAATCTTCTATGCCCTTTTTTTGAAACTATATTAACTTAAAAAGGATTAATCCTGCTCGAACTTGAGTTCAAGGTTCTGCTCTTCAACCTCTTCTTGTCTAATTGCTTCCATTTCCTCATCGGAGAAACGCCTAATCTTATATCCAATTGAGGCAATAAAAACGCTCATGAATGGGCTTATAATATTAAAAAAAGCATAAGGCGCATAGCTAAAAGTTGGAACGCCAAGTACTGCAGCCTGAGTGGCCCCACAAGTATTCCATGGAATTAACACAGAAGTTACCGTACCAGAATCCTCAAGCGTTCTACTAAGCAATTCGGGCTTATATCCACGTTTTCGGAAGGTTCGGGCAAACATTCTACCTGGAACTACTATTGAAATATACTGATCGGAAGCCGTTACATTAAAAAACAGGCAAGAAGCAACAACAGAACCTACTAACGATCCAGTGGACTTTGCAAATTTTATAATGCTCTCAGTTATTTTAACAAGCAAACCCGCCGATTCCATAACACCTCCAAAAATCATGGCTGTGATTATAAGCCAAATTGTATTCAACATACCTATCATACCCCTTGTGGTAAGAAGTTCGTTCAGCTGAGCATTACCTGAATCAACGGAAACTTTCCCAAACATACTTTTCATTACAGCAATATATCCTGCCTCGGCATAGCTATTGGAAACACCCGAAACCTGTTCTACTATATGTGGTTGAAAAATTAGCGCAAAGATTCCCCCCATCAGTGTTCCTAGCATTATTGATGGTAATGGAGGCGTTTTTTTAATTATTACAGCTATTAAAAAGATGGGTACTAGAAGCAGCCAAGGCGTTATGTTAAAAGTTGATTTTAAAGAATTAAGAGTGGAATCAACTTCAACAGCTCCTTCCGGATGATACCCAAACCCAATAATAAGAAAAATGATAAGAGTAATACTGATAGACGGTACCGTTGTAACAGCCATATACTTGACATGGGTGAATAGATCGGTTCCAGCCATTGCTGGGGCAAGATTAGTCGTATCGCTCAAAGGCGACATTTTGTCACCAAAGTAGGCCCCAGAAATAATTGCACCTGCAATAATTGCATGATTATAACCTAATGCATTCCCAATTCCTAGCAATGCAACTCCAATGGTTGCAACTGTAGACCATGAACTTCCAGTTGCTAAGGATACTAAAGCCGAAATTATTACAGTTGCAAAGAGAAATATTTTGGGATTTAAAATTTTTAACCCATAATATATTAATGTAGGAACCACTCCGCTAATCATCCACGTTCCAGCAAGCGCGCCAATGAGCATCAATATTAGAATTGACGGCATTGAAGAACCTATAGTTTTTACAATGATTTCCCTTATGTAGGCCCACTTATGCCCTAAACTTATTGCAATTGCCGCACCAATAGTTGACGCCAGCAACAAAGCGATTTGGTTTGCACCTGAAAGGGTATCATCGCCAAAATAGATGACATTAAGTGTCAGAAAAAGAATTAAAAAAGCAATAGGTATTATTCCATGGACTATTTTAGGTTGTCTTCTCATTTTACCATTTTTTTCGAAAATAGTAAATATCTTCAATCACATTAAAAAATAGCTAAGAAATAATTATTTCAGATAGCACAACTTTCGCCAAGTCATAAAGTTCTAGCCATTATAACTAGCTAAAATTTTCATTTTTGGCATAATTTTAGTAAATTGAAAGATGTAAAAAACCAAAGGAGGTTCAAAATGGCTAAAGGTAATGAGTTGAATATAGACTTATTCGATATCAAATACTCCAAAATTCCTCCTAAAGGAGGAAGGGTTCTAATAGCCCAGCCTTCGTTAAACGATCCCTTCTTTAAAAGAACCGTAATTTTCCTTGTTGAGCACGATGAAAATGGAAGCATGGGCTTCATACTTAACCGAAAACTTAACATTAACCTAAGCGAGATTATAATTGATTTTCCTGATATTGACATTGAGGTTTCGGTTGGTGGTCCTGTTAGCCCTGATATGGTTAATTTTATTCACACTTTTGGCGATGAAATCCCTAATAGCTTCCCGTTGGGTAATGGAATATTTATGAATGGCGATATTAATACGCTTAAAGATCTTGCTATTGCAGGAAAGGTAAATAATAAAAACCTTAAACTATTCATTGGCTACTCTGGTTGGGGGCCCAAGCAGCTCGAAAAAGAAATAAACGAGGACTCATGGTTGGTGGCAAAGTTCCCTGCAAGGGGTATCATGAAAGGAGTATATGATAACTGGTATTTTGCAGTTCAACAACTAGGTGAAAAGTTCAAAGTTTGGAGCATTTACCCCGAAAATCCAACGCTAAACTAGCTGGTTTAGAATTTGCTTATTTAGCTCAGCACTAAGATTCTTGCTAAGAGTATTGAAATACCTGTTAATTCCTACTCCTAACACCCATCTTATTCCAGTAATAGCATTAGTTAAGAAGACTTCATCGCAATTATTGAATACCTTTGTGTTAATTGCAACATCATCATAAACGTTATACCCAATTTTCTTTGCAAGATTGATAACAACCTTACGCATTACACCAGGTATGCACCCCTCGCCCACTCCTGGTGTGAATATCTCGCCCTTTTTAACTATGAAAATATTTGACGAGATGCTTTCGGCAATTCTCCCTTTCTCATTTAATACAACACACTCATCTAACCCCTTCTTAAGCCTATACAACCCCGCCTTTACGTATAGCAAAGAGTTGCAGCTCTTTACGGGAGAGAGAATATTAATAGGCTTTTTAATTTCATTGTAAATATCAATTACCAAACCTTGTTGGTTATATTCATAGAGCTTGCTTTGTAGCGGCTGTGATTCAATTAAGATTGATGCACTATTACCTTTTGGGGTGTAAAATCCTTCCCCATCTCGAAAAACAGTAATCCGAACCCTAGTGCTTCCAAACAGTCTATTTTTATTAAGTAGCTTTGTTATGATTTCTTTGAACTTTTTTGGAGTATATAGTTGGGATAATTCAATCTCAAGAATTCTTAATCCCTTGGCTAATCTATCATAGTGTAAATCGATATGAAGGGGCTCTGTGCCATAGCAGTGAATGGTTTCAAAAAGACCATCGCCATAATGAAACGCCCTATTTGATGCTTTTAAAACGTGGGCATCGGCTTTATGATACTCTCCGTTTAACCAGATATATCTATTTTGCATTATTCTACCAGTTTTATTCCATGTTCTTTTATAAATTGAATTGCCAGTTCAAACAGATAGGGCTGAACCCTATCATAGGTTAACTTTTTGGGCATCAAATTGAATTCAGCCACCTCGCCAATTTCGCTTTCTGGGAGCTGACCAATTGAACCTACTTTTGCAAAAAACATTCTTCCCGTACTAGTTGCACCATCTAACCTAACGGTATAATCGAAAAGAGGGCGCATTGAAAATTCCATAGCTCCAGTTTCCTCAAACAGTTCTCTTTCAGCTGCTTTTTCTGGAGTTTCGCCCAACTCAATGTGTCCACCAGGAAGTTCCCACGAATCCCGTTGCCTATTTCTTACCCATAACCATTTCCCATTCATTCTTGCCAAAATAGATACTAAAGCAACTTTGTTGGTTGCTAACCAGTTCTCATGCACAGCTATTTGTGCAGCACTTTCATTTAATCTTTTAGCCAATGCCAAGCTGTTTTAAAAAGAATAGGAACAACTTTGGATTAATCAGAATAGGATAAACAAAACCAAATAGTGCGCCAATAAGATGTGCATCGTGGTTAATATTACCTGCTCCCTTCCGTGCCATGTATGTTGTATAAAGTAAATAAGCAATGGCAAAAACAATACCAGGGATTGGAATTACAGCCATGAGGTAGAGTTTCTCTAATGGGTTAAAAAAAATGCTAAAGAATACGATAGCAGAAACAGCTCCCGATGCGCCAACACTTTTATAATATGGTTCATCGCGATGTTTTACAATAGTTGTTGAAGTAGCTACTATTGCAGCACCCAAGTATAGTATTAAAAAGTGTGGCTGAACAAACGATATAGTACCAGCGGCTTTTAGCTGATAAAAAATAGACTCAACGTACCTACCAAACGAAAAAAGTACTATCATGTTCACCAGCAGATGCAAAAAGTTTGCATGAACAAATGCATGCGAAAGCAACCTATACCACTGATTCTTTTTTAATACACGATAAGGATTAAGAAGCAGCTGATCAAAAAGATGGCCATTGTTAAATGCTGCAACTGAGACTAAAACAGTTATAAGAATGATAAGGTAAGTCATCGGCCAAAAACAATAAGGTAGATTAACTCCTTTAATAGTTCACCATGGTCGGTTGAGCTATTGTTTACCCCCTTTGAGCGCATATCATAATCGCTAAGTAAATGGATAATGCTAACACAACGTCCTGCAGGATAACGCTTTGCAGCCCTTTCATATTCCGATACAAAGAACTCATGAACTCCAAGCGCCTTAGCCACCGACGATTTATTCTTATCGGGGAGTAAATGATACTTTAGAATTTTTACAAAATACTGGTATATTGCGGTAATAGTAAGCACAAATGGGTTTGCGTTAGGATTTTTGGCAAAATGATCTGCAATTTTATAGGCACGAGCAAAGTTTGCTTCACCAAGGGCTTTGGTTAACTCAAAACGGTTAAAATCACGGCTAACACCAATATTCCGCTCAATATCAACAGGTTGGACTTGCTTAGTTTCAGGAGGGAGGGTTATGATTAGCTTATCGAGTTCCTTTGCAATCCTACTCAAATCATTACCAACAAACTCTGCAAGTAGGTTAGCAGCAACAGGGTCAATCTTTAGGCCCTTACTACTGAGATAGCCTATAATCCAATCTGGAATTTGGTAGTCGTAAAACTTTTTCGACTCAAAAGCAACACCCTTCTGTTTGGCCAATTTAATCACGCCCGATAGCTTTGAACTGGGCTTTTTACCATCGGACGATAATTTATGGCATACTACCAAAATTGTAGATTCGAGTGGTGTTTTAAGATAAATCTCTAAATCAGAAAGATTTTTGATATTTTGGGCTTCCTTGACAATAAGAACCTGGTAGTTCGACATCATAGGAAACCTACGAGCCGCATTTATTACATCGTTTACCGTTGTATCTCGGCCATACACAACGGTCTGATTAAATGCTTTATCGGAATCGCTGAGCACATTATGCTCAATGTACTCAGCAATTTTGTCGATGAAATATGGCTCATCGCCTGTCAGAAAATATATGGGCTTATAAATTTTGTTCTTTAGTTCGCCCATGATACGATTAAAAGCCTCAACTGTCTGACTTTGCTTGGCCATAACTATATTTTAAAAACGCAGATGTTTAACCGATTGACTATTATTAATCAAACGTGTTAGCGATTCAATTCCAATTTGAATTTGTTCCTCAACAAAAAGCGAATTAACCTTCTGGTCGCTTTCAGTTGTTTTAACACCTTCCGAAATCATTGGCTGGTCAGTAACAAGTAGTAAAGCGCCAGTAGGAATCTCGTTGTAAAAACCAACAGTAAAAATAGTAGCTGTTTCCATATCGATAGCCATGGCACGAGTGCGGCGAAGGTACTCCTTAAAATTATCGTCGTATTCCCAAACTCTTCGGTTTGTAGTAACAACAGTACCTGTCCAATAATCACGGTTGTGGTTACGAATAGTTGATGAAACTACCCTTTGAAGTGTAAACGCAGGAAGAGCCGGAACCTCAGGTGGCATATAATCGTTTGATGTTCCTTCGTGTCGAATGGCAGCAATAGGAAGAATAAAATCACCTACATTATTTTTCTTTTTTAATCCACCACATTTACCCAAAAATAATACAGCTTTAGGCTTAACTGCGCTAAGCAAATCCATTATTGTTGCAGCATTTGGGCTACCCATTCCAAAATCTATCATGGTTATGCCATTGGCTGTAGCGCAAGGCATGTTTGCATTTGGGTTTACAATGGGAACATTGTGGTAATTTGCAAAGTACTCCAAATAGCCTCTAAAGTTTGTTAGCAAGATGTGTGATCCAAAATCTTCAAGAGCTTGACCGGTATACCTCGGCAACCAATTTTGAACAATTTCTTCTTTCGTCTTCATACCAGTACTTTTTTAATGTTATCAACAAGTATATTTCGGCAAAGATACTGCTATTCGTTCAATCTAAAAATAGTGTTTTTAAACATTATAAATATTACTCATCAATCCAAATAGTGATTTTTTCTGCCTATATCGCTAATTTTAGTAGTGTATACAAAGTTTAATATTGGCTAGCAAAAACTTTCCGTTTTAATAAATTTTTAATTTTGCTCCATGAGCAATTCTCTAAACAATAAGTTAAATCTGCCTAGCTACCAGTTCCGAATAAAAAAACAGAACGGGAATAGGTTGATTTTTGATATTGTTCGAAAACGATTTATCACACTTACTCCAGAAGAATGGGTCCGACAGCATATCATTCACTATCTTGTATATGATTTAAACGTTCCTATTGGTTTAATAGGTGTTGAGGTAGGTTTTAACTACAACAAAGTAAACCATAGAGCTGATATTGTAGTCTATAATCGTGAAGGTTTCCCATTAATGATAGTAGAGTGCAAAGCACCAAGTGTTGAAATATCGCAAGATGTTGTTGATCAAATATGTAGGTACAATTACATATTACAGGCCGAATATCTGTTAATATCGAATGGGATCAAACATATTGTTTTACAAGTTGATACAGAAAATAAATGGAAAGTATTAGATAATTTTCCCAACCTGACTATAAAAATAAAGTAGCACTATGAGCAACCTAGAAAAACATTTTGACCAGTTCCGAAAAAATATTGTAGGAATTGATGCCACCTATAAAACAATTTATGGAGAACAAAAGCTTGTTTACGCCGACTGGATAGCAAGCGGTAGGCTATACAGGCCAATTGAAGAAAAGATGCTGCATTTATTTGGACCAATGGTTGCAAACACGCATACCGAAAGCAGCTACACAGGGAAATTCATGACAGAGGCATACCACTACGCACTAAAGGAGATTAAACGTCATGTAAATGCTGGACCCGAGGATGTAATTGTGACCTCTGGTTTTGGAATGACCTCATCGATTAACAAGTTTCAGCGAATTCTAGGGCTTAAAAACAAAAGTTTTGTATTTGAGAATCCTAAGGAGCGCCCTGTTGTATTTGTAACACACATGGAGCATCACTCAAATCAAACCTCATGGTACGAAACGATTGCAGAGGTAGTGGTAGTTGAACCCGACGAAAACCTACTTGTATCGCCCCAAAAGCTAAGAGAGACACTTGAAAAATACGAAGATCGACCTATGAAAATAGGCTCATTTACAGCTTGTAGCAACGTTACAGGTATAAAAACACCTTATCATGAGCTAGCTAAAATTATGCATGAATTTGGTGGCCTATGCTTTGTTGATTTTGCTGCATCAGCTCCATATGTCGAAATAAATATGCATCCCGAAGATCCCATGGCTAAGCTAGATGCCATTTTCTTCTCCCCTCATAAGTTTTTAGGAGGTCCAGGCGCTTCGGGTGTACTTATTTTCAACTCAAATCTTTACAAGAATAGGGTTCCAGACAACCCAGGCGGAGGAACAGTCGATTGGACTAACCCCTGGGGTGAATATAAGTACATCGACGACATTGAACGCAGGGAAGATGGAGGAACGCCGGGCTTTCTCCAGGCTATTAGAAGTTCTCTTGCCATTAGGCTTAAGGAGCAAATGGGTGTTGAGAACATTGAAAAACGTGAAAAGGAACTTGTTGAACTTGCTTTTAGCAAGATTAAAGATATTAAAGGATTGCGTATCCTTGCCGATAATTGTTTGGATCGGATTGGAGCCTTATCCTTTTACATTGATGGCCTGCATTACAACCTGGTAGTTAAGTTGCTAAGCGAGAGGTATGGAATACAAATGCGTGGTGGGTGCGTGTGTGCTGGCACTTATGGTCATTTTTTACTACACGTTAGCAAGGAGCAATCGCATAGAATTACCGAGCTAATAAATAAAGGCGACCTCTCTGAAAAACCAGGATGGATACGTTGGTCGCTTCATCCTACAACCACAAACCAAGAGGTTGAATTCATAGCTAACGCCCTTTCAGAGATTGCTGAAAAGGGTAAGGAATGGGAAAAAGACTACACCTATTGCAAGCAAACAAACGAATTCTGCCATAAAAATCCTAAGGCAGAAGAGCTATGGAAAAACGTTGAAGAACATTTTATTCTTTAACTCTAACTTTTGGGAATTCGGGGTTTAGGGTTCAATAACTGAAGCATAACCTCGTCTTCCCAACCTCCTTTAACTTTCAACCAAGCCTTTTTAACTCCAACCTCCGTAAAGCCTAAATTCTGGAATAGTTTTAAACTCACCTCATTACTCGACGATATATTTGCATAAAGCTGGTTAAGCTGTAAAATCTCAAATGAATACCTCACCAATAATTTTAACGCTTCTGTTGCATACCCCTTTTTACGATTCTCTTTTTGAGCAATAAGCACACCAACACCTGCTCTTGAGTGGAAAGGATCAAAATCAAAAAGATCAACCAATCCAACAGGTACATTCATTAACGAGTTCTGATCTTTTGCCTCCACAATTAGCCTTAACTGCTTTGACTCCCAAATGTCGAGGTGTGATGTTTCGATGTACTTTTTTAGTAAATATTTTGAAAATGGAGTTAAGGTATTGCTAACAGTCCAAATCTCCATGTTATTCTCCCAAGAGTATAGCAAATCAACATCTTCGGGCTCTGGAGCACGCAACTTCACATGGCTACTCTCTAGAATGTTGTTCATCACCTTTTATTAAGTTTAACTAGGATGGCATTGGGATATCCCATTGAGTTAACATTTTCAAGCATTTTACTAGCCTTCTCCTTGCTATCGAAAAGCCCGTAGTAATATCTATAAATACCATCATCGCCGACTTCCTCTGTAACATACAAACCTCTAAAGAAGTCTTGGGTAAGAGGAATCTCGCTAGTAGCAACCAGAATTGTAAATACTGTTTTTTGGGTAATGACATTTTTTTGCAAGGCTGTAATAAAGCGTTGCATTTCATCTTCATTAATCAGCATTGCACGTGTGGCACCCAGGTCGATAATCGTATTTAAGTCTTGAATAGCGTCGGCCTTTGTTTCGTATACACCCATACAAGTGATGCTTCTCGATCCAATTTTAAACTCTCTCAACCTAAAGTCGAAAAACTTCTCAATCCGTTTAACCAGCTCTGGCGAGATAGTGTCATTTATGGGTGATAACATTATGGTATACTTTTGGTTTTGGGGCTTAAGGTGCTCAGGTATATCAACGTACTCAATCTTAATATTTTTGTTTGGATTGAACACGCGTATGCTAACCCTTCTATTTAGTTTTCTACCATGAGGATTATCGGAACCATCGGGATTAGTGTTGGCTGCAAAGCTAACCATCGACCCCATACCTCTTACAACGAAACGTTTTTCATCAATGCCCTTATTTACCAGATACTCTACCACAGCATTAGCTCTTCGTGCCGAAAGTAAAAGGTTTACAGCTGGAGCACCCTTGCTATCGGTATGCCCAATAACTTCAATATACAAATCGGGGTAATCTATCATCAGCTTATAAATCTTTTCTAGTTCAAAAAGGGCTTCACGTTTCAACTCATAGCTGTTGAAATCAAAAAGTATATAGTTAAACTTGATAACCTCCTCGTTTGTTGTAGGCTTAGCTCTTAAATTAAGATCGAGTGGATACTTCTCCTGATTATAGGTTAAAGGGATATTAAGCATGAGCGTATCCATAATATAGAACTCACTCGATGCAAAAATCTTATACGTTCCAGGCTTAATATCAACACTATAACTTCCATCATTTAGAGGCAAAGCCATGGCAACTGTATTATTGGATGTATCTTTAACCAAAATGGTTATACTATCGGATTTAACATCGGCATTATCTGAAAGTTTTACGTTTCCAAACAGCTTTATTTTCTTAGCAATACTTGGATAAATGCTTACCTTATATATCTCATAAATACTAGACTGGTTCTCAACAACCATAGGCATGTAGCCTGTTAAGGAATCAACAGGGAAGAAGAAGTATTCGTCGTCGGGCGTATTAAAGGGGTACCCAACATTAGTAGGCACACTCCATGCGCCATCGCCTATTTTACTTGAATAAAAAATATCAAAGCCACCCATGCTATTATGCCCCTGTGATGCAAAGTAAAGCGTTTTGCCATTAGGGCAAAGAATTGGGGACTCCTCGTTGTATGCTGTATTAATTTGAGGGCCAAGATTTACCGGCTCACTCCATTTTCCATTGGGCATAAGATTTGAAACATAGATATCAATACCCCCATATCCTCCTTTACGATTCGAGGTAAAGTAAAGCTGCTTACCATCGGGCGAAAGCGAGGCAAATGTCTCCCAATCTCTTGAATTAATTGGTGATGGCAATTTTTTCACTGGTTGCCATTTCCCATCTTTAATGGTAGAGTAGTAAAGATTTCCTGATGTAATTTCATTTACAAAAATAATTAAGTAATCGCCAGAATAGTTAAGCGAAGTAGTGTAGAGCTCGCCCTCAACCCTAAGGTCAAGGGTTACATTCTTAGGCGTTTCCCACTTCCCATCGACACATTTTGTGTAGTAAACAGCAGTATAAAATTTTTCTTTTACCGTAAAAACCATAGTTTGCCTATCGCCCGAAACCACAGGATATGTACAACTTTTACGAGTATTCTTAAAAAGATTTAGGTGCTCCGTTTTTAAAGTAATAGGTCGAGAAATATAGTCATTGGCAATCTCACAAGCTTTTATTTGCTGGTTTACATAGTCAAGACTGAAAATATCGCGTACTTCTATCTTCTCTTTGAATTTTTTATACGCTTCCAAAGCCTTATCAAATTGGAAGTTTACTTCATAGGCCTGCCCTAAATAAAAAAGAACATCAAGGGGAGCATTCTTCTCCCGGTAATATCCTTCTCTATACCATTTACTTATATTTTGGCTAGCCTTTTCAAGATATGGAATTGCTTTTTCTTTTAAGCCTGGAATGTTCAGGTAGCACAAACCTATTTTGTATATAATATTTGAATTGGCGGAATCAAGCGAGTAGAGCTTATTATATAAAGGTAGGGCTTCTTTATAATCCTTTAAAAAGAAATAGTATTCAGCATCGTTAAATAGCTCCTTAAAGCTCTCTTGCGCCTGAACTATTCCAAAGCTGGCCATTGCCACAACTAACAGAATATACTTTACGAACTTTTTTACCATACGACTTTGGCATTTACATCTTAAATTCTTAAAAATATTTTCTAAGCTAATTTAGCATTTATTAACTAAATAAACTAATGTTATTTATAACTTTAAGACACTAAAATTATTGACTCCTTATCAAATACAGATGTTTTACAGGTTTCTATTTTTTAAATTAATAGTTTAATCAGGCAATAGTTCTTAAGGTTGTTTACTAATTAATTTTAATCGGGTAAGCTAGTTCGAATTAAAATTCTACTGATACAGTAGAAAATACGATATCATGAACAATGAGAATACAAATAGCACAGATGAATTATAAAAAAGGCTGTCTCGGTTTTGAGAGACAGCCTGTAAATTATCTATTAAAAGAACACTACAACTCCCATGTATCACCACTGTTGAGTAAATCGTCGACGCATTTAATTTTAGAATTTTTCATCACCTCAAGAACCTGATCCCGAACGTTATCGTCGTAAGTTGAGTCCTTCACATTTCTAATAACACCAAGTGCAACTGGGTAATCGGGGTATTGCATGTTGGCAAGCATCATGTGGATACCAGGGTTTGGGTTATATGCATCGTGAACAAGGATATCATCCATGGTGAAGCCACCCTCACCAATCTTAACAACTTTTAGACTGAGACCGCTAAGAACAAGACCTTTATCTCGATTTTTACCAAAAATCATCTTCTCGCCATGCCTGAGCACAATAACCCTATCCTCACGATTTTCTCTATCAGTAATATGACTATATGCACCGTCGTTAAAAATCACACAGTTTTGAAGTATTTCTACCACTGAGGTTCCATCGTGTTTAGCAGCCTCAACTAGTATTTCCTTTGTAAGCTTAACATCGACATCAAGAGACCTAGCAAAGAATTTACCCTGAGCACCAATTACCAATTCTCCTGGGCGGAATGGGTGTTCTACTGTTCCATAAGGCGAAGTCTTTGTAATGGCTCCTAAAGGTGATGTGGGAGAATACTGCCCCTTTGTTAAACCATAAATTTGGTTATTAAATAAGAGAATGTTGATATCGATATTACGACGAACAGCATGAATAAAATGGTTTCCTCCAATTGCTAATGCATCGCCGTCGCCCGAAACCTGCCATACACTTAAAGTTGGGTTAGCAACTTTTACACCTGTAGCAATGGCAGCAGCACGACCATGAATGCCATGAAAGCCGAAAGTATTTACATAGTATGGGAAGCGACTAGAACAACCAATACCCGAAACAAAAACGTAGCGCTCCATATCGTACTTAAGCTCTTTCGAAACCTCGGGAAGCGCTTTAATCACTGCATTTAGTATGGCATGGTCGCCACAACCTGGGCACCAACGTACTTCCTGATCGCTCTTAAAATCCTGTGGGGTGTAATTTGTATATTGTTCTTCCATGGCTATTTACCCTCCAAAATTTGGTTAAATTTATCTACAAGCTCCACTACGGTAAATGGTAGTCCTTGCACTTTATTATATTGCATATACTTGTACTCAGGAAAATTCATTCTCAAATAGTTAGCAAACTGGCCAAGATTTAGCTCGCACACAACTATCTTTTTAAACTTTGAAAAGATTTCGCCAGTGTTTTTAGGAAGTGGGTTAATATAATTGAAATGACATAACGATACGCTTTTCCCGGCTTTACGCATTTCATTAACCGCATCGTAAAGATGTCCATATGTTCCACCCCAACCTACAACAAGAAGTTCACCCTCTTTGTCGCCAAACACCTCTTGTTCTGGAATATATTCCTGAACACGTTTTACCTTTTCAGCACGAATATCAACCATTTTCTGGTGGTTAATAGGATCGTGCGATACTGTGCCTTTTAAGAAATCTTTCTCCAAACCACCTAAACGATGCTCAATATCCTTTTTCCCAGGGAGTGCCCATCCGCGAGCAAGTCGTTCAGCATCGCGTGCATAAGGCATGTAATCCTTAGTACCTTCAGGAACAATAGGTGGCTTGATTTCTGGGTAATCCTTCATGCTTGGAATTTTCCAAGGTTCAGAACCATTGGCAATGTAACCATCGGTTAAGAGCATTACAGGAGTCATATGCTCCATGGCTATTTTTCCAGCCATAAAGGCATAATCGAAGCAGTTACTTGGTGTACTTGCTGCAATAACAACCATAGGAGCCTCTCCGTTGCGACCCCACAGAGCTTGCATTAGGTCCGATTGTTCCGTTTTTGTGGGCAATCCGGTTGATGGGCCTCCTCGCTGAACATCAACCACAACAAGTGGTAGCTCAGTCATTACTGCTAATCCAAGCGCTTCGGACTTAAGAGAAAGACCTGGGCCCGAAGTAGTTGTTACAGCAAAATTACCTGCAAAGGACGCTCCAATTGCAGTACAAATACCAGCAATCTCATCCTCAGCCTGAAGAGTTTTCACTCCCAAATCTTTGCGTTTAGCAAGCTCTATTAATATCTCGGTTGCAGGGGTAATAGGATATGAGCCACAGAATAAAGGTAGCCCTGCCTTTTCGGCTGCTGCAATTAACCCCCATGCTGTTGCTGTGTTACCACTTATATTACGATACCTACCTTTGGGCAGTGTTTCTGCTTGCTTTACCTCATACTTATTTGCTATTGCCTGTATGTTAGCAGCATAGTTGTATCCATCATGAAGAACTTTTTTGTTTGCTTCAACAATCTCAGGCTTTTTGGCAAACTTCTTTTCGAAGAACCTCTCAGTAAAGTTCATATTTCTTTCGAAAAGGTAGTAAACCATACCCAAAGCAAACATGTTCTTACTCCGAACTATGCTTTTGTTATCAAGCCCACTATCTTTTAAACTTTCCTTTGTTAGGCTAGTGATTGGCGCAAAAATGAGTTTATAATCCTGCAGATTAAGTTCGGTCTCAGCATCGAAGGTTTTGTAACCAGCGCGCTGGTAACCCTTTTCGTTAAACTGGTCAACATCTACTATAATAATTCCCCCTTTTTTAACCCATTTCGCATTTGCTTTAAGGGCTGCAGGGTTCATGGCTACAAGCACATCGCAGTAGTCACCTGGAGTATTCACCTTTCTATTTCCAAAGTGTACCTGAAAACCAGATACGCCACCTACCGTGCCTTGTGGTGCACGAATTTCGGAAGGATAATCTGGAAAGGTGCTAACATCGTTACCAAAAAGCGCCGATGCATCGGCAAAAAGGGTTCCGGTAAGCTGCATGCCATCGCCGGAATCACCCGAAAATCGAACTACTACCTCGTCCAGCTCTTGGACACTTTTTTGTTTATCCATAAAGATGCTGTTTTGTTTTTAACCCGAAAAACATTATCTACCTGTTTTTCAGACCTTTAAATTTGTTGTTTTTTGTTAAATTATTTTACAAAATTAGGCTTTTTTACATTCAGCAAACGTTTTAAAAGATATTTTACGACATATTTTCTTGAACTTGTTTGGCCCGTTTTTTGAAAACCAATCATAACATACCCTCGAGAGTCAATTTTAACCGCCTAAAATGTGAACCCTCCCAGTAAACATGTCCACATTTGGTGCAACAATAAAATTTTTCGTAACACCTGTACGTAGTGGGTAGAACTTTATTAACTACCTCCTTCTTTTCTATATCTGTTATTTTCCCATTACAAAGTGAACATCTTGAGAAGGGGGCAAGGTAATCCTTTAGCTCAAAATACTCTATAACCTCTCTTAACTGTAGTATAGGTTTTGTTTCCCTAACAAAATAGCCCAAACGGGCACTCCCGCAGCGAAGCAAACCCTTATCGCGTGTTAGTATGATTCGTTCCTCGCTATTTGAAGTTTTTATTATTGTTCTATCCTCAAAAGTAGTATTAAATAAGGTGTCGAAACCACAAAGACGTATGTACGATGCTAGCCGTCCTAAATGAGCATCACAAATGAACTTAGGGGGCATAGGAACCTGTGGCTGTAAACAGCTCTCAGAATTTTTAAGAAAGAAGAACTTTGGATAGCAAGAGATACGACTACCACTTTCTGGCTTATAAGAAAAATTAACCGGGCAGCTGTTGGCAAGAATAAGGTTTATCTCGGTATGTGGAACCCCAACCGATTCTACCAGGTCCTTTATTGTTGGGTTACCCCAGAAACCTACAGAAATATTGGTCTGCTTTAGCTCCTGAGCAACAAAATCATTCAGGCTTCCGTAGAGCCTAATGCTTACCTGCTTTTTAAAACCTTTAGACAACTTTCGAATTACATGCTTAAATTTGCAGTAAAATACAAAATGAGATGGCAATAATCAAATCGTTAAGGGGATTCACCCCAAAAATTGGGAAGAACTGCTTTATTGCAGAAACGGCAGTTATTATAGGCGATGTAGAGATTGGCGATGACTGCAGCATATGGTATGGAGCGGTACTACGAGGCGATGTTAACTCCATTCGTATTGGCAACCGTGTTAACATTCAGGATAATGCGGTGCTACATACCACCTACAAAAAAACAACCATTAAGGTTGAAGATGATGTTTCAATAGGACATGGGGTAATACTGCACGGCGCAGAGGTAAAGCAAGGTGCGCTGCTAGGCATGGGAAGTACTGTTATGGACAATGCCGTAATAGGGCAAGGTGCCATTGTTGCTGCAAATGCCCTTGTACTTGAAAACACGCAAGTTGAGCCAGCTAGCGTTTATGCAGGTGTTCCAGCAAAATTCGTAAAAAAGGTTGACCCTCAGCTAAGCCGCGAAACCAACGAACGTATTGCCCGAAACTACCTATTCTACTCGGGATGGTACAAGGAGGATAAGGATAAAGGTTAAAGGATTAAGGATTAAGGATAAAATCCGGCGAAGACGGATAAAGGATAAAATCTGACCCGTCCTAAATAAAGTCTACATAAAATAGTAGGCATAAATAAGAATAATAACGGATTTAAACGCTACAGCATTAGTGTAAATGGTTGATAGATATTGATTTATAAATGTGTTCAAGGAAATACTATAAGCTGGACATGGTTTATTTGAAGAGTAAAAAGTTTTTACTATATTTGAGGTGATAGGTAAAAAACTGGTATTGCATTGAGCCTAAAAATTTTGTAACTTTGCGCCCCCAAAAAATGGTACCATTTTTTAGTAAAAAAGTGTTAATTTTCTTTAAATTCGATTTATATAATTCTGGTGCACAGCGATTTACAGATTTACCTGTCAGAGAGTAACGTCCACTAAAACAAGGATTACGACTAGTAGGAGGCTGACGGTGAATTCAACGTATCACACGTCAGAGAGTAACGTCCACTAAAACAAGGATTACGACTATCCCTTCCCCCTCGTATGTCGCCCATTTATCCAGGCGTCAGAGAGTAACGTCCACTAAAACAAGGATTACGACACTTATAAATTTCATTTAAAGAATTTTTCTCTATATAGTCAGAGAGTAACGTCCACTAAAACAAGGATTACGACTGGCAGTTCAAAATCAATATGCTCGCCATTATAAAAAAGTCAGAGAGTAACGTCCACTAAAACAAGGATTACGACTATTGGATAGTAGGCAAAGAGGATATTGAATATATGAGTCAGAGAGTAACGTCCACTAAAACAAGGATTACGACCAAGTCTGGAGTCGAGTTTATTACAAATTAATACTTGTCAGAGAGTAACGTCCACTAAAACAAGGATTACGACAGTTGATCCACATCGGCTAAAATCTCTATAAGAACGGGTCAGAGAGTAACGTCCACTAAAACAAGGATTACGACGAATCTGTATAACTACTTTTGTTTTTCTATTTGGATTTGTCAGAGAGTAACGTCCACTAAAACAAGGATTTGATTAGTATTCAGTGTTCAGTGTTCAGTGTTCAGTTTGGAACTTAATTCGAAACGCTTAGAGCGTGGAGGTAACAGATACTCGAAGGCTTATGACTTTAAATTCCTGTCGATTAACGTTTAACGTTTAACTTTTAACGAACCTCCTTTCACTTTTCACCATTAACTATTAACCTAGTAAACGTCCACTAAAACAAGGATTTGATTAGTGTTCAGTGTGCAGTGTGCAGTTTTTAGATTGGTGCTAAATTTGTAACGTTATAGCGAAGTGGAAACAGATACTCGAAGGCTTATGACTTTAAATACCTGGCGATTAACGTTTAACGCTTAACTTTTAACGAACCTTCTTCTAACTTCCTTTAACTTCTTCTAACTTCCTTTAACTTCCTCTATCTTCTTCTAACTTCCTTTAACTTCCTCTAACTTCTTCTAACTTCATCAAATTCTTAACATAACTATAAGCAGAGCACGCAGATGGTACACGGAACGCTGAACACTAAAAATTATCACTTAAAGTAGCTGTTATTAAATTAAATGGATTACCTTTGTGGCAAATTGAGAAGTGCTTCAACATAGAAAGTTATCCGCATCGAACCGATTCCCGGCTAAAGTTCAGTTAGGCTAACGCTCAGTTTAGTTAACAATTTAATCAATTATCAATTTAATTTTAGTCTATGAACATTTACGTGTCAGGTCTGAGTTACCGCATTAACGATGACGACCTAAGACAACTTTTCGAAGAGTATGGCGAGATTACCTCAGCCAAAGTAATTACCGACAGAGAAACTGGGCGTTCCAGAGGATTCGGTTTTGTAGAAATGGCCAACGACGATGAGGCTCGCAAGGCCATTGATGAGCTAACCGAAGCCGAATATGATGGCAAGGTTATTAGAGTAACACAAGCAAAACCAAAATCGGATAGACCACGCAATGGTGGTGGATTCAACCGTGAACGTCGTGGTGGCGGTTACGGAGAGCGTCGTGGTGGTTTTAACCGCGATAACCGTGGTGGCGGTCGAGGTGGAAGAAGGGATTACTAAGAATCTTTCAGAATAGAAAAGAGGCAACCAAATGGCTGCCTCTTTTTTTACGGCATTCTGATTAATGGAACTCCAGCAAGGATTCATGAATACCTTTGTGAATTTCGTACCAGAAATCGAGGGCTGCAGCCCTTTTATCCTTTTCGAATAGACTAATCCATCTGTCAAGCTCAGGATTGCTAACACCATCGATCTCCTTTTTCTTCTTCAGGAAGGTGTAAACAAAATCGATATTCCTTTCGCTTTCCCAGAATATAGAAGCATTTCGGCTATTAATACGGCTTGCGGTAAGCAACAGCGAACGGCTAAACCTATCCTTCATGCCGTAAAGCTTTTCAATTACCTCAGGTAAAATATCTTCGGCCCATGCACGATGGAAACGGCACATTCCCAGGTTATCCATAACCAGCTCGTTAAGCATGCGCTTAGCATTCTCCCTTCCAAGCTGACGGGGAGGAACAAAATCTTTACCGTAGTACATGTAGTACTTACCCATTATGGCCATGGGAGAAAGAACGCCAGGTGTCCAGTACTGGTTTGGTACCATCCAGCCTGAACGGGCAAAGCCCACGTAGATGAACTTATCGAGAACAGCAGTGCCCTTTCGGCGGGCTAGGTGACGAGCAAACTTTCTAGCCCCCTCGCGTAGGTGAAAAGCCCCATTGGGATTGACCATCTGATCGAGCAGCGCAATGGCAATATTAGCATTATGCAATGAATCCTCAACAACACGAAATCCGTTTGTAGAAAAAACAGGGACTTCATTTAGACCAAGTTCTTCGGGAGTTATCAGGCCATCGGCTACGCAGTCCATCAACCAGGAGAGCACGCCACCCACCGATATGGCATCGAAACCAAGCATATCGGCATGATGGTTAACCTTTTCGGCAGCACGCTGGTCGAAAATTCCACATAAAGGTCCCATGGTTTGATAGGGCTCATAATCCTTTTTATACTTGCCATTCATCTTCTTGCAAACTGCTCCGCATGGTTCTCCGCAAGTACGCTGCTGCTTGTTTTTGATGGTCTCCTCGTTGAACTGTTTCAGGTAATGGTTTACAATGAAATCGTTATGAATCTTAAGCCTCTCCTCCTCGGTCATGTATATGGTGCGATAGTTAAAAGCCATGATATCGCCTTTCATGGTGGCATAGTTAACTCCAAAGGTTCCACCGGTTTCAAATTTAGGATCAAAGCGATACTTTGTAGTAGCCTCAAGGTCTTTGGCAGCAAGTCGCTTTTGATATCGGTCTTCGAACCACCTATCGGCAACCTTACGATCGCGGAAATCCTCATCTACATAAGTACCACCATAAATAATTGCCACAATGTTATGCTGTTGAACCATTTTTGAGCCAAAGCCACCACGTCCTGCCCAGGTATCAACATAGGTTATTTCGCCCTTACGAATGGGGGCCGAGGCTATAGCGCCAAAATCGGTGTACATCGATGCAGGACCGGCAGCCAAAATGCGAGGCTCTGTCTCGTATCGATTCCCAAAATTGTCTAATGCGTATTGCATCATGGAATAAACGCCTCCCCTACCCTGTGCCCAAATGGTACGAGGACGAACAGGAAGTAGCTCCACCTCAATTTCTTCGCCATGAATACGGTTAAGGTAAAGTATTGACGGAGCCGAAGCCTTACCTACAATGGAGAACATGTTGATGCCCAAGTTATCGAACACCAAACCAGCACCACCCATTGATGATATGTAAAAACCGTGCCAACACGGAGATATTCCATTTACAATCAACCTGTTTGAGCCAGGAAATATTGAACCAGCCAAAAGTCCAACACCAATATTCATGCTATTATGCTTATGCGCCAAATGAATACCCAAATCGACAGGACCAAAAAAATCGCCAACATTATACCTGTTCACCTTGTAAAAACCGCTAGCAGCATCAATCATTAGCGCCTTAATTGTAGGATTCGAACTGCTCATTTTAATAAGATTAGAGTTTACTCGACAAAGATACGTTTTTAAAAAACGAATTGTTAGCGAAATAACAATATTTAAAACTTCAACACAATAAAGGATTAAATATTTGTATTTATGCTAATTAAAGAAATGAAACCTGAAATGATTTTTCCTCAAGAATATCTTTAACTACATTTGTAAAAATTGATTTGTGATGATTTTGAACTTCTTCTTTAAGCATAATGCCTATAAACATATCTTTTTTGATTTAGATAGGACGCTATGGGATTTTGAGCAGAACATGCGCGATGCTTTGGCTGAGATTTTTGTTAATAGAAAACTCGATATAGCATTCCCTGATAAGGATACCTTTATTGAATGTTACAACAGGAATAACCATTACCTGTGGGATAAATATCTTAAAGGGGAGCTAACAAAGGATGTTTTAAGGTATAAACGCTTTGATATCACCCTTAAGGAGTACGGCATTAACAACAAGGAGCTTGCCAAAACCATTGGGGAAGAGTACCTGGAAATTATGCCACTAAAGACAGCTCTAATTCCTGGCACACATGAGGTGCTAGAGTACTTAGCACCAAAATACAACCTGCACATCCTTTCAAATGGATTTAAAGAGGTACAGCTACCAAAACTTAAGCGATGTAAAATTGACCACTATTTTGAATGGGTAATCACTTCGGAACATTCAGGCTATCATAAGCCTGATAAAAGAGCATTTGGTTATGCCCTTTCAAAAGCAAATGCAAAAAAGAGTGAGAGCATAATGGTTGGCGACGATTATGAGGTGGATATAATGGGGGCAAAGAAATTTGGCATTGACCAGATATACTTTAGCCCCAAAAATTCGAAAAGTAATAGTAAGGCAACCTTTGTGGTTGAAAGGCTAGACGAGATAAAAAAGATTCTCTAATGTTAGAATGGAATATCTACATTATCTAAGCCTTTTTTGAGGTTACTTGAGAAATCATCAACGGGGTCGTTATTCATTTTTGAGCTGAATGTAACCTGAGCCGATGAGGTAAAATCGGGAGTAACCGCTCCGTAGTAGCTATTATCTTCGTAATCGGAGAAACGTGCCATTTCCTTTTGGAAGCGAAGCTTTACATCGTCAACCGCTCCATTACGGTGTTTTGCAACAATTATTTCAGCAAGACCAACAGTAGAGTTTCCAGCATCATCAACATCAAAACCATAGTATTCGGGGCGGTGAATAAAGATAACCACGTCGGCATCCTGCTCAATGGCTCCCGATTCACGGAGGTCTGAGAGCTGAGGGCGTTTATTTCCGCCACGGGTTTCAACCGAACGGTTTAACTGCGATAGGGCAATTATTGGCACATCGAGTTCCTTGGCAATGGCTTTTAACGAACGAGAAATTGTACTAACCTCCTGCTCACGATTACCTTTAGTCTCGGCAGGTCCAGTCATAAGTTGTAGGTAGTCGATAATTACAATGCCAATATTGTGCTGAGCTTTAAGCCTACGACACTTTGCCCTAAGTTCAAAAATGGAAAGCGCAGGGGTATCGTCTATAAAAATCTGGGCATCGGCAAGCTGTTTGGTTTTAACGGTTAGCTGTGTCCACTCCTCTTGTGTGAGCTTACCGTTACGAATTTTCTCAGATGAAAGGCCAGACTCGGCAACTAGCAAACGGTTAACCAGCTGTACGTTCGACATCTCAAGGGAGAATAGCGCTACAGGAACATCGTATTCTACGGCCATATTTCGAGCCATGGTAAGAACAAACGCTGTCTTACCCATGGATGGACGGGCAGCAACGATTATCAGGTCCGATTTTTGCCAACCTGAGGTTAGACGATCCAATTCGGTAAACCCCGAGGGTACACCGCTCAACCCATCCTCACGTTTTCCCGCTTCTTCAATCTGTTTAAATGCTTTTACAACAATACTATTAATAGGCTGAGTATCACTCTTTATGTTTCCTTCCGCAACCTTAAAAAGCTCCATCTCCGAGAAGTCGAGTAGCTCGTCAACATCAACATTCTCTTCGAAAGAACGCTTTTCTATTTCAGTAGCAACCCTAATAAGTTCACGTTGTATGTATTTCTGAGCAATAATTTTTGAGTGATATTCAAGGTGAGCGGCAGACCCTACTTTATTAGCAAGTAAGGAAATATAACCCGCACCACCAACCTCCTCGAGCTTACCTTGCTTTCTTAACTCCTCGGTTACAGTAAACAAGTCGATAGGTTCTAGCCTTGTAGAAAGGTCTTGTATTGCCTTAAATATTATTTGGTGTTGCTCTTTATAGAAACATTCGGGTTTAAGTATCTCGCTAGCAATAATAACAGCATCTTTCTCAATCATTATTGCACCTAAAACGGCTTCTTCAATATCAACCGCTTGAGGTGGTACCTTACCAAGCTCAGCTCCAATTTGTTTTAATGGGGAAAATTGTCTTTTTTGCCTTCCTTTTTCTCCTGCCATGCTTTCATCATAATTAGATTGCAAAAATAGCCTTTAAAATATCAGAAAGAAAATGGAAGTAGAAATCATTTTCCACAATGTTTTTTGGTTTACTAACAAGTTATTAACCGCACTAACCAACATGTTACTTTAGAGCAAATTAGATACAACTCCTCTGATATACATCTGATTATCTGCACATTACTGCAAACAACTGACTGAAAATCCTGATTCGTTTTTCTCCTTTTAAAGAATATTAATTTGCACAGGAAACTATTCAATGGCTCCATTCATTTACTATCTTTGAGATAGAATTTAAAATTCAAAGCGCCATGAAAAACAGATGGATAATTGTCACTTTAATCATCACCACTCTAATTAGCTGTAAACAAAACCGATTCGACAAAATACCTACGCCAAAAAACTCACAAGAAGTTAAAATTGTAAGATTTGAAAATGATTTATTTAGTCTTGATACAATAAGTATTGAATCGGAATACAAAGAGCTTTCTGACAAACATACACAGTTTGCTGACCTTTTCACACGGGGCATAATAAGAATAGGAAAAAGCGATTCTCTAAAATTTTACCATTATCTTAAAATGTTCCTAACAGATACAATGGTACAGAATTGCTACAGAATGGTAAGTGAAACCTTTCCTCCTAATGCGGATTTTGAAAAAGAGTTAAAGAGCGCGTTCGCAAGATATTCATACTTTTTTCCTGAGAAGGTTATGCCAAAGGTTTACACTTACATTTCGGGATACAACCTTTCCCTTGCTATAGACGACAGTTTAGTAGCGGTTGGTCTAGACCGTTATTTGGGGAAAAACACAATCCAGTACACTTTGCTTGGTATCCCACGTTATATTCAAAGAAAAATGAATCCCCAAAAAGTTTCTTCAGACGTAATGCGTGCATGGCTCTATGGGGTTTTTCCATTTAAAGACTCGGTTAACAACTTACTTTCAAGAATGATATATGAAGGGCAAATAATGTACCTTACCAAAAGAATGCTTCCCAATCAGCCTGATTCTCTAATATTTGGATATACTCCTCAACAGTACAAATGGTGCCAGAGAAACGAAAAAAATATTTGGACCTATCTTATAGAAAACAAGCTACTTTTCACTACCAATCTGCTTGATATTAATAAAATGATTAACGATGCGCCATTTACTAGTGGGTTTTCGCGCGAATCGCCTGGTCGCACTGCAGTATGGATTGGTTATCGAATTGTTGAACAGTTCATGGAACGCAATCAGGAATACACTCTTGATGATTTAATGAAAGTTAATGATTATCAATACATCCTTAACAAGGCAAAATATAAACCTTAAAACATATTTAGCACTCCTTTAAACAAAATATTTTGTAACTTGTTTTAGTTAGTAGATTATTACGAATTGAAATATCTATATATTTTTATAATTCAAATAGCCACTAAACCTAATTTTTTATAGCTATGAAAACCGACATTGAAATTGCCCATGAAGCAAAGATGAAGCCCATCACCGAAATAGGTGAGAAGCTGGGCATAAATCCCGATGACCTAATACTATACGGCAAGTACAAGGCCAAAATTCCTTTAAAATACATCAACAAGGAAAAGTACTTGCAGAATAAACTAATACTTGTATCGGCCATTTCGCCAACGCCAGCTGGTGAAGGTAAAACAACAGTATCAATTGGTTTATCGCAAGGATTAAACCGAATAGGAAAGCAAACAACTGTAGTGCTTCGTGAGCCTTCGCTTGGACCGGTATTCGGTATAAAGGGAGGAGCAACTGGTGGTGGATACTCTCAAGTTCTCCCAATGGAAGACATCAACCTACACTTTACGGGTGATTTTAATGCTATAGAGAAGGCGCACAACCTTCTTGCAGCCTTAATTGATAATAACATTCAGAGCAAGAAACGTTCACTTGGCATTGACCCTCGAACTGTAAAGTGGAAAAGGGTTATGGACATGAACGACCGCTCACTCCGACATATTATAGTTGGTTTAGGTGGAACCACACATGGTATACCACGCGAGACAGGTTTCGATATAACAGCTGCATCGGAGGTTATGGCAATCCTCTGCCTTGCTGAAAATATGGAGGACCTTAAACGTCGTTTAGGGAATATATTCATTGGATATACCTTTGACAAGAAACCCGTTTACGCGCGCGATTTACACGCCGAGGGAGCTATGGCTGCCCTACTTCGCGATGCCATCATGCCTAACCTGGTGCAAACCATCGAGGGAACACCTGCAATAATACATGGTGGACCTTTTGCAAACATTGCTCAGGGAACCAACTCTGTTATTGCTACAAAAATGGGCTTGTCTCTTAGCGACTTTGTTGTAACAGAGGCTGGTTTTGGATTTGACCTGGGTGCTGAGAAGTTTATCGATATAAAATGCCAGTATGCTGGATTAAAACCTAGCGCAGTAGTACTAGTAGCAACAATTAGGGCGCTTAAGTACCATGGAGGCAAACCGTTAAAAGAAGTTTCCCAACCCGATGTTGAAGCACTGAAGAATGGTATAGGCAACCTCCAAAAGCATGTTGAAAACATGAAACAATTTGGAATCTGTCCAGTTGTTGCTATTAATCGCTTTACCTCCGATACCGACGAAGAGGTTGAGGTTATCAAGAATGCCTGCAAAGAGATGGATGTTCAGGTTGCTGAAGTAGATGTTTGGGGTAAAGGTGGCGAGGGTGCCATTGAATTGGCGAAGATTGTAAACAAGATAGCCATGAACTGCCCATACCAGCACAAAACCCTTTACGATTGGAATTGGACACCTGAAGCAAAAATCGAAACCCTTGCTAAAAGAATTTATGGTGCAGAAGCAGTGGACTACACCGCACAAGCCAAAAACGACCTCAAAAAGGTTTATGAGCTTGGTTTAGATAAGCTCCCCATTTGCGTAGCTAAAACACAAAAATCGCTTTCGGATAACCCTGCATTATTAGGCCGTCCGAAGGACTTTGTAGTAACCGTAAGGGAAATTGAGATTGCTGCCGGAGCAGGGTTTATAGTGCCTATTACTGGGCAAATAATGCGTATGCCCGGCTTGCCCGAAGAGCCAGCTGCAGAACGTATAGACGTTGACAACAACGGTGTTATCAGCGGACTATTTTAAAAGAAGCATCTGCATAGCTAATAAAAAAAGGCTGACAAATTTGTCAGCCTTTTTACTTTGGAACTATTAGTGTTTACAGAGAAAGCTCGAGCATTACTTCAAATATTCCATTAGCATCACCATTCTTAACCCTGCGCTGATAATCTACAACAATCTTATTCCTTTTATAAATGTGATATGCTAGCCCAACTATTTGCCTTTTCAGTTCATTGTCGGACTGGTTCATATCGTCATAATTCATGATACCATAGCTACCAAAAAGGCTAACCTTGTTTTTGAAAAGTTTAACCTCGGCAAATGTATTCCAGCCGCTTGCCCCATAGGCAATACCTAAAGAATCGGAAAAGCTACCAGAATAGTTACCAGTTGATTTATAAATTTGCGAGGTGAGAACAATATGCTCCGATTCGTAACTAGCAACTCCTGTGTTTGTTCTCCAATCGGGGTAAAGCTTTGTGTTTCCTTTGCCATAGGTGCCAGCATAAGAAAACTGTAAACCGGGCAAAACGTTAGGTATTGGCCGAAGGCTAAAGCGCCACTGAATAGTTTTGTTGTTATTATTTTCAATAGCATGATACCCACCACCGTTGTAAACACCTATAGCAATAGAACCATATTTACCAGGGTAAGCGCCATTTACCTTTTTTTGATATTCTTCGGAAATCTCTCCCCCAAGTAAAACCTGAGTTGACACGCCAAAATCGGCAGAGGTAAGCAATTTCATATCATCAAGATACTGACTGGAAACAATCCGAAAGCTGTTTATTTTTTCCTCAAAGGATATCCATGGAGTGGGTATTTCGCCAACTAGCAACTTTGGATTGGTAAAAATCCAATAATCACCATCGGTGTGAAAATCAATATAACAGTATTTAAGCCTCATCTCCAAATCGCCCATCCCATCTCCTTCCTTATCAATTGTGATATCAGGAGCTAGCTTAGCGCTAATGTTTTTATTTAGTTTTTTTGCAAAAGTTATGTAACCTCTTTTTACAACAAATTCATTATAACCGTTGTTTCCTTCCAAGTAATCACGGTAACCCAAAAAAATTTGGGTTGACACCTTGCTATTTGAAAGCAGCTTAAGCATCATTCTGTTTTGCTGCAAAAGAATAGAATCGGGGTTTCCATAGGTGAAGGCTGAACCTAATACAAACGCCCAAAGTATAAAAAATAACTTTTTCATGAGCAAATAATTCTTAGTTTTAGTTTAAAAATACATTTTGTTGGTGCTAAAAAAAAATATTTTCGCAAAAGTAGCTAAATGTGTGTTAAGCCAATATTAAGCATTGCGCTTAATGTTAAGATAATGTTAATTCTACATCTATTTAAAACATTAATTGATAGAGTTAACACTGAACCCTTCATATTACGTGTTTGTTATATTAAAGCTAAAAAATTATAAGCCATCTATTTGTTAAGTGCAATAAATAATATATTGTAAATTTGCAGGTTTATTAAAAAAAGGATTTTGAAATGATATTCTCAAAGAGGTTTTCCTTAGTCATAAAAACATTTATCGCAGTATTTATATTTGTAATTCTAATATCGTTTATTCCCATTACAAAAGTTTTTAGCTACAGTGAACAGCAAGCTGACACCATTTTTCAAGCCACCATATATCCGGTACCAATACCCGACAGCCTTACATTTGCAGGCGAGGCGGTACCCCTTGAGTTCTTCGACGTTAGAGAATCGCTTGATAGAGAACTCCAGGTGAATACCTTTTGGCATTCCCAAACCTTGCTGCTTCTTAAGCGTGCAAATAGATACTTCCCAATAATTGAACCCATTTTAGAAGCAAACAACATACCCATCGATTTCAAGTACTTAGCTGTTGCCGAGAGTGGGTTAACCCAAGCAATTTCACCATCAAAGGCAGTTGGTTTCTGGCAAATACTTGAAGGAACTGGGGAGGAGCTGGGTTTGGAAATAAACAACGAGGTTGATGAGCGATATCATATAGAAAAATCGACCCAAGCGGCTTGCCAGTACTTTAAGAAGGCATATGAAAAGTATGGGAATTGGACCATGGTAGCTGCATCGTATAACTTTGGGATGAATGGAATTGATAAACAGATATTAAGACAGGAAAACGATTCGTACTACAATATGGTTTTAGGCGAAGAAACAGGACGGTACATCTTTAGAATACTTGCACTTAAAGTGATATTTGAGAATCCAACACAATATGGTTTTATATTAAACAAGTGCGACCTTTATCCTCCTTTGGAATACTATGAGGTAGAAGTAGATAGTACCATCACCAACATTTCGGCTTTTGCCCGCCACTTCAAAACGAATTACAAGATTCTTAAGTTCTTTAATCCGTGGTTACGCGAAAGCTATCTTACAAACAAACTAAACAAAACATATCGGATTAAAATTCCTAAAGAGGGATTTCGTGAAACAGTTTACAAGAAATAAGCATTGAGCATGAGCATTGAATCACAAAACAATATTTTAGAGGCTAATGACGAAGGCAAAATAGAGGTAGAAGGCGCAAGGGTGCATAACCTTAAAAATATTGATGTTGTAATACCCCGTCATAAATTAACAGTAATTACCGGCCTTAGTGGTAGCGGTAAGTCATCGCTAGCATTTGATACCATTTATGCCGAAGGTCAACGTCGCTACATGGAAACCATGTCGGCATATGCGCGACAGTTCCTTGGTACACTTGAGCGCCCCGATGTTGATAAAATCTCAGGATTGAGCCCAGTTATCTCCATTGAACAGAAAACAACAAGCCATAATCCACGTTCAACTGTAGGAACCACTACCGAAATTTACGACTTTCTTCGCCTACTCTATGCACGCGCATCAACCGCCTATTCATACAATACAGGCGAAGAAATGGTGCGATACACCGACGAACAGATAATCAAGCTCATAAACAAACAATTTGCTGGGAAAAAAACAGCACTCCTTGCTCCTTTAGTTCGGGGACGGAAAGGCCACTACAAGGAGCTGTTTGAACAGCTTCGTAAAAAGGGATATTTGCATGTTCGTGTCGATGGCAATATCGTTGAGATGCGCCCAGCAATGAAGCTGGATAGGTATAAAACTCACCATATTGAACTTCTGGTTGACAAGCTCAAAGTTGGCGATGGCGATATGAAAAGGCTTAGCCAATCGGTTGCAAATGCAATGTCAATTGGCAAGGGCATCATTATGGTGCTTGATATGGATACTGGTGAAAACCGATATTTCAGCAGAAACCTGATGTGTCCAACCACAGGCATCTCCTACGATGAACCAGAACCATACACCTTTAGCTTTAACTCTCCTAAAGGGGCTTGCCCAAAGTGTAACGGGTTGGGCTATGTAAACGAAGCCGATATTGAACGCATAATTCCCGATAAAAGAATCAGCATTAAAAAAGGAGGAATTCAGGCTCTTGGGCCCTATAAGAATTCGCTAATATTTTGGCAGCTAGAAGCTATTGCAACTAAATATGGTTTTTCATTGTCGGATCCTATTGAGAAAATACCCGAAGAGGCACTAGATGTAATTCTGTATGGCTCCGAGGAACAGCTAAAGCTAAAACACCCAAGCATAGGAGTTACCAGCTCCTATTTTTTAAGCTTCGAGGGAGTTATTAACTTTATTAAAGAGCATAACTCAAACGAAGAGCTTACGGGAAAGGGGAAAAAGTGGGCAAATCAGTTCATCAGGCAAGTTACTTGTCCTAGCTGCAACGGCTCAAGGTTAAGAAAAGAGTCGTTATGGTTCAAGATAGATGACAAAAGTATTGCAGATGTTACCGCAATGGACCTTGAGTCCCTATGGGAGTGGCTTCAAGGATTAGAGAATAGGCTTGGCAACCGCCAAAAGGTAATTGCCACTGAGATTTTAAAGGAGATTCGTGAACGTGTTCGTTTTCTACTAGATGTAGGCTTAGGCTACCTATCTCTAAACCGTGGTTCATCAACTCTTTCGGGTGGCGAAAGCCAAAGAATACGCCTTGCAACACAAATAGGCTCTAAGCTGGTGAATGTTCTTTACATACTTGATGAGCCAAGCATTGGCCTACATCAGCGCGATAATGTAAAACTTATTAATTCGCTTAAACAGCTTCGCGATGCAGGCAACTCGGTAATTGTGGTTGAACACTACGAAGAAATGATTCGCTCCGCCGACTACGTGGTAGATATTGGGCCACGTGCTGGGCGTCACGGAGGGAAAGTGGTGGCAGCAGGTACACCCTCTGAGATTATGAAATCCGATTCGCTTACTGCCAATTACTTAAATGGCAAGCTGAGAATCCCTACTCCATCGGAACGGCGAAAAGGAAATGGCAAGTTCCTTACCATTTCAGGGGCAAAAGGTAATAATCTAAAAAACATTACAGCAAAATTTCCGCTAGGAACCCTTATTTGTGTTACGGGCGTTTCGGGAAGTGGGAAATCAACCCTTATCAACGAAACGCTATACCCAGCACTAAGCCGGCACTTTTACAGGTCGTTTGAACAACCGCTTGATTACGATACAATTACTGGAATTGAAAATATTGATAAAGTAATTGATGTTGACCAATCGCCAATTGGACGAACACCACGCTCCAATCCTGCGACCTACACAGGGGTGTTTACTGATATCAGAAAACTTTTTGCACTTACTCCTGAGGCTAAGATTAGAGGCTACAAAGCAGGACGATTCTCATTTAATGTAAAGGGAGGTCGCTGTGAAACATGTAAAGGTGGAGGAGTAAAGGTTATTGAGATGAATTTCCTTCCCGATGTTTATGTTAAGTGCCCCGATTGCTTTGGAAGACGTTACAATCGTGAAACGCTCGAGGTAAAATACAAGGGTAAGAACATAAGCGAGGTGCTTGATATGACAATAAACCAAGCAGTTGAGTTTTTCGAAAACATCCCCCAAATTCATCAAAAACTAAAAGCGCTTCAGGACGTAGGAATGGGCTATGTGACATTAGGTCAGCCATCAACCACGCTTTCGGGTGGCGAGGCTCAGCGTGTTAAGCTAGCGAGTGAGCTAGCCAAGCGCGATACGGGGAAAACCCTTTATATTCTTGATGAACCAACCACAGGGCTTCACTTTGAGGATGTGAGAGTCCTGCTTGACGTGTTGAACAAACTTGTGGACAAAGGGAACACAGTTATTATTATTGAACACAATCTAGATGTAATTAAAACTGCCGACTATATAATCGATTTAGGACCAGATGGCGGTTCTGGTGGGGGAACTATTGTTTGCTCTGGAACACCCGAAGAGGTTGCAAAATCAAATTGCGGTTATACTGCTCAGTTTCTTAAAAATTTACTTTAGTCTGCTACTCAACATAAAAGCGAATAGTTTGTGTTGAATTGTTTCCTAACCCGTCTGTTGTACTAATGACGAGCTCATTTATGCCTGAAACAAACCGGGAAATGGGAGAGGTATAATTAAGGAACTTCCCGTTATTGAGCTTATACTTTATAGAATTCCGAACAGTTAGGTTGTCGGTAGCAGCAAGATATAATACTATTCCCTTCTGATATACTGGCAAGTTATCTTTAGCACCTATTGGTAGTGAGCTAAAATTATAGAAGATACTTGGGGGGTTATTATCAACGGCAAAGCTAAAACTTGCCATGTTAATATTTTCAACATTATCAAATGCGCTAACATCAGCATTATAGAAACCACTTTCAGTAATAGTAAAGGGCTCAAAATAAGTTCTAACCTCAGATTGGTTCAGGGTGTACTCAATTCTATTAACACCAGCTTCTCTATCAACAGCATTTATTTTTACCAGAGTGGAAGAGCCAATCCACAGCGTATCTCGAATAGTTAATTTAGGGCCTATAAACCCATAGCTAATATCGGGACCAGCAATGTCGATAGTAGGCATGGTGAACGATTGCGCATTGGCCTCGGAGCTTGTGCGATTATTTACATTATCGACAGCATAGGTTCTCAATTTAACAGTACCTAAAATTTCGGATAGAAGTACTGGTTTTTCGTAAGGTCTGAATTCTCCATTATTAAGGGAATAGTAAACCTCTTTAACACCAGCCTTATTGTCAACAGCAAGCACTTTTAGCTGGCTACGACCAGAAGAGAACTCCCTATTGCCAACCATAAATGAGTTCCCTTCAATTTCTTCAACAACTACTGGAGGAGTTTTATCTACATAAAACGTGTAGGTTTTGCTTGATTCCACATTCCCAGCGTTGTCGATAGAAAAATATGAAATTTTATGTTCTCCTTCTGAAAGACGAGATGTTTGTATGGGTTTAATATATCTATTCCATTTCCCTGAAGAATCTATCATAATTTTTGTTTCAGCAACACCAAATCTGTCAGAAGTGTTTAAGACCAATGCCGACCTACCAGAAAGAATATTTTCATATTTATCGCCCCTAAAAGTTAACTCAGTAGTGGGAGGAGTTGCATCAACTATAATCTTACGATAAACAACAGGCTCCTTATTGCCTAAATGGTCAACGGCATAGGTTCTTACCTCATACTCACCATCCTCGGTTAAGCTTATTGGTTGGCTATACTCCTTAAAATCATCACTATTAACTGAGAAAAATATTTTATCAACGCCAGATTGTTCATCTACAGCACTAAATTCAACTATAGAACCACCACGCACAATAATTGCATCCTTTAACTCACGGATTTTTTGGTTTTCAAAGTTAATTGCTGTTTTTGGAGGTATTCCATCGGCATAAAGTTCAAATCGTATCTTCCTGCCCTTATAAAGGTCGAGGTGGGTCATGAGCTGAGGGCCAGAGCCATTCCATTTTAAAGGCTTACCACTTCTATTTACATCATGCAACAATACAGCGTTAGAGCCATCGGGTTTAGTTCCAATGTATATATTTACAGGAACGTCGGGCGATACGAAAAGATTACCGGTTGAGTCTATAAAGAGAGACTTATTTCCATTCTCCTGAGCAGATAGAACGAAAGGTAAAACCACCGAAAAGATTAAAATGATATTTTTTGAGATTTCCTTCATATTTAAACCCAACATTTACTTTCGTGGAACATAAAATCGGAACTCTACCCTGCGATTTTCGCGATGTTTTAAATCGGAACACTTTACACCCTTCACACATTCATTAATGGGTCGAGTATCGCCATACCCTTTTGCATACAACCTATACGAAGGGACTCCTTTTGATACCAGGTAATTTACAACAGATTGTGCTCTTCGTTGAGAAAGTTTCATATTCGAATCGCTTGAGCCTCGAACATCAGCATGAGCACTAATCTCAACATGAAGTTCAGGGTATTTTTTTAAAATATCGAGTATCTCAGCTAGAACTTCAAATGAGTTTTGAGTTAATCTTGCGCTTGCAGTTTGAAAATAGATATTATTCACTCTAAAGGTAATATCGGGTGCAGCAATTATATGATACTCCGATGTATCTCCTATATTTCCAACATTATCGGTTGAGTAAATTCTGATAGTATGCTCTCCAATATTGTTTATCGTGATAACATCATTATAAGGCTTAAAGGGAAGACTATCTAATGCAAAGTAACTGTTTTTCACACCAGAACGTTTGTCGCGTGCTACTAATGTAAAACCTGCACTGTCTTTAACATACACCCTATTTTTATGCTCAAAGAGCAAACCACTAGTAACCTTCAGGTAGGATTTAGGTCCATAACCATCGGCGTAAACAAGGAATCGTACTTTATTGCCATTGCTTTCATATACAAAGTAGTGTTTTCCATCACCATCGAAAAACATTGGATTGGCTGCTTTATCGGTGCTAGGAATCATTACCTTTTGATTAGGACTATTTGATGGGCTAATGAAGAAGTAAACAGGCGCATCGGCTTTTACAAACACATCGCCTTTTGAGTTAACAAAAAAATTATCTGGCTGCCCAAGAGCAATTCTAGAGCCAAACACAAGAAAGGTAATTAATGATAATGAGGTAAACTTTTTCATTGTGTTAAAACTTCAATACAAAATTATAAAGATTTATGAATTAACAAATAAAGGCTCTGGCTTAAAAGGAGTAGCATTTAAACGCAAGCCTACTACTAGCACATCATCAATTTGGCCAAAACTTTGGGATTTCCAATCGTCAAAAACAGTTTCCAACTCCTCCTGTTGCATTACCATAGGTTTCTGGTGAATCTTAACAAGAAGTTCTTTAAACCTTTTAGAGGTAAACTTAAGCCCCTCTGGACCGCCAAACTGGTCAATGTAACCATCGGAAAACAGGTAAACACAAGTAGGTGAATCAATGGTAAAAGTTTTCAAAGTAAACTTACGTTCAGCCTCTTTCTGAAGCCCACCTACTGGAACGGGGTCTCCTTTTATAGTAAAACATTCGTCATTAGTAATATACACAACCGGATTTTTTGCTCCGGCAAACTCAATAGTTTTTCCATCGCCCTTAATACGAATTAGAGCCATATCCATCCCATCGCGACTATCGTTATTCTCCTGCTTGAGAAGATGTCGGACCTGCCGATGTAACTCATTAAGAATCAAATCGGGTTGAATTGTACCACTACGGACAATGACATCTAAAAGGTTTAATCCAATCATAGACATGAATGCACCAGGAACGCCATGACCAGTGCAGTCGACAGCAGCAATTAGAAATCCAAACTCATCTGGGTCAACGCCATTAAGAACAATCATATTGGATGGATGGGGCCCCTTAGCTACATTTTGGCCACCATAGGAATTAAACCAAAAGAAATCGCCACTAACTGTCTCGCGCGGCCTAAACATGATGAATGAGTCTGAAATACAGCTAACCAATTGGTCGTAAGTTGGAAGTAGGGCTTGTTGTATTCGTTGGGCATAGTTAATGCTACTTGTAATATCTTTATTCTGCTTTTCAATCTTTTTTAACGCTTCTAATAGCTCTAAACTTTTAGCCTCAACTATTGCTTTTTGCTTAGCAAGTTCCTCGTTGGAACGTTTCTTTTGAACGTAGTAATGCGTTATTAAACCAAGCATACCAAGGGTAGCAGCTATAATAACAATGAAGATATTACGAATAAGGATTTGATTTTTAATCCGCTCCTCGCGCAAAGCATTTTCCTTATTCAGAAGGTCAATTTCTAGCTGTTGCTGTTTGGTAATTCGTTCAACCTTTTGCAAGCTATCTTTAACCGTTTCAAGAACCTGCTGCTTTTGATTTAACTCCTTCTCGGTTAGCTCTTTCTGTGTTTTTATAGATTGAAGTTCACCCTTAGCTTGTTCAACAATTTTTTTTGCTTGTGCATCTTTTTTTAGCATCTCTTCACGTTGGATTTTTCGTGAGAATGCACTATAAAGAGAAAAACACTCTGCCGATTTTTTTGAGTCGCCAAGGGCCTCATAAATTTCGGCAAGCAGCGAGTAACTGTTCTTTAACAGCTTAGCATTATTCTCCTCAATAGCCAAAGTGTTAGCTTCCGTGCAATAACTTAAAGCTTCCTGATATTTGCCTAACTCCTTATAAGTACTTGCGATATTGATTAATGTTGAAGCTATTTCGGATTTTTTCTTTTGAGCCCTGTTTATTTTTAAACATTTCTGAAAATATGCATTAGCATCGGTATATTGCTCTAAATCAACAAAAATCATCCCTAGATTCGTGTAGATAACCTTTAAAGCATTTTTATTGTTTAAACGCTCTGCTACCGACGCTGCTTGTAGGTAAACTTTACTTGCTTTAGATAGATTTCCGTTTACCCAATAGCTAGTTGCTGTTTTATTATAAATAGATAGCGCACCATTCAAATTACCATTACTTTCCAACTTTTTGGCTTGGTCTAATGAACTCTCGAGCTTCTGCTTTAGTGTTGGTGAGATGGTTTGTGGGAAAGCAACTGAAAAGCAAAAAAGAAAACTTATAAGTAATATGAATCTGCTAACTATTTTAATCATAAAACTATTGTTCAGCAATAAAGTTAACCTTAAGTGTAGTCATGTGAGCGAACTCAATTCCTTCATCAATCATATCCTGGTCGTCGTCTCTATGATACCAGTTAAGTTCAACCTCATAGCCTTGCGAAGGAAGTTTCTCAAAATGACTAATTATATCGAGTATCTTTTTCGACGAAGATGTGTTCAGGTACTCAAGCTTTAAATTAAAAACCGTTTTTGGTTGGGGATTTTTAATGTACTCTGCCACGTACTTATCGAGTGGAGTATAGAATTCAACTGCATCTTCGGGCAACGATTTCCCTTTAATCTCAAAGTAGCCATTCTGGGCATCGGCAAAAACCATTGGTGAGTCTAATTTTTCTTCGATTTTAAGCGTGTCCATGTCAGTTCATTTTTGAAATTAAACGTAAGATACATAGAATTGTTCCAAAAAATAAAGGCATTAATGTTATGTAAAGGTATATTTCCAAAATGATTCATAAAATGATATTCACAACACTTTCATCTTCTTAACTTTATATAAAACTTAATCTACAAAGATTATCAACAGCATGCACTTATTGAGGTTTGAAAAACAAAGGATGAGAGTAATGCAATACACTTGCTTTATTTTTACAAAGTATTTATTATGTTTGTAAAAATTCACTAAAAACAGATTATGAAAAGTACAGCTAGAATCCTAATACTTTTAATTGGTGCAATATTTTCGGAAAGTTTATTCGCCCAAAATTCAGAAAGTGTTAAGTGGATAGGGATTGAAGAAGCTATTAAACTAAATAAAACACAGCCCCGTAAAATCTTCATTGATGTTTACACCGATTGGTGCGGTTGGTGCAAAAAAATGGATGCAAACACCTTTACTAATCCTGTTATTGCAGATTATTTAAGCAATAAATTCCATGCCGTAAAGCTTAATGCCGAAGGGAAAAAAGATATTGTGTATAAAGGCAAAACATATAAGAACAAAGGTCAGAACACACGAAGTCCTCATGAATTTGCCATAGCAATTTTACAAGGACGTCTTTCTTACCCCTCTATTGTATTCATGGATGAAAACAATAACCCAATTACTGTTGTCCCCGGATATCTTAGACCAGAACAACTTGAACCAATTTTGGAGTTCATTGTAAGCGATGCCTATAAAACCCAAAAATGGGAAGACTTTAGAGCCAAGTTCGTAAGTAAATTAGGTACAGCAAATAAGTAGCAGCTATCTTTCGGGATAGTTTATAGGTAACGAAAAGATTGGCCCATACTGGTATATTGCTACTCTCCTTTTTGCTAGGACTTCACTTCCATCTACAACACTAATGTTTGTATAAGCTGGAACTCTATAATAAAACCGAGTTAATTCATCCTTTTGAATTCTAGTATTTAGGCTTTTATAGGCAGAGTCCAAAAGAGAAGTGTTAGGAACTTCAACTTCCAAAAGTATTGGGCGTCCTGAAAGGTCTGTTTGGGGCAAGATTCCTTTACTTTCTGAAAACCTAAAAAGAATAGTGCTTTCCCCCTCGCTATTTGTAGGAACATAGCTAAATGTTTGAGTAGAATAGGAAGTATAGGTTTTTCCTATAAAAAGCGATAAGTATTCATCTTCGAGCCGCTGAATCTCATTTAAAATTTCGGTTATTGCATCACCCGAAAATGGCTGGTCAACATCAGTTGTTAAGAACTCAAGTCTTCGCTCCCTAAGGTTGAAAATAAATTCGGCAGCCTCTTTGGCTTTTTCCTCAATGTTTTTTTCAACTACCATTGTTTTCTTTATTGGCACTCTAGTAAAAACGCTATCGTTAAGCACTCGTCCATAAAAAGTTGCTTTCTTTTTCTCTATAAATGGTTTATATGATAAATCCTTGAAAACAATAGTATTTTCTATCGATTCCTTTTTGCTACTTTTTATTGTTTTACCAAAGGCATTTGCATCTATGGGCAAAACCAAACCATGCTCGTTGAGCTTCAGGTAATTACCGTACCCATTTTTTGTAGGTAAAACGGCATAAATTGCTGATGGGTCGGTTTCTACTTGTATGTCAAAATCAATGTACTTAATTGAATATGTGGTTTTTGGCTCGCTAACTACACCATCGATACCCAGATATTTCTTAGTAAAATTTGCATAGGGACCCGGAATAAAAATTCTCCTTTCGCATTTAACATTCACATATATCACACTTCGAGGTAACGAATAAAATGTTGCTGCTTCGCTGTAGTTCAAATTATCTGCAGGTTGAACCTGTACGGTTTTTGTGTTGCACCCAGCCAAAAGGGCAATTGCAACTATCATTGAAATATTTTTTATTCTCATTTTTTTGTTAAATGTTGAAATGCTTTGCAAATATAGTTTAGAATATCCGTTGCACATAAGCTAACTTTGCCAAAATCGTCGGCAGCCAAGTCACCAGCCAATCCATGTACAAATACACCTATAATAGCAGCATCTTTGGGTTCAAGCCCACGTGCAAGTAATCCTGCAATAACCCCACTTAAAACATCACCACTGCCACCAGTTGCCATGCCAGAATTACCTGTTGAATTGAAATGCACCTCACCATTAGGCAATACTACACGAGTATACGCACCCTTAAGCACAATAATTACACCATACCTTTGAGCCATGCTAATAGCTTTCTGTAATTGCTCCCACGATGAAGATGATTTTCCGAAAAGTCTATCGAACTCGCCAGGATGTGGGGTAAGAATAGCAGGAGCCTTAAGTTCCTGCAGTAAATCAATATTTTTTGAAATCAGGTTTAACCCATCGGCATCAATAACCAAAGGTTTAGTCGAATTTTTGATTAGGCTTCTAATCATGCTAGCAGTTTCGGTGTCTTGCCCCATACCAGGACCAACACATATGGCGCTAAATTTATTTAAATCGGGATAGTTTGTTAAATGGGTATCGTTGCTATCTGTTAAAGCAAGAGCCTCTGGAACTGCTGTTTGAGCAATCTCATAACCACATTTTGGAATGTAAAGGGTGGCTAAACCAACCCCACTCCGAATAGACGCCTTTGAACATAGGCATGCTGCTCCCATCATACTATAGGAACCAGCCATGATTAGAACATGTCCAAAACTACCCTTATGTGCAAATTTCGATTGGTTTAAGAGATTCGTAGAAATATCACTTAATGTGGTATAAAAATATGGCGACGGTGTTTGCTCAATGGCATCTGGATGTAATCCTATTGGTAAGGTCCTCCAATCTTTAACATATTCCTCATTTTCTGACATGAAAAAGGCAATCTTAGGGAATTGCAAACTTAGGCAATAGCTAGCTCTAACAACAGGGTTACTGTTAGGGACCGAGTTTTCCTCGCCAAAAAGACCCGAGGGTATATCAATTGCCACCACAAGAGCATTTGAACTATTAATAGAAGAGATCAAATCAGCAGCAAGACCTTCGATAGGGCGACTCAAGCCAGATCCAAATAATGCATCAACTATAATATCGTCAGGTTCTATTTTAGGAAAATCCTTAGGGCTATTAATCATATAAATACTTGAAGACGCTTCCTTTAATCGAACAAGGTTAGTGTTAAAATCTTCGGAATAGGATTTAGAACTCAAATAATAGGTATGGACATTATAGCCAACATTTAAGAGCATACGAGCAAGAGCAAGTCCATCGCCACCATTATTTCCTGGTCCACAAAAAATTATAACTTTCCGATTATTGTGAAATCTATTACGAAACCATCCAAAAAGAGCATGGGCTGCACGCTCCATCAAATCAATGGAAGCGATTGGCTCATTTTGTATTGTGTAAGCATCAATATACTTAACCTGTTCTGTTCTAAATATTTTCATAACTCTTCATCATCTTAGTACTTAATTTGCCTGTTTTTAAGAATTTTAGAAAAATAAGCTGTTCGGCTCATAATTCCAACAAGTTAGTTTACAAATTAAGCTTAAAAAAAAGATTTTACAACATATTTTTTAGATTTGGAGATAAACCATAAAAGCCTATTTTTGTCAATCATTATAGTTGAAACAAACTAAAACTAAATACTATGTTGAAAAATCATCCTAAAGGACTACTGGTAGCTTTTTTTGCTAACATGGGTGAAAGGTTTGGTTACTACACCATGCTAGCAGTTTTTGTTTACTACCTACAAGCAAAGTTTGGCTTCTCAACCGAAGAAGCAGGACATTATTATGGTGGATTTTTGTTTGGTATCTACTTTTTACCTCTACTTGGAGGTTGGGTAGCCGACAAATTTCTTGGTTATGGGAAAACCATCCTATTGGGTATTATCATCCTATTTTTGGGATATTTACTTATGGCAATCCCCGATAGAGGTCTTGGATTGATTATTGTTGCCCTAACAGTAATTTCCTTAGGTACAGGCTTCTTTAAAGGGAATCTTCAGGCCCTAGTAGGAAACATGTACGATGACCCACGTTACGATAAAAACCGTGATAATGCATTTAATATCTTCTACATGGGTATTAACATAGGTGCATTCTTTGCTCCATCGGCTGCTACAGCTGCAAGTAATTTCATTCTAAAAAGCAAAGGCTTAGTTTATGATCCCAAGATCCTAGATTACTCACATGCGGTTCTCAAAAACAACCTTGCAAACGCCGATGCACTAAAAAGTTTTGGAATTGAACACCTTGGTGCTAACTTTACAAATATTACTGAGTTTGCCAAGTTTTATATCGACTCTGTAGCCCAATCGTATAATGCCGCATTTGGTGTAGCTGCTGCTAGTATGATTATTTCTTTAATCATCTTTGTTGCATTTAAGAAGTACTATAAAGACGCAGACCTCACCGAAAAACAAAAAGCAGCTAGCGAAGAGCATAAGGATAAGGTTGTTGAGCTTACACCAGAACAAACCCGTGAGCGTATGACAGCTCTTGGTCTGGTATTCTTTGTTGTAATATTCTTCTGGATGGCATTCCATCAGAATGGCTTTACACTTAGCGTATTTGCTAAGAACTATACCGAATTTACTGTTAGTAAGATTACATATATCTTCTTCGATTTGAAAGCGTTCCTACCCTTGCTAATGACAATCATTGGCCTTATTGTATTGTTCAGAAAGAATCTATCAAACGCTTGGCGTGGTGTAGGAGCTGCAATGGTAGTAGGTTTTGGTCTTTTAACCTACTATGTGGTTCAAGGATTTGACGAACAAATGGCAATTGCTCCTCAAAAGTTCCAGCATTTTAACCCTATCTTTATTGTATTCCTAACTCCAGTTATTGTTAGCTTCTTCACCTGGTTACGCTCAAAAGGCAAAGAGCCTTCAGCACCTAAGAAAATCGGTATTGGTATGATTATTACAGGTATTGGTTTTATGGTGATGATTCTTGCTTCAATGGGATTGCTTTCACCAAGAGAGCTTAACGATGGCGTATCGCCAATGCTAAGATCACCTTACTGGCTGATTGGAACATATTTCACATTAACCATTGCTGAGCTATTCCTTTCTCCTATGGGCATCTCCTTTGTGTCGAAGGTTGCACCTCCTAAATACAAAGGTTTAATGCAAGGAGGATGGCTAGGTGCTACAGCAATTGGAAATCTTCTTGCTGGATTAATAGGTATTTTCTGGGATAAGCTTGAATTATGGCAATTCTTTGCAATTCTTGTTGTAATGAGCTGGCTATCGGCAACTTTCATCTTTGCTATTATGCGTAAACTTGAAAATGCTACTAAGTAAATTGGTTATAAATGCAAAAACGGGGACTAGTTTCAGTCCCCGTTTTTATTATTCAGTAAATACTAAAACCTGGCCTGTATATCAGGAAAATTTATGTCGTAATAACTTGAAAATTGTGTTAATATAAAATCAATGGCATCCTTCCCAATATTGGTACTAGGTGCCACCAAATCAAATGCATGAAAACAGCCATCAAATTGTTTAAATTGGACTTCTACACCATCAATTTCTAGCCTATTAACAAACTCTATAACTTCGTCTCTAAATGGTTCTGAAGTACCTACAATAGATATAGTAGGTGGTAAGCCTTTAAAACTTGTACAACGCGCTGGTGCTGCATAATCTGAAATCTCCTTGTTATTTTTAAAAAGGTCAGCCAAATACAATTTCCAAGCTAAAGCATTGGTTTTTGAATCCCACACAGGCGTACCTGTAAAGTTGCTTGACTCTGTAACCTGCCTATCGTCAATCATTGGATAAATGGGCATCTGGAAAGCTATACCAATTTTATTTTCACGAACGGCCCTTAGCGTAATCGAAATCGCTAAACCACCTCCAGCACTATACCCTACAACTATAAGCTGATTTGGAATAATTTTTAGCTCATCGGCATGTTCGTTCATCCAGGTTAGCGTATCGTAACAGTCGTTAAATGCTGCAGGGAAAGGATATTTTGGCGCTTTGCGGTAATCGGGAGCAACTACCACACATGGTCTTTGACGAAGAAATCGCTCAATAGCATCATGATTTTCTTCGGGACTTCCAACTACAAATCCACCACTATGACAGAACAATATTCCTGGTAGTCTATCAGTTTGAATTAAAGGCTTGTATATACGAACTCTTATGTAGCAACCATCGCTTCCTTTGATGTACCTTATCTCATTTACAAAACCTTTAATCGATTTAATCCTATTAAAGCGTGAATTTAATTGCATTAAATGTATCCCCCAGCGTCGACTGAGTAGGAAGTTTATAAGCATTAATGGCTTAATATATGGTCTAAGCTCAACGTGTATGTCTTTCCTTTGAATTTTCACTAAATACAAGGGCTAAAATGGTTACACAAAGTTAGAAGCAATTTTGCCTGTAAGAATCGACATGGGAATTCCCGATGGGCTATAAGCCCACTGACCAGCCTGAAATATGTTTGGAAATGGAGTACGAACCGATTTCTGTACTTTAATCATCTTATTAACCACTGGTAGTTCCTGACCAAAAGCCCAACCGGTAATTGCACCACCCGATGAGCCTGCCCACTCTTTAATACTTAAGGGTGTAAACGAGAATTTGTGAATTAACTTTTCCTTTAAGTTAGGGAAAATTGATTTTGAAAGAGTATCAATCAGAGCATTTTCAAAAGCTCCTGTCAGTTCATCTACCCAACCATCATTTTGGGCAAATTGAAAAATTCGATAATCGGTAAAGAAATTGACAATAATACCAGTTTTGCCTTCGGGAGCCAAGTTGGAATCACGCAAAACAGGAAATGAAATTTCAAAGGTATTTCTTTTCACAAAGTTTCGAACCCATTCAACCACCTCCGCTTTATTAGCTTGAGACCAATTTGCAATTAGCATTGCAAAATCAGTCCGAACAGAATCGCCTAATCCATCTGTCATTGGGGTATATAAGAGGTGTGGATTGGTAAATTGAGAATAAGTTTCGGGTCTTTCATCAACCTCAAGGAAAAGTTGAAAAACGGAATCGCCTGTTGCTGCTTTGGTAACTGAAAATTTTGTTTTGTCAAACTTTGATTTTTGCTCATTGCTTAACCCATCGGGGTAAACTATACCGTAGAACGATTTTAAGTCGGCAGTCCAAATCAACTTATCGTACCCATAAGCATTTCCTTTTTCGTCGATTAGCTGATTCTCTGATGGTATCACTTTAACAATTCTTGTTGAAAAAGCTAACTTACCGTTTAGCTCCTTGTACTTTTGTAGCAAAGCCTCACCCAATTTTCCAACTCCACCAACCGGATACCAATAATCCAGGAAAACATAGAAGTAGCCCAGTGCAAAAAATGCAGGCATTCTTTGGAAGAAGTGCTGAAGGACCATATCTGCTAAAGGTTTCGACTGAATCCATTTACCCAAATAATCCTCCATTGGCTCCATTAACCTGCTAGTTTTTAATAGAGTATACAAGAAAGATGGCAGCCATGGCAGTAAATCCTTAAACAGATACTTATAGTCCTTTTTAATATCTCTAAACTCAGGATTATCAACTGCATAAAAAGTCTTAGTATATCGCATCATTGCTACCATCTCCCTAATCACAATATCAACCTCTTGTCTGCAATTCGGGAAAAAATGCAAAAGTAAATTCTTATAACTTTCAATATCAGCTAAACCATCTATCCCAATTATTCTATCAGCAATACCAACTGAAACCTTACTCCTAATAAGTTTTAGGTCAATTCCCAAATCGTTAACCATTGGCTTGATGATACCCGCATTAATAAGTCCCTTGGCACCTGCATCAAAAACAAACCCATTATGCTCAATTGACGATGCCAATCCACCACACTTACTATTCTTTTCAACTAGAAGAACATTTCTGCCCTTTCGTGCAGAGTAAACTGCGGCGGTAAGCCCAGCTAAACCTCCACCAACCACTATAACATCGTACATTCTATTGTCCATATCGATATTGGACTTATACGTTTTTCTTCTTGATAAAACTAATTGCCTGATTAGTTGCCAACCTGCCAGTAAGTATTGACATGGGAACACCCGATGGGCTAAAACTCCATTGACCAGCAATAAAGACGTTTGGGAATGGTGTAAATACAGCTTTATTCATTTTATGCATGGCATTTACGCTTGGCATATGCTTACCAAAAGCCCATCCGGTAATGGCACCATCAGTCGATAAAGTTCGATTGTGTATGCTAATTGGACTAAAGGAGAATCTATGAGTAATCTTTTCCTTCAGGAAAGGGTAAATTGACTTGGAAAGCACCTCAACCACCCTATTCTCAACAGCAACTTTAAACTCATTGTACCACCCATCGGAGTGAACACGATTAAAGATTTCATAGTCGAACAAGAAGCTAACAATCAACCCTGTTTTGCCCTCAGGTGCAAGGTTGGCATCTTTTAAAACAGGAATGGAAATTTCAAAGGTATTTAACGATACGAATCGGTTTACCCAATCCAAAATTTCTGTTTTGCTTAGGTTTGACCAATTTGCCAAAAGAGCTTCCATCTCTTTTCTATTTGTATCACCCAAGCCAATTTTAGATGGTGTATAAAAGAAGTGGCTGTTTGAAATATTACGGAAAGTTTCGGGATCCTCGTCTACCTCCATAAACACAGAAAAGACCGATTCGCCCCCACGAGCATTCAGTATTTGCGATTTTTTTTGTTCAAAAACCTTCTCAACTCGATCTGGCAAACCAGAAAGAGTCACATTACTGTATAACGATTTAAGGTCGGCAGCCCAGATAAGGCTATCGAAGTAAAACCGTTTTTCAGAATCAACATCCAGATAGCCCTCCAAGACATTAACACGCTGAGCAACTACGTTGTACTCTACCGTTCCTCCCAGTTCAATAAATTTATTGGCAACGGCATCGGCCCACCTGCCCATGCCACCAATGGGATAGAAATAATCGGGATAAAGATAGAAATAGCTTAATGCGAAAAAAGCAGGTGTTTGCTTGAAGAAATGCTGGAAAACAATATCAAATAATGAACGGTTAGTAATTCTATCGCCCAAATAGGATTCAAAAGGCGAATTCATCTTTTTAATTTTCGATATTGTTTTAAAGTATTTTGGCAGCCAAGGAATTAGCTCCTTAAAAAGATAGGGCAGGTCCTTTTTCAAATCCTTAAACATAGGATTCATTACGCCGTAAAGAGCCTGTAGATATGTAACCGCTTTTTTAATCTCCGAAATAATTACCCGTACCTCCTCCCTGCTTTCGGGATACAACTTTTCCAGAATTGCCTGATACTCCTTGATTTGCTCTGTAGTATCAACATTGATAATCTCATTTTCAATTCCTATGGATACGGGACTTTTAGCAATGTCAAGTTGAATACCTAAATCGGCAAGCATAGGAAGAATAACACCTGCGTCTTCGAAGCCTCGTATTCCGGCATCAAAATAAAACCCATTATGCTCAAATGTGCTGATTAGGCCACCAGGTTTATCATTTTTTTCAATCAATAAGGTTTTATAACCCTCCCTTGCCAGGTAAACAGCCGCAGTAAGTCCGGCTGCTCCACCACCAACAACTATGCATTGATACCTATTTTCATCCATAGTTCAAACCATTTTCGACATTAGCAAACTAATATTCCACAACTCACGTGCAACATCATAATCAAGTGCAGGAGGAGTAGGGTCTTCTAAAGTGGTCAAGTTGAAGAATTTCCCACTAATATTTTCGACTTTGTGAGAAACTCCTAGAAAATAGATTGCTTCAGCTGAAATAGATGCAGGTTTAAGCCTTTTGTCCAGAATATTCCGTTTATACCACCTATAAAATTTCCCATTATCCTTCCCCGATTCAGATTTCACAGCACCTGGATGCATGGCATTAATTGTAACCCCGCAATCATTGAACTCTTCAGCGAATTTGAGCATTGAAAGTAGCTGGGCAAGCTTTGCTGAGCCATAGCTCTTTAGACCAGAGTAACGTCGTTTCTCCCAGTTCAAGTCATCCAACCTTAGACCCCAGGCTGCAAACCTATGTCCTTCGGAATTAACAAGTATTATTCTGGCCTTACCCTGTGATTTAAGCTTGTTGATAAGCTTATAGTTGATAATAAAAGAGGAAAGGTAGTGAACTATAAATACCTTATCAAATCCTTCTGGAGTAAGCTCCTTTTTTGTAAGAAAAATGCCCGCATTGTGTATAATAACATCAATTGGCCTATCAATATTCACCAAAAAGTCGGCTGCAGCATGAATTTGTTCAATGCTACTTAAATCGGCAATAAAGTAATCGACCCTAACATGATACTCGGACTCTATTTCCAGCTTTAGGTTCTCCGATTTTTCTTTATTTCGATTAATGCAAATGAGGTTTGCCCCTTTTGAGGCATACTTCCTTGCCACATAGTAACCAATTCCCGAAGTGGCTCCGGTAATCACAACGTTTTTACCTGTAAAATCGTTATCGCAAATCTCTGGGGATTTGCGATTGTTTCTAATCATGGCAAATACGTTGGACCACTCATATTGTTTAACGTATTTCCAAACTCTTTTCCTATACTCTGCTTTTGTCATTATCCAAACTTTTTCTTCATAAACTTACGATATGCCTTACCAAAACGGGGAATATTATCGAAAATATCGCCCCAAAGGTCGTAGTAATCGCGCTGCTCAATTATCTTCCCCTCATCGTTTGTTGTAAGCCGGCTCATTCCATACATAACCGAATTGGGATATTTCTTAAACCCAATAGTCATTTCCCACTCAATGTAAAAATCGTTTCCATCTTGTGCCGCCCTTACCAGCTTCATTTTTAGATCCTTCGAGCGTTTTGTCAACCTTTCAGTCATGGCTTTGAACTCTTCGAAACCACGAATTTCCTGAATGGAATCCCTAAAAAGGATATCCTTATGATAGTAAGGTAGAATGTGAGACCAATCGGGCTTACCTGCAGTGTTGTATGTTTTTGTCCAAAGCTCCTTTACTATATCGAGCGTTAGCCTTTTTTCCTGGTTATTAATAAGTTCATCCATATTTTCAAAAATTAAAATACCTCATTTTACAACTAACTATGGTATCGGACTTAACTTCAAAAAGCGTTTCAATAAAATCGGGCGGGCCAAATCGTCCCATAGCATTATTTGAGAACCCAAAACCTTCAATAGGAATTCCCAACCAGTTTGAGTCCAACTTTTTATTGCCATTTTCATCATGAAAAAGCCTAAACGCGTATGCTCCCTCCTTTAGGTTGGGAATAACAAAACTGCAATGGTCCCCTTTTATGTTTTGGCTAAATGTATCTATTGTGCGATTATTTGAATCGCGGAAATCGACATAGACGCAACCCCTGTTATTCCTTAAACCTTGAATTTCAATCCTAAGGACAAGCTGACAATGTAATTTTACCGAATGTAAGACTAAAAACATTAAAACGATAAAAGGCTTCATCTTAATTTTTAGTATTGATTCTATTCAAAATCCGTATTTGAATAGGTTCATATTTTAAACACAATGTACCTATAAATTTATGAAATAATTATAATTATCAAATTTATAATGACTTTTAGATTCATTTTATTAAACAAAACAGAAAAAAAGTAAAGGCTGTCGCATGTAATCGACAGCCCTTTTCAATATGAAGTTATTGGAAAATCTATTCCAACTTCTGATGCTCATCGTTTTTAAGATACACCTCGTCGACGTTGTCGTTGTCTTCGGATAGCTCCACCTGCTTTTCGTTTTCTAAATCGGCATTAACAATCACTTCGGGCGCTTTTACTGATGTAACCCAAACTGTGCCACGTTTGTAAACGTAAACCTCACGAACATTGTCCCAATAAAAGTTGTACCTTGGGAAGTAAACCCAACGATGGTGAAACACCTTCTTATGTGCCCAACGAGGGTGGTAAACTACAACTTTCTTTACCCTATGTGGCCTTGTTTTCTTAACCACTACTACCTTTTTAGCGGGCTTTACCTTAACCACACTTTGAGCATGGGCCGATATAGCAGTAAAGGCCACAAGTGCCATTGCAAAAAACGAAATCTTTACTGATGCTTTCATAATCTTTGAGTTTTGTTTTGTATATAGTAAAACCGAATAAGAAATTACCCTACCGAAAATAGTGAGAATTTTTAATAAACAAGTTTAGGTAAGATGAACTGAAAAAGTGAAATAAATCTGGAGGAATAGTTCAGATATTAAATCCAAGAATCAGCAGTTTGACGGTGATAAATTTAACGAAACCTTACAGGAATTTCTTTTTCAGGAACTCCTCGAACAAGGGTTTGTACTGTTTGCTTATGGGTATTCGTTTATCGCCAAAGATAATTCTATCGTGTTCTATAGTTTCAATTTCATTTAAGGCAACGATATAGGAACGATGTATTCGCATGAACAGGTCTGGCGGCAGCTTTTCTTCTAAGGCTTTCATTGTAGAGTAAAAGACTATCGGTTTTAGGGAGCCTTTTGTATAAAGCTTGACATAATCTTTCAGCCCTTCGAAATACAGGATGTTATCAAAGTCAACTTTATGAATTTGGTAACCAGCCTTTACGAAAAGGTATTTTAAATCCGCGGTAATTTGTCTGTCGGCACTGCCGGCATTCAAAAGGTCAAAGTACTCTTTAGCATGCAGCACGGAACCTGCAAACACCTCAAAACTAATGGGTTTCAACAGATAATCTAAAGCGTGAAGTTGAAAACCTTCAATGGCATATTTATCGTGGGCAGTCGTAAAGATTATTTTACAGTTTTTATCGAGAGCTCTGGCAAATTCAACGCCCGACAGATCGGGCATGTTAATATCGAGAAAAATAAGTTGAACTTTATTATCCTGCAGAAACTCCAAGGCATCTACAGGGTTGTCAAACTCTGCAAGAAGGTCAAGGTAAGGAATCTTTTTAATGTGTGAAACTATTATTGCCAGGGCAATAGGTTCATCGTCAATTGCTATGCACGTTATTCTACTCATTGGTCAAAATCAATATGCCCGATTAGCTAAAAATATGCTTTTCTCTTGTATATGGTACTACAAGGAGAACGCTAAAGACTTTATCATTTTGAGTGATATCAAGTTTATAAGAATTTCTAAATATTAAAGCTAACCGTTTTTTTATGTTCTCAATACCGAGACCACCCTTTACACTTTTTTGTTCATTTCTGCTTGGAATACTATTGCTACAGCTAAAAATAACATTTTCACTGTCAACTTTAAGGGCGATGGAAATGAACGAGTTCTCGCGATAGCTAATACCATGCTTAAATGCATTCTCAATAAAGGGAAGGAAAAGCAGAGGAGGGATTTGGCCATCGGGCACCTCCTTTGAGATATCAATGTCTAGCTTCACTTTTGAGCTCAAACGCTGCTGCATCAATTCAATATATCTTAAAGTAAAGTCGAATTCCTTTTTCAGGTCAACAACCTCAATATTAGAGTCGTAGATTAGATAGCGCATTAGACCAGACAATTTCTCAACGGCCTTTTGTGCTTTATCGCTGTCAATGGCAATTAAACCATATATGTTATTAAGGGCGTTAAAAAAGAAGTGTGGGCTAATTTGGTTTCGTAAGAAGGCAAGTTCCGAGTCGACACGTGCTTTTTCAATTTCCTTTTGCTTAGCCTCATTTAATCTTAGCTGTTGGGTAATTGCCATCCCACTGCTAAAACCAATTACAATTAGTAATAGCAAGAAGTTATCAATAAGTTTTGGATGCAAGCCAAACCTGTTTTTAGCTCTAACCTGGGTAATCACATTGGAAAATCTATCGGGTCGAAAGTCTTCGAGCTGAAAATATTCGTATAAATACTGAGAAATAACCAGCAATAAAGAAACAAAAAGGAATAGGGCTAAAAAGAAGTACACTTTTCTTTTTGAGAAGAAGAATCGAGGAACGATAAACAAGTAGTTGCCATAAAAAGCCACAATCATAAAAGCCAGCTGGTAATAGTAGTTGTACATCCAGAAGACATCACGGACATTATTTCTATTAAAAACAAACACTGGCAGGATTAGGAACAGCAGCAAGCCAATCAGGTGTGGCAACCACCTTTCTACCATATTTTTCGAGAACAAGTTTTGCAGGTTCTTCAATTCTTTACTCATGACGGAGAGCATCAATAGGGTTTAAAGCTGAGGCCTTACGAGCCGGATACCAACCAAAAAACACACCAATAAAGGTACAAAAAAGAAATGAGAGGGCAATTGAATCGGCTGTAATAAGGATAGGCCAGCCCAAGATACTTTCAACGATATGAGATGAGAATACGCCCACCCCAACACCTATAAGTCCACCTATAATGCTAAGCAGGAGAGCCTCTAAAAGGAATTGGCGCAGGATGTCACTTCCTTTACCCCCAATAGCCATTCGAAGTCCAATTTCGCGAGTCCGTTCTGTAACAGACACATACATAATATTCATTATACCAATCCCACCTACTACCAGCGAAATAGCAGCAATTGAGCCAAGGAGTACGAGCATCATTTCTGAAATTGAACCAAAGTTGCTAATTAGCTCCTCTTGAGTCCTAAGTTCAAAGTCATCGTCTTGGCTATCCTTCAACTTATGTGATTCTCTTAGAAGCTGGGTTATCTCATTACTTGTTTCGGAAATTAAATCTTCGGATTTTGCTGAAACGACAATAGCGCGTAAAAAGTTTTGACGGAACAAACGTTTCATAACGGTTGTATAAGGAGCAAGAATCATGTCATCCTGATCCTGACCAAAGGTATTGTCGCCTTTTTCTTTTAAAGTTCCAATAATCTTAAATGGTATGCTATTGAATCGAATGGTTTTTCCAATAGGGTTCTCCCCTTCCTCAAAAATATTCTCAATAACCGTTTGCCCCACAAGGCAAACCTTGGCAGCGGTTTTAATTTCTTGGGTTGTATACATTCTGCCTGTAGCCACCTCATACTTTTTGATGTGCGGATAATCCTCATTTCCGCTATAAATAGTTGTAGGCCAATTTTTGGAGCCGTAAACAACCTGACCGCTAACATCGAGTTCGGGAGAGATGGCATCAATTAGTTGACTGTTTTGCCGCAGGTATGTAACATCATCAACAAAAAGAGTAGGCGAAGCATCTCGCCCCTGGCGAACACCGCCCTTATTTTGAACAGCAGGGACAACGTTAATTAGGTTTGTTCCCATAGAGCTGATAGTTTTACGAATACTTGCATTGGAGCCCTGCCCAATAGCGAGCATTGCAATAACAGCGGCAACCCCAATAACAATACCAAGCATGGTTAGAAACGACCGCATTTTGTTCCTCCTTATAGCGGCTATGGCAATTTTTATAAGATTAATAAACTTCATAATTCATGTTTTAGCTTTCAAACCCATATTTATTAGCCTCAAGCAGCTCTCTAGCCACAGAAGCCTTCTGTTGAGATTTCACCAATGTATCTTTTATAATTTTACCGTCCCTAAAAACCACATTGCGCTTAGTAAATGCTGCAATATCGGGTTCGTGTGTTACAAAGCAAATTGTCATTCCTTCCTCGTTTAATTTTTGGAAAAGTTCCATTATCTCATAGGATGTGGCCGTATCAAGGTTTCCGGTGGCTTCATCGGCAAAAATAACTAACGGATTGTTTACCAAAGCTCTTGCTATGGCAACTCGTTGTTGTTGTCCCCCCGACATTTGGTTTGACAAATGTTTCATTCTATCCTTTAGCCCAACAGAGATTAGTGCCTGTTCAGCACGCTCTTTTCGTTCCTTAGCGCTGACAGTAGGATTATAAAGCAATGGTAGCTCTACGTTCTCCAGGGCTGTTGTACGAGGCAAAAGGTTATACGATTGGAAAACGAATCCCAGCTTTCTATTCCTAATAACCGATAGCTGATTCTTATTCAACGTTTTAATATTTACATTATCTAAAAAATACTCGCCACTAGTTGGTAAATCAAGGCACCCCAAAATATTCAGCAGGGTAGATTTACCAGAACCGCTAGCACCCATGATTGCCAGGAATTCCCCTTTACGGATAGATAAATCTATATTGTATAGCGCATTAATGGTTTCATCGCCTACCCGATACACCTTACATAAACTTCGTACTTCAATTATATTTTCATTCATAACCCAAACCTTTAATAAGTAACATTTCCACTAAACGATTAATGAGGAGGTGGACCACCCGCACCATTCCTTTTCGGCCTTTCCTGGATAAAAGGACTTTTCATATCGTCGCCCGAGTTTTCTGGTAATGAGAAGGATCTGTCGTCTAATAGCTCAAGCGAAGTTAGAACTAAATCGCCCTCTTGTAACCCTGAAGTTATTTCAATATAAGTACCATCGCTAATGCCGGTTTCAACCTCTACAGGGTATATATCCTCATTATCAACCACCCAAACCAAACGATGTGCCGAGTCCAAAACATTTTCCTCATTTCGAGGCGGTTTAGGTGCATCCTGCTGTTTTTCGGGTTTTATTTTAGCTACATGTTGCAAATAGAGATGCAGAAGTTGAGGGTCGGGGGTAAAACGTGTTGCTTTCTCTTTTACAGTTAGGACATCATGGGCCTCTTCAATAAAAACAGTAATGCTTGCTGTCATTCCCGGCTTTAGCTTTAGGTCAGGGTTGTTTACCGTGATTATAGCCGTATAGGTAACAACATTGGAATTTTCATTAGGTTGCAATCGAATTTCGGACACATTCCCATTAAAAGTGGTTTCAGGGAAGGCATCAACAGTAAACTCCACACGCTGCCCTACTTTTAGCTGTCCGATATCGGCCTCATCGATATTGGCTTCCACCTGCATAACCGACAAATCGTTGGTAATGGTAAAGAGTTCAGGAGTATTCATGGCTGCGGCCACGGTCTGCCCTTCTTCCACGGCACGATTCAGAACAACCCCATCTATCGGAGAATATATTGAAGCATAGCTTACATTACGTTGTGCCCTTTCAAGGTTAGCCTTTGCCGATTTCACCTCTGCCTTACTAACCTTATAGTTGTAAAGTATTAAATCGTAATCGCTTTTAGCGAGCATCCCTTTTTCGTATAGTATTTTATTCCTGGCAAGCTGAGCTGTTTGATACTCAAAATTTGCCTCGGCTCTTTCCAGGTCGGCCTCAGCATTCTCTAAACTGGAAAGTAGTGTTGATTTATCGAGCTCGGCAATGAGCTGCCCTTTTTTTACCCTGGAATTAAAATCCACATAAATTTTCTCAATTACCCCCGAAACCTGGGTTCCAACAACAACCGTGTTTGTTGCCTCTAAGGTACCGGTTGCCGTAATAGTGTTTGTAATAGTTCCGCGTTCAACTTTTGCAGTTGATAAAGAGAATTCCGGTTCAGTTACCCTAAATCGCCATACGAAAAATGCTACTACAAGCAATGCAATTCCAAGCATACTGTAGATGAAGCGTTTATTTCTTATCATTTTCATGTCAAAAGTTATTTATGTTAAAGTTTTATTTGTTCTCCTAAGTAGTACTCAATGATTTTTTTCTGAAGTACCAGGTTATATTTGGCCTGAATAAACTTATTCCGAATCTTAACCAGGTTATTTTTCGACAAAAGCAAATCAAAAGAATTAACCATTCCTTGAGCGAACTTCTCACTAGCCAAATTGTACGATTCTTGTTCAGCTTCCAATGCCTCCTGCAAGGCCATGAAATTAGTTTGAGCTGTTTGGTAGCTGGAACAAGCCTGCTCGATGCTCTTTCTCAGGTTATTTTTTATCTCCATCAATTCAAGTGCTATGTCTTTACTCTGTATTCGTGCTACTTTTACACTGGTTTTTGCCTGCTTCTGCTGGAATACTGGGATGGATAGGCTAATACCAACATAAGGATTTATTCTATTGGTAAGCTGATTTCCGAAATCGACAGCGCTAAACTCCGAGTTGAAACTCGTACCTAGGCCGGCACTTAATGATAGGTTTGGCAATGCTTGAGCTTTAGCAATTTCAACCCCTACTTCAGCGCTCTTTAAATTAAGCGCAGCCGCTTTAATATTAGGTTGCTGTTCTAGCGCTATACTATAAACATCCTCAGGATTGGTCGTAATATTCTGACTAACTATACTATCCACATCAGGTTGAACAATGGTAAAATCATCTTGAACAGGCATGTTAATCACCTGCATCAAGCTAACAAGCATCATCCTGTAATTACTTTCTGCCTCGGCCAGATTGGTCTTATCCGTTGCAACCTGTGATTTCACATTAAGGAAGTCTGTACGCGACAGAGTTCCGGCTTCGTATTTAGCTTTGGCATACTCGTACTGCTTTTCACTTTCCTCAAGTTGCAACCTTTTATTCTGCAAGTTTTCCTTTGCATAAAGTACATCGATAAATGCCGATAAAACCTCGAGGCTTATCTGTTCTTTTGCTGCTACCAAACTATATTGGGCCGATTCTGCATTATTTTTACTCTGATTAATAAGATTTTTAATCTTTCCACCATTGTAGATTGTCATTTTGGAGCCAATCGACGCGTTTAATGATGTATAATCATTTTTGCCCCAAGTACCGGTGCTATTGTCATAAATGCTGGTTTTTTCAAATTGTTGGTTTACTCCAAGCTGCAGATTTGGGAGACGTGAAGCTTTGGACTGGTTTAAATATGCCTCCTGGAGCTCAAGGTTGTTCTGTGAACGCTTAATATCCGTTCCATTCTCTAAAGCATACTCAACACACTCCTCAAAAGTGTACGGTTTTACCTGTGCATGAAGCAATAACGACCAAAAGACCAGGCATGCTATAATCAAGTATTTCATAACGATTACTGTAATGTTTAACTCAAAGATGCTGTAGCCTATGGTTCTAAAAAAACTTATTAGACAGTAGGCTAAAAATTTTCGACAAGCAGCTGGTTTTATTCGACATCGGCCATACCATTTTTTGGAGTTTTTCCTATGATTCCAATAATGGCACCTCAAAAAACTACCGCGTATGATTTTTAATCAATCCAATGCGAAAGCATTATTGCACCAAAAACGGTAAAATATAACAGCAGGGAATATCTTTTTTAAATGCTATATTGGCAAAGAAACGATTAACAACGACCTCACCCCCATCCTCTCTCCTTTGTAAGGAGAGGGGAGCCCGATAAGGCGGGGTGAGGGGGTAAAACCTCAGGCAGTTACGAGCAAGTGGGAAAGGGAAATAGATGAGATTGTTTATAAATTGTATGATTTGACGGAGGAGGAGATAAGGATAAGAACCATAACCTCCGTGTCCCTACGTGCTCCCGACTTTGGTCGGGACAAGCTCTCTTTGGTGAATGAAAATACCACAGAGAACACAGAGTAGCACAGAGAAAATATATGCAGATTTTTGAAAAAAGAGCAACCTATTCATAGACTGAATGGGTTGAAGGTGGAGGAAACAATGAGCTTTGTGGCAAATCAACACGATTCAGCAGCTTGCGAAAAACCTATCTTCTCAAGCATCTTACTAAGCATCACTAGGTCTCACGAGGCGTAATCCCCATGTTAGTTAAGCTTTCTCAAAATACATATTCAAAATTTCTATCGCTTAATCTGGAATTATACCAGCTAGGTACATTTGAGTTCATGTAGGCAAAAAGTGAAGAACCCTTTATGAATGTTTCAAAGACAAAAAAAACGAGCCGAACTTCAACTGTTCGGCTCGTAGTTGGAATTTGCCCGATTAATCTTTTAAACCATCCTCTCAATGTTCCAGACAAAGGCATGAATGCCTTGCTCCTCGGCTACCTGGTTAATTTGGTTGATAATTGACAGAAGCTTATCAACCTTATCATCATCAATGATGGTAAGTATGCCCGAGTTCATTGATGGCCAGGTATGTGTTCCTAAATGAGGCTCTCCCTTTTCGGTTCCTGCTCCAAGCATATCGGCCCATTTGCTATACCCTTTAATGCCTGAAACCTTTAGCGCATTATCAACCTTTTCAGATAAAGCCTGATTGTATGCTATAAAAACTGCTTTCATTTTATTCAAGTTTTAGGTTAAACCTCAAACGATAATTCTCCACCACCCGATGCCAGAAGCTTTTTGCGCTCACGCTTAATGCGAGCATTAGCAAAAAGAGCATAGATAACCGGTACAATAACCAGCGAAATCATCATGGAAAAGAATAATCCGCCAACTATCGATATGCCAAGCGGGCGCCAGGTCTCTGAGCCTTCGCCTGTTGAAAGTGCCATGGGTAGCATGCCTAAAAGGGTTGTGAACGAAGTCATGAGTATAGGACGCAAACGCGATTTGCCTCCCTCAAGAATTGCCTGGGTAACCGAACGCCCTCTATCAACCAGGAGGTTGATGAAATCGACCAGCACAATGGAGTTCTTTACAGCGATACCAACAAGCATCACAATGGCTATACCTGAAATCAGGTTTATGGTTGAACCTGTTGCCCATAGGGCAATGAAAACACCGGTAATAGCAAAGGGAACTGAGAACATGATGATGAAAGGCTCACGTAGCGATTCAAACTGCGAAGCCATAACAATATAGGTTAAGATGAGGATTAGCACAAATAGCAGAGCGATATCTTTAAAAGTATCGGCCATATCCTTGGCTGCACCGCCAATCTCAACAATAACATTCTTTGGAAGATCCAGGGTTGCCAGCTTCTCATTCACAATATTTGAGGCTGAACCAAGATCAAGTCCCGAAAGACCTGCCGTGATTTTCACCACCCTAATTTTGTTCTCATGCTCGATGTTAGGCGTATTATATACCTGCTTAATTTGGGCAATATCACCAACACGAACCATATTGCCCATGGGCCCCTTAAAGGTTATGTTCTCAATATCGCTAACCGACGAAAGGTTTTTGTCGTTGTACTTTAGAATTACATCGTACTCATATCCCTCCTCGCGATACTTGGTAGCGGTTAAGCCGTAAACCCTGTTACGAACAGCAGTAGCAAGCATGGCAGTGTTTAAACCAAGCTGTGCCAACTTTTCCCTATCGGGTATCACCTGCAGCTCCATACGCTCCTTATCGCGGCTAACCGTTATATCCTTAAAACCCTTTTCGTTTTTAAGCGTGGAAACAATCTGCTCGGCTATATAGTTTGTCTGGTTTATGTCGTACCCAAAAACCTTAACCTCAAAGTTTGCGCCACCGCCCCCGCTAAAAGCCGAAGACATGGCGTTTCGCGTTGAACCCGGGTCGACATACGACGAGGTGAGCTGGGTGTAACTAGCAATATCCTTACGTAAGCTGTCGGAGATCTCAAAGATGCTTCGATTACGCTCATCGGGATTGGTGAGCATAAAGCTATAGTTAATGATGTAGGAAGCGGCTTTTTGAAATGCGCTTATAAGCGATCCCCCCTCGTCGGTTCCGATAGTGGTTGAAATGAGTCTGACCTCAGGGTACTTGGCAAAAACCTTTTGCTCAAAGTCCCTGGCCAACGATTTTGCCTCATCTATACGCATTCCTTGGGGAATCTCCATGTAAACACTTATTCGGCTATTATCCTGAGCAGGTGTAAACTCCTTACCAATGAATTTAACCAAACCTAAGCTTCCAACAAAAATTGCAGCGGCTAAAAACAAAGTCAATGATTTATGCTTTAACACCCAAGATAAACCTTTAACATATATATCATCAAAACGCCCCCAGAAACGGTTAATAACCTCAAGAAATCTGTTCCGACGATGTTTATAAAACGATCTCCCCTTAAGTATTTTTGAAGAAAGCATTGGTGTTAAAGAAAGAGCAGCAAGAGTTGATAATGAAACGGTTATGGTTACAATCCAGCCAAGCTGTCGGAAAAATACGCCTGTCAAGCCACCTACCAAAGTGAGGGGGAAGAAAACAGCAACAATTACCAGCGTGGTAGCAATTACCGCTAAACCCACCTCGCGTGTTGCGAATACAGCGGCTTCCATAGGGCTACTACCCCGCTCAATGTGCGTTGTAATATTTTCGAGCACAACAATGGCATCGTCAACTACCATACCAATTGCAATGGCAAGGGCCGATAAGGAAACAATATTGATAGAGTTACCCGAAATGTAAAGATAGATGAACGCTCCAATCAGCGATACAGGAATGGTGAGCAGAATTATGAATGTTGAACGCCAACGACCCAAAAATACGAAAACCACAAGAGCAACAAAAACCAGTGCGTAGATAAGGGTTTCGGAAAGGTTGTTTATGGAGCTTTTAATAAAGTCGGAGGTGTCAAGAATCTTTACCACTTTCACATCGGCGGGAAGCTCTTTTTTGAGCTCCTCCATTCTTTGGGTAACCTCCCTGGCAATCTGAACGGTATTGGCACCGCTCTGTTTTTGAACCATAAGCCTCACCCCTTTTTTACCATCGATTCGCTCATCGATAAGAACATGTTTTAGGGTATCCTTTACGGTTGCCACATCGCGGAGGTAAACCAGCCTGCCCCCATTATTGGCCACCACCAGGTTTTTCACAATATCGCTACTCTTAAACTCCCCGTTGGTACGAACAGGGAACTCCATTCGTCCCACCTCAATTCTACCTGCGGGAAGCGACAGGTTTTCGGCGCCAATCGCATTTCCCACCTGTTCGAGGGTCAGGTTATAGGAATCGAGCTTACGAGGGTCAACCTTTACATCTATGATTCGAATTGGCTTTCCGATAATGCTAACGGCACCCACACCGTCGATCCTGCTTAAGCGTTCAACAATACGCTCATCAACTATCTTTTCGAGAGCAGCGTAGCTCTCATTGGCCTGAATACCCCAAATCACAACGGGTATCATCGATGAGCTGAACTTAAAGATTGATGGTTTTTCACATCCATCGGGCAAAGCCTTTTCGGCTAAGCTAATCGCATCGCGAATGTTGTTACTGGCCTCGTCGAGGTTTGTGCCATACTCAAACTCACACGTGATGAACGAAATGTTATCCTTACTTGCCGATGTTACCTTTTTCAGGTTCTGCAATGCATTAAGCTGATTCTCCAAAGGTTTGGTAACGTTCACCTCAATATCTTCGGCATTAGCTCCGGGATAGTATGTTATAACGCTAATGCTGGGTATATCCATGTCGGGCATCAGGTCAACAGGGATGTAGAATAACGAGTATATCCCCATCACAATAACTCCGATGAAAACCATCAGAGTTGTTATAGGGTTCTTAACCGCTTTACTATACAAGCTCATCTTCTAAAACCTTTTAGTTATCCTTATTAGCTACGGGCTGACCATCGGAAACGTTGGTTTGGCCTTCAACTATAATCTCCTCTCCGGGAGCAATACCCTTTACAATCTCAATCTGGTCGTCGAACACCTCGCCAACCTCAACAGTACGACGTTCTGCTTTTCCATCTTTCACAACAAAGGCATACCGTTCATTTGTGCCCGATTGTTTCATAACTGCAAACGACGGAACGAGCACAGCTTCTCCTTTACCCAGTCGAATGATTGCCGTTGCAAACATTCCCGGACGAAGCTTCATATCGCTATTCGATACAACCACCTCAACGGTAAAATTCTTGGTCAAATTATCGATGGTTGGGTATACCTTTTCGATTACGCCTCTAAACTTTGTGTTAGGATACACTTCGGTTTCAATGGCCACCTCCATTCCCGTTTTCACTTTAGGCAAATAGCTCGACGATATACCTACAAGCAGCTTAAGCTTATTGAGCTGCATGATTGAAACAACTGCAGGTTTGCCTACACCCGGTACGGGCGACATGGCAAAAAGCTCGCCATCGTTTATGTACTTTCCTGTAATAACCCCATCGATTGGAGATCTTAGGGTTGTATTCTCGTCGAGAAACTCCAGATTATTCTTTGCTATGTCGTACTGCATTTTAACCGCATCGTACTGTTGCTGGGGAATTGCACCAACTTTTAGCAACGAGTCGGCACGCAGAAGATCAATTTTTAGCTTATCGAACTGAATCTTTGCCTGCTGGTAGTTAGTTCGATCAAGAATTGCCACTGTCTGACCTCGCTTAACGGCATCGCCAACATCAACAAGAACATTTTCAACCCTGCCGGCTGTGGCCGGTGCCAAATGATTTTCCTTGTAAGCTTGAATGGTGGCGGGCAAACGCAAGGTTCGAACGATAGGGGTAGACTTTACCACCTGTGCTACTACTTTTACCTCATTGGGTGCGGAATTCTGCTTTACTTCAGCTTTATTTCCTCCGCAAGCCCATAGGATAGCCGCTAAGCCTAGCAGCGTTAACAATTTAAATTTTCGAACTGTTCTCATTGGTTTATAAAGTTTTACGATTTTACTCAGCTATTCCTGTTCATTCTATATCACTTCACCAACAATCTTCTCGTAATCGATTTTAGCAATCAGGTATTCCATTTGGGCCTGAATTAGGTTTAATCGAGCTTGAAGCAAAGCATTTTCAGCATCGTTTAGCTCAAGCAAAGTGGATTGTCCCGTATTATACCTTGTTTTAGCAATATCGTAACCTTTTTGAGCCATTTCAATATTGCTTTGGGCAGCAATTACCTTACTAGCAGCCGTATTAACAGCATTAATTGCATTGTGTACCTGAGCGGTAAGGTTGTTTAAAGTAAACTCCTTTTGTAGTTCGATTTGTTTTTGGCTAATTCTTACCTGGTTTAGCTGTCGGCGTACCGAAAATCCCGAAAAAATAGGAATGTTTAGCTGTAGTCCAACCATTGATGTAGGAACCCATCGGTAATCGCCAAATTTAAAATCATTTGCTTGTGTTTGATACTGGTAGTTTCCTATAGCAACCAGCGAAGGGTAATTTGCACCCTTTGCCATCTTCTCCTGAATTTTAAGCATCTCGCTAGTTAATGAGAGCTGTCGGAGGCTGGTGTTATTATTCACCCAGCTACTATCAGGTAGAACTAGGTTTGTGAAACTATACTCGCCTATTTCATCCTCGTTTAAAACAACAGGAGTTTCAACATCAATGTTCAATAGGACCTTAAGTACATTTAAAAGATTTTTATAGGTATTCTCGGCTTGTAGAACGTTGGGATATAAATTATCGACCTGAACTTTAATTCGGATCAGGTCGTAATCGGAAACCATCCCCCTCTCATTAAGCTTTTTGATATTCTCCAGGTTGGCAAGAGCATTTTTATAGCTTTGGTTTATTACGTTTAGGCTATTCTTAAGAAGTAGGATGTTGTAGTAGGTTTTCTTAATATTAGCAGCGAGGTCGATTTTGCTCTCGCGAAGCTTCTCCTGGCTAATCGCCACATCCTTTTGCCCTAACTTTATCGATTCAAAAATGTTGTAAACGAACAGAGGCATCGAAGCGCTAACCGAAGCCGAGTAGCTATTATCGGAGCCGATAGTTAGTGTAGGACCAAAAGGTGAGCCTGCCGGCATAAAGATAACAGGGAGCTTAAGGTTACGGGTATAGCTACCCGAGGCCTTAATGGTAGGGTAAAGAGCCGCCATGTACTCCTTAACCTTTTCCTGTTTCTTTTGTAGCTCAAGCTCTGAAACCTTTTGCATTAGGTTTTGCTGAACGGCAAGGTCAACAGCCTGCGCAACCGATAATCGCAGGGTATCGGGTTGGGCGTATCCCCTACTCCCCGTAAGGAAGATACCACCCGTAACAGTAAATAAAAGCAATAATCTGTGCATACCTGTTATGTTTTAGTTTCTTATATCGACGACTTATGTTTATTGTAGTAATACTCAACGCGCTCAATTCCCTTAACGGTTGATAGCCCCCGAATAAAGTTGATTGCCATGTGCTCAAACACCTCGGCCAACGGAAAGCTGCTAAGGGTATTGTTCCCGGTTTCAAATCGATTTCGAAGCAGCTTTGAGAATTCAAATACCACATTTGCCACAATCTGAGGGTTTACCTCCGCCCTAAAGAGCTTATCCTTTTTCCCCTTCTCAATGAATTCAACCATTTTATCGCGCATATAATGGTCGAACTCACCTGCCTGCCTGCTAATTGTTTTGGGATAAATCCTTTTTAGGTCGTGCATGAAAAGCGGGTTTACACCTCGAAGCCTATTGATATGGGCCCACATAAACATGATATAGGTTTCGATGTAATGCTCGCTCCTTTGAAGAATCTCCTGTGCCATTGCTTTCATTTTCTCATTCTCAATGCGCACACAAGCCTCAACAATCTCGTCCTTGTTTTTAAAGTTCTCGTAGATGGTTCGCTTTGACATGCCCAAATGCACGGCCAGCATATCCATTGTAACGGCACGTATACCCATTTTCTTGAATAGCTCCAACGCACCCTCGAGAACTTGCTCTTTTACGCTCATAAAACTTTTTAAACTTAAATAGTTTTCTGTGTACAAAATTCGGATAGAAAACTTTTAAAACCAAAATAGTTTTGTTAATATTTGTTTACGGGATGGGAAAAGGCGGAATGAACCGGAAGTTTTTTTGACTGTGGGGCAGGTTTTGGCGACCTCACCCCTTTCCCCTCTCCTGTGAGGAGAGGGGAAAAATAACGCAATTTCTATCCATGAAAAAAAGCCTCCCCTGAGAGGGGAGGTTGGGAGGGGTCGATTAGTAGAAAGAACGGATATATAGGGAATATCAAAGAAAATTTTGAAACTGTGAATAGTGGTAAGTATTTATTTCATCAACCTCATTATCAATTTTTACATCTATTGATAATCAACTTAGTATGCACTTTAAGTTTACGATTCTAAAATATTTTTTACCTTAAAGTTTAGAACCTTGAACCAAGCGCATTCATGAACCAACCTGAACTATTAGACGTATTTCAATGGGAGAAAATTGAGGCGATAAATTTGACAAGGAAAATTTATATTTAATTACTTTACATAATAAGTAGATTTTGTAAAAAAATAATTAAAATATATTTTTATAGTGCAGAAAGGCTGCACAAATAATCCCCAACTTTGCAGAAGTTCTTTGAAACACTTGCCTAAAGATATTGATTTGTGGGTGCTGGCCTAAATTTGTTTAGGCAATGATCGGCATCTTATTCCAACTTTTGTTGGAATGAATGTCAGAGTGGCATTAATGAGCACAGTTTCTGAGCATAACTTCAGAACTGAGATTTACATTGACGCCAGTAATAACGCTGACTAAGAATAACCCCTAATTAAATTTTTTTTTTTTGGTCTTTAATACTTATAGAGTATCAGGGCAGGTGTTTCAAAGTCTTTCAAATAATTTGATATGAAAGTAGATAAAGTTCACATAGAGCAATTAAGAAAGCAATTTGCAGAAATGCAAAGCAAAGACGATTTATTGAAGTTGCTTAACAATGCAAAAAAAATGCTTTATGGTGAAAATAGCATGCCTTTTCAAAAAAAGTCCTTGACTTATTATGCGAATCCTGACCTGTGTAAAAAACGTTATCAGACTTTTACCATAAAGAAAAAGTCTGGTGAAGACAGGATAATTCATTCACCAGTAAGTGGGTTAAAGTCTATTCTTCGGGTTCTCAATTTTGTACTGCAGTGTATTTATGAACCGCATAAAGCCGCTACAGGATTTGTTTTGAATAAATCAATTGTCGATAATGCAAAAAAACATTTAGGGCAAAATTATGTCTATAATATTGATTTAAAAGATTTTTTTCATTCATTTGACCGAAATAGGGTGAAGATAGGTTTTATGTATGAGCCATTTAACCTAAAAGGAGACAAAGAATCTTTGGCTTTTCTATTAGCATGTCTTTGCACTCATCCATTAGAAGTAGATGGAGAAATAAAAACAGTACTTCCTCAGGGTAGCCCTACATCGCCAACTTTAACAAATATTCTTTGCAAAAAACTTGATCGCAGACTAACCGGACTTGCCAAGCGATTTGGTGCGACATATACTAGATATGCAGATGACATAACCTTTTCTTCACTTCACAATATTTATAAAGATGATGATTTTATCAAGGAGCTAAAGCGAATTATTGAAGAAGATCAAAAACTTGTCATCAACCCTAATAAAACACGTTTACAAAAAGCGGGTTATCGCCAGGAAGCAACAGGATTGATTGTAAACGAAAAGGTAAATGTCCACAGGAGGTATATAAAGCAAATCCGTATGTGGCTGTACTATTGGGAAAAGTATGGCTATGAAAAAGCGGAACAGATTTTTAAACGGGATTACATTGCCGATAAAGGGCATGTGAAAAACATGAATGCACATTTGGTGAATGTGTTGGACGGGAAATTGGAATTCCTGAAGATGGTGAAGGGATTCAAGGATTCAACCTATCAAGGGCTGAAGAAGAGGTTTGATAGATTGACTAAATCTGAAAATCCTATTGAAAATAATGAGATAATAGAACAAAACAGAACCCAAGAACACCTTAATGTGCTGTCAGAAGATAAAAAAGCAATATTTCACGACCCAAAATTAGTCATCAATAAACTTGAGCAGTTTACTTCAGATCCAATTATGAAATGGCTTACACATTTTTGGGATACTTCTCCCGATATCAATTCCGAAAGTAATTCATCTACAGAAAATTATTTTAAAGCTGTTAATTCACGATATGAAGAGTTTGTCTTTCTTCAGAAATATAATGCCAATCTTTGGTGGAATGTAATTTACCCATTTGTATTTCAAAAAAAAATATCAACAAATAAAGAAGGGAAGGAAATTCCATTTAAATGGGGAAAATATGGTATAAAAATCGGTTGGCAATACCCAGATAGTGTTATTAATTGGATAGTGGAAAATTATGACAATAAACCACATGCTTTAAAAAAGACACCTTTTGAAATGTCTATTTCTGATGATTTAGTATCGGCAGAAGCCAATCAAAAATATAGGTTAATGTATGGCAAGGAAATTAGATTCTTTGGAGATATTATTAATCTGTTTAAAAGAGAAATTGCATTTAGAGAAGAAACAAGAGATTTTTATTATGAAATAAATAATCTTGTATTGCAGGAATTAAGAGAATTCAAGGTGAGTGGTCTTGAAACTCTAAAGTATGAGTCGTTTACAGTTTACACCGTGCCTGTATTAAAAGCCATAAGACGGATTTTCCGAATGATACAAACAAGAACAGAAAACCGTGAAGTTGAGATTTCATGTAATCGATTATCTAACCAGAATTTGATTTTATTAAAAATAATTCACATAGGCTCACACCCTCTTAAAAATTCAGAGCACTCTAAATTCATGAAGCCTAGTGGTGATTTGGAAGAGGTAATTAAACCCCTCATAAGTATTTGTGATTTTGAAGTGGCAGCTCATTTTACTGATGGTGATTTTGTGTTAAAATATTTATACCCTAATGTTAAAATATCTCATGAAAACAGCCAATTCCATATTGCCGAAATAAAAAAGGAAGATTGCATAGTTAAAGGCTTTACCTACATATTAAAATTCTATTTACCATGAAAAAAGTACTTTTATTAGAAGACCGTCCAGGAAGGCAAGAACAGTATCTTAATAAAGAACGTATTGAGAAAATTAATAGTATAGAAAATGTTTATATGCCTTCATGAAGAATGTAGAAAATTGATCGATGAACTCAACAAGAAAGAATTTGCCTCTTTGAATGATTATGACTTAATTATTATCCATCGTTCATCTTTATCTAATGGTGGAATAAACACAGTAATTTCACATTGTAAGAGTAAGAGAAAGCCATTAGTCTTTTTTAGTGGAGGTGTTGGGCAGTCACTTTTCTACTTTGAACCATATCCGTATTTCCTACTCAACTCAAAAGATTTTTACAACAATACTTTACCTGAATTTTTGCGCAGGTACGTGGAAGATAAAATAGAACACATTTCAGAACTCATCTATGGAGATAATTGGAAATTAAATATAATGATGACATACAGGCAAACTTTTGTTACAGGATAATTTAACACGTGCTATAGAACCAATTAAGGAAAGTTTGGAATCCATTATTGGCTCAAAAACAATTGAAGAACTTAACCAAGAAATAAATAAAATCATAGCTAAAATATGAAAGCAATCTTATTCCATGGAGATAATTTACCAACAAGTTTAACTGATCATTTTCATGGAGACAAATCCGCTATAGACTATTCTCAAGCCTCACAAAATTCAAATTTTGTACTGGATAGATTTTTACATGATTCTTTGTCGAAAGCATTTCAGAATAAAGCTTATGATGTAATATTTATCCCTTATACGCTTTCGCAACAAAACTATTTTGAATTAACCGGTTTAAGAGTAGCAGCTCACATCAGGGTAACAAAAGAATTCAGACATCATCTTGTTCCAATAGTCTTTATAGGTATTGAAACACCGAATCAAATTGCTAAACTTTCTGAATTAGGAAATATCCTATTTACACCTGGAGTGTTCCATATTGCAAAAACAGATAGAGATGCACTGAAAAATGAATATATTTTGATTCAAGAGCATAAACCCCGAATCTCTGAAACGGAATGGGAAAAATGTTTGAAGAGACTGCAATTATCTCCTCCTGCCAATTATCAATCTCATCATAGCATAGATAATGAGCTTGCATTACTTAGGTGGTCCACCTATTTAAAATGTGATAACAATATCCTTGAAGTAAAGGAAAATTTACAAAAGGGACTGTATTTTAAATACTATCAAGCACTAAATCCTGTTGCAGAGACTAAACAAGGTACCCCATATTTAATAAACGGTAAAGGAAAAGTTTTATTAATAGACGATGAAGCCAAAAGAGGCTGGGGTGATTTTTACAGGTGTTTTTTACAAAATAACATTAATAATAATACAATTAAATTTGATATATTGGAAGTAGAGTTCAAATCTTTAAGTCAAAATGAAATAATTGATCGTGCAATAAAGAAATGCGAAGATGCTGATGTAGTGCTGCTTGATTTACGGCTTTGCGATTCAGATTTTAAAGAAAATAAAGAACCTAAAGAGCTAACAGGTTACAAGATATTAGAGGAAATAAAAAAAATCAACAAGGGAATTCAAGTAATTATAACTACTGCTTCAAATAAGATTTGGAATTACCAGTCGGTTCAAGGGCTTGGTGCTAACGGATATATTATTAAAAGAGATGATTCTAATGTAGCCGAGGATATTAAGAACCTTAAACAGGTTGTTGAAGGTTCTATTAACCGGGCAAGTTATTTAAAGCCTGTAAACCAATCGATAAATCAATTATCGAAATCTTTAACAACAGCCATAAAAAATAAAAAATTCGATAAGCACATTGGTAAAGAGCTTATTAAGATTTTACAACTTTCATACAATATGTATGAAAAAGCAAATTCCAAAGATGATTTTGCCTATGCATATATATCCTTATTTAAGTGTTTAGAACTAATTGCTGGTGAATACGTGTTTAAAAATGATGAAAACAAATGGTGTATTAAAGGACCTCAAGAACTCAAACAGTATAGATGGGATGAAGAAAAAAATAAATACACATTTACTAACACACCAAACTTCAAAAACAATTTACCCACAACATTCGAAAAAGTAGCCGGGCTATGTTTTCAACTTTTGGAATATAAAGATGAAGATGTACAGCAACTTTATTATTCTATAAAAAGGAGGAACGAGTTTATTCATCCCTCTGAAAAAAAGCTTACTGATAACTTAAAAACGGAATGCGACAAGATTTATTTTTATGAAGGATATAAAATATTATTAGAACAAGTTTCACAAATCATACAAAAGTTGCTTGCATGAAAATCTTCAACCATTTCCAACATATCAACCTCACCAACGACCAACGCAATGCGTTGGAAAAGCTTCATGCTTTTTTAGAAAGTGATGAGCGAATATTTATCCTTCAGGGATATGCGGGAAGTGGTAAAACAACCCTACTCAAAGGCTTGGTTGAATATCTTAAATCTTTAGAGAAAAGGTACCAATTAATGGCTCCGACCGGCAGAGCAGCAAGAGTCATCAAACAAAAAACAGGCTTTGAATCTACCACCATTCACAAAGGCATATACAGCTTTGAAGAGTTGCAGGAAATAAAGCAAGGTGAAAACGAAAATGATGTTTCGTTTTTATATCAATATAAAATCAGGAACAACCCGGAGGTTCATGATTCGGTTCTGATAATAGATGAAGCGTCAATGGTCAGTGATATTTTGAGCCAAGGAGAGTTTTTCCGCTTTGGCAGCGGTCATTTGTTGCGAGATCTTATTTCCTACAGTAGGATTCAAGAATGCGAAACAAACAACAAAATTATTTTTATAGGAGACCCATCTCAGTTGCCTCCCATTGGAATGAACTTCTCTCCTGCACTTGATCCAAATTATATTAGCGAGACCTACAAGGTTTCTGTATCTCAAGCGGAAATGAAGGAGGTTAAACGTCAAGAGGTCAATAATGGCATCTTGATTGCTGCCACTAAAATAAGACGGTGTCTTACATCGGGCTACTTCAATGACTTTGATTTGAGAGAAAATAAGAAGGATATTTTTAATCCTTCCTATCAGGAATTTTTGGAGACTTATAATGTGCAACAAGAACCTAAAATAATCATTTGCCATAAAAACAAAACAGCTCTTAATTTGAACCGAGTTATCCGTAAAGATAAGTTTGGGGATGATTTGCCAATACAACCATCTGATACTGTTGTTATTGGCGCAAACAATTACTACCTTGGTATCATGAATGGTGAGTTTGCTATTGTTTCAGAAGTAAGTCCTTCGGTTGTAAGCAGAGATGTAAGTTTTTACACAAAAGGTGGTAAAACTATAAGCGTAAAATTAACATGGAGAAAAATTGGCCTTATTTTACCCGATGAAAAAAATCAGCCCAAAACCATAAACGGATTTATCTTAGAGAACTACTTATACGGTGAAAATACTTTAACACCTGATGAACAAATAGCCCTTTACGTAGATTTCAAAAAAAGGCACCCCAACCTCAAAAAAGGTACTGAAGAATTTAAAGAAGCCATCATCAAAGATGAGTATTTCAATTGCATTCTTTTAAAATATGGCTATGCCGTAACCTGTCACAAAGCCCAGGGCGGTGAATGGCCAAATGCTTTTGTTTTTTGGGATAAAGGGATCAACAATAAGTTTAACTTTTATGAATCGCCACATAATAGAACTGGAAAGACAAATCCTGAATTTTTCCGTTGGGCCTACACGGCAGTAACACGTGCTTCTAAAAGGTTATTCTGTATTAATCCACCATACTTCTCTTCTTTTTCTGAGATGAGTTTTGTTGATACAAAAATTCAACAAGCATATAATGACTTAACTGGACAAACAAATATTAATACTGAAATAAATATTAAAGAAGTTTTGCCCGAACTTGAAAAATTTGGTTTAGAAAATGAACCAATAACAATTCAAGACCATTTCATTCACAGATGGTATTATTTGCGAAAGCAAAATATTAATATTAAATTTTGGCAGAAAGTTGGGTATGAAGTACGATATATCTTCAAAAGAGAATCACAAACAGCGGGTTTCAAATACTGGGTTAATGGGCAGAATGTTTTTAATAATAATTTTCAAAAGCTTCCTGCACAAACCAACTCTGATGAATTATTTGAAACCATCGCCAAAATATTAGAATGTGCTACTCCGATTTTAGTAAATAGAAATAATGCCGAGGGTATTTTAACACAAATAGAATTTGATATAGCAATTGAAGAAGAAAAGCCATTCTTGAAAAATCTTTTCGATTTTATTAGCCGAGGTTTATCAAACGGTGAAGTCATTTCCAACATTCAGCATCTCGAATACCGTGAAAGGTATACTATAAAAAACCATGAACAGTCTTGCGTAATTGACTTTGAATACGATAAGGCAGGTTTTTTTGGGCGCGTGCTTCCACTAGAAAAGAAATGTAACTCACCCGAACTTCTTGCTAAAATCAAATCTATTGTAAACCACCTAAAAGAAGCTGACTATGTCATTTAGAGAAATCAAAGAACTACGACAAGCGGGAAAGCTTGATGAAGCTTTGCAAATGGCAAATCAAGCTTTGGAAGCAGAACCCGAAAACATCTGGAACAAGCGGGCAGCTGCATGGGTGTATTATGACTATCTCAAAAAAAATGCTCAACCGGATTCGTATGAGGTCTTCAAGGATAATCTCATTAAGCTAAAAAATTTGCAATTGCCGGAAGATGAAAAAATGGTGTTTGACAATTGTGCATGGCAAATCGGCAGTTTGGTTTTTGCATTACAGAAAACAGAGCATGTTGATTATGACAAAATCAATGAGTTGTTTGAAATTATCAGAGACTTTCATTTCTCCAAGCCATCAGAAGCATATTCATTTATTTATAAAGCTTTTCACAAAGGCTATCAAAACTGGTCAAAGTATTTAGAGTTTGCTGACTGGTGGGATTTAAATAACCTTCGCTCCGAAGACTATTTAAAAGAAGAATACAATAGAAAAAAAATAATGTCTATTGCTGAACAGGCGTATATCGCCTACTCAAAGAAACTTTTAGAGGGGGAACCCCTGGATCCTTTTGGACAAGAAAGAGTGATTGATAAGGAAAAGATTCAATCATTTTTGCCCAAACTTGATTCTTTGATAGAAAAACATCCAGAGTATCAATATCCCCCATATTTCAAAGCAAAACTCCTATTATCATTAGGTAGCGATGAAAATGTTTTGTCCGCATTTTTGCCTTTTGCGAAACAAAAAAGAAATGAATTTTGGGTTTGGGAACTGATGGCAGAAATTTTCTCTTATGACAAAAATATCAAATTTGCTTGCTACTGCAAAGCATTGAGTCTGAAAACGCCTGAAGACTTTTTGGTTAAACTTCGTCAAACATTTGCCGAATTGCTCATAGAAAAGCAAATGTACAATGAAGCAAAAACGGAAATCCAGAAAATTATAGAAGCAAGAGAGAAACACGAATGGAAGCTGCCGAACCAAATAGCGCAATGGACAGAACAAGAGTGGTATAAATCTGCCTCAGCTAAAAATGACAACCAAGATTTGTATTCAATTCACATCAAGAAAGCAGAGGAAATATTGTTTCAGGATGTACCTGAAGAATTGGTTGTAGTCGAGTTTGTAAATGAAAACAAGAAAATACTGAATTTTGTGAAGGATAAAAACAAATATGGTTTTTTTAGGTATTCAGATTACATTTCCAATCCTCAAATTGGGGACCTTTTAAAGGTTCGTTTTAATGGAAATGGCAGGGATGGATATTATAACATTCTGTCAGCAAAAAAAGTTGACGCTGATATACCATGTGATGCATTAAAGAGTTTTGAAGGAAAACTTAAAATAAACCCATCACAAAACTTTGGTTTCATTGAAAACATCTTTGTTGAACCAATAATTATTAAAAAAAATAATCTAAATGATGGACAACTGTTAAAGGGTATGGCTATTTTATCCTATAACAAAAAGAAAAAAACTTTAGGATGGAAAGCAATAAAAGTAATTTAATAAATTTGATAACCCATAATCCACAAACATAAAAGTTTGGTAATAAAAAAGTTTTTAGATACAATAAAATTACAACTTTCAATCAAACAGAAATCGAAATGATATAAACTAATTGGATAAGCTTATTGGGGAAAGAAAAGTATACAGAGTTGCGCAAGGCCTAGGCCTTGCGCAAACTTTTTAAACAGTTTCCGATAGCTTCTCAAGCTGCTTCATTCTGACCCTCATTTGGTGCATTATAATATCCTCGTAATCGGTATGGTTATCGCTAATTTTATTTACCAATATGAACAGCTCCATTGATGCGAAAAAGAGGAAAAATAGCATCCAAACAAAAATTGATACAAAAGAGGAGGTAGCAATTTTATAAAGAGCGGTTAGCTCGTCGAGGAAACCTGTTTTTGATTGCATCTCCTTTTCAATCTCGCTGCGAATGTTTAGCAGCAACTCCTCCTTTTTTGCCAAATCGGTTCTTAGCTGAGCGAGCTGGTCATCAATCTGGGGGATCAAGCTAGCTTTAGGGTTAGGTACCGACTGGTAGGTTACCTCCCGGCCAACCATAACCATTTTGCCGGTACTATCCTTTTCGTATTTGCCAACGGAGGTTGGGGTGCTGATGGTAGGATTCTTGCCCAGTTCCACTAATATCTGATTTCTTTCCGCCTCTTTGCTTTCTATTGCATTGGCTATCTGAGCTATTTGCTCTTTCAGCTCGGTAGTCTTCATGGGTAAAATCCGGTTAACCCTTTGCTGTACTGTTGCCATCTGGCCTTGCTCTATATCGTCCTTGAAAATGATTTGGTCAATAATTATTGAACCAATAAAGGCCATGATTACACCAATAATAGTTCGAAAAGTAATTGCACCTTTTGAGTTTGTTACATTTAACAGTATCTGCCTTTCAATTTGAATAACTACAACAACCATTACCAATGCTACAATAAGCGAGGTTAGCGTATTGCCATGCAAGTAGCGCGAAGTAAAGTTAAATCCAATAAATGCCCAAAGTATGCTGATAATGATTAGCGCCGACATGTTCTTTTTTACCATTTTAGCAGCAGCCTCACTCGAGTTTTTTACTATTTGGTAGTTGAATCCAGTGAAAAAGCAGCTTGTTTTTAGCCAAAGATCTCTCATTTTACAATAATATTAAAGTTAATGTGAATAGTTTAATAATTTAAAAATGCAGGGGGAACAAGTTTTAACAATACACACTTTTCATTTCTCAAACTATCCAAATAGTTTGGAGCCCCCTGCAATCGACACACATAGCTAAAGTTTTTGGTTCATAAATTTTGATTTAGTTATGGACGAAAGACCACGTGAAAAACCACGCTGATACGATAGCTCAACCCGTTTGGTTATTCCGTTACCAGTCTCAATGTCGTTCTTAATGCCATTTAGTCTTTCCATATGGCTTAGAACAACTTCTTTTTGCGAGTTTAGCTCCATTACCAGGTCAACCAGTCCTGAACGTTTCCGCGATTCGATGTGGAAATCGAGCTCCTTTAGCCGCTCGGTGTAGTAGCTGTCAACTTTTTGAACTAATATGGCCAGGTCCATCTTTAAAAGATTGATATTGTCGTTTTTGTAGCTTTCATCAGGATGGGTGATGGCATCCTCATAGCCTTTACGTTCAAAGTCCACCTGTAGGTAGTCGTATATTAGATCAATTCCCACCTTTTGCCCATTAGATTTGAAAGTTAACGACCTGTTTTCTGGGCCATTTTCTTCAATGAAAATCTCTTTAGGAACCCTTGGTGGTTGGTTAGTTGCAACCGGTGAGGTGGCAGATGCCGCAGTTGAGCTATTTGCTGCTTCGTTGCTTATTTTTCTTCTAAATAGGTTGAATATTGCCATAGCTATACAATTTTATTAGTTTTATCAATAAATATTACTGGTACTTTATAATGCGTATGTCCATCGGAGTGGCATTCCTTGCAAAGTGTAATCAGTATGTGGTCGTCGTAATCCCAAGGGTCGCGGTAACGGCCTGCTGCAATCAGGTAATGATACTGCCTATGATGCACCTCAAGGTTTTCGGTACTACCACAAACCACACACCGATATCCATCGCGCTTTAGTATTTCCTCCTTGCGTGTCTTCCATTGGGGGTCCATTAACCTATTCTTGTAGGTATCCTTGTCCTGGGTAAAGGTGCCCTCATCCAAATTAACTGCATATACACCCATGGCTATAAATCGATTAAACTTGTTATTGTAAATAAGCCTCTGTTTCTGTCAATATCAATAATGTATAAAATACCATTTTCGTAGTCCTTCCACTCCAACTCCGATTTCTTAACATATTTCTTATTAAACTTGTCGACTGCTTCATTGATCTCATCAAGACTATAAACAATCAATTTGCCAATGCAAATGGCATCTTTTCTATCGGAATTGAATAAAGTTATCATAACAGTTTTCTTTTCGGAACGACCTGCTTTCACATTTTCAAAAATGGCATAGAATAAGCTATCGGAATTATATCCTACGGAGTAGTTATCGCCATACTTTTGTATGATTTCCTCAAGGGTATATCCTAGCTGTGTTTTGCCAGGAAGCGCCCATGTCAGTACAAACAAAGCTATCAGTATCTTATTCATGGCTTCATGATTTAATTGTTACGTTGCAAAGTTGGGGGTGAATGATGCAGCCTTTCTGCATAGTTTGATACAAATTATTTTTAGTAGTCATAATCACTTTTTTCTTCCCTTATTAGCAATTCAAAGTCAACCATATCTACAGCTAAAAAGTAGTCTTCTTCAGCGGTAATGTATAAATAGTGCCAAACAGCTTCGTTATAGTCAATCCATTTCAAGTCTTCCTTTAAAGGTCTACTATATTTTTTATTGTAGTTTTCAATGAAGGAGTAGATGTATTTAATAGGATACTTAGCTTCAACCCAAAAGCAATAGTTAACTATGGAAGTATCTATTGGCAAGAAGGCTTTCAGGTATTCACACTTGTATTCGCTTGTTTTGTTTACGTTTTCTGAATCAAATATCAGGTAGTACAAATCTAAATCAGGGATCTTTTCAAAATATCCCTTTTCAATAGGCTTTCCATACCTTTTAATAAGTTCATCTTCTGTTAACCAGAGTTGCGATAGCCCCACCTTAGCAGATAGGAGAAATAGCATTATTAGTGTAATCTTTCTCATGGTTTATGGTGTTGTTTTATTTAAATAAAATTTATCCTTTCTACCTTCCTGAATTCTTATTATTTCAACATGTCCATCACGTGATTACCATAGTATAACTCTGCAACATAAAAAGTTTGCATCCCTTTTTCATATAGTATACGTTTTACCGTACCCTTTTTACGATTTACCCAAATAAAGTCGTTTTTTTTTGGCTTATACATATAGCTGTTTAATACATTTATAGCCTTATATAAATACGCAGAGGGGTATTCCTGAAGTACCACAATGCATATTTCGGTTGTTTGATTGTTTATGATACCCAGCTTTACGTAATCGCTTTTCAGGCGCATAATATCGGTTTGCTTATTATAAATCTGGTCATAACTATAAACCATATAATACATAGAGTCGTTAATACTTTCTTTGTCGAAAGGGTGTCCGTATTTTTCAATAATTTCGTCAATGTTCAACAATATCTGAGCATGACTTTCCCATCCTACCGCGCCCATTATTAAAACCATTAGTATTAGTTGCTTTCTCATGGCATTTTGAATCTGAACGATACAAAGAAAATATCAACCTGTGCACTCTTTCTGCAAAATTCATTACCTTTATATTTATCAATTCATACAGCTATGCCAATTAACAAGAATGCCTTAATTCGATATCAGGTATTAGATCGATGCTTCAGGAATACTGGCAGAAAGTATTACGTTGAGGATTTAATTGAGGAGATTAATAAGGTATTACAAGATATTGATCCCTCTAAATCTGTAAGCAAGAGACAGGTTCTAGATGATATAAACTTCATGGAGAGCAGCGAGGGTTTTAGTGCCGACATAGAACGAATACAAGACGGCAGGAGAAAATTCTATCGCTATTCGAATCCGGAGTTTTCCATAAATAATATTCCAATCAAACAGGAAGAAATAGAAAAGATTAAGGCGGCCATTGATGTTTTAGCCCGATTTGAGGGTATGCCTCAATTTGATTGGGTGTATGAGGTTGTACCGCTGCTTCAACATAAATTTGGCGGATTACAAAGCAATGGCAATCCTGTTGTTAGCTTCGATTTTAATCGCGATTTGAAGGGACTTGAGCATTTTGGCGTTTTGTTTAATGCCATTATTAACCAGCAGGTTCTTAGGATTGGTTATAAACGCTATTTTGCCGAGGAACCAAAATACTTCCACTACCATCCATACCACCTAAAAGAGTACAATAACAGGTGGTTTGTTTTAGGATTCAACCAGGAAGAGGATAACCCTTACTGGAATCTAGCTCTTGATAGAATTATTAGCATCGAGGTGACATCCCTTAAGTATATTCAATCCGAAACCGATTGGGAGGAGTTTTTTTACGATATTGTTGGCGTGACCCGTTATGCCGATGCCGAACCCGTTGAAATTAAGCTGCTTTTCTCAAAAACTAGGGCACCATATGTTATTACAAAACCATTACACCCCTCTCAAAAACACCGTTTTGTGGGCGATAAGTTGGAGGTTCGTATTAAAGTAATTCCTAATAAAGAGCTTTTTGCGCTTCTCCTAAACTTTTGTCCCGATATTGAGGTTCTTGAACCAGAAGATGTTCGAGCACAATTCCAGAATACTCTTAAGGAAAGCCTTTGTCTTGCCGAACGTAATCTAGGCATTTCTGGTTGAAGAATATGAGGAAGTTAAAAGAAGTTAGAGGAAGTTAGAGGAATAATTCGGAATGATTCTGAAATATTCGGAAGTAGTCGGAAGCCTTTGTCATGCTGAGCTTGCCGAAGCATCTCTTGTTGAGGAATATGAAGGAGTTAGAAGAAGTTAAAGGGAGTTAGAAGAAGTTAGATGAAGTTAAAAGAATGACTCGGAATGACTCGGAAATAATCGGAAGAAATTGGAAGTTTTTGTCATGCCGAGCGTAGTCAAGGCTTCTCTTGTTTAGGAATATGAGGGAGTTAAAGGAAGTTAGAGGAAGTTAGATGAATGAGTCGGAAATATCGGGATGAGTCCGATGTGTTGAAAATACAAGACGCTTTGCTTCTTTCAGAAGCAAAGCGTCTTTCTATTTCTAATCAAATCCTTGTTTTAGTGGACGTTACTCTCTGACGAAGCGGGGGCCAATGTCCATGCTACGGAAGACTAGTCGTAATCCTTGTTTTAGTGGACGTTACTCTCTGATAGGTAAATCTGTAAATCGCTGTGAACCAGAATTATACAAACCGAATTTAAAGAAATTTAACACTTTTTCACTAAAGAATGGTACCATTTTTTTGGGGTGCAAAGTTACAAAATTTTTTGGCTCAACGCAATACCAATTTTTACCTTATCAATTCAAATCTAGCTACTTTTTTTTATCCCCACAAATTTTTAGGGTGTTATCTGAGCATCTTAGCCTCACCCCACCAATTCGCCGCTCATTATCTGCCACTTATCATAACATCGCAGTTGTTATAACAGTTTTTAACCATCGCCGCATCAACCTATGGAAACATTTTTTGTTACTTTTGTTTCCAAAGTTTACCAGTCATGAATCAGGAGTTCGATCACATAGTTGCGAAGGTCCGTGAGATGTATGCCAAGTATGGCATTAAAAGCGTTACCATGGACGACGTTTCCCGAAACCTTGGCATCTCAAAAAAAACATTATACAGGTATGTAACCGATAAGAACGAGCTGGTTGATAAGGTTATCGATTATGAGATTGAGCAGCTTAACAAGGGAATGAATTGCGTGGAGAAGGATAGGTTTAACGCCATTGAGGAGCTACTCATTGTTAGTAAAATACTGAACCACAAAATGAAGGCAATTAACCTTTCCACCATATATGACCTAAGAAAATATTACCCGCTGCTATACGAAAGGCTAACCAAAGCCAGGCGCGAGAAGATGATATCAAGCGTGATATCGAATATTGAAAAGGGACAAAAAGAGGGTTTTTACAGGACAGACCTAAACCCAAGCATTATTGCAAGGTTGCAAATTTCGAGAATCGAAAGCTTTATCGACAACGACATCTTCACGCTCGACGAGATGTCGTCGGAGAACTTTTTCAAGGAGGTTTTTATCTATCACATTAGGGGCATAGCCAACCAGAAAGGGATTGAATTTTTGGAGCACAAGATGAGAGATTTTGACATAAACGAGCTTTTCGATGCCGAATTTCTCACCCAGTCGATATAATGAATAATAAAAATAAACCAATACGAATGAGAACACTACAAAGGTTAACCTACTTACTGTTTTCAGTGGGGTTTACACTCGGTGCAGCTGGACAGGAGAACAGCTACACCTTTACCCTGAATGAGGCAAAAGCTTTTGCCCTAAGCAATAACCTCACCCGTAAGAATGCAGCTATCGATGTGACGATAGCGAAGAAAAAGGTTTGGGAGACAACGGCCCAAGGCCTGCCACAGGTTAGCGCCGGAGTTGATTTCCAGTACATCCTGAACGACCTGCCGAAACTAACGCTACCCGGTTCCGATGGCCAACCCACCCAAATAGAGGTTGGGGAAAAGGCCAACGCCACCTACAGCGTAACCATTTCGCAGCTTGTTTTTAACGGCCCCTACATTGTTGGCCTTCAGGCCGCAAAGGCTTACAAAAACCTGTCGGAAAATGCTTTGGTAAAAACCGACCAGGACATAAAAGCCAATGTTACCGCAGGATATCTTACCGTTCTGCTTTTGCAAGAAACATCGCAAATCATGGACTCCAGCGTGGCCAACCTGAAGCGAATTGCCCACGATACGGAACAGCTCTACCGAACCGGTTTTGCCGACAAAACAGCCGTTGATCAGGTTAGGGTATCGGTTTCGTTACTCGAAAACTCTTCGGCCGAAACAAAGCGCCAGCTGAGCTCATCGGTAAAACTTCTGAAGCTTCAGCTAGGGCTGCCCGATAGCGCTAACCTTATCTTATCCGATAAACTAACCGAAATGATAGCGCGCTATAACCCAAATGCCAATGATATAGCCTTTGACCCAAGCAAAAATATCGACCTGAAAATACTTGATAATCAGGTTAACATAAGCAAGCTACAGCTCAAGCTGAACAAATCTAATTTCTTACCAAGTGTATCGGCTTTCGTCTCTTTCCAGCGATTACACAAGGAGCCTCTAATAAATTTTACTCCTACTGCGTTACTAGGGGCAAAGCTTACTCTCCCAATCTTTTCAAGTGGCATGCGATTATCAAAAGTTCAGCAGGCTAAGCTAGAGGTTTCCAAGTCGATAAACACATACTACCAAACGCTACAAAACGTAGAAATGGGCTTTGCCGATGCAAAGGCCAGCCTGAGCGTGGCTTGGAGCAAGTACGAAACTCAAAAGATGAACAAGGAGCTGGCCAAGCAGGTGCTCGACGATGTTAGGACAAAGTATAAAAACGGCCTGGCCTCGCAGGTTGATGTGATACAGGCTAACGACAAATACCTGCAAGCAGTGGGCAACTACCTTGCTGCCATAGTTGAAGTGATTAACGCAAGGGTAAAACTTGATAAGCTATCAGGCAACATCTAACGATTAAACATTAAACTAACGGTAAGGCCCCCCCACTTATGAGTTACAGCAAAGACGTTGCTAAAAGAGGGGTAACCGCCGGATAGATATTTCACCAACAATATGCAACCCAACAAATTTTAAAACATATGAAGCGGATAGTACCAATTTTTATAGCAGCATCACTTTTTGCAGGATGCGGCAACCAGGATAGCCCTGAAGCGCTGAAGGCAAAGCTATCAAAGCTCAAAGAGCAGTCGACAAACATAAACCATCAGATTAAGCTGATAGAGTCCAGGTTGGCAGAGATTGATACGTTAAACAACGGGAGCAATCGCATTTCGGTTATAGCCGAAAGGGTAAAATCGGAACCCTTTAACCACTACTTTATAGCAAGCGGTAAGGTTGAACTTGAGAATCAGGCAGCCATTAGCACCGAAACAAATGGTCAGGTTAAAAAGATTTATGTTAGAAAAGGAGAAAGGGTTAAAAAGGGCGATATACTAATAGCACTCAACACAAGTATAATAGAGAATAGCATATCGGAGGTTAAAATAGGTTTGGAGCTGGCTACCAAGGTTTACGAGAAGCAAAAGGCGCTATGGGAACAAAACATTGGGACGGAGCTTCAGTATTTACAGGCTAAAAACCAGAAAGAGAGCCTTGAGCAAAAGCTCAAAACCCTTAATGCGCAGCTCGATATGTCCATCGTAAAGGCACCTTTCGATGGTATTGTGGATGATATTTACATTAAAGAGGGCGAACTTGCCTCGCCTGGAAAACCCGTAGCCTACCTGCTCAACCCCGACAAGATAAAGATAGAGGCCGATATTTCCGAAAGTTTTCTGAGTAAGGTACACGTTGGCGATAAGATTGCCGTAACCTTTCCCACCTTTCCCGACATCAAAATTGAAACGGAGATTTCAAGAATTGGCAATTACATTGACCCTAAAACCCGAACCATTACCATTCAGGTTAACTCCAACAACCCTTCGGGCATGATAAAGCCCAACCAGATAGCACTTCTGTACATAAACGATTACTACAATCCCAAGGCAATAACAGTGCCAAGTATCATTCTAAAACAGGATACTAAGGGCACTTTCCTATTTACAGTTGATAAGGCCAGTAACCGGGAAGTTGCTAAAAAGGTTTATGTAAAAACAGGCATATCGTTCAACGATAGAACCGAAGTGGTAAAAGGATTAAAAGATGGGGATATGGTGATTGTTGCAGGCTATAACATGGTTAGCAACAGCATACCTGTTAATGTTTCCATTAGATAGCGATTTCAGTTACACATAACATTAAGCCATGGATAATAAAAACATAATACGAAACTTTGGTCCTACAACTTGGGCACTAAAAAATAGGAATACCATATTTCTTCTTTCTTTTATTATTGCCCTATTTGGAATAGTAGCATATAAGGGGCTACCCAAGGAGCTTTTCCCTGAGGTTTACTATCCTACCATTATGGTGCAAACCTTCTACCCGGGGAATCCGCCTGTTGATATTGAGAACCTAATTACCCGTCCACTCGAAAAGGAGCTAGAGGATGTAAAGGGGTTAAAGAAGCTTTCGTCGACATCGTTGCAGGACGCTTCAATGATTCTTGTAGAGTTCAACACCGATGTTTCAATTCCCGATGCGCTTCAGGAAACCAAGGATGCGGTTGACAGGGCAAAGAGCGAGCTGCCAAACGACTTGCTAACCGACCCAGTTGTAAACGATATAGACTTCTCCGAATTCCCCATTATCAACATCAACCTTTCGGGCGACTACTCCATTCAGGAGCTGAAACGATTTGCCGAATACCTTGAGGATGAAATTGAAGCCATTCCGGAAGTATCAAAGGTTAACATTCAAGGTGTAGAAGATAGGGAAATTGTTATTGAAGTCGATATGATTAAGCTCGAATCGCTAGGCCTAAGCTTCACAGATATAGAGAATGCAGTGCGATTCGAAAACGTTTCGATGTCGGGAGGCGATATAAAGATTGGAAAAACCCGTCGTTCCATTCGAATTATAGGTGAGTTCGCCAGCATCAAGGAGATTGAGGCCATATCGGTAAAACGCGATAAGGATAAAACTATTTACCTACGCGATGTGGCAAAGGTAAAGGACACTTTCAAAGAGCCCACAACTATTGCACGACTAAACGGGAAGCCAGTAGTTTCTGTTCAGGTGGTGAAAAAGAGTGGCGAGAACCTGCTAAATGCCACCGACCAGATTTTTGCCATTCTTGAACATGCGCAAAAATCAAAGGTTCTTCCTGCTCAGCTTGAATTAACTATAACAAACGACCAAAGCGACCTTATTAGAAAGCAGCTATCGAACTTAGAAAATAGCATGATACTTGGAGTAATCCTAGTTGTACTCGTTCTTTTTTACTTTTTAGGCACTCGAAACGCTCTTTTCGTTGGGCTTTCAATTCCTTTAAGTATGCTCCTTTCATTTGTTGTGATTAACCTTATTGGTTATCGTATCAACATGATTGTGCTATTTTCGCTAATACTTGCATTGGGAATGCTTGTTGATAATGCTATAGTTGTAGTTGAGAACATCTATCGCTTTGTCGATAATGGCCATAAGCCCTTTGAAGCTGCAAGATTAGCAGTGGGAGAAATAGCAGGACCAGTAATTGCGTCGACAATTACAACACTTGCAGCGTTTCTACCTTTAGCCTTTTGGCAAGGGCTTACTGGTGAATTCATGAAGAACCTTCCTGTAACCCTTATCATTGTTCTTACATCATCGCTTGCTGTTGCGCTAGTCATTATTCCAGTAATTACTGCAACATTTATTAAGCATGGCGATGAGATGCACGATAACATTCCCGATAAACGCAAAGCCTACAGAGCCTCGTCAATAATTGGTGCCTTTGCTGTCGTTTTCTACCTAACAAAAGTGTTTATACTTGCAAATATTCTTGCCATACTGGCCATTATCATCTTCCTAAATGCAATTTTCTTTTATAAGGTTGAACGATGGTTCCGTTACCGATTCTTAACCTGGCTAGAGAGAGCCTACACTAAGGTTTTAACATTTAGCTTAGTTGGGAAACGACCATTTTGGATTACACTAGGCACTTTCTTCCTTCTTATTTTTACAATCATTTTCTTTGCTATCCGTTCGCCCGAAATCAAATTCTTCCCTTCAAGCGACCCTAACTATATCAATGTTATTGCGGAGCTACCAATAGGAAGCGATTTGGCAGCAACTGATTCGGTAATGATGATGATAGAGAATGATATCAATAGGGTTCTCGCACCAAATAAAGAAATTGTCAAATCGGTTCTTACTACCGTTGGTAAAGGCGACCCAGAGAAGTGGGCATTAGCAGGCTCACAATTCAACAAGGGGCTAACAACAATCACCTTTGTCGATTACAAGGACCGCGGAGGAGTAAATACGTCAAAAATAATGCGTCAGCTAAATGAGGAGCTGCTAAACAAATATCCTGGTGTAAAAATATCAATTGCCCAAAATCAGATGGGGCCTCCCGCTGGAAAAGCAATTAATATTGAGGTTAGTGGTCAAGATTTTGAAACCTTAATTTCATCGGCCGATTCTATCATCAGCTACATCAACTCAAATAACATTGACGGCATTGAGGGACTTAAACTTGACATTGAGCTAGGCAAACCCGAACTGATTGTTAAAATTGATAGGGATAAGGCAAGACGGTTTGGACTTAGTACCATGCAAATTGCCTCAACAATAAGAACAGCCATATATGGTAAGGAGATTTCAAAATTTAAGGATGGCGAAGACGACTACTCTATACAGCTGAGGTATGCCGATAAGTATCGTTACAGCCTTGCCGATATCATGAACCAGAAGATTGGTTTTATGGAGAACGGTCAACTCGTTCAGATTCCCCTTTCTGCTGTTGCCGATTTTGAATACTCAAACACCTATGGTTCGGTAATGCGTAAAGACAAAAAACGTGTTGTTACCATCTACTCAAACGTTGTAAAGGGTTATAATGCGACCAGCATAAACAACCAGCTAAAGCTTCTACTATCGGATTTCAACCTGCCAGAAGGCTATAGTATATCATTTACAGGCGAACAGGAGGAGCAACAAAAATCGATGGAGTTCCTAAGTAGGGCAATGCTCATAGCACTGTCTCTAATTCTCCTTATACTTGTTACACAGTTTAACTCCTTAATTCGACCCTTAATTATTATGACTAGCGTTCTGTTTAGCACCATCGGTGTTTTTGGGGGAATAGCCACTTTTAAAATGGATTTTGTAGTGGTAATGACTGGTATAGGACTTGTTTCGCTTGCCGGAATTGTTGTTAATAATGCCATCGTGCTAATTGACTACATTGGACTTCTAAAGGAGCGTCGTAGAGTTGAGCTTGGACTAGCCGAGAACGATTTTCTACCCATGAAATATGCTACAGACTGCATTATTACTGCAGGGAAAACAAGGCTACGGCCTGTTCTACTAACTGCAATTACAACAATTCTTGGTCTTATCCCCATGGCTATAGGAATGAACTTCGACTTCTATGGGGCCCTCAGTCGATTTAAGCCCGACCTTTATTTTGGGGGTGATAATGTGATTTTCTGGGGACCAATTTCATGGACAGTAATCTTTGGTCTTACCTTCTCAACTTTTCTTACTCTAATTATAGTTCCCGTGATGTATCGTGTAACTGTTACTCTCCAGAAGAAGTTTGCAGAGTGGACAGGTCAAGCAAAAAGAATCCATTAATCATTAATTAAATTCTTGCAGATTAGATAAGTAATTTATGAGATTTGAAAAGATAACAAAAGGGGGATTTCCCCCTTTTTGTTTAATAGATATTTTAATTGACATACCTATTCGTAAAAAAACTTGTATTTTTGCAAGTTCAAAAAATATAAAATAGAAATGGCTTTATACGAAGAACTTAGCGAACAGGAAATAATCCGTAGACAATCGCTTGAAGAAATGCGCAAATTAGGGGTAGATCCCTACCCTGCTGCGATGTATCCTGTATCGCACAGCACTGCCGATATCTTAGGCGATTTCGAGAATATGTGCGAAAAGCAAGCAGATGTTTGCGTTGCAGGACGTATTATGTCGCGTCGTATTATGGGAAATGCATCTTTCTTTGAACTTCAGGACGAGAAAGGCAAGATTCAAATCTACGTCAAACGCGATGACATCTGCCCTGGCGAAGATAAAACTTTGTATAATAAGGTATTTAAGAAACTACTCGATATTGGCGATATTGTTGGTATCAAGGGTTTTGTTTTCCGCACCAAGATGGGTGAAGAATCAATACATGCCAAGGAGCTAACAGTTCTTGCCAAATCATTAAGGCCATTACCAATTGTAAAAGAGAAAGACGGTAAGGTATTTGATGCGGTAACAGACCCTGAGTTTCGTTATCGTCAGCGTTATGTCGACCTTATCATCAATCCTGGTGTTCGCGAAACATTCCGCAAACGCGCAACCATAATTAATACCATGCGTGAGTTTTTCAACTCAAAGGGTTACCTTGAGGTTGAAACACCAATTCTACAACCCATTCCAGGCGGTGCTGCGGCGCGTCCATTTGTTACGCATCACAATGCACTCGACATCCCCCTTTATCTTCGCATTGCCAACGAGTTGTACCTAAAAAGACTTATTGTTGGCGGGTTTAACGGGGTATATGAATTTGCCAAAGATTTCCGAAACGAGGGTATGGACCGCACCCATAATCCCGAGTTTACCGTCATGGAAATTTACGTGGCCTACAAGGATTACTTTTGGATGATGGATTTCACCGAGGAGATGCTTGAGCGCGTGGCTCTTGCCCTACATGGAACTACAAAAGTAACTTTTGGCGATAAGGAAATCGATTTTAAACGTCCATTCCGCCGCATGACTATGACCGATGCAATTAAGGAATATGCGGGTGTTGATATTACTGGGAAAACAGAGGAAGAGCTTAGAGAAATATGCAAACAGCTAGAGATTGAGACTGATGAAACCATGGGTAAAGGCAAACTGATTGATGCCATCTTTGGTGAGAAATGTGAGGAGCACCTCGTACAGCCAACCTTTATCATGGACTACCCAATTGAGATGTCGCCACTATGCAAGCGACACCGCAATAATCCTGAACTAACTGAACGTTTTGAGCTATTCGTTGCAGGTAAGGAGCTATGCAACGCCTACAGCGAATTGAACGACCCCATCGACCAATTGGAACGTTTCCAGGAACAGCTCAGATTAAGCGAGCGTGGCGACGATGAGGCCATGTACATCGATATGGATTTTGTGCGCGCTCTTGAATATGGCATGCCCACCTGCTCGGGTATGGGCATTGGAATCGACCGCCTTACCATGTTCATGACCAACCAGCAATCCATACAAGATGTACTGCTGTTCCCTCAAATGCGACCCGAAAAGAAACCCCAAAAGGACTCGGTTGAGGCATATACTCAAAAGGGCATTCCTGCCGAATGGGTGCCAGTTTTACAAAAGATGGGATTCTCAACTGTAGCTTCGCTTAAAGGCGCAGCAGCAGGTAAGCTATTTAACGACCTCTGCGGCTATAACAAAAAGAACAAGCTCGGACTGGCAAACCCTAGCATGGACGATGTAAAAAAGTGGGTTGAGTAATAAAATTAATCGAGATAACAACAAAAGGCTTAGAAATACTAAGCCTTTTGTTTATTCCCTAGGATCCAATGCATCACGGAGGCTATTACCAAGCAGATTGAACGCTAAAACAAGGAGCATCATGGCAAAGCCAGGGATAAGCGCTAGGTATGCTTTCCCCATTATGATATATCCATAGTGGTCGCGAATCATTGTTCCCCACGATGGTGCTGGCGGCTGCACTCCAACTCCTAAAAAGCTTAGGCCTGCCTCAAGAAGAATAGCTGTTGAAAAATTGCTTGCCGAAACAATTATAACAGGTGCCAAGATATTTGGAAGTACGTGTCTGAAAATTGTTCGCCATCGGCTATATCCTAAAACCCTTGCGGCTTCAACATACTCTTTCTCCCTTACGCTCATCACCTGTCCGCGAACCACACGCGCCATATCTACCCACATTGTAAGGCCAACGGCAACAAATATTTGCCAAAAACCTTTACCAATAACCATGGTCAAAGCAATTACCATAAGCAATGTAGGAACCGACCAAACCACATTTACCAACCACATTATGGCATCGTCGACAAAACCACGGGAAAACCCAGCAATGGCGCCAAACAAGATACCAATGACAAGGGCTATTGCTACCGCTATAAAGCCAACTGAAAGCGAAATGCGTGCGCCAATTATAAGCCTGCTTAGCAAATCGCGTCCAAACCTATCGGTGCCCAACCAAAATCGCCGTTCTATTATCCTACTCCTAAATAGTTCATCTTTAGCATCCTGCAAGTTCACTCGAGTCTCTTTGCCATTGTTTTGGAATACTATTAGAGTATCGCCATCAGCTAGAAACTTTTTGTCTTTATCTAACCCATATAGTACCTCTGGTAGGAAAAACTCCCTAACAAATGCATTTGATTCAGGAATAGGGTTATACTCCGTTGCATAAACCTTGTAACCATCAATATATATGGAATCAACAGGAATCTCATCGTAAATGGACTCCTGTCCAAAAAGCATCCGGCCAATTAGATTTCGTTGCTTAACATCATGCTGTTTGCGGACCAAAAGGAATTTAACCTTTGCTCCAGGCTTTAGCGTGGCAAGTTGTAGATGCTGATTGTTGGCAAAAGGGGTGCTGTCGGGTGTAATAAGATAGCCAAGAATTGCCACTAAAGCAACAAATGCAATAAATGAGATGGAAGCAACAGCCAGCCTATCGGCCAAAAGCCTTCGAATAGCTATTCGCATGGGCGAACCACTCCTTGCTAAATCCTCTAAACGCTTGTTCTTCCTTTCCAAGTTATTCCTTTAATTAATCCTGTTAGTGCTGCCAATGTAATGTAAAACGGATAAACAACCTGTAAAGGTAAAAAAACAACCAAAAGTTTAAGCTGGTTTGTTCTAATAAGATAGGTAAAGAGAAATATAAAATCTATGGCTGATTTCCAGAACCAAACTTTTAATGGAAACATGATATCAAAAAAGCCCAAAGCGCCCAAGACTAGTAACATAACAAGCCAGGCATTTATTGCAAAAACAATTGAAGCGAGTATAATGGTTTCAATATCGGTATAGCTTTTTGCTTTTGATGCCCAACGTATACGACGATTAAGAAATCCGCTCCACCCGCCATCAAAGTATGTTTGCACGGCTATATTTGTCGACGACAAAAATCTCATCCTCCTAATTTTCTGCTTTTTTGCTGCGTGGAGCAGGAACATATCGTCACCAGAGTGAACATCAAGCCGAATCGATTCAGAATCTACGGGAATTAGCTTCCTATTAAATGCCAGGTTAGCCGACGCTGCAATCACAGGTCGATGTAATGCAAACGATGCAGCAGAAACAGCCATTAATGATGTATAATCCAATGCCTCAAACCATGAGATTAGACTTTTCGCACCTACAATCGGTCGAACTTCGCCCTGAAAAAAATCGGTGTGAGCCATTTCAAATGAAATTTCGCGCAACCAAGAACTTGGAAGTACACAATCGGCATCGGTTATGGCTACTATATCATGTTGTGCTTTTGACAAACCGAAAAGCAGCGCACTCTTTTTGCCCTTAAGTTCCTTAGGTAATTTATAAAGGCTAAAGGGTAGCCCTTGGGCTAAACTCAGGGCCAATTCATAGCTACCGTCGCTGGAATGGTCGTCAACAAGAATTGCCTCCCAGTGGTTATATTGCAAATCCTGACCCGCTAACGATTTAATTAGTTCAGTTAAACAGCCTCTCTCGTTCCTAAAGGCAACTATAACTGAGACCTTTCTATTTTCAGTTCTGTAAACATTATTTTCCCTTACCCACTTAGAACTCAGCAAGCCACCAAGCAGTATAAGAATAGCTATTGCATAAAGCAAGAATAGTATTAATGAAACAATCTGCATTATTCCCTAAAAAAACTCTTTCAAACATGTTACGGCAAGCCTTATTTCATCTACAGGCCGTGCAACATTAAACCTAATCCACTTTGTACTCGATTTGCTAAAGTGTTCTCCTGGGATCACAGCTACACGCTTTTGCTCATATAGCTCAGATGCAAACTCAAAGCCATCGTCAAATTTGGGTGGTAGCTCAGCCCAAACAAAACATCCCCCATCAATTTTAGGAACATGAAAACCTAGCTCCAACAGGCCTTTGCTGAGCTCATTAAACGATAACTTAACATTTTCTCTAAACGACTCCATAAAATCACAGCCATACCCGTTCTGTGATAGATATAATGCAAGGGCTTCCTGCAAAACGCTGGGTGCACACAACCCAATATAATCGTGAACAGCGCGTAATCCTTTACAATGTGTTGAATGATGAATTATGTATCCAATTCGCCAACCTGTAATGCAAAGCGATTTTGAGAAACTGCTTACAATAAATAGCCTTTCATTCAGCCTATCAATAGGAATGTATGGTTTGTATTCAAAATATAGTTCCTCGTAGACTGAATCGAAAACGATGTAAACTCCATGTTTTTCGGCTAAATTCAAAATGTTATCAATCTCATCCCTACTCCAAATTTTACCATAAGGATTTCCTGGCGAGCTAATAAAAATCAATTTTACCCTATTCCTCTCAACTGTTTTTCCCAACTCGTCAAAATCAATAGAGTTATTTTCATCTAAATAAAACTCAACAAACTGCTGACCAAATATTTTGGGTAGCTGGCTATAACTTTCGTATGCAGGGTTGAACGAAAGCACCCCAAAATCACTTCCTAAAATTTTAAGAAGATAAGTGTAAACAAGCGAAAGGCCTTCGGTTGCACCCTGAACCATCAGCAGTTGATCGGGGCTTACCCCATAATACTGCTCCACAAGCGCCCTGAGTTTAAGATTACCTATGCCAGGAGCATACTGATGAACCTCCGTTGAGGAAACATCATTCAAAATATCAATTAATTTTTTTGGTGGCTGAAAACCAGGGATACCCTGTGCAAGGTTTATTCCACCATTGCTTTTTACTAAATTGCTAAAGTAGCTTATGTATGAACCTTCGGGTTTAGATCTCATCTTTTAAAAAGTTTTTTTACAAAAATGCAATTTTATTGTCATAAGAACATTAAAGAATGTGGCAAATTGTAAAGTTTATCTAAATTTGCATTCAATCATAAACAGAATATAACTATGCGTTTTAGATTTTGCATTTCGATATTATTGGTTGCTTTAATTGCAGGATGCGGCAGCAAAGACGATGTTGTGGTTGATGTTAACATCAATAGTCCTGATAAAAATGTTTTATATCTGAATAGGATTGATTTTAATCAGATTTTTAAAGTTGATTCTGTAAAAATTAGCAAGGGCGAAAACCATAAACGTTTTAGGATAAAACAGGGCGATGAGCCAGAATTTTATTCAATTGGCACAAAGGATGGGAAAGCGGTAACCATACTTGCAAGCAAAGGCGAAAGAATAAAGCTAACTCTTGACTTAAACAACATACTTAGCTATCAGGTTGAAGGATCAGAGGGTTCCTCAAAAGTTAAAGAAGTTGTTTTGGCTTTTGCCAAATCAAAAGCCAAAGTAGATGTACTATCAAACAGGTACTTAAGTTCTGACTCACCAGAAGAGCGAGAAGCCCTTAATAAGGAATTTGATGCTGAGCGTAAGCGGATAAAAGATGAATTAACAAAATTTATTTGGGATAATCCTATGTCGAAAGCAAGCATCATGGCCCTCTATCTAAAATACAACGATAACATTTACGTGTTTGACAGCTCAGACGACCTCTTGCTTATTAAAATGGTTGCATCGGCTTGGAAAGCCCTATACCCTAAATCGAACTACACCAAAGGTATGCTTGAGGACATTAAAAGCATAGAAAAGAAAATTACTAATGCGAAATTTCAGCAAATGATACAAAATGCTGAAATGCCTATACCAGATCTTTCAATATCTGACCGTCATGGTAAAAAAATCACCCTATCTTCTTTAAAAGGTAAAGTTGTGCTGCTCGACTTTTTCACAAGCGAAAACACTGTTAGCTTACTTGACAATAGGGAGCTAATGGAAATTTATAAGAAATATAAGAGTAAGGGGTTTGAGGTTTACCAGATTTCGTACGATTCGACAAAGGAAGCTTGGCTTAACTACCTGAATAGTTCAAATATTCCTTGGATTAGTGTGAGAGAAGAAGATCCCAAAAAGTCACAAGCTGCTATCTTCTATAATGTTAAGCAAATTCCTGCCAACTATCTTATTGGTAAAGATTTCAACATTATTGGCAAGAACCTTTATGGGAAAGAACTCCAAAAAGCTCTTAATGAATATTTAAACCATTAGTCTTTAATGAGCCAGGATAAGAAAATATACTTTGCTTCCGACCTACATTTGGGATTACCTAACCTTGAGAAAAGTTTACCTAGGGAGAAAATGTTTGTTTCCTGGCTCGATGAAATTTACCCAAGCACCTCGGAGCTTTACCTACTTGGCGACATCTTTGATTTCTGGTTTGAATACCGAAGAGTTGTACCCAAAGGGTACACCAGATTTCTAGGGAAAATTGCCCAGTTTACCGATAGTGGTATTCCTGTGCATTTTTTTACGGGTAATCACGATGTTTGGATGTTCGATTATTTTGAAAAAGAATTAGGCGTAACAATACATCGTGAACCTATAGTACGTGAGCTCCTAGGAGCAAGATTCCTTCTTGCCCATGGCGATGGGTTGGGACCTGGCGATCCTGGCTACAAGTTACTAAAAAGAATTTTTACTAGCCCTACCCTCCAGTGGCTATTTGCCAAGTTACACCCAAACTTCTCGTTATGGTTTGGAAATCAGTGGAGTGTTAGCAGCCGATACTCTAAAGAAATAACCCACAACTTCCGAGGCGAGGAAGAACAAATAACCAAATTCTCCCGCATAAAACTTAGCGATGAACATTTTGATTTTTTCATCTTTGGTCACTGGCATTCTCCAATAATATACCCGCTTGCTGATAATTCTAATTTAACAGTACTTGGTGATTGGCTGGTAAGCAACACTTATGGTGTTTGGGATGGGGAGCAATTTAACCTTATGCGCTACAACCCAAATGGGCAAGATGAAGTAATTTCCTCAGCCTCTCTCAAAGGCAAATAATACTTATGAACTTTTTAGCACATCTCTATCTTTCGGGAGAAGATATAGAAATTCGTCTTGGGAACTTCATAGGCGACTACGTAAAAGGTAAAACGATATTTAGCTACCCCAAAACCATTCAAAAAGGGATAAACCTACATCGGGCCATTGATTTTCATACCGATAAGCATAGCTCATGGAAAATTTGTAGGGAATTGCTCAAAGAGAGTTATGGACGTTGGGCCGGAGTTGTAACAGATGTGATGTTCGACTACATATTGGCCAAAGAATGGGAAAATTACTCCAACCGACCTTTAAAGGGATTTACACGAACATTCTATTTTCAAATGTTGCAACGTTACCACTTACTACCGCCTCGAGTTCGAGGCTTTCTTCCATTCATGATTCACAGCAATCGTTTATACTCATACCGAAGCGATTCTGGTATCATCAAAGCGCTTAATATTATGAGCAACCACACATCGCTACAAGGTGATCCGGAACAGGCTCTTAACGTAGTAAAAGATAACTACGAACTCCTGAGAGAGAAGCTCAACAAGCTTTTATCGGATTTAACTATAATGGTTGAGCGCGAATTCCAGATACAGCCTAGTATGCGCCATATCGCGACATATCGAAGCGTAAAAGGATAAAAACAAGAATTGTAAACGCCCACAACGACGATCCTCCATAGCTAAAAAATGGGAGGGGAATCCCAATCACTGGCATTAGCCCTATTGTCATTGAAATGTTTACAGCAGCATGGAAAAACAAAATAGAAACTACTGCATAGCCATAAACTCGGGCAAAATGTTCGGTTTGTCGTTCTGCAATTTTTAATAGCCGTAAAAGAAATGTCAGAATAAGTAAGACAACAACAGTGGAACCCACAAACCCCCACTCCTCGCCAACAGTGCAGAAAATAAAGTCGGTACTTTGCTCAGGAACAAAATTATACTTTGTTTGCGTACCAGCAAGATACCCCTTACCCCAGAAACCACCTGAACCAATTGCTATTTTCGATTGGTTTACATTGTATCCCCACCCCAAAGGATCATCCTCAATGCCTAACAAATCGTAAATTCTTTTTTGATGATGAACATCGAGAACTCTCTCAAATACATAATCGGTAGAAAAAGAGAAAGCAAGAGTTACTATAAGAAATAACGAAATTAGGTAAACTGGTTTTACCCGTTTAAAATAGGCGTAGAACAAACCAATAATTGAGCAAAGCAGAACAGGAATTAGAAATATCAAAGTAACCGATAGCCGGAGTTTTAAGAACTGAGATGCAAGATAAAGAACTAACCCTAATCCAAGTGCCATAAGTAACACCCTAAAGGCATCGCGATACCGACGGGTGTAAAGAATAAAAAGTATGAAGGAAACAAAGAATATGATAGAAATAAGAGTCGCACTACTATACTTTAGGGTTAAAATAAACACAGCAATTAGAAATCCTAAATAAGCTAAAATCCACGAAGGAAGTCCCTCTCGATATAGTACAAGGATTAATGCTCCAAATACTAGGGCAGAACCTGTATCATTCTGCATAAGAATTATACCAACAGGTAATGCTAAAATAACCCCAGCTTTAAGGTACGACCAAAAATTGGTCAACTTAAATCCGTAGCTACTAAGTAATTTGGCAAGAGCCAAAGACGTGGCAATTTTAGCAAACTCGGCTGGTTGAAGTCCAAATCCACCTACCTGAATCCACGATTTGGAAGCATTTACCGTTCTACCAAATATCAATGTTGAAATTAGGGCTAATAGTGCCAAAGCATAAAATATATAGGCAAAGGCCGGGTATATCCTATCGTTCGTAAGAAGAACAATGATTGCCAGAACAAAAGCAAAAATTATCCAAAGCAGCTGTTTCCCATATCGTTGCGACAAATCAAAAATGCTGCTAAACTCATCGCTGTAAACAGCAGCATAAATATTAAACCACCCCATTAACACCAAAATGATGTAGAGGACAACTGCACCCCAATCGAGACTTCGTAATATGTTAATTCGCCTTTGCACGTCTATCGAGTAAATTAGCTTCCATTATATATTTTTCCAACCAAGGTCTGGAAATTGTATCCTTTAAATATTTCTCAATCATCAAACTTGCAATTGGTGCAGCCCATGTTGCACCATATCCAGCATTCTCCACATAAACCGAAATGGCAATTTTGGGATCGTCTTTAGGTGCAAATGCAAAAAATACTGAGTGATCCTTGCCATGTGGATTCTGAGCTGTACCAGTTTTACCACAAATTCTAATATCGGGAAGAGCAGCAATGCGTGCTGTACTCCCACTTCCAGGTTCACCATTAACGGCCAAATCCATACCCTCAATGATATAATCGAAGTAAGATGAATCTATTGTTGTGTAATGATTTTGAGTGAACTTCTCGTCAATACTTTGTCCCTCAATCGATTTAACCACATGTGGCGTTTTATAGAAACCTTTGTTTGCAATAGTAGCAACAAGATTTGCCATTTGAAGTGGGGTCACTGCTAGCTCTCCTTGACCAATAGCAAGTGAAATGATAGTTAGGGAACTCCATCCCCCCCTTCTAAAATACTTATTGTAAAACGATACAGAAGGAACTATTCCATTTAACTCGTTGGGTAAATCGATACCCAACTTTTTGCCATAACCAAAGGATAGAACATGTTTTTTCCAAGCATTTAAACCATCCTCAACGGAACCAAAATCTTTTTTATCAATAATGTTTCTAAAAACATGGCAGTAATAGGTATTACATGAAACCTGGATTGATTGTATAAGATTAACTGGTGAGGGGTGATGATGACAACCTACACCTCGCCCAATTGTATACCCACCATGGCACTCATATTTTGTATATGGGGCAACTACTTTTTCCTGTAAGCCTATTAAAGCATTAACAACTTTAAAAGTTGAACCTGGAGGATAAAGAGCCATAATCGACCTGTTAAAGATAGGCTTAAGGGTATCGTTTAATAGGCTACGGAAGTTGAACGCCCGTTCGCGCCCAACCAACAAATTTGGGTCGTAGGTTGGGCTTGAAATCATTGCTAAAACTTCTCCTGTTTTGGGTTCAATAGCAACGATACTGCCAATCTTATTCTTCATTAGTTTCTCTCCATATTCCTGCAACTTTACATCAAGTGTGCTGGTTATGTTTTTTCCAGGCACTGCAAGTGAATCGTATTTTCCGTTTTCATAAGAACCCTTTATCCTGTTATGTACATCAACAAGAAAGACTTTAACCCCTTTTTTCCCACGAAGAACACTTTCGTATGAACGTTCAAGCCCGTTTATTCCAATATAGTCGCCAAGCTGGTAGTAGGGATCGCTTTTTATTTTGTTCTCATCAACTTCACCTACATAGCCAAGCACATGCGCAGCAATTGGTTTTTCATAGTTACGAATAGTTCTTGGCTGAATTTCAAACCCTTGGTATTTGTAAAGCATTTCCTGAAGACGGGCATATCTTTCTGCAGGTATCTGTTTTAATAGCACTACAGCCTTGCGTGGTGAATAACCACGCTGCTTTGTAACATCGATAAAAGCTTGCTTAACCTGCTCAACGGTTAAGCCTAACAAATTTGCAAACTCAAGCGTATCAAAAGGCTTAACCTGCTTCTTTACAATTAAAATATCGTATGCGGTTTTGTTTGTAACTAAAGGGATTCCATTCCTATCGAGAATTAACCCTCGAGCAGGATATTGGGTTACATATCGAAGAACATTATTTGCAGCAGAGAACTTGTAGGAACTATCAATTACCTGAATGTAGAATAACTTGCCAATTATGGCAAAAAAAGCGAGAGCTATTATTATTGAAATTACAGTCTTTCTTCTATTCTCACTAATATCAGCCACAAGCTACTCCTTTTTTCTTAATCGCCAAAGTTCAATAATTAAAATCGTAACTACTGATAAACCAGAACTAATTATGACTCTCAGTAAAGTTAAGCCTAGATGATTTAAGGTAAAAGTCTCAATAAAGAATAAAATAAGATGATGAATTAACACTGAAATTGTAATGTAAAGGCTAAACCATTCAAGAGAAGTATTTGAAATATTTGGAGTACCTCTAACATCTTGAACAGATTTAAACCGCCATTGACTTAGGATTATAGGTCTTAAATATGACAGAACAAGGGTTGCAGTAGCATGTAAACCAAGGGTGTTAGAAAAATAATCAACTACCAAACCAAGGAGGAAACCAATTAATAGCATAGCCCACCGCGGGGTGGAGTATGGAAGCAACAAAATAACAAGGATGTATATATAAGGGTTAGCATATCCAAAAAAATTGATATTATTCAGCACAAGTAGCTGAAACAGTAACAGGAAAAATGCAAATCCAGTATGTTTAATAACGTTATTGTACATTAATCAACATTTTGTTGTAACGAATCTATTTCCTCCTTTACCCGAGACCTAATAACATAAACCTTGCTAATTGTTTTAAAATCGGCAAATAGTTCAACAGTAATTGCTAAAAAACTGCCATCCTTAGAATGAAAGTCAACAACCTTTCCAATTGGGATATCCTTAGGGAAGATGGCTGAATATCCGCTAGAAACTATCGTATCGCCTTTGCTTATGTTTATGTGTAAAGGAATTTCATTCAATATTACCTTTCGATAGTTAGCTCCATCCCACGACAATGAACCAAAAGCACCAGATTTCTTATGCATGGCAGAAATCTGCAAGTCGGTATTAAGCAATGAGATAACCGATGAATAATGGCTCGATACAGAAGCAACCACTCCTACAACCCCATTATTTGAAACAACTCCCATTCCCGACTTAACACCCTTATTTTCACCAACATCTAATATCAAGAAATTGTGTTGAGAGTTTATAGAGTTATTAATAACGTTTGAAGAAATATATTCAATGAAGTTAAGCGAGTCATCTTGAGTTACTATAGTGTCAACCAACTCCCTTAGCATAAACTTATAACCTTCAATCTGGTTTCTAAGTTCCAAATTCTCATTCAAAAGCTCTGCATTTTCTCTTCTCAGGTTAAAAAGATCTGTGACTTTTGATACTTGCTTATACCATGTCCCAGTAATAATCCGAGTGGCAACGCTAATTTTTGCTTTTTGATAATAAGAGGTTTTAAAGTAAAGCGATAGTGATAGCGCTAAAAGCACTAGAAAGATCAGATGATTGTAAAGGCGCTTAAGAAGATCTAGAAGGCTATTCATGGTTCAAGCAATAACTATCTCATCAGGAATGGGAAACTAAGGTTTTTAATAGCAATACTAGTACCGCGAGCTACAGCATGTAATGGATCCTCGGCCACGTGGAATGGGATGTTAACCTTTTCTGATAGACGCTTATCTAAACCACGTAATAGGGCCCCACCACCAGCAAGATAGATACCTTTTTGAACGATATCGGCATAAAGTTCAGGAGGTGTTTGCTCCAATACGTTAAAAATTGCCGATTCAATTTTAGAAAGAGACTTATCGAGGCAGTATGAAATCTCCTGGTACGAAACGGGTACTTCAATGGGTAATGCAGTCATAAGGTTGGGACCACGTACAATATAATCGGCAGGAGGATTTTCCAGATCGGGTAAAGCAGATCCAACATTAATTTTGATATCCTCGGCTGTGCGCTCACCAATCTTAACATTGTGCTGCTGGCGCATATAGGCCTGAATATCGGCAGTAAATCCATCACCTGCGATACGAACCGATTTATTGCAAACAATACCACCTAGTGCAATTACGGCAATCTCGGTTGTACCACCACCTATGTCAACAACCATACTTCCTTCAGGAGCCATCACATCAAGTCCAATCCCAAGAGCTGCGGCCATTGGCTCATAAATAAGATAAACATCTCGCCCACCAGCGTGCTCAGCGGAATCTCGTACAGCACGAATCTCAACCTCAGTACTACCACTAGGGATGCCTATTACCATTCTTAACGATGGTGTAAAAACAGGATTCTTAGTATTAATAAGACTAATCATTCCACGAATCATCTGCTCTGCAGCATTAAAATCGGCAATAACGCCGTCGCGAAGGGGACGAATAGTTTTTATATTTTCATGGGTTTTACCATGCATGGCTCTTGCCTGTTCACCAATAGCAATCATCTTTCCAGTAGACTGGTCAATTGCCACAATTGAAGGCTGGTCTACAACAATCTTTTCGTTGTAAAGAATAATAGTGTTAGCCGTTCCCAAATCGATGGCTAACTCTTGAGTTAAAAATGAAAAAAGTCCCATATCTTTAAATTTTCTGTTTTCTAGTGTTTAAAATGTCTAACTCCTGTAAAAATCATTGGAATGCCATTGGCATTACAAAAATCGATGCTATCCTTATCTCTTATAGAACCTCCAGGTTGAATAACTGCCTTAACTCCAGCTTCAAAAGCAATTTGAACGCTATCGGCAAATGGAAAAAAGGCATCGGAGGCCAATACTGCTCCATTAAGGTCAAATTCAAAGCTTTTTGCTTTCTCAATGGCATGCTTTACAGCATCCACCCTCGATGTTTGCCCTACCCCACTACCAATAAGCTGCTTGTTTTTAGCAAGAACTATTGCATTAGATTTAGTATGCTTCACAATTTTATTTGCAAAAAGCATATCGGCAATTTGCTCAGGAGTTGCTTGCTGCTCTGTAACAAGTTCAAGGTTTTCATCATCTTCTGTAAAGATATCTCTCTCCTGAGCTAAAACTCCATTTAGTGCTGTTCTGAAAGTTTGGGTTGGTAAATCGAAATTTTTGCTCCTTAAAATAATTCTATTCTTTTTGGACTTTAAAATTTCGAGCGAAGAACTTTCGTACGCTGGTGCAATTAGAACCTCACAAAAAATCTTGTTTATCTCCTCAGCAGTTTTTTTATCGATAGGTCGGTTGGCAATAATAATTCCACCAAAAGCAGAGACAGGATCGCCAGCAAGAGCATCAATCCAAGCATCAAAAATATTTTCGCGCGATGCAACACCACATGCATTATTGTGCTTTAAGATTGCAACAGTTGGCTCTTCAAACTCTTTAATCAAATTAACCGCTGCATCAATATCGAGCAAGTTGTTATAGGACACCTCCTTGCCATGAAGCTGCTCAAACATGCTCTCAAATTCTCCATAAAAAACCGCCTTTTGATGTGGATTTTCCCCATATCGCATATTCTTAGCACCTTGAACGCTTTGCCGGAAGAATGGTTTTGGAAAATCAGGGCTAAAATAGCTAAAAATGGCTGTATCGTAATGCGATGATGTTGCAAAGGCTTCTGCAGCAAATTGTTTTCTTTGCAATAAGGAGGTTGAGCATTCCTGTTCATTTAAAATTTGATAAACACGCTCGTACTGCTCCCTATTTGAAACAATTAAAACATCCTTGTAATTTTTAGCTGCAGCTCTAATTAATGAAATACCACCAATGTCAATCTTTTCTATCACTTCAGGTTCCGAAGCACCCGATTCAACTGTTTTTTCAAATGGATATAAATCAACAACAACAAGATCAATTTCTGGTATTTGGTATTCCTGAAGCTGGAATAAATCGTTCTCATTTTCACGTCGAGCTAGTATCCCGCCAAATACTTTAGGATGTAGGGTTTTAACACGTCCCCCAAGAATGGATGGATATCCGGTTAAATCCTCAACAGCATGCACAGGTATTCCTTTGCTTTTTATAAACTCCATTGTGCCGCCTGTTGAATAAATTGTAACCCTATTTTTTTGCAACAACGACAAAAGACTCTCCAGATTATCTTTATGATACACAGAAATAAGTGCGGTTTTGACCCTTTTCAATTTATTCATTTTGTTGAATTTCAAACATTTAAGCCATTGATTAAAGACACTTTTCTTTAGGTAGTAAAATTGGTTAAATCCTTTTAAAATTCAATGCTTTAAACCTACTTTTTTTTAACAATCTTATTTTTATTACAATAAACCACCCAAAGAACAAAGTCCATGCAAAAAGTTAAACCTTTTTGTTCACTATTGCTCTAATATGTTTAAAAGCAAAATTTAACGTAAACTGTTTTTATTTAAGCAAACATATTGTTTACATTAGCAAAATAGAATATATCCACCAACTAACTGTTTAAGCAAAAAACAAAATGAAAGCATTTCGCCCACTAATCATACTTTTTAAACTTGCTCACGAAAGTATGCAGTTTGCATACCAGTCAATAGTTGCAAATAAGCTTAGAACTTTCCTATCGCTTTTTGGGATAACCATAGGGATCTTTGCAATCATCTCAGTTTTTACCATGGTTGATAGCCTTGAAAAGAACGTCCGCGATAGCTTACAAGCGCTGGGCAAAAATGTGGTTTATGTTCAAAAGTGGCCATGGGGCGGCAACCAGGAATATCCTTGGTGGAAGTATTTTAACAGACCAGAACCTACTATTAGCGACCTAGATGAAATTCGTAGAAAAAGTTTACTAACAGAAAGCGCCTGTTTTAATGTTGCTTTTAATAAGCAAGTAAAATGGGAAAGTAATAACATTCCTGAAACAACCATATATGGAGTAAGCAAGGATTTTGACAAAATAAGATCGTTTGAGATTGAGAATGGCAGGTTTTTTAACCTTTTTGAAATTACATCAAGCAGACCAATCGCTGTTATTGGAAGCGAAATAGCAAAGGAACTATTTCAAGGGGCTAATCCAATTGGAAAAATGATAAAGATTGGCGGCCAAAAAGTTAGTGTAATTGGTGTTTTTGCCAAAGAAGGGAAATCGGCCATAGGTGAAAACAGCCTTGATAACATGGTATTAATACCATTAAATTTAGCTCGAACTATGGTCGATTTAAGGCGCTCTGGACCATGGATTATGGTTAAAGCAAAAGAAAATACAAACGTTGCAGACTTAAAAGATGAGCTCCGTGGTATTTTAAGAGCTCACCATAAGCTAAAGCCCCTTGACGACGATGATTTTGCTCTTAATCAAATTGATATGCTTAAGAGTAGTCTCGATTCTATTTTTGGATCAATTAACTTTGCTGGCGGTTTTATAGCATTCTTCTCCATTATAGTTGGCGGTTTTGGCATTGCAAACATCATGTTCGTTTCGGTAAAAGAACGTACAAGCCAAATTGGTGTTCAAAAAGCACTAGGTGCTAAACGTTACTTTATACTTATTCAGTTCCTTTACGAAGCTGTTCTGCTGGCTGTAATTGGTGGCGCCATTGGGCTCATTCTAATCTTTATTGGTACCCAGATTGTTACTCACGGTTTAGACTTTAAAGTATCGTTAACAATTAGCAATGTATTACGTGGGCTTTTTATCTCTGCAACTATAGGTGTTGTTTCTGGATTTTTCCCTGCCTGGGTAGCGTCTAGATTAAGCCCTGTAGAGGCTATTAACACCAAATCTTAATGGGTTAGCTGAGTAATTTCGTTTGTCAAATCAACAAACTGCTCCACCGAAAGTTGTTCGGCCCTTCTACCTGCATAGGTATCGGATATTTCGATTCCGTTAAACCGAGCCTTAATTGCATTCCGAAGGGTTTTTCTACGTTGGTTAAATGCTGCCTTTACAACCCTTTCAAATAGCTTATAATCGCACCCCAAGTTGGTTACTCCATTTCGTGTGAGCCTTACAACTGCCGATTTCACCTTAGGTGGAGGAGTAAAACAACCTTCGCTTACCGTAAAAAGATACTCAATGTTATAGTAAGCCTGAAGCAAAACGCTTAAAATTCCATAGGTTCTACTACCTGGTTTTTCGGCTATTCGTTGAGCAACTTCACGTTGAACCATGGCAACAACCTCGGGAACATGTTCCCGATGCTCAAGAATTTTGAAAAAAATCTGCGACGAAATGTTGTATGGTAGGTTGCCTATAATTGAAAAGTGGTTCCCGATTTCCTTTAACAGGTTGATTTCCAAAAAATCACCTTCAATAATATTCAGCTCAGGAATGTTTTTATTAAGATACTCAACAGATTCACCATCAACCTCAACAGCAACTAGCTTTTCCTTAAAACGTTCAAATAATTCAAAAGTTAAAACGCCCATTCCAGGCCCAATCTCAACAATTTTTTCAGCATTAGCAGCCGTTAAGCTATCAACAATACGATTTGCTATTCGCTTATCATTTAAAAAATGCTGGCCTAAATGTTTTTTGGGACGAACTTCTGGCATGCTATTTAGTCTTAAGAGTATCTGCACGATTTAGTGTATCGGCTTTTTGTCTTACCAAAAGCCACCGTTTATACACTTGTAACATTGAATCTATTTTTGAATCAATCACATCAATATCCTTTGCTTTGGCAATTACGGTTCCATAACGATTAGTCAATATATATGTTGGTAGTTCAACCACCCCATATTCTTTTAGCTTGTTAATATCGCTTTGGGATGCAAGACTTACCTGATACCAACTTAATGTGTCGAGTTGTGTCATTTGAGCTATTTGAGCCGAGTCTAACCCAACTCCAAAGCTAACCACTGCTAGCCCGTTCTTTTTGTGCTTCTCAAAAAGTCTCTTAAGCTCTTTTTTTTGAAGGTTATTGTTTAGCTTTGAACCTGCACCCCAAAAATCAAGCAATATACACCTAGCCCAAATACCAGGTAACGAAATATTCTCCCCTTTTATAGATATAAAACTTTGTTGCGGAATGCTGTTACCAACTATAAGCTTACTCTCAATTTTTCTCAAACTATCTGTTAGCTGAAATTGCTTTATAATCTTTTTAAAAGATTGATAAAGAGAATCATCTGAGTAGTAGTGAGAGAGGCTTGTATCGACCGAACGATAAAGTTCCTTAAACTCATTGTAAGGTAAAATTTGTCTATTCTCAATTCTAGCAGTTATTAGAAAAATAGCTGAAATGTTATATGGGGTTGAGGAAACCATTCTGAAAGCATCCTGTTTTAGCACATTCAGTATAGAATCGCGAGCTGATAGGTAATTCTTATAAAGAGAATCTTTTATCTCTAAGCTATCGCATTTTGCATAGTTGTTCCTTAATTTTTTAAGGAGTTTATCGCTATTAACAACCCTATTCTGAAACTTCATAAGTTTCATGCTTTCTTGTGAACCACTTACTTCCCAACTGCCATTAGTTGAAGAAATGCTAATTCTATCTCCAGGTTTTACAACAAGAACTATAGGAAAAACCTTTTTGTCGTTACTCAAAGCAATAACAGAAGGTAATGAGGTTTTTAATTTTATAATACCTTCCCCACTACTATTAATTCTCACGGAATCAAAAAGAGTTTGGTTAGCATTTGAATGAAAGTTATAGTACGCAAAAGAATTCCCCCACTCTGGCACTTTGATATTCACCTCAACCCTATCATACCGTTCTGAACATGAAGCAAATAATAAAACAACACAAAAAATAGAAGATGTTTTTACTATTGATAAAAAAATTTGAAAAAATTTAACATGCATCGCAAACGAATTATATCTGAAGTATCGTAAATTTAATCATCCAAAATTAGCAAAAGTTTACTCCAAAATAGCAATTATATCGCCTTTTTTAGCTAACTTGTTAAGTCTTTAGTGGTTGCCCAACCATTTGTTTTACAAGTTTAACCATTTAAAATTTATTAAGCCATGAAATACCTTTCATTCGACAAAGAAAAACTAGTTAATCTAGAGTACTCACTTAATCGGGAAATATTGAGCACCAATCGTGCGGGTGGTTATTGCAGTACTTCAATCATTCTTTGCAACACAAGAAAGTATCATGGCCTAATGGTTTTACCTATTGATGAGTTCGATGGCGAGAACCATGTTCTGTTATCGAGTGTTGATGAAACCGTTATTCAACATGGGCAAGAATTTAACCTTGGCATACATAGGTACCCTGGCATCTATGAGCCTCGAGGGCATAAATACATAATTGATTTTGTTTACGAACCAACTCCCACTTTAACCTATAGAGTGGGCGGTGTAGTGCTGAAAAAGGAATTGCTATTTGTACACAACGAGGAACAATTTATGATACGCTATACTTTGCTTGACGCCCACAGCCCAACCCGACTTAAAATTAAGCCATTCCTAGCATTCCGTAATGCTCATAATGTATCAAAAGCAAACATGTGGGCAAATACTAAGTTTCAACCTTGCCAAAATGGTGTTAAGTATAAACTCTACACAGGCTTTCCAACACTCCACTTGCAGCTTAACAAAAAAAATGAGTTTGTCCCATGTCCCGATTGGTACTATAACATTGAATACATGGAGGAGCTAAAACGCGGTTACGAGGGTCATGAGGACCTTTTTGTGCCTGGATATTTTGAAATTCCCATTAAAAAAGGAGATAGCATAATCTTTTCGGCATCAACAGAAGAGCATTCTCCATCATCGCTTTTACGTAAATTCAACAAAGAACTAGAGATTAGACCTAACAAAGATAGCTTTGAGGCATGCATTGCGAATGCAGCAAACCAGTTTATTGTTCATAAAAACAAGAAATGGGACATAATTGCTGGGTATCCTTGGTTTGGAAGTTGGGGACGCGATTCGTTCATATCCCTACCAGGATTAACTCTTGGGCTCGACAACCCAAATCTTTGTAAAACTTTGCTTGACTCCCTTAGTAAAAAGTTAAAAAATGGCCTATTCCCCAATATGGGAAACTATACTTCACAAGCATTTAACTCCGTTGATGCTCCATTATGGTATTTCTGGGCCTTACAACAGTATTACGAATATACCAACGACCATAAAACTGTATGGAAGGAATTTGGCAAACGAATGAAAAACATCATAAAAGCCTTCCGCGATGGTCTGCCCTTCAACATCAAGATGATGGAAAACGGTTTGGTTTGGGCGGGTAAAAAAGGATATGCCCTTACCTGGATGGATGCTGTTGTACATGGAAAACCTGTAACTCCACGAATTGGCTACCCGGTTGAAATTAATGCCCTTTGGTACAATGCCCTTATGTTCACCATTGAGCTGGCTACAAAAAATAAAGACTACAGGTTTGTGAAGGAATGGCTACCAGTTGCTGAAAGAGCAAAAGAATCATTCAATAAGCTATTCTGGTTACCTGAGCTGGGATACCTGGCCGATTATGTTGATGAAAATGGACCTAATACCGACATTCGACCAAACCAGGTATTTGCATTATCGCTTAAATACACCCCATTGGACGAGGATAAGATGCCAAGCATACTCAAGGTTATAGACAAGGAACTTTATACGCCTAAGGGCCTAAGAACCCTTTCACCAAACAACCCTCATTACGTTGGAAGGTATGAAGGCGACCAACCAACACGCGACTCGGCTTACCACCAAGGAACAGCCTGGCCGTGGCTGCTTGGGGCATATGTCGAAGCGCATTTCAGAATTAATCCCACTCGTGCTGTAAATATTGCTAATGAAATATTAGAATCTTTTAAAGAAGACATTGGAATCCATGGAATTTGTACGATATCGGAAGTATATGATGGCGACCCACCTCAACGCCCCAATGGATGCATTTCGCAAGCATGGAGCGTTGCAGAAATAATACGAATCAATAAAATGGTTGAAAAATTTAATTCAAAAAACAATTAAGCTATGAGAGTACTTATGTTTGGGTGGGAATTTCCACCTCATATAACAGGTGGGTTAGGCACGGCATGCTATGGGCTTACCAGAGCCCTTGCAAAACAAGGTACCGAAATAATTTTTGTTGTTCCTAAAGCCTACGGCGACGAGGACCAACGTAGGGTTAGATTAGTAAGTGCAGAAGATATTGAAGTTTCTCACACTTCCAAAAATCTTGAAGAGTTCTGGAGAAACATTAAGTACCTTGAGATAAGTTCAAACATAGTTCCTTATGTTGACCCCGAAGAATATAAAAGAATTGTTGAATACGCTGAAAAAGAAGTAGCTAAATACGAAACAGTATACACAAAAAAGAAGTTTCGATTTTCTGGCAAATACGGGCCTAACCTAATGTCGGAAGTTACGCGTTATGCAATAACAGCCGCTTCAATAGCTTGGCGCGAAAAATTTGATGTTATCCATGCTCACGACTGGCTCACATATCCTGCAGGTATTGCAGCCAAAATGGTTTCGGGTAAACCCCTTGTAATTCACGTTCATGCAACTGAATTTGACCGAAGCGGTGAAAACATTAACCAGTCGGTTTACAACATTGAGCGTAGAGGCATGGAAGTTGCCGACACAGTAATTACTGTAAGTAACTATACTAGGAACATAGTGATAAATCGCTATGGAATTAATCCCGAAAAAGTGATTACAGTTCATAACGCTGTACATTTCGTTAATAGAATTGAGGAAGAGTTTGAGCGTGGGGTTGACGAAAAGGTTGTTACATTCCTAGGTAGGGTTACATTCCAGAAAGGACCCGATTACTTTGTTGAAGCTGCCAATAAGGTTCTAAAACGAACTCAAAATGTTCGATTCGTTATGGCAGGTAGTGGAGATATGCTTAATCGTATGATTCGCCGTGTGGCACAGCTAGGAATAGCACCGCGCTTCCATTTTACAGGATTTTTGAAAGGAAATGAGGTTAACCAAATGTTTGCACTCTCCGATGTTTACGTTATGCCGTCGGTATCTGAGCCTTTTGGTATTAGCCCACTGGAAGCCATGCGCTCAAATGTGCCTGTTATCATTTCTAAACAATCTGGAGTTGCTGAAGTATTAAGGCATGCCATTAAAGTTGATTTTTGGGATATAGATGCCCTTGCCGATAGCATCTATGGATTGCTCAACTACAAAGCCCTTTCAGAATTTTTCATCAAACACGGCCAAGAAGAGGTTAACAACATGAAATGGGATAGGGCCGCTGGCATGATTAACGAAATCTATAACAAATTAGCTAACAAGTAAAATATTAAAATATGAAAACCATTTGTTTTTATTTTCAGGTACACCAACCGTTCAGATTGCGCAGATATCGTTTCTTCGATATAGGAAAAAATCATGACTACTTTGATGATTTTGCCAATAAATCAATTATGCGAAAGGTGGCAGAGAAATGCTATCTGCCAACCAATAAGCTAATGCTAGACCTTATCAAGGAGTATGGTTTACGATTTAAAATAGCGTATTCTATTTCGGGGACAGCCCTTGACCAATTTGAACTATATGCACCCGATGTTTTGGAAAGTTTTCAAAAACTTGCAGAAACAGGAAGCGTAGAGTTTTTGGCAGAAACCTACTCTCACTCGCTATCTGCTTTAAAGAGCAGGGAAGAGTTCACAAAGCAGGTTAAAGCCCATACCGAAAAGTTGGAGAAACTAATTGGTTATAAACCAAAAGCTTTCAGAAACACGGAGCTTATTTACTCCGACGAAATTGGCGCAATGGTAGCCGACCTTGGCTTTAACACCATGCTAACAGAAGGTGCAAAACATATACTAGGCTGGAAAAGCCCAAATTTCGTTTACTCTAACGCTATAAATCCTAAACTAAGGCTACTGCTCAAAAACTTTAGATTAAGTGACGATATCGCCTTTCGTTTCTCCAATCGCGACTGGAGTGAATGGCCACTCACTACCGAAAAGTATGTTCACTGGTTAAATAACATTAATCCAAATGAAGAGATTGTAAATCTTTTCATGGATTACGAAACCTTTGGTGAACATCAATGGGCCGAAACTGGAATTTTTGACTTTATGCGAGCACTCCCCGATAGGGTTTTCACCAACTCAAACTTTGAATTTTTAACACCATCGGAAGCGGCTCAAAAGCATCAACCAGTAGCATTACTCCACGTCCCCCACCCAATTTCATGGGCTGACGAGGAGCGTGACCTAACAGCATGGCTTGGTAACGAGTTGCAGGATAGCGCTTTCAATGAGCTATATTCTTTAGCCGAAATGGTTGAGAAAACCAATGACCCAGACATAAAACGCGATTGGCTATACCTACAAACAAGCGACCATTTCTACTATATGTGCACCAAATGGTTTAGCGATGGCGATGTTCATAAATACTTCAACCCTTACGACTCACCATACGATGCTTTTATCAACTACATGAATGTATTAAGTGATTTCACCCTACGCCTTAAAAAGAAATTAATTGAAAGCCCAGTTGAGCAAAATGATATAGAAAATACTGAGAATGCATTAAAACTTATTGAACTTTACAGGGAGAAAATTGAGGAACTACAATCGGAACTAAATGAAGAGAATGAGCCTGCAAAATCAAATGCAGTAAAAGATGTAGACACTGAAACTTCTACAAAACTTAGCAAAGCTAAGGATGAAAAACCTAAAAGGAGAAAATCAACCAAATCCAAATCTTCTACATCTACTAAGAGTACGGGAAAGCAAAAGGCTAAAACTGAGAAGAAAAACACAGTAAAAAAGGCAACTACTAAAGGTAAAACAAAATAAAAACACAACGATATGACAGACAAACTTCTAAAACCCGACTATCTATTTGAAGTTAGCTGGGAAGTTTGTAACAAGGTAGGTGGAATACATACAGTTGTATCTACCAAAGCCTCGTTGCTAGAAAACGAACTTAAGAATAACTACATCACCATAGGACCTGATATTATTAAGGACTCAGAAAACAACCTAGAATTTATTGAAGACCAAGAGCTTTTTAAAGCATGGAAAATACACGCCAACTCACAAGGGTTAGCAATCCGGATAGGTCGATGGAACATCCCGTGTAAACCCATTGCCATCTTGGTAAATTTTTCGGGTTTAATCTCAAAAAAAGATGAAATCTTCAAGATATTATGGGAAAAGTTCAAACTCGATTCGCTTACGGGGCAATGGGATTACATAGAGCCTGCGCTGTTTGGCTATGCTGCAGGAAAAGTAATTGAAAGTTTTACTAATTTCAATCTTAGCCTACGACATAGGGTTGTAGCCCAGTTTCACGAGTGGATGACTGGAACCGGTCTGCTATACCTTAAGGATAACATGCCACAAGTTGGCACTGTATTTACAACACATGCCACTGTACTTGGGCGTAGTATAGCTGGTAATAACCTTCCTCTTTATAGTAATATTGATAAATACAGCCCCGAACATAAAGCAAAAGAATTCAATGTTGTTGCAAAACACTCCTTGGAATCAATTGCTGCACGAGAGGCAGATTGTTTTACAACGGTAAGTGAGATAACCGCCCAGGAATGCAAACATTTTCTTGGGAAAGAGGTTGACCTTATTACCCCTAATGGGTTTGATGATTCATTTATACCAACTCCAGATGAAGAATTTAAACTTCGACACTTAGAGGGAAGAATTAAATTTTACGAAGTAGCTGAAGCCATGCTCTCCCATGATGTTGCAAAAGATAGCATTGTTGTTGGGATAAGCGGCAGGTATGAGTTTAAAAACAAGGGAATTGATGTTTTTCTCGAAGCACTTGCCAAGCTAAATAAAGAGAATAATCTGAAAAAGGAAATCCTTGCCTTTCTTTTAATCCCAGCAGGGCATCATGGACCAAGAAAGGATGTTTTCCATAACCTACGCGATGCAAAGGAAACCGATAGCTATATTATTCTCGACGATACTCATGTAACCCACTACCTCAACGATCCAGAATCAGAAATCATTCTAAAAAAAATAAGAAGTTTAGGACTCAATAATGCTTCGTCCGATAAGGTTAAAGTCTTTTGGGTTCCATGCTATCTAAATGGAAATGACGGCATTTTCAATAAACCATACTACGACCTACTTATCGGAATGGATTTAACCGTATTCCCGTCGTACTATGAGCCATGGGGATATACACCCCTTGAAAGTTTAGCCTTTAAAGTTCCCACTATTACCACTTCACTAGCTGGCTTTGGCGATTGGATAAACAAGCACTACAATAAATCCAAAGATGCTATTCGGGTAATTCATAGAACCGATAGCAACGATAACGAAGTGATTAATCATATAGCAGAAACACTTTACAACTACACTACCCTCAGTCAGGAAGAAAAGGATAACCTGTCAACTAACGCTGGAGAAATATCAAGGGTTGCCCTTTGGGAAAACTTTGTCAACTTCTACTTTAAAGCCTATGACAGTGCGCTTAGAGTAGTTGCGGAACGTACCCAAATGTATATGGAGTTGGAGAGAGAGGAAGTGCTTCCAACGGTTGAGCATAAGATTCGTCATTATCGTCCAAACTGGGTTAGACTTATTATCCAAAAACGATTACCCGAAAAGCTCAAACCTCTTGATGAAATCTCTCGAAACCTTTGGTGGTCGTGGAATACCGATGCAAAAGAGTTGTTTGAAAGTATCGATAAAGAACTTTGGGATAAATGCGAACACAACCCCATTGAGTTCTTGGAAAAAATTAGTTTACCCAAGTTCCAAGAGCTAGAGAAAGATGAGGCTTTCGTTGAAAAGCTCCAATCGGTTTACCTTAAGTTTTCATCATACATGATGAAAAAATATGAACGAAAGGGGCCAAAAATAGCATACTTCAGCATGGAGTTTGGTCTTCACAGCTCTCTCAAGCTCTACTCTGGCGGTTTAGGCGTCCTAGCAGGCGATTACCTTAAAGAAGCTTCAGACAGAAACATTGATATGGTAGGGGTTGGGTTGCTTTACCGTTATGGTTATTTCACCCAAAAACTTTCTGCATCGGGACAACAGATTGCAGTTTACGACCAACAAAACTTTACACAAAGCGTTGCAACACCAGTTCGAGACGAAAATGGGAAATGGATAACAGTTAAGGTGGCTTTCCCTGGTAGAGATGTTTTTTCCAGAATTTGGAAAGTTGAAGTAGGTCGTACCGACCTTTACCTCCTAGATACCGACATGGAAGAAAATCAACCCATTGACAGAACTATCACCCACCATCTTTACGGAGGCGATTTAGAGAATCGGTTTAAGCAGGAAATGATACTTGGAATAGCTGGTATAAGAGCGCTAAACGAATTGGGAATTAATGCCGATATATACCATATAAACGAAGGCCATGCTGCATTTATTGGCCTTGAACGATTGAGAAAGTTTATTGTTGATGAAAAGTTATCTTTTAACGAGTCGCTTGAACTAGTCAGGGCATCGAGCCTATTTACCACTCACACACCAGTACCAGCCGGGCATGATGCTTTCCCCGAAGAACTAGTACGTACATACATGGCCCATTATCCAGAACGCTTGAAGATTACCTGGGACGAATTCATGGATTTAGGCCGCTTAACACCAGGAGATAAAACCGAACGATTCTCAATGAGTCATCTTGCCATTAGACTCTCGCAAGAGGTTAATGGTGTTAGCTGGCTACATGGAGAGGTTAGCCGAAAAATGTTTGCAGGGATGTGGCCATGCTACTTTCCAAACGAGCTGCACATCAGCTATGTAACCAATGGTGTGCACTTCCCCACATGGACTGCCCGCGAATGGAAAGCAATTCTTGAGGATGTTGACAATAACAACAACCTGGGCTATAACCAACCCAACTGGAGCAACATTCAAAACATCCCCGATAATAAGATTTGGGACATTAGAAATAAGCTACGAAAACGACTTATCAAACTTATTAATAAACGGCTCAGCAACCCTAACCTAGTTCGATACGAAACCCCACGACAAGTTATTGAAATAAAAGAGCGCTTAAGCGACAAAGTCCTTACTATTGGCTTTGCCCGTAGATTTGCAACTTATAAGAGGGCCTGGTTACTCTTTAAGGATACCGATAGGCTTGCAGAACTTGTAAATAATCCTGAGAGACCTGTTCAAATATTTTTTGCCGGGAAGGCACATCCTCACGACAAAGCAGGTCAGGATATTATAAAAAGGATAATTGAAATCTCAAAAGAGCCTCGTTTCCTCGGACGAATAGTATTCCTCCAAAACTACGACATGGAACTTGCAAGGCGAATGGTACAGGGTGTCGACGTTTGGCTTAACACCCCAACTCGCCCTATGGAGGCCTCCGGAACAAGTGGCCAAAAAGCGGTCATGAATGGTGTACTGCATTTCAGCGTACTTGATGGATGGTGGGTTGAAGGATATAGAGAAAATGCAGGTTGGGCACTACCTATTGAGCAAACTTACCCTCAACAAGAATTTCAGGATGAGCTTGATGCTGAGTTGATTTACACCACTTTGGAAAACGAAATTGTGCCAGCATTTTACGAACGCAACACAGAGGATATCCCAACTAAATGGATTTCATTTATCAAGAAATCAATGTCGGATGTTGCATCTAACTTTACCACCCTCAGAATGATTAACGATTATCAGAATCGATTCTACAACAAGTTGTATCATAGGTACAACGAACTTGCCGAAGACGATTTTGAACAAGCTAAGCAAATTTCGCAATGGAAAAGACGTATAGCACGCAATTGGGACGAGGTTGAAGTAATAAGGGTTAAGCAGCTTGATATGTCGCGAGAACCAATACTAATAGGGAATGAATATGAAGCCGAAGTTGTACTCGATTTAGGTACTCTTGCCCCAGATGAAATTGGTGTGGAGCTGGTTGTTGTAGATATGATTGAAAATCAAGACATAACAGTTAAACGCGTACATGAGTTTGAATTGGCAGAAATTGATGGGTCCAGAGTAACCTATAAGCTAAAGCTTATACCAATGGAACCCGGGGCGTTTGAATGTGGAATAAGAATCTTCCCCAAAAATCCAATTCTCCCCCATCGTATGGATTTTTGCCTTGTTCGATGGATATAAAAGAAAGAATGGCTGCCCTAATATTTTACCTTGGGGCAGTCTTTTTACCGTATCTTTTATCAACACATCCTGTCCATTCGTCATTGAAACGCTTATATTAATCAACATCAAAGAAGCACTTTAAAGGTATTATTAGTAATCATGGAATAAATTTTGCAAATTAGCGTGAGTAAGCCAAATAAAAAGATGATAATTATTCAACGCCCCCAGCAAACCAGAGGTAAAGAACTTGCCTTAACAATGGGCTTCTTTGATGGAGTGCATTTAGGTCACCGTGAGCTTGTTAGCAAAGTGGTTCACAGTGCAAACCTTATGGGCTTAGAATCGGCTGCTCTTACATTTTGGCCTCACCCTCGTCTTGTCCTTCACAAAGACCCAGAAAAACTTAGATTCCTAACTACCCTTAATGAAAAATCAAAAATTTTAGCAAAACTTGGTATAGACTACCTTATTATTCAAGAGTTTTCCAGAGATTTTTTTAATATTGAGGCAGAAGAGTTTATAAAATACTTGGTTAACGATTTTAAAGTCAGACATTTTGTAATTGGCAGCGATCATCGTTTTGGGAAAGGAGCGAGGGGAAATCCAGAATTGCTTGAGAAACTATCAAAAGAGCTCAATTTTACATTTAACACTATTCCTCCCCTTACGGTCAATAACATTGATATTAGCTCAACAAAAATTAGGCATGCCCTAAACGATGGAAGTCTTGAATCTGCAAATAAGATGCTTGGATACCCTTACCTAATAACCGGTGCCGTGCAAAATGGGAATCAAATAGGACGAAAACTAGGTTTTCCAACTGCAAATATTAGACCTAACGATCCCTTAAAACTCATTCCTAAAGCAGGTGTTTATGCCGTTATGGTCCATGTTAACGACAGAATTTATAAAGGGATGCTTAATATTGGATTTAGGCCAACAGTTGAGATGTCAAAAAAGCAAACCATAGAGGTTAACATATTTGATTTTAACGAAGATATTTACACATTAGGCATTGAGATTGCCTTTATAAGCCGATTACGCGACGAAAAACGATTCCCTTCAATCGAACATTTAAAAGAGCAACTTGTTATTGATAAACACCATGCTCTTGATGCCCTTAAAAATGAAAATATCGAGAGTTATAAAAAGTTATTCTTAACTTTACGGGCTGAAAGCAAAAGAAACCATTAAACACAATTCATAAATGGAACAAGTTATTCAAGCTTCTTTACCATACAAGGTAAAGGATATCGGTTTGGCCGAATGGGGACGTAAAGAGATATCAATTGCAGAGAAAGAGATGCCAGGTCTAATGGCTCTCAGAAAAAAATATGGGCCTAGTAAACCGTTAAATGGCGCACGTATCACAGGGTCGCTTCACATGACCATTCAAACTGCAGTGCTAATAGAAACCCTAGTTGAGCTTGGAGCTCAAGTACGTTGGGCTAGCTGCAATATTTTCTCAACTCAAGACCATGCAGCTGCTGCTATTGCTGCTGCAGGTATTCCTGTTTTTGCCTGGAAAGGTGAAACACTAGAGGAATATTGGTGGTGCACTGCTCAAGCGCTATCCTTCCCCGATGGAAAAGGCCCAAACCTTATTGTTGATGATGGTGGCGATGCAACTCTTCTTGTTCATTGGGGCTATAAAGCTGAAAACGACAAATCATTCCTCAACCGCAAAGCATCTTCGCATGAGGAGGAGGTTATCATCAACCTACTTAAAAACATCATTGAACAGGATCCTAACAAATGGCATAATCTTGTAAGTGAGCTTAAGGGCGTTTCGGAAGAAACAACAACTGGTGTTCATCGCCTATACCAAATGCTAGAAAGAAAAGAGCTTCTTATTCCTGCCATAAACGTTAACGACTCCGTTACAAAAAGCAAATTCGATAACCTTTATGGTTGTCGTGAATCGCTTGCCGATGGAATTAAACGCGCAACCGATGTCATGATAGCAGGTAAAGTAGTTGTTGTTTGTGGTTATGGTGATGTAGGAAAAGGTTGTGCCCACAGCATGCGCTCATATGGGGCAAGAGTTATTGTTACAGAGATAGACCCAATCTGTGCCCTTCAGGCCTCAATGGAAGGATTTGAAGTAAAAACAGTTGAGGATGCCCTCCCTGAAGGTAATATTTATGTTACCGCAACAGGTAACCGAGATGTTATCACCTATGAGCACATGCAAAAGATGAAAGACCAAGCCATTGTATGTAACATTGGCCATTTTGATAATGAGATACAGATGGATAGGCTTAACGCACAAAAGGATGTTAAGCGCGTAAACATAAAGCCTCAGGTTGATCAATACATCTTCCCTGATGGCCATTCAATCTTTATTCTTGCCGAAGGGCGCCTCGTTAACCTAGGTTGTGCAACTGGGCATCCTAGCTTTGTAATGAGCAACAGCTTCTCAAACCAAACCCTTGCCCAAATTGAACTTTGGACAAAAGATTTAGCTGTTGATGTTTATCGCCTACCTAAACACCTCGATGAGGAGGTTGCCCGCTTGCACCTCGAACAGCTTGGAGTTAAGCTAACTACTTTGACTCCTGAGCAAGCAGAATATATTGGTGTTAAACCAGAAGGGCCATATAAACCCGAGCATTACAGATACTAATCGATATTTGATATAATGATAAAAGCCTGATTCCACAAGGAATCAGGCTTTTGATTTTACTGTGAACTGCTATTCTTTATGTTTCTGAACCTCCCTAAAAACTCTTAGAAAATTCTCGCCCCAAATCTTACGAATATCCTTATCGGAATACCCTCTTTTAATGAGTTCCATTGTGATGTGATACATCTCCGATGCATCACGACAACCTTCAACTCCGCCACCACCGTCAAAATCAGTTCCAATACCCACATGGTCAATTCCCATTACTTTTACCATATGGTCAATGTGATCAACCACATCCGAAACTGTCGCTCTACTACCAGGGAACTGTTCTTCTAGCTTATACCACTCCGAAGTGGCTTGTTTTTCCTGTTCGGGAGTAAGATTACGAAAATTATTCCACTTTTCCCTTAATGCACGATAAGCGCTATCGCGAGCTGGATTTTGGGGACTTTTTTTAACGTAATCGCTTAAAACACACATCTGTACTACACCTCCATTTTTAGCAATGGCACGTAGCATATCGTCGGAGAGATTACGTGGATGGTCGCATACAGCACGAGCACAGCTGTGCGAAGCTATTACAGGTGCTTTTGAAAGGGCTAATACATCATAGAAAGAGCTATCAGAAATGTGCGAAACATCTATCATCATACCCAACCTATTCATTTCGGTAACTACTTCTCGCCCAAAATTGCTTAAGCCATTGTACTTTGGCCCATCGGGATCGGTTGATGAGTCACAAATCTGATTATTGCGAGTATGACAAAGAGTAATGTATCGTGCGCCCATATCATAAAAACGCTTAACTTGATCCAAATCCTCACCTATTGGAAAGCCATTCTCTACTCCTATATATATTGCACGTTTACCCTCTTTTTTCAACCTATAAACATCATCGGACGAGGTAGCCACTTCTGCCCTGTCGGAATATTTGGCCACATTCTCGTGGATGGCATTGAATATTTTTAGTGCTTTCTCATTAGCCTTTTTATACCCTTCAGGCGTACACTCCCGTTGCCCAATAAACACAGCAAAAAAGGCTGCATCCAAACCACCTTCCTCCATTTTTCTCAAATCGACTTTACTGCCTATGGCTGAGTTATTTTCCCCACTAAAATCGAAGCCCTCGCGCAAAAAATTTAAAGGTGTATCGGTATGAGTATCAATAGTTACCATTTCGGCATGCAAGGCTTTAGCCTTTTCTTCTAAACTTTGCTCATCATTTTTAACGTTTCCAGCACATGCGCTTAGCGCCATTAGCGCAACCAGGTATAAATATCTTTTCATTGGATAAAGTTTTTTATATGGACAATATGAAAAGCCTAAGGTTTAAATTCAACATGGTTTAAGGAACTTGACTGGTTTTTAAGCGAATAAACATAGAACCAGCAAGGAGTTAAGCCAACTTTTCAACTATTTATCAAAATTAAAAACATTAGAAATCTTAAAATTGATAAACAATTGTCAACAATTCTTAAGATTAAAAAAGCCCCATCAACTTATGGATTGATGGGGGGGTAATCTTATTCAACCTCCTGGTCCTCAAAGGTATAGTCTGTGATATTAAATCGCTCTAAAATCGATTTATCATTTATCTCCTTAGAAAGCGAAGTTATAGTTTCAATGGGAACCTGGAAAAGGTCGAGAATTAGTAAACCATCGAGGGCATTATTAAACTTTGGATCAACATTAAATCCAATAATTTTCCCGTTAAGCTTCACATACTTTTTAAGCAGAACGGGCATACGATAATCGAAAGGTTCAACCTCTTGAATAAACTTATCGAGCTTGCCTAAATCGTTAGTATTGTTAAAAATAAGATTAAACTCCTCATCCTTAATTGGCACCTTAAACTTATTACGAGATTTTATGAAACGCGCAAAATCATGATCGAAATAGTTCGATTTCATAAAACTGATTATCACTCCCTTAGAATAATCCGAAAATCTGTTTGAGATGCTAACTGGCCCGATAAGATAACGATATTCTGGATTTTTAATCAAGAAATATAAAATTCCTTTCCAAAGAAGGAAAAGGGGTAAAGGCTTGCGTTGATAATCGGGAACAATAAACGAACGGCCAAGTTCAATAGATTGCTCGAGTATTGGCGTAAACGCTTTATCAATCTTAAAAAGCGTTTGAATATAGAAGCCATCAATGCCATACTTATCGACAATTTCTTTGCCCTTACCAGCACGGTATGCACCAACAATCCGTTTCTCATCCTCGTCCCATATAAAAAGCTGCCAGTAGTAAAGGTCAAACTCATCAACATCAATTTTACGATTGGTACCCTCACCTACATCACGGAATGTAATTTCACGTAACCTACCAATTTCAGTCATAAGATTTGGCATTTCCACCGAAGGAGCGCAAAGCACAGCGTAATTTTTGCTTTTGAACAGCAGGTAACTGTCCATAAGCCTTGCAACCTCGTCCTCTACCACATCTTGAGGAACTGGTGGAATAATTGGTTCTGGTTCTGGCTCTGATTTAAGTTTATATTTAAAAAACTTATCTACATCGATAGTAGAGCCTAATGAGTATGTCTTTAGCCTTAAGAAACGGCCAAATTTTTCTACATCGCAATATGTATCCTGCTCGGCAACACTTATTGGGTAACCAATACGAATCTTAATAGTTTGGTTTTTCTTATTAAGGAGCTCCGACGGGAGTTTTGCAGTACGGAGCAAAGGGTGTATCATGCCTAAAAGATGGAACAATCTGCTGTTTTGCCCTTGAAAGTAAATAGGAACAACAGGAACTTTTGCATTCTTAATAAACTTAACCATAGAATGCTGCCAGTGCTTATCGGTAACACCAACCTCATCGGCATTATCGTAATAGGTTGATACCTCACCAGCAGGGAAAAGCCCCAAAGCACCACCCTTCTCCAAATGGTTGTAAGCTGCCTTAAGCCCGCTGATGTTAGCCCGTTTATTATAGCCTCCGTTATCGAATGGGTCAACAGCAAAAACGTACTCATCGAGCTGGGGGATACGCTTAATCAGAAAATTTGAAAGCAACCGTGTATCTTCACGTCCTTGCTCTAACAATATTTTCAAAAGTAGAATTCCATCTATTCCGCCAAACGGATGGTTTGAAACTGTTATAAATGGTCCTTTCGAAGGCAGCCGTTTGAACTCTTCAGGATTAATCTCGTATTTAACTTCTAAAATATCTAATGCGGCTGTTAAAAATTCTAATCCTCTTAAATTAGCCACATTGGAATACTTCTTGTTAATTTCGTTAAGTCTTAAAACGTACATTAAAAGGCGTGCAATTCCATCACCAATAAATGAACCAATGTTAACAGCCTTCTTGACCTCGTCAACATTAACAATCTTATCCTTATCAGACATAATCTAAATTTTGATTGACCATGCAAAATTTTAGCCCACCGCAGCAAAGGTAAAAAAAAATGCTAGACAACATATTTTTACCCTATTTTATAATCTATGTGAAAATTAAATTTAAATGCAGAAAAGTTTTTAAATTTGCATAAAACGATAATAAAATCAACTAATATGAAAAGATTATCATTAATTATTGCGATGATATCCCTAACCTTATGGGGTTCAGCACAACGAAACTTGGTTAGACCAGAAGATGTTAAAACTTTCTTATCGTCTACAACTTATGTTGTTCTAGAGAATAATCCGGTTTCGCAATATAACCTTGAAATACGTGATGCGGTTGAACGCTCTTGGAAAATTACACCTTATAAATTTATCACAGCCAAAGAGTTTGAAGAGATGCGTAAGGATATTGATAAATCGTTTTTGGTGCTAATCCAAATGCGTTTCGATAACGACAAGCCCGCCCCTACCTATAATTTCCTTAGCGCTTCGTTGGGTGCAGCTGTAAGTAAAATTACTGACATGCCTGATATTTGCTCTGTTCCTTTAAGCTACAAAGATTTAGACGAGGGAACTTACACCTATAAACTTGAAGGACTTATTCTTTTTATGCAGAACTACATTAAAGCCATAAACGATAATCCTAAACTTATAAAAAAGAACGCCTTTAAGTTCTACAATAAAAACATTAAGCAAGTAAAAAGCAAGGAGCTTTGGGTTACTGAGAACTCACTAGAGAAATCGACTCGTGCACTTACCGAAATTCGTAAAAACTACAAATACACAATAAAGGTAGTTAATCCCGAAGATATTCAGAAAGCTATTCAAGAACGTAATCCAAATGTTCTGTTCCTTCACAAGGTTGGGCCTGAAGGTAGCAGATTGCAATGCCGTGTTTGGAAAATGATAATAGGAGCCGAAGATGGTATACTATACTATTACGATATGCACAAAATTTCTAAATCGAAAGGGGATGGATTCCTAGCAAAAGATTTTGCTAAAATCAATAAATAAACCCGCATAAAAAGTATTTTAAACCGCCGGCTGGTTTTTCCTTGCCGGCGGTTATTTTTTCAGCTGAAAAATAAAATTATATGGCCGACGAAAAAATTATTTTTTCAATGGTGGGGGTAAGCAAAACCTTTCCACCTCACAAAAAGGTGCTGAACAACATTTACCTATCGTTTTTCTATGGTGCTAAAATTGGCATCATTGGTTTAAATGGTTCAGGTAAATCGACATTGATGAAGATTATTGCTGGGGTTGAGAAATCTTATGAGGGTGAAGTAGTTTTCTCGCCTGGCTATTCAGTGGGTTACCTTGAACAAGAGCCACACCTCGACGACAATAAAACTGTGCGTCAGGTTGTTGAGGAAGGTGTTCAGGAAGTGGTTGACCTGCTAAAAGAGTATGAGGAGGTAAACGCCAAGTTTGCTGAACCCATGAGCGATGAGGAGATGAATAAGCTCATTGAGCGACAAGGAGAGCTAACCGATAAGCTTGAACAGCTTGATGCGTGGAACCTCGACTCTAAATTGGAACGCGCAATGGATGCCCTCCGCTGTCCCGATGCCGATACCCCTGTAAAGGTTCTATCTGGTGGTGAACGACGCCGTGTGGCCCTATGCCGCCTCCTTCTCCAACAACCCGATGTTCTTCTTCTCGATGAACCCACAAACCACCTCGATGCCGAATCGGTACAGTGGCTCGAAATGCACCTACAACAATATAAGGGAACAGTTATTGCCATTACCCACGACCGTTACTTCCTCGACAATGTTGCAGGATGGATTCTGGAGCTTGACCGCGGCGAAGGAATCCCCTGGAAGGGAAACTACTCTTCGTGGCTAGAGCAAAAATCGTTACGTTTGGCGCAGGAAGAGAAACAGGAAAGCAAACGGCGTAAGACACTTGAACGAGAGCTTGAATGGGTTCGCATGTCGCCTAAAGCCCGTCATGCAAAATCGAAAGCTCGCCTTTCGGCGTACGACAAACTCCTTAACGAAGATGTAAAACAGAAAGAGGAGAAGTTGGAGATATTCATACCAAACGGTCCCCGTCTTGGCGATTTGGTTATTGAAGCCAATAATGTTTCTAAGGCTTATGGCGATAAGCTACTTTTCGAAAACCTATCGTTTAAACTTCCACCAAACGGCATTGTGGGAGTTATTGGCCCCAATGGTGCTGGTAAAACAACTCTTTTCCGCCTAATAATGGGCCTTGAAAAACCCGATAGCGGCGATTTCCGCGTTGGTGAAACTGTTAAATTGGCCTATGTCGACCAGCAGCATAAAGCGATTGACCCTGAAAAAACGGTCTTTGAGGTAATTTCAGGAGGTGCCGATAATATCATTCTTGGCGGCCGACAAATAAATGCACGCGCATACGTGGCCCGATTCAACTTCTCTGGAGCCGACCAAGAAAAAAAGTGTGGGATGCTATCGGGTGGCGAACGGAATAGGCTACACCTTGCCCTTGCTCTAAAAGAAGAGGGCAACGTGATTCTGCTCGACGAGCCCACCAACGATATCGACGTAAATACACTACGTGCCCTTGAAGAAGGTCTAGAAAACTTTGCTGGGTGCGCTGTGGTAATTTCGCACGACCGCTGGTTCCTCGACCGTATTGCTACGCACATTCTTGCCTTTGAGGGCAATTCACAGGTCTACTTCTTTGAAGGTGGCTACTCCGAATATGAGGAGAACAAGAAAAAACGCCTAGGCGATGACACTCCTCATCGAATAAAGTATCGTAAATTGATGGAATAATAGAGAATGCCGACAAAATTGTCGGCATTTTATCTTATCCACAATGTTACCAAAATGAAATATCAATTTTTTATGAACTAGTGCAGCAAATTAACCCAGGATATCGTATTTTTACTGTAAAGAATACTTTTATTATGGAACAGATTAACTACATTAACAACGACGAACGAACATTTAGCATGCTCTGCCATCTCTCTGCGCTATCGGGACTTATTGTTCCCTTTGGACATATCATTGGCCCCCTTGTATTCTGGCTTCTTAAAAAGGACGAGTATGCCGAGGTTGACAGGCAAGGTAAAGCAGCACTTAACTTTCAACTATCACTAACCATCTACTCTGTTATTGCGGGTATACTAGTTATCTTTTTAGTAGGCTTTATTCTTCTTGCTGCCATTTTTATTTTTGGCTTAATAATGACAATTATAGCCTCTGTAAAATCTTCTAATGGAGAGTACTTTGAGTATCCTCTATCTATTAATTTGATTCAGTAAAAATTATTTCCCAAGCCAAAAAAAGTAAAAAATTCATCTACATCTCTCTAAAATAGGCTTATATTTAAAGCAAATTTTTAGGGGGATGATATATAAAAAGATAATTTTTACAATCTTATCAGCTATAGCTATAGCTATTACAGGCAATTCACAAGATATAGAGAATTACATTCGCTTAATTGAACCAAATCGGGATAAGGTCAACACCACAATAACCCAAACGGTATCAATTGATAACATTAAAGGCGACACCATATATGCCTATGCTAACCAAAAAGAGTTAGATGCACTAATTAAGTTAGGTTACAAATTTGAGAAGCTGCCTCACCCCTCAACTTTAGCTGCCAAATCCTTAACTATGGCAACCACCGTTGCCGAAATGGCAAGCTGGGATAGGTATCCAACCTATGAGGTATACCGCGCCATGATGAAAAAGTTTGAGACCGATTACCCCAACCTTTGTAAGCTCGATTCCATTGGTACTACGGTTCAGGGTCGCAAACTTTACGTGCTTAAAATTTCCGACAATGTTGGTACAGAAGAAGCTGAACCTGAGGTTTTCTACACTAGCACTATGCATGGCGACGAAACCACTGGTTACATTCTTTTGCTAAGGCTAGCCGATTATTTGCTCTCAAACTACAACACCATTCCGTTGGCTAAGGAGCTGGTGGATAACCTGCAAATTTACATAAATCCTAACGCAAACCCCGATGGCACATATTACGGCGGAAACTTTACTGTTACTTCGGCGCGCCGTTACAATGCCAATTCCGTGGATATAAATCGCAACTTTCCCGATTTACGCGCAGGCAACCATCCTGATAACTACCAATGGCAACCCGAGACGCAAGCCATGATGGATTTTGCAGCACAACACCATTTTGTGCTATCGGCAAACTTTCATGGTGGTATTGAGGTGGTAAACTATCCCTGGGATACTTGGACTTCATCCCAGCAAACCCATGCCGACAACGATTGGTTTGTTTCCGTTTCAAGAGCATATGCCGATAGCGCTCAGGCTAATAGCCCTTCGGGCTATATGACTGGCCTAAATAATGGCATCACCAACGGCGGGGATTGGTACGTGGTAGCTGGTGGCAGGCAAGATTACATGAACTTCTTTCACCGTTGCAGGGAAATTACTATTGAGCTATCCAATACTAAGCTTCTTGCATCAGAATCGCTTCCTGCACACTGGGTCTATAACCGCTCTGCTCTGCTGCATCTTTTACAAAATGCACTCTACGGTTTCGGGGGAACAGTTAAAAACACATCGAACCAACCTCTCGATGCAGAAATAATAGTGCTTAATCACGATAAACTTAACTCATCGGTTAAAACAATCCCTACTACAGGTAACTACTACCGGTTAATTGAACCTGGAACCTATGATGTGATGGCTGTTGCCAACGGTTATAAGCCCAAGGTTATTACAGATGTTGTAGTCAACCAGAACTCGTTCACTGAGCTAAATTTCACACTTGAAGATGCAGGCACCTTGGTGAGCGATGAGAGTTTTGAAAACGCAATACCTGAACGAATGTCGTTCTATGGGGGCAACTGGAACAGAAGCAGCGAAACTGCTAATAGTGGCACATACTGCTTAAAATCGGCTAGTATTGGTAACTCCCAAAGCACTGCTGCATCGCTCACATTTAATGTTCTAAATAAGGGAGAGTTCTCATTCTATTTTAAGGTATCCTCTGAAGAATCCTACGACATTTTTAAACTTTATATCGACAACAAGTTACAAAACCTATGGAGTGGTGAAATAGATTGGACAAGATATGTAACCATTCTAGAACAAGGAACACACACCATTAAATGGGAGTATGTTAAAGATGATGGAACAGCATCGGGGAGCGATTGCGTTTATGTTGATGACATAACCCTTCCTGATATTAGCGGAAATGTTACCATTACACCAACCATAAACTCTAGCACATTTGAGAATATAAAAGTCGTTCTTGGAACCAATGAAGCTACCACACAATCTAATGGCACTGCTTCATTTTCAAATATCCCTTTAGATAATAATGTTGAGCTCAAAATATATTCCGAGGATAATCTACTTGGCTCTGGTCAACTTGAACTAAAATGGCAACAAGTAAACTACTCTGCTAATTTTGATGCCTACTTTAATGCAACCTTTGAGGTTAAATCTAACGAAAACAGTGTTCAAGATGCTACAATAAGCTTTAACAATGAGCAGAAGCAAACCGACCAAAATGGGATGGCTACATTTACCAATGTTCCATTTGGGCTAAATCACCCCTACTCCATTTCAAAAGATGGATACAACTCCGCCTCTGGGGAGTTGCGTGTTGCTAGCGACTCAACTTTTAAAATCATAATTTACCCAACATCTATCCCAATCAACCAGGGAAACAATAGAATTTCGATTTTCCCAAATCCTGTAGAAAATAGTTTTTCAATAACCCTAAATAATCTTAAAGGTAATGTTTCCATTAGCCTTGTCGATATAACTGGTAAAACAGTTGCTTCACTTTTTAAAGGGAAAGTTTTAGAGGAATCATTAGAAATCAAAGTTCACAGGGAAGTAATGTCAATTAAACCTGGAATTTACCTTTTAGTTGCAAAAAATGAAACCCAAACTTTAACAAGTAAGATAGTATTCGCAAAACAATAAAAAATTGAACTGCTATGCGCCTTTTTTCGTTGTATTCACTCCTTCTTTTTTTGTTGATTAATAGTTCCTCACAAGCACAGATAAATAGGTCAATCCCATCGGAAAAACCAAAACTGATTATTGAAATAGTAGTAAGCCAAATGCGTTTCGACTACCTAAACCGATACTGGAATAAATTTAGTGACAATGGGTTCAAGCGTTTGGTAAACGATGGCACCTATTGCCGGAATGCTCGCTATAACTATCTTCTCACTCAGCCCTACCCTGGATTAGCCACAATTTCAACAGGTTCCAACCCTTCGGTTCATGGAATTATTTCCGACAAGTGGTTTTCGCGTTATTCAGGCGAAGAAATCAATGCTGTTTACGAAGAAAAGGTAAGTACTATTGGCGGAAGCTATTTCAGTGGAAAATATTCAGCTAAAAATTTGGTTACAAGTACCTTTGGCGATGAGCTCAGGTTAAGTAACCCACACTCCAAGGTTATTAGCATTGCGCTCGATGCGGGTTCTGCTATTCTGCTTGCCGGGCATAGTGCAAATGGTATATTTTGGTTCGATACCGAAAAAGGTTTATGGGTAAGCAGTAGCTATTTTACTGAAACACTACCAGCATGGGTCGATACGTTCAACACAAAAGGATTTTCCAAGCTATATACCGAACGTGAGTGGAAAGCCCTTCAACCTATTGAGAATTACGAAGAAGCCGATACTGCATCAGTAAAATCGGAGGAAAAGAAGAAGACCCTGCTTGAGAAGCTAAAAGGGATGGTAAATGGTGTAATAGGAAACCCTAAACCCAAAACCGATTTTAGCTCGTTACTAGAGTCACCTTATGGTAATCTTCTTACAAAAGACTTGGCCATTGCTGCAATTGCAGGCGAAGACCTAGGGGCAGATGAACACACCGATTTGCTTTGTGTCACCTTTAGCGCAAATCGAAACATTGGTGGCAAGTTTGGACCCCACTCCATTGAAATGGAGGACACATACCTGCGCCTCGACAAGGAGATGGAGCATTTCCTTAATTTTATCGATGCCACAGTTGGCTTACAGAACTGCCTTGTTGTTTTAACCTCCGACCAGGGTGTGGCTTCAACTCCTGATTACTTGGAGAAATCGAAAATACCTGGTGGTTATTTCGACCCACAAAAAGCAATGATACTTTTGAAAACCTATCTTAATGCTGTTTATGGTCAAGGCAACTGGGTGGTTGGCTATCACGATAAACAAATTTACCTCAACCGAAAGCTAATTGAAGACTCTAACCTGAAACTTGAAGATGTACAACAAAGGGTTTCCGATTTTATGCTGGAGTTTAGCGGCGTTGCAAATAGCACCACAGCCCATAACCTACAAAATGGTCAATTTGCCAATGGAATAATGGTGAAGTTTCAAAATAGTTTTAACCAGCGCCGTTCTGGCGATGTTGTTATCAACCTTGAACCAGGATGGGTAGAACGAAACGGGCATGTTACCTCTGCAAACTCCCCATACGATTACGATGCACATGTTCCCTTAATTTTCTATGGTTGGAAAATAAAACGGAAATCGGTTTTAGAGCCAGTATATATGAATAACATAGCCCCAACTCTATCGCTATTGCTAGGAATTACATGGCCGAATGGTTCAACGGGTGTTCCTATAAAACAAATTTTGGAATAATCAGCTGCGTGTTAATAGCAAGGGATTTTTCTCAAGGGCATTACCAACCACCACAAGATTAGCTCCTGCACTAAGGGCGTAGGTAACCTGTTGTGGTGTTTTTATTCCACCACCAACTATTAAGGGGATTGAAATATTCTCTTTTACCTTCTCTATCATTTTTAATGGAACTGGGTTTAATGCTCCGCTTCCAGCTTCAAGATAAATTGCTTTCAAACCAAGCAGTTCGCCTGCAATTGCTGTTGAGACAGCAATCTCATGCTTGTTCGAGGGTATTGGCATGGTTTGGCTCATGTATTGTACTGAGGTTGGAGTTCCTCCATCTACTAGTATGTATCCTGTTGGGATAACCTCTATATTGCTTTGCTTTACCATTGCAGCCACATTCACATGTTGCCCGATAAGAAACTCTGGGTTTCGGCCTGAGATTAACGATAGGAAAAGAATCCCATCGGCCTTTGGGGAGAACTGCATGGCACTACCTGGGAAAAGGACAACAGGAAGCGATGTCATTCTCTTAACGCGTTCAACAAACTCATGTAGCGGACTGTTTACCAAACTTCCTCCTACAAACAGTAACGACGCCCCCGATTTCTCAGCGTTTTCAATAATTTTATCTATATCTACACTTCCCTCTTTATCTGGGTCAATCAGAATGGCAAGGCTACCATGACAAATCTTATCGTAAACAAGTGCCATTACAATATTCGGTTCATGCCTGTCCATGTCAGGCAATAATTATCAATAAAGGTATAAAATAGTTTTACATTAACCCAAGCCCCATCGTTAAAAACCATAGCTTTTAACCAACCTCTATCACTATTGAAATTTTTTAAATCAATTTCAATATCTCTGTTAAACACTAGGCTTTTACCCCAAGGTAGCTTGTAAATTGTCTCTTTTGCGCTCCAAATTAATGCATAGTGAAAATCGGAGAAGTTGTGGGAACCAATTGCTTCATTTGTAGACAAATATTTTCCAGCAATCTTTCTATAATTCCTTGTAGTTTGCTCAATATCAACCCCAACCTCTTGAGACTCAGAAAAAGCTAGGGCAACAACACCATCGGTATGGCTAATTGATATCCGTACCTGGGAAGCTGTGAAATACGGCCTTCCAAGACTATCATAGGAATAAAACTGCTTAAATCCTAGAGTTTTAAGCAATGCCATAGTTGCTATCCGTTCAATGCGTCGGTTTTTATTTGAGGGTAAATCATCAACCTGACCAACATGCTCCAAGAGCTCATTCTCAGCTTCGCTGATGAGCCATAAAGCAATGGTTATATCATCATCGTGTATGGTTTTTATAACTGGCATTGAAAATTACTTCCACCTAAGAGTTTCGATAAGATGGATAACATCCTTAGTAAAGAAATCAACAGCAGGAGCAAGGGAATCCTTGTTGGGTTCACATCTGAAGTAGAGCGCACCACGTATGTAGTGTCTCGAAGAATCGGTTAAATAGAACTGAATGGAGCTGGCCGAGTTTCCTCTAATATCGTAAAGAATTCCGTAAACATTTTTTTCGGGGTTATCAAACACCATTTCGTCAATGGCATCTGCCTTATAGGTATGCTTATAGGCAAGCGTTCGGGCATCCTCGGTAAGCTGGTTAAGGTTGTTGCTAATATCTTTATAACTCAAATGAATCTTGGCTTTATATTTTGGGAAGGCAACACTTATCCATTCCCCCTCGCCATCTCTGTTTCTCTCTTTAACAATAGTTCCATAAACTGGATATTCAAATGTAAAGGGGTAAATTGTATCAAGTAAACGATACTGTTTCTCGGGAAACGTCAACCTAAAATAGCCACGTGGTTTAGGAACTGGCTCATCGGCACATGAAACAAGCAAAAAAACTAGCAATGAGGATATTAGTAACGACTTAGGATTCGGCATCTTCGTTTATTTTAACTCTTACTCTCTTTATTCTACGGTTATCTACTGCATCAATAGTAAAAGTAAACTGCTTACAATCTACCTTTTCATTTTGCTTTGGTATCTGCCCCGTTTTCTCCAATATTAACCCTGCAATTGTTTCAGCATCGCCACGGACATCGTCAAAAATATCATCGTCGCAACCTACAATTTTACAAAAATCGTTGAGCATTACCTTAGCCTCAAATATGTAGTTTTTATCATCGATTTTAGTATATAAACGCTCGTCATCGTCTGATTCATCTGAAATCTCTCCAACAATCTCCTCCAGAATATCTTCCAGAGTAACAATTCCACTAGTCCCGCCATACTCATCAACTACTATGGCCATGTGGATATGTTTAAGCTGAAACTCGGTTAGCAAATCATTAATTTTCTTGCTCTCGGGAACAAAGTATGGTGGTCTAATAAGATTTTGCCAACGAAAAGTGTTGTCCTTTTGAATGTGAGGTATTAAATCTTTGACATAAAGTATTCCCTTGATATCGTCGAACGATTCATTATAGATTGGAATACGGCTATATCCAGATTCAATAACCACCTCGCGCAACTTTTCGTAGGAGGTATTAAGATCAAGTGCCACTACATCGATTCGGGGTTTCATTATTTCACTCACAATTGTGGAAGTGAATGAAACAATACCCTCAAGAATTTGGCGCTCCTCGGCCAGCTCTTCGGCAGTGAGTTCTATGGCATCGCCTAGCTCATCCATTGAAATCTTTTGCGGTGTAGCCACCCTTTTATTTATTATAGTAGAAGAATGAATTAGAAGTTTAGAAAGTGGCTTTAACAAGATAATCATAGCGCTAATTAAAGGGGCAACCACCTCTGCAAAGCGTAAGGCACGATTTGATGCTAGAAGTTTTGGAAGAATCTCGCCAAAAAGGAGCAAGATAAAAGTGATTATCACCGTCTGGAATACAAAACCAAAAACAGGAGCTTGACTAAAATCGAAAACAGATAGAGTTAAAAAGGTAGAAAGAATTACTACACCAACATTGATAAGGTTGTTTGCAACCAGGAGTGTTGCAAGAAGCTGCTCAGGGTTTGAGAGGTTTGTTAAAACTTTAGACTTTTTCGACTTGTCTTCAAGTTCCTTAATTTCGGCAGGTGTTAAAGAAAAGTAGGCTACCTCTGAACCGCTAAATAGAGCTGATAGGATAAGCAGCCCGCAAAGAACTATTAAACCAAGATAAAAGCCAAACGTAGGAGGTGTAAAAAGTACACCGTTTGTAATCTCATTAAATAAGTCACTAAAACTTTCCAAACTCAAGTACGAATTGGTTAACTTCGTAAAGTTAGAAAAAATAATAAAATGATAGCGCAAAGCTATCAAAACAATGCGCTATTGATTAAAACTGTATTATACACTAGCTAGTTGCTGCCCACATTGCCCAAAGCACAATTGCTAAACGTATTACCAGAACCACTAAAAGTTGCATTATCAAGGAAAATGCCCCAACCAGCAGAATTGACAAACTCGCAGTTATTTACACTAAATGATGTTTGAGTAGCCCATATTGATGCTCTATCGCTTGAAGAACCTTCCCCAGCATAACTGAACCGACAATATTCAAAACTGGTATTGGAAGAATTATTATCCCAAAGATAAATACCCTCCCATGCCCCTGCTGCAGGCGATGAAGCACTGGTTGTAAATTCAATGATATTATCCGGAGTACCAGTGGCTATAAGGGTTGAATTTTGATTGGAACCAACATGAAATCCGGTATTTGCACCAAATTTAAAAATCGCACCCGGCTCAATGGTAAGCGTCCCATTATCATAGTTAAGATCATCGTCAACATAGTAAGGTTTGTCATGCTTGCGCCAAGTGATATTCCCAGTTGAACTTCCTCCAAAAACATTAATCCCCTTACCATCAGGACAATTAAAAACATTCCCGGTTCCTATGGTGTGTATAAATTCACAGGAAAGCCTTAGGGGGTGATTACCACAATTCTCAAACTGATTATCATTCATCTCTATAAAACTGGATTCGGAGCTGAGTTTTAACCCGTAATCTTTAGCATTCCTGACGGTATTGTTAGAAAAAGTAATTGCACACCCCTCAAGATTTACGGCACCATCACCCGTTTCCCCTGCATACTCAATCGTGCAATACTTCATGCTTGAGTTTAGGCTATTCTCCCAAAAGGTAATGCCATTCCATGCACCAGCAGCAGGTACTGTAGCACTACTAGTGAAAACAATAGGGTTAGCGGCAGTGCCATTAGCAAGTAAAGTTGAGTTTTCATTGTATCCAATATGAAAATCGCTTTCTGCTCCAAACTTAAATATAGCTCCTGGTTCAATGGTTAATGTTCCATCTTCAAAGTTTAGGTCACCTTCAACAAAGTAGGGCTTATCGAGTTTACGCCAGGTAACATTTCCTTTTGCAGTACCTTCGTATACATTTACTCCCTTATTCTCTGGGCAAGTAAAAACATTACCAGTTCCAATAGTGTGCATATACTCACATGGCAATCTTAGGGGATGATTACCACAATCGCTAAAACTGTTACTATTCATTTCTGTAAAGCTTGCTTCGGAGCTGAGAGCTAAACCATAATCCTTAGTAAACCTAACAATGTTGTTAGAAAAAGTAATCGCGCACCCCTCAAGATTTACTGCGCCTTCGCCCGATTTACCAGCATATTCAATCGTACAAAATTGCATGCTCGAATTCAAACTATACTCCCAGAAGGTTATCCCTTCCCAAGAACCCAGCGTGGGGTTCGAAGCATTAGACGTAAATACAATTGGCTTATCAGCAGTACCATTAGCAATTAGTGTAGCATTACTACTATAACCAATGTGCAGGCTTGCGCCAGCTTCAAATTTTATGGTAGTACCTGGTTGAATAGTAAGAATTGCACCTTCAACGCTAACGCTTCCACTTATAACATAGGTTTTACCCGACTCCCACGTGGTATTCTGAATGATATCCGTTGAAATTATATTCGACCCTGAACCATTGCCATTATCGTCGGGTTCACATGCCACAAATAATGACATGAAACCGGCAATGACTATAAGTGTAATTTTTGATTTGTGGTCCATTTTATTTTGGTTTGATTTATTAAATAAATTTACGCCTTTTAAATTCATAATAAAATATTTATGTATAAGAATGCATTTAATTTAAGATATGTTAACATTGAGTTTGACTAGCAGAAATTAATAATACTTTTTCATTTCAACTTTCTTTTTGTCAGCAATATAGTAATACTCTTAAAGAATCTTTTCGTTATAATACAGTTTAGAACATGCATTCTACCAAAACCAAACTATTAGACAGGAACAACACCATTTAGCAAACGAATAGCGTTAGTATTGTTTAATCACCCAATAAGATATTGATTTACATCAATATTATTAATTTCTTATAGTATTGACTTTTAGATTTAAAATAGCTAACTTGAAAATGAGTTTGAGGATTAACTTATAGTAATAAGTTACCCATGTATAAAAGAAGACACAATACGGTAGTTGATTTTTTGGGTCGAATGCATATGAACACCGACCCCTTTTGGTTTTACAATCTAGTGGTTTTCTTTGACGAGGATAACGATAATAAGCCACCCAATGGCATGCTTTCATTTTACGATTTATTTGTGGACCAACTCGATGTGAAACTTTTTGAAGAGCAAATACCTCAAAGTTTAAATAATAGCAGAGCCTGTTTCTACTACCTCAACTAGTTCATTCAAAAACATTATCTTTACAAAAATCTTACTACAATGCGTAAACATCTTCTTTCGCTACTATGTGTGATGGCACTAAGTATCACATTAAAAGCGATTCCAGACACTAGCCGAGTTGCATTAGTTATTGTTGATATTCAAGAATTCTACTTCCCTGGAGGGCTGTCGGAACTTGTAAATCCGGAACCCGCTGCCCAGAATGCAGCAAAACTTCTATCCTATTTCCGAGAAAACAACATGTTAGTGGTTCACATAGGACACAAGGCTAGTAGCGGTATGGATTTTCACAAACTGGTAAAACCAGCAGAAGGGGAAGCCGTGTTTATCAAAACAAATGTTAACGCATTCAAAGGAACGGGTTTACTAGAATATCTTAGAGGGCAGCAGGTTTCTAACCTTGTAATTTGCGGAATGCAAACACATATGTGTGTTGAAGCAGCTGTACGCGCTGGAGCCGACTACGGCTTTAAGGTAACTCTAATTCACGATGCTTGTGCCACAAAAGACTTAAAATGGGAAAATGAAATAATTCAAGCAAAAATGGTTCACCTATCAACCCTTTCCACACTAAAAAGCTACGCCAAAATTATGAGCACCGAGGAATTCCTAAAAGCGAACTAGTAAGTTTGCACAAACAAAACATGCACTTCCAACATTAAGCATGAAAGGGAAAAAATCAGGACTTTTCGATTCGTATATTTTCGATTCAATAACTTATAAAAATAAATGGTTAAGCTAAGCAATTGCGCTTGGAGTTGAATTATTATTCTTGTTAAATACCTTTCCTCATCTTATTAACCTATAGCATTCAATAACATCCCACAAAATCTTAAACAAATCAAAAAAGAGCACTAATAAAACACTTTTACTATTGATAGTTTTGGGCTGCGTGAGTAATCTGCCGGATTGCATCCAGGCTTCCCTTCTGGTATAGGTTGGTTTTTATCGCTAAAATATTCCACCCAAGTTGAGTCATATTCTCCTGTGAGAGGGTTCTTCCAAGTCATCGGACGCAGGTTAAACAAATGATTACCTTCATCATCAAGATATGTCTCATACACAAGTTCTGAACAATAATACTTCCCATTGTTCAAAAGAAAATCGTCATCATATGGACATCCCACCAGCTTGATGGCGCGATTAACTGATTCTGCAAGGTATTTCGTATACCTTGGCTGCAACCGTCCCACAATGATTTTGGGATTTCCTGCTCTATCTATACTTCTTTGCATGAACTCTTTCAATTCTGTCAAACGAACCGTCCCGTATGCCTCAATTACATAGGTCCCACTATCAGTAACATTTACAATTCCTACATGAGAAATTTTTCTACCCTCGTATCCTGATGTAACATTTTCAATAGCATCGCATAACGGTCCACAATCAATATCTTGAAAAAGTAAATCGCCCGATTTAAACTCAAACTCGCGAGTACACGATATGAAAGTAATCAACAGCAATAAAGTAAAGCTCAACTTTCTCATCTTAAAACATTTTGATAAGTTCACTAAAATAATCAGCGGCTTTTAACATTCTTGAACCATACCAGGCAAACATTTCTCCATCAACCAAGAAAAGTTTAGAGTTTGGGAATAAGGATTTTAGTTCAGCCATATCGTCTTGTGAGAACTCGTAGGGTTCTGACGGGAGTAAAATAATATCGGGATTATGATTAATAACCTCGCTTAAATCAACAACGGGATAGGACTTGTCATATCCATCAAAAATATTTTTAAGCCCACAAAATTTTAACATAGATGAAATAAAGGTGCTTGCATTGATAGTAATGTACGGATTTTTCCAAACTGGGTAAAATACTGTTTTTGAAGTCCTCGCTGTGCCCAAGTTCCTAAACTGAGAGGTAACCTTTTTAGATATTTCATTAGCCTGCTCGGTTGTACTAGTTAATAAACCTACAGTTTGAATCATCTTAATGGCATCATCAAAACCACTGATATCAAAAGTGTATACGGAGCATTCAGCAGCAACATCTAACACATTCTCTTTTTGATTCTCCGACTTTTCTGCCAATATCAAATCGGGCTTCAGCCTTCGAATCAAACTGGCATCTACATTTTTAGTTCCTCCTACAATTACTTTTGATTTAGCCTGTTTAGGGTGAATGCAATAACTTGTAACACCAACAATTTTATCGTCTAACCCCAAATCAAAAAGAAGTTCGGTTATTGAAGGCACTAATGAAACGATTCTTTGAGGTGGAAATGAAAAAATTATCTCCCTACCAAGATCATCAATCACTCGCTTTTGTTCTTTTACTGACATTTCTTTTTTTTGCTGTAAAAATAGTAAAACCCTATAATGGTTGATGGAAGATTAAACGGCCTAAAACATTGTCAAAAGAATAGTTTTTCAATGGCACTCAATCTATGAAATCTAAAAACTTATTTTAGGACAAACTTATAAATAGTTCTGAATTCTTATGACAAAAAACGCTTTTACTTTAGTTTCAAACGTTGAAACATCACATTTAATCACAATGTCACAACATGATTAACCTTATTTCTTTGCCATGTTGAAAATCAAACGGTTAAAAAATATCGCGTAGCTGTTGATATTTATTTCTGCATTCATTCCTTGAGCCAATTCAATTTGGTTATTTTTGCAGCAAATTGGAGATATTGTCATGAGTGTTGGATATTCCGAAGATAGCATTAAAACCTTAGAATGGCAGGAGCATATTCGCAAACGCCCTGGAATGTACATTGGTAAGTTAGGCGATGGTTCGCAACCCGATGATGGTATTTACATTCTGCTCAAGGAGGTGGTTGACAACTCGATAGATGAGTTTATGATGGGTAACGGGAAGCGTATTGATATCACTTTAAATGATAAAACCGTTTCCATACGTGACTACGGTAGAGGTATCCCCCAGGGTAAACTTATCGATGTAGCCTCTAAAATGAACACGGGTGCCAAGTACGACTCAAAGGTTTTCAAGAAATCTGTTGGGTTAAATGGGGTTGGTATCAAAGCAGTTAATGCCCTTTCCAAACAATTTATAATTAAAAGTATCCGTGAGGGTGTTACCAGGGAAGCAGAGTTTTCTGCTGGGATTCTTGTTAGCGATAAGGAGTATCCTGCTAATGGAGAACCTAATGGAACTTTCGTGCAGTTCACACCCGATGAAACGGTATTCGGGAACTATGTATTCCAGGAGGAGTACATCGAAACCATGATTCGTAACTATACCTACCTGAACACCAACCTTCTAATCACCTTTAACGAAAAAGAGTTTATTTCAAAAAATGGTCTGCTTGACCTGTTAAATGAGAATATCTCATCGGAACCTCTCTATCCCATAATACACCTTAAAGGCGAAGATATTGAGGTTGCCATTACTCATGGTACAGGTTACGGAGAGGATTACTATACTTTTGTTAACGGACAGCATACCACCCAAGGGGGAACACACCTTTCTGCATTCCGCGAGGCGTATGTTAAGACTATCAGGGAGTTCTACAAAAAAGATTTTGACCCTTCCGATATCAGAACCTCAATCATTGCAGCCATAAGCATCAAGGTTGAAGACCCTGTATTTGAATCGCAAACCAAAACCAAACTTGGAAGTAAGGATATGGGCCCTAATGGTCCGTCGGTAAGACAGTTTGTGATTGACTTTATTAAGGAGAAACTCGATAATTACTTACATAAACATGGCGAAGTTGCTCAAACTCTTCTCCAAAAAATCCTTGAGTCGGAGAAGGAACGAAAGGCCATTTCGGGGATAAAGAAGTTAGCTCGTGAACGGGCAAAAAAGGCAAGCTTGCATAATCGTAAACTGCGCGATTGTAGGGTTCATTATAATAGCAAAAATCCCCGTGCAGAGGAAACAACGCTTTTTATAACCGAGGGGGACTCAGCGAGTGGCTCTATTACAAAATCGCGTGATGTGAACACCCAAGCAGTTTTCTCTCTTAGAGGTAAGCCTTTAAACACCTATGGTTTAACCAAAAAAATTGTTTACGAGAACGAGGAATTTAACCTTCTGCAATCGGCACTCGATATTGAGGAGGATATGGATAACCTCCGTTACAACAAAATTGTAATTGCCACCGATGCCGATGTTGATGGTATGCACATCCGCCTTCTTCTAATTACATTCTTCCTTCAGTTCTTCCCCGAACTAATAAGGCAAGGTCATCTATTCATATTGCAAACGCCACTTTTTAGGGTTCGTAACAAAAAGAAGACAATCTACTGTTACTCACCCGAAGAAAAGGAAAAAGCAATTGCCGAACTTGGGCCAAACCCTGAAATCACTCGCTTTAAAGGTTTAGGTGAGATATCACCCGATGAGTTTAAAAACTTTATTGGTCCCGACATCAGGCTTGATCCCGTACGATTAACTAAAGACGACCAGATTCAGGAACTACTTTCGTTCTATATGGGTAAGAACACGCCCGATAGGCAGGAGTTTATAATTAACAACCTACGTATCGAAGAGGATATTATTGACGAGGAGCCCCCAGTCAAAATATCCGACATTGATGAGAATGTAGATAAAACTGATGACAGTAACGAGAATTTAGTAGCATAATTAACTATACACTATAGCTCAAGAACATGCGATTGGACGATTTTGAAGCGGACGAGCTGTTAAGCGAAGGCGATGATAAGAATAGCACGCCTGACCAGCATGCCAAAATAGAAAAGTTAACAGGTGAGGCAGCCAAGAAGAATCACATTTCTGGAATGTATAAGGATTGGTTTCTTGACTACGCCTCGTATGTAATACTGGAACGTGCCGTTCCACATCTCGACGATGGGTTAAAACCTGTGCAACGTCGCATCCTTCACGCCATGAAACGCCTCGACGATGGGCGTTACAACAAGGTAGCCAACATCATTGGTTACACCATGCAGTATCACCCACACGGAGATGCATCAATTGGAGATGCGCTTGTTCAACTTGGACAAAAAGACCTCCTTATTGACACACAGGGTAACTGGGGTAACATACTCACTGGCGATGGTGCTGCAGCCCCACGTTACATTGAAGCACGACTTTCAAAATTTGCTCTCGATGTGGTTTTCAACCCAAAAACCACCGAGTGGATGCTCAGCTATGATGGCAGGAACCAGGAACCCGTTACTCTTCCAGTTAAGTTCCCTCTGCTCCTTGCTCAAGGCGTTGAAGGTATTGCCGTTGGTTTGGCATCAAAAATACTACCTCACAACTTTAATGAGCTTATTGATGCTTCGATAAGCTATTTAAAAGGAAAAGACTTTGAACTATATCCCGACTTTCCTACAGGCGGACTTGCCGACTGCAGCAAGTACAACGATGGTTTACGAGGCGGAAGTGTAAGGGTGCGTGCAAAAATTCAAAAGGTTGATAGAAAAACCTTGGCAATAACCGAGATTCCATATGGAAAAACAACAACTTCGCTTATCGATTCCATCCTCAAGGCTAACGATAAGGGCAAAATAAAAATTAAGAAGATAGACGATAACACAGCCGAGAATGTTGAAATTCTAATCCATTTGCACCCCGATGTTAATCCCGACATGACCATCGACGCGTTGTATGCCTTTACCGATTGTGAAATGTCAATCTCTACTAACGCTTGTGTTATCTACGAAGACAAACCACGCTTTATGGGCATAAAGGATATTCTCCGGGCATCGGTAAACCGAACCAAGGACCTCCTTACCATGGAGCTAAATATCCGCTTGCGCGAACTGGAAGAGGATTGGCATTTTTCATCGCTTGAAAAGATATTTTTCGAAGAACGCATCTATCGTGAGCTGGAAAAAGATACCGAAACCTGGGAGATGGTTCTTGAAGCCATCGAACGGGGCTTTGATCCATATCGAAAGCTATTCCGTAGAGAAATCACACGCGAAGATGTGGTAAAGCTCACCGAGAAACCTGTTCGAAAAATATCAAAGTTTGATATCAAAAAGGCTGATGAGCATATTAAAGCGGTTGAGGCTGAAATTGAGCAGGTTAAACATCACCTTGCGCATATTGTTGATTACACTATCAACTACTATCAAAACATTAAAAAGAAATACGGGAAAGGGCGCGAACGTAAAACCGAACTTCGTAGCTTCGATACCATTGAGGCAACAAAAGTGGTTGTAGCAAATGAGAAACTATACGTTAACCGTGCCGAAGGATTTGTAGGGACAAGCCTGAAAAAAGATGAATACGTTTGTGAATGCTCCGACATCGATGATATTATTGTAATCCTTAAAAACGGGAAATACTATATCCGAAAGGTACAAGACAAAGACTTTTTCGGGAAAGATATTATGTACGTTGGCGTGTACACGCGAAACGATAAACGCACCATATACAATGTCGTATACCGCGATGGTTTGAACGGTAATATTATGATGAAAAGGTGCGCTATTACTGGAACGACACGCGACAAGGAGTATGACATTACAAAGGGAACACCAGGCTCTCAAATACTTTGGCTTTCGGTAAATCCGAATGGGGAAACAGAGGTGCTAAAGGTATATCTTAAACCTCGCCCACGATTAAGAAACCTTATCATAGAGCTCGATTTTGGTCAGCTTGCCGTAAAGGGTAGAAATTCACAAGGAAATATTTTTACCCGTTATGCCATTCACAAAATCGTTCTTAAAGAGAAAATTACAAGCACAGTTGAGGGAGTAAAGGTTTGGTACGACCCTGAGGTTATGCGACTTAACCTAGAAGGGCAAGGTGAACTCATCGACGAATTTATGCCTGGCGAAAAAATTCTTATTGTTAACCCCGATGGGAGTTACTTCCTTGCCAACACCGATTACTCCTTGCGTTTCGATGAGCAACCATTAATTATTGAAAAATACGACCAAAACAAGGTTTATTCTGTTGTTTACTACGATGGTTCTCAAAAATACTACTACCTGAAGCGCTTTAGCTTTGAATCAACCGAGAAAATTCTACCATTTATTCCCGAAGGAGATGGCTCAAAACTCGTTTCCATAAATGCTGATATTTACCCATGTTTAAAAATTACTTTTGGCGGTAAGCATGCCAATAGGGAACCTGAAGAGATTGATGTTGATGCTTTTATTGCTGTAAAAGGGCAAAGAGCTAAAGGAAAGCGAATAACCACCCTTACAGTCAAAAAGGTAGAGTTTATAGAACCCCTTGAAAAAGAAAAATCGGCATTTGCCAATAATAAAGAGAATGAGTCCGATAACGACCCTGAAGAGAATGAAAATGATAATACTTCAGAACAAATGTCGCTAGGTTTATAGTTTAAAGAGCGGGTTTTACCTGCTCTTTTGTTATCTTTGGAATATATATTTTGATATAATTAAAAATTAGAGCTAATGAAGATATTCCTTATAGGATTTATGGGCAGCGGAAAGTCAACAGTAGGTGTTGATTTAGCTCATATTTTAGGATACAGGTTTATCGATCTTGATGAATATATTGAACAAAAACACAATTTAAGCATAAAGTTAATTTTTGAGACCAAAGGAGAAGACTATTTTAGGATGATAGAAAACGAAACGTTAAAGGAGGTATGTTCATTTGAAGGCGATTTTGTTATTTCTTCAGGTGGAGGCACTTCGTGCTTTTATAATAATATCGATTACATGAATAGAAACGGAATAACCGTCTACCTAAGGGCCGAAGTTTCAACGTTAGTTGCTAGACTTATTGAATCGAAAGTTGACAGACCATTACTTTGGGGAAAAACAAAGGATGAACTCAACGAGTATATAATTCGGGTGCTAAACGAGCGAAAAAAATATTACGAAAAAGCACAAGTAATTATTGATGCCGATAACGCCAACCCTAAGGATCTTGCTCAACTCATTATTTCCACTGTGAATATTTAACCCTACTATTAACACAAACTGGTTATGAAGAAAAATTTAAAACTAATCATATTTTCAATTCTTATCTCAAATATAGTTCCTGCTCAGAATCCAAAGTTAGAAAATGACACGGTATTTGATAAACAGCAGATAGAGAAAATGGATAGTCTGCTGTATCAATGGTACATACAACAACCCAATGAAGACAATAGCCTAATTGTTGATGTTGATGATGATACGTTAGGAGTTAATGAAACACAAGATTCATTCTATATTAAACGTTTGCAAAGTATTAACTCATTCATTAATCTACCATATAACCATATAGTTCGAAATTTCATTAAAGCATACACCGAGAAAAAACGCGATAGAGTTGAAGTAATGCTTGGTTTAACCGAGTACTACTTCCCCATAATTGAAGAAATACTAGATTTGTATCAGCTGCCACAGGAGTTGAGATTTCTCCCTATCATTGAATCAGGGCTTAACCCAAGAGCCGTTTCAAGAGCAGGTGCTGTAGGACTATGGCAGTTTATGTATGGCACAGGGAGAATGTATAATCTTACCATTAACTCCTTTATCGATGAGCGGCTCGACCCCATTGCATCGACACATGCAGCCTGTAAATTCCTTAAAGACCTCTACTCAATTTATGGAGACTGGACCTTGGTGATTGCTGCATACAACTGCGGTCCTGGTAATGTTAACAAAGCAATTCGTCGATCTGGGGGTAAAAGAAATTACTGGGATATATATTACTATCTCCCTCGAGAAACTCGTGGCTATGTGCCAGCATTCATTGCCGCCAACTACACCTACTATTTTTACAAGGAACATAATATAATTCCTCAACCTATAACCTACCCTCCTGCTACTGATACTATTATGGTAAACGACATGCTTCACCTAAAGCAGGTTGCGGAAGTACTAGACTACCCCATTGAGCTGCTTCGTGATTTAAATCCCCAATACAAAGTAGATATCATACCAGCAAAAGGACGGTCTTTTGTTCTTCGTCTGCCTAAAGAACTGGTTGGGCCTTACATCGATAAAGAAAAAGAGATTTTTGCCTACAAGGATAGTATCTTCTTCAACAAGAAAGTGCTAGCCGATCCTGCAAAGTATCTAAAATCGTACAGATACTATGTCCCTCCAGGTTCGGTTCGTTATGTCTATAGGGTAAAAAAAGGAGACGTTCTAGGAAAAATAGCCGAAAGGTATAATGTTTCTGTTCGACAGCTCAGGCAATGGAATAGGTTGCGGGGTAATTTGATTAGAATAGGGCAACGACTAGTCATCTATGTACCTGAAAGAACTGCTCAGCGTTTAGGCATTGCTAGAGATAAAAAATCCTAGTGTCGTTTATCGACAATTATATGCATTTTAGCAAACAATTCCTGTAGTTTGTCCGTTTATTGTAAAATGGGCAGTTATTTTGCTCATACTTTTTGTTTCTTTGTAAAAATTTGAACAGAAACTCATGAAGTTTGCATTAAAACTAGCTCTAGCAATATTTACTGTTTATTCCTGCTCAGTTCAAAAACGGAATATAACAACCAGTGCTGCTAAAAGTAATTCTCTAATTCCTTTTGTGGAGTATTTTGTTACATCAGAGGGAGAAGTACTATCTGGAAAATCATTTCCTGGCCGCAGGATTGACTCTCCAGGATATAGTTACAATCCTGATAATCAACATCTAGAGTTGTACCGAAATAGTATTTCCGATTCAACAGGTATAAAATTATTCCTTGGAATTGGTCGTGTGTTAAAAGGAGTTTCAGGCAGGGGAGTTTCTAGCTTTATCAAAGAAGTAAAGAACTTTCCATATAAGCATGAAGAACTTATAATTGAAAGCTATTCCGATTCAACGTTAAAGTTTACTCTAAAGGACAAATCTTTCAAATTAAAGCCGAAGGAAAGTTTTACATACACCGAGTCAAAGATAGACTCTTTGCCAAATAATACAATCGTTAAAACTACCACCAAGTGGAAAGTAGATTTTAGAGGTTTTGTAAAAAAATAGTTACCCAGGTATTAGTAAGTAATCAATTTAAATGAAAATGAAAAGATTATTAAAACAAGCAATTTACACATTGCTAATTGGGATTATTCCATTAGTATCCAATGGAGTACCCAAAAAATTTGTTCCTACAGTTATTCACCAGCCCGATGGAACTAAGATTGAATGTTATGCCAGTGGTGATGAGTTTCACAACTGGTTACACGATGCAAATGGTTACACCATTATCCAGCATCCTCAAACTGGTTACTATGTTTACGCTCAAAAAATAGATGGTCGTTTGGTTCCAAGCGATCTCATCGTAGGAAAGGATAAACCATCAGCATCCAAAGGGATTGAGCCCTACTTAAATATTTCGCGCAAAGAATACCTTGCCAAGAGGAAAAGATTTCAAGTAAACAACCATTATCAGCTGCTTAATCCAGCTAAAGGGCAAAAAAATGGAATAGCCCCTCTTAATAGCAAAGCGCAAACGGTAATGAACAACATTGTTGTTTTTATTCAATTTGCTGATGATAACATTACCGATGAACCACTTAGCTTCTACGAAAACATATACAATGGCGCAGTCAGCTCTGTAAATGATTACTACAGCAGCGTATCATATGATAAATTCACGGTTTCCTCATCATTTTATCCAACCCCTTCAAATAATCTTATTGTTTGGTTTACCGACACCCATAATAGAAACTATTATAGGCCCTACAACGCCACAACCAACACCGAAGGGTACGATCCAGACATGGACGACTACACCAATGAGGCTAGTAAAACATATAGAGAGCACACATTACTTAAAACAGCCATTGATTCAATTGCAAAATACGTCCCATCAGATTTGAATATCGATATAAACAATGATGGTTACATCGATGTTGTTTCATTTATTCTTGCTGGCGAGAATGACGGATGGAATGATTTGCTTTGGCCACACCAATGGAGTTTGTGGTCAAAAAAAGCTTACATTAACGGGAAACAGGTTGGGGATTATACCTTACAACTCCAATACTTTGGCAATAATAGAATTGATTTAGGAACTCTATGCCATGAAATGTTCCACGCTGTTGGCGCTCCAGACCTATACCATTATGATGATAATTTAAATCGTTCAACTGTTGGTGTATGGGATATTATGGAAGGGACCAGGGATGAACCTCAAAATATGGGGGCATATATGAAGTATCTTTATGGTGGCTGGATTGATGAAATACCAGAGATTACACAAACTGGTACCTATACCCTAAACCCATTATCTACTTCTGCAACCGGGAATGTTTATAAAATACCATCACCCAATAGCTATACCGAGTACTTTGTGGTTGAATATCGAAAACGCGAAGCTTACGATGCTTCTCTACCAGGCGATGGCATGTTGGTTTATCGCATTAACTCTGTTTTAGAAGGGAAAGGCAACGCCGATGGTCCCCCTGATGAAGTATACCTATATAGACCAGGAGGTACATTAGTGGTAAACGGAAGCATTAACGATGCTACCTTTAATGCTAGCTACAATAGAACCCAAATTAATGATCAAACCGACCCCAAAAGTTTTCTTTCCAACGGAACAGACGGCGGGCTTAACATCTCTAATGTTTCTGCGGCTTCTTCAACCATTTCATTTAACGCTACTATAGACTTTGACCCATGGGTTGTACTTAAAAATGATAATGGTTATGGAACAGCCATTGGTAATGGTTCCACTACCTTGACAGCAGCTACCCGCTTTACAACTGATGATCTTACTAATGTAGTAGGTAAATATATTAACAAGATTGATTTTTACATCAAAAGCGATAATGGAACTAGATTAACCTCCAATGAAATTGTAAAGGTATGGGAAGGCGGTACCTTTGGTGACCCTGGGACTCTTATATATGAAAAAAACGTTTCAAATGAGGTAAAACTGGACCAATGGACTTCGCACCAGCTAGACAGCTCCATCACCATTAAACCCAACAAAGAGTACTGGGTAGGATATTCAGCAACAGCATCGTCGGGTTATCCTTTTGCTACAGATCGCGGCCCATATGTAGCTGGTAAAGGTGGATGGATACTGGAAGGCTCTCAGTGGAATCAATTGTCAGACTATAATCTAAACTATAACTTCCTTATAAGAGCTATAGTTAATGGTGAAAAAATTGCTACCGGTATAGACACGAGCCCAAGTGATAATGTAAATATTTCGGCTTACCCAAATCCTGTAACTTCTGAAACCAACGTAACAATATCCGGTTTAGAGCAGGTAGGAATGGTTAATGTAAGTATCTATAACATGCTTGGTCAGCAAATAAAAGAAATTGTTAATTCACCAGTTGTTCAAGGTCAAAATACCATTAAACTCGACCTAGCTGATTTATCTAAAGGTGTTTACATTGTTAAAGTGGACCTACACAATGGCGGCAACACAACAATTTTAGCATCGAAAAAAATCAAAATAACAAAATTCTAATTTTTGGCACGCTATTTGAAAGTTAACCAGCGTTAACTTAAAATAATTTAAAAATGAAAAAGTTTTTATCTGTTTTGCTAGTTGCTTTGTTTGCTGTTCCAGCAATTGCTCAAGACAAACCTGCTGTGTCGGAAGAGCCTAATGTTATTAAGGTCAACACGCTAAGTCTTTTAGTTGGAACAGGTTCTGTTTTTTATGAACGCAAGCTCTCTGATAACATGTCTGGGCAGCTTGGAGTAGCTTATTTAAGTTATAAAATAGGTGATTCAAAATTCTCTGGTTTAATTCTTACACCAGAAGCAAGATTCTATCCTAAGCAAAATGCGATTGATGGATTCTACCTCGCCCCTTACGTTCGTTACCAAAACTTCTCTTTAGAAAATACCGAATCGAATGATAAGGGTACTTACACCAATTTCGGTGGAGGTCTTTTGTTTGGACGTCAATGGATTACAAATTCTGGTTTTACCATGGATCTGTTTTTTGGTGGACACTATAGCAAAGGAAGCGTTGATGTTGAATCAGGTACCGATTCTTTTGACGTGGGTAAATTTGAAGGCTTTGGCCTTCGAGTAGGATTTGCTATTGGTTTCGCTTTTTAAATCCTAATAAAATATGTTTCTGTTAACCGCTAGCCTTTTGCTAGCGGTTTTCTCATTTATTCGAGCTATTAAGGGCTACCTTTCTTCAATTAAAACCAAACCCAAAGGGCTTCGAAACAAATATAAAATGTAATTTTAATAGCTAATTCAAACCTTGACGAACCCTTTATCTTTCTTTCTGACTGAAACTACAATAAATCCTTTTACGAATGAAAACTACCAGTCAAATACTTACTACAGCTATAATTGGTCTGTTATCTTACACCTCTTCCCTTGCCTGTTCTGTGCTTTACTACATCGATTCCAAAACAGGAAAAATCTATGTGGTGAATAGCGAGGATTACTGGTTAGATGTTGAAGCATATATTCAAATTGAGCCAAGATCGAGGAACAAGTTTGCACGTTTATGGTATGGTTGGAATGATTTTGCGCAAGGAGGTGTTAACGAAAAAGGGCTTTTCTTTGATGCTGCTAATACTCCTGAACAGGAACGCATTAAGGGGTATGGGAACCCTAAAAATAACCTTGGCGATAAGCTATTAGCTAATTGCTCTACTGTTGAAGAGGCTTTGGAATACTTAGAAAAAAAGCACATTGCATTAAACAATAGCCACATGATGTTTGGCGATAGAACAGGAAAAGCCGTTGTGGTGGAATGGGTTGATGGGGAACGAAAGTTGCACTGGCTAAAGGGAAATAAACTCATTATGACTAACTTTTTGCTATCGAATCCCGAGGCAGGAAACTATCCCTGTTACAGGTATAATAGCATTGCTGAAAGAATCACAGAAATGGAGAATAGCGGTGAGGAAATTAACCTGCTTAAGGTAGGAAATACTTTTGGGCAGGCCGTTCAACCACCAAGAAAAAATCAAGAGGGACGTTTAGGAGGTACCGTTTACGTATCGTTCATTAACATTACCGATAGCATATTCTACCTATCCTATAAGCTAAGCAACAAAAATGTTATTAAACTCGATTTGAAAAACGAATTTGGGAAAACAAAACGGAAAAAAATCCGGTTAGAGCAGTTTTTTAAGAATTAGCTAGGCTTTTACTTGCTTTCATCGATTTGTGCCATATATCTGTAATTTTTCCTAGACGTACCCCAATAAAATTGGGTTATGGAAAAATCATTTCCGTAGAATAATATTTGGCCTCAGACAAAACCGTAAGCTTAAAGAAAACATGATTTATATCCCTAGAAGGCATCAGTAAAGAACATTTATTTACTAATTTCTTGATATTCAAATATGTTAATCTGATCGGCGGGGCAGAATTTGATGTCATCAACAATTTCAATCCTTTTATCATTTTAACATTTAACATGCGATTAAGAAATTATCAGTTATATTTATATTTTTACTTTTAACAATTAATACTTCGTTGTTGAATGTATAAGATTTATTTTAACTGATGGTGATATCTAACTAATTTTATAGTAACATAAGGACACTCCAAAACAGAGAATGGTAATTATAGTAAAATCAAAAAATTAAGCCATGCTGAACAAATTCAACAAGTTATTAGATAAGAATTACTTCCCGATTGTATTAAAGTACTTCTCATTAGCAGCATTAGTAATGCTGGTTGTTTTAGGATTTTCGGCAAGTTCCTCAGATCCTGTTTTTTTGAAACAACTCCGGAATACCAACCTGGGGAACCTGATTGTATGGTCATACTGGTGGCCTGCCATAATTATTCTTGCTATTTTTTTTGGACGAGTTTGGTGCATGGTTTGTCCGGTTGAGCTAATAACAACCGCTTTCTCAAAAATTGGTCTTAAACGCAAACGGCCCAGATGGTTACTATCGGGCTGGATAATTACAGTATTCTATTTATTGATTCTTTTTGTTGGCATACAAGTTTTTGCCATTCATCGCAACCCAACATTTATGGCACTTTACCTTTTGACTATAGTTGCTATTTCGGTACTTGTTGGTGCAATCTTTGAGAAAAACACTTTTTGCCGTTATGTGTGTCCGGTTGGATACCTTTTGGGTTTGTACTCAAAACTATCCTTTTTGGGTTGGCGAGTGAAAGATAAAGGCATATGCGATAGCTGTACTGACAAGTCCTGTATAAGTAAAAATTATCAGTACAACCTGAATGTAAAAAGTTGCGGTGTCGATTTGTATCCTGCAAATATTTCCGATAACTCCAATTGCATACTATGTGGAGGATGTTTAAAAGCTTGCAGCAGGTATCAAACACAGAAAAATGTAAATCGGCCAAACCCACAACTAACCTATACTGGTTTTGCCAACGACCTATTCAAGTTAAAGCCTCTGAAACTTCCTGAAATGGTTTTTGTGCTGGTTATTTCGGGTTTTGTTATTTCTGAGATTTGGTCGGAATGGAAGGTAACCGATTCAATTTTAAACTTCTTGCCACATTTGTTACTAAAACATTTAGCATTATCGCCGACAGCCAACGGGTTGTTTAGTGGGATTATACTTTTCGGACTAATCCCATTATTAATCTGGTATTTACCATACCTAATAGCTAAAATATCGGGATTCACCTTAAAATTAAAGAATTACCTGTTGAATTATGGCCTGGCATTCATCCCAATTATTGCTTCAGCTCATCTTTCAAAGGCTATTTTAAAAACCACATCTCGTTTGCCATACTTCAAATACTTGTCGTCTGATATAACCGGTAAAATCACTGCTAATCAAATTGTAGCAGGTGATATCATCTTAAACCCAACTCCTGTTTGGTTAAATATACTGATTTCGGTTTTATTAACCCTTGTTGTAATAGGTGGAATTTGGTTGAGCGTTGCGGTTGTTAAAAGGTTGAACTACAGGTTTAACATTAAATATTCAAGTAACGCAATGTTCCTTATACCAATAGTTTATGGAGGCATTTTCCTTTTTATGATATTAGCTTGGCGGTGGATATTTTAAAAAAGTTTGCCTCCAGTATTAAGGAAAATTGCTAATAACCAAAATTTAAAAACTTCGATTAATGGTTTTGCTGGGTGAAAAGTAAAAGATTCAATTCCTAATAAAAGCAAAATTGCATTCGGGTTTGCTATATTAATACATCATGGATTTGTAAAAGTTTATTGGAGTTGAGTATTAACCTGTTTTTATTAAAATATTAACCTAAAATAGTTTAAACTGACTTATAATGGAACAATTAAAATTTAAAAATATAGCCCATAAAAAAGGGCAACCACCAGGAACCTTAATTTATACCGGAAACAAAACCGACGATTATGAAATAGCTGTAATTAATTATAATTCTGAAGAATATTGTGAGCATGAACTTAATGATATTGAGGAATGCTTACCATTCATAGATTCCCCAAAAGTCTCATGGATAAATATAGTTGGCTTGCACAAAGTTGATGTGATTGAGAAAATTGGCAGGTTCTTTAATCTGCACCTGCTTGTACTCGAAGATATTCTTAATGTGAACCAACGGCCTAAGGTTGAGTATTCTGATGAATACCTGTTTGTTGTCTTACGAATGCTCACTTACAATGAGCTTTCACACCAAGTAGATTCTGAACAGGTTAGTATGGTTCTTGGAAAAAATTTTGTGTTTACTTTCCAAGAGAGAAAGGTCGATGTTTTTGAACCAATTCGCCATAGAATAAGGAATAAGACGGGGCTGATAGTAAAAAACAAAGCCGATTACCTGCTTTACGCATTAATCGATATTATTGTCGATAACTATTTTGTAATACTCGAAAAAATTGGGGAAGAGGTTGAGATTCTGGAGGAAGACGTATTGCTAAATCCTTCACAAGAAGTTGTTCATACCATTCATCGATTAAAGAGAAATCTTTTGGAGCTAAGAAAATCAATTTGGCCACTCAGAGAGGTACTTAATGTTTTGAATAAAGATGAAACAAGCGTAATCAATAGGAATACCGCAATCTATTTCAGAGATATTCACGACCATACCATTCAGGTTATTGATATAGTTGAGACATTAAGGGATATGGTAGCCGGCTTATTGGATGTATATCTTTCAAGCGTAAGTAATAGAATGAATGAAATAATGAAGGTCTTAACCATTATAGCAACCATATTTATTCCGCTTACTTTTATTGCAGGGGTCTATGGCATGAACTTTAAATACATGCCCGAACTTAATTGGAGGTTTGGGTATCCTATGAGTGTGGCCTTGATGCTTATAGTGGGTATTCTGATGGTTATTTACTTCAGAAGAAAAAAATGGCTATAATGGCCTTTTGAATTCTAAGTAAAAAATATTCTTAAACATTTACATCAACGATACATGCGTGAAATATGCTTTAAAGTCATCCGGAACAGAAGGTTTGGTTTGAAATATCCCAAAAACAGTAGAGCCGCTACCTGACATTGAGGCATAAACAGCCCCCATACTATAAAGTTCGTTTTTAATATTCATAATCTTAGGGTGTTTTACAAACACAGTTCTTTCAAAATCGTTGCTAAGCAGCTCATTCCATTTTGCAATAGGTTCACCAATTAAAGTTTCTAAAGAAGACTCCCATTTTTGTGGGATACAACCCTCATAAGCCTCCTTTGTGCCAACATGAATTCCAGGATTTACAAGTAATATCCAATAGCCCGATAGCTCAAAGCTGACTTCTTGAAGTTTATCGCCACGTCCCTTCCCTATTGCGGGCCGATTAAGTAAGAAGAAAGGACAATCGCTACCCAGCTGTAGTGCAAGGTTTGCCAGCTGAACTTTGTCGAGAGGCCTATCAAGCAACTGGTTTAATGCTAGCAGCGTGAAAGCAGCATCGGCAGAGCCGCCACCTAAACCCGCTCCCATTGGAATCATCTTATGCAGGTGCATTTTAACACGAGGAAGCCCGTACTTATCAGCAAGTAATTTGTAGGCTTTTACGCATAGATTAGCATCTGGCTGGTCGTCAATTTGAATTCCGCTTTGAGAAAACTCAATCGAATTTAGTTTGCCATCAACGGCAATTATTTCTAAAATATCGGTTAATCCTCTTACTGGATAAAACAGGGTTTCAATATCATGAAAACCATCGTCGCGACGACTAACAATGTTTAAACCGATATTTATTTTAGCATTGGGATAGTATATCATCTTTCCTTTAATCAAATTCAATCCAAAGTTACAAAAGAAGAGCTAATGCATACCAACAACAAGAGACATAAATACTGGCATATGTATTATCATTTTTTAAGCATTAGCGATAAAAAAATAATGGTTACTTTTGTAAAAATAGCAAAAGGTAAAGAAAGATGAAGCGTTTGTTTTTATTGCTTACTGGATTGGTTTTGTGCTTTCAGGCTGTAAAAGCGCAAAAATATAGTTTTGGCATTTTTGCCGACCCCCAAGTCTCGTGGTTTACCTCCGACACTAAAAAGTACGACCCCAATGGTGCAGTATCGGGATTCAACATTGGATTTTCTTCGGAACGTTTTTTTGCTCAACGCTACTCATTCCTCTCTGGATTGTCGATTAACAACCTTGGCGGGAATATCCGTTTTACTCAATCGACCTATACACTTAAAACTGTCGATAGCACCTATACCATTGAAGTAGGGAAAAATATTAAATATAAATCGCAGTACTTAACTCTTCCATTAGGTTTTAAATTTAGAACGAATCAGATAGGCTACACCACCTTTTTTGCCAACCTTGGCATAAGCGGAAGTTTAAGAATTAGGAGTCATGTTTGGAGTACAGATTATCAGGTTGATCGGGAAACCACAAAAACCGATGTGGCATGGGGATTTGCTTCATATTTTATAGGAGTAGGAGGAGAATACTCCCTAGGAGGTGAGAGCGCCTTACAGTTTGGCATTATTTGGACCGACGGTTTAACTTCCATACTTGAATACCCCGCCTCAACCATTACTTCGCAAAGCCTTTCCCTTAAAATTGGTGTCATTTTTTAAAAATTTGTAAGATGAAGATTGCATTAGCCCAGCTAAACTATACCATTGGGCATTTTGAGCAGAATGTTGAAAAAATTGTTTCTTCTATCAATCGTGCAAAACAACAAGGTGCAAGGCTCGTGATTTTTTCTGAACTTTCAATTTGTGGCTATCCACCACACGACCTTTTAACCCATAAACATTTTGTCGACAAAAGCATACAGGCCATTAAGGATGTTGCCAAATCGTGTGTTGATATATACGCCATTGTGGGAGGGCCAAGCTATAATGAGGCGCCAACTGGGAAACTTCTGCATAACTCAGCCTACCTTTTAGGAGAAGGAAAAGTATTGGATGTATTCCATAAGACATTACTTCCTGACTACGATATTTTTGATGAATATCGCTACTTTGAACCCAACACCGAAAAGTATCGGTTGGCTGAAATTGACGGTGTTAAACTTGCCATTACCATTTGCGAGGATATTTGGGATGACCAACCCACATCCTCGGCATTCGATAGAGGACAACTTTACCGCGACGCCCCAATGAACCATCTTTCAAAACTTAATCCCGATCTAATTGTAAATATCTCGGCATCACCTTTTAGCTATAACGTTGAGGAACGTCGCTTTGAGGTTTTTAAAAACAATGTGGCACGATACTCTAAACCAGTAATCTATGTAAACCAGGTTGGAGGAAACACCGATTTGCTTTTCGATGGCGGCTCTATGGTGCTAAATGAGCAAGGTAAAATACTACATAAGCTGAAAAGTTTCTATGAGGATTTCACAATCATTGATTCTACATTTGCCAAAGGCAAAACCGTTGAGAGCATAAATCCCTTAAACGATGACAGACGCTTAGAACGAATACACGATGCATTAGTAATGGGGATTAGCGACTTCTTTCGTAAGTTAGGTTTCTCTAAAGCTACACTTGGACTATCAGGCGGTATAGATTCCGCAGTTGTTCTTGCTTTGGCCGCAAAGGCGCTCCCTGCTGAGAACCTTAGGGTATTACTTATGCCTTCGCAGTACTCATCGCAGCACTCTGTTGACGATGCGGTTCAACTTGCCAAGAAACTCAATGTTAAATACGATATTGTCCCCATACAAAACATTTTCGATACTTTTAGGAATCAGCTCCGAGATGTATTTGAGGGTAAACCCGAAGATATCACCGAAGAGAATATTCAGGCTCGTATTAGAGGAACCCTACTTATGGCACTCTCGAATAAATTTGGCCATTTGCTGCTAAATACCAGCAACAAAAGCGAGGCAGCAGTTGGATATGGTACTCTATACGGCGACATGTGTGGTGCCCTAAGTGTTCTCGGAGATGTTTACAAAACCGATGTATACAGGTTGGCTAACTTTATTAATAGGGATGATGAGATTATTCCAATAAATACCATTACTAAACCACCCTCAGCAGAATTACGTCCAGATCAAAAGGACTCGGATTCATTGCCCCCATACGATATTCTTGACCCAATACTTTTTGCGTATATTGAGCAAGGCCTTTCGGCAGAGGAAATTATAAGAAAAGGTTATGAAAGCAATACGGTTAAACGAATAATAAGGCTTGTTAATCTGAATGAGTATAAACGTTACCAATCGCCACCTATACTAAGGGTTTCGTCAAAAGCATTTGGGTATGGCAGGAAGATGCCCTTAGTAACAAAATGGAGCTAAAAAGGGCAGAAAAGAAATAAATGCAAATCTTTTTGGGTGAATTTTTGTTAAGATTATGTTAGATAACATAAAAATACGTTACATTTGAAAAAAAAATGGCCAGAAATTCATACCACATTGACATAGAAAGCGTTTTTGAAGGAGTTTGTGGTCTTTTCCCAAATCTAAAACCACAAGAAAAAGAGATTATTCGAAATAATATTACCTGCCAGTATTTCAAGAAAGGAGAAATAATCTACAAGGAAGGCGATACCCCCCAAGGGCTAGTTTGCCTTTCAAAGGGCAAGGTAAAGCTATTCAAAGAGGGTGTTGGTGGGCGTGACCAAATTGTAAGAATGGCTAAGCCAATAGGATTTATTGGCTATAGGGCTCTATTTGCAGAGGAGGACTATTCTGCCACTGCTCAAGCCCTTGAGGATAGCGTAGTATGTATTATTGAAAAAAATGCCTTTTTAGGAATTTTACGACAAAATGCAGAGCTAACTCTCCATATTCTCAAATCGGTTGCAACGGAGCTCGGTTTTTCAACAAACAGAACCGTTACTTTAACTCAAAAACATATTAGAGGACGATTAGCTGAATCGCTCATATTTCTTCGCGACACCTATGGGTTAGAAGATGATGGTATGACTATAAAAGTTTACCTATCGCGCGAAGACTTGGCGAACCTATCGAACATGACTACCTCAAACGCAATCAGGACCCTCTCGGGTTTTGCCGATGAAGGTGTTATTGAACTCGACGGTCGGAGAATTAAAATTCTTGACCACTACCGGTTAGAGCGAATAAGCGATTTAGGGTAACCTATTCCTGAAAATAAACCCTTTTCACCCTTTGCGATATTGATGTTAGCACCTCGTATTGAATGGTGCCCATTGCTTTTGCCATATCGGCAATAGTGGGCTCATTGCCAAATACGATTACTTCGTCGCCCTCTTTAACATCAACACCTGTAGCATCGAGCATGGTAGTATCCATGCTAATGTTACCAATAGTAGGAACGAGCTTTCCATTAAGCATCATTCTATAATTCCCATTTCCAAGAAGTCGCGAAAGCCCATCGGCATAGCCAACCGGAATGGTTACAACTGTTGTTGGTTTCTCAACTACGCCCCTTCGACTATAACCAATTGTTTCGCCAGGTTGAACGTACTTAACCTGTATCACCTTACTCCTTAACGTGCTTATAGGCATTAGCTTATCCTGTTGGGTTGGACTAATGCCATATAGGCCGATTCCTAAACGAACCATATCGAACTGAGCTTCGGGGAAACGCTCAATTCCACCAGTATTTAAAATATGTTTGACAGGTTTATACCCAAGGCCTTCGGAAAGTTTATCGTATACACTTGAAAATATCTCTATCTGTTGTTTTGTAAACTCATCGTGCTGGGGCTCATCGCTTGCTGCCAGATGCGAGAATATACTCTCGACTCGAACCGAATTTGTTGACTTAATTATATCTAAGAGCTCATCTACCTGGACAGGTAAAAATCCTAACCGATGCATTCCGCTATCAATTTTTAGGTGAATGCCATAGGAGCTAACCCCCACTCTATTTAGCACGGATATAAACTCTCTTAAACCAGCAAAGTTGTATATTTCAGGTTCAAGGTTAAACTCAATCATCACCTCGTAAGTACCAAAGGAAGGGTTAAGTACAATTATTGGCAAGGTAATTCCTGCTTCTCTAAGTGCAACACCTTCGTCGGTATAAGCAACTCCAAGGTAATCGACACGATGATATTGTAAAAGATTAGCAATCTCAAAGGAACCACTTCCGTATGAGAATGCCTTTACCATAGCCATAATCATCACATCAGGATTAAGCAGGCTGCGGTAGTGGTTAAGATTATGTGATATGGCATTAAGGTTGATTTCGAGTATGGTTCGATGTACCTTGCGCTCTAAAGTAGAGCATATCTGCTCAAAATGAAATTTTCTGCTACCCTTAATCAGTATTGCAGAATCGCGTAACTCCCTACGTTTCAAGTCGGCAAGGAATTCATGTGTCGATGTGTAAAAATCGGCATCAATATCAAATGCGTAATCGTATCGGCTTATTTCAGGGCCAATACCAATAAGCAAATCAACGCCTTTATCTTCTAACATCTGCGCCACCTTAGAGTAGAGCTGCTCAGGAGCATAACCGCTTTCAAGAATATCGGAAAGGATTACTACATGCTTATCATGCTGCTTTTGCTGCATTAAAAAATCGACAGCAATTGCTAGAGAGCCTAAATCGGAGTTGTAGGAGTCGTTAATTAAAGAGCATCCGTTTATACCTTCAAGCAGTTCAAGTCGCATGGCAACAGGTTGCAGGCGCTTTAGGCGCTCTTCTATATCAGAAGCCTTGTAACCCAACAGCAACATGGTTGCCACGCAATGCATCGCATTTTCGTACGATGCACCATCGATAAATGGAATTGTCAGGTTAAACTCCTGCTGTTTGTATTGAACGTGTACTTCGGTTTTAGATTCAAGTCTTTTAATGCTTCTTACTTTGATGTTTGCTTCAGGATTTTGCCCCCATGTTAACAGCTGATTATCAGCCAAAAGAGTATTCTCCCTTGCTATGGTATCAATTACTGCATGGTCCTTACAGTAAATGAGAGTGTTTACCTCTCTGAATAGCTTTAACTTTTCATTAACCTTTTCGTCAATATCATCAAAATTCTCTTGATGAGGCATTCCTATGTTTGTGAATATCCCTATTGATGGGTCAATAATAGGTTGAAGTTTAACCATTTCTCCTGGCTTAGAAATACCTGCTTCAAAAATACCCAAGTCGAAATGGTCATCCATCTGCAGAACCGATAAGGGAACCCCCACCTGTGAATTATAACTACGAGGGCTGCGAACAATCTGGTATTCATCGGATAATAGCTGATTTAGCCACTCCTTAACTATGGTTTTACCATTACTTCCGGTGATGCCTATAATAGGATATGCAAATCTATTTCGATGATAAACAGCTAACTTTTGTAGTGCTTGAAGTGTGTCATCAACTATGACAAAAGAGGCCTCAGGACAGAGAGAATAATTTACCTCATCCTTTTCTACCAGAAAAACATTTATATCGCGATACTCATAAAGCTCATAAACAAACTCATGGCCATTGTGATTTTGCCCATTGATAGCAACAAAAATCACCCTGCTCCCTGACACAGGAATTCTACTATCGGTAAGTACATTATTGACAATCCGATTAGAATCGCCAATTACTTCACCTTGAACTATCTCCGCAATCTTTGTGACTGATAAATTAATCATTAATTACTAAAATTGATTTTTGCAAGTTAGTACAACAAATTTACAAAATCTAATTATTTGTTTTAAAGGCAAAGTAAAATGCCATCCAGATTATGAATAGGATACCAGGCAAAATTGATTTCTTGCTTGCATACAAAGCGCCTAAAGTTAACAGAGTATTTTTGTTCGGGTTTTCTGTATCGTAAACAACCCATAACTCCTTTCCAATTGGGTAGTCAAAGTTTTCGGGACCAAAAAATTCAATTATCTGTCTATCTTTTGTAGCAAACTGAATAACAGGAAACTTGTCGGGTCCAAGTCCCTGTAAAATTGAGAGTTGCACATCCTCTACACCAACAACAACTCCTTTAGTGTATTCTCCCCAAATTAGTAATCGATAACGTGTGGTAATAGGCAATAGTAAAATCATTATGGTTATAAACCAGAATAGCTTCCTTGAAATTTTGAATGATATGTCAGCTTTTGACTTCAACTATTTAATTAACCTTCTATGCTGTTTATATAATTGGCAGGTTAAGTCTTTCCGAATAAAGCGATAAGTCCATCTTTGCTTCATCCAACTTTTTAAATCGCTCTAACTCACCAATTACCTTTTTGTCCTTATTCAGAAGTTCTATCTTATAATCGCCATCGGCATGGTCATAAGTTCGATTAGTTATGCTATATGTACGCCATGCTTTAGTCGACTTTTTTAATGATAAAGCCATCGATTTATCAATATCAACCCACTTACCAACTGGAAAAATTCCAAAAAACTTGATAGCGTTACGGCACCTCTTTTTATCGAAATCGACATAGGCAACGTTTGATGTAAAACCAACAAAAAGGCCTATTGATATAAAAACCAAACCTTTTAAAGAGCTGAACAGCACAACTACCCCAACAATTGCAATTATATAACCAGAAATAGTCCCAACTGGCCCAAAAATATTCTCTATTTTATTGATTTTTTGCATTTTTAAAGGGTTGGTTTACTTATCATTCTCCTGTGTTACCTTGTTGTAACATAGCCTACAAAGGGGTTCGTAAACATCAGTTTCGCCAAGCAGTACAAGTTTATCGGCATCAGTTTTTCGGTGCGAGTATTGTGCAAGGTCGCCGCAATGAACACAAATAGCATGCACCTTCGTAACGTACTCGGCAATAGCCATTAGATGAGGCATTGGCCCAAAAGGTTTTCCCCTGAAATCCATATCAAGACCTGCAACTATAACCCTTATTCCCATATCGGCTAGCTGGTTGCAAACATTTGGAAGGTTCATATCGAAGAATTGAGCCTCATCAATCCCTACCACATCTACATTTTGAGCAAGCATTAAAATATTTCCCGAAGATGATACAGGTGTTGAATGTATTGAGTTTGCATCGTGCGACACTACTTCCTCCTCTGAGTACCTTGTGTCGATAATGGGCTTAAAAATCTCAACCCGCTGCTTAGCATATTTAGCTCGCTTAAGCCTGCGAATAAGTTCCTCGGTTTTGCCTGAAAACATCGAACCAGCAATAACCTCAATGTATCCCTTACGTTTGCCGCTAACCGGATTTTCTAAAAAAGGCATTTTGTCAAAAAATGAATTATTTAAATTAGATTTACATACAAATGTAATAAAACTTATTTTTGAAAAACGAAAAATATATTTTTACCATGAAGAACCTTTTAGATGCCCGAGATAAACTAACAGAAGCAATTGCCTTAATAGACAAAGCACTAGCCGAGGGCAATTTGAGCAATATTGAGCGCAATATTCTACTTTCAAAACTTTCAGCGGTTTATGATGAAGTATTACTTGGTGTTAGCAGTGAGCCGCTCCCAAGGCAACCCGAAAAAGAGCAGAAAGAGGTTAGGGCAAAGCAAAGTATCGAAATCAAAAAAGAAGAAACTTCCGATAAGAAAGTATCAGAGAACACTACAACCAGCAAAAAGGTAGAAAAGCCCAGGCAAATAAAAACAACATCTAAATCAGAATCGAGTAGTCCTATTCCTGAAGTAAATGCAAACAATACACAAGGTGCAGAGATATTAGCCGACAAATACAAAGGGAAGCGTAAGTTTCGCGATGAGGTTATTGCTGAACATGCCCAAAAGGTTGATATGCAATCGCGCCTACAGAACAAACCCATCTCAGACCTCTCAAAAGCCATTGGCATTAACGATAAATTTTTGTTTATCAAGGAACTCTTTAATGGAAATTCCGAACACTATAACCAAACTATCAAGCAGTTAAACACCATAACAGACCTTAATGATGCGATAATCTACCTACAGGAAAACTTTGATTGGGACCCTAATAATGAAACAGTTGTTACTTTTATCGATTTGGTTCGTCGTAAATTCTCATAAAACTGCATAATAATGTCAAAACTCTATATTGTCCCTACTCCTATAGGGAATCTGGCCGATATCACATTACGCGCTTTGGAGACGCTTAAAAGCGTAAACCTAATTCTTGCCGAAGATACCCGAACAAGTAGTAAGCTGCTGAAACACTATGGTATTTCTACACCTCTAAAATCGCATCATAAATTCAACGAACATCAAACTGTTGAACATATAGCCAATCGCATTGAAGCAGGTGAATCGGTTGCTCTAATATCCGATGCAGGTACACCAGGAATTTCTGACCCAGGATTTTTGCTAGTTCGTACTTGTCATGAAAAGGGAATTGACATAGAATGCCTTCCAGGCGCCACTGCCTTTATTCCTGCGCTTATTCAAAGCGGATTCCCATGCGATAGGTTTATTTTCGAAGGTTTTTTACCACAAAAGAAAGGTCGAAATAAAAGGTTAGAGGCCTTAAAGGACGAGGAACGAACCATAATTCTCTACGAATCGCCATTCCGGATTATCAAACTTCTTGAACAGCTACAATCCATCTTTGGTAATGAACGTATGGTAAGCATTTCCCGAGAGCTTACCAAGTTACATGAGGAGACCATTCGCGGAACAGTTGCTCAAGTTTTTGAGCATTTTAAGGCCAAACCACCTAAAGGAGAGTTTGTTGTGATAATAGAAGGTAAGGGCAAATAGGTTAAATTAAATGCTTGAAGATAAAATTAGGGGTTGCGTTTCTGCAACCCCTAATTAATTTTAGAACTTTCTCTATTGCTTTATAAACTGCTTTCTTAAAGGCTCCCTTTCATCTAGAACTTCAATTATATATATACCACTGCTTAGGTTCGAAACATCAATAGTTTGTACATCACCTTGAGTTGAAGTTTCCTTAACTAAACGTCCTTGTATATCAAAAATTCTTACAGGAAGGTCGCCAACTAAACCTTTAACTCTTACATTTAAGATACTATTTGCTGGATTTGGGAATAGAGATATAATCTCAGGATTTTCATTTCCTAGCTCATCAGCAAATATTGTTGGATTAGTATCGTCGGACCTACGACTTGTAATATTCACGCTGTAATCCTCAACCTCACCGTAGGTAAATGTTTCGCAAGCGGTTGGTGCAGCGTTATACTTCATGCTCACGCGCATGCGGGTTACGCCAAGCGTTGCAGTTGATGGTATGCTTACAGTTGCCGATAGCGTGCTGCTACTTGACGATGAGCCTGAAACCACCTTTTCGGAGTCCTCAAATGTTCCATTGTGGTTAAAGTCAATCCAGATGGCCCAATACTCGGTATATGAGCTGCTACTGAATCCTGCGCTTATGTAGATTGTATACGATGAGCCCGGATTAACAGTGGCCTGCATGCTGGTCATATCCTTGTAGCCACCATCATTGCCCGATGTACGGTTAATTCCTGCAAACTGAACCAGGTCAATCCACTCGTAGCTGGAGTTTTTGCCCTTTGAAGTACAGTAGCTTACCGACGAGCCGCTTTCAGTAGTAAAGCTAACCTGGCTACCGTATGATGTGCCCTGGGCGTTGGTTGCATATGCCCTTGCATAGTAGGTGGTGTTGGGCGATAGCCCTGTTAGGGTTGCGCTGAACGAGCCAGTACCCGAACCGCTTGCCACCTTGCTATTCGAAATGGTTGGGTTCTGCGATGTGCTGTAGCATATACCACGTGCTGTTACGCTTGCGCCTCCGTCCGATGTTACATTACCGCTAACGGTAGCCGAGCTTGAGGTTACGTTGCTAACGCTTCCCGTTGTTACGGTTGGGGTTGAAGCTGCGCTACCAGCGGTTACGGATACGTCATCAATGTACCAGTAGTCGATGTTGTAGATGTTACCCTCAACCACAAAGGCTATGTAGGTGGTTGATGAGTTCAGGTTGGTTGTAATGGTAACTGTTTCGGTACGGGCGGTAATGTTTGATGTAGAGGTGCTCTTTGACCATGTGGTGTTGGTCCAGCTGGACTTATCGTTCGAGGTTTGAACGCGTAGCGTAGCACCTGAGCTATAGGCATCGAACATGTGCTTGAAGGTAAGGGTGATCTGGCTCTTGCCAACGGTGTTGATGGCAGGTGTAATCAGGCGGGTGGTGCCTGGGTTTACATTCTGGTAGCTGCACTTCATCTCGTATGCAGAACCGCCAGCCTTGTTGCTGTTGGAAACGCTCCAGCGCTCGGTTATGCCACTACCAGTGTTTTGTGTTGTCCATCCGCTTGGTAGGCTTGAGCTGCTGAAGCTTTGCGAGTATGGCAAGCTAACACCCGTTGGGTTCGCCTGTGTGGTGAACGACTTGATAGAAGAGTAGCTACTCGTGCCATAGGAGTTCTTAGCCCTTACGTGCCACTCATAAGTGGTGTTGGCAGAAAGGCCGCTTGCGTTGTACGAGTTTGTTGTAACGTTATAGGTTGAGTATGACCCGCCCTGAGGCCTGATCTGAACATCGTACGAGGTTGCCCCGCTAACAGCGCTCCAGCTAAGTTTCGCACTGTTTGTGGTGATGTTTGAAGTTGACAACCCACTAGGAGTAGCAGGAGCGGTACCTGAAGTGCCCACATTTACAGTTCCCTGATAGGTTCCTAAGTTGTAGCCAGTTACAGTTAAAGTAGCACTGCCACTTGAAAGCGAATGAGTAATAGACGCAACACCCTGTGAGTTTGTGAATGCTCTGTAAGTATTTCCATTTTGATATAAAGCTACTAAAGCATTTTGAACAGGAGAACCATTAGATTTAACTGTTACTGTGTAAGGACTGCCTGTTACATCGCCAGCAGTAACTGACAAGGCGCTTGGAGTATTGGTTCTAATCTGAAGTGATGCATCACCAAAGATAGTCCAGGTTTGGAAGGTTTCACGAGTATCTGTATTAGTATACTGCTCAGCGAGCATTAGCACATCACCATTAAAGGTAATTGAACCAAATGTAGTTCTTTTATCACTAGCTGTAGTGCTAGTTCCGTTACCAGGATTAGATGAATAATTGTAACCGCCTATAAGAATATCGTTAAAGTAATCCTGACCACGCATAGGGGGTTGCCAGGGTTGGTTAATGGTTGACATGATAGTAGCTACAGCACCCCCGTTCTCTTTCTTAAGCCAGGTTTCCGCAAAGCAATCGCCACCTGTTCTATGAAATTTACCAACTACACAAGCCACAGAAAAAATAACAGGTAGTTTATTTCCATTTGACAAGTTTACAACATCACTTGACGAATAGTTTCCAACACTCCATCCTGTTTCTAATCCATGGTTACAGTAGTTCAACACACTAACACCTGAATTTATTCTACTTGAAATTATTGAGGCAGTAGTATTTGATGAAACATACGAACTGTTTCCATCATACTCCCTATAAAAAGTAGTGTAGTTATATGAAGGTGATAGTAACCTTAACCTGATGTTTTCCATATGTTGGTCGTCACCTTCAGAATCATCACCAGCACCTGCTCCCTCATTTCTAGCCATTCCTAAAGTTGCTTTATACCACGTCCCACTCATGTCAGGATTCTTCTCGTAGTTTATAGCCTTATTTACCTGAACTGTAACCTGAGATGAGTTATTTGCTGAAAATCTACCGATAATAAGTTCTGGATAGTAATCGTTCCCTGATACGCACCCTAAATATGGATCCATGGGGGCATTTTGCCCTGTGCCCAAATCAGATTTTATGTCTGCCCAGTCGCCAACAAGTTGTACATAAAGTAGATTTGGGTTTGCACTATAAGCGTTTTGAATTATCGATTTCACATTTGTACCAGCTGATACCTGTTGAGTGGTAACATTGAATCCTTTCTGCCTTTTCCATTCAATGTATGGCTGAATTGCTGATGCATCGCGCGAGGTGTAAATTACAAGCATATCGCCAAACTCATCGAGCTGGTTTGAAAACTTTGTATCTGAATAGTTTATGTATAAAGATTTGTATATTTCATTAACCGAAGCGTCAACCTTTGAAGGTTTTACTTTTATTGGGTTTGTCGATTTCTTGGTATTTTCTTTAATAACAACCTTAACACTTTTGTATACTCGAAGCACCTGTTTCACCGCATTATACTCAAATGGATAGGCATAAATATTTACCCCCCTAGTATCGCGAAAAACAAATGGATCGGTTGATTCGGCTAACTCACCAGGATACCAAGCATCTACCATCGACTCAGGAGCAATTACATAAGGTACTTTTTCAGGGTCCTGATCGCGGTAAATAGTACCACGTGAAGGCAATAGAGGATAATCAAGCTTTATTTCGGTAAATCCCTCTCCTTCTGCTGAAATCACAACATCGTTTTGATCGCCAATTTGTAGCGCGGTGTTAAGCATGGGAAGCTCTGCGAATCCCTTCTTAAAAGTATTCACTCCATGCGGAAACTTAATAGTTGTGAACTGTTGGCCATTTATTTCCTTAACAGCCACATCAAACGTGTCAATTACAAATGTAAGTACTACAGAACCTTTTGTTTCCTCGTAGCTTACCTTGTACCCATTGTAATTTTTGGATTGCGAAAACGATATCAATCCAAATAAAATTAGCAATGTACTTAGTAAAACTCTTTTCATGTTGGTTAGATTTAGATTTGGTTTGGTTATAAAAAATTGCCATAAATTTCCGCCTATTGTTAATTCAAATCAACCCCTATATGACTTTATCTAGACATTTGTCGACAGAAAACACAATCCTGTATACAAAAAACATGTTTTGATATACAAACAACACGTAAGACATCAAAAAAAATTACACAAAACCTTAATTATGAATTTAAATAGATTGATATATTAAATCGATAAGAATAGTTTAAGACGTTGGGTTGCTAAAACAACTTTCCGAAAATATTTTGCCAAAATAACTACCATAAAGCAATGGACTAATGAATAACTTTGTACTAGATTACAATAAAAAATATTTTCTGAAACCATAAAAATATTCCTTTATTGCAATCGTTTTAATTCTAACTATTCCAGAAAACATGAATATTCAAAGCAATATGAGATAGATTTAAATAAATAATTCTTTGTAACTTCGCAATAAAATGAAAAAGATTATAAGGATACTTTTTGCTTTCATACTTGTTATATCAGTTATTTCATTTAATAGCTGTAACAGGCGGTCTGCACCTCAAAAAAGGAAGGTTGATAAGACAAGAAAGTATAAGTGCAATTGTCACAAAAAGAAATTTCCAAGAAGATCCTATCGGGTTGGTTGATATAGATGAATAACAAACAAGAATAAACAAGGGAAATATGAGCAAACTAGAAGTTAAATTAAACAACATGCTTCAATTTGCCTCTGAGCAAGAGGTAATGTCCTATAGAGAAAAGATTAATTTATGTCAGAAGCAAATTGAGGAAAAGAGTGGGAAGGGAAATGACTTTCTAGGCTGGGTTAACTTACCTGCTGAGATTACCGAAGAGCAATTGAAGAGCGTAGAAAAGGTTGCAGCTGAACTTCGGGGGAAAAGCGAAATAGTTGTTGTAGTTGGTATTGGAGGTTCTTACCTTGGCGCCAAGGCTGTTATTGAAGCCCTAGGCAATAGCTTTTCGATGTTAAACGACAATGGGACCAAGGTGCTTTTTGCAGGTAATAGCATTTGTGAGGATTATCATGCAGAGTTGCTAAAGGTACTCGATAAACACAGCTACTCAATAGTTGTTATTTCCAAATCGGGGACAACAACTGAACCTGCAATTGCTTTCAGATTACTAAAACAGCATTTGGAAAGCAAAGTAGGCAAATCGGAAGCGGCTTCGCGCATTGTGGCTATCACCGACCAATCGAAAGGTGCTCTTAGGAAACTTGCCGATACCGAAGGTTACAGAACCTTTATTATTCCCGATGACGTTGGTGGTAGATATTCGGTTCTAACTCCAGTAGGATTACTACCAATTGCCATAGCAGGTTTTGATATCAGAAAAATGGTTGAAGGTGCTCGTAAAGCCATGAGTGATACCGCTGCAAACGTTCCTTTTGAACAAAATCCTGCATGTCAATATGCCGCTGCACGTAATGCGCTTTATGCCAAAGGCAAAAAAGTGGAAATCATGGTTAACTACACTCCCAAATTGCATTACGTAACCGAGTGGTGGAAGCAGCTTTACGGAGAGAGTGAGGGGAAAGAGAATAAAGGAATCTTCCCTGCAGGTGTCGATTTCACAACCGACTTACACTCAATGGGACAGTACATACAGGAAGGTGAGAGGTTTATTTTTGAAACAGTGCTTTCAGTAAGTAACTCATCGAATAAACTAACTATACCCGAAGACCCCGATAACCTTGACCAGCTTAACTATATTGCAGGCAAGCGCTTATCGGAGGTAAACCACATGGCAAAGCTTGGTACCATTGTTGCCCATAACGATGGCGGCGTACCTAATATCCAAATATCAATACCTGAACTTTCCGAGTACTGGATTGGTTACCTTCTCTACTTCTTTGAAAGAGCCTGCGCAATTAGCGGATATACTATCGATGTTAATCCGTTTGATCAACCGGGTGTTGAGGCCTATAAGAAAAACATGTTTGCCCTATTAGGCAAGCCCGGTTTTGAAGAGCAAGGCGCAGAACTGCGTAAACGTTTGGGAATTTAATTCTATACACGTACCCGATAACCAAGAAAAAGCCGCTTCTTTAAAAGAAAGCGGCTTTTTAATTTCTACGAGAGAACAACTACATCAACCTAAACAAAATTATTTAACCCTACAATCAATTATTTAAATGCTTTTTCAGGTAAGCCATCGCCATCAAGGCTTAGGCGTTTAAAATAGTCTGGAACAGGACGTCCCATTAACTCATCGACATACATCTTTGCAAGTCCCATACCAAGCATAAATCCCTGACCACGCAAACCTGTAAACAATCCATGTTTAACATCGATATACATCCGTGGTTCAACGTAATAACCTGCCCATACAGCCTGGAATCCGACAGAACTTAGCTGAGGTATCCAGTTCGAGAATACTTCCGAAACAATTTCAAGGAAATCCTGAGAGTTGATTTTAAGATTCTTGTCGGTTTCGCGTGGGTCAACAGCTGGCGAGGCACACCCAATTATTTGTCCGGTTTCTGCGAGCTGCTGTCCGTAAACAGCTGTAAACCCTTTATAATTTCGCCTATCGATGAGCATGCTTAATGGTGTACCATTAGTACCCAACCAAGGCAGACGGCGTGTAATGAATGCCTGATGCTTTACAGGATAGATGCCTGTAAAAATTCCAAGCTGACGGCTGAATTTTTCGCCACTTGGACCTAGTGCATTTACAAAACTATCGGCATGATACTCAATGTAATCCTTGTTGTGGTCGCGAACAAGTGCAACGTAACCATTACTATTTCGATGAACGCTTATTAGCTCTGCATCCTCATTTACAACACCATCCTTTTCAATTCCAATTTTGCGCAGCAGGTCAACCACCCGACCAGGTGTTGCTTGCCAGCACCCCCTAGTAATAAGCGCAGCCTTATAGGTATTGAGGTTACTGTTCATAAATGGAGAAACCTCCTTTTGAAAATCTTTTGGTTCTACCAAATAGGCATCGCTCCAAGCCATGGAGGCTTCTAGCGCCTTAAGCATGGTGTCGTCGTGGGCAAAGGTAACGTAGTTAATTGGTCGGTAATCAATATTTGAAATTTGCTGTAACTCCTTAAAAATGTCATGGTTAAGCCTAGCAATTTCTGCAATCTCGGGGAGGGAGAAAGCAGTTCGACCGCCAGCAATGTTTCGCCAGCTTGCACCCCTACCAAAGTTTAGTAAAACAGGACGCAGACCAGCTTCTGCCATATAACGGAAAAGTGCACTTCCCCCAATACCTCCACCAGCAATAAGCGCCGATACCTTCTCAATCCTAACCTTCTTTCCATTAATCCCTGTCACATAGGTTTCGTGAACGTCTTTGGGATACAGCTCACCCATGGCAACCTGATTGCTTAAAGGACCACGCGGCGTAGCATCGCCAACTATTTGAATCCCCATGGGCGCAAGGGTGGTTTTTAATCGTTTAATGCAACGCTTACCTCTACAAGCCCCCATTCCAAGACGGGTAGTGTGTTTTATTTCATCGGCCGATATGAATTTACGCTCGCCAATGGTTTCAAGAATTTCATCAAGGCTTACATCGTCGCAATGACAAACGTAGATTTTTTCTTCAGGTTTATACTCATACGATTTAATCTGTAATGGTTCGGGGTATTTTGATTTTACAATAAAACCACGAGCCGACAGCAAGTCGTCGCCATGTAGGCTTAACGATTTTACTCTGGCCACGTTTGTTTTATTGGGCTTGCGCAGTATCTTTTCGATAACGCCATCGCCCAAAATGTTACCGTTGTTATCGACTAAATAAACATCGGAACCTTCCTTAACCTCATACTCTATGGGTAAGAATAACCAATCTTTTGCATAGTTGTATCCAAAAATGGCCAGTCCAGGGCACTGGTAAACGCAATCCAAACATCCCACGCACTTTTCAAAATCGATATGCGGAACTGTGCTGGTTGAGTTTTTGGTAATAGCTCCATGGGGGCATGCAAATGTGCAAGGATTGCAAGCAAACCCATAAAGGCAATCGATTTGTACAAATGGTTTTCGGTTGCGTCGTTCCTCGGTGGGGCGGAAAGGCTCTTCAATAACACGAACTGGATGCTGCTGGCTATCGATATACTCCTTGCTGATATTAAGATAGGTGTCGTAGCTAAAACGTATGCCTGCCTCTTGGAGAATCTCGTAGGCAACCTGCTTACCGCGAAGCACGGCGCTAGTGCCTTCGCCAATCCGAATGGCATCGCCTGCACCATAACAGTGCCTTCCAAATATCTCGTTCCCTTTAATAAGGAGCTGGTCGTCGGGTACTAGGCCGGTACAGATGTTTATAGCATCAATTCCCTCTATTACTTGCTCGGTACCAGGAATCGGCTTAAAATCCTTTGCGTCGGCAATAACAGCCCCAACAATTCCAGTATGTGTTTCGTTGGGAATGGCTTTTACCAAGATTTTACCAAGTATGATAGGAATTCCCAACCTGCGAACCCTGTTTGCTTGAACCGGAAATCCTCCCTCTCGAGGCATTGCCTCAATTATAGCCTTTACATTTGCACCGGCTTGCATTAGCTGATAGCTCGTTAGATATCCAATATTTCCTGCACCAACTGTAAGCACATTCTTACCAAGAAGTGTAAATTCTTGGTTCATCATTTTTTGAATAACGGCAGCAGTGTAAACACCAGGTAGGTCGTCGTTTTCGAACGTTGGCATAAAGGGTACTGCCCCTGTGGCAATAACCAGAAAGTCCGATTCAACGTAGTAAATCTCTTCGGTTTTAATATTCTTTACTGCAATACGTTTGTTTTCCAAGATATCCCAAACAGTACTATTTAAAAATATCCCCTCATGGTTTGTTCCTGCAAGTGTGCTTGCGATTTCAAACCCACGCATTCCCCCAAACTTCTTTTCACGCTCAAAAAAGAAGAACTGATGGGTTTGCATGTTAAACTGTCCGCCAATGGTAGAATTATTGTCAATGACGATATTCTCAACCCCATGTTCAAGAAGTATTTCACGTGCTGCAAGTCCAGCAGGTCCCGCGCCAATAATAGCTACAGTCGTTTTGTATACCTTGGTGCTTTCCTGTTTGTTAATAGGTTTTACGTCAGGAGTATGTTCATGTGGTATTTCTTTTACCTCTTTTACACCATCAACTGGAGTAATGCAAATTCTTTTAATTTGACCATCGACAAGCATTTCGCAGGCACCACACTTGCCGATTCCACACTCTAAGCTTCGTTCACGGTTTTCAATGCTATGGCTGTGAACAGGATAACCCGCCTGATGAAGCGCTGCTGCAATGGTAAATCCCTTTTCACCTTGGACTTCGTTGCCATTAAATTTAAAGGTTACCACTTCGCGTTGTGGAACCTCAAGTATTGGATGTTTTTCAATTTTATGCATTGCTTGTTTGGTTTTAGGTCTTGTATACTAATTACAAATATATTCGGGCGCTTACCCTTCTGAAATGATTTATGTCATTAATAGATGATTGGTTGATTTTTGTTAAACTTTTATTAAACATAAGCATACATATGCTTTTCATAATATATTTTTTTAGTTTTAAAAATTAATATAATTTTGTAAACAAATTCAGAGGAAGCCGAAAATCATTAATAGAGTAGGCATAATAAAATTTATCATAAAATGAAAAAATTTTTTTTTGTAGTGTGTGTTCTTACATTATGTATTCATTTATTAAATTCATGCACAAAAGAAGATAATCATTTTACAAAAATTCACCAACATGAGAATGATAAGTATGATTTTCTTTACGAAAAAACAACGGTTGAAAATGGCACACTTGTAATTGATGCAAAATCTTTTTTTGATGTACTTAAAGTTTTATCTGGCATGAATAATGACGAACTTGATTATTGGGAAGATAAAATTGGGTTTGTTTCATATAGAAAAAAAATTAATGAAATCCTTGAGAAATACTACAATGATAGCACTCTAAAGCCAAAAGAATTAGCAAACAAGTACCCTGATTTATTTTATTACGAAGATAGCACAATATATCCAATTATTGATAATAAACTCGATCAAATAATTTGCAACACTAAAGGAGAATACTTTACATCAGATGTATACAATAAATGGTTTCGTGACAAATTTATTCTAGTGTTTGACCCTGACAATGAAAAAATTGAGTTTGCTAAAAATACAATTAATACTTATGCTGAAAAAGGAATACATGTATTTGAAAAAAGCGACCTAGTTGATACAAAATTTAAATGTATTTCTTTTTATAAAACATACAGACAAAGCGGAAGATGTAGAATATACTTGCAAGTTGATATAAAAAAAATGATTGTTGGGATTAAGGGCTTTCCTTTTAACACAAAAATTGAACAATATTATGCAGGTTGGAAGGCTTGGGGAGAAAGAAAAAATTGGCTAGGAAAATGGAAATCTTACAGCACTAACATCAGAGTTTCAGAGGCAAAATACAGTGTAATGGTACCAATAAAAAACCTCATACAACCTGATCCTAAAAATGATGCTTACACTCTAACTTTTTGGGACTCACCTGTTGAGAATGTAAGTTATGACAACATTGACGGTTGTTCAAGACACTATTTTATTGGTGATCAAATAAAAACAGAGTTCCATAAATTGGGTATTCCTGAACCAAACTTTGAACGTGTAAATGTTTACGCCGAATCACGAGGTGTTAAACCAGGTGTTCAGATTGCTTGTAGCCCATGGTAGACTTAATGGGGGCTCAAAATTTTTTAAGCCCCCATGTTCTAACTAATCCATTTTCATATGAAATCAGTTCTAAAAACAGTTTTTCTATCGTGTTTATTTATCAATTTTCTTAGCAGTTTATCTTTTGCTAAGCCAGACTCATTAGCCATTAAGCTAAAAAAACATTTAATACCTGAGGCTTCATTTAGTGTGTCAGGAGGTCTGTCAATGCCCAAACAAAGTACCTGGGACCCCATTGGTACTTTTGAGCCCAAGTTTGAATCATCATTCTCCTATAAAACACAAATAAACTTTAGATTCAAAGTATTTGAAGGGCTAAATATCATTTTCTCGCCCACATTTACAAAACTCGGATATGAATATAACGATTTTGAACTTGCATTTCCTGCGGGCATGGTATTCCCAGGATATAAACATAAATACTATTACTATGGGTGGGAAACAGGTATAGAATTATTTGTTATGGACTACCTATCGGTGGTAGCAGCCCTAGGTAAAGACTATTTGATTGAAAAAGAATCAACAAGCGATTCAAACTTTAACAGTTTAAATAACTTTGGCAACACTACTCAAAAAAAGGTTGAAAAGTTAACACTAACTGGGCGGTATACTTTAAAAAAGTTAAGTTTTGGTTTAATTTACAACATCCCATTATCGAAACATTCTATTGAATACCAAATAGATGGCAGTATTCAAGATTATACCAAAATATCAGGAATATACCTTTTTATGGAATATATTATTTTTTAACTAACAATTTATGAATAGGTTTAGATATTTAGTTACCAGTATAGTAATTTTTATGCTACTACACATCCCCACATTTAGTCAAGTATATAACGTAAAACTGTATGTTATTAACAAATACTCTGGCGATGCAATTCCTTATGCAACTTGCCAGTTACTAAATAAGGGAAAAGGGTTTGTTGCTAACGAAAACGGGTATATTGCATTTAGCTATTCAAAAGTAATAGATAGTTTAAAAATATCGAGCGTTGGGTACGAGGCAAGAGTAGTTAGATTTGAGGTATATTCTGATACTATTATTAAAATTGGTTTAGACGCAATTAAAATCGGAGAGGTTAAGGTATATGGAGATAGAAAGCTTAACTTGCTAAAGGCACAATCTGGAAAAATCACTGTTCCTTTGTTATCATTGGAATCGGTTCCAAAATTCTTTGGCGAATCCGATTTACTTAAATCCTTAATGATTTATCCAGGGGTTGCATCTACCTTGGACGGGTACTCATCTCTACTTATCAGAGGAGGTAATGCCGACCAGAATCTTTATCTTATTGATGACTGTCCTGTTTTTAATATTAATCATTTGGGAGGCTTTGTATCATTATTCAACACCAATGCTTTAAAGTATGTAGATGTTTATAAAAACAGTTTCCCGAGCCACTTAGGTGGTAAAACATCAGGGATACTCGATGTTAAAACTCGCGACGGTAACAGATATAATTATCATGGTGAACTCTCTTTAGGCATTGTTTCATCGGGTCTTCTAGTAGAAGGTCCAATCATAAAAAACAAGATGGTATTTCTAACGTCTTTTAGAACTTCTTATTTCGACCTCATTAATAAGGCTTTGAATTCTGATAATGAAAGCTATTTTAACTACAGGTTCCACGATCTTAACACAAAAATCTCATACTATCTACCTAACAACTCAAAATTATACCTAAGCTTTTATGACGGAGCCGATTTTATGAAGAATTACGATGAGGGTGGAATTTTTACATCATTAGGAATAAGTGAGAAAAATATTGATATTTCAACAAATAATCAAAAAAACCGAATCGCCTCCATTGGCTTCAAAGGCAACATTGGAAGCACAACATTGCTTGCAACAAGTTACATTTCTAACTACACCCAACTTAATAAAGAACATGATGAGGTTATAATTACTCCCACATACAGTACGATAGATGCGAAAATGAATATCGGAATCACCAAGTATGGCATTAAACTTATTAGTGAACAACCGTATAATGGAGGGGAAGATAAAATTATTACATCCATTGAAACAGGTTGGTATTCAATAATGCCAGGTGAATATAATCGAATAGAATTTTCTTCAATTGATAGTTTCACGAGATTTTCAAATATAGGAAAACATTACTCAGGGTATCCTTCAGAGCTTTCACTCTCGGTTGAAAGCAGAAATAAGTTACTGAACAATAAGTTAGAAGTTGGGTTTGGTATTAGAGCCAGTAGGTTTAACAATGATTTTGGAAACAAATTTTCCGATTTAGAACCTCGGTTTTCAGTATCATACTTTGTAAGTAATATTTCACACATAGCAGCTAGTTACACCCAAATGAATCAGTACATACATGGTTTGGTTAATAATATTGATGGATTTGAAAGAATACACTGGTTTGCTGCTGACAACATCCTATTACCACAACACTCTGAGCAGTACTCACTTAGTTTTAATTCAGTATTAAAAAGGGCTGATATTGATTTGACTACTGAGCTTTTTTATAAAAAAAGTAAGAATCTACCATTAATAAAACCAATTCAATCAAATGCTGATTTTCAAAATTTTTGGACAGACAGATTTGACCCATCGGGTATAGGGTACTCATATGGTATTGAAATTCTTCTTAAAAAACAAACTTCCAAATTTATGGGTATTCTTTCATATACTTACCAAAGAAGTTTTCGAAAATTTGAAACTTTAAATAACGGCGACTGGTTCCCTTACGATTTTGACAGACCCCATAATTTAAACTTTCTCCTTCAATATAATGGCAAGAATAACATTACCTATAAATCAACCTTTATACTGCGATCGGGAACCCCAATTAACTTGCCAAGTGGCTATGCTTCATCAAGTCTATTTTGGGGTTACTCAACCTTTAATGGTTATAACAATTATCGTTTACCTGTTTATCATAGGCTTGATCTTGCTATTGAAAGAAATTGGAAAACATCAAATGGAAATAACTTTACTTTTTTTGTTAGCGTTTTCAATGTATATGCAAGGATTAATCCTACATCAATTGAGATTTCAGACAATAAGTTGAAAGGACTATCCTATTTCACCATTATCCCCTCTGCAGGTATTAAATTTAGGTTTTAAACTGCTTTACTAAATCAATTTAAACGCATGGCTATGATCACATTATTCAGCACACTTATAAAAAGGAAAACAAACTGGGTAATAATCATATTATTTTCAGGGTTGATTGCCAGCTGCGAGTTTTCTAAGGATTGGGATTTTTATTACAATGTTGATATTAACAAGCTAGTAGTTCATGGGTTTTTCTCTGCTGATACATTAGTTGTCGAAATAAACAGTTTAAAGCATCCGCTAACAAAAAACAGTATAGAAGTTAAAGGCTTAGAAGCAAAACTTTATGAAGATGATGTACTGATAGGCCAATTGGAAAAAATAAATGATTCAATATTTATCAGGCCAACAGGTTTTAGTCCAAAGCGTGGCAAGAATTATTGGTTAAAAATTAATAGCGATAACTTTCCCGAAGCCTTAACACATAAAGAAACACTCCCAGCTATACCTACAATTGATTCTGTATTTATTGATACACTAAATGAATACCAATCTAAACTTCTAATTCTTGTTGCATTTAACGATTTTAAGGAGGTTCACAACTATTATAGCATTACAGCAAAGGAGTTTTATAATGGAGAAGCGTTAAATAAAGATCTTTTTAATCAGGGTAATCTATCTGACATCTCTTTTGATGGTGAAAAATATTTTTGGCAAATTGAAGCCTATAAGTGGTCCGATAGTGTAGAAATCTATTTACATCAACTATCACCTTGTTTTTATAACTTTTTAGAATCAATAACTGATTTGGAAGACTCATTTAATGACCCATTTGTACCCCATCCTTCCCCAGTTATTTCAAATGTCGATAATGGTTATGGCTTTTTTGGTGCATTTTCAACAAGCAAAAGAAAAGTAGTAGTAATAAACGCTACAAACAACTCAAACTAAATTTTAAGAAATTATCAACGTTTTTTACCCGCATATTCTCTATTTTCCTCTAAAAAAGCTAAAAACCTGTATAAAATATAGCCTCATGATTTTGTAGTAAAAGGGTTCTACCCCACCCCAAAAAAAACTCATTTTTACGCGAATAGAAACTAATTTCTTATCAAACTAATGCAAACAGTAAAGAGCATCTAATAGGAAAGGTTTATGACAAAAGGCGTTTTTTGAATTTGCTTTCATACTAAATTGTTATAAGAACTATTTTTCGGCAGCTATAACCACGACCTTATTTCTTTAACCTAGAATAAGGATAATTAGCCATTTGATTGCATATCAGAATTTTAAGTCACCAAAATTAGTAAAAATCATCTTTGGGCCAGTAAAGGTTATATCATGCAGGGTTCCAATAAGTAACCTAGAATGCTTTTCAAATAGAAACTTCGGCTAAAAGAGTTAAAGGTTTTATTAACTTTTACCTTCTGTCTAAAATAAGATTACAGTCATATTGGATAATACTTAAACCCAAATGTTATCAATGAAGCAATACTGTGTTGTATTGTACCTGTTGAACTTGTTATGGATATTAAAGTTGGCAGGGTTTGTTGTTGAGATGTTCACTAAAATTTTAGGGTTAAAAACTGTATGAATATCTTTTAAAATGGAATAGATTGCCTTCCTTTACGATAAACAACACAAAGTTTTTATAGAATGAAACAATAGTGCAAAAAATTGAAGCAACATTTAAATCCTATACAATATAGAGGTTCTAACTTTGTATAAGTAAATTATCAAATCAATTCAATTATTAACCTAAAAAAATGTTTATGAGGCGATTTAGTGTTGTAATAATGTTTATGTTTCTACCTGTGTTTATCAATATCTGCAGGTCGCAAACTCAGCTCGATAACGCATTAGTTCTATATTACTCAATGAACGACACAGTTTACGACGAATCAGGTCATGGGAATTTTAAATATATCACAAAGAGCGAGTTTGTCCCCAACTATTTTGGTGTACCCTCCTCTGCATTATATCTCGATGGGGATTCAAATTATATCAGAGTATCGAATCGAACGCTAAGTCATTTTAACAAAAATCGGAAAATGACAATTTCCTTTTGGGTAAATATTCCGAAGCTTAACGATGATAATCCCCATGTTATATACTCTGATGCAAATGATTATGGATGGCCAAAGATACTAATTGTTAAAAAAAGTTTGCGTTTGGTGTTAGAGATGTAGGTTGGGGAGGAGACCGTATCGATTCACCAGATAAAATAGATACATGCACTTGGTATCATGTTGTTGGGACTATAGAGAATAGGACACTTCGGTTATATGTCAATGGGGAGCTTAAAGCTAAAAAAACAACAAATATAGACCTACTAAATACCTCAGCTTTTACCTACCCCAGTTATCATTGGGGAGGAATAGTAATTGGACATTCAGATTATAAAGGCTGGATTCCTTATATAATAGATGAATTCCGTATACACAACCGAGTTTTAACTCCAAAAGAGATAAAATTATTGTATCAGACATATCGTTACAAAATTTACCTGCCAGGTACTTTTAATCGAACGTCTAATATCATTAACCTAAATGTTAGGCCCGGTTCTTCTATAGAACCTTACGGAAAAGATTTTAACTATTATCTTAATTCTTTTTCTTTTACAGCAACTTACGATACACTAAATACATTTTTTGAAGGGTATGAGCTGAATGAAAAATTATTGATTGAAAAAGATACAGTGAGTGTAAACGAACCTGTAAAAGGACTAATACACGTAAACTACAAAGCGAATAGGGCTACACCTTGTGATAGTTCTCTTATAAATTTAAAGTTTAAAACGAACGAACGCCTTTCAACAGATATTAAGATAGATAGCTTTTTTATTAATTCAGACAGAATAGAAAAAATCGCGTCGCCTGTTATTTCAATTTTGCCTATAAATGATACAATTACCATAAACGATACCACCAATATACAAGTTTATGATACTACTAAAATTACAATAAACGATACCACTCATATACAAATTTACGATACTACTAAAATTACAATAAACGATACCACCCATATACAAGTTTACGATACTACTAAAATTACAATAAACGATACCACCCATATACAAGTTTACGATACTACTAAAATTACAGTAACCGATACCACTTACATTACAGTTACCGATACCTTGTTAATTGACATCCAAACACTAATAGATAATCCAAATGTAACTGGTAATATTAGAGTTTATCCTAATCCAGCAAAAGACAGGATTTTTATCAAAATACCGTCTGATGCCGACCTATCGGGATACACTGTAGCACTATCAAACATGATAGGCAACGAATTTAGTAGACAACCCCTATATTCCGATGTGGTTGAAATAAACATATCCTCTTTACCGCCAGGCACCTACTTGCTAAGTTTTATAAACACGCTCAACCAAATTGTTGAAACCAGAAAAATAATCATCAGAAACTGATTTATTTATCACTAGTGTCAGGTTTATTACCTGACACTAGTGATTTAGAATAAACCCCAAAAAGCTATAGAAAAACGCTAAATCATATTTTTAAAAACTTCATTGCTGGTTATCATTACATTAAATCAAACACTTTAAAGGTTTTGTAAACCAACAACTTAAACACTAATGACATTTAGATTATTTTACTTTTAGCAGAAGTTCTATCCATTACTAAAAGTATTCCTAAAATAATTGGTTGTAATATCTACGCCTCCTTGCAAAGCAATGTGAGCCTGTAATCCTATGGCAGCTATGACGATAAACCTGCTCTATCAAAAAAACCTCTCTTTATTACTCTGGTACTGAATTATCTTTTTTCAACATTGAATCTTAAATTTGCACTAACTAAAGTTATGTAATGCAACGGAGCACAAACCTAATCGGGCTTAATATTGATGAGATTACTGATTTACTAATCTCAGCAGGTTTTAATGGTTCCTATGGCAACAAAATTTCTCGATGGATCTATCGCAAGCAAGTAAAATCGCTTAACGAAATTAACGATATTCCTAAAAGGATAGTTAATGAAATAATTGCCTTAAATGGAGATATATTGTCTGATATAGCATTCAAACGCTTTCCAGGGGCAGATGGATCAGTACGTTACCTTTTCACTAATGCTGAGGGTCAAAACTACGAATCGATATTTATGGATAATGGGAAACGCAAAACACTTTGCGTATCCACACAGGCAGGCTGCCGAATGGGCTGCAAGTTCTGCATGACCGGAAGTATTGGCTTTAGAGGGAACCTAAGTGCAGGCCGAATTGTTGAGCAGCTACTTGCCATTCCAGAACGAAAGTTGGTAAACCGAATAGTGTTAATGGGAATGGGCGAACCGTTCGATAATTACGATGAGGTTACCAAAGCCCTAGACATTTTCACAGCTGATTGGGGAGCTGCATTAGGTAAATCAAACATTACGCTTTCAACCGTTGGAATACTCAACGGTTTGGAAAGGTTCTTAAAGGAACTTAAGTGTAATCTAGCCATAAGCCTCCACTCCCCATTTCCGGACGAAAGAGCCCAGCTGCTGCCTTCTGAGCACAAAAACCCCATTAATGATATGGTGGCACTTTTAAAACGTTATCCAATTGGGAAACCGCTGCGATTATCGTTTGAATATGTAGCGTTAGGGGGAGTTAACTTAAGCCATGAACATGCAAAAGCAATAGCAGAACTCCTGAAAGGGCTAAAATACCACATAAACATCATCCCTTGGAATGAGCATTCCGCAGCAAATTACAGCCAGCCCACATCCGAAGAGCTAAATAACTTCACACGTTTACTTAATCAGTACGGAGTGCTCTGGACTATACGCCAGTCAAAGGGGAATGAGGTAGGAGCAGCATGTGGGCAAATGGCAGGGAAAAATTAAGTTTAGTGTTAATCTTAACAAACTTCAGCTATGAATACAAGTAAAAAACCAGGAAAAACTTTGGATAATATTTTATCTCGGAAAAGCGTTCGCAATTTTACAGGAGAACCAGTTAGCAATGAGCTGCTTGAAGAGCTTGCACGTGCCGGGATGGCTGCTCCATCGGCGCGTAATCTTCAACCTTGGGCCTTTATTATCATAACTGAAAGAAGCGTTCTAGATGCACTTGCCGAAGGTTTACCTTATGCAAAAATGCTTTTTGAAGCACCTGCAGCTATCGTGGTTTGTGGCGATCTGTCAAAATCGGGCGATAGCCCGCAGGGGTATTGGGTGCAAGACTGCTCAGCTGCAACTCAAAACATACTTCTTGCTGCTGAAGCCATGGGCCTTGGAACGGTATGGACTGGTGTTTATCCTCGAGATGAGCGGGTTAAGGTTGTTAAGGATACTTTACACCTGCCCGATCACATTATACCATTAAACGTAATACCTGTTGGCTACCCAAAGGGCGAACATCATCCAAAAGATAAGTTTACTACTGAAAACATTCACTGGCAAAAGTGGTAGTTACAAGTTCTTTAAAAGAACCTCAGAGGTAAGTTCGGAATACTTGGCAGCCAAACCCTCATACACCTTCTTAACTTTAGCCATTTCGTCGGTATTGGGTTCAATAACAAACCCATGTGTTTCAAGTTTGTCCTCAACAAAGGCTAAGGTTAACTGGTCGATATGACGTGCGGGTTGGTATGCGGGATTTTTTGATTCAGAAGTTACCACCTCGTTTAGCAAGCCACAATCGACCATGGTATCTAAAAGGTTGCGCGTTAATCGCTGAGGTAGTTTTAAGCCCCTAGATAGCTCTAACGATGTAAGCGGTTTTTCGCCCTGAACAAAACGCTTCACAATGGTGCTAAGCACCAAAACTGCCAAGCTAATCCAGTTTCTATGGCTAATATGGGTTGTTTCCTTTTCAAATTCGTACATGTCAACGTTCTGATAGGCAAATGAAATTTCTGCTCCAAAAAGAACTATCTGCCAGCTTGTTTGCAACCAAATCAAAAAGAGTGGCAATGCTGCGAAGCTACCATAAATGGCATTATACCTAGAAACGCCAATCTGAAGGGTTATATATAACCATTGCACAATTACAAAGCCCGAACCAGAAATTACACCAGCTATAATCCCTGAAGGATAAGAAACTTTAGTATTAGGAATAGCTATAAAAATCACGCTAAATAATATCCAAATCAGCACATAAGGCAGGAGTTGTAGAAGTTTAAAAATCACGGGACTTATGTAGCTAATCATCTCATAGTCCTGAGCAAATGAAGTAACCTGGGTAGCCAAATATATGTGCATACTACTCGATGATATTAATAAGACAGGCGCAATTAGCATTAGGGTTAGGTAATCGGTAAACTTGCGCAACCAGGTTCTTGGTTTCTCTATTTGCCATATATCGTTAAAAGCATGCTCTATACTCGATAGTACCTTTATAACCGACCAGAATAGCACAACGATACCGATCCCTGCAATAATTCCTCCTCCTGTTCTGGCTAGCAATGAGTTTGCAAAATCTATTACACGGGTCATCACCTCTTCCTGGCCTTGAAATTGTGTTTTAATCTGTTCTTCTAAATACTTCTCCAAACCAAAACCTTTTGCAATTCCAAAAGCCATAGCAAAAATTGGAACAATTGACATGAGAGTGTAATAGGTTAGCGCCGAAGCCTTAACCATAACCCTATCCTCAGTAAACCCCTTTAATGCAAGCATAAATACCCTAAGATACTTAAAAACCCACCGTAGCCGGGGTGGCAAATCTTCAAGATGAATGCTCCAAAGGTCATGCGTAATAAAGCGCTCAGCCTTATGAATCCATGTTACTATTCTATTCTTTTTGACTTTTTTTGCCATGCTTTCTAAACATTTGCACAAAAAACCTTTCCAGGTTTACTCTTAACAACACCACTAAACTCTAAACCTAATAAAAGCGACAACACTTTAGAAACGGCCAACCCTGTTCCAACAGCAATTAAATCAACTGTCTGCTCGCCATTTGTTTTGAGAAAGTTAAGGATTTTTTTCTCATCTTCAGAAAATTGCTCAAAGTTTATGGAATACTGTTGAATTTTCTTATCTGCTACCCTATCTAAAGACCACCCGAGCATAAAAGTAAGGTCGTCGGCATCTTCAATTAGGGCTGCCTTGTTTTGCTTTATCAGGCTATGACATCCTTTTGAGAATTTTGAATTTACCTTTCCAGGCACAGCAAAAACCTCTCTATTGTATGAGTTTGCAATATCGGCTGTAACGAGTGCCCCACCCTCTTCGGCGCTTTCTACAACTATGGTAGCATCTGCTAGGCCTGCTATAATCCTATTACGGCGTAAAAAGTTTGTACGATCGAATGGTGTTTCTGAAATGAAATCGGTAACAAGCGCACCATTTTCAACTATTTCACGAGCTATATTTCGATGTGAGATTGGGTAAATAGTATCAAGGCCATGCCCTAAAACTGCAATTGTAGGTAAACCATTCTCTAATGCAGCCTTATGAGCTGTAACATCAATACCGTATGCCAAGCCGCTCACAATTATTGGTTTAAACCCTTTCGCTGCTAATCCTGAGACAATAGAATTGCAAACATCCTTCCCATAATCAGTTGCTCTCCGGGTTCCAACTACACTTACTATTTTATCGGAATTAAAATTGATATCTGAGTTGCTTTTTACATACAGCATTACTGGTCCATCCTCACATTGCTTGAGGCGTTCAGGATAATCGGAATCTGCAAAGTAAAGCGGACGTATATTGTAACGCTCTATAAACAACAACTCTTTATCGGCTAAATGTAATACAGCTTGATTTACTATTTCGGTTGCCACTGATGCTCCTACGCCAGGAATCTTGAGCAGAGCAGCCTTATTCTGCTTAAAAACAGCCTCAGCGCTACCACAATACGCAATTAACCGCTTGGCAGTAATACTTCCTACCTTGGGAATAAGCTCAATTGCAATCCGATACAACAACTCATTATCAGCCATAGATTTATCGAGATAGGCTATCTAATGACTTTTTAATTTGTTGGAACTGCTCGTTGGTTAACGAACTTACTGAAATTGGAGGATATCTAAGTATCTGATTCCCTTTTTTAACGTAAAGAACTAACTCTTTTTTGGGCCATTTTCCAACTATTTCATACTTGTAGAACTTATCAAATGGAATTTCCATCGAAATCTTTTTCCCGCCCCATGGTGCTAACTTGAATGTTCGAATCACTATTTTATTCCCATCGTCGATGTACGAAAGGTATGCTGCTCCTTTCCAAATAAAGTAGGCAAAAAACAACAGGTACAATAAAACAATAATAGCAATTAGCCATCCTGTCGAAACACCTATTTTCTCCTCAAAAAAAACTGACAGTTTAGTAACATATAGAAGTACAATGAAAATAATTACCACAACAGCAAGCACTAGTTTCAGTGAATGAATTCCATATACAGTATCCTGATTGTCGACTTTCATGTTTATATATTTTAAACTATTAAATTCAAGCAAATAAAGTTATGCGCAAAATAAAATTAAACCATTAAAAGACACCAACTTTTAAAATCTATATCGAAGTTTCAAAACTATTTTTATTTTCAAGTTTTCTACGTTTCAGCTCTAACCTAATAGCATAGTTCAGTTCAGCAAATATCAATGGAAGCGAAGGGTCTAATCTATACAAGTTTTGCAAATGAGCTAAAACATCTCTGGTCTTTCCAAAGGGAATAATTATTTCAGAGTTGAATCCACTTGCAGCTAAATTATAGCTTATATGTGGCGCCATACCATAACGTTGACCCAAAACCACATCTGGCGATGTAGGTCCTATTCCTAACGTATCCATTAATGAAACAATAAAAAGTAAGTTGCTTGGATTATGGCTTACAACTTTTAATGATAGGTTATCAATATTATTCAACAAATACTTTGTTACATCTCGATATGTTCTTTTGGTTGCCGTGAATGAATGGCATACACCGCCATTCATATCATTTCCCTTTTTGTTATTATCCTCTACAAAAAATTTTGTTATGGCTATTCCAGGTTTAAAATCTTCATTTACCGATGAATGCACAAGCTCAACAATATCATCAAAAACACCAGCCAAACATAGCTGAAACACAAAATAAACAGTTACATTCTCTTTATTATATTTCTGCATTAGGCTAACAGCCATCTTCTTGACATAAGGGGCTAAATGAATCTTTTTAGTAAAAATTACAACCGATTTTCCCCTTTCCTCAGCAACAGAGCACAAATTATCTAACCTATCCAAAAAAAGTTGATAATCGGCCTTATCATGTGTATTAAGAAGTCCCCCTTTTAAAACCAGGTTTAAAATTCTTTCATCGATATAGTTCTCTACTTCAAAAAGTATCGATTTTAAGCCTACATAATCACTTTTTACCAACTCAAAAATTTTATCCCAGCATTTATCACTCAAATTGCATAAAGGAAACACAAGGCTGGAAACCCTATTTTGATGGTTGTATTCAACTATCCTTTTAAGACTATCAAAATCGCTTTCACAGGAAAACATGCTCATGAGATGCCTCCCAAAGTAAGCTGGCAAAAACCGTAAAGCGAACACTATCAGTTTACCTAACCTATTTTTCGATAATGCACCAAGGAGAATACTATTCGCCCACAACTTAAAGTTACTGCAATCCTCAAAAACTTTCTCTGTATTATTCAGCGAAAACATTTAAAATCAATTTTATTTCAAAATTATTAAAATTTAGGACTCAACATTAAACCAATCAAATTTGTTTAATCTAAAAATAACATTCTACTATTACGCGTTTAAAACTAATGGTATAATTTCTAACTTTGAAATAAAGGAACTATCACAAAAAAAATAAGCATGAAAAGACTACTATTCCTACTGTTTGGATTGACTTCACTATCAGCAATTTCGCAAAACGATGTAAGCTGGTATCGCTATCCATCAATTTCACCCGATGGTAAAACTATTGCATTTGTATATAAAGGTGATATTTTCACAGTTCCGGCGCAAGGGGGTAAAGCAACTGCGCTAACATCGCATCCTGCTCACGATTATATGCCAGTATGGAGCAACGATGGTAAAAAAATTGCCTTTGCCTCGAACCGCTATGGGAATATGGATGTATTCATTATGCCAGCAAATGGGGGAACTCCCACTCGACTCACCTATCATTCAAACGATGAACTACCCTATGCATTCACCCCCAACGATAGCGCAGTTGTTTTTGGGGCTACTCGTTACGACCCTGCTACCAGTAGACTTTACCCTACAAAATCGCAACCAGAGTTATACTCTGTTTCTGCCCATGGAGGTTTAGTGACTCAAATCTTACCTGTTCCGGCCGAGGCTGTTAACATATCGTCCGATGGCCGTTTTATTATTTATCACGATAAAAAAGGAGGCGAAAACGAGTTTCGCAAGCATCATAAATCAAGTATTGCACGTGACCTATGGATGTATGATACTAAAACCAAGCAATTCACAAAGCTAACCGATTACAAAGGCGAGGATAGAAATCCGGTTTTTGCACCTGGCGACTCGGTCATATACTTCCTACGCGAAGAGGATAGCTTTAACGTTTACTCTTTCTCGCTTTCCAAACCCAACCAGGTATCAAAGGTTACCGATTTCAATACCCACCCTGTTCGGTTTTTATCAGCTAGCAACAGTGGAACCTTTTGCTTTGGTTTTGATGGTGGAATCTACACGCTACAGCCGAATACCAAGTCACCTCAAAAAGTTAACATTTCCATTAGCAACGATTACCATAAGAACCCCGAGGAGTTTACCAATCTGAACGGAAGCATTCGCGAAATAGCCATATCGCCCGATGGCAAAGAGGTGGCATTTATTGCCCGCGGCGAGGTGTTTGTTACTTCGGTTGATGGCGAGTTTACAAAACGAATTACCCAAACTTCAGAACAAGAACGATTTGTTGAGTTTCTACCCGATGGCAAAGGGCTAGTATATGCTAGTGAGCGCGATGGACGCTGGCAAATATTTAAAGCCACCAAAGTAAGAGATGATGAACCTTTCTTCTTCGCCTCTACGCTAATCAATGAGGAACCCCTTATTAGCAACGAACACGACAACTACCTCCCCCTGCCCTCGCCCGATGGGAAAAAAATCGCTTTCATTGAGGATAGGATGACGCTGAAAGTTCTAGATTTAGATTCCAAAAAAACTTTTACCCTGCTAACGCCTAATGAGCTATACTACATGAGCGATGGCGACCAGTACTTTACCTGGAGTCCCGATAGCAAATGGCTTTTAGTGGAGTATGCTCCAACCATGGCCAACCAGGAGGTTATTTTAGTTTCCGCCGACGGTAGCGTTCCATTCAAAAACCTAACCATGAATGGTTACGACGATTTCTCACCCATTTGGGCTAATGGTGGAAAACAGGTTGTTTGGCTATCGACACGTCAAGGCCTAAGGAGCTACGCCAATAGCGGCGAACGCCAAGCCGATGTTTACACCCTATTTTTAACTCGCGAAGCATGGGATAAATTCCGTTTAAGCAAAGACGAATACAACCTGCTTAAGGCCATTGAAAAGAAGAAAAAAGAGGATGAAAAGAAAAAGGCTAACGATAAGGGAAAAGACAAAAAGAAAAAATCAAAAAACAAGGAGCAAAAGGCAGACAGCTCACTCAAATTCGATTGGGATGGTTTTGAGTACAGAGTAGCACGCTTAACCACAACCTCTACCGATATTGCTGGTGCTCTGCTTAGCAAGGATGGAGAAACACTTTACTATCTTGCCAGCTACGATAAAGGCTACAACCTCTGGTCCATGAACATCAGGGAGAAAGAGGCTAAAATCATTATCATCATGGATGCTGATAATGCTAGCCTTTATTGGGATAAGGATGAGAAGAACATGTTTATGCTTGCCGATGGCAAAATCTATAAAGTTGAAGTTGACAAGGAAAAGCATACAGCCATTAAGGTTAAAGCGGATGCCATTATCGATACTCCAGCGGAGCGGCTTGCCATGTTTAACCATGTGGTAATTCGTACCCGAAAAGGTTTTTATACGCCTACCTACCACGGAATAAACTGGGATGCAATGACTGATCACTATAAGCAATTCCTTCCACATATCGGAAACAGCTTTGAGTTTGCTGAGCTGCTAAGCGAACTGCTTGGTGAGCTTAACGTTTCGCATTCTGGCGCCCGTTACTATAACTACGAATCAAATGCCGACCAAACAGCATCGCTTGGAATCATTCCTGACCTAACCTACAATGGCAATGGGATTAAAGTAGATGAGATACTTGTTGGTGGTCCGCTCGACCGCAAAGAGTTCAACCTTAAAGCACCTTTTATAATCACATCAATTGATGGCATTAGCATATCTAATGACAGGGATTGGGCCTACTATCTAAACCACAAAGCAGACCAATATTTACTGATTTCTGTTAAAGATCTTCTAACAGTAAAAGAGAAACAAATAACAGTTAAACCAACAAATCTATCAGAAGAATCTAGGCTGCTATACCGCCGATGGGTTAAACGCAATGCCGATGAGGTAGAGCAGCTAAGCGATGGTAAGCTGGGATACGTCCATATTCCAGGAATGAGCGATGGCCCATATCGGAACATCTATGGCGAAATGATGGGCAAGTATTTCGACAGAGAGGGCATTATTGTGGATACTCGCTTCAATGGTGGTGGCGATTTGGTTTCGGACCTGGCCATGTTCTTTACTGGTAAGAAGTTTATTGAATACCACAACCATATTCGCCAGCTTGGCGTTGAACCAACCTTCCGCTGGACCAAACCAACCGTGGCAATGGTGAATGAGGCAAACTATAGCGATGGTAGTTGTTTTGCCTGCGGTTACAAACAGCTTGGTATTGGTAAACTTATAGGCATGCCTGTCCCGGGAACATGCAGCTTTGCAGGTTGGGAGCGGCTACAGGATAGGCAAGTACTTTGGGGAATGGTACCAGTTAGTGCCAAGGATATGTATGGCAACTGGATGGAAAACGTGGAAACAGTTCCCGATTACGTTGTGCCCAACGAACCTTCGGTTGCTCCTTTTGGGCGCGACCAACAGCTAGAAAAAGCTATTAAGGTGTTAATGGAGAACTAAAGGGTTAAATACTTACTGTGTAAACACCTCAGAATAATTCATTTCTGAGGTGTTTTTTTATTATCAAGTGTGTCTGTGGCTTCGGCAAGCATTCGTGCTGTGGCTTCGGCAGGCTCAGCCACCGAAAGGGAACTCAGCCACCGCGAGTGAGATTTACAAATGAACTCTAAGCCTCAACGTATTTCGACTTATTTATCAAATATATCGTTATAATAAAACAGCGATGAGGATCCTCCAGTGTGCCAAAACAAAACATTTGACTTAGAAGGTATAGCTTTTCGTTTCAGGATGTCAAGCATCCCCCAAAAGGCCCTACCGGTATAGACAGGATCCAAAAGAATTCCTTCATTCCTAGCCATCAAATTAATAGCATCTATTTCATTATCAGTAATTACTCCGTATCCTGCACTATCATAGCCTCTTAGCAGCTTAATATCAGAAAGTTGAAACTGCTTCGTTATGTTTAACTTTTGAGCACCTTCCAAAACTATGTTTAGAATGGCTTGTTCAAGTGTAAGACCATTCGTCTCATTCTTATCAATACTAATAGGCATTAGTTCGGCCTTCAGCTTATAAAGTTCTCGGCCTAGGGTTAAACCTGCTTGTGTTCCACCAGAACATGAGGCGAAAAAAATGTAGTCAATGTCAAGCTCCATGGCGCTCAGCTGCTCTTTTAGCTCTTTAACAGCATTTACAAAGCCTAGTGCACCAGTTAGGTTCGATCCACCATAGGGTATAACGTAGCATTTTTTTCCCTCATTGTCGAGTTTCTGTTTAAAAAACTCAAGAGTTTGAGCTTTTACATCATCACCAGCAAAATGCAAAGTAGCTCCAAGTATTTTTGATAGCAACAAATTACCTTGATAGGTATCAGGTTCATCGCCTCGTAATAACAAATGGCAATTTAAGCCAACTTTTGAACATGCTGCTGCTGTTTGCCTGCAATGGTTTGATTGCTGTGCACCTGCAGTGATTATAGTATCGCATCCTAAGTCAACTGCCTGTTTAACTAAATACTCTAACTTTCGTGTCTTGTTTCCTCCAGTAGCAAGTCCTGTATTATCATCCCTTTTGATAAAAATGTTATAATCGGGGAACTCTTTTGTTATCCATTTTAACTCGTGTAATGGTGTAGGGAAGAAACCAAAGCTAAATTTATTCTCAAGCATTTTTTTGAAATTTAGATTTTTCTAGAATGCTATTTAATAACAATTGTTCTAATCGTAATACAACATAATTTTTCTAATTCAAATCTACCAAAGACTATGTTTCTTCAAAAATACTTAAAAGTTAAATTGATATTCTAGGTTAGCTATAAAACTTCTTGTTAGCCCATCGGGACGTGCATCTCTAACAATAAAAGGCATTCCTACATTGAGTTGAATAGTAGAACTTTTGCTTACATTATAATCAAAGTAGATGTTCCCATTTAAGGTGAGCCCCTTTGAACCAGCTATTTCTTGTTCTATGTTTAACTCATTTGTAAACTTGTCGTTCGACAGGTGATAAATTGGTAACAGGCTTGGTGTTAAAACAAGTTTAGAGCCAATGCTAATGGGGTATGACACTCTAAGTAACACATCGCCTGATCTTTTAAAATTTTTAGTCGACTGGAAAGTACTTAAATTAGATTCTGCAGGATATGAGCTAGCAATAAACATGTTGTTATTCTGGGTAATGGGTTGCTGGATTGCAGCAACAAGCTGTACTTTCTTAATTTGATAGGCAACTCCAACCACAAGGTCGAAGGTTCCCAGGCTGGCCTGATAATCCATAGGCAATGGTAAACCATTGTGGGTTTTACCAGCAGCTGAGAGTGGTACTTTAACACCTAGAGTTAGTTTTGTGTTGTCAACAACCTTGTAGGTGGCATTCAAAAAAATATCTGACAGACCAAATACCGAAATCCCATTCCCACTTTGAGCAAGCGATGTTATCTTACCATTGAAACCAAATTTATCAGTTAGCTGTTGGTTATATTCCAAATAGTTACCATAAACTAAAATTGAGTTATCGGCTTTCCCATAAAATGCACCAACTTTAATCTGCTTGTTTGAAATAGTAGCACTATCCAAGCTGTTGGGCTTAAAACTATTTATAGTACAAAAACCTGCATCGCTACAACCTTGGCCATACGATGGCATAGCATACATCACCAATACAACATATGCAATTATTAGATATCCTAATTTTCTCATTTTGATTCCTTTTTTAATATCAAACTACTAACATTATAATCACCAACAATGTTTAATTTTTGTATATCTATCACAAATCAATTTAAAAAATCGCACCTTAATATTAAGATTTTTAGCACTTGAGAATAGATGCTCAAACTTGCAAACCCTTAAACGATGCAAAAATCAATTACAAAACAAACTAAAACAGTATCTCAATTTAAAGGGCACTATTGGCCTGTTTGCTGGATACCTAAATATAGTTTAGCCTTTTCGCTATCAAAGTTGCTTTTCTTAAAAAAATGAGCTTCGGTATTGAAGATATAGTCTTCGAAGTTAAACTGGTCTTTACTAAGTGAAGATAAATAAAAGTATTTAAGTGTTTCGGCATAAAAGTAGGTTTCCAGAAGGTCTTTAGGCTTTTTAGTTCTTACATCCTCAACAGCATTGAATGCTACACTATTTCTACAACACGACACCATATCGGACCAATACTTGCAAATCATTTTTTTGTATTTTGGTTTCCCTGTAATGCTATACAGGTAGTAAGCAGATTCAACTATTTCGGGATTAAGCTCAGAGTTGGAATACTCTATAGAATCGTTACTATACATGTACCTTGTAGGCAGCAAACCAAACTTATCCCAAAGCCAATCCCAAGTTTCCATGCTTTTTTCAGCAAGTTCAATATCACCATATAGTGCTAAAGCCGCGGGGAAAAAAGCATCGTATAAAGAAATTGAGCGTTTAACAATTTCCCCAGTATGCATGTTAACACATGCGTAAAATAATTTACCTTGGTACTCATCGGTATAATACAGCTTAATCTTTTTCAGGCTAAACTCCCACATATTCTTAACTTGTTTATCATGGAAAAGCAAATAGCTTTTTAAAAGATATTCAAAGTAGGAATCAACACCAGCCTGAAGGTACGACCAATTGTTAACCCACTTGCCTGATTCTACATCAATGAAATCGCCAGGTAGACCTATTTCGGAATATCTTTCAAAAATTGCCTTAGTTGCCCTGAATGCAGCTTGGTAGTAACGGGGGTCCTGAGAGTAGTAACTTAAAATTCCAAACTCAAACAGGTAACTAGCGGCCTGTGCAGTATTAACAATATTACCTTTGCCCTCGCCCTGAGGTCCTGAGGTTTTTCCTGTTTTAAGATTCACTGAGTGGTAAGGAATTCCTGTTGGTGAGTTAAACGCTCGTAATAACCTGTTGCCCAAATCAATTGCTTTTTTAAGAATTTCCTCGTTCCTAGTGTTTTCATAAATAGCAAGAAGACCTCCTAAAACCCGAATATTTACCTCAAAAACTTGTACATAAATATCTTGATCCCACGAAAGAGTTAAAGCGTAATCCTCAACCTCTTTTGCCTCTTTTTCAAACCCCATAACTGCAAGGGTGCTATAGGCATCAATAGGTGATATTCCTATGGATTTTCCATACCAGTTAGACCCTTTTTTTGATAAAGGATGAAGTACATCAAACCCCCAAGCGTAACTTTTATATGCACTCCAACACCTCTCCATTTCTAACTTAACCTCATCGGGTGCAAAGCAAGTTGAGTCCTTTTCAATCCAATCGGTCGGTTTGCCAATCGTATTTTTAGAAATACCAGGAACCACAAGGTAAATGAATATCAGAATAGAGAACGATTTAGCCATTTTTATCTTTCAAAAAGTTTAATAATTCATTTATATTTAATAGGACTTAAAAACAGATAATCATAGTAAAAATAGCCCAAATACTTTTCATAAATAATTAAAATTGATGTTTTAAAAGAAGATATTATCAATAAAATAAAACCGCCAATATAAGCTGGCGGTTTAGTAGTGTAATATTTGGTTTTAAATGTTTTAATCCACGTTATCGTACAGGTAGGGATTTTCGGGATTTATAACTATGTCATCATCGTCGGTTAGGGAGATGCGGGAAATTGGGGTTGACTTTGGCACTTCCGTAGGCTCAATGTTTACATTTCGACGTTTATAGGCTGGAACATTTTCCAGCTCATCGATATTAGCCCAGCGGTTGCTTCCATTCCCTGTAAATGGTGTTGGCTGAGCATTGGCAGGTTTAGGTACAGGCTTGGGCTTTGCAGGTTCAGGATTTTGTTGGTTTACATGATTAGTATTTACCGTTTTAACCTCAAAGATATCGGAATCAATATCAAATTCAATTACACGCTGAGCAGGATCTATTGGAGTTCCCTTTTTGGAGCTTCGAGGCTTATCCTGTGGTGGTTTAGTTGGTTCGGGAAAATCGCTTACCTGTTGAACCTTTGTGGTTTGCTTGTCGGTTGTTAAGGAAACTACCTCAATGTTGCGTTGTTTGACGTAAAGTTCTGGTATGCTGCTAGTACCAAAACCAGTTGCAATAACAGTCACCTTCAGGTCTTCGCCAAGTGATGGGTCACAACCATTACCCCAAATAAGGTCGGCGTCGTCGCCAGCAGCATGCTGAACATAATCAATAATAACGCCTACCTCCTCCATGGTTATCTCATCTTGTCCATAGGTGATATTTAGCAGGATATTCCTTGCACCAGAAATGTCGTTGTTGTTCAGCAGAGGCGATTCAAGTGCCTCTTTAACAGCCTCTAGCGCGCGGTTATCGCCATTAGCTCTACCAGAGCCCATAAGGGCTACACCGCTATTGTACATTACGGTTTCAACATCGGCAAAGTCAACGTTAATATAGCCATGCACGGTTATAATCTCGGCAATACCTTTTGCTGCAGTGGCCAACACATCATCGGCTTTGGCAAAGGCCTCTGTTAGCTTAAGGTTTCCGTAAACCTCTAAAAGTTTCTCGTTGTTAATCACAAGCAGCGAATCGACAAACTGGCTAATATTTTTGATGCCCTCAATGGCCTGTGTCATACGTTTTCGACCTTCGGTACGAAATGGAATGGTAACAATGGCTACAGTTAAAATCCCCAACTCTTTGGCGGCCTTTGCTATAATTGGTGCAGCACCAGTTCCTGTTCCACCGCCCATTCCAGCAGTTATAAACACCATTTTGGTGTTTTTTTGTAAAAGGTCAACTATCTGCGATAAGCTTTCAATGGCAGCTTGCTTACCAATTTCGGGTTTATTGCCTGCGCCACGCCCCTCGGTTAGGGTAGCGCCAAGCTGGATTTTCATTTCAACTGGGCTGTTGATTAGCGCTTGGGCATCGGTATTGCAAAGCACAAAATCAACATCTTTTATGCCCATGTTATGCATGTAGTTTACCGCATTACCACCACCTCCTCCAACACCGATTACTTTTATAATCGATTCGTTAACTACAGGCAGATCAAAGTTTATTATATCCTCACCCATGATGTATGTTTTTTTAGTTTTAATCAAATAGTTTTATAGCTGGCACAAGACAAATTGCATTACATTTCCATATCCTCTTCGGTGAAGAGTTTTGAAATGGCATCGTAGAATTTCATACCAAACAGTCGCTTTGTGCTTTTTTTGTTTGGTTTATCGTCGGATTCTTCACCATTCTGTTCGTCGTGTTGCAAATTATTACCAGTGCATGATTTAGCTTCGCCAGCCTCAATACGCTCCAGCCCCATAATTGCTAAACCAATAGCAGTTGAGTACTGCGGATAATTATATTGCTCCACCGATTCAGAGCAAAGCCCTTCCGAAGGGTATCCAATGCGCACATCGTAGCCCCAATGAAACTTAATAAGCGATACTAAATGCTTAAGAAGTGCGCCCCCACCAGTTAACACTACACCAGCGCTGAGTTTATCGGCAAAACCCGACATTTGAATTTCGTAAAGAGCATAGTCGAGAATCTCCTCCATACGCGCTTGAATTATACCAGCCAGGCTACGCATTGATATCTCCTTAGGCTCACGTCCGCTAATACCAGGTACAGTAACAATCTTGTTATCGGGCGCCATGCTAGTTAGTGCAATACCATGATGGCATTTAAGCAAATCGGCATGCTTTTGTAGAATCTGGCATCCCTCCTTAATATCCTGGCTAATTATGTTACCACCAAAGGGGATTACGGCTGTGTGACGAACAATGCCGTTGTAGTAAACGGCAAGGTCGGTTGTACCACCACCAATATCGATAAGTGCTACTCCAGCCTCTTTCTCCTCCTCGGTAAGAACAGCTTTAGAAGATGCTAATGGCTCCAGAATAAGTTCCGAAACCTTAACGCCAACTCGCTCAACACAACGCTCAATGTGCTTTGCCGATGAGGTTTTGCCGATAACAATATGGAAGTTCGCTCCAAGCCGACGACCTAGCATACCCACCGGATTATCATCCTCAAGCTTTACATTGTCAATTGAGAAATCGAGTGGTAGTACATGCAAAATGCTATCGCCAGTTTCAACGGGAATATTGTACATATCGGCAATTAGACGCTTAATATCATCGCGTTTAATTTCTGTTTCTTCCGGTCCTAAAGTGATGTACCCAAAGTTCTTTATGCTATGAATATGCTGACCAGCAATTCCAACAAAGGCCGAAGTTATTTTATTACCTATTTGATTCTCCACATCACGAACGGTCTTCTCTATTGCCTTAACCGTTTCATCGATGTTTTGAATCATCCCCTTTTTAATACCAGTTGATTCGGTTGTGCTAAAACCAACCACATGTAAGCGACCGGTAGAGGTTCGCTTACCTACAATGGTTACCACCTTTGTAGTACCAAGGTCGATTGCCGCTACGTATGAGTTACTGTCTTGTGCCATAATAGATATTTTTTGTGCAAACTATTTGATTTTTATACTTTAAGTTGATATAGCTATATTTATTCCAACCCTCGGTTGGAAGTGCCTTCTGGTAAAGTAGCTTTAACTTCTTCAGCTTTATTTCAAAATTACTCAAATCGCCAAGGTTCACCACGTGCGGTCCTACCAAAGGAACCATTTCGACATTGTTGGGATCTTGTACGTTAAGCTGCTCTATTTGAGCATTCCAGAACCTGTTTCGGCTTACATATTTGGCAAACTTATAAAGCTTGTAGATTAATGATTGCTTACCACCAACTGAGCTATCGGCATATTTTGATATATCGAAATTTGGCTCAATTCTGAATGGCTCTCTTATATTTCCAGAAGCAACAATAGTATTAGCTGCAAACCCCGACGAGTGTGGTAATACCTTTCCAGCATCATCAATATAATAGGTTTGGCCTTTTGCGTTAAATACCCTAAGAATAGGCCGGCGTTGCTTAATTTCGACGTTAATCTCGCCACTTGCAGTTTTAAAAATTTGAACATCGCGCACAGCAGCCATTTTTGATATCTCCTGTTCTAACTTATAAGTATTTATCGATTTTATTGGCATTCCTATTGGTGAATTTTTTGAGCTAATAATGGCCTTGTGAATCTTCTTAGCATCAATAAGCTTTACCTGTAAGCTATCAATCACCCTAACATTAACAGCAGTACATTTTGTGCTATTGTAAGTTTTATTGGCATAGTTCAAGCCATAAATCAGCCAGACCAGAACAAAAATCCAGCCGAAGAGCTTCAACCCTATGCGCAACTTCCTATTCATAGCTACTCTATCTCCTTTTCTTGAACAATCTTAACAATTTCTGGAATCATCCTATCAATATCACCTGCACCAATGGTAACCAAAATATCAATCTCAGCCGATTTTATCCAATCGAGAATATTTCTTTTTTCAATCACCCTTCTGTTATGATTTTTCATAAAGCCACTAATCAGCTCTGGTGAAACACCTTGAATTGGTAATTCCCTAGCAGGATAAATGTCTGTTATTACCGAGAAATCCAAGAGGTCGAGCGAAGCAGCAAATTCTGGTGCAAAGTCGCGTGTACGAGAGTAAAGGTGGGGTTGGAAAATTCCAGTAATCTTCCTGTTTGGAAATACATCCCGAATGGAGTGAATAAGCGCCTCAATCTCACGAGGATGATGAGCATAATCATCCATATAGACAATTTTTTTGCCCCAGTACCTAACATCAAACCTACGTTGAACACCTTTAAACGAGGCCAGCATCTCAGCCAACATATGGCTGTCAATCCCCAAGGTGACCGCTGCAGCCGATGCCGCAATTGCATTTTCAAGGTTATACCTGCCAGGTGTACCCAATTTAAGATTCGCAACCTTACCATTGGGTGTATTCAAAGAAAAATGGTAAAGCCCGTTTTCAATCTCAATATCAGAGGGATAAAAGTCGCAAGTATTGTCGAACCCATAAGTTAAAACACTCACATTCTGTGCTTTAGGATTAAAATTGATATTATTTTTGATGATTAGGTACCCTTCCTCCTTTATCTGTGAGGTGAACTGTGCAAAAGCATCTTTTACGGCATCATACGTTCCGTAAATATCCAGATGATCGGCATCAACCGAGGTTATAATTGCCAAGTAAGGATTTAGCGTAAGGAAGCTTCGATCGTACTCATCGGCCTCCACAACAAGAAATTTTTTCCCTTTATCCTGTAAAACCAAGTTATTATCGAAGTTACGGGAGATTCCTCCAAGAAAGGCATCACAGCCTGTGTATCCTGCCATAATATGAGCCAGCATGGTAGATGTTGTGGTTTTACCATGTGTACCAGCAACCGCAAGAGTTTTATAGCTTTTACCAATTATTCCCAACACTTCGGACCTCTTCTTAACCTCAAATCCTCCCTGAGTAAAATACATTAATTCTCCATGATTATTGGGTACAGCTGGTGTATAAACCACAAGCGTTCCTTCCTTTTGTTTAAAAAGGTCTGGAATGCTATTAATATCATCGGAGTAATGAATGGTAGCACCTTCCTGTTCAAGTTTTTGGGTTAACTCAGTTGATACCCTATCATAACCTGCAACAGGTAAATTTTTGTGTATAAAATATCGAGCTAAGGCACTCATTCCAATGCCCCCAATTCCCAAAAAGTAAACCCGTTTTACATTCTCAAGTTCCATAGCTCTATTTACTGTTTGTGTTGGTTAGCTTTAAAACCTCTTCGGCAATTACCTTTGCAGAATTACGCAGGGCTAACTTGGCAATATTTTCCGAAAGGGTTTTCTGCAAACTTTCATCGTTAAGTAAAGCAAATGCTTCGTTAACAAGCTGTTCCAAAGCTTTACTATCGGAAACCATGATTGCAGCATTTTTATTGGCTAATGCAAGCGCATTCCTGGTTTGGTGATCCTCGGCCACATTGGGCGAAGGAACCAAGATGCATGGTTTTGCTACCAAGCATAGCTCCGATATTGTTCCCGCTCCAGCACGAGAAATTATTGCATCGGCTGCCACATATGCTAAGTCCATCCTACGGATAAAATCGAAAAGTCTAATATTCTCCACAGGATTCTTTTCTAGCTCTTCCTTAACAGTTTGATAATAGAGCTTACCCGTTTGCCATATTACAACAATATCGGGATTCGATTTTACCACATCAAGCTTACCTAAAAGGCTTTGGTTCAGCGTGCGAGCACCAAGGCTACCGCCAAGAACCAAGAGCACCTTTTTGCTTGGGTCAATTCCAAAATGGGCAAGTCCTTCGGTACGTGTAACGGTTAGGTTTTCAATATCTTGGCGAACGGGATTACCAGTAAGCATTATCTTATCGGCAGGGAAGTAACGTTCCATTCCCTCATATGCCACACATATCTTTTTAGCTTTTTTGGCAAGCAATTTATTGGTTACTCCGGCATATGAGTTCTGCTCCTGCAGTAGTGTAGGGATGTTCAATCGTTGTGCTGCTTTAACAATAGGGCCACTTGCGTATCCTCCTACCCCAACAACAACATGTGGTTTAAAGTTACGAACTATTCTGTAAGCCTTTATAAGGCTTTTCATTAACTTTAAAACTACAATCAAATTCTTAGGAGTGAGAGAACGTGAGAAACCAGCAACCGGCAGGCCTACAATCTTATACCCTGCTTGGGGAACCTTTTCCATCTCCATTCTACCCTCGGCACCTGCAAAAAGAATATCGGCATCAGGTCTTATTTCCCTGATGGCATTGGCAATTGATATGGCAGGAAAGATATGCCCGCCAGTTCCGCCACCACTAATTATTATCCGTAACTGGTTGTTCTCCATCAAATAGTTCCTTTTTGCTTTGACTTCGGCTTACACTTAAAATTATTCCCAAAGCACCACTGCTAATCACTAACGATGAACCACCCATACTCACAAGCGGGAGGGGTTGTCCAGTAACAGGAATTAACCCAACTGCCACCGCCATATTAACATAAGCTTGGAGTGTGAGCAGCAAAGCTAAACCAAATGCAAGAAACGCTGGGAATGTCCGTTTCGATTTTCGCACAATTAGCGCAGCTCTATAAAGTAGGATCAAGTAAAGGCTCAGTATAAACATTCCACCCAAAACCCCATACTCCTCAATAATGATAGCATATATAAAATCGGAATAGGGATGCGGAATAAAGTTTCGCTGGGTTGAACGCCCAGGTCCCTTACCAACAATTCCTCCAGTTGCTATTGCAATCTTCGACTGCTCTAACTGGTAGTTGTCGCTTCCCTTGTCCTCGCTAATAAAGTTTTCAACACGATTAATCCAGGTTTGGGCCCTGCTTATGTTCTTAAACTGAAGCGAAACAACAATAAACAAAGCAAGAAAAGCAACACCTATACCTGTTATTCCGAAAAGATGTTTTAGGTTAACCCTACCAACCAGCATCATTATCCAGCATGTTAAGCCCAACAGGGCAGCCGTTGAAAAGTTTGCGGGTAGAATCAATGCGCATACAAAACCAACGGGTATTATTAGCTGTACAATAAAATGGTTAAAATCGCGCGGTTGGTCTTGTTTCTTTGATAAGTACTTAGCAACAAATATTACCAAAACGATTTTTGCAATGTCGGAAGTTTGAAGTGATATTCCCAAACCAGGCACCTCTAACCAACGCGAAGCAGCGTTAAGATTTCGACCAAAAAGCAGGGTAAATAGAAGTAAGGGTGTTGTAATCAGCATTAAAATATTTGAAAGGTGATACCATATGCTGTATTTAATAAGATGAGCAAACCACATTACTAAGAACCCAAATACAAGAAAAGCAAACTGTTTAAAAAGATAATAGGTTGTATTTCCGCCATGATAACGGAAAGCAAGAGAACTTGATGAGCTATAAATTAGCAAAAGCGAAGCCAGGTAAAGGAAAATCACAATTATCCAAATTACCCTGTCGCCTTTTAAATATTTTCCAAATAAACTACTCATAGCTCAGAATTTGCAAATTACAATGCTCGTACTGCTTGTTTAAATTTCCGTCCTCTATCTTCATAGTTATCAAATAAATCGAAGCTAGCGCATGCAGGAGAGAGAAGTACGGTGTCGCCAGGTGCCGAAAGTTTATAAGCCTGCTGCACTGCTTCCTCAGCCGATAAAGCATCAACCACCACAGGTACAACACCATCAAAGGCAGCATGTAACTTTGAATTATCGGTACCAAGGCATATAAGGGCTTTCACCTTAGTCTTAACTAGTTCCATAAGTTCAGAATAGTCGTTACCTTTATCCACTCCACCTGCAATCCAAACCACTGGTGTAGTCATGCTTTCCAAGGCATACCAAGCCGAATTAACGTTGGTAGCTTTTGAATCGTTGATATAGGTTACCCCTCTTACTGTTAGCACACGCTCAAGCCTATGCTCAACGCCCTGAAAATCCGATAGCGATTCTCGTATTACATCCTTACGGATATTTAGCACATGGCCTGCAATACCAGCAGCCATGGAGTTGTAAACATTGTGTTTACCTTTAAGAGAAAGGTCGTTTATCGACATGCTGAAGTCGCTGTTATTATAGTTAATAAACATATCTAGGTCCTCGAGCCATGCAGTTTGGTTTTCCTTCTCTCTTTGTGAGAAAGGAAGCTGCTGGGCGCGTAGCACTATTCTTTTTAGCTGCTCAACGGTTACGGAATCGTCGGAACAGAAGATAAAGCAATCATCCTCCGATAGGTTCTTGGTAATGCGAAATTTCGATTCTACATAATTCTGCATTTTATAGTCATACCTATCCAGGTGATCGGGAGTTATATTTAGCAGAATCGCAATATCGGGTTTAAAGTTGTATATACCATCGAGCTGAAAGCTACTAAGCTCAATCACATAGTAATCGTAGCTACATTCGGCAACCTGGTAGGCAAAGCTATTTCCGATATTACCAGCCAGACCAACATTAAGGCCTGCCTTCTGCATCATGTGGTATATAAGGGAAGTTGTAGTGGTTTTTCCATTGCTACCAGTAATACAGACGGTATAGGCATTAGTGTAACGTCCTGCAAACTCTATCTCCGAAATCACAGGAATCCCCTTTTCTCTAATCTTTACTACCAAAGGGGCATTGTCGGGGATACCAGGGCTTTTAATCACCTCGTCGGCGTTAAGGATTAACTCCTCGGTATGCTTCCCCTCCTCGAAGCGGATGCCGTACTTGTTTAACCACTCCTTATAGCGTGGTTTAATTGCCGAAGAATCGGACAGGAACACATCGAACTCCTTTTTATGCGCTAGCACTGCTGCACCTGCACCACTTTCGCCTCCTCCTAGTACAACTATTCGCTTCATATATGTTTGTTTTAACGTATTTTCAAGGTTACAACTGTAATTACTGCAAGAATTACTGCAACAATCCAAAAACGTGTTACTATCTTGGGTTCAGGATATCCTTTCTTTTGATAGTGATGATGTAAAGGCGACATTAGGAAAATCCTGCGTCCTTCGCCATACTTACGCTTGGTGTATTTAAAGTAGCTAACCTGCAGCATAACCGACAGGTTTTCAACCAAAAAGATTCCGCAAAGAACAGGAATAAGCAGTTCCTTACGAACCAGAATGGCAAATACAGCAATTATTCCACCTATGGTAAGGCTGCCAGTATCGCCCATAAATACTTGTGCAGGATAGCTATTATACCAAAGAAATCCCACAAGTGCCCCAATAAATGCACTCATAAACACCACCAGCTCTCCCGACTGCGGAATGTACATTATGTTCAGATACTCTGCATAGATAACGTTGCCCGAAAGGTATGCAAATACTCCAAGTGTAGTAGTAATAACAGCGGAAACACCAGTTGCCAAACCATCGAGCCCATCGGTAAGGTTGGCTCCATTTGAAACAGCTGTAATAATTAGGATTACAACTAGTATGAAGATAATCCAGGTTACAAAATGATATTTCTCTCCCTTAAATGGGTTCAAAACGCTATAGTCGAACTCATTATTTTTTACAAAAGGAATGGTTGTTTGTGTTGTCTTTTTAGCTTTGCTAACCGTTGAAGGTTGATTATCACGATATTCAGCTGAAAGCTCCGTTTCGTATTGCGTTACATTCTTATCGACCACAACACGTTCTTTTACAACGATATCGGGGCTAAGCCACATAACGAGCCCAACAAATAAGCCTAGCGAAACCTGACCAATAATCTTTGTGCGCCCTGAGAGCCCCTCCTTGTTCTTCATGAACACCTTAATGTAATCGTCGGCAAAGCCTACAACACCAAGCCACACGGTTGTAACAAGCATTACAATTATGTAGATATTCAGAATATCGGCAAAAAGCAGAACAGGCAAAAGCATCGATGCAAGGATAATAATGCCCCCCATGGTAGGAGTACCTTTCTTTTGCATTTGGCCCTCAAGGCCAAGATTCCGAATCTCTTCGCCAATTTGCTTGCGTTGTAGGAATCGGATTATTCGCTTGCCAATAAGAAGAGCAAACATAAGCGACACGATAAACGCAGCAGCCGAACGAAACGAGATGTATTTAAACAGCCCTGCACCAGGGAAATCCCAGTATTTTGTAATGAATTGAACCAAGTAGTATATCATGCCTGCATCGATTTAAATATTTCTGCTAGTACCTCTTTATCATCAAAATGGTGTTTTACACCTTTAATCTCCTGATAGGTTTCATGGCCCTTGCCTGCAACCAGTATTATATCGCCCTTAAGAGCAAGCATGCAGGCAGTTCTGATAGCCTCGCGCCTATCGGTAATGGTTACAACCTTTTTGGCAAGCGATGCATCAACACCACTTTTCATATCTTTTAAAATGTCCTCTGGGTCTTCAAAACGGGGGTTATCGGAAGTTAGAATAACAATATCGCTTTGTTCAGCGGCAACCCTTGCCATTACTGGTCGTTTAGTTTTATCGCGATTACCACCTGCACCAACAACAGTTATAAGGCGTTGGTTATCGGTTTTAATTTCGTTAATGGTTTTAATCACGTTCTCAAGTGCATCGGGGGTATGTGCATAATCCACAACGGCAGTTACGCCATTGTCGGACCGAACGTATTCAAACCTACCGCTAACTGGTGTAACACTGCTAATTCCAGTTAGGGCATCATTCTTATCGAAACCTAACAAGGTAAGCGTTGAATATATTGCCAGCAGGTTGTAAGCATTGAAGCGCCCAATAAGCCTTGACCAAACCTCAATTCCATCAACGTTAAGCATCATACCATCAAAATGGCTCTCAACCACCTTGCATCGGAAATCGGCCATTGACCTTAACGAATAGGTATAAACCTTTGCCCTTGTGTTTTGAACCATCACCATGCCATTCCTATCGTCCATATTTGTAAGTGCAAAGGCATCGGATGGTAACTCATCAAAGAAACGCTTTTTGGCCTTGATGTACTCCGCAAAGGTTTTATGATAGTCAAGATGATCGTGGGTGATGTTGCTAAAAATCCCACCGGCAAACTTTAAACCAGCAATCCTATTCTGAACAACTGCATGCGAGCTAACCTCCATGAAACAGTACTCACAGCCCACATCAACCATTTGCTTTAAAAGCTTATTAAGTGTGATAGGGTCAGGGGTAGTATGAGTAGCATCTATTTTGGTGTCATTAACATAGTTGGCCACCGTAGAAATCAAGCCAACCTTATAGCCAAACTGAAGCATTAGCTTATAAAGCAAAGTTACCGTAGTAGTTTTTCCATTGGTGCCAGTAATTCCAACAAGTTTTAACTTCTCCGATGGTTTTCCATAAAACAACGAAGCCATCAATCCTAATGCAAGTGACGAGCTTTCGACCAGAACAAAGGTTATGCCCTCGGGCTTTCCCTTTGGCAGCTCCTCGCAAACAATGGTTGTAGCACCTTTCTCAATGGCCTGTTCAATATAGCTATGTCCATCGATTTGAGTACCCCTAATTGCAAAGAAACAGTCGTTGGGATTCACATTTCGTGAATCAAAAGTTAAAGCCGAAACCTTTTGATTCCCATTACCAACAATCTCCTTGGCCAACTTTTCGGGTAATATGTCGGTTAAATTCATCATTCTAATCAAACTTTTTGGTCATTTCTAGGTAAACTGTACTTCCTTTAACAACTCTACTTCCAGGTAAAACCGATTGTGACCGAACAGTTCCATAGCCATTGAAAGCCACTTTAAGGCCACGACTCTCGAGCTGAAAGATTGCATCGCGCAACCCCATTCCAATAACTCTAGGAACAAGGTTTTTGGGATATTTAAGCGGAATAGGAACAACCTGGGTACTATCGCGCTTAGTTTGAACCCAACTGGTTGATTTTGCCTTTTTAAATGGCAAATCGAGCTCTTTGAAAACATAACTTAGACTACTAATATGCCCCGATTTACTTTGTGGAAGTTCAACCAAACCATCACCCTTTAATTCTGTAAACCATTCAGGACTAGTAGCGTAAACCTTATCGGAAATCTCCTTAAAAATTGGTCCAGCAACCAGGTTGCCATAGTAAACGCTGTTTGATGGTGAGTTAACAACAACAATACATGAATACTTGGGATCCTCTGCTGGAAAATATCCTACAAATGAAGCCTGATAGTTTATAACGTTACCTTTACGGTAACCCGATTTCCCCATAGCAATCTGGGCTGTACCAGTTTTTCCAGCAATCTTATAGCGGGGATTTCTAAGATTTTTAGCAGTTCCGTTTTCTACAACTCCTTCTAGCACCTCGCGAACCTTCCTTAAGGTTGAATTGGAGCAAATGGCCGATTGTATCACCTCAGGCGAGTAACTTTCTACCACCTGTCCATGACGTAGCAATGCTTTCACCAATCGTGGCTTAACCATTCTGCCATTATTTGCAATGGCATTATAAAAGGTTAACATTTGCAAGGGAGTAAGTCGGACCTCGTAGCCAATGCTCATCATAGGCATCGAAAGCCCCGACCAACCCTTGTCGCCAGGGTAGCGGATTTGGGGCTTTACCTCACCTGGGATAATAAAACCTGTAGGCTTGTTCAGGTTTAGCTCGTAGAGCTTATTAACAAAATCCTTTTCACGCCCTTTAAACACCTTTTGTACTAGCTTAATAACACCAACATTTGATGAAACTTCAAACACTTCCTTTACTGTAATTTTACCATGCCCACCAATTTTTGAATCGGAAACCACATGATCCCAAAGGGCGAGCTTACCATCACCAGTATCAATAGTATCGTTTAAGTTGATATTTCCCTCCTCCAACAGCGCAATTAGCGTAGCGGTTTTCATGGTTGATCCAGGCTCAGTACTCTCCCCTACAGCATAGTTATAAACCTCATCGTAAGTGCCATCTTCATTTCTTCGAAGGTTAGCAATGGCTTTTATATCGCCTGTAGCAACCTCCATAACTATAGCACAACCATGCCCTGCACCATGTCCTGCCAGATGCTTTCGCAATGCTGCTTCTGCCACATCTTGCAGCTGAACATCAATGGTAGTTAGCACATCAAAACCATCTTCTGGCTCTACCTTATTCATGCTCTTAACCTCAACCCAGTTGTTGCCAGGTATTCGGGAGTGAACCCTCAAACCGTCCTTACCTCTAAGCGCCCAATCCATAGCCTTTTCAATCCCGACTCTTCCTCCACCTTCGCCAACCTTTCCTATTGTTCTTGCACAAAGCGATTTATGAGGTAGAATTCTTCTATTAACCTGAACAGGGATAAAACCACCCTTATTGGGTCCAAAACGTAAAATAGGAAATTTTGATATCTCCTTAAGCTCGATATAATTCACCTTACGAGGTGCAATAGGATAGTAACGTTTGTTTTTTGCATACTTACGAGCATTGTTTAGCTCCGAACGGTATGAGTACCACGACCTATCGCCAAAAAATTTAGAAAGGCATATCGCTAACGAATCGATATTTGCTTTAAAAATAGAATCGGTAAGCCCTGCAGCCCTAAGATCCATTCTTAGCTCGTAGTAAGGTATTGAAGTTGCAAGCACCCTGCCATCGGCGGCTAATATATCGCCACGGTTTGCCTCAACAATTATATCACGGTATGTTATTTTTTTTGCCTTTTCGCGAAGTTCGCCTCCTTCTACTACTTGTATTGTAAGTATTTTGACAATTATTGCCACACCAACTAGCAATAGCACAAAATATACTATTGCAATGCGTATCAGTATGTCATTTTTAATTGTCATTCAAATAATACTTTTTCTAGTTCAACTTTTTAGGTGGCACAGTCGATTCTTTCAGATTTAACCCTTTTGACTCAACAAGCTTTAGCACTTCCGATTGCCGACTTATCGACATAAGTTTTGCGGCGGTTGTAATTGATTCGGCACGTAAATCCTTAACCTCTTTCCTTAACTTTTGCTCAGTCCTTAAAAGATTGTTATAGCGATAGTTATTGGCAATATAGAAAATGGCAATAATTGCTAAAAAGATGATATACGACATCTGGCCAACAATAGCCTCGTGGGTTAGTATCTTACCACTGATAAAATCCTTAACACCAACACGCTTCCCATTCTTTGCTTCTTCCTGGGAAACATTTACATCTTCGAACTCGGGTGTTCCTATTTCGCTCATAGCTTCCTCCCTATTCTTAGTTTTGCACTTCGTGCCCTGTTGTTTTCAATACATTCATCATCGCTAGGTGTAATTACTTTACGGTTAACCTGCTCAAATGGAACATTCCTATTTCCCATTAAATCCATGCTATCGGTACCCTCAACATTTCCATATCGGAAAAAGTTTTTTACCATTCTATCTTCTAGTGAGTGATATGATATTATCACCAATCTTCCTCCAGGCAAAAGGCTTTTCACAGAACTTTCAAGCATCTCCTTAAGGCTCTCCATCTCTTGGTTTACCTCAATCCTTATGGCTTGAAAAATTTGCGCCAGCACCTTGTTTTGAATTTTGAAAGGAATGAGTGGTTTTAAAATCTCAAGTAATTGGTCAGCATTGTCAATGCTACCCTTGCTTCTTTCACGAACAATAACCGAAGCTACCCTACCGGCACCCTTTACCTCTCCATATAGTTTTAAGATATTTGCTAACCGCTCTTCGGAATACTCATTAATTACCTTCTGTCCGGTAAGCTTAGCATTTCTATTCATGCGCATATCAAGTGGTCCCTCGAACCGGAACGAGAACCCCCGCTCAGCAGTATCAAGGTGATGCGACGAAACGCCGAGGTCGGCTAAAATTCCGTTTAACTGTTCAACACCATGATAACGCAAAAAGTTACGGAAATACCTAAAGTTTCCCCTGATAAGCATGAAACGCTTATCGTCTAAGGCATTTTTGAGCGCATCCTCATCCTGGTCGAATGCAATTAGTCTACCCTTCTTCCCGAGTTTTTGCAAAATGGCACGCGAATGCCCACCACCACCAAAGGTGAGGTCAACATAAGTACCACTGGGGTTAATATCTAACCCCTCGATGCTTTCGTTAAGCAGCACAGGAACATGGTAGGCCATTTACTCATCTTTTAAGGGTGTTGAACCTAATATACGCTCAGCCAGGTTGGCGAAATCGCTTGAACCTAGCTGCACATTTTCATACCTATCTTTTGCCCAAATCTCAATCTTATCGTTCATCCCCGACATAACTATTTCACGTCCTATTCCAACCATTTCGAGCAATCGTTTTGGCAATAACATCCTACCATTCGAATCGAGCGATACCTCAGCAGTTCCCCTAAAAAACTCTCTAAGGAACAGGTTATGCTCCCTGTTGTATGGATTTGTATTCTTACGGATTATATCCGTTTGGCGCTCCCACTCCTCCATGGGGTAAAGCACTAAGCAATCCTCGTAAATATCCTTTTTCACCACAAACCTATCGGGCGAATCCGACTTCACCTGCTTTCGCAGCGATGCCGGAAAGAGCACTCGACCTTTCTCGTCAACTTTGCATTCGTAATCGCCGATAAATGTGGACATTATGTTTTTAGTTTTCAATTTGTAAAAATATACAATAATTTTCCACTTTCAACCACTTTTCCCCACTTTTTTACACATTGTTGATAACTTTTTTAGTTGACAAACAACACGTTGTGCTGAAAGCCTTATGAGATAAGACATTCAGACAACATAAAGAATGCAGGAGTATTGGTTAATAAAATACTAGTTAAAACGCCCCAGAAGGGTACAGCACAAAATAATCTTTTGTTTATCGCTAAACGCGGAATAAAAAAGAAAGATGATTAACCCCCTTAAGGCTCAATTGAATTCATCCACCCCATACAACACATCTAGAACATATACCCAAATGCCAAGTGTATTTAGTATTATGCATAAAAGATTAACTGCTTTAGCTCAGCTCAACTTGCATAGATTAGCAATTAAAACATTAAGCCAAGATCTTCCGACACCTTTGAAGAAATATCGAAATGTGCTAATATTGACAGAGCATCACACTCTAGCGGTGAACGAGAATTATCAAATAACAGACAATACTGTAAACTCAAAATATAGCGACCTTTAAAAACATTTCATATAGCATTTAATACAAAGACGAATTTTGGCTATTAAAAGCTTGAAGGTGCAAAACCTTGCGATACAACTAAAAAAGGGCGAAGGCAAGATATCTTTAATCTTATAAATAATGACCAAATTCATAAACAAACATCGGGCAGAATCGATACGTTTGCCATATAGGGATTACAAAAAATGTGCAGGCAGCAGCCGGATTATGCCCCTTCCTGCTGAGCTACAAAAAAAAGTGAGGGCTGGTGGTGAGGGAACGGCACGCCCGCAAGGCTGCAGGCTGTCGCCATAAAACAGCAAAGCCCCGCACCTGGCGAGGCTTTGAAGTACCCGGAGTGGGACTTGAACCCACACAGCCGCAATGGCCACAGGATTTTAAGTCCTGCGTGTCTACCAGTTCCACCATCCGGGCAGAAGGCTTTTGCTTTAAACTTAAAGAGTTCAAAGCCTTCCCACTTTGAACTCCCCAAAGAACTTGAGCGGAAGACGAGACTCGAACTCGCGACCCTAACCTTGGCAAGGTTATGCTCTACCAACTGAGCTACTTCCGCATTCTTTCAACCTTTACTTGCACCGTTGTGCTCGTGTTTGGTGCTGCAAAAATATATCATTTCGTATTTCCTGCAAAATTTTTTCAAAAAAAATTATCATTTAAAATCAGTTTTTTTAGCATCTACTTGAGTAACAACTCAAAATCAGTTGTAATGGGAGCATCTTTTTCCAAATCGAATAGTGTTAATCTGCGTATTTGGTAGTACGATTGCCAGTAACTCGATAGCGTACTAATAAACTTTTGTTTGGCCTGGTCGCGTTCGGTTTGTGCAACATTTAACGTTAGCACATCAATCTTGCCAATTAGAAAACGTTGCTTGGTTACCTCGTACCTGTTTTGTGAAACAAGGTCGGCTTTTTTTGCAATGGCAACCTGGTCGTCTTGCCTGTTGAACTGCATCACCTTAAGGAAAACATCCTGCTCAAAATCGGTTACCGATTGCTCAATGGTTGTCCGAATCACCTCGCGATTCGATTGGGCCATTTTTACTTTTCCTTTACCCAATCCCCAGTCTAAAATGGGTATGGTAAGCCCTATTCTAACACTTTGCTGGTCCAGCGGGTCAACATAGGCATTATGAAGGTCGCTTGCTCGCTGGGTTAAACCAAACGAGGCAAAAAGATTAGCATTCAGGCCTCGCTCTGCTTTAGCCTGCGCAACATTCATATCGGCCTCAATAAGCTGTCGTTGAAAGTTCAGTATTTGGGGATTGTTTTCTTTTGACAATGTAAGCACCCTGTCAAAATCCACATCAAAATTTGGTATGCTATCCGGAAGTATGATTTCCAGGTCGTAATCATCATTTAGCCCCAAATACGATTTAAGGCGATTCTTTTTAAGTAGCAAATCAACCTCAGCCTCGCTAAGAGCGTTACCAGCATTAAGAAAGCTGAGTTCCATCTGAAGCAGCTCGTTTTCGGCAATGGTTCCAATGTTGTATCGACCCTGAGCAATTTTATACAATGTATCGGTATTGGAATAGTTCAGCTTTGCCGTTTCAAGGTTTTGCTGGGCCATAGCCAAATCGAAGAAAAGACGTGTTGCTTCAATTGAAATTGTCTCAAGCGACTGAATAAAGGTTCGTTTTGCCTCCTCATATTTCAATGGCTCAATTTTCTTACTCCACTTTAGCTGGTTCAAGGCGAAAAGTGGTTGAGAAAAACCAATTGAAACAGGAGAACTTAAGTACGATGTGCTTGAATTGGATCCGAGAATATCAGTTCGTTCCAAGTTACTATTAATAAATACCTGACCTCCCGTTAAACCAATATTCTGTGTTATGGACAGTCCTAATGAGGTAGTATTTGAGTTTTCTTCGATATACTGGTAGGTTCCATCGGGGTTTTGGTAACGAACCAACGAACGCGTAAACTGTGGAACAGTTCCACGAAGCGTTACAGCTGGCCGAAACTCCGCAATAAAGGTTCTGTACTCCCAGTAAGCAGCCCTAAACCGGTGTTTTGCAAGTATTGCCTGAGGCGATTGCTCACGGGCAAGCTCAATAACCTCAGAATAGGTTAATCGGTTTATTGGTTTTTGTGAAAATGCTTGAGTTGAACAAAAAATTGCAAGTAGAACAAATACCTTTTTCATTGTCATTTTGATTATTTTTTATTCCTATTCATACCTTAAAGATTCTATTGGGTCTTTCTCTGCAGCCTTTTTGGCTGGCGATAAGCCAAATATTATACCAACGGCAGCAGAAACCCCAAAAGCAATTACTATTGATGAAAAACTTACAATTGTTAGTATACCGGCAAAATGGGTTATCAGCTTTGAAAGGATAACACCTAGTATTACACCTATTAATCCTCCAGAAACACTAATAAGAACCGATTCGGAAAGGAACTGAGCTACAATATCAGCCTTTTTAGCGCCAATGGCAAGGCGTGTTCCAATCTCCTTAATTCGTTCCATTACCGATGCAAACATGATATTCATAATCCCAATTCCCCCTACAATGAGCGAAATGCTGGCAATTGCACCAAGTACAATATTAAAAATATCCTTTGTGCGTTGTTGCTGCTTTAGCAGCAACTCGGGAACTGTAATTTCAAAATCGTTAACATCGGCATGCCGCCGCTTTAGCATACGGCTAAGTATTTCGGTTGTTGATGTGATATCTTCTGTTTCTTTTACCTGTAGAATAATTCTGTCGAGCTGATGATAGTTTTTGGGTGCTTGGCTTTGCGTGCTACCACCAAAAAAAGCAAATCCGATTCTGAATGTAAATGATTGCCCTAGCTTTTTAGTATTCACCAATGCCCTATTTTGGTATCGTAGCAGAATATTTTTTGCAGGAACATAAACATTATCGTTGTAAACGTTAATTCCACTATTCTCAAAGCCCGTAACCTTAACATTCGACTTAGAAAGAACACCAATAACCTTAAGCCAAACATTCCCAAATTTAATATACTTACCAATTGGATTTTCGGTGCTAAAAAACTTGGTTTTAATATTGGCACCTATCACACAAACAGGAACTCCATGGTCTTCCTGATAGCTGTTGAAAAAAGTTCCCTCCTCAAGTGGAAGGTTAAATAGGTTAAAGTAATCGTTGTTAACACCAAGTATTTTAGCCTGCATTCGCACTCCCTTGTATTGTATGTATGAGTTCAGACTAATTTCTGGACTAATATGCTCAACTGAAGGAATAACCTCTTTTATAGCGTTAAGATCACTTAGGGTTAATCCTGGTGAGAATTTTTGCTTCTGCTTGTTTCCATTCTCAGTATCGGAGTTCTCGGTATCGGGAGCTTCAAAAATAGAGTTTACAATGATATTGTTAACGCCAACAAGTTTCATCTGCTCTAAAATCTCTTGTTGAGCACCATTCCCAATAGCCAGCATACTTATAACTGCAGCAACACCAAAAATAATTCCCAAAGCTGTAAGTATCGACTTTAATTTATTAGCCATAATTGCCTCAAGGGCAATAGTGATGTCATGAGCATATCTGCGATAAAGCCTATCTATTCTGAACATGGCTATTGCTGTTTTGAATCGCTCTTAACACTTTCGGTTTTATTACCTGATTTCTTCTTTTCCCCTTTATCTTTTCCCGTTTTTGAATCTGTTGAACCAAAAGTTATCTTAATATTTCCTCCGTTAATTCGCATCGTCGCACCACCTTTTTTTCTCATTTTCATCTGCAGCTCTTGCTCATCACGGAGTTTTTCTTCCTGTTTGAGTTTTTCCTCCTTTTTTCGCTTTATTTCTGGGATTAGCTCAAAACCTTCAAATTCGAACTTTTCAGGATCTTCAGGAGTTGATAGGTAAATTTCTTCGCCTGGCTTCAGGCCTTTTTCTATAATGATATGATTCTCGTTCATTGGACCGGGCACAACAATCTTCCGTTCGCCTTTTTTGGTATAAACAAAGCTTAAGCTATCGTTAGCATGTAATGCTTCCAGTGGGATGTACATTACAGAATCAAATGTGTTAGTAATAATTTGATTACCGGTTGTCATTGATGGGCGAAGAATGGGATCGTACTCGTTAACACGAATCACCACCTCAAAAACTTTTGCATCGGTATTTGGTAGCTGTTCGCCAATATTAGCAACCTCAATAACCTCGCCAGTAAATTTCTTTTCGGGGAATGCATCAACACTAATTCTTACTTTTTGCCCAACTTTAACTTTACTAATGTCAATTTCATTTACATATGTTTTTGAGTTCATTACCGAAAGGTCGGGTAGCGTGGCAACTGTCAAATCCCAAGGGCTAATGGTTGAGCCAACTTTTCGCTTTTGACCACCCCACTCCCTGTAGTAAATTACCATCCCTTGTTTGGGTGCACGAATAGTAAATTTGCTGATTACATTAAGCATATCTTCCTTTTCACGGCGCTTTCTTTCTAGGTTAATTTCAACCTCCCTCATCGAGGCCTCTGCTTGCTCCTTTTTCAGTGTATAGTTATGTAATGCTTGCTTATATGCCCTCTCTGCTTTTTCAAGATTGATTTGCGCCTGACGCTGTGTGGCTGGAGGTTCGTACTTGGACTGCTCCAATACTATTTTTTTCTCCTCCATATCAAACTTCAGGTTAATTAGGTTGTTCCTAAGATCACGAAGTTGAAGTGTGGTATCGAGCTGGGTTTTAAGGTAGGCCTGTTGGCTCTTTTCAAGCTCATCTTCAGTATTCTTAAGCTGATTACTTAAAGCTGAGCGATCAAGTGTTGCTACATAGTCACCTGAATCCACAACGGTTCCTTCTGGAACCAAGTCCTGAATTTTTATCTCAGCCACTCTAAACGACCTCCCACGAAGCTCCGATGGCGCCATTATATCCTCAGAGTTCTGGGCAACAAGCTCGCCCGTTACATTTACAACAATTTCAAACTTACCAGTCTCTACTTTCGTGAATTGTGGCGCTGTTTTATCGGTCGACTTAGTACCAAAAACAATATACAAGATAGCAGCAATAACAATCAAAGTAATAGATATAATCCATTTTTTTCGCTTCATGGTTAATATAATTTGTTTACACAAAAGAATATAAAATTTTACAAAGGTTTAAAACGGAATGGGAAAAAACTTTATTTTACCCTACCATATTTAATCTAAATTTATTTTTCAAATGTTTTTTTAAGCATCTCATAAAAACCATCTAATAAAAAGCGTACCATTAATTGTTACAAATTAAGATAGATTTTAAAATCTCACAATAAAACCTTTTTAAGAATATGCTCAAATTCAGACAGTATCATTGCGGTGGCTCCCCAAACCATTTCATCTTTTAAATTATAGTATGGTGCAGTAATGGGATACCCATGTGAGTTAATCACCTTTACCGATTTATTTCTATCATCTATCAAATCGAACAAATCCACCTCAACAATATACTGAACTTCAAGTAGGTTTAAGTTAAAATTTGGGGTCTCGTTTATGTAACCAACAAATGGATGCACTATCATGTTACTAACTGGAATATAAAGCTCTGTCAACCTGCCCAACAGGTCAACATTCTTAGGTTCAACCCCAATCTCCTCGTACGTTTCTCGTAAAGCGGTTTGACTTATTGAAATGTCGTTTTCTTCAAACTTACCACCTGGCAAGCTCACTTGTCCACTATGTGGCCCATCATAAACTTGTCGTTTTATTAGGACAAACCGTAAACCACTAAGCGCCCTATAAAGAAGGATTAGCACTGCACTTTCCCGCGTAGATAGGTTCGGTTTACTATTCCCATGTTTATCCGCTCTTACCGAAGGCGCCATAATTATCTGAGCATCCTTCCCAGGAAGTTCAGCCTTCAGTAAATATCTTAACCTTTCAATTGCATTTCTAACTATCTCTTTCAAACCTCTAGTTTATGTTCCAAATTTAAAATTTTTTGGCTCGCTTTTTGAGTGGTTTGAAGAAAATTCTTAAAGAGGGTACAAATCTTTTTAGGATTATCAAAAAGTTTTATTTTTATGTTTTTGCGAAATGTCTTTTCTTTATAACTTATTATTTGTTACTAAAATTTACACCCATGAATAGGAAACTGTTTACTCTTTTTATTGCTTCAATAGTAATATTAGCAGGAGGTTGCGCCTCAAAAAAATATGCAAAAAAGGGGATGAAGTTTGAGCAGGCTGGATTATGGCAACAAGCAACGGATGCTTACTTCCGTTCTCTAATGGCAAAACGAGACAATATCAACGCTATTGTTGGCCTTAAACGTGCAGGACAACGCGTGCTAGATGAACAGTCGCTTGAAGTAATTAAGGCATACGAAAACGACGATCTTAAAGGAACTGTATATAAATACATCGATGCTGAGGATTTAAAAAATAAGGCTTCAGCTTTTGGGGTTGAGCTGTCCATTTCTAACATTGCCACCGACTATTATAAAGATGCAAAGCCTAAATATATTGAGAAGATTTATTCGGAAGCTCAAAGGTATATGGACGAGGAGAGGTTCAAAGAAGCAGAGCAGCTCCTTTCGGAGATAAAGAAGTTACAACCCGATTACGGCAATGTTAAGGACATGCTAAAAGTATCGAAATGCGAACCTCTTTACCGTGAAGCAAAAGAATTTATGAGTGCCTCATTCTACCGTAAAGCGTATAATAATCTCGATAAAATCATTCGTGAATATAATAACTACAAAGACGCCCGTGAGTTACGTGATGAAGCCCTAGAACAAGCTACAATTACCATCAAAGTTTCGAACTTTAAAACGGGCTCGAGAAATGCTCAAAACATTACTAAAAGTGTACAAGCTGAAGTGACTAGTAGTTTAAATGAGCTTAAAACCCCATTTATTAAAGTAATTGACACCGAAAACACAGATAAAATTATTGAAGAACAGCACAGAAGTATTTCTACTGGTTCAGAGCTAGAAATTGGAAAACTTTTATCGGCCAAAGCCATACTAAACGGCGAGGTAAGCATCTTGGAGTTAAAGCCTGGTAGGTTGAAAAAGACACGCAAAAAAGGCTTCTTACGAGAAGAGACTAAAGTTAAGGACCCAAAAACTGGAGATACAAAGATAAATGTTAGCTACAAAAAAGTTTACTACTACGAGTATAGTCAGAGTAACAGCGTAACAATTGCTTTGAAATATCAGCTCACCTCAACCGAAACGGGTGCAGTATTGGTAACTGACTATGTGAGAAGCAACCAGTCCGATTTTATTGAATACGCCACATTTGATGGTCCAAAGGACAAACTTGTACCGGGTTACTGGGAAAAGATAGATGTTAAAACCGATAAAGATGTTATAAACGATAACACCCCCGATGTTCGTAGGTTACAAGAAAAATTAAACTCGCGTAGAGAGATAACATCAATGGCATCGCTCATATCTAAAGCAATAAACGATATTGGCGACAGGGTTGCAAATAAAATTGGCAGCTATAACCCAGAAGAGTAGCACTAAAAAGATTGCAGCTAATAAAAATGTAACTCAACAGATTTTAGACTAACTTCTTGAGAATAACAAAAACCGACAAGAATGAAAAGATTAATAGTACTAGCGGCAATTACATCCATTCTATTTGGTTGTGGTAGCAGCTCAAAAGTTGCTGAAATTCCACCTGCTCCCAGCTGGGTTCAATCGCGACCAAACCTACCTGGATACTATGTTGGAATTGGTTCGGCACGTAAATCAACTCCAGACTATCAACAAGCTGCAAAGCAGAATGCCCTTGCCGATATGGCAAGCGATATTTCAGTAACTATTTCAGCAAAGTCGGTTCTAAACTCATTTGAAACGCAAGAATATTTTTCCGAAGACTTCAGGCAATCGGTGAGAGCTGAAGCTCAAAAAGAGCTAGAAGGGTATGAGGTGGTTAGCACTTGGGAAGATCAAAACACCTACTGGATTTACTTCAGATTATCAAAAGATAAATACGCCAAGATGGTAGCAGAAAAAAAGGCAACTGCTACTGCTAAATCACTCGATTTTTACGATAAAGCAATCGCTGCAATTAATGCTAATGATTCCAAAACAGCATTGCTAATGCTTATTCGTGCACTTGAACCAATCAAGCCATATCTTAATGAATCCATAGCTGCTAATTACAATGGCAAAGACATTTTACTAAGCAACGAAATCATTAATCAAATCACTAGCACTATTAACTCACTGATTGTATCAGGTCCTGATGAGCTAACAGCTAAATTAGGTCACCCAATAAAAGGTTCCGAATTAACTTACACGGTAAAAAATAAGAATGGAATTCCTCAAAATTCAATCCCTTTAAAATTCACTTTCTCGGCCAACTCATATTTGAGTAAAAGTTCAACTACCAACAACGAAGGTAAAGCGTCGTTCGATGTCGAAGCAGTTCGCTCTCGTAAAAAGATAGAAACAGCTAAAGTTATTGTAGATGTTGAATCGATTGTTAAGGAAGCAACACGTGATTTTGCTATATCAAAGGCAATTTCAAGAATCAAAGCACCAACAACAGAGACAAGAATCACCATAACCAGGCCATCATTCTATATAGCTTCCGATGAGAAAAACCTTAACCAACCACTTAACCAAACCCCCTTGGCCGATGCCCTTCGTTCAAACATTCTTAAACTTGGTTTTCCTATAGCTGACAACCCTAACGATGCCGATTTCATCGTAAATGTAACCGCAAATACTAAACCCGCTGGTAGGGCAAATCAGTACATTCAAGTTGTAATGAATCTTGACGTTAATGTACAAAATAAAGAAGGTAACTTAGTATATACCTTATCCAATAGACGTATCAAGGCATCTCATTTCAAAGCCCCACAAGCTGGCGCAAATGCATACAAAGATGCAGTTGAAAAAATCAACTCAAGTATTGTACGTGAGATAATTACGCGGGTTATTCGTGGGGATAGGGCTTATTAAGGATTAAGGATAAAGGATAAAGATAAAGGGAAAGTAAAATTAAAAACTAAACAGGTCCGTTGGGTGGGCCTGTTTTTGTTCTAGTAATTCGTATTATCCAATTGAATACCTGTCTTTACTCAATTCCATCAGCTTTTATTTTCCCCACTCTTCGGGGTTGGTTCGCCATGATTTAAGGAGTTCGATATCCTGGGAACCGATAACGCCCTTACTTAAGGCTGCGTCAATTAGCAATGAGTAGTTTGAAAGTGTCTCATAATCAACATTAGCATCTGCAAAAGCGTTTTTAGCCTTATCGAACTGGTAAGTAAAAATTGCAAGGAGTCCTAATACATCGCAACCTGCATTTCGTAGCGCTTCAACTGCAGCTAGGCTGCTCATGCCAGTAGAAATCAAATCTTCAATAACCACAACTTTTTGGCCAGGTGTAAAATGACCCTCAATTTGATTTGTTAAACCATGCGACTTAGGTACAGAGCGCACATAAATAAAAGGGAGGTCAAGCCTGTCGGCAACTAACATCCCATGCGCAATGGCACCAGTTGCCACTCCAGCAATCACCTCTGCCTGAGGATACTTTTCCTTAATAAGACTGACAAAACCATCGCATATTACATTTCGAACATCAGGGTATGAGAGTGTTTTCCTATTATCGCAATAAATAGGTGATTTCCATCCCGAAGCCCAAGTAAATGGATTTGCAGGATTAAGCTTTATTGCGTTAATTTGTAAAAGTTTATCCGCTATAATATTGCTATCCATGGTATCAGATATTGAAATTTATTTTAATAATCGGAAATTTATTATTACTCAAAACATTAAAAATGCATTTTTATCAAACAAACCTGGACTTATTTGGGGCAACACGCCCTTTTTAGACATTCCAAAGTTAATCCATTTTTTCCAAACCCATTCCGAGATTCCTAACCTTTTTGCAGGAACTAGCAATGTTAACAACACTTTTAACGAGCTGTTAAGAAATTTCGATAAAATTGATGCTGCCGGTGGCGTTGTAACAAACCATAGAAACGAAGTGCTCCTTATAAAGCGATTTGGACGATGGGACTTACCTAAAGGTAAGGTTGAACCTAACGAGGCAATTGAAACTGCTGCAGTTAGAGAGGTTGTTGAAGAAACTGGAATTAGCAACTTAACAATAGAAAAGCCTTTAACCGTTACTCATCACACCTACATGCTAAATGGGCAGCTGGTAATAAAGTCTACACATTGGTTTGCCATGCGTTCAAACTGGAATAACGCCTTAACTCCTCAGACCGAAGAAGGCATTGAGCAGGTGAAATGGGTTAAACGCTCCGACCTTTGGGTTTACCTTTCCGACAGCTATGCAAGCTTGATGTCGGTTCTGAAGGCTCTTGATTAAAGTTCTCCTCTACTCCTTAACAGCTGGAAGAAACGTCGTTCAAATCCTTCCTCGGGTGATGGTGCTGGCGACATAATCATCTTTCTATCTGGCCCAATTAAAAAGTAGGTAGGATAAACCCTGATGTCAAAATCTCTTAAAACTTCAGGTTTATTACCAAAGTGTAAAAAGGTCCAATGGTAATTAGTATTATCAAGAAAAACTTTTAAATCGTTTATATCCTTATCGGCCGAAATGGTTACTACCTCCAAATGCTTCTTATATTGCTTGCATATTTTCTCGAGCTGAACAAATTCTTTCAAACAAGTATAGCTGGTTGTGGTGCAAAAATTTAAGTAAACGTATTTACCTTTGAATTTATCAAGTGATACATCTCTTCCCTTTACATCTTTTAAAGTGAATGGAGCAGGAACAAATCCTGGTAAAAGCTTGGTAATTCGATTCCTAATGTTTTCTGCAATGACAACATGCTCAGGAATTTTTGTTGAACGATATAGCGAATCGAGTATAGTAAGAAGTGCAGAGCGTGAAAAGTTATCGCTAAAAAACTCGTCGTGAAGCGATTTCAGAATGACCATCTCCATTAAAGTATCGTTACTTAGCACTTCATCGGTAGCTAAGGTTTTTCTCAATCGGGTTAAACTTTTATATCGAGATATATCATCAAAAATGGCATTCCCTCTTGAAGTCCTAGAGAAAAATAGGAAATACTTGTCGTACACAAGATTAAAAAGCTCCATATAAGCAGGATTCCTGTAAAGAATAGGACGGTTTAGAAAAAGTTCGTTAGAAGTTGCAGTCGACTTTTTAATGAAAGTTATCTGCTTTAACAGACCATATCGATATTCTCTATATGCCTCAAAAAATGGGTTTCCAGAATTGGAAAACTTGGATTCAATCTTGCTAATCAGCGAATCTATATTATGCTGTCGTCCCCTATAAGCATCCTGAACAATTTGGTCGAAGTCCTGATTAAATCTTAAGTCAAAAGCATTTATCAAAAAATTTATATCATCTTTTCCAATGTTTTTAATACCAACCTGCAAGTCCGATTCTCTAAAATAGGGATTCAACCTCTGCTCTTCGGTCTTATCCTCGCGTGGGGGAAGCACCAGCTCGTAGCTTTTTCCTGGCTCAGCAAAAAAGTAAATTCTATAAACACCAAGGTGGCTAAAAACAAAATCGGTTTCAAGTACTTTTAGTTTAGCAGAAAAGTGCCCTTCCTTATCAACTTTACAACGGCCAATCTCATATTCAGTTTCAGTAATATAATCGGAATAGGCATAAAAAATTATCTCTACCCCCTTGTACTCAGGGGCTGTTCCAAAAACCGTAGCTCCCTGCGAAAATGCTTTGCCAAAGCCAAATAAAAAGGCTAGTCCAAGAAAAAGATTTTTAACTTTAACCATATCCCTATAGATAATCCTTAATGTTTATTGAACTAGGAATAAACCCCGAAGGGTCTCCATTGTGCAAAAGAATATCACGAATAATTGTAGAGTTTATAGGCGTATGCTGGGGTGCTGTAAGTAAAAACACCGTCTCAATATTGGGATGCATCTGCTTATTAACCTGAGCAATGGCGCGCTCAAATTCAAAATCGGCAGATGTCCTTAACCCACGTAAAATGTATTGTACACCAAGCCTATTGCATAAATCAACGGTTAACCCTTCGTAGCTAATAACCTCAACTCGTGGTTCATTAGCAAAAACTTTTTCAATCATTGCAATTCGCTTATCGATGCTAAAAAATGCTTTTTTATTCGAATTATATCCAATAGCCACTATCACCTTATCGAATAGCGAAAGCGAGCGGTAAACAATTGATTCATGACCAACAGTTATTGGGTCAAATGAACCCGGGAATATGGCAACTCTACTCATAACTCCTTATTAAGCAATTTTCATACAATAATAGGTAAAATTGATGAGTAAAAACCTTAAAAAACAAAAAAAGACCCTATAAAGGGTCTTCCTAAACGTTATAATGGTATAATACATTACTCGATAGCCATAGGATTTTCAACCTTCTCATTAAGAAGTGCAAAATCCAGCACCTCCTTAATGGTGTTCACATAATGGAATTTAAGGCCTTTAATATATACAGCATCAATTTCCGAAACATCCTTGCGGTTTTCGGCGGACAAAATAATATCGGTAATATTTGCACGCTTTGCAGCTAGAATTTTTTCCTTTATACCGCCAACTGGCAGCACCTTACCCCGAAGGGTTATTTCACCAGTCATGGCTATATTAGCCCTAACCTTTCGTTGAGTAAAGGCTGAAGCGAGTGAAGTAACCATGGTTATACCAGCTGATGGCCCATCCTTAGGAATTGCTCCTTCGGGTACATGAATGTGAACATTCCACTTTTCAAAAACTTCGGGTTTAATGTTTAAATAGTCTGCATGCGATTTAATATACTCAAGAGCGAGCACTGCAGACTCCTTCATCACATCACCCAGGTTTCCAGTAAGGGTTAAATTACCCTTTCCTTTACTTAAACTTGTTTCCACAAACAGGATTTCTCCACCAACCTCAGTCCAAGCCAAACCAGTAACCACACCTGCTAAATCATTACCCTGATACAGTTCCTTGGTATAACGCGGAACACCAAGTATCTTTTCAATGTCTTTCGCGGTAAGCTTGGGATTATACTTTTCGTCCGAGGCAATCTTACGTGCAGCGTACCTAACAAGCTTTGCTATTTTTTGGTTAAGGTTACGCACGCCGCTTTCCCGGGTATACTCCTGAATAACTTTTGTTAATACTTTATCGGTTAACACAAGGGCATCATTGTTTAGCCCATGCTCCTTAAGCTGATTTGGCAAAAGATGACGCTTAGCAATTTCAACCTTCTCTTCTAAGCTATAACCACTCACCTCAATCATTTCCATACGGTCACGAAGAGCTGGGTTAATGGTTGAAACGTTATTGGCAGTGGTTATGAACAGCACTTTCGACAAGTCGTATTCAACTTCTACAAAGTTGTCGTGAAAGGCATTATTCTGCTCAGGGTCAAGCACCTCAAGCAGAGCTGAGGCTGGGTCGCCGTGGAAATCTTTCCCCACCTTATCAATCTCATCAAGAATGATAACAGGATTCGACGATTTTACTTTTTTCAGATTCTGAATTATCCTACCAGGCATAGCTCCGATATAGGTTTTTCGGTGGCCACGTATCTCGGCCTCGTCGTGCATACCTCCTAACGATATTCTAGCGTACTTGCGGCCTAAAGCGCGAGCTATTGATTTACCTAACGATGTTTTCCCTACACCTGGAGGGCCGTATAAACATAGTATAGGAGCCTTTAGGTCGCCTTTTAGCTTAAGAACGGCAAGGTGTTCCAAAATACGTTCCTTCACCTGAACTAACCCAAAATGGTCCTCATCTAGAATTTGCTTTGCGTGCTCAAGGTCAAAGTTGTCTTTTGTATACTCATTCCAAGGCAAATCGAGTAGCAGCTGAACGTAATTAAGCTGAACGGAATACTCGCCTGCCATTGGATTCATACGTGTAAGCTTATTAACCTCCTTTTCAAAATGCTCGGCAACCTCTTTACTCCATTTTTTACTCTTTGCACGTTCTTTTAACTCATTTATCTCTTGCTCAATAGGATTGCCACCCAGCTCATCCTGAATGGTTTTCATCTGTTGTTGCAAGAAGTATTCCCTTTGCTGCTGGTCTAAATCATGCTTAACCTTATTCTGTATATCGTGCTTGAGCTCAATCATCTGAAGCTCACGCGAAAGAATCTTCAACAGCTGTTCAGCACGCTTTTTGATGTCGGCTTCTTCAAGCAATTTCTGCTTTTCATCGGTCTTAATATCGCTGTTTGCCCCGATGAAGTTAACAAGCATTTTAGGGTTGTCAATGTTTTTTATAGCAAACGATGCCTCTTTGGGCAAGTTAGGCGATAACTGAATAATACGGATTGTAATATCTCTTATGGCTTCAGCTACCGCAAGAAACTCTTTATCGTCGGGTTCCGGTGTTAGCTCAGATAGCTCATTTACCCTGGCTAGGAAAAATGGATCCTCACTAATAAATTCCTCTACAGTAAAACGCGATAATCCCTGAAGAATAACCGATGAATTGCCATCGGGTAGCTCAAGAACCTTAATAACCTGAGCAATAGTGCCAATCTTAAAAAGGTCCTGTATACCTGGATCCTCAACACGGGCATCCATTTGCGATAAAACACCTATTATTTTCTTTTGAGGGGGCAAGCTTGCAATTAGGTTTAGCGATTTTTCGCGTCCTACCGTTATAGGCATAAGAACACCAGGAAAAAGAACGGTGTTTCGTAATGCCATTATTGGTAATGCATCTGGTATATCTGACTTTTTGACTTCGGGGACCTCTCCTTCTGCCAAAATGGGGATAAAGTTTACTTCCGAGTCGTTTGCATCGTTCATAAGTTGATCAAAAAAGGATGTTCCTATCTTCTTCTTCATATTAATGCCTCTCTTTTTAAATGACAATATGACACATAAGGGGCCAGTTTCACCCGGATATATATATTGTCAATCCTTATGCCAAAAATTTTTTGGCTTTTTAATTATGATTTTGGGTTAAAGCAACTAAAAAGTTCTAAACTCTGCAGTTAATTCAAAAACCTTACTAAGAATATCTTTATCGATGTCAGTTAATGAAAGCTCACGACGAGACATCATGATTTGGGCAGTCTCAAACGCTTTTTCTATTTTATAAACCGAGAATCCCGCAGCGCCACCCCACGAAAAGCTTGGAATAAAATTTCGTGGGAAACCATCTCCAAATATATTTGAGCTAACACCTACAACTGTTCCGGTGTTGAACATGGTATTTATTCCACACTTAGAATGATCGCCCATTATAAGACCACAAAACTGAAGTCCTGTATTCACAAAACCTTTTTTTCGGTAACTCCAAAGCTTAACGGGAGCATAGTTATTCTTTAGATTAGAGTTATTTGTATCTGCACCCAGGTTACACCACTCACCTATGACTGAATTTCCGATAAAACCATCGTGGGCTTTATTTGAGTAGGCAAAGAATACACTATTGTTAACCTCGCCGCCCACCTTACAATGAAGTCCAATAGTAGTTGGCCCATATATCTTTGCACCCATCTTAAGGGTTGAATGCTCACATAGTGCGAATGGTCCTCGAACAATAGCACCTTCCATTACCTCTGCATCGCTACCAATATAGATGGGACCCGTTTCGGCATTCAGAATGGCACATTCCACCTTTGCTCCTTCCTCAACAAAAACGTTACTGGGATAAATAATTCTATTGGTGCTGGAAAGCGGTGCCGATTTGCGGCCATTAGTTAAAAGTTCAAAATCGCGTTTAATTGCCTCGCCATTATTTCTGAAAATATCCCATGGATATTTAATTTCTAAAATTTCACCAGGGTATTCAACAGCAGTTCCAAACGATTTAATATCTGGAATGTTGTCAATAGAACTTGGAAGCACAACGGCTATTAATGTATCGCCCTTAACCAGGGGCTGATTTGGCTGCAAGTTGTCAATACTTTTAATCAATTCTTTATCAGGACAAACACCACCATTTATAAGGGTTACAGGCTCGCCTTTAGGGGCGTTAGGATACTTAGGTTGCAAATACTCTTGTGTGATATAACTACAAGAAACGCCCATTAACTTTTCCCATTTCTCAGCAATAGTAAGAATCCCAACACGTATCTGAGCAACTGGCCTGGTAAAGGTAAGAGGTAATAAGTCGATATACCTCTGATCATCGAAAAGAACAATGGTATTTGTCATGCTAATTGATTTTAGTCTAACAAAGTTATCAAAAAGATAAAGGTAATAAAACAAAAAAAGCTCTTTCAACGAAGAGCCTTTTTTGTGCTATGTAGGAGTAGAATTACTTCTTTTTCTCCATGTGTTTTTTGTAACGGTTCATGAACTTATCCACACGACCTGCAGTGTCAACCAGCTTAACTTTACCGGTGTAGAAAGGGTGTGAAGTGTTCGAAATTTCCACCTTAACCAAAGGATATTCAACACCATCAATTGTAATGGTATCCTTGGTATTCACAGCCGACTTGGTGATAAATACATGCTCATTTGACATGTCCTTGAAAGCCACCAGACGGTAATTCTCCGGATGTATTCCCTTTTTCATTGTATTATTAATTTGTTTACCTCTAACTTCAGTTTAATGGGCTGCAAAGTTATCAACTTATATTTAAATATCAAACTCTTGCATTAAAAAAAGATTCACCTCCTGCAATTTAATCCCTACTGCTTAGCTTGGCTAACAAACGGAGAATTTCAATATAAAGCCAGATTAAGGTAACCATTAATCCGAAAGCACCATACCATTCCATGTATTTGGGCGCACCTGCAGCTGAAGAACGGTATATAAAATCAAGATCGATAATTATATTAAGTGCAGCTACGCCTACAACAATTAAACTAAAAATTATACCGAACGTTCCACTACCATGGATAAAACCCAAGTTTACTCCAAAGAATCCCAGGATAAATGAGACAAAGTAGGTTAATGCAATGGCACCAGTTGCGGCGAAAAGCATCACCTTAAACTTGCCAGTAGCTCTTATTGTGCCACTACGATACGCCAAGAGCATTAGGAAAAAGATTGCAAAAGTTAGCCCAACCGCTTGCATAATTATCCCTGCTCCATAAGTTGAAGCAAAAAAGGCAGAAATGCCGCCGAGGAAAACCCCCTCAAGTAAAGCGTAAACAGGAGCAGTGTAGGGTGAGGTTTTGGGTGCAAAAATCACCACCAACGAGGTTATAAAACCACCTATACCGCCAACCATCATCCAAGGAACAACCGATGCGGGATTTACGCTTTCAAAAAAAATACCCCAGGTGTACGAGGCGCCAAGAATTACTATAGCCAACATTAATATCGCCTTATTGAGCGTACCCTGAAGGGTCATAACATTAGAGCCAGAAGCATATCCAACCCTACTAAATACCTTGCTGGAAAGCGCCGGGTTCGATGATTTTGTTAGGTTCATATCAATACATTTTTAAAATTCGGGAAAAATCACACAAATGGCATGCCGAAGAAAAAAAAGGCTAATCTGTCAGTTCAAAAAGTAGCTCATTGGCTACCCAAGCCGAAAGCTCATTTTCGGCTTCGGTCATTCGGGTGGCAGCTTCGGCCACTTTTTTGGCCAAATCTGCACTTCGTTTTGAGATTTCACGTAGAGCAAACTGGGCTGCAGTTTGTGTTAAATCGTTAAGCTCTTCTGCCATATTTTCTATTATGCCAATATAAGGTTCAAGCAAGCTTTCCTTAATCCTAGGGTCGGATGCTTTTCGTGCAATTATTAGGAGACCTGCCTTACGCATTAAATCATTATCACTAAGACACCACTCAATGCTGCGAGCAAGGACATACTCCGATTTCCAGAAAAGGTTGCCACACACCTGCTCAACAATTTCGGGGTTGGTAAACTCGGCGGCCCACTCATCCATCAGCTCCCCTGTTAGCTTTGCCGGGTCTGCAATTAGACTGGCAAGAATCTTACACTCACGAATATCTTCACGGAAAAGCTCCATGGCCAATTCATGGTCACCTTGGTAGGTTTTCGCCAGCTCTTTTAGCTCGGGTATGGGAACCCCGTAATTCACCTTATAAACAATCCCTGCAAGACGCATGTTGTCGGCCACCTCACCATTAGCCCTATGCAGGATGAGCGACTTAATTTCCAGCACTTTCTCAAGAGTAGTCATAGCCCCATAGATTTTATGCAAATTTATATCGAAAATGTTCAGAATCCAACTTTACAAAGCGATTAAGGCTATTAGTCCGTTACCAATGAAGTTTCAGAACAAAAGCCAGGACAAAAGGAATGCCGCTATCAGAATAAAGGAATAGGGAACAATTACATCAAACGGGACATAGGCTGAGGCAGGTATTTTTAGCCTAACCCTGTTGTAAATTATCAAAAGAATTTTTTCTATCAGATAAACCACTACTGTTGCCAAAGCCACACCATAAATACCATACCTGTTTATAAGTAATAGGCTAAGGCCAATATTTAGCAACATTTCAATTATAGAGATAGTGAGTACTGCTCCGTTCTTGCGAAGCCCCTGGGCAATTGTTTGGGGCATTAACACTCGGCTCACCACAATCAAGCTGTAAATCATAAATACACCAGCACTATCCTTAAATGCATCGCCAAAAATAAAGCCAAACAGTAACTTGCTCGACAAAACCGCCAGTATTGAAATTGGAAACAAGATGTGAGACAAGCGCCTGCTCTCGACCTTTATCGTATTGAGTATTTTGGGAAGATGATCGCCTCTTCCAAAATTGGCAAGCATCGAATTGCTTAACGAAACGGTTAAAATGGTATAAAGGGGAATTTCACGGGCACCAAAACGGTATATGGCAAACGTAGATGAATCGTAATAGTGCCCAATTATTAGCTGGTCGATATATAAACCCGATGTGCTAACCAGGAATTTTAAAGAAAGAGGAATCCCATCGTGCAGATACTCCTTAATAAACATGCAGCTGAAATCGATGGTTGAGTTTCGGAATACAACCACAAGCATCCAAACAAAGCGAAGTGCGGATATCAATATAAGGCCTAAAACCGAGCACTCAACCCCTAAGGAAAGCAGAACTGGCAAAAGAACAAATAGCACCTGAAGCCCATAGGTAATAAAACCATAGGTAAGCATCAACATATTTTTACCTTTCAGCAAGTACACATACTCCGTAAGTGTAGATGGAGTGCTCAATGCAATATATAAAACCATCAGGTAAAAGGGCAGGTTGCCATTAAGATTAGCAAAATCGGTAAGCGCTCCTCTAAAAACAATGGCCATCAAACATGCAACAAAGGTTAATGCTAAAACAACAACCAACGCGTTAAACAACCTGTTATCGGTTTTATCATCCCCAACCTGATAGGAATAAAGAGGTAGTAATGCCTGTATTAATCCAGTAATCCAAAATGTAGTGAGCAATCCGCTGATAAAAAGAATAGCCTCGTAGCTACCGATCTCCTCCTTACTGAACCCTAAACGTGCCATCCCCACACCAATGGCAAACATGGCAATAAAACGAATAACCTGAAAGGCTTGTAAGGCTCTTGTAGAGTTTTTAAAATATTGCAACATTTAGCGGGAATATATTTGCGAAGGTATTAAAATACGCGATATACAGCAAGGGAAAATATCTTTGAGGAAGATTTTTGCAATTGTAAAAAAAGTTTTATCTTTGCATCCGCAATTGAAATGGTGGATGTAGCTCAGCTGGTTAGAGCACCAGATTGTGGATCTGGGGGTCGTGGGTTCAAGTCCCATCTTCCACCCAAAGCCCGGCCAAAAGCCGGGTTTTTTGTTTTTAGGCAAAGTGACTTCCTGCAAAAGTTCGCATTAATCTGCTCACATCATTCTTTCTTCAATAAACCACAACTCTTAAGTCTTTACATTTATTGGATTTCTTCCTATGAGCAATACTCAACTCACAATTTTATTATACAAGCCTTTTTGAGTTAAACTCACTTGCGTTTATGTTATAAAACATATTTTTCCGCTTGACTTTTTGTTAGGGGGGGGTAGTTTTGTCTTACATCTATGTTTAACCACATAAAAACATTAAGCAACATGAAAAGGAAATTTTTGCTACATTCGGGCCTAGCCCACCAGGTGGGGGCTGTAAACCTGGAGGCACAACTGGGACGAAAGTGTGTAACTTATAACACTTTGAAACAAACATTTTTAATAGCTCTTCAGAAAAAAGGTTGCTAAAAAGTTCAAAAGGTGCGTGGAACTGTGCTATGGAAGTATTAGACGTTGCCGCTTTTTCTGAATTAATATCGGCTGTAGGTTCATCTGCAGCAATTCAAGCCTCAAAGGCTGTAATTATCAAAGCTGCGGGTAAAATAGCAAGCCGTTATGCTGGTTGGATTGGCGCTGCCATTATTGTGGCAGATTTCACAGAATGCATGATAACAGGTGATTAAAACACAAAAAATATGTGGGATAAAATCATGTTATACGGAGTCAGTTTGGTAGTTGTAATAGCAATTGTAGGTTTGTTATATATTATTATAAAAAAACCAAATGACGAAATTAAAATAAAAACTCGAACACTACTTATTGCTATTATAACGATAGGGCTTCTTTTGATTAGCTCTTATTTAAGCAAGATTTAATTAACTCCAGTAGGGGCTATCTAAAAAAGGATAGCCTCTTTTATTTCGCGATGTCTGCTAGTAAATGATTAGTAAAAAATAAAGTAAACTTACAAGTTGCTTGTTTCTTGTTTCATATTTTACTCAATACCAAACATTTCAATCTATTTTAAGGAAGGGGAATAGTATGGTTATTCTGTAAAACGTTAGTTATGCCTTTCAGCTAATTTTACAACAGCGCCCTTTAAAATATCTTAATTAGCTAAATATATGCAAAATAGCAGACAAATTCTACCTTTTTATTATTGAGCTGATTTTTCCCTAAGTTTCTATGGTTTCTTTTACTCGCTTTTGTTAACAACCACAACAATTCCACAATTAATACTTCCATCCATATCCTTATTAACTTGAGCAGAATATAAATAGATTCAGGGAAAATTTCCTAAAACAAAGTAAGTTTTCCACTAAAACATATTGTTATAAAACACATTTTACCTCTTAGTTTTTGTTATGGGGAGGGATTAACTATGTCTTACATCTATGTTTAACCATATAACAACATTAAGACACAGGAAAAGAAAAATTTAACTACATTTGTTTCTAGCCCACAAGGTGTGGGCGGCACAACCGGAGGCACAACCGAGGCGAAAGAGTGTATGTCATTTTTATTAATAGATGAGTTTGTTATGAAAAAAATCTCATTATTTGTTTCAATCATTGGTTCAGTCGCATTAATTTTAAACCAGGAACCAACTAAAGCTAAAGGGGTGAAGAAATTAGCGTACCAGTGGAGATCGTCGCTATGTTTGTAGATGTAAACATGGAGGTTTCTATGGTGAGAATATGATAAGTTTAAGGGCGCTTTCCAAGTATTATTATTGTGTTTTTTGGAAAAGGAATAACTTATCTAATATTACATTATTTAAGGATTTGCAATAGGCTGATGCATAAAATTGCCAATACTTAAGATTGAAGATGCATACTGTTAATAGAACCATTAAGTACTACCCCATTTTGTTTTTATTAATACTAAAAATCCCAAACAGTAATTTATAAAGTAAAGGTACAATAAATAGGCTGACCATTGTACCTAAAAACATACCGCCCATTATTGTAATAGCCATTGGTTGTTGAAGCTCTGAACCGATATCCGTGCCAAAAAGTATTGGCAACATGGCCAGAATGGTGGTTGCGCTGGTCATTACTATGGCCTTAACCCTTCTAATACCTGCCTTTTCAATGGCCTCGTCAATTCCCATTCCATTCTTGAGAAGCCTGTTGATGGTATCGATTTTAAGAATGGAATCGTTAATTACAATACCCCCCATAACAACCAGCCCTATCAAGCTCATTAAATTAATAGAACCCCCGAATAACCATAATGCCAGAAGAGCAAGTGAGAAATCGATAGGGAGTTCAATGAGAACCACCAAGGGTTGCCAGGCCGACTCGAATTGTGCTGCTAGAATAAAGTACAGCAGCATCACCGATACAAGCAACACTACTAGAAGTTCAGCCATTGTATTCCTCGATTTAAAATACTCGCCTTCAACTCCCAGCGTATAGGTATCGCTTGCAGATTTTGAACTTTTTAATTTTTCAACTACATTTTCCGCGTTATCATCAGTGGTATTTATGTATAGTGGGACATACACTCCCGTCCCGTCTGCTTTTATGGTACGGGGCGCTTTGATGAATTGTACATCAATCAGCTCTTTTATAGGGACTTGAATTCCCTGGCTGTTTCTTATCCGGGTTTGGTCTATTAGCTCGGTTAGTTTTTTTACTTTATTACCATAGGATATCGGTAGGGTCTGTTGCTCAAAATTTAGCTGTGAAAGCTGCATGGTACCTAGCTCCATGCTTACCGCATTAATTACCGATTCTAAGTCAACCTGGTAAAGCAATAAGCGCTCTGGAATTATCCGAAGGGCTATCTGTTCAGTTGAGTCTGATGAGGTGATGCTCATCTGTGATTCATTTAACTCCAATAGCATCGCTTTCATTTTTTGGATTGTCTCTTTTGAAATGCTGCCGGTATTCTTTCCTGGATAGAACTTGGCTATTAGGGTGTAACCCGAATTGGGAAAAATGCGGTCGAATGCAGTTTCGGGGTAGGTGAAACTAACCCTGGCATTACTTGCCATCTGTTTTACTAAGAGCTGAATGGCGTTTGTTGTTTGGTCGATATTTATACCCTTTTTTAGCTCGATGTAAAGGATTGTTTCACCCTCCTCTTGCTCGAAGCCTTTTATTAGTAAAAATTGCTGCCGACCTACGTAAGCAGCGATTTGCCTTGCAAATGGTTTTAAATTTGACTCAAGCTTGAGCATGTTTTTAAGGTTTTCGTCAAAGCTTACATTGTTACCCCAGGTTATCCTGGCCATTAACTCATTATGCGATAGCGATGGGATTTGTTGCTTATCCATTCCCTTAAAGATGATAGGTAGCCCTAGCACAAGAGCAAATGAAAGGGATAGAATCAAACCCTTATGCCTTTCAACAAAGAAGTGCCCGCGGAGGAATGGTTGTTTTAGGTTAACAATTGGTCTTGCGGATTCGATTTTTTTAAATTGATGTAAGTTGAAATATAGGGTTGGCATTAACGTGATTGAAACCCAAAACGACACGATAAGTCCGATTGAAACGGCAACGGCCTGGTCGTAAAACATTTCACCGGCAATACCACTAAGGAAGATAAGCGGTAGAAAAACCGAGCATGTTGTTAGCATTGAGGAGAGCAAAGGTGTTACCACCTCGTTGGTACCTTTTACAACTGCCTCTTCAAACGGTATGTTTTGCTTTTGCCATTGGTTGATATTGTCTATTACAACAATTGAGTTATCAATCATCATACCCACCCCGAGAATTAGTCCGGCCAATGAGATGATGTTAACCGATAAACCGAGAATATGAAAAAAGAACATGGAAATTACCAGCGAAACGGGAATGGTTACTGCCATTAATAATGGGCTACGGTAGCTTCCCATAAAAAGGAACATAACCCCAATGGCAAGTATTAACCCTAAAATCAAAGAGTTTCGTAAGTTGCCAATCGATAGGTTAAGTATATAGGATTGGTCGTTGGTTATGCTAAACTCCAGTTCAGGATAATCGGTCCTAAACTGGTCAAGTAAATTAATTACACTTTGTTTTAGTTCCGATACTTTTCCATTTGAGGTTTTAAGTATGGCAAGGTTAACTCCAGGTTTTCCATTAAGCAGGAAAGTTCCTTGTTGTGTTCGGGGGAGCGTTTCGATTGTGACCAGTTCGTTCAGATTGAAAACCCTGCCCGAAACGCTTAGTAGAACGTTTCCAATGTCTTCGGGTTTGACAATACTCGACTCAAAGGTAACGTCAAAAACCATTTGCCCTTGTTTAAATCTGATACTTCCCAGGTCGTACATTGCATTGTTAAGGGCTTCGGCTATTTCGGCATAGGAAATTCCGAGCGCATCAAGTTTGGCCTGATTGGGGGTAATCCTTATTTCGGGTTGAATAAAACCTGATGCATCGGCAAAGGCAACCTCGGGTAGCTGTTCGAGGCGCTTTTGTAGGACAAAACGGGTGAGCTGACTAAGCTCTAACAACTGTTTGGCTTTAGCAGCTGTGTCTTTGTAAGTTATATTCACATTGAAAACCGGAAGGTCCGATAAGCTGGCTCTGATTACTCTTGGCCTGCTAACTTCACGCGGAATGGTCGACATGGCCAGGTCAACCTTCTCGTTTACGTCGAAGAATATTCTTTCCCCATTGGTCCCGTATTTGAATCGCAAGGATATTACAGCTTCGTTATCGCGAGTTTCGCTTTCCAACGATTCGAGGTTGCCTACTTGTTGCAACTGGAATCTTAATGGTGCTGTAACCGATTGTTCTATCTCCTTAGCCAACTTGCCAGGATAATCTGCTTTAACGGTTACCTCTGGTGCGTCGATATCGGGTAAAAGAGAAACAGGAATAAAAAAAACAGAGTAGATGCCCAGCAGTAGCATTGCAAGGTAAACCATTATTACAGCGATTGGTCGGTTTATGAGGTAGCGTACCATATTAATGTTGTTTTCTATTTTGTTTTAACACGCCTGGTAGAGCAGGCAGAAAAATCAGAATTACAGGAATGCTGAAAATCAGCCCGCCTATTGTTCCAAGGGCTAATGAGTACCAAAATGGTTCTTCCCCAAATATCACAAAAGGTAGAAGTCCCAGAACGGTCGATAAAATGGTTAATAGGATAGGGGTTAACTTGTATCTTAATGCCTTAAAATAGTTTCGTAAGGGAGCTTCAGCATTTTTGTTCAGATGGTTCATCTCGTTTAAAATGTATATGGCAGAGTTCACAACAAGTCCACCAAGTAGAAGAAACGAAGCTATTGTACCTTGGTCGAATGGAAGTTCGAATATCCAATAGGTAAGGAAAACCCCGGCAAAAGATAGTGGGATTATTGAAATTACGGTAAGAGGTTGAACCAACGACTCAAATAGTGCAGCCGAAATAATGAAAATCAGAAGCAGCATTAGAAAGATGAGGTAGTAGCTCCATAAATCCTTTTCGGTACTCCAATTAACATATGGTGCCTTGGCCAAAAATCCCTGGGGGAGAACCGAATTTATTTTTTCTATTTGCTTTTTAAGCGTCTTTTCAATCAATTTGTCGGGACCAATTAAGTTATAGGCTAGCGTTATGATATACTGCTGATCTTCCCTGTATATGTTATCTCTAACAAAGCGAGTATGAAATGTTGAAACATCTCCTACTCTTACTCCTGAAGAATCTAAATTCATTACCAGCTGGTTTATTTCAAAATCGCTAAGCAATTCTATATCGGAAGAAATTTCCATCCTTTTTACATGGTTTTCAATGGGTATCCAACCATGCCATGCGTTGGATTTTGTGTAGTTTGAAAGTTTGCTAAAAATTGATTGCGGATTAATGTTACGCGATAGCAGTTTTTCGGTATCAAAATTTGAATAATGTTTTAATTCATCAGTAAAAAGCCATCTTTCGCCTCCGGTAATCCATACCTTGTTTACCCTGGGGTTTTTGGCAATGCTATCGGCAAATTGTAAAGCCCAAGACATGAGTGCTTTATGGCTGTATCCCTTAAGCGTAATTATTGAATTGGCGAAATTTGTTGAGGTGCTGTTGGAAAAGCCTAAACCTACTCCATAGATGTAAAAATCGGCTGCTGCTTGAGTTATCGATAAACGCTCCAGGTATGCTTTTAGCTCATAGGGCAGGGGAGTGCTCTCCGCCTGCTTGTCAAAATAAATTGTTAGAGTGCCTCTACTCCTGTTTACATTGGTTACCAGATTTTCAACCCCTTCAAAAGAGAGTATGTGCGATTCGAAAATTTTGGCAACCTCATCGGCTTGTTGAAGAGTTGCGCCATCGGGCATCTTGAACACCACATTAAGTTTTGTTCTTTCGGGAATACTCCACGAATGATTCGCCCAGGAGCTGTTGTAGAATAGCCTCAGTGTACCCCCAAGAATCTTATCTGTAATGGGTTTTATCTCGTACTGGTAGGTGTTACTGCCTATAGTCTTGTTATAAAGATTAGCCCAAAAACTTTCACTCTCGATTTTGATTGGAAGCAAAAATGTTGGTATGCCTATTATTAGTACTCCTAACACTATTCCCCACCGTTTATTCTTGCTTGCAAATAGCGAAAACGATTTATAGCCAGTTGCTATTTTTACCCACGTTCGAAGATGAGCGTATTTTGGCTTTTTGTTTTCTGTTCCGGTTGTCTTTTTGTGTAATGCCGGAATAAGGAACAGAGCGACAAGCAGTGAAATTACTAAATTAATTATTATAACCCAGGCAAAGTCAACCAGGTTTGTGGCCTGCTCGCTCTGCATGAAAAATATCGATGCCAATGCGGCAATGGTGGTGAGGGTTGCTGCTAAAAGCGACGTGAAGATTTTCATATTACCCTTAGCCCTTAAATGGTCTAAGGTCACAAGGGTGTTATCAATGATGAGTCCTAATGAAAGGGTAAAGCCCGAAAGCGAGAAAAGATGAATCTCTATTTTTAGGAGAAAGTATAAGAATGCGGCTAGCAATATGTTTACCGTTAATGCGAAACCGACAACCCATAGATATCGGAAACTGCGATATGTCAAAAGCACAAAAAGCAGTAGAATGCCTAGCGAAGTTGCAGTCCGAATTAAATTTTTATTTAAATCGCTACGCAGCTGGTCGGTTGCATCGTAAGTTTTTCCGAAGTGGATACCTGGCAGCTCCTCTTTTTTTTGCTTTATCGTTTCGAAAATCTTATCGGCCAGTACAATTTGGTTAGCACTTGGAGTTGATGAAATGATAAGATACACCGCAGGCTGCCCATTTATTCTAAAGGCTACATCGGCATCCCTTTGCCTTTGACCAATGCGTGCGATTTGTCCTAAATGAATTAGTCGTCCGTTAACCATGCAGATAGGGATGCTGCCAAGGTTTTCTCGGTTTAAGCCTGGCCCTGTAATTGAAACTTCGTGGCTTGAATAATTATTGAGGCTGGTTTCTCCCACACCCTCCCACAGGGTATAGGGTTTAAGTGCTTTAGCTACAGCTGATGGGCTAATTCCGAACTGCTCCATGGCAGCGTGATTAAGCCATATCTGCCAATCCAACTCCGTTGCTCCTTGTATATTTGCTTCCGCAACACCATCTATACCAATGATTGAGGGTATCAGGTTGTTGGTGGCCAGCTGTTTAATTTGCCAGCTTGGCAAATTGCCCGAAAGGGTATATACCAGTAACCTTTTTTTGTAGCTTTCCGATTCGCTTACTTCTGAAACCTCGGGATAGCTTATGTTATGGGGTAGTTTGGGGTATATTTCTCTAATCGATGCAACTATTTTTGCTCTAATATTCTCGATGTCGTAGTTCTTGGCAATTTCAATATCAATCTCACCCCAACCCTCACCCGATGTCGATTTAATGCTTTTTACCCCCTCAATCAGCGAGATGGACGATTCGATTCGCGATGTGGCAAGCATCTCAACCAATTCGGGTTTGGCACCATACATGTAAAAGTTTATGAAGAGTTGCTCCCCCGTTTGCGAAGGGTAAAGTTTGAGCGAAAGCCTGGGTGCTACAACTGCGCCAAGCAGGGCAAACAGAATGAATATAAGGATAACCGGGTATGGCCTGAACCCAAACGGCATTAAACTCGAATTGCCAGAGATTCTTTTGGATGTTCTCATTACAAAAAATTGGAAGAATCTGCTATTCCGATATTAGCTCCTTTACCCATGCCTCATGCCCAATGGTTGCATTGCCTTTTACTATTACCTTTTCGCCGGGCTTAAGGCCATCGGTAATTACAACCTCGGTAATATTACGCGGACCTACCTCAACATACTTCCAAATGGCAAGAGAATCGGACATGACAAATACCACATCGCGGTTTTGCCGCTGGGTTAATGCTTCAATTGGAATAACCAGTGCGTTGGGAATGGCTTTACGTATGCATAGCTTTACATTCATGCCCGGTATTAAATGCTGAGTCTTTGGGAGAGATGCTACAACGCTTACCATTCCGGTTTTATCAACTATGCGGTTAACCTCAGCTATATGGCCAATAACTTTTATTCCTGACGAAGAAAGAGGCGAAACCTGAACCTCGGTTCCGACCTGTGCCCATTCCAACTCTGTTTCCATTATGCCAAAGCGCACCCTTAACGATGACTCATCTATTATCCTGCAAACCTTGTTGTAAATCGATGTGGGATTATTTGGTTGTACCTCAAAATCAACAATCCGGCCATTTATAGGCGATTTAATAATCGTTTTCGATAGGTGTAGCTGTGCCTCTTTAAGTTCTAGCCTGGCATCGTACAACCCGCTGCGTATACAGGCTGTTTGTTTAACCTGTGGAGATATATTGGCCGTATCACCCGATGAGTTATAGCCCAAAAGAATATCGGCCATTTCTACCTTAGCCCTTTCAAGCATGCCTTCGGCCTTTTGCAGGGCCAGCCTTTGTTGGCTATCGTCGAGCCTGACAAGTATATCTCCTCTCTTAACTTCTTGTCCGTTGCGGATAAGTACCTCCTTAACAATCCCGGGTTGCTCAAAGTTAAGAGTTGCTGCCTGACCTGCTTCAACCTTACCATTACACCATAGCTCATTGTAAAATGTTTTTACCTCTGCCTTAGCTGTTGTTACGTAAACGGGTATGGCCTTTGCTCCGCCACCTTCGGTTTTGTTATTTTCACTATTAATAGGAGTCCTGCACGACTGAAATGAAAACGTAATTGTGTAAATACAAAAAAAATAGCTGATCGCTTTTACTATAGTTTTTTTCATAAAATCAGGGTTAATTAAATTAAGCTAATTATATTTCAAATATAGTACAATTTTGGATATGCTATAGCAAAATTAAAGTTTCAATTAGAATAAGGGCGACAAGGGTGACCTTATCCTTTTTTAATAATGTCTAATATATCGGGGGTTAAAACAATGTACTATCTATTCAAAACTGTTACTTTTTATCATTTTCAAATATTTTTCTTTTAACTCTTTATAAATAAATGGGTCCCCTTGAATTCTAACAAACTGATTAGGGTCAATAAGGAAAACATTTAAGTCGGGTCTTAATTCACAGAGATTGTTTTCATTTATTATTCTTTTGTCGATAGCAACGATTCCAATTTCTGGGATTTGATCTGAAAAAATCCTTAAAAAATATGAAGGGGTATCGGTGATCACAACTAAAAGTGTCTGTATATTTAGTTTATTGTGATTGATAAAGTCAGCCCACTCAAATGTTTTGTGTGCACAGACATGACAATCACCCCAAATCGTAATTATTAATGTAGGTTTATTTAATGCTAATACTTCACTTGTTTTATGAAATGAAATAGTATCATTAGTTACTACTGATATGGAATCGGGCAGGATTAATTTTTTATTTAATAAGCTGGTATTGCATTCGTCTTTATTTGTGTTGATTCTACTACAAGAAAACAGAATTAGTACAAGTAAATGAAACAAAGTTTTAGTTGATTTCATATAGAAAAACTAATCGTTTTGTTCTTTAAAAAAACATTAATTGATACAAAAATTTGTTTTTATATAATCCTAAGCTGGAACATGTGAAACTAACGTTTTTACCTTACAAGTATTTTTTAAGGTTGTAGATGTACAACTTATTTTCTTCATCTGGTGTGAGAATATATAAAAGTCCGGATTCATCAATGTCCATGCTTAAGATTTGATGGTTAAGTTTAAGAATAACTTTTGGGTTTAGGTTAAGATCAAAAACTAACAGTTTCTGTGGCCAAACAAATTCATAACCGTCATTTTTATAATATATCTGATTATCACCAAGATATGGAGCAATTAGATTGGTTTCCCAAATCTTTAAATCACCAAACGCACGGTAATCCTGGTTTAAGCCATTGAGGCCGATAGATTCTGGCCGTTTATCCTTGTGTTTTTTCCCAAAAATCTCAAATGTTTTTTTACTATTAATATCAAACTTACAAATTCTATCTTTATTTAAATATGCACAAAAAATAGAATGATTTATAGAATCGTAAACAAGAAAGTTAAAATAAAATAATGATCGTATGGGTTCTTCTAAATCCCAATCCTCGAGTGGTTTCCCGCCCAGATTTGAAATATTAAAAGCAGAATCCCATAAAACAAATCTGTCATAACCTTTCGGGCCAGAGGCGTAGAACTTCCCGTCTGAAGATAAGGCAAAGGAAGAAAATAATTGGTAATACTCTTTGTAACTGATAGAGTAGTCTGAAAGAGTTGTCACCTTGCTAAAAATTAATTTTTTCAAATCTATTTTATAAAGTTTTTTTCCAGCTACGTCTGAAAGAAAAATAACATTTTTTTTGGTGTTGACATAGCTTAAATGTGGATTTAGAAACTCGTTAGGGCCTTTCCCAATCTCACCAAAAGTTTTAATAAGATGAAAATCTTTTTTGCTATATATTTTTAAAAATCCCGACACATCCTTAATGTCTAATATAAATAATAGTGTATCGGAAACCCGAATTGAATTAGGGAAAATCAAAATACTAGGCAATTGAACCACATTTGCCGTGGAGATTTCATTATATTCTGGAAAATCAGCAAAATCTGTTTCATGATTATTGCTTAAACAAGAATTTAAAATAAAACTGGTAGTGACAAACAGTGTGAAATATAATAAGCGCATGGTTAATAATAATTTTTAAGATAAAAACAAAATTTACAATATGCACTTTAAAGTGCATCATTTAATCACATTATTGAGCTGGTCTCAAAGGACCATTTACTTTTATTGGGGAAAAGCCAAACCACAATTGCCAATCGATAATACAGAAACTCCCGGGGCAATATTCGCATGCAACAGTTATTTGTTGAGCAGATGCCTTTTTTGAAGCCATTTGAAGGCTAACTATAGTTATGAGAAAAAATGCGATAAGTAAAACAAAAAGTCTTGTTTTTTTTCATATTAAACAAAGATTTAGGATTTTATTATACCAAAAATTAGTTTCACCCTTTCGCCCCGGTGGTGCTCCGGGCGTACCGCGCCCACCTGGTGAGCTTGGTACGAATGTAGTAAATATTCTTCTTTCCTGTTGTTTAAATATGGTTTTAAGTTAGACATAAATACAAAGCAAATTTACCCCCCCCTAACAAAAAGTCAAGAGTGAAAATATGTTTTATAACATATAATATGTTTTAGTGGAGAACTTACTTGGTTTTCGGAAATTTTCCCTTGCTCGGCGTAGGTTAGCGAAGCGTATCTACGCCACTACTTCTGGACAACAAAGTCGCAGACTTCGAGGAGGAAGGGGTTTAAACACCTATTTTAAATACCTCTAGAGTTGCAATTTCAATGAAAAATTATGATTTTAAAAAATGATACTTTTTCTACTTTGGTAGTTTTGCCATATGAATGTCAAATTATCTTCAGTACTGAAAAGTTCGCATAAATCGTTCTATAACATAGGACATCAGTTTTATTTAAGTTAACTTCATTTTGAAATTAGATCTGGCAATATAACATCAAAAAATAATTCATTGTATTCTTTCATCAGATCTGGGATAAATAGCTGCATTACTAAACCTTTATTGTTTGTGACAAATAAGAGTGGATATGTAAAATAACTTTCATTATCAAGAAACATTTCTTGATCATATTTAAAAATAATTTCTTTTTTATTTTTTGTTATACCCATCATAGAAAAAAAATCCTTTTCAGGAATGTCACTTAATATTAATATCTTTATAAACTTGTGTTTATTTTTAAAATTAAGCATGTCAACAAGAAGCCTTTTCCCACAAATACTACAGCATGTTTTACTAATACACGCTACTAATAGATGGGGGCATTTGTCACCGTGTAAAAGAAACCTACTTTGGTTTAAAAATACACTTATTTTTTTCTTATTTAATATGTTGTTTTGATAAACAAAATATAGTTTTAACTTTCTATTTTCTTCAGTATTTTTTTTGCATTTGTACGATAAGCTATCTATCATAGACTTGCTTGCTTTTCTATATCTTTGAAACATAAATTGTGATATAACAGAAGAGCTTAATAAAATGACAGTTAATATTATACTAAAACGTTTCATCTACTTTTCCTTAAAAGTTGTAATAAAATTTTCTACCTCATCTATATGATTTTTATATGTTTCCAAGTCATAAGCTCCAAATTCAATTCTATAAACTCTCTTAGAGCCCTGAATATACCATTTTGTACAGTAGTAATACAACGTGCCTTTTTGGCTAAAAACTTTTTTTATTACACTTTCTTTTAAGCAAGTCATGTTGTTGACTTTGATGTGTTTTTTACTTAGTGTTTTAAATGACTTAGTAATAAAGTCATTATAAAATAACTTTTGAGAATCATTGTCTATAAATGTTTCAACTAATATTGTACCGTTTTTTTCATCTTCTTCTGGTGTAAATCTTACATCTTTGTATAGTAACACCTGCCCTTGGTTATATTTTAACGGAGGGTAGCTGCTGTAATCCCGGTCAGGTTTCCTCCAATTGGCTGAAATTTGCATTTCAAAAAATGGGTTATTCCACGTTTGGCTAAAAGCCACTCCTGTTGAGAGAAGTAGTGCCGTAAATAAAAATAGTTTAGATTTCATAATTATTTTATGTTGTAGCTAACAATTTGGGTGCTTAAATCTTCTTTGGGCATTGAAATGCCCCAGATTATACCATTCTCTTCGTCAACAGTAAAGGAACCTATGAAATGGTCTAGCTTGTATAGTGCAATAGGAGCGCCAGTGTAAGTAAATACCTGAACTTCGGAGTAACGGGTGTCGTTCTCTTTTGAGAGGTCGGTTTGTGTTATGGCAGAATTAAGTGCATAGATATATTTTGATGAAAGAAAAAGATCGGTATAGTAATGTACCAGGTTATTAGGTATTGGATTCTTTTCGTCTTTGAAAAAGTTTGGTTCTTTGGGGCTGTCTTTAAAAGTAATAGAAAAAATATGATCTAACTTATCGTTAAAGACATCAATCCTTTTAAACAACCTTAATGCAGACACGATATACTTTTGGTTTGGGCTGATTCTCGTTGTACTTGAATATAAATTGTGAAGCTGTTCCTCCTTTACTGGAGGATAGGTGACCTTAGGAAAATATTCCACCCATTTGGTTGTTTTATCCTTATGGTTGTAATAGAATAGTCGCCCTTTTTCGCTCATTGAAGTGCCAGCTATGTCATTGTTTTTTAGGATAAATGCATCAAGACCAATTTCAGCTTCTTTTGGTGTGATAAACTCCTTATCAATTATTGTTTTTTTGTCATTAATAGTCTGGGTAAGGTTTATAAACATGTATTTTTGTTTGTACAAATCGTTCACCCATAGGCCAATTTTATTACCTTTTGTTTCTACTTGCCCAGTTGGCTTTGGGTTTAAAAACTCATTTGGCCCTTTACCTGCTTTGCCAAATCGTAGATATTGTTTATGGCAATTTTTGATGTAAAGTTGAAATAGAAAGCTATCGCTTTGTTGAAATGTTTTAGTAAGGATGAAAGAATCAACTATCCCAATGTAGTCAGGGAATTGGGAATTCTCAAGTGAAACCCATTTGCCTACTAGCTCCTTTTCTACAGGGAAGCTTGAAACTTTTATTTCTTTATTAGTAGAGATACTGCCACAGCTTGAAAACAAGAGCAGGCCGATAAAAATATAGGATAGATTTCGCATGGATAACATGTTAAAAATTAATATTTTGATATTTGATAATAACTTAATTTTCAAAAATGAAACACCCAAACTTTTATTATAGGTTTAAGATATGCTGGGTGTTTCATTTTGTAAAAACATTAAAATTTAGTTCAGAACTTAACAAAAATTGTAGAAATTAAGCCCATAGTATGGATATAATTTATATCATAATTATAAAGAACAGATAGATGAGTTTCTAAATTCTTTCACTTCAACTGGTTTACAACTAAAACAAGCCATAATATGCCAACTTGCAAACCAACCAGTTTGATAGGTCCAATAACAATCAGCCTCTCTGGTTTTTTTTTCTAAAACTTGAGGTGCAACATTACTATAAGAGTTACTTATGTTAATAACTGAAATAGCAACAATTACTATTATTACAAAAGCATTTAAGATCTTCTTTCTCATAATTTTCTCCTTTATTTTAGATTAACAACTTATTTGCACCCTTTCGACCCAGTTTGTGCCTCTGGGTGTACCTCCCCCACCTGGTAGGCTTAGTACAAATTTAGTATAATTTTTCTTTTCCTGTTTTTAAAAGTTTTTAAATGGTTAAACATAAACACAAGACAAAATTACCCCCCCTAACAAAAAGTCAAGAGGAAAAATATGTTTTATAACATAAATACAAGAGGGTTTAACTCAAAAAGGTTTGTTTAGTAAAATCGTGAGTTGAGTATTGCTCATAGGAAGCAACTCGTTTGAACAAATGTAAAGCCTAAATAATTATGAGTTATGGCATGAAGCTTTTATTCTAGCCATAACAATTTTTGTAGTTACTCTCTGATTCTTTCAGGAAAGGAATTACAGAATCAAAGTGTACTTTTGCATTAACCTCTAAGGTAGATGGCCGTGCATTTATGTTAAAATTCAAATAATTTAATCTAACTCTAACGAGTTCTCATTAATTAGTAAAATTATGGGATTTGAAGTATAATCTAATTTATTAATAAACGCTTTTCCTCTATTCATTGAGGTTAAATCAATTTTATTCTCATCAAGAAAGGTTGGTTCTAATATAAAGACAAGATATTCACCAACTAAACCTTTAGGAATGATGTCATAAGTAATATCTACCAAGTTATCCCCAAGTTTTATTTTGTTGTAGAACTTTGTTGCTTTGGTGGTCTTGTTGTAAATATAAATATACCAATCTTTATTAATAAAAGTAGTCGAAATATAATACTTTGAGGTTTCATAAAACGATATTACTCTAAACAGCACATTCATTTTATTTGCATCTTCAACAAATTCATAAACTTCGGAATAATTTCTTTTAAAAGTTCTTCCCTTTTTGTGTTATCTCCAAAATCGAAATATAAAATCGGTTTTATTCTATACATGGAGTCCATGAAGTAAATCTCATTGCTGCCACTGAATCGTAATTTTATACTTTTGTTATAGTACGAAAAATTGTTCCAGTCCTCAAAATAGAAATAGTTTAAATGGCTTTTGGGATATGATATTTGATAATCAGTATGCTTTCTTGAGTTTATGTTAAAAATGCTAGTCCTGTATAATTTGTCTTTAATTGGAAAGCTGCCATGAAAAAAAACTACCATAGAATCATTTAGTAGTAAAAAGTCCGATGGGTTTGAGTCGATGTCAATGCTAAGTTCTAACTTACCATTAAAGTTTACCTTATTTAGTTTTCTTGAACGACGGTCGATAAAGTATACCCCATCAGGAGCAGTTCTAATTGCGCTAACAGTAATGTACTCATTGGGTCCTTTCCCCTTTTTGCTTAAATCAATAACTTTTTTGCTATTATAGTTGAATAGTCGTAGCTGACCATCGTAAATGATTAGGTCGTCCTTATACACACATATCTTTTCTATTTCTCCAAGAAAGGTATCAAATTCAGAAAGATCGAATAATTTATAATTACCGGGTTTAAAAGATATGGAAAGTGTTTCTGGATTTTTAGTGTCAACGACAACTTTTTCAATGATTTTATTTTCAGTTTTATTGCATCCAAATAGCAGAAGTGAGGCTGCTATGATTAATATTTGTAAACTAGATCTCATAGGTTAATTCATTTTTATTGACATTATTGTTTGAAGGCTACACTATACTTCGAATATGGGATACATGTACAACTACACTATGTAGTTTGGCATATTGTTTTTTTGTTCTCTTCACCTGCTATATGTGTTTTGTCCTGTTAAATTGCAACATGTGCTGATATTTTTGCTAAGAAAGCAATTGATGCGATAATATTTCTAGTAACAATTTTTTTATTTACATAATTTACAATATCTATTAACAAAATAACAAGTACGTTTCAGGTTTATTGCAATTTAAACATGCAGCTGCTAAAACTTAACTTTTAAAAGAGTAAACCTTTTTTCTGCATTTGTTTTTACAATTGCATCGATATATTCAAAATGGTTTAAGTTTTTAGTTAGTGTTTTAAGAATTATTTTACCACTTTTTTCGCTTTCATAATCTATCTCATACCCAGTGTAGGGGCAGCTAGGTTTTATTGAGATAATTTTAAGAGGTTCAACTTTTTTCCCATATTAACACCATTATCGGAGTTATGTAATATCAAAAAAATCGACATCAAATGCTAACTGGGGCTTGTCCAATTTTTTTATGCAACTAGTTAAGCTTAAAATTACTGCAAAGAAAATGATCTCCAGTATTCCGGGTTTTGAAATATTTCCCATAGTAGATTCCTGTATTTTTGTGACAGTTCAATAAATTTCTCTGAATGTGATTTATTTTCTTCCTTACTAATAGTTAAAGGCTTTGAGACCCAAGTGTAGTTAATGTTATAAGCATTCTGAAATTCGATTATCTTTTTTGAAGTTCTAGTTGACTCTTTATCAAATGGTAAAAGATATAAGTTATATTCAGGTCCATTGAGATAGTCTAAAACTTGAATTGTGTTGTATTCACTCTTTTTAGGAATATTATTTTGGGTAAAGCTATAGAAAGACAAAGAAGCAGACACTTTTCTTCCATTTGGAAATGTTGCAGTGTATGAAATGTAAGCTGGCACACTTAAGGTGTCATTATTTATAAACCCAATGGAATCTACTTCGTTATATTCTTTCATATTCCTTGCAAAATGAATTCTGTTAGAAGGGTAACGAATTGGATATAAAGGATTATGGTAAACTATAAGGATCGGTTGTAGCTTGTTGTTAGCCACTACCTGCCCTTTTCCAATCGTAATGTGCTTTGATTTGGTTTTTCTTATGCTACTGAAGGAAAGATAGTACTTTTTTAAATTCTCTTCCCCTGTAGTGCTATCCAATTTGTATTCATAATATTTTGAATACCTTGATGACATTGGACCCCTTCCGTAAGTGAACAGCTCCGTCCATTTCAATTCTTTAAATTTAAACCATTTGTCCAGTTCATTGTAACTGTCGGGGGAGCTATAAGTACTATCGATATAGTAGTAAGAGCCAAGGATAGCAAATGTTAGATGTGGAATGTCCCATTCTAGTGAGTGATTGCTAAAGTAATCTTTTTGATTGCTGCCTTGCATTGCGACTATGTCGCTAACCAAGGAGAACAATGGCTTGCCATTTTGGGTCTCCATATAGGTTAGGATACCTTTAAAAATTAATGGAATATCGGATTTAGATTTTTCGAAATTACGAATAAGTTCTTTATAGTATTGTATCTTTTTACTTTTTATGACAACTTCGTTGATTTTTTGAACTTTAGGCTCAAGCCAAATAATATAAACACCATTGCTATCAGTTTTAAGCTCTTGCGTATTAAGGGAATCGGTTTGGTAACTAATGTGAGTAAATATTAAAGTATCGGTAGAAAAAAGCTGAGCCGAATCAAGTTCAAGCTCACCAGCATCGTTTGTGATGTACGTAATGTTTTTTGATCTTAAAAAAACAGTTGCGTATTCAATTGCGGTTGAATCTGTTCCCACTGTCTTGATTGTAACGTTTTGTGATAATGCAGCTGGGCTGCAGATAACCATGCTGAAAAAAGTTGCCAGCAGAAAAGTAGCTGAGCATTTAAATATACTTATTGCTTCCTCTTTCATAATGATAAATTTTATTTCTATTATGCAATTTGGTTATTTTGTAATTATTCTTTTAAGAATGAGCATTACTATTGGTATCTTATTCTAATTAGTTTAATTCTGTTTTCATTAACAATATTCTCGTTATTCTTTAAATAGCCATATATTGATTCTCCTACAACATCTATTAGCGTGTAGTCTTGAGCAACAGGTATTGCTCCAATAAGATTATCGTTTCTGTAAACTTGTAAAACACCACCAGCATCCTTATTCAGGAATACGTGTCGTACAATGGTGTTTCCTTCTTTATCAACCTTAATTGTGCCATAGGAGCTAAATCTACTTCTTTCATTTACATAGTTTTTGTCGGCCTCTTCCCAGTTCCCATTATATTTGGGGTATTCCGAGTTAAATCCTTTGTGTGAGCGCCCAAACTTTTTTAGTAGCTTACCGTTTGTGCTGTATGCATATATTCCGCTATCTGCGGCAAATGAAAGATAGATAATGGTGTCGTTGCAATCAAAAAACACCTGATCAAAATTTGGAATGTATCTTTTCTCCAGGTAGATATGTGGCTTTTTCCCAATAAGTTTTTCTAGTTTACCCGTATTAATATCAAAAAGGCCAACAGGTTTTGATTCTTCGTAGTATTTATCGTGCATATAACCGTTGAACTTTGGGTGATAACTAGTAAGGGGTAGTACTATATAGACGCCAGCTACTGAAACGCGATTTTCTGACCTTGACCAGTCAATCTCGTAAATACCATGCATATCCCCATTGGGGCTATTTTGAAGCTCATATAGGGTTTCTTTTACATTATAATTAATAGGGATTTTTTTTAAGCTTTTGCCTAGTTTTTCTGTTTTTAAGAAGATAAAATCAGAAACAACAATGGTACCATGTTTTTTAGTGGCGCAGAATTTTCTGGGTATGTTTGGTATTTCATAAGGTCCGTTTCCTATCCCCCAATATGTTCCCAATGGCTTGAATAGGGTGTCGAAAACGTTAAGCACGCCAAACTTACTATCAAGAAAGTAAATTTTCCCATCGTTGTATGAAGCCAGATATATGCCTGAACCATTTGGCGTTTTTAAATTAATGGTGTCAATACTCACAACTGTGAGTTTTGACGGAGCCCTATTTGCGCTAGAACTATTTTTGTTACTATCGTTCTTGGGTGAATTACATGCGCAAATTAGTAGTCCTATAAAAATTGATAAATAGACTTTTAACTTTTTCATCTTTATTTATTATTTGAGTTAATGAATAATAAAATGCCTCATTACATCGTGCCTATTAAATTTATCAACGTATCGGGGCACTAACCTTTTGACTAAAAAACTAGCTAGGGCAATTATCTTTTTTGCCGGTATAATCTTGATCTTTACCACTAAGTTTTGCACATTCTGTCATGAAACTTATAATATTCCCTCCATAGCATCCTCCATGCTTAAACCTGTAATGTAGTGTAGTTAAAGCATCATCAATTTGAGTGTCAACTGAAATTTGCGTAGAAGTTTTGCTTTGATAGGAAAACACCAATCCAAGTGCTAGAACAGAGAATAACATTAGATTTTTTTTTGTATTCATGAGATAGTTTTTTATTATAAAAAAATAACTTACTTTATTTAATTCAAACTATTTAGTTTCACTTTTGCCTCTTTAGGCATCGACTACACACGGTTGGCGTGTTACAAATAACACTCTTCTTTTTTGTTCTTTTGTTGTTTAAATAAAATTTATGGATAGACATAAATATAACACAAATTTCGTGCCCTCCTGACAAAAAGTTAAGAGGAAAAATATGTTTTATAACATAAAAACAAGTGGGTTTAACTCAAAAAGGCTTGTATAATAAAATCGTGAGTTGTGTATTGCCTAGTTCGGCGTAGATTAGCGAAGCGTATCTACGCCGCTACTTATGGACGACGAAGTCGCAGGCTTCGCTGAGCCTGGCCTCGAGGCCCGACGTGTAGCCGATGTAGATCTTGTCGTACAACTCCGAGTAGATGGCGCATACGTAGTACTTACCGCACATAACAAAAAAAAACGCTTTTAGCGGGGCTACTTTTTTTTGTAGCGGGGGTCCGGCTAGGCCGGAAACCTGCGTCAGGCTTAGCCTGATATGAGCCCAACGGGCTAGCCCCTCCGTCCTATCAGCTCGCGGATGAAGTCCCTACCCTTGTGCCCCTTGAGCTCGCGCTCCCGGGTCAGCGCATCTCGCTTTGAGGTGTACTCCTCATAGTAGACCAACTCCCACGGCCGGTAGCGCCTGGTCCAGCCCTTATTCTTCGGGTGGTTGTGCGCGGCCAGCCGGGCCTCCAGGTCCGACGTGTAGCCGATGTAGATCTTGTCGCACCGCTCCGAGTAGATGGCGTATACGTAGTACATACCTGATAAACAAAAAACCCCGCTTCAGGCGGGGCTACTTTTTTGTAGCGGGGGCAGGACTCGGTACACCTGCGTCAGGCTTGGCCTGATATGAGCCCAACAGGCTAACCCCTCCGTCCTATCAGCTCGCGGATGAAGTCCCTACCTTTGTGCTGCTTCAGCTCGCGCTCCCGGGTCAGCGCATCTCGCTTTGAGGTGTACTCCTCATAGTAGACCAACTCCCACGGCCGGTAGCGCCTGGTCCAGCCCCTATTATTCGGGTGGTTGTGCGCCCTAAGCCTGGCCTCCAGGTCCGACGTGTAGCCGATGTAGATCTTGTCCTACAACTCCGAGTAGATGGCGTATACGTGGTACATACATGATAACAAAAAACCCCGCCTCAGGCGGGGTTCTGTTTTTAGTAGCGGGGGCAGGACTCGAACCTGCGACCTTTGGGTTATGAGCCCAACGAGCTACCAACTGCTCCACCCCGCAATTCTGTTTTCGGGTGCAAATATAGAACTTTTATATTTAACCGCAAAAATCAATTAAAGTTTTTTAACAACAGCGTGCGTTTTTGCATGTACATTTTATATTTTTCTTTTTTTCAAATATCTTGCAAAACTTTGTATTGGCCATTCACATGAAGCGCATTTTTACAACAAATCTCATCTTCCTCTTACTGCTTAATGCAGTAATAAAGCCCATTTGGATTTTTGCTATCGATCGAAACGTCCAAATCACTCTAGGTGCTCAAGAGTATGGACTGTTTTTTACCCTATTCAACTTCACACTTTTTTTTAACTTCTTGCTAGATTTTGGAATAACAAACTTCAATAACAGGGAAATAAGTTTTCATCCAAATAAGATAAGTAACCAATTCTTCAATATCATCATTATAAAAGCCACATTAGCCTTGCTTTACATTATAATAAGCATTGCAGCTGCTATAATGGTTGGCTTTAATAACGAGCAGATCAAATTGCTTATTCTGCTTTCCACAAACCAAATACTGGCCTCATTCATATTATTTATACGCTCAAACCTAAACGCTTTGCATCACTTTAAAGCCGACAGCATATTGAGTGTACTAGATAAACTGATTTTGATTGCTCTTATCTCCATATACTTATGGGGAGACACAAACATGCAATTTAATGTTTACATATTTGCCCTTTGCCAAACCTTTTCGTACGTGTTAGCACTTATCACCTCTCTTTGGTTACTGCTTAAAAGGTATAACATCCACATAAACATCAATTTAAGCAAAACCAGAATTAAACAAATAGTAAAAGAAGGATTTCCTTTTGCTACGTTGGTTCTTCTCATGTCTCTTTATAGCAGGCTTGATACTGTTTTTATTGAGCGCCTTAGCGATAAAGGTGCATTATCAGCAGGTGTTTATGCGCAAGCCTTTAGGCTTTTCGACGCTTTTAACATGTACCCATTCCTATTTGCATCGCTCATGTTACCTGTTATATCAAGAATGTTAAGTGAAAAAAAAGATATTTCTGATATGTTCCGATTCAATATGATAATTCTTATAGTTCCGGTTATTGCAGTTGCAGTACCAACTATAATTTTCGACAAACCACTTATGTCCATTTTGTACAAGGAACATATTGAAATTTCTGCAGAAGTTTTAAAACTACTTATGGGATCATTCTTTTTTGTAGCGCTTTCGTATCTTTTTGGCACTGCACTAACTGCCAATGGGAACATATGGCTGCTTTGTCGTATTTCTCTATTCACATTAGTTGTAAACATACTACTATCAATCATACTAATCCCTCAAATTGGTGTTATAGGAGCAGGATTTGTTAATTTAATCTCAAATGGGATAGCAGCGGTTTTACAGTGGTTCTTCTTTACAAAAACCTTTAGGATTAAGATAGATTGGGTAATCACTTTTAAAATCGTCATCTTCATTATTGCAACAATAATTGTCTCTGTCATATTTTTTGAGAAAAGCAACGCCTCTATTCTAGGTTATATAGGCGCAATTTTAGCAATCCTCGTTCTCGCTTTCTTATCAGGCTTAATCAAATTAAAATCCATGATAACCCTTTTAAAAGATTCAAAAGGTGAATAGACAAACTGTTTGAATAAACTTATCAAAAAACCCACTTGTAATACAACATTTTTTTAATATCTTTGAAAAAAGTGTGCGTTTAAAAATTTTAAATTCCTATAACAATGGGAATATTAGTAGAAAAAACCCAAGATTGTCCATATATTAACTTCTCCGAAGAAGGCATATTAGAGATTGAAGGTCGTTCAATCACTGAAGACCCATTTACATTTTGGCAACCTATACTTGAGTGGGTAGAAAGTTATTGCACCAATCCAGCTCCAAACACCCAGCTAATTGTATTCTTGGAATACTCTAACAGTAGTTCAAATAAATATCTTAGCGAGATATTTAGAAAGTTAGAAGAGGTAAACGGCAAAAAAACAAAAGTTAGCGTTAAATGGCACTACGAAAATGGCGACGATGCAGTACAACAATTAGGTGAAGATTTTGAATCGATATTTGAATTGCCCTTTGAGTTTATTGCTGAAGATGTTGAAAAGCAACGGGCAACAAAGGTTAAAATTCGTAGCAAGAAAACTGGTGCCGAAGCAATAATTTCTTACAAATACTGGGATGCTATTGTAAGAAATGGTCATGGCGACGAATACCAAGTTCTTCAAGAGCTTTCATAATATTAAAATTTATAGCATATTTGCTGTAAAGTCATTAAAGTTATTGAGTATGCAAAAGTATGAGCTTAACGAGACGGCAACTACACCTTACGTGAATTTTGACCCTGATACGGGTGTTATTCGAATCGAAGGTCGTTCCATACCCGAAAATGTTATTGACTTTTACCAACCAATACTAAGGTGGATAGATGAGTATGCAAATGATCCGAAGCCTGAAACTATAGTTCATCTTAAGTTTGAATATTTCAATACCAGTTCGTCTAAGCGCATATTTGATATTATGAAAAAGTTTGAGAAGCTTGCAGTTGATACTGGCAAAAAGGTTACCATTAACTGGTACTATGAAGAAGATGACGAGGATATCTACTTTGCTGGGAACGACTATAAAGCACTAATTAACAAGGTTGATTTTAATTTGATTGAAATAAAAGGATCTTAAAAAGTTTTTCAAACTTAACAGCCCATCACCCCTAAAGGGGTGATTGTTTTTTATGAAACCCACCAATAAAAAGAAAATAGTTAACGACCCTGTTCATGGTTTTATTAGCATTAGCCATCCGCTAATCTTCGATATTATTGAACATCCCTATTTCCAAAGGCTTAGAAATATCAAGCAGCTCGGGCTAAGCCATTTGGTTTATCCTGGAGCTACACACTCCCGATTTCAGCACAGCATTGGTGCAATGCATCTGCTTGATTTAGCAATTGAAACCCTTCGTAGTAAGGGTCACAGTGTTTCCGATGAAGAAGCTGAGGCTACATCGGTTGCCATATTACTTCACGACATTGGGCATGGCCCATTCTCACATGCTCTTGAGCATGTTATTGCGAATGGAATAAACCATGAGTTTCTTAGTAAATGTTTTTTAACCCAGCTAAACAAAGAGTTCGGTGGAAAACTCTCATTAGCCATTGACATTTTTGAAGATAAGTATTCACGCCATTTTCTCCATCAACTTATTTCGGGACAGCTTGATATGGACCGAATGGATTATCTTAAACGTGACAGCTTTTACACAGGAGTCTCCGAAGGCGTTATTGGCTCTGAGCGAATAATTAAGATGCTAAATGTTATTGACGACAACCTTGTGGTTGAGGCAAAAGGCATTTACTCAATTGAAAAGTTTCTTATTGCTCGAAGATTAATGTACTGGCAGGTTTATCTCCATAAAACTGTTGTTGCCGCTGAACAAATTCTAATTAAGCTATTAAACCGTGCTAAAGATCTAATAAAAGCAGGTGACAAATCCATTTGCGATGGACCGCTTTATTTACTTTTAAGCTCTTCACTTAGCAAAAGCGATTTTTTACCCAGTGATACATCTAATGAAATACCTCAACCATTAGTTTTATTTTCAAAGATTGATGATGCCGATATAATGGTTGCAGCTAAAAGATGGGTTGACCACCCCGACAAAGTGCTCTCAAGATTAGCGAGTTCAATTGTGAACAGACGGTTGCCATCTATAGAGCTAAGCAACACTCCTTTCGCTCCCAATCGGATAGACAGACTTGATTTTGAGTTCAAAAACAAGTACCCCAACCTCTCCAATTTTTCAGATTACTTTGTTTTTAGCGACATGATTAGCCTAAGTGCATATGAGCCAGGCCATGAATCAATAAAAATTTTAAACAACAACGAGCAACTAATTGACATTGCAGAGGCCTCTGATATGCTTAATGCCAAAGCTTTATCGAACGAAACAAAAAAATTTTTCCTATGTTATCCTAAAGAGCTTCGAGGCATTTAGATTTATTTGATTAGTTTTGCAGGTTGTTTACAAAAAGTTAATATGGAATTTACAGCACAGATAATTGCAAATTACTTAGGCGGAACTATTGATGGTGACCCTGATGTTAAGGTAACTACCGTAGCAAAAATTGAAGAAGGATTCCCTGGAGCATTGTCGTTTCTAGCTAATCCTAAGTACGAACCCTATATTTATACAACCAAATCATCAATAGTACTTGTTAACGATGATTTTGTTGCAGAACAGCCTATTACCACCACCCTTATTAGGGTGAAAAATGCATACGAAGCTTTTGCTTCACTTCTCGACTTATATGCCCAATCAAAGCAACCCAAAAGCGGCATAGAGCAACCATCGTACATCCATGAATCGGCCAAAATTGGCGCTGATGCATACATTGGTGCTTTCTCATATATTGCCGAGGGTGTTTCAATTGGCGATAACGTAAAAATTTATCCGCAGGTTTACATAGGACCTAATGTTAAAATTGGCAACAACGTTACTCTATATCCAGGAGTTGTTATTTACGAAGAGTGCATCATTGGTAATAGCTGCATGGTACATAGTGGTGCCATAATTGGAGCCGATGGATTTGGATTTGCCTCTGGTGCCGACACTAACTATAAAAAGATTCCACAGATTGGGAATGTCATTGTAGAGGACTACGTTGAAATAGGTGCCAATGCAACAATCGACAGGGCAACAATGGGCTCGACCATTTTACGTAAAGGTGTTAAAATTGACGACCACGTACATATTGCCCATAACGTAGAAATTGGAGAGAATACCGTTATGGCAGCACAAACTGGTGTGGCAGGCTCAACCAAAGTGGGTAAAAATTGTATGTTTGGTGGACAGGTGGGAGTTAGCCCACATGTTAAGGTTGCCGATGAGGTTAAAGTTGGCGCACAATCGGGCATTTCTGGTGATATCCGTAAACCAGGAACTATCCTTTTAGGAAGTCCCGCAATAGAAATTAGCAAGGAACGACGTTCCTCTGCTGTTTACAGGAATCTTCCTGAACTAATGAAAAAGGTTTCGGAATTAGAACGTACAGTACAAGAACTATTGCAAAAGTTAGATAACAAATAGGAAATAGGCGCTTTAGCGCCTTTTTGTTGTTAATCAAAAAAAGCTTAACCATGGCAGACAAGCAACGAACAATAAACCAACCCGTTACACTAAAAGGCAAGGGCTTGCACACTGGAGCCGATGTTGAAGTATCTATTCTTCCTGCCGAAGTAAACACAGGTATAGTATTTCAACGTACCGATTTGGAAGGCCAGCCTAAAATAGAAGCCATTGCCGATCATGTTATTGACACCTCAAGAGGAACAACTATAGCAACAAAGAATGTAAAGGTGCATACCATTGAACACATGATGGCTGCACTTTACGGAATGGGTATCGACAATGCAATTGTTCAGGTAAATGGGCCTGAAATGCCCATAATGGATGGTAGTTCACGATATTTTGTTGAAGCTATAGAAAAAGTTGGCACTGTAGAACAAGGCGCCGAGCGCAACTATCTTATCATCAAAGAAAAGATGGTGTATACCGATGAAAAGAATAACATCGAAATCATCATCTATCCCGATGATAAGTTTAGCATTGATGTAATGGTTGATTACAACTCAAGAGTTTTAGGACATCAGTATGCTAAAATGAACTCTATTGATGAGTTCAAAGAACAGATATCGCCTTGTAGAACCTTTGTTTTTTTCCATGAGCTTGAGGTGCTACTAAAACACAACCTTATCAAAGGTGGTGATTTAGAGAATGCCATAGTTATCATGGAACACGAGGTGCCTCAAGAAGAGCTTGACAGGATAGCCGATTTGTTCAACAAACCTCATATTAAGGTTAAACCCGAAGGTATTCTAAATAACCTTGACTTACACTTCGACAACGAACCAGCAAGGCATAAATTGCTCGACATGATTGGTGATTTTGCCCTGGTTGGTGCGAGAATAAAAGGCAAGATAATTGCCATGCGTCCAGGTCATAAAGCCAATACCGATTTTGCTCAAATATTGCGTAAACACTACAAACAAGAACGCCTTAAGCCAACCCCACCAGTTTATGACCCAACCAAGCCCCCTGTAAAGGATATCAATGAAATAATGAAGACATTGCCCCACAGACCTCCTTTCCTTTTAATAGATAAAATTATATACCTGGATGGGACTACAGTGGTTGGCGTAAAAAATGTCACCATGAATGAGGCCTTTTTTGTTGGCCACTTCCCAGGTGAACCTGTGATGCCTGGCGTTTTACAGGTTGAGGCGATGGCTCAAACCGGGGGAATACTCGTTTTAAACACCGTTCCCGATCCTGAAAATTACCTTACCTACTTTCTAAAAATCGACCAGGTTCGATTTAAACGCAAGGTTGTCCCTGGTGACACTATAATATTTAAATGTTTTCTTAACGAACCCATTCGTAGAGGAATTGCAAACATGACAGGTCAGGCATTTGTTGGCGACCAGCTGGTTATGGAAGGATTACTGATGGCACAAATTACAAAAGTTAAAGAATAATGACACAGCATAGCAACTCATTCATTCATCCCGATGCCAAAATTGGCAAGGATGTAACTATTGGACCATTCTCTTACATTGCAGGCGATGTAGTAATAGGTGATGGTACTTGGATTGGTCCTAACGTAACCATTATGGATGGAGCTCGAATAGGTAAGAATTGTAGAATCTTTCCTGGTGCAGTTATCTCAGCCATCCCTCAGGATTTAAAATTCAAGGGAGAGGTAACTACTGCAGAGATAGGCGATAATACGACTATCAGGGAATGCGCAACGGTTAATCGGGGTACAGCCTCACGTGGGAAAACTGTTGTTGGGAATAATTGCCTTCTAATGGCCTATTCTCACATAGCTCACGATTGCATCCTTAAAAATAATATCATTATAGGCAATGGGACCCAAATTGCTGGCGAAGTAGAAATTGACGACTTTGCAATTTTGAGTGCACATGTATTAGTTCATCAGTTTGAAAAAATTGGTGCCCATGTAATGGTACAAGGTGGCTCCAAAGTTAACAAGGATATACCTCCATACATAATTGCTGCACGTGAACCTCTAACCTACGCTGGAATTAATCTTGTTGGGCTTCGCCGTAGAGGATTCTCGCGCGAACAAATTGCCACTATTCAAGAGATTTACCGAAATCTCTACAATAAGGGAATGAACGTTTCTCAAGCGCTGAAATACATTGAAGAAAACGTTGAAAACACTCCAGAAAGGCAGCTAATTTGCGAATTCATAAAAACCTCTAAACGTGGTATTGTTAGAGAGTACACTGGTTCCGATCCCGAAGAGGGAATTGAACTCTAAATAGTGCCGGCTTTTGCCGGCTTTTTTTTTGGAATAGGTTATTCCCTTTTGTATATTTGAAAAATCTTTAAACCATTGCTTAGAGTCTTATGGTGTTTCTTTACAACCTGTCGATCAGATTATATCAACTCTTAGTAAACTTCGCTTCTCTTTTTAACACCAAAGCAAAGCTTTTTCGCATAGGACGAAAAAACATTTGGGAAAAAATCAGCAAACAAATCGACCCTGCAAATCCACCTATTTGGATACATTGCTCCTCCTTAGGCGAGTTTGAACAAGGACGACCTGTAATTGAAGCAATCAAGCAAAAAGACCCAAACAAAAAAATTTTACTCACCTTCTTTTCACCATCAGGCTATGAGGTAAGGAAAAACTATCCAGGGGCCGATTATATCTTTTATTTACCCCTCGATACCAAAAGAAATGCTAAGCGATTTATCAATTTGATAAATCCACAAATGGCGATATTTGTCAAGTATGAATTCTGGTACCACTACCTTAACGTGCTAAAGCAACGAAACATTTCAACCTACTTAGTATCCGGCATATTTAGGTCAAATCAGATTTTCTTTAAACCCTATGGCAAGTGGTACAGAAATTTTCTTAAGGCGTTCTCCACCTTTTTCGTTCAAAACAACACATCCAAAGCCTTACTAGAAAGTATTGGTTATAGCAATGTTGTTGTTACAGGCGATACACGATATGATAGGGTTTCTAAAATAGCTTCAGAAGCAAAAGACATTCCACTAGTTAAAATATTTGCTGAAGGACATAAAGTACTAGTTGCTGGCAGCACATGGCCCAAAGACGAGGAAATCATTTTGCCACTAGCAAAAGAAATCCCCGACCTAAAAATTATTGTAGTACCACACGAGATTGAAGAATCGCACATTCAAGAAATAATACGCAAATCCCCTACTCCTCCTGTTCGTTTCACCGATTCAGACTTTAACAATGCTAAGGAATCAAACATTCTTATTGTTGATACCATAGGCCTACTATCTTCCATATACCAGTATGCTACTGTGGCATACATTGGGGGCGGATTTGGTGCAGGCATTCACAACACTCTGGAAGCCGCAGTTTATGGCGTTCCAGTAATTTTTGGTCCAAACTACAATAAATTCCAAGAAGCCAAAGATTTAATAGATAAAAAAGCAGGATTTTCTATTAAATCGTACAATGAGTTTAAGAATTTACTAAATTCCCTCCTATCTCACAAAAACACCTACCAACTAGCTGCAAATCAAGCAAAAGAATTAGTAAATTCGGGTGTTGGTGCTACTCAAAAAATCATTGAATTAATCTTTTAGCAAAAAGGCACCCTTTGCAAACGTTTGCGATGATTTAATGTAAACTTAACCTATGCATTCAAACATGCACATCTTTTGATATTAATTTTGAAAACCAATTCTAAAAACAATAAACACAAAGACTAACAAAAACAAAAGACCTATGAGAAGAAAAAATTGGGTTCTATCATTAATCCTTTTCCTCGCCCCTATCTGGGCACTCGGACAGGGAGTAATTAAGGGAGTAGTTGTCGACTCAAATAGTGGCTCTCCCCTAATTGGTGCAGCGGTTGTGATTGAAGGCACAACCATTGGATTATCTACAAATGTTGACGGATCGTTTGCACTCAAGGTTCCAGAAGGCAAACACACTCTAAAATTTAGTTATGTAGGCTACTTAGACCTAGAAATGCCTGTTGATGTTTCTGGAGAGCTCAACTTAGGCACAATCAAACTTGAGCCTAGTTCTGTAGATATTGACGAAGTTCTTGTTACTGCATCGTTTGTACGCGATCGCACAACACCAGTTGCGGTATCTACAATTGAACCTAAAATCATTATTGAAAAGCTTAGTAACAAAGAGTTCCCCGAAATTCTAAGAATTACACCTTCGGTTTACGCAACCCGCCAAGGTGGTGGCTTTGGCGATTCCCGAATATATCTACGTGGATTTGATTCAAACAACATTGGAGTACTTATAAACGGTATTCCCGTAAACGATATGGAGAGCGGAAAAGTTTACTGGAGTAACTGGGCTGGACTTTCCGATGTAACTTCCAATCAGCAGGTACAGCGTGGACTTGGAGCTTCAAAGCTTGCCCTTTCTTCAGTTGGTGGTACTATTAACATTATCACCAAATCAACCGATGCTAAGCAAGGCGGTTCTGTTTACTATGGTATGGGTAACGATGGGTATACCAAGCAAAACTTTACCGTTTCTACTGGTTTACTCGACAATGGCTGGGCTGTAACTGTTTCGGGTGGTTACACTAAAGGTGATGGTTACATTCAAGCTACAAACTTTGAAGGTTACTCATACTTTGTAAATATCTCCAAAAAAATTAACGAAAAGCACACGGTTACCTTCAACGCATTTGGTGCACCTCAATGGCACAACCAACGTTCAAATAAGCACTTAATACAAGAATATAGAGATAACCCCAATGGCATAAAATGGAACTCCGACTTTGGTTACAGAAATGGTAAAATCTACACATCAGCCTATGCCTATAACTTCTACCACAAACCACAAATGTCGCTAAACCATTACTGGAAAATAGATGAGAGCTCTATGCTTGTAACCAATTTATACGCATCTTTAGCAACAGGTGGCGGACGTAGGGTTTATGGGCTAAATGCAAACTGGCTGAATAGACAATACCCATCGGGCTTACCCTATGATAATACCGCCCTTACAGCAGAGGGCTACTACGACTATGATTGGGTTATTCAGCAAAATGCCGCTTCTCTTAATGGTTCAACCTGTATTATTGCCAATGCAGTTAACGACCATCAGTGGTACGGTGCCCTATCAACCTACACCAAAAATATTGACGACCTAAAAATAACTGCAGGTTTTGATGGCCGTTTCTATAATGGTGTTCACGCCTATAAGGTTGAAGACCTGCTCGGCGGAAAATACTTCCTGGATTCTAAAGATATTAACCGTCCTGCAAATCAACCCCTATATAAGGGCGATTACATTAACTATCATAACCTTGGTCAAGTTCTTTGGTTAGGCCTCTTTGCACAAGGCGAATACGTTACCGACCAATACTCAGGTTTTCTATCCATGGCTGTTGCCGACAACATGTTCCGTAGGATAGACTACTTCCAATACGAACCCGGAAACAGAACAACTCCCTGGTACGACTTTTTCCCTTGGAATGTAAAGGCAGGTTTCAACTACAAGGTTTATGGCGAGCATAACGTATTTGTTAACGGTGGTTACATTAAGCGCGCTCCTACGTTCCGCAATGCATTCCCTAACTATACCAATGAATTTAATAATGATGTCAAGTACGAAAGCATAATCACAGCTGAATTAGGCTACAACTATACTGCTAAAATATTTAGCGTGAAGGTTAACCTATTCAGAACACAATGGAACGATAGAGGCCTAGTAAAGAGTCTTGCTGGACAAACTGCCAACATCACTGGTATTAACGCTTTACACCAGGGTGTTGAGGTTGAAGGTGTAGTTAAACCTATTTCTAAACTCGATATCAGAGCTATGTTCTCCTGGGGCGACTACGTATGGTCCGATAATGTTAACTTTACATTATTTGACCAAAACCAACAAGCAATTGGTACCTACAATGCCTACATAAAGAATGTACATGTAGGGAACTCTGCCCAGGTTACTGCTGCCCTTTCAGTAAACTACGAGGTGCTACCTAAACTAAAAATAGGTGCCGATGTTAGCTGGTATGCTAAAAACTATGCCGATTTTGACCCAACAAAACGCACATCACCTGAAAGTCAAGTAGATGCCTGGAGAATGCCAAACTACTACATTATTGACTTAGATGCCAACTATCGTTTTAAAATTGGCAATCTTAATGCATCTGTTTATGGCAACGTTAACAACCTCTTAAACACTGAGTATATTGCCGATGCTACCGATGGCTCACTACATGATGCAATGACTTCTTATGTTTTCTTTGGTTTTGGTAGAACTTGGTCAACCGGTTTAAGAATTAACTTTTAATCATTAAGGAGATACAATTATGAAAAAGATATTTGCTTTTCTATTTGGAGCCACGCTGCTTTGGTCGTGTAACCCTCTGGAGGATACCTATAAGCAGCTCGACGATGCCCAAGAACCCTACAAGGAGTCGATTGAGTACACACTTGTAGATGCTGATTATGCCACAGCCAGTAATGCCGCACTAAAAGATGCTACTACAAAAGATGATAGCACTCTTGCAAAAGCCATTAAATCAAATTTGGCTTTCAACAGTCGTTTTCCTGGTAAAGATTACATACCCGCAATTCTAGCTAATAACTTCCCCGCATTAAGCAAAGGCTCCTCAGCAAAAATTACCTATAATGAGTTTGCGGCTCTCCCTTCCTACTTTGCCGACTTATCATCGATATATACCTTAACTACAAGCGATTACAAAAAACTTTGGGGTAGTAATACTCTTTATGTTGAAGCATTTACTCCAACAGTAAATGTTGAGGATAGCCTACCTGTGCTTCTTGATAAAATCTTTCCAGATGACTCTGATGGAAAATATAGGTTTATAGCATATAATTATTCTGCAGAGGAAGCTTACACTACTGGAGGTTTATTACAGAAAGTAAAATTTGATTTTGAAGAGGGCACAGCCTACGATCCTGTTGCCAATGCTTGGATTAATAAGGACTTAATAGGAACAAAGACATGGGATTACAGATCTTATAGTGGGAATCTTTATGCCCAAATGTCGTCGTACAATTCCGGAGAGCAGAATGATGTTTGGCTAATTCGCAAATTTGACAAACTCGATACCATTGCTAACCCCATGTTAACGTTTAAGGTTAAGGTTGGTTTTTACAATGCTGACTGCTTACATATTTTGATCTCTGATGATTTTGATGGTAACGAAGCCAACATTGCTACTGCTACATGGACCGATATCACATCAAGTTTCACGTTACCTCAAGAACCAACAAGTGGTTATGGTGCTTCTTTCGAGGATGCTGGTTCATTTGATTTATCAAGCTATAAAGGAGATACTATTTATGTTGCTTTCCAATATGTTGGTAACGGAACCGACAACTCAGCTACAACCACCTACCAAATTGATGATGTGACAATTTCGGATGATGCAACTATTCTTAATGTTGATGAAACTAAAAAGTTGTACACGGTCTACTCTAAAAATAGCAACAAATGGAAGTTAGCTTCTGATATTCTTATTCTAAGCGATGCAGATTATCAGGAGTTGGGATTTACTAATGGCTATATCCCAACTACTGATGCTCAAACTTACCTCCCAATTTACCTTAAAGTAAAGTTCCCTTATACACTTGATGGTGAGGTTAAAAACGTTGCCTTTAGAAATGATAAAGACGATGTTTCTTCTGCAACTGTTCTCCAATTTAACAAGGTAAATGGCGAGTGGACAATTAACGACTTCCTTGATACACATTCCGATCAGTTCTTCAACGATGGTACAAAATGGTTCTTTGATCCTACAATTCACTTAACACTTGGTGCTTCCGATTATCAACTTCTTGTTGATTGGGTTTACAACAATTTAGATCGCTCTTATGGTAGCAGCTATGGTAACGATGAGTTCTATTTTGGAGCAAGTGCATACTATAGCAACTTCGATCTTCGTTTGTCGAAACGTACACAGTATAATATTCCTGGATTTGAAGGACTAACCGAAGAGGAACAGATTGCTTTGACTTGGGAACGACTCGAAGAGGGCCTAACCATTCTACTCTCTGAGAAATACCCTGATGCTACATCCGAGGTTGCTGGATTCCCTGTTTACTACTGGGTTTACTTTAAGACCTTTGAAAATGATTTCAACAACTACTACTATGTTGGCATCTTCCAGAAAACCAAAGACACTCACCCATTCTTTGAACGCAAAAAAGACATTGAGGATGAGATGGTTAATCAGGGTAAACTTACTTCAGAAGATGTTAGCTGGAACAGGTAATCAAAAATAATCCACAGCATTTTTATAGGGCGAGGGTATCTTCGCCCTATTTTTTATTATAATAAGTTTTCCCAAGTACTTCCCTTAATCTTCCGAATCATTCCGTTTATTTCCGGTTCATTCCGTATCATTCTTTTAAATTCCTCTAACTTCTTTTAACTTCCTCATATTCTTTGAAAAAAGTGGCTTCGACAAGCTCAGCATGACAATAATTCAAGATTTCAAATTCAAGATTTCAGATTTGTCCGGCGAAGAAGGATAAAAGGCGTTAAACGTAAAACGTTAAGCGTTAACGATAAAAGTTTTGTTTATTTGAGGCATCTGCATTTTATTTTTTTACACCACAGAGTTACACAGAGGCATACGGGAGGAAAATCAAATATGGCCACTTAAATCTTCCAGTCATTCCGATTTATTCCTTTAACTTCCTCTAACTTCTTTTAACTTCCTCATATTCTTTGGAAAAAAGTGGCTTCGACAGGCTCAGCCACTACAAGCACAACATTGGCAGGTTCGGAGTAAAAAGGCACTTCCGATACATTACGATTATTTCCGAATCATTCCGTTTCATCCTTTTAAATTCCTTTAACTTCGTCAAACTTCCTCATATTCCTCCACAAGAGATACCTCGACTTTTCGTCATGATAAACCTCTTATCACTGCACACTGTACACTGCACACTGTACACTGTACACAGCACAATGTACACAGCACAATGCACCCTAATGTTAATAACAAACACCCTGTTTTCTTGTTGTACTCATTTAGTACCACTACTTTTGTATAGCTAAAACGAGAAGGTTATAGATGTCGAACTATTTAGATGAGCTGAGCGAAATACAGCGCGAAGCAGTTACAAATACCGAAGGACCAAGTTTGGTTATTGCATCGGCAGGATCGGGGAAAACCCGTGTGCTAACATATAGAATTGCACACCTTTTAACTATTGGTGTTAAGCCATGGTCAATAATGGCTCTTACCTTTACCAACAAGGCTGCTCGTGAAATGAAGGAGCGTATTGCCAAGATAGTAGGGCAAGAAACAGCATCTAAACTTTGGATGGGAACCTTTCATTCCATCTTTGCTAAAATACTCCGAAGTGAGGCTGAGCATTTAGGTTACGATAGGAACTTTACAATATACGACACAACAGATTCCAAGAATCTTATCACCCAAATAATTAAAGAGTTGAAGCTTGACGCTCAATCGTATAAACCGGGCGAAATACTATCGAGAATTTCTCTTGCTAAAAACAACCTAATAACACCTCAAGCATATTCGCAGAATGCATCAATCATTCAACAAGATGTTAGAGCTCGTAAAGGAGAGATTCATAGAATTTACACCCTTTACGCTCAGCGATGTAAAAAGGCATCGGCAATGGATTTTGACGACCTGCTACTTAACACAAATGTCCTTTTCCGTGACTTCCCCGATGTGCTCCAAAAATACCAGGAACGCTTCCGCTATTTCTTAGTAGATGAGTATCAGGACACCAACTTTTCACAATATCTAATTGTTAAAAAGCTCTCGGAGCGTCACAGGAATCTTTGCGTGGTAGGCGATGATGCTCAGAGCATTTACTCGTTCCGTGGTGCTAAGATTGAAAACATTCTTAACTTTCAGAACGACTACAAGGATTATCGTCTGTTTAAACTTGAGCAAAACTACCGTTCAACGCAAACCATTGTAAATGCTGCAAACAGCGTTATTGCTAAAAACGAGAAGCAAATTCCCAAAATAGCCTACTCAAGTAACGAGGAAGGTGAAAAAATTAAACTGATTAGCGCATATACCGACCAAGAGGAGGGTTTTTTGATTGCATCGGAGATTCTTAACATAGTTCACCAAACCCACTGCAACTATAGCGATATAGCCATCCTTTATCGTACTAATGCGCAATCGCGTATTTTTGAAGAAACCCTCCGCAAGCGAAATATCCCATATCGAATTTATGGTAGTTTGTCGTTCTACCAGCGCAAGGAAATCAAGGACCTACTTGCTTACATTCGCATAACTGTAAACCCAAATGATGATGAGGCATTCCGAAGGGTGGTGAACTACCCTGCCCGTGGTATCGGCAACACAACAATGGGGCATTTGCAAGAGCTGGCCAACCAACAAGGGCTTAGTCTTTGGCAAACCGTTGGCGTGCTAGGTAATACCACTGGCGCAATAAAACCAGCCGCAGTAAAAAAACTTGACGACTTCCGAAATCTCATCATATCGTTCCAACAAAAAATTTATAATCAGGATGCTTATGAAGCAGTTTACCATATAGCAAATGCTTCGGGCCTAATTAGCGATCTAAAAGCAGATAAGAGCCAAGAGGGAATTTCTCGCCTACAAAATATCGAGGAGATGCTTAACGGTATTCGTGAATTTATTGAGGGCAGAAAGGCAGAAGGATACGAAGAAACCGTTACGCTTGTCGACTACCTCGAGAATGTAGCCCTACTTACTGATCAGGATACAGATAAAGATGAGGATAATAATCGAGTTAGCGTTATGACCGTGCACTCGGCAAAGGGACTAGAATTCGATTATGTTTTTCTAACGGGTTTAGAAGAAAACCTATTCCCCTCTACCATGAGCATCTCTTCGGCAGAAGATATCGAAGAGGAACGTAGATTGTTCTATGTGGCTCTAACACGTGCAGCAAAAAAGGCATTTATCTCATATGCACAAACTCGCTTCCGCTGGGGCACATCTACCAATTGCTCACCAAGTAGATTTATTAAGGAGATTGACCCCCAATACATCGAAGCATCTTTCGACGAAAATCAATGGGAGAGCTCATCGCCACAAAACACAAGGCAAAACTTTACACAACGAAGCTATTATAACAAACCTTCGACTCAAAACGTAGCCTCAACCAACCCAAAAGCTAATTCTGCTACAATTTCAACACCCCCTAAAAATCTAAAAGATATTGCTCCTGCCGATATTAGAATTGGGATGAAGGTTTACCACGCTAAATTTGGCGATGGCATTGTTGAAAACATTGAAGGCGATGGTCCAAACCGAAAAGCTATGGTTAATTTTCGTATGGCTGGTAGTAAAAATTTATTGCTTAAATTTGCAAATCTGAAAAAGGTAGATTAATAATCTGTTCTGCCTTCACAGTAAGTAACTCTTTTTGATTTTTGCCTTCGTTGATTTATATTTGTAATGTAGGCAACGTATAAGTTTTATATATTCACAGTTAATCATTTTCAATGGACTACAATACACAAAGGAAAAAGTTGCGACTGCCAGAGTATGGAAGGCACATCCAACAGATGGTAGATTATATTACCAACTTGGAAGATAGGGAGGAAAGGAACAGGCTTGCGCGATCGCTCATCGTTATAATGGGGAACCAGAACCCTCATTTACGTAACATCAACGACTTTCGCCAAAAACTTTGGGACCACCTATTTATCATGTCCGACTTTAAACTTGATATAGATTCCCCATTCCCAAAACCTCAACTGGAAAAATACAACGAAAAACCCAGAAAGGTTCCCTACCCCAATAACCCCATCCACTATAAGCACTACGGAAGAATAATTGAGCAGATGATTGCGAAGGCCATTGAGATGGAAGAGGGCCCAGAGAAGGAAGCCTTTAAGCAGCTCATAGCCAACCAAATGAAAAAAGCTAACATCACTTGGAATAAGGAGTCGGTAACCGATGAGGATATTTTCCGTGATATGGAAACCCTTAGCGGTGGAAAACTTATTATGGCTCCTGGCTCAAAACTAATCGACAAGCGAGAGGTAAGAGGTAACCGGCGATCAAAGCATCATCGCAAACGCTAATCTAATTCCTTATGGCAACATTTGAAGTTTATGGTGGTAAACCGCTAAAAGGTGAGTTATTCCCTCAAGGAGCAAAAAACGAAGCACTACAGGTACTTTGTGCCACCTTGCTAACCTCAGAACCCGTTACCATCAAAAATATACCTAATATACGTGATGTAAACAAGCTAATTGAACTACTTCAAGGATTGGGAGTTGAAGTCAAAAGAACAGCTCCATCGGAGTGCACCTTCAGGGCTTCAAATGTTGATATTGAGTACTTGACTACAGAGGAATTCAAGACTAAAGCATCGGCCATTAGGGGATCAATAATGGTTGTTGGACCTCTACTTGCACGATATGGCAAAGCATATGCTCCAAAGCCTGGTGGCGATAAAATTGGCCGACGTAGGCTTGACACCCACCTGCTAGGATTCCAAAAACTTGGCGCTAAATTCGATTTCAACAATCGCGAAAACTTCTTCTCCCTCAAAGGGGAGAATATGCGTGGTGCATATATGCTGCTCGACGAAGCTTCGGTTACAGGTACAGCAAATATACTAATGGCTGCAGTTCTTACTCCTGGTAGAACAACAATATACAATGCCGCTTGCGAACCTTATGTTCAGCAGCTGTGCAAAATGCTTGTTAGCATGGGCGCTAAAATTTCGGGCATTGGTTCCAACCTGCTAACTATTGATGGAGTTGAATCCCTTGGAGGCTGTACCCATACCATACTGCCCGACATGATTGAGATTGGCTCATTCATTGGCTTGGCTGCCATGACCGCTAGCGACATCACCATTAAAAATGTTTCATACAGTAATCTCGGCATTATTCCTGATGCATTCCGCCGAATGGGAATTCAGTTCGAGGTACAAAATGATGATATACATATCCCAGCGCAGCAGCACTATGAGATTGAGACCTTTATTGATGGTTCAATCCTAACCATTGCCGATGCCCCATGGCCTGGACTAACTCCCGACCTGCTTAGCGTATTTCTTGTGGTTGCAACTCAGGCTAAAGGCTCTGTTCTGATTCATCAAAAAATGTTTGAGAGCCGCCTGTTCTTTGTCGATAAGCTTATTGATATGGGGGCACAAATCATTCTTTGCGACCCTCACCGGGCTACGGTTATTGGTCACGACAGAAAGTTAAGACTTCGTCCTACGGTAATGACCTCGCCCGACATTCGAGCTGGTGTGGCACTCCTTATTGCTGCGCTCTCGGCCGAAGGTAAAAGCGTTATTCATAATATCGAACAGATTGACCGCGGATACGAAAATATTGATGGTCGTCTTAATGCCATAGGTGCTGATATTCGTCGACTGCCCTAACTAATTCAGTGAATCAAAAATATTAATCATTTAATTGCGTTTTATACCCTGAACCCATGTAACAACACCTTAAAAACAAATGAGAGCAATTCAAACAGTAATAGCATTTTTTACTTTTTTAGCTGGAACAATTAGCATACATGCTCAGGTAGTTGCCCCAGGAAGGGATTTGTCGCTGCTAACGGAGTATGTTAATACCACCAAGCAAGACTCCATCTTTGTTTTTTATGGCAGTACAGGAAACCTCAGCGCTGCCCATTCAACGGGGAATCCATCAACTTTCAAATGGTACAGGTACAACACCGACTCATTAAAGTTTAAGCTTTTCGCAGAGGAAAGCAATCTTAGCCAATCGCTTAAGGAATCGCTTGCCGAAGGTGGCTATCGAGTTGAAATAACTGATAATACCGACTCAACCGAAACATACACATGCTGGCTCTTTACCGATGATGTCACTTTAAACAATATCGAGATTGACAATAACTGTGAGTTTCTTGAGCTTAATCCAATCACAACCCCATCGTCGTACAATATTCCTTACGACAGATTTGCCTACTTCGATTTATCTCGTAATCCAAACCGTGAGAACAACACCTATGGGAAACAATATTTCGATAATATAACATGGACTTCATCCGATAGTAGAATTGATGTTTCGCAAGAGAAACAGCTCCGATTAGTAATTGAGGAACCCGCTCCGCTATACAATTCGTCCTATACAATAACCATTGTCAATCCTTTTGGTCGCACTCTATCACTTTCAACACCCGAGATTACAGCAATAGCCACTAAAGCCGATGATTTGATTCAGGTTGATGAAGATGGCTCATGGAAAGACTGGGACTCTAACGGGGAATACGAAGCGCTTCTTGGCCTGCGCCTTGAAAGTAAAAGCCTTAACTGCGATTCAATTTACTGGAAGATGACCACAAAAAAAATTGAACCCCTAGGCGATTTTAACTATGTAATTTGGCGCGATAGCTCCCTTATTGCAACCCGAAACGATGCCTACCCCGATAAAAATATTATGGTGCCCGGATATTATACAATCTACCACTACTCGGTTAACACCTCTTCTGGTTGCATCGATTCCATAATTACCGACATAAAGGTTGACTCATCCAAGCTAAGCGCTGATATAATTCCTAACGTTTTTTCACCCAATGGCGATGGCATTAACGACCGTTTTGTATTCTCCGATACCGATGCAAGCATCCGCTCTATCAGCTCATTCTCAATAAAAATATTTAGCCGGAGTGGTAAACTGGTATATGAGTATAGTGGCAACCCACACGATTGGGAAGGATGGGATGGCAAAACCAACATCGGAACCGATGCTGCCGAAGGCGTCTACTACTTTATTATTGAAGCCCGTGGATGGGATAACCGAAAATTTGCCAGAGGCCCCTACAAGGGATTCCTGCACCTCTTCAGAGGGAAATAATTGGTTAAATACAGAAAAATGAAATCAGGAAAACACACATTCAAAGCCTTCCGTGTTGAGGAGGTTGAAGGGAACTTTATCTGTTCAATTAAAGATATTGAACTTAACCCACTAAAGGATAATGAAATATTAGTTAGAGTTTACTATAGCTCACTAAACTATAAGGATGCGCTATCGGCAACTGGGAACAAGGGAGTAACCAAAACATACCCTCACACGCCTGGCATCGATGCAGTTGGTATTGTTCAGGAATCGAATAGCAATAAGTTCATTCCAGGTGACCCTGTTATAGTTACAAGCTACGATTTAGGAATGAATACCGATGGAGGCTTTGCAGAATATATTCACGTACCAGCCGACTGGGCTGTAAGGCTTCCTGAAGGATTGAGCATGAAAGAAGCCATGATTTACGGTACTGCTGGATTAACAGCAGGTATTTCAGTTCTGCGATTAGCGGAACTTGTAAAACCTAACGATGGCAAAATTATTGTTTCTGGTGCAACTGGTGGCGTTGGAACACTTACCATTTCCATTCTTAGCAAGATTGGATATTCTGTTTCTGCCATTACTGGGAAACAAACCGAAAAAGATTTCTTGATTCAACTCGGAGCAAATGAAATTATACCCCGAAGTGAAATTGAGAATTTTGACAAAAAGCCCCTGTTGAAACCTATGTTTGCAGGAGCAGTTGACACTGTTGGTGGAACTATTCTCGAAAACATAATCAAATCGACACAGCCAATGGGAGTTGTAACCTGCTGTGGCAATGTTGCCTCTCCTAAACTCGAGCTAACAGTTTTCCCGTTTATTTTAAGAGGCATTTCGCTAATAGGAATCGACTCGCAAAGCTACCCCATGAAGTACAGAGAAATTGTCTGGAACAAGCTTGCCAATGAATGGAAACCAGAAAACTTGCATTCACTTTACAAAGAGATTAAGCTAGATGATTTACAACACCACATCAACCTAATGCTTAACGGAAAGTTGAAAGGGAGAATTGTAGTTAGTTTGGTGGATTAGACTATTATATCTATTTCTCAACTTCTACCAATTAACACTTAGCCAATCACTTATCAATTCATCATTTTCTTTTCTGATTCTTTTGATGCTAGATATGAGAGGCTATGCTTTTAATATATTGTGCATATTTTATTTTTTTCATCACATTGTGCAAGCCCCCCCTCTCAACTCCGATACTTTTTTGCAAAACCATTTAAATGTAATAGGTTTGCGAATATTTTTTGGCGATGGATTTTGAACTTCACACTCTGCAAAATGGAATTCGAGTAGCGCACAAGCGAACCAGTTCGCCTGTTGCCTATTGCTGTTTAATGGTAAATACTGGCTCGCGCGATGAGCTAGAACACGAACATGGTTTAGCCCACTTCATTGAGCATGTAATTTTTAAGGGGACAAAAAAACGTAAGGCTTTTCATATAATGAGCCGTATGGAGGATGTTGGCGGGGAGCTAAATGCATACACGGCTAAAGAGGAAACGGTTATTCATGCCACCTTCCTAAAGCAAGATTTTGGACGCGCCGTTGAGCTCCTTTCCGACATCATGTTTCATAGCACATTCCCAGAAAAGGAGCTAAAACGCGAAAAAGAGGTTGTGGCCGATGAAATCAATTCTTATTTCGACTCTCCTGCCGAACTAATATTCGACGATTTCGAGGAGCTAATCTTCCCAAACCACCCATTTGGAAGAAATATACTTGGCACAAAACAACAGCTTAAAAGGTTTAATCGCTCTCATGTCTTAGATTTTATAAACCGCACCTATAATACCGATCAAATGGTGTTCTGTTCAATTGGAAACATATCATTTAATCGCGTTATTAAACAGGTTGAAAAAAACATGAATGGCATCCACTCCAATACCCGAAAGTTTAACCGCCAACCCATTAATAGCTACAAACCGATAAATAGAGCTGTAAAGAAATCTACCTACCAATCGCATTGTATTATTGGAACAACAGCATACAACCTCTATGACGATAAAAGAATTGCCATGCACTTGGTAAATAATATTCTTGGAGGACCTGGGATGAATTCTAGGCTCAACCTATCGCTCCGAGAACGTCACGGCTTGGCTTATAATATTGAATCATCATACACCCCATATAGCGATACAGGAATATTTACCATCTACTTTGGAACCGATAAAAGTGATACAGAAAAGGGAATAGACCTAGTTCTACAGGAGCTGAAAAATTTACGCGATAAACGAATGGGGATTCTTCAACTTTCAAAAGCAAAAAAACAGCTCATTGGTCAACTTGCAATTGGGGCCGATAATGGTGAGAATTTAATGATCTCCACTGCAAAAAGCATCTTAACATACGATAAGCCCGATAGCTTAAATGATGTGTTTAAAAAGATTGAGCAAATTAACTCAATAGATATTATGGATGTGGCCAACGTGGTCTTATGCAATAATAGGTTGTCAACCCTAATATACAAGTAACATTATGTACTTTAGCAATCACGATTTAGAAGAATACTTAAAAAATCATACCACTCCTGTGGATGACGTTCTTGAAGAGCTAACACGCAAAACGCATCTAACCACCTATAATCCAAGGATGCTAAGCGGGCCTATTCAAGGAAAATTTATTGAAATGCTCTGCCACATGATAAAACCTCAACGCGTACTTGAAATAGGAACATTTACAGGCTACTCCACAATTTGCATGGCACGAGCCATCCCAGAGAATGCTATGATTGACACCATTGAGGTTAACGATGAGTTAGAAGACACAATTGTTGAATTTTTTAAGAAAGCGAATGTCTCTCAAAAAATCAATCTAATAGTAGGCAATGCACTCGAAATAGTTGATACGCTTTCGCATACCTACGACCTAGTATTTATTGACGGCGAAAAATCGGAATATCCACAATACCTCAACGCTGTCCTTCATAAATTAAACACAGGTGGATTTATCATTGCCGATAACGTGCTATGGAATGGAAAGGTTTTTAACCCTAGCAATAACGATGCTCAAACAAACGCTATCCGTCAGTTTAACAGAATGATACAAGAAGATGAAAAACTGGAGAATGTTTTACTTCCTTTTAGAGACGGAATGATGTTAATTAGAAAAATATACTGATAATTTTGTTAAACCTTTTGGCTCAATTTACGTTAAAGAGGTACACACTTTTAGCAGTATAACAAAATGGCACAGTACACAATTCGACAAATGGAATTGCTCTCTGGCATTAGAGCATCTACCATTAGGATGTGGGAGAAGCGTTATAACATATTCTCACCACAAAGAACCAACACAAACATTCGCAGGTACGACGATAACGACTTGCGTTTCATTATTAATCTATCCTTACTCCTTAAACGTGGATTCAGAATAAGTAAGCTGGCAAGCTTATCGCTGGAGGAACTATCCGACCTAGCCTCCAAGTTTGTTTCCGATCATCGTGCTGGGAACGTAAATATTGAGCCCATGATTACGGCCACCATTCAGTACGATGAACCTGAACTTGTTAAACAGATAAATGAATGGTCGGAGAAACATGGGATAGAATACACATTTGAAAACGTTATTTTACCCTACCTCCAACGACTTGGCGACCTATGGCAAACCGGGGCAATATCTACCACCCATGAGCACTTTGCCAGCAATGTTATCAGAAACCTACTAAGCCAGCTCTACAGAACATGTAAACAACCTGAAGTTGGAAAAACTACACCCATAATCTTCTTCCTTCCTGAGGGCGAGTTTCACGAGATTGGATTACTCTACTTTGCCTATGTGGCTAAGAATGCAGGCTATAAAACCATCTACCTTGGGCAATCGACTCCAGTTGAGGATGTGATAAAATGCGCTAAAGATCTAAATTGCAAGATGGTATTCACATCACTATCCTCGTTTGTTAGCGCCGATATGGACCAAGCCTTTAAACCCATGAAAGAGGAGTTGCCCGATGTTGAAATAATAGCAACGGGGCATGCCTTTACTGAAAAAACAGGTCCATCATACCTTACATATGTTTCCTCATCTCAAGACCTAATGAAAATTATTGCTAGAGTTGACCCAACAATAATTAAATAGCCGCCACTCAAAGCTAATTAAAGCTATATGCCCTGCCTGATGCAGGGCTATTTTTTTATAAAAACGTCTCATTACCTTTCCCACGACTATCATTGCCTAAGCATGTTCTGTTTTTACCCCATTTAACATTGATAAATATCATCTTGTTTCTTATTTAGAATTAGTCTATATTTGTATAACCAATTTATTTAGATTTAATCTAAGTACAAAAAACCAAAACATATGTCACAGCAAGAATTCAACCAAGCATTAATAGAGCTGGAACCAAACCTAGAAAGGTTTGCATACAGCCTCACAGCAAATCAGGAAGATGCTCGCGATTTGCTTCAAGAAACCTACTTAAAAGCATTAACCTACAAGGACAAGTTTGAGGCAAATACTAACATCAAAGCTTGGACCTTTACAATCATGAAAAACACCTTCATTAACAACTACCGCAAATCGGTAAAACAGAACACTACAATTGACGGTAGCCCTAACCAATTCCTGTTAAACAGCAAGCCCGACACGTATGGCCCCGATTCCATGTACTCGCACAGCGAGATCAGTAAAAAGATTAATGAGCTTGACGATGATTTTAGAATTCCGTTCCAGATGCATACATCTGGCTATAAGTACAAGGAAATAGCTGAAAAGCTTAACCTAAAGATTGGAACAGTAAAAAGTCGGATATTCTTTTCTAGACAAAAACTTATGAACTCTTTGAAAGATTACCAATAAAACTTGATTCAGCTAAATTTTAGGGTGTTAATGATTACATTGACACCCTTTTTTTTTCATTGCAACTATATAATTAGGCTTAGGGTGCTAATTAATTTTGGACTTGTCTCTAATTTTAAGGATTCGCTTCTTAAGGGGTTAAAATGGCCGATTAAGATTGATAACAAATCTCCTAATCTTATATATTTGAATTTATTCCATGCAAGTAAAATAAAAGTCTTAACATATTTGACAAAAGGAACGAACGAGGCGATAAACAAACTTTTTTCATACACGAGCAATAGATTTTTCTATATTTGCAGTTAAAACTTAAAAGATGCGTTTAACCAGGCTCATATTCCTTTCAACATTCCTATACATTACAACTACTCAAGCTTTGGCTCAACCAATACTTGATATCTATTTTTCAAATAGGGCTTCAGAATCCAGAGGACCTAATTTTAGCAAGGTTGAGGAGATTCACGAACTATATGTACCTAGAAGCGGGACCGTTAGCTACTTTAAGGTTGTAAAAATCTATAACTCAAATGGTAGGGTAATAAGCGAAAAAAAATACAACAAAGTTGGTGGGATAATGGGCGAAGCATATTGGGAATATAACTCAAAGGGCGAGCCCACTAAGTTTGTCAACAAACAATTTATGAACTTTAAGGGCTGGGTTTCGGAAAAAACTATTCTAACATACAGCGATTCAACTGGGCTTTTGAGCAAAATTGATATCTACTATGGCAATAAGCTACAAAAAAGTGCCGAGGTAACTTCGAAAGATATGAAACTCACCAAAGTACTTGTGTTTAACGACAAGAATGTTCATGTTGAAACCGAGCGGGTGGTTTACCTTCCTCAAAACAATTCAATACGTGTGCTTCGATACAAGGCAAACGATCAATTTATTAGCGCTACAACCTATCCCTTAAACCCAAAACTACCGGAGCCACCTTCATCAATAAAGCGCGAGTTTAACTCGTATGGTGACATTATACTCGAAGCAATACCCCACAACAAGTTTGAAAAGGGATATTACTACGAATACGACTATGATAGCTACCATAACTGGATAGAAAAAAGAATTTACATATGCGACATTAAAAGAAATGGAAAAATTAAAAATAAGAAGTTAGAATATAAAATAACCCGAAAAATACAATACTAACAATTTGAAACTACCGTCATGTTCTTCTAAACCTTACTAGCATCTAGTAAGAATCAATCATAACCATGTTTAAGCCATACAATAATACTAGCCATTGGATTTTATTAAAAACATATTTCGTATTTTGACGAAATAAAAACTTTTCGTATAATTGCGAAATAATTGTAGAATAATATGATAAAGAAGAGCTATACAGATGAGCAGATAAGGTTAGCGCGCTATGCCAAAGCGCTTAGCCACCCGGTAAGGATACAAATACTTCAAATACTATCACAGCAGAGTTGCTGTTATAGTGGTGATATAGTTGACGACCTTCCCATCGCCCGTAGCACACTCTCGCAGCACCTCTCAGAGCTGCGTGAGGCAGGGCTTATTCAAGGTGAATTTAATCCACCAAAAATTAAGTACTGCATCCGTCAAGAGGCATGGGCAGAAGCCCAAAAGCTTTTTGAGAACTTCTTCAAAAATCTCAAAAACTCAACCAACTTATAACCAAAGATTTACAAACAATCAAAATAAGCCAATAATCAAGTTTAACTTAAAAACTAAGTAATTATGGAAATTAAAGTTTTGGGAACAGGATGCCCTAAGTGCAAAGCGCTTGAGCAGGCAACACAAAATGCTGTTGCTGAACTAGGAGTTAGTGCAAACATCTCAAAGGTAGAAGATATTGTGGATATTATGAACTACGGTGTAATGCGAACACCTGCACTTGTAATAAACGAAAAGGTTGTTCTTTCTGGACGTGTACCAACAGCAAGCGAACTAAAAGAGCTATTAACTAAAAATCAATAACAATTATGAAAACACTAAGATATTTATTGCTATTTACTGCAAGCCTAACAATTGCCAGTTGTCAAGGAAAAGTTAACTCACAGGCAAATGATTCGTCCGACAAAAACAGTGGCAGTCCAGTAACCATTTACTACTTTCATGGTGAGCATCGTTGCCCAACATGCTTAGCTATAGAAAAAGAAACAAAAACAACTTTTGAAGTCAACCTATCGAAAGAGGCAGAGGCAGGAACCGTTGAGTTTGAGGTTATCAATGCTGATGAGGCAAAAAATCAAGCTCTTTGTGAAAAATATGGTGTTTATGGCTCAACATTGTTACTGGTTAAAGGCAACAAAACTGTAAACCTAACCAATATGGCTTTTTCAAATGCCCGTCGTAATCCTGACCAGTTCCGTGAGGAACTTGCCAACGAGGTTAAAAAACTAATAAAAGGTTAACCATGGATTTTATCCAAGACCTAATCCAGAACTCAAACATCCCCGTACTTACTGCATTTCTGCTGGGGTTGGCAACGGCAATCAGCCCTTGCCCCCTAGCAACAAATATTACTGCCATAGCATACATCAGCAAGGACATTGAAAACCAACGCCGCGTGTTTTACAGTGGACTTGTTTATACACTTGGCAGGGCAATTACTTACACTGCAATTGGCTTGCTCTTCTTTTTTGGTGCAAGCCAGTTTAAAATTGCAGGTTTCCTAAATAAGTACGGAGAACGAATTATAGGACCCGCTCTTATCATTATTGGGCTATTCATGCTTGATATCATTAAAATTAAACTGGGGAACACTGGCAAGCTTTCTGAACGAATAGGAGAAAAGGCTAAAAGTGGAAACTTTTTAAGTGTTCTGTTTATGGGTATGGCTTTTGCGCTTGCATTTTGCCCATATAGCGGAGTTCTATACTTTGGGATGCTAATCCCAATAACAATTTCTAGTGCTAAAGGACTTTATCTTCCAATTATTTATGCATTTGGAACTGGCTTGCCTGTTATCATTTTTGCCTATTTCATTGCATTTACTGTAGGAGGAATTGGAAACATCTATAATAAGGTTAAAACCTTTGAACTTTGGTTCAGACGTGTGGTTGCATTTATTTTTATTGGGGTAGGCATATACTACCTAAGCATTTTTCTGTTTTAGCAGCATTAATAACTTATTGATATGGAAACTAAAAAGGAACTACAGATACTATTCTGGATTGTATTTTTCTTTGCTTTAGCATTCTTTATGCCAGTGGATAGCGCTACCTTCAGAACGGCTGTTGACGCCACACTTGATTTAACCCGCTGGTATGCGCGAGAGCATGTTGTACTTTGCTTGCTTCCTGCATTTTTTATTGCTGGTGTAATTTCGGTATTTGTAAGCCAAGGCTCTGTTCTTAAATATTTTGGAGCAAACGCAAAAAAATGGCTAGCTTATTCCGTTGCTGCAGTTTCGGGGACAATTCTTGCGGTATGCAGCTGTACAATTCTACCTCTATTTTCAAGTATCCATAAGCGTGGCGCAGGATTAGGGCCTGCCATTGCTTTTCTATACTCAGGACCAGCCATTAATATACTTGCTATAATACTAACTGCACGTATACTGGGAGTAGAAATGGGTATAGCCCGAACAATTGGTGCAGCTGTATTTAGCGTGGTAATTGGAATTGCCATGTCGCTTATCTATCGTAAGGAAGAACAAGCAAAGCGCGAAGGTCAGATGAACATAGTGTTGCCGCCAGAGAAACGTCCCATGTGGCAAACATCATTTCACTTTTTCACCCTAGTACTCATTCTCGTTTTTGCAAACTGGGGCAAACCAGCAGCTGGTGATACTTCAAGCGCATGGTATTACCTATATGCATATAAATGGTACATTACAGGATTCTTTGGTCTGTTCCTCACCTACTCATTAATCTATATTCTCAAAATCAAATGGCAATGGGTTGCAGGTGCAGCTGGTGTTACCCTATTATCGGTCGTTCTAGCAAATATGTATATAACAAACCCCAAAGTTCTTCCACTTGTACCCATGTTAGTTGCCATTATTTCACTTGCTGTCATCACTTTGAAAGATAAAAATGATGACGAGAACAAGGAGTGGACCATTGCATCATGGGGATTTGCCAAGCAAATCATGCCGCTTCTAGCAGTAGGGGTGGTTACTGCGGGATTTCTTCTTGGTTCTACTCACGATGGACAAACCATACCCGGAGTAATTCCTAATGAATGGATTGCATACCTTGTTGGAGGAAACTCGATATTCGCCAACTTCTTTGCATCAGTTGTAGGAGCTTTTATGTACTTTGCAACTCTTACCGAAGTGCCAATCTTGCAAGGATTGCTAGCCTCAGGTATGGGAAAGGGACCTGCCCTAGCGCTTCTGCTCGCAGGACCATCGTTATCCTTACCTAACATGCTTGTAATTCGTGGGGTTATTGGTACTCGCAAAACTTTGGTTTATGTTTCGCTGGTAGTTGTAATGGCCACAATTAGTGGTTTGATCTACGGTGCACTATTTTGAAATGAAACTTCTACTTATACTAACAGGTCTATGCCTTCTGCTGTCGCTAATTGCCGACAGCAGGAAGACGTGGCATGGAGTAAGAAAAGGGCTGAGAATGTTTTTTAAAATACTACCCTCGATACTACTCTTTAAAAAAAATTCATGTATTTCATTAAATAAAACCTCAAATATTCATAGATATCTTAGTTTACCACTTGTTTTCATGTTACATTGATAGTAATGTAATTTGCTACCCCAAATATTTAATCTTCAAGCTAATTTTTACTTTGTAAGAATCTCACATGCTAAAGCGCTTTTCATTATTATGAATATCAAGATGAAATCAACCTTCTTTTATCTTTTAAGACAAATATCACTATTTAATAAAGCTTACTGAAGACAGCCATTACTTGAGGCTTTTCAATATCAAATTCCTTTTAGCAACATCTATGTTTTTTGTAAAACTTGTTCAAACTTAAAAAGTTATGAAATCGAATTAGAAAAGGGTAATGATTTTAACGAAATCATTCAATTATTCAAGTAACCATTCACTAGTAACGTCGTCTTATGTATAAATCTTTAAAAACAAACCCACATGAAATTAACTTACACTTTGCTTAGCTTCTGCCTTTTAAGTCAGATTGGTTTTTCTCAAAACGATAGTAAGGCTTATAAAACTCCAGTTATGACATTGGGAGTTTTTCATTTTGCTTATCCTAATCGCGATGCTGTTAAAACAAAAAAGGAAGATCAGATATCGGTTTTAGACGAACCATATCAATCAGAGATAGTAGCAATCTGTAAAGCCATTGAAGAGTTCAACCCCACGGTAATAGCCTTAGAAATCGACCCTTCAGTGCAGCATAAAACAGACTCGCTTTACAACTTGTATAAAATGGATAAATTCCAATTGAAAAAAAATGAAATATTCCAATTAGGATTTCGAATGGCTAAAAATCTTAATCTATCAAAACTATATTGTGTTAACGATTGGGGAAGATATTATGCAGGCTTGGAAGATATTTTCAAAGACAGTGCTCGCCTGGCCCGATTTGAGCACTATTATAACCATTTTCCAGATTCTGCCTATGCATTAAAAGAGACCGCCAAAAGAGTAGAAAGTATTTTAGCAGAACTAAAAAGGCTAAATGCTCCTGAACGTATTAAGCAACGTTTATCTGTTTATCTGCTCAATCCCTTTAAATATGAAGAGACTCCTGGCGATTTTACGGGAGTTGATTTTGAAACGAGCAGATGGTTTAGCAGGAATCTAAGAATTTTCAGAAATGTTCAGCGAATTGAGCGGGAACCCAATGATCGAATATTAATTATCATGGGTGCAGACCACTTAAACCTGTTAAATATCTTTTTTGATGTATCAAACGAATATGAACTGGTATCGCCTATGCCCTACTTAGACAAGGTGAAGACAGATAACTTTGCAAAAAAAGTTAGCCCTGAGTCTGTCTGAATTTTATAATCTTCTTTTAACTTTAAATTCTCAAGAAAAAATAGGCTTATTATATCCTTTCCGCGCAAACAAGCGGATAGATATTTTCCATAAGAAATTCTGGGAATTCTTTAACTAATGATTTTGAGGAATGGATTTTTTCTCGATAAACGTAAACATAATTGAACCATATGTTCTCATTTTAATATAGTTTTTATCTCACTCAAATTCTTTCAAAATTTAAAATTCGAAAAGCTCAACATGGCAATAACACTACGTTAAGGGCTGTGTCCGGCGTAGACGGATTCAAGATTTAAGGTTCAAAATTTCAGATTTAAGATTCAAAAATTGTCACATGAAATTCCGATTCGTTCCGAATATTTCCGACTCATTCCGTGTAATTCTTTTAACTTCCTTTAACTTCATCATATTCTTTGGAAAAAGTGGCTTCGACAAACTCAGCCACCACAAACACAACATTGGCAGGTTCGGAGTAAAAAGGCACTTCCGATTCCTTCCGAATATTTCCGGTTCATTCCGTGTCATTCTTTTAAATTCCTCTAACTTCATTTAACTTCCTCTAACCTCCTCATATTCTTCTAAAAAAGTTACTTCGACCACCTCTACATCACTAGTACATTGATAATTATCAATTTCTAAGAAATATTCTCAGAAACATTTGGCTGGAAAATAAAAAGAGACTATGTTTGCGAGCGTTTACTTACATAAAGATATGCGACAACCTACCGACATACGGCAAGAGCAGATAAAGCAAGCGGTGCTTGACATCATATATACCGATGGGTTGAAAAACCTATCGACCCGCATGCTGGCGAAACGAATTGGGATGAGCGAAGGAGCGATCTTCAGACATTTCTCTACCAAGCAGGATATCATCCTTTCGATTATTAAAGATGTCCAAACTGATTTTATTGGTGGACTAAGAAAAATTGCAACATCAAACAACTCACCACAACAAAGGCTCGAGGAACTGTTGTGTTATACCATAAAATACCTTACCGATAATAAGGGCATTACCCTTTTGCTTTTTTCAGAAGCATCGCACAATAATGATACGGAAATGAAGAAAGCGTTAATGCAGATTTTTAACTCGCAAAAAAAACTTATTAGCAAGATTGTACTTGACGGAATTGCAGAAGGTATTTGGGATGAGAGCATTCCTGTTGAGAATGTAGCCATGCTTTATATGGGCATACCAGTTTCGCTTAACGTGGAACTTGTACTTAGCAACGGGCAAATGGACACATCAAACTTTTGTAACAGGATGCTTCAGCTAATTAACAGGATGTTAGCAAAATAATTTTTTTTAACCATTATGTAAGTATTTACTCACTTAATGGATTTGATTATGCTTTACACAATTGTATTTTTAGTAATAGCTGCCGCCTCGTTTATTTTTGCAATGCTTGGCTTAGGAGGCGGAATGGTTTATGTACCAGTTTTAAACTGGGCTGGGTTTGATATGGTTTCGGTGGCCATTCCGTTAGGATTACTGCTTAATGGATTAAACACAGCTTTGGTACTAATTCCCTTTGCCCGTAAGAAAATGGTTGACTGGAAAGGTGGAGCAGTTATGGCTGGAACCGCTCTAATTGCATCGCCTCTTGGAGCTATGACAAGTGAACACGTACCAGTACAAACACTTAAAATTCTTTTTGCAGCAATGGTTGTAGCGGCAGCTCTCAGAACTCTTTGGTCCTCAAAACAGGCAGAGCCTGAAAAAATGATGTCGCTTAAACAAAGAAGCATTATAGGGTTCTTTGTTGGTAGCTTTGCTGGTTTCATTGGTGGTATGCTAGGTTTAGGTGGTGGTTTTATTATTGCTCCGATATTGATGATGATGGGCTATAAAACCAAGGAAGCTGCTGCAACAACAGCATTTGTGGTAACTTTCTCATCGTTCTCCGGTTACCTTGGGCACATCTCGCAAGGGCACATGAACTGGCCACTTACAATAATCTTGGTAATTGCTGTTATAATCGGTTCTCAACTAGGCGGCCGATACATGACCCAGAAGGCTAAATCTAAACAGGTGAAAATAGCCTATGCTGTAGTTCTTCTTCTTATTGCCATCAAAATGGTTTATGGTGTAATAGCTTAATTTAAAAATGAAAAGATACCTGTTAAATATAACACTTCTCTTAGTTTGCTTTAGCGCTTCATCTCAAGAAACAGAAATGCCTAAAGCAGATTGGAACGGTTATACCCAATTGCGTTTCACTAGCAACTTTAACGAGGTTAACTCATTCTCAATGCGTAGACTTAAGTTATGGGTAAACTCTACCCCAAGTTTTAATAATAGGTGGGGGTGGAAAGTGCAAACCACTTTAACCAGCAATCAAAACGAGAAGTTCTTTTTACAGGATGTACTAGTTTATTACAAAGAAGGGCAGTTCCAGTTTAACATGGGGCAATTTGTCCCCCACTTTAGCTTACAACGATTCCAGCCCGATTTTCAGATTCCCCTAACTGAACGCTCTACAGTAATTGATGCCTTAATACCCAACGGAACACTTGGCGTTAGAGACATTGGGATTGAAACACAATACACATCGAAAAGCAAACAGCTAAAGGCATGGCTAGGCGTTTTTAACGGATACGGTATCAAGGAGTACAGATTCGATAATACGGGAATTCTCTTAACACAAAAAACGGCCTTAAATATTAACAACGGTCATTTTCATCTTGGTTACTCTTTTATGTACAGAAAGGCCAACAACCTAAAAGTTCAAAAGATACTACCCGATTCTATCACTTACTCAGGAGGCGACATCAGATTAAATGCCTTTGCTCAATACCGCACCAAACATTTTAGTGTTCAGGCTGAATACCTACAAGCAAATTTTGAAGGCTACAAATCCGATGGCTGGTATCTGCTAGCTAATCTACTTATAGGCAAAAATATCGTTGCTGCGTCTTGGAATATGTATAACGATGCAATAGAAAGCAATCCCAACTTCACAAACGTTCATCTTGCCTATAGCTATATAGCTGATGGCGATAAGCTGAAGGTTATGATAGATAACGGAATTAACATCCAACAAAATGCAATTCAGAATTACGTTATCACCTTGCAACTTCAAATTTTCTTAAATGATAATTTATGAAAAATAAGATAGAGATATTATCCCCTGGACGGAATTGCAGGAGAACTCAGAAAATTGCAAATTCAATAAAAGGAATTTTAAAAGCCAAGCACGTTGATTTTGACTTGGAAATAATAAGCAACCATGAAGAGTTCAAAAAGTATAAAACATGGATTCTTCCTACAGTTAATGTTAACGACTCAATTGTTGCACGAGGCTATAATCCCCCTAAAGAGATTCTTTTAAAAAACATAAAGTAAAACAAATGGCACACGAACATCATCACCACGAAGTTGAAGGCAAAAATTTGGTTTGGACAATTTTACTTAATGTAACAATAACTTTGGCTGAAACCATAGGTGGTTTTATTTCGGGTAGCATGTCGCTACTTGGCGAAGCCGCTCATAACTTAAGCGATATTCTTTCATTAATTATCAGCTACGTTGCCAACAAAGTAGCCCGCAAAAAGGCAACTGCGGAAAAAACCTTTGGATTAAAGCGCTCGGAAATACTTGCTGCTTTTGTCAACTCTGCAACGCTAATAGGCTTAGCCATTTTAATACTAGCGATGAGTATAAATCGTCTACTAACTCCTGTTAGTATCAACTCAAAATGGGTAATTTGGTTAGCGCTTTTAAGCATCATTGTAAACGGTTTGAGCGTTTTAATAATCCGTAACGACTCACACAAAAATATAAATATCAAATCGGCCTACCTGCATTTACTAAGCGACATGCTAACATCTATAGCCGTTTTAGCTGGTGGCTTGGCCATGAAATACCTTCAATGGTATTGGGTTGATGCTGTTTTTAGCATCGTTATAGCCATTTATCTTATTTTCACCTCTTGGGGGATTTTTAAAACCTCCTTAAAGATTTTTATGCAGTTCTCGCCTGAGGGTATCAACCTCAATCCCGTCATTAACGAAATAGAAGATATCCAAGGGGTTAAGAATATTCATCATGTACATGTTTGGCAAATCGACGAGCACGAAATCATGTTCGAAGCTCATTTGGATGTAAATGAAGATATCAAAATCTCTGAGTTTGAGGTTATTCTTAAACAGGTGAAGGATGCACTTGCTAAGCATGGCATCAATCACATTACAATACAGCCTGAGTATTCAGTATCAGATAGTAAACAATTAATTCATTAACCATTAAAATTTACCGTTATGATTAATCCAAAAGATTGGTTAGAGTTTGGCCAAAAGTTTCACGGCCACAAATGCCCAGCAATGCCTATGGGCCTAAGAGTTGGTGCTGCAGCAATGAATGCACTTGGTGTAGAACGCGCCAAAGATGGTCAGCTAATTGCTCTTGTTGATTTAGGCGACGACCACTGCGCCACCTGCTATGCCGATGGTTTACAGGTAATTCTGGGAACTACCTTTGGGAAAGGCAACATTAAGAAAACTCACAAAGGAAAATGGGCGGTAACTGTAATTGACAAGGCTACTGGACGCGCTGTAAGGGTTACTCCAAAAGCAAAAGCCATGCTTGCAAACAAGCAGACCTCATTCTTTAAAGATTATCGCGAAAAGGGAATCCCTGCCAGCAAGGTGCCCGATGAGGTTGTTGAACCCCTTGTTTTAAACGTAATGAATGCTCCCGACGAAAAACTTATCAACATTTCGGAGGTATTCCAGTATGACCTGAAAGAGCATCCCCACAGCTTTAACAGCTTTGTTTGTGAGGAATGTGGCGAGATGACCGTTATGGAATACGGCAGAATTAAAGGCGACATGAAGGTTTGTCAAGATTGCGCAAGCAAATAGCTAGCAAGCCATGCAGAATAGAAAAAAAGGTTGACGAAATGCTCGTCAACCTTTTTCACTTTCTTTTAATATCAGGCACAAACAAGAGTTCTGACTCTCTAGTAAAAAAATAATCTTAAATCATCTACCCTCCACCAATTCGCCGTAGCTGCAAGTTAAGAGTTTATCCGCATCTAAATTTACAAACGCATCGATAAAAGCAGCAGCAAGACGTGCGTTAGTTATAAGTGGAATGTCATGGTCAATTGCAGCACGCCGTATGGTATAGTCGTTATCGAGTTCACCACGCGAAAGGTTTTTGGGTATATTAATCACCAAATCGACCTGCTTATTCTGAATCAGATTAAGGCTATTCGGCAGGTCGTTCACCTCATCGGGCCAAGTAACGGCTACAACCTTCACCCCGTGGTCGTTAAGGAAAGAAGCAGTTCCTTTTGTAGCGTAAACGGTTAGCCCTCGTTCTACCAAACGGGCAATAGGTTCTATAAGCGAAAGTTTAGACCTAAGCGGTCCCGATGAAACCAACACGGCTTTCTGTGGGATTCTAAATCCAACCGAGAGCATCGCTTTGAGGAGTGCTTCCTGCAAGTTTTGGCCTAAACAGCCCACCTCGCCGGTGGAAGCCATTTCGACACCCAGAACTGGATCAGCAAGTGTAAGCCTACCAAATGAAAACTGAGAGGCTTTTACCCCAATATGAGACAAATCGAGCATTGATGGAGGAGCTACATTGGGTTCAACGCCCAGCATAAAATCGATGGCTGCTGAAATCATATTGTAATTCATCACTTTTGACACAAATGGGAAGCTTCGACTTGCCCTCAAGTTGCACTCTATCACTTTTATTTGATTGTTCTTGGCCAAGAATTGAATGTTAAACGGTCCTGTTATGTTTAACTCGTTAGCTAGGTCTGCAGCAACTTTTCTTATTTTTCTTATTGTTTCAAGGTAAAGTCGTTGGGGTGGAAAAACGAGGGTAGCATCACCCGAATGCACACCAGCAAACTCTATGTGTTCCGATATGGCATCGACAAACACTTTACCCTGATTAGCAACAGCATCGTATTCAATCTCCTTGGCACCTTCGATAAACTCAGAGATTACCACAGGATGATTCTTGGAAACCTCAACGGCTTGGTTTAGGTATTCCTCTAAATCTTCATCGTTGGACACCACATTCATTGCCGAACCCGATAGAACATACGAAGGTCGAATAAGTACGGGATATCCAACTTGCTTAACAAAAATGCGAACCTGTTCCATTGTAGTAAGTTCTTGCCATTGCGGTTGCTCTATCCGAAGTTTATCGAGCAAATCCGAGAACTTTTTTCTATCCTCAGCCTTATCAATTGAAATTGGCGATGTTCCCAAAACTCGAACTCCCGCATCATGCAACCTGCCCGCCAGATTGTTAGGAATCTGTCCACCAACCGAAACCACAACACCCAGCGGGCGCTCAACCTCAACTATATCCATAACACGCTCAAAGGTGAGCTCATCAAAATAAAGCTTATCACACTCATCGTAATCGGTGCTCACCGTTTCGGGATTATAGTTAACAATTATCGCTTCAAACCCCAACCTACGCAGCTCCTTAACTGCGCTAACGGTGCACCAATCGAACTCAACCGAACTGCCAATACGATAGGCACCTGAGCCTAAAACCAGAATCTTAGGTTTTGGCTTCACCTCTACATCGTTCTGCTCTCCATGGTAGGTAAGATAAAGATAAGCCGTTTCCGAAGGAAACTCCGCCGCCAATGTATCGATTTGTTTAACACAAGGGATAACCCTATTGGCTAAGCGATGTTCCCTGACCTTCTTCTGGTAGACCTCAATCATATCGCTGTTGGGCTTATAAATTATCCTTGCAAGCTGAAAATCCGAGAACCCCTTTCTTTTAGCATCGATTAAAAGCTCCCTAGGAAGCTCCTCAACTGAGCTATAGGCACCCAGCTGCTTTGAGGTTTCAACAATCCCCTGAAGCTTATCAAGGAACCATCGGTCGATTCGGGTAATTTCATGAATTGCATCGGCACTCCAACCCATTTCAAAAGCACGAGCTATTGCAGATATCCTTTGATCGGTAGGGTTTCGTAAAATCTCTGTCAGATTCGTAGAATCAGCACCTCTATTTGCCACCAGCCCATGCATTCCCTGCCCTATCATCCTTAACCCTTTTTGTATGGCCTCCTCGAACGAGCGGCCAATAGCCATGACCTCGCCAACACTCTTCATTGCAGAACCGATATTGCGCGATACGCCTTTGAACTTTGCCAAATCCCAGCGAGGAATCTTCACAACAACATAATCGAGGGCAGGTTCAAAAAAGGCAGTGGTTTTATGGGTAACCGAATTTTTTAGTTCAAACAGGCCATAACCCAAGCCTAGCTTAGCCGCCACAAAAGCCAAGGGATAGCCGGTTGCCTTAGAAGCCAAAGCCGAGGAGCGTGAGAGCCTGGCATTTACCTCAATCACCCTGTAATCCTCGCTATTAGGGTCGAGGGCAAATTGCACATTACACTCACCAACAATACCAAGGTGACGAACTATTTTAATTGACAGTTCCCTGAGCTTATGATACTCCCCATTCGATAGCGTTTGGGATGGTGCAACCACAATACTCTCCCCGGTATGTATTCCCAACGGGTCAAAGTTTTCCATGTTACAAACCGTAATACAGTTGTCATACCTGTCACGTACCACCTCATACTCAACCTCCTTCCATCCTTTAAGTGATTCCTCAATTAGAATCTGACTTGTGTATGAGAAAGCATTTGAAGCCATGTTTTTTAGCTCATCGGCCGATGAACAAAACCCGCTACCCAGTCCTCCTAAAGTGAATGCAGCACGGACAATCACAGGGAAACCAATCTGCTCCGCTGCTACAAGCGTATCGGCAATGCTTTCCACTGCAATGCTCCTTGGTGTGCAAACATTTATTTTTTTCAACTCTTCAACAAAAAGCTCTCTATCTTCAGTTTTTATTATTGTTTCAACCGGAGTTCCAAGAACCTCAACATTAAATTTTTGGAATACTCCCATTTTATAGAGTTCAACGCCACAGTTTAAAGCGGTTTGCCCGCCAAACGCAAGGAAAATACCATCGGGACGCTCCCTCTCAATAATTTGCTTAACGGTATTAGGCAGCACAGGTTCAAGGTAGATATTATCAGCCACATCGGAAGAGGTTTGAACGGTTGCAATGTTAGGATTAACCAGAACCGATTCAACACCCTCCTCTTTAAGGGCCTTAAGCGCCTGTGAACCACTATAGTCGAACTCGCCTGCTTCGCCTATTTTTAATGCACCGGAACCTAGTACCAATACCTTTTTGTATTTATTATTTACCAGAGGCATATCTACTTCTATTTATATTGATTAACAAGATTCACAAACTCATCGAAAAGGAACTCTGTATCGTTTGGGCCACCCGAAGCTTCCGGATGAAACTGTACGGCAAAAAAAGGTTTCGATTTATGCCTAATACCCTCACAGGTGCCATCGTTTAAGTTATCAAACATCACCTCCCACTCATCGGAAAGGGTTGGCGCATCTATTGCGTAGCCATGATTTTGCGAGGTTATAAAACAACGATTCGTACCCTTTAACCGGACAGGTTGGTTATGCCCCCTATGTCCATACGGCAGCTTATAGGTATTGGCACCAGTCGCCAGAGCTAAAAGCTGATTTCCAAGACATATCCCCATTATGGGTTTATTTAAACATAACGCTTCTCGAATATTGGCAATGGTAGCAGTATTTACTTTTGGGTCGCCTGGTCCGTTCGAAATTAGAACCCCATCAAAATCATCGCTTAAAAAGTTATAATTATATGGGACACGTAAAACCTGAACATTTCTTTTTAACAGACATCTAATGATGTTATTCTTCACACCACAATCAACTAGCACAATTTTCCTTTCGGCATTGCCATAAACTTTAGGTTCAGAAACCGAGACCTTTTCAACCAGATTATCGGAATTTGGATTGTACCAGTCGATATCGCCGTCAACAACAATCTTACCTAACATGCATCCCTTTTCGCGTAGGTGTTTGGTGAGCATACGGGTATCAACACCGCTTATTCCAGGAATTCCATTTTCCGTGAGCCATTGCCCCAGACTTTTATTTGCATTCCAGTGGCTATAGCTAATGCTATACTCGTTCACAACTAGCCCTCTGATATAAATACGATTCGATTCCCAGTTTTGCTCAACCCCATTATCAAGCTTTGGTTCTGGCACCCCATAATTCCCTATCAAGGGAAAAGTTGTAACAAGTATCTGTCCATAATACGATGGGTCTGTTAAACTCTCCGGATAACCATTCATTGCCGTATTAAAAACAACCTCACCCGATGAGTTCCCAGCAAAACCAAATGAATATCCAGGAAAGACAGAGCCATCCTCAAGCACAAGCTTGGCTTTTAACCTTTGTTCCATTTTTATACGTTTTAGGTGATTTAACTATATGAGATTGTAGTTGCAGGTTAAGCTGAAAAAATTCTACTCGTAAAGGCAAAAAAAAACCTGCCAGAATTGGCAGGTTATCAATCAAATCAATAAAAAATATCGTTTGTTCAAATCCTTTGTGTTTTCCCGAGAGTAGTATTTTTTGCAATGATTTCATACGCTGAATGTTCATACAAAATTAAATGAACTTTTTGAATTTCAAAATTTAAACTTTTGTGTTGCAAATAATTAATTATGATTTATAACTTTGGAGGTTGAAATATAAAGTTTGAATATGGAAGAAGAAGTTAAAAGAGCGTATTTAAGATATTTTGAAAACTATGTGCAACGGAATTACGACGAAACAATAAAGTCGTTCTCCAAATCATTCAACATGATTGGAACAGGGATTGATGAATTCAGCCTAACTTATGAGAACTCAATCAATCTTTATAAGAGGGAGTTTAAGCAGGCTCCCGAACCCTACACCTACAATTTTAAAGAGTTTAAAGTTTTTCCTATTTGCGAGGGTTCAGCTTATATCATGGCATTAGTCGACATGAAAATTCTGCTACCCAATGGCGAGTTTGAACTAACAAACAACCGCACAACAGCTATCCTAAAAAAAGAAGACGGAGAGTGGAAAGTGATCCATGGGCATTGGTCTCAACCAGACGAAAAACTTCAGGAAGGTGAAAGCGTTCCACTTTCAGCTGTTGTTCGTGAGAATAAGGAGTTAAAAAATCAGCTTTTACTTAAACAAGACCAGCTCGAGAAGCAAAACGAGCAACTAAAGGAGATGAATCAATCGCTTCAGAAGTTGTTCTCCATTGTTTCACACGACCTTAAAAGTCCGTTCAACGCATTTTTAGGTATTACCGACCTTATGATTATGAATTTTGAACACGATTTTGAGAATAAGGAGTATTTCCAAATGCGACTTCAGCTTCTGAACGACTTAGCTCATAGCCTCTACGACCTAACAGAAAACCTTTTAAACTGGGCAAAACTTAACACAAATACAATTGAACCAAAATATAGAGAAGTACCATTAGATTCACTCATTCAAAAACAAGTAAACGCTCTTCAACCCATATGGTTAAAAAAGAGAATGACTATTCAAGAAAACGTACCACATGAATTTATTGTTTATACAGATCCCGACATGCTTGCTGTTATAGTACGGAACCTGTTATCAAATGCTATCAAGTTTAGCTACCCAGAGGGTAAAGTTGTTATATCTGCTACAAAAGAAGACAAACATTTCACAATAAGCGTTACTGATAATGGCATTGGCATGACCAAAGATCAAATTCAAAACCTATTTAAAAGTTTTCATTCAAACAGGGGAACTGATAACGAAAAGGGAACGGGAATTGGATTAGTTACCTGTAAGGAGATTGCTGATAAGCTTAACGGAAATATTCAAATCGATTCTGAACTAGGAAAAGGAACAACAATGAGCATTCTATTACCCTGCTTTCAGAACAATAAAAGCTAATCAAATTACCCTTTTTATTGAGCACATCTATAACATCCTGGTTATTATTATGAATAAAAACTCCAATATATTTTCCTTATCAAGGCAAAGAGAATCTCTTTTTTAAAAGCGTTTGTTCCCAATAGATTAATGAAGTAAAGCGTTATCTTTATCATACTTTTACAGGTTATTTATCCTCAAAAGTTCCGTTACATTAAAAAAAGTATATGTTTGCAAAACGCATACAAATATTATGTTAACCAAGTTCAAAAAATCATTAGAACAAAATATAGACTTAAACCCTAAACTATGGGCTAATATTGAAGAATTTGCCATGGTAAAGTATCTGAAAAAAAATGAGTACCTGCTCAAAGCCGGGGAAGTATGCCAACATGGATATTTCATTAACAAGGGGAGCCTTGTTAAAACTTTCCTTAACCCAAACGGGAAAGAAATTGTTCAAGGGTTTTATATTGATGAGGTGTATGCCTACCTTTCCGAGGTAACTGGTTATTTTTCCGATACAAGGTCTAACTTCGAAATAAAGGCTATTGAAAATTGCGAGCTAATTGAATTTTCAAAGCCACAGCTTGGTTACCTAGTTGAGCATTTCCCAGAGTTTGCCATCATGTTTCATAAAATCACCTCCTCAAGCTACCAAAACCTATACATGTTCAGCGCAATGCGCCTTTCGTTAAGTTCTGAAGATTTCTTAAACTATCTCTACAAAAACCATCCTATAATCCTACAAAGAATCCCTGATAAGTATATTGCTCAATTCATGGGCATAAGCAAAGAATGGTTTAGTAAACTCAAACGACGACTACTTTCTCATAGCTAAGCAATTGTTGTTAATGTACTGCTTAAAAAGTTGAAGTAGTTCAACCTTTTTTATATTCCTGCTATCCATTTTTGTAACCATGTATAACTTAAAACTTTGAGCTATGTTTCTATATGAGTCGTTACCTTGGTACACAGTACTTATGGGCTTTGCCGTTCTCGCAGGCTTAATGCTTATTAACGAGCTAGCACGAGTAAGTAAATGGATTGGCCTTGGAATCTTTTTTGTATTGCCCATTTTTCTTACTTTTTGGGTATGGCCTAAAACAGCAGCGCCAGGAACCAGCGTTGGCACTTGGTTCCATTATGCTAAAGTGTATTCAGTGCTAATTATCACCCTAATCATAATGGGGATTCGGTATATTAAAAGTTGGGCAAACAATAAATACATTTTAGCGCTACCCGCTCTATTACTTGCCATTAACATTCTTGAGGCAGTTATTAGAGATTTTCAATGCTATAGCTATAATGGCTTTGTTGATGGTGTTATGATTACTGGTGGCTCTTGGAACATCATGAACGGTATTGCTGGTATTCTTAATATTCTCGCCATATCGGGATGGACAGGTATTATTGTAAGCAAGAGAAGAAAAAAGGATATGATTTGGCCCGACCAGCTTTGGTTTTGGATTATTCCCTACGACCTATGGAACTTTGCTTACGTATACAACTGTATAGGCGACCACTCATTCTACGCTGGAATTATTTTGCTACTCTCTTGCACCATTCCTGCTTTCTTTATCAAAAAGGGAGCGTGGTTGCAACATCGCGCTCATACACTTGCTATTTGGGTGATGTTTGCCATGACTTTCCCACAATTTATCGACACATCAAAGTTTGCAGTTAAGGCATCACAAAATACAACAGCTCTTTTCATTGTTAGCCTTATTGCATTACTCTCAAATATTGCACTTATTGTTTATCATGTTTACATGGTTGTTAAAACCAAGCGTAACCCATTCAAAGAAGAAATTTACAGCGACTTAGAATGCTATAAAGAAGTTAAAGAGGCTAACGCATAAATTTAATTTCTACACTGATATTAAAGCGTCTCATAAAAAGCGCCTCTAATTTTTAGGGGCGTTTTTTTGTATATCAATCTTCGACTACTAATATCAATTGAAAATATGCAAGGAGATGATATCATTATAATAGATATGGTTTATGGGTAAAATGTTTAGTACCTTTGCCAACAAGAACAACAGCTATGACAAGACGCATTCAACCTTTCGCAGTATATAGCGATGGCAATGGTAATATATTCGAAAATCCGAAGCTATTTGCTGCTGGTCGGTCAGGAGATAAGGTATATCCGCTTTATCTCGATGAAATGATACCTCTTCCATACGGGAGCGAACTTTTTGAACTTCCTGGCAGAAAACTATTAGGCTACACACGAAAAGGGGAGTTAATAGAAAGTAACAATGGCATAGCATGTGCTGCATTTATTGCCCCGGCTCATACTCAGCTATCAATTGCTGCATGGCTAAATACTCCTAACGCTCCTGTCCTACCCCTTTATGCATATACTGCTGTGGGATGGTATAATGGTCAGTTTTACGTACCTGCAATTAGAATAGACCCAGATATTAGGCAGGATTGCGAAAACTTTAACCAAAAAGTTATTATTAGCCGTGGGAAAGAACTAAAAAAGCAGCACCCAAACAATAGGTTAATACATCATCTGGTTGATAATTGTGCTTTTACCTACTTATGCCCTGCAGCAAGGAACTTTGTAATGAATCGTTGGGAGGCTCCATTACCCATTTCTCCAACATGTAATGCAAGGTGTGTGGGATGCATTTCAAAACAGGACAAAGATGAATCGCCTGTTCATGAATCGCAACATAGGTTAACTTTCGTCCCAAGTGTTGATGAGATTGTTGAAGTAGCAGTACCACATCTTAACACTGCACCAAATCCTGTAGTGAGCTTTGGTCAGGGTTGCGAAGGCGAACCACTGATGCAATGGGAATTAATACGAGACTCCATTAAAGCAATTAGGGCAAAAACTTCCAAAGGCATTATCAACCTAAATACTAACGGCAGCAAACCTGAAGCAGTTGAGGAGCTTTTTAAAGCAGGGTTAAACAGCATCCGAGTGAGTATGAATTCCGCGCAAGAGAAATGGTATAACCTATACATTCGACCTGTAAACTTTTCTCAAGCCAATGCGATTGAATCGTTGAAGATTGCCCGTAAATACAATGCATGGTCATCAATTAACTACTTTGTAATGCCTGGCATTACCGATACCATTGATGAATATGAAGCACTTAAAAGAATTATAGCTACTGCAAAAATCAATATGATACAATGGCGCAACTTCAATATCGACCCCGATTGGCTTTTCAACCGAATTGAATTTAACGGACAGGGTGAACCCGTTGGTGTAAAGAACATTATGAACCAAATTCGAAAAGAATATCCATGGGTCTACTTTGGATACTTCAATCCGCCAGAAAATATCATTAGGCAGTATCAGTTTAAACAATAATAGTTATGGAAACTTATATTTGTAAAAGTTGTAACATTAAGTTTGAAGCCGATGGAGTAAAAACAGAATGGGTTGATGCCGCATTTGGGCCATGCAGCAAGTTAACAGCACCATGCCCCGAATGTGGGAAAGAGTGCGATGAATATCGCACACCAAAACAAAACTCCAGCGAGAGTTATAATATGTCACACACTCCTCCATGCGGTTCATGCTGCGGAGGATGCGGATTATAAATCAATTCTTGAATGTTATGGTTGAAATAAAAGTACTCGGAACAGGTTGCCCAAACTGCCACAAGCTTGAATCCATGTGTCATGAGGTAGTTAATGATTTAGGTATAGATGCTCAAATAGAGAGTATAACCGATATGGACAAATTCATGGACTATGGTGTGCTTCTAACACCAGCGCTTGTAATTAATGGTGAAGTAAAAGTACAAGGGAAACTACCATTAAGGCCAACACTGGTAAATTGGATTAAACAAGCAGCAAAATAAAAATGCCTGCTATTGCAGGCATTTAGTTTTCTACCAGGAGTTCACATCGTATTCAGGAACTTTCCTAACATTCTTGGCGACTTCTTGGCCCTTTTCGTTTATTCCAATCTGGAATTCAACCATATCGCCCTCAATTAACTCCTCAAAATCGCCCTCGGCAACATCTTGATAATGAAAGAACAGGTTATTAGGTGGATACTGAATAAACCCATAACCATTATTAATGCTTAACACACGAGCACGCTTAACCTCTTCATCGGTAATAACGTCTTTAGAAGGTTGTATTCTTGGCTGGCTATAGTCTTGGAGCGCAAAAAGATTCTCAACCACCCTATCCTTTTTGCTAAGGCCATCGTTAATGAGTTCATGCATGGACAAAGGATAGGTAACCTCACGTAACAGCTCCTGAGATGTACGGGTAGTAACCTCTCTACCCTGATCGTCGGTATAATCAAAATCCCACGCTAAAACCATCACTTTTGTTCCCAGTGAGTTAATCTTACGAATTAAAGGAACATAATCGCCATCGGAGGTGATAAGAACCAAAACGTTGAATCGTTTGTAGAGCGTTTGCTCAAAAGCTTCAAGAGCTAGCCAAACGTCAATACCTTTATCTTCGCGGCGTCCACCACGAGGACGAATAGGAAGGTAGTGAGTAATAACACCTTCTGACATCAGAATGTCATCAAACACCCGATCGTTATAGAGCTGGTTGCCACGTTGACTTGCCTCTTGTGCACTAATTCTGCCACGGAAAAAATGAGCCTCAGTGATTTGACAATAATTTGGCTCTAAACCTTCTTGCTGAGCAACCATATGACGGATAAACTCGTGTAATCCGGCAATGTTCAACCTTTTTTTACGTGAATGAAAATAGTTGTAATAGTTGCTAACATGAAGAAAGTAATTTCCATCGTAGAATACGCCAATGCGTAGCAAATCCTTTCTCTGGTTTTTTAGTGCCATGTTTTATACATTTTAAATTTACATATAAACTAATTGCTGCTTATTTCAATTCTTTAGAAAAGGTTGCAAAGTTAATCATTTAAAAATCAAATTGAAAATGCACATATCTAGTTATTGATATTAATCAATGCAAACGTTTACAGGTCTATTATCTTATTCTTAATTGCATACTTAACTAAATCGACCACCGTAGTTAGCTCCAGCTTTTGCATGATATGATTTTTGTGCGACTCAACTGTACGCACACTTATAAAAAGTTTTTCTGCTATAAGCTGATTAGAGTATCCTTGTGCCACCATTTTTAGTATCTCCATTTCGCGTGGAGTTAGCTTTTTATTCTCATACTCTTCTACCCTATCGGGATTTTTTATTCGCCTAAGATAGTTTTTTAAAATTATCCCGGAAACCTCCTTGCTAAAGTACTCTCCCCCATTATAAACCTCCTCTATGGCTTCAATTAGCTCATCGCGTGAAATGCTTTTATGAAGGTATCCCTTTGCTCCATTTCGTAATGAGTTAAAAATGTATTCCTGTTCAATATGCATGGAAAGTATAATCACTTTAATATCGGGATGGTTAGATGTAATAACATTTGTCAGCTCAACACCCGACATTTCGGGCAGGGAAATATCAACTAGCATAACATCGGGGTTAACATCTTTGATAACATTTAGCAATTTCTTGGCACAGTCGGCTTCAGCAACAACCTCAATGTTTGGCAAATCTGTTAATAGCAATCGAATGCCATCGCGAACTAGCTGGTGATCCTCTACAAGTGCGACTCTAATTTTATCCATTTTAGGTGTTTTTTTGTTGTTGTAAAGGAAACTCTGCCACTACTTTTGTTCCCTTCCCTTTTGATGAGATAAAGCTTATTTTTCCATTAAGCAGAACAGCTCGTTCTTTCATATTGTACAACCCATTTCCAGTATCTGTATTAGCCGAGGTGTTGAAACCCTCCCCATTGTCTTCTATCTGAAGATGAAGGTTGCTAAAATCGGCATATACAGCTACGCTTGCCTTACTTGCTCCTGAATGTTTAATTACGTTGGTTAGCGCCTCTTGAACAATTCGGTAAATGTAAGTTTTTAGCAGCTGATCGATAGGTTCAGGCAAAACGCCTACGCTTAAGCTGATGTTTATGCCAGAGTTACTCTCAACCTCGTTGCATAAATTCCTTAGCACAACCGCCAGGCTAAACTCTTTAAGAGCGGCAGGCATCAGGTTGTTCGATATCCTTCGTACCTCCTCAATTGTATGGCTAAACATATGCTTAACCTGCGAAAGCGTATTATTAAGTTCTTCATCTTTATTAGGCGGTATGCTCTCTAACTTTAGCTTTATGGCCACCAGGTTTTGCCCTAATCCATCGTGTAGCTCGCGCGATAAACGCTGTCGCTCCTTTTCCTGCCCATCAATCACCGATTTAACCTGACGCATTCGTTGAATTTGAAGTTCACGTTCCATGAACTTCCTATGTGTTATATTTCTGATAACAATTGATTCCGACTTCTGCCCCCTATATGTTACTGGTTTTATTTGGATTTCAACATAAAGACTATCGCCATTTTTCCTTTTCAAAAGAGCCTCTGCAGCAGGTTGGCTTTGTTCACGGAGTTCAGAAAGGATTTCGGGCTCAATCTCAATAAATTCATATGGCGTTTTTTTTGCCAATTCGCTTTTTTTATAACCAGTTAACTCCTCTAATGCAGGATTAAAGAAAAGCGGGACTCCTCCACTGTGTATGAGGATAGCATCAACCGAAGCTTGGTAAAACTGCGATAGCCGATCTCTACATTCATCTAGCTGCACCTCTAATTCCTTGCTGTGCACATTTGCTTTATGAATAATGGGCTTAATGCCTTTTAATAATCTCAGCTCATTGGTGGAATTCTCATCGGAAGAATCTAAATATCTTTCAATCTTTAAAGTATCATCCTTTATTAATTGCTTAAAATAGCTGCCAGCAACAATATATGGTAGAAAGAGGGCAAGAAATAATAAAAATAGCCGCGCAGCTATAAATTTGGTAAAAGACTTCCTGCTTATGTCAAAACATTTATCAGGTAAAACAATCGGAGATAATTTGCCAGAAATATTCAAGGATAGCCACCTATTCTTTGTATTATCAATCCTTATATGTGTAGATTGATATAAGTAAATTTCTACTGCAAAATTCTGGTCCACTCCTTTTTTACAAATATCAACAAAGAACTGGCCACTTATATGATTTACTCTAAATAAAACACTATCACCCTGAACTTCCTCTTCCCTCCCATCAGGGAACTTTTTTTCAGTAAACTTTACTGTAAACTCCGAATTTTGATTGGTTAAAAAAAACGTTGAAGTATCGCCTTCGGCATAAGAAATCGATTTAACATCTTTATTGCTCAACAGAATCCCTTTTATTTTCTTCTTAAGGGAATCAAAGTCGCTATTGTATTTAAAATCACGTTCCAAATAATCAATTAAACATAAGCCTTTTGATATTTTATTTATCAGCTGCCTTTCGGCTATATTTTTCTCTTTTAAAAAAGCGGAATATGAGTCGGAGATAATTATCGTAATAGAAGAAAGACCGACTAAAATTGCGATAATTGCTAAATAGGTATAAGTCGATTTCAATTTGAATCTAACCATTTACACAAAAAAACATTTTTCGACTGTAATTTACGTAAACCTTGGAATATTTCAATAACTTCAAGCAAATTTTTATTTCAATGGGAATGACTAAAAGTGTTAAGTTCAAGATAGTTGATTTTTCAGAAGATGGATACCACTGGCTAATAGAATGCCACCTGAACGGTAATGGTTTTTACCTGGTACTCGATACAGGAGCATCAAGAACTGTAATTGACAAAAACATTTTAGGTGATATTGAACTAGAACAACATCCAAATAGCTTGGTTCTTGGCTTTAACTCGCAAACCGATAGTGTAAGTACTGCAACTTTAAAGAGTTTTTATATTGGCAATGTGGAAATTAATAATTTCCAGGTGGCTGTATCCGATTTGAGCTTTTTATCATCTTCGTACTATGAAATTTCTGGTGTAAAAATAGGAGGTGTGCTCGGTTGCGATTTCCTTATGAACTATGTTACAAGTATTAATATTAAGCGGCAACGCATAAACTTTAAAAATATCGGTGAATAAATTGAGGCCCTTTTTGGGTGATAGTTTGTTAAAAAAAATTATATTTGCCCGATATTTTTGAAAAGTGGCAAATTATCAACTTTTTAATACTATAGAACGATGCAGAATAAAGGTGCGATCCGATTTATTGCCATTGCATTAGCCCTGGTAAGTTTATACCAGCTTTCGTTTACTTATGTAACCCGACGGGTAGAGAAGCAAGCCCGGGAATATGCAACGGACAGTGTTTTTCACAGTAAGAAGTACGAACATTACCTCGACTCGATGTCGCAAGAAAAGGTTTATCCCCTATTTGGATTTAACTACAAATACTGCAAGGAGAGGGAGATTAACCTTGGACTTGACCTTAAAGGGGGTATGTTTGTTAAGTTAGAAGTTTCAGTTGCCGACCTGATTAGGGTTCTTTCCAACAACAGCCAAGATTCATCATTTGTTAAGGCGATGAAACTGGCACAACAAATGCCTGGAAGCGAACATTTTGTTGACAAATTTGGAAGAGCCTTCAAACAGGTTGCGCCCAACGCTCGTTTAGCTTCTATTTTTAGTACTCCCGAACTTAAAGGGAAAGTTACCTTTGACTCATCCGATGACGATGTGTTACAAGTGTTAAGAGAAGAAGCTGATAACGCAATTGACAACTCCTTCAATATTTTAAGAAATCGTATTGATAAGTTTGGGGTTGCACAACCAAACATTCAACGCCTCGAAAATTCTGGGTTAATTGTAATTGAGCTACCTGGAATCAAGGAACCTGAGCGTGTTCGTAAACTACTACAAGGAACAGCAAATCTTGAATTCTGGGAAACTTACGAACTTTCGGAAATTCTCGACAACTTTGTTGCAGCTAATAAAACCCTTGCCGAGATCAACAAGGCTAAAGTAGAAGCAGTTGAATCAGATAAACAACAAGTTGAAGAAGAAACTAAAGCCGAAAATTCAGAAGATGAGCTTTTAAGTAAGTTAAAGGAAACTGAAAAAGAAGATACTCTCCAAGCCACAACCGATATGGCTAAAGAGTATCCATTATTTAGCATCCTACAACTTAACCTTTATAACAATCAACCAGCTCCTGGTCCTGTTGTTGGTTATTCACACTTTAAGGATACAGCAAAGGTTAACCAAATCCTTAAAATGCCTAAGATTAAGGCATTATTCCCTCCTGATGTTAAATTCCGCTGGGGTGTTAAACCACCAAAGTGGGATGAGAAAAAGGTAATGTATGAGCTAGTTGCTCTAAAAATAACCACTCGTGATGGCAGCGCACCTCTTGATGGCGGTGCAATCTCCGATGCTCGCGAAGCCTTTGGCGATCAAAAAGGCTCTGCTGAAGTAGATATGGAAATGAATGCCGAGGGTGCTCGTATTTGGGCTCGTATGACTGGCGACAACATTGGTCGTTGCATTGCCATTGTCCTTGACAATTACGTTTATTCATATCCAAGGGTTCAAACCGAAATCAGGGGTGGCCGTTCTCAAATTACAGGTGATTTCACTGTTGAAGAAGCAAAAGACCTAGCTAATGTGCTCAAGTCTGGTAAGTTACCTGCTCCTGCTCGTATTGTTGAAGAACAGCTAGTTGGTCCTTCACTAGGTAAAGAGGCAATTAATGCTGGCTTACGATCATTTATTGCTTCCTTTATCATTGTACTTATTTTCATGGTATTTTACTACAGCCGTAGCGCTGGTTTGGTTGCCGACTTTGCATTACTTGCAAACCTATTCTTCATCATGGGCGTTCTTGCATCATTTGGTGCTACCCTTACCTTACCTGGTATTGCAGGTATCGTACTTACTATGGGTATGGCGGTTGATGCAAACGTGCTAATATTTGAACGTATTCGTGAGGAGATTAGAGCAGGTAAAGGTCTTAGCCTTGCTGTAAAAGATGGTTACAAAAATGCACTTTCAGCTATTATTGATGGTAACGTTACCACATTCCTTACAGGTGTAATTCTTTACCTATTTGGTTCAGGTCCAATCCGTGGTTTTGCAACAACCCTAATGATTGGTATTGCAACCTCTATGTTCTCTGGCATTTTCATTACAAGGCTTGTACTCCTTTGGATGGAGAAGAAAAACCTTCCTTTAATTTTCTCTACAAAGATCTCTAAAAATGCATTCCAAGGTCTTAAAATTGACTTTATAGGTCTTAGAAAGAAAGCCTACGTAATTTCAAGCATACTAATTTTAGGTGCTATAATCTCTTTAGCAATTCGTGGTCTTAACCCAGGTATTGACTTTATTGGTGGTCGTTCTTACATTGTTCGTTTTTCAGATAATGTTTCAACTGTTGATGTTAGCAAGTCGTTAAAAACATACCTTGGTGAGGCTCCTGAAGTTAAAACAATTGGTAATGCTAATCAGGTAAAAATAACTACCAAGTATAAAATTGATGTTAACGATGAGAATGTAGACAACGAAGTTGATTCACTAATCTATCTTGGTGTTAAACCATTTATGGATGAAGGTGCCACCTTTAATGATTTCCAACGAATCTACAAGCAAAGCTCTATTAAGGTTGGGCCAACCATTGCTCATGACATTAAGCGCGACGCATACATTGCTATTTTCTTTGCTCTGATTGTTATCTTCATCTACATTCTAATTCGCTTTAGATATTGGAGCTATAGTGCAGGTGGTGTGGTCGCTCTTTTCCACGACTCTATTATTACCATTGGAATGTTCTCTGTCCTTTACCACAGAGTTCCATTTAACATGGAAATAGACCAGTCGTTTATTGCAGCAATTCTGACCATAATTGGTTACTCAATTAATGACTCGGTTATCATCTTCGACCGTATCCGTGAGTACATTGGCCTACATCCAAAGCGCGACAGAAAAGAGAACATGAACAACGCTATTAATGATACTCTTAGTAGAACATTCTCCACCTCATTCTCAACCCTGGTTGTTCTTATTCCCATGTTCTTCTTTGGTGGTGAGGTAATCAGAGGATTTGTATTTGCACTGATTGTTGGTATACTAATTGGTACCTACTCATCAGTCTTTGTTTCTGCACCTGTAGCTTACGATCTTGAAAAAAACAGGGATAAAAAGAAAAAGAAATAATTATCGTTACAAATAAAAAGCGGCCAAATTGGTCGCTTTTTTTATGGGGATATCAAGACAATAGCAAAATTATTTATAGTTAAAGCCAGATTTTTTATGTTAAGTTTTTTTAGGTACCCCCATTGTGCAAGGATTAAATTCTATAGTTTTTATTTAAAAAAAAGACAGGCCAAAAGCCTGTCTTATATATGGTTAGGTATTAGTTACTATCACAGTGGCCCTCTATTGAAACCTAAGTGTTGAAAATGTTGTTGAAAATTTTTAACTTTACTGTGATTATTTCCAATCCTTACTAATACCTGAACCATTGAATTCCCCGGCTGTGAAGTCGGGGTTTTCTTTATTCATAAACAAAAGTAATTATTTACCAACTATTACCTTGGAGAAAAAACATGTTGTAAAGTAGTTTTAACGTTTTTTCAACAAGTTAACCTTTCATCTACAGGATTTGGTATTTTTGCAAACGAATATCTTTAAATAAAACATGGTGAGCAAAAAGAGTGATATAAACATGGTGGAAACACCACTAATGAAACAGTATCTTAGCATTAAAAGGAATCACCCCGATGCTATACTGCTTTTTAGAGTAGGCGATTTTTATGAAACATTTGGGCAAGATGCTATAAAGACATCCGAAATATTAGGTATTACATTGACAAGAAGGGCAAATGGAGCAGCATCGTATGTTGAACTAGCAGGTTTCCCTCACCATGCATTAGATACATACCTACCAAAACTTGTAAGAGCAGGACAAAAGGTCGCAATTTGTGAACAGCTCGAAGATCCTAAAAAAACAAAAAAAATTGTAAAACGTGGGATTACAGAACTTGTAACCCCAGGAGTTGCATATAACGACAATATTCTAGAGCACAAGGAAAATAACTTTTTAGCCTGCGTCTATATCAATAAATCATTTGGTGGTGTTGCATTTTTAGATATTTCAACGGGAGAATTTTATGCATCGGAGGGGAATATTGATTATTTAGACAAGCTTATCAACAACTTTAAACCGAAAGAGATACTCGTTGAACGAACAAAACATAAGGAGTTTATTGAACATTTTGGGGGTAGACACTATATTACTAACCTTGATGAGTGGGCTTTTAATGAGGAAGCGGCCCGCGAAAAGTTAACAAAGCATTTCAAAACCCAATCGCTCAAAGGGTTTGGTATCGATACCCTAGGGCATGCAATAACTGCTGCAGGGGCAATCCTATACTACCTCGATGTAACGCAACATAACCAGATTGGTCATATTTCATCCATTTCTAGAATTGATGAGGATAGCTTTGTATGGATTGATAAATTCACATCCAGAAATCTTGAACTTTTTGGCTCCATTAATGAGGGAGCAAAAACTTTTATCGAGGTAATTGATAAAACCTCCTCACCTATGGGCGGACGCCTATTAAAACGATGGGTGGCATTACCATTAAAAAACATTGACTCCATTAACGATAGACTTAATGTTGTTGGATTCCTTAAGGAAAACGAAGATATTAGGTTAAGCTTTGATGAAAAACTTAGCGAAATTGGCGACCTAGAGCGGATTATCTCCAAAGCTGCTGTTGGCAGAATTCAGCCTAGGGAAATGGTTCAGCTTAAAAATTCGCTTTTTCTAATTGAAGAGATAAAAAAACTATGCGCTGAAAGCAATGAACCTACCCTCCTAAGAATTGCTGAACAGCTAAATCCTTGCAGCCTTATCCGTGAAAGGATTGATAGGGAAATTGTTCCCGATGCCCCAATGACTCTTGGCAAAGGTCAAGTGATAGCAAATGGAGTAAACGAGGAACTAGATGAACTTCGTGAAATACTTTCATCAGGAAAGGAATATCTTATAAACCTTCAGCAAAGAGAATCTGAGCGAACAGGAATTCCATCGCTTAAAATTAACTTTAATAATGTTTTTGGTTATTATATAGAAGTTCGCAACACGCATAAGGATAAAGTCCCCCCAGAATGGATAAGAAAGCAAACCTTAGTTTCTGCAGAACGATATATTACTCCTGAGCTCAAAGAGTACGAAGAGAAAATTCTGGGTGCCGAGGAAAAGATTGGGGCCTTAGAGCAAAGCCTTTATCAAAGTCTGGTACATAGCCTTTCCGAATACGTTGGGTCAATTCAGCTAAATGCCTACCTAATAGCCCAACTCGACTGTTTACTCTCCTTTACCAAATGTGCCATTGAATACAACTATTGCCGCCCAGAGGTTAAAGAAGATGACGTAATAGACATCAAACAAGGGCGTCACCCCGTTATTGAACAGATGCTCCCTCCTGGAGAGCAGTACATAGCTAATGATGTTTATTTAGATACAAGTGAGCATCAAATCATTATAATAACTGGGCCAAACATGGCCGGTAAATCGGCACTGCTAAGACAAACGGCACTTATTACTCTTATGGCCCAAATGGGTTCATTTGTTCCAGCCGAGAAAGCAAGCATTGGAGTGGTTGATAAAATATTCACAAGAGTTGGCGCTTCAGATAATCTCTCTTTAGGAGAATCAACCTTTATGGTTGAGATGCAAGAGGCGGCTAGCATTCTAAATAATATCTCTCCACGCAGCTTAGTTTTGCTCGACGAGATTGGCCGAGGAACATCTACATACGATGGCATTTCAATTGCCTGGGCTATTGTTGAATATCTACATGAACATCCAACTGCCCGCGCTAAAACCCTTTTCGCTACTCACTATCATGAGCTAAACGAAATGGAGAAGTCTTTCAAACGGGTAAAAAATTATAATGTAACAATAAAAGAGGTCGATAACCAGGTAATCTTCCTTAGAAAGTTAGTGAGGGGTGGTAGTGAGCATAGCTTTGGTATACACGTGGCACGTATGGCTGGTATGCCACCAAGTGTTGTTAAACGTGCTAATGAAATTCTTTCAGAACTTGAAAAATCAGACCAACGGCAAACACTTAGTAAGCCAGTAGAGGATATTAGCGCAAACCGCGAAGGTTATCAGCTTAGTATATTCCAATTAGAAGATCCCGTACTAAAACAAATACGGGATCAGATTAAAAATATCGACATAAATAACCTTACACCTTTAGAAGCGCTGAATAAACTGAATGAAATTAAACGGTTAACAGGACTATAAACCGCTTAGCTATTCCACAAATCACTCACACTTAGGTAGCGATCTCCAGTATCGTATGCAAAGGTTAAAACAGTTCCGTTGGCTTTGCCTTGTTCAACAAGCTTGCTTACGGCTGCAATATTTGCACCCGTAGAAATTCCTGCTAGTATTCCTTCCCTCTTGGCTAAGCGTCGGACAGCCTCAAATGCCTCATCATTCTCAATTTTAATAATCTCATCCACAACAGTTCTATCAAGGTTGTCGGGCACAAAACCAGCACCAATACCCTGAATTTTATGCGGTCCCTTATACCCACCAGAAAGCACTGGGGAAGCACTTGGCTCAACAGCATACACCTTTACTGAAGGGAAAATTTCCTTTAGCCGTTTCCCCACTCCCGAAATGTGACCAGCAGTGCCAACTCCAGCAACAAGAGCAGAAACCCCATTGGGGAAATCCTGAATAATCTCCTCCGCGGTTGTACGATAATGAATTTGAGGATTTGATTTGTTACTAAATTGCATGGGCATCCATGCACCTGGAGTGTGTTCAATAATTTCGGAAGCATTTGAGATTGCACCATCCATACCGAGCGAGGCAGGAGTTAAAACTATGGTTGCGCCATATGCTTCGAGTAACTTTCGCCTCTCTACCGACATACTTTCAGGCATCGTTAGAATTAATTTATACCCTTTTAGTGCAGCAATCATGGCAAGTCCTATTCCGGTATTCCCAGATGTTGGTTCAACTATCGTACTACCATATTTAATTAATCCCTGCTGTTCGGCATCAGAAATCATAGCCATGGCTGCACGATCTTTTATGCTTCCAGTTGGGTTCATTCTTTCATCTTTTAACCATACATCGTTACTTTCAAATAACTTGGATAACCGAATGTGAGGGGTATTCCCAATTCTTTCTTCAATTCCAAAAAGTTTCATATAATCTATTTGTTTAAAAATTTACACTCTGACTTTTAACTACAACCTTGCTTTCATGATAAACCTTTGAATAAGGCGGAACACTTTTTACAAGCCAAACATTTCCCCCAATGGTACTATTATGGCCTATTACTGTTGAGCCACCTAAGATTGTACTGCCCGCATAAATAACTACATCATCTTCAATGGTAGGATGTCGCTTTCTTGCTGACATCGATTTTGATACACTTAAAGCACCTAATGTTACGCCTTGGTAAATCTTTACCCGATTCCCGATAACTGTTGTTGCCCCAATTACAATTCCAGTACCATGATCAATAAAAAACTCACTTCCTATAGTTGCTGCTGGATGAATATCAATTCCTGTCTTACTATGTGCATATTCCGTTATTAGCCTAGGTATGATTTTTATTCCCTCATTATAAAGTAGATTGGCTATCCTATAGTGTGCAATAGCAAAAAAGCCAGGATAAGCAAGGAGAACTTCATTAAGGCTTTCTGCTGCAGGATCATTGTTATAAATAGATTTAGCATCTGCCTCAAGCATTGAAATTAAACTTGGCAGCTTACTGGAAATGCTAGCAACATAGTTTGCTGCCAATCCATTATCAGCCTCTACAAGGTTTAGTACTGTTTTAAATGATGTATCAAAATCATCACTGTAAATAAGTGTAGCATCTCTCCTAGTAAGGCTTAAAAAGACCATCTCTGTAAATGCTTCACTAAACTCTGAAATAACATGCTGGGTACTGCTATACCCTTTCAATGCATCAAGTTTCATATCTTATTTTTTTTAACAAAAAACCCTTCCATAACTGGAAGGGCTCAAACTACTTTTTAGTAAATATCTATTTTAACACATAGCAAGCCCTCCATGTGGTACTGTACAATACCAACAACAGGTTAATGCTATGTTTCTTGTGTTAATCATTTAGCTATAAACAATCAAATTAATGTTTTGTTCCATTTAAAATTAAAACTGCCTGATTTAACCGAATTAGGGTTTCCTCTTTTCCAAGGATTTCACAAATATCGGCAATTCCAGGTCCTTTTGATGCTCCAACAAGGCAAAGTCTTATGGCATTCATCACTTTACCCATTCCATATCCATTTGAGGTAATAAAGTTCTTAATACCAGCCTCAATGTCAGATGCTTGCCAAGGATCAAGTTGCTTTAGCAGGTCAGAAACCATGTTGATAATCTCAGGGGTTTCTGCTTTCCAGTGTTTAGACACAGCCTTTTGCTCATACTCAATTGGGCGCTCAAAAAAGAAGTTTGTTTGCTCCCAGAGCTCGTGAATAAAATTAACGCGCTCCTTAACCAGCCCAACTATTTTAACCAGCTTACTAAAATCAACATCAATATTATACTGCTCAAGAATGGGTGAAAAGAGCTCGGCAACCTCTTTGTCTGATTTCCTAATTAGATACTGATGGTTAAACCATTTCGCTTTTTCAGGATCGAACCGTGCTCCCGATTTATTAACTCGTTCAATGCTAAAAAGGTTAATTAGCTCATCCATGGAGAAGATTTCCTGATCGGTTCCAGGGTTCCAACCTAGCAAAGCTAACAGATTGACGAATGCCTCTGGGAAATAACCATCCTCACGATATCCTCGAGAGATCTCTCCATTTGCATTTTTCCACATCAGCGGAAATACAGGGAATCCCATCTTGTCACCATCACGCTTACTCAACTTCCCATTGCCAGTTGGTTTAAGCAGTAAAGGTAAGTGAGCAAACTTAGGCATTTTGTCCTCCCATCCTAAAGCTCTATATAGTAACACATGTAAGGGTAACGAAGGTAACCATTCCTCACCACGAATTACATGTGATATTTCCATCAAGAAATCATCGACAACATTTGCAAGGTGATAGGTAGGTAACATATCAGCGCTTTTGAAAAGCACTTTGTCATCAAGTGTTGATGTATTTACACGTACCTCTCCTCGAATCAGGTCATTCATTATCACCTCCTCATTCTCAGGCATTTTAAACCTAATAACCCACTGGTCGCCACTGTTTATTCTGCGTTCTACCTCATCAGGGGGTAACGATAATGAATTTTCCAAAGAGTTTCGTATAGAATAGTTATAGGTAAAAGCCCCACCCTTTGATTCGGCCTCAGCCCTTAGCTTTTCAAGCGTTTCGGGCTTATCAAATGCATAATATGCATGCCCAGACTCTACTAGCCTATCGGCATATTGTTTGTATATATTTTTACGTTCGCTCTGACGATAAGGGGCATAGGGGCCACCTTGCCTAACGCCTTCGTCAACCTTTATGCCACACCACTCCAAGGCTTCATTAATATATTCCTCGGCTCCAGGAACAAAGCGTTGTGAATCGGTATCCTCTATACGTAATATAAAATCGCCACCATGCTGGCGGGCAAAAAAGTAATTGAATAATGCAGTACGTACTCCTCCCATATGGAGTGGTCCTGTTGGACTTGGAGCAAAACGAACTCTTACTCTACGATTAGTCATCCTTGTTAAATTTTCGCAAAGGTATTAATATTGACTATTAGCAACAAAAAAAAAGGAGAGTTCTTTACTCCGTAAATTCAACAAGCAAATGCGACACAATTAAAGAACTCTGTTTTTGGAGTACTAAAATGCAAAGTCTTCCTTGGTCTTCTGTTTATTTTATGTTGTACTTGTTTCACAAAATCTGAATCAAAGGTATCAAAATTTGATTTTTTAGGGATGTACTGTCTTATTAATTTATTAGAGTACTCACTTAATCCTCTTTCCCAAGAAGAATATGGATGAGCGAAGTAAAAGTCAGCCTGCAATTTTTTCGCTATTTTTTCATGTCTGGCAAATTCGGAACCGTTATCACTGGTTATTGATTTTACGCTGTTCTTATAGGGCAGTAGCATTCTAATTACGGTATTAGCAAGTCCATCTGCATCTTTACCATCCTCCAATTTCCTTATTAAAATCATTGATGTTTTTCTTTCAACTAAAGTTACCATTGCTCCTTTATTATTCCTCCCAACAATTAGGTCAATCTCCCAATCACCAAAACGCTCCTTGTTGTTTATTACAGCAGGCCTATCGTCAATGTAAACCTTGTTTTTTATAACTACACGCTTCCCTCCAACAGGACGATTGCGGTGTTTTAGCTTATGCCGCATATGCTTATGCAGCTCCCCTCCGGCCTGTTTATCTGCCCTTATGTACTGGTATATTCTTTCATGAGATACCATTTCAATTCCATTTCTATCACAATGTCCCTTTATTTGCTCAGGCGACCACTGCTCTTCTTTTATCCAATTGTCTATCTTTACTTGCATGCTTGTATCAAACCTGCGATTCTGACAGAAACGCTCTTTCCTCTCTTCCGCTAACTCGTTAGCAGAATCAGGATTATAAGCACCTCGCTTGCTACTATTGCGACTTATTTCACGATAAATAGTGCTCTTGTGAACTTTTAAAGCCCTGGCTATTTCACTTTTTGTTTTCCCGCAATCCAAATACGCTTTTATTGCGTATCTTTGCTCCAATGTCAAATGCTTCATCCGTATTTTTTTTTGCGAAAACAAAGGTCGAACATTTGCATTAAGAGAGAAAATACTTTTTAGTTTTTCTCTCTTTCTTTAATTTAAATTCTTTTCTTGTCGTTGTCTATTGATAATCAGAATAACTTTTTTAACGCTTTGCTAAAAGTTATTTCCGATTATCAACAGACCATCATCATCATCATTCAAGAATTTTTTCGCATTTACTAATTGAACTTTCACTCTCCTATAATGTTTTTGTAATGCTCATACCTGTCCATTATTTCTTTAACATAAAGGTAGGTTTCAGTTCCCTTTAAAGAACCATACTTAACCACAGGGTCATGGGCAAAGTCATATTTATGACGAATGAAGTACTCAACATTATTTTCCCATACATTTGGATTCTTCCCATATTTTTGGGCTAAATTCCGTGCATCAATTACATGTCCAATACCTGCATTATAAGATGCTAATACAAATTTTATTCTCTCTTCCTTAGGCACCCCATATTTAGCCCATTTCTCATCGAGCCACTTAATATACTTTACTCCAGCTTTAATCTGCTCCTCTGGCTTTTCGTTATGGCTTATCCCAAAGAACTTAGCTGTAGCTGGCATGAATTGCATTAAGCCTTTTGCCCCCACTTTTGATTGCGCGTTGTGGTTAAATCGAGACTCTTGGTATACCAGCGAGGCTAACAAACGCCAATCAAAGTTTATCTCCTTACTATATTTCTTGAAATACTCATCCCAGGGTGATATTTTCCCAGTATAAATGTAGAAATAATCGCTACTGGCTCTTTTGTTAAACCTATTTTCGGAAAAATAACGACGTTCAATTCGCTTATAGTGGGCAGTTTTTAGGTAACCCTCAAGCCAAGTATTTATTTTTCCCCGTAGTTCTGGAGATGTTTTTCTAACAGCCCAAGCTATTTCCTGAGGAAAACCAATTTGCACATCGATGTTAATGTTTTTGTAAAAGTTCTCTTTAACCTGAGCTACAGACTGGTCGCAAACCACATAATCAATTTCACCCGTCGATACCAGTTCAATCAGTTTATCAGCATCATAGTTAGGTAATTCAACAATAGTGATATCACGACCTATCTCATCTTTCAGGTTTTTAAGCCGTTGTGCTCCAGATGAGCTCTTCTGAACATAAACAATTTTACCAGCTAAATCGAGAGGTTGTTTTACTTTAACACCATTCTCATCAAAACGCTGAACTAATACCTGACTTGTTTGACCGTGCGGCAATGTAAAATCAACCTCAGATTTCCGGGGCGCAGTTATAGCTAAGCTACTTGCAATGATATCGACCTTACCTGATTTTAATAGTTCAAACGACTTATCGATATCACTTTCAGTGATAATTTCTAGCTTTACTCCCAAATAGGTTGCCAAGTCCCGAAGCATATCGTACTGGTAACCCATTGGCTTTCCCTTATAAATAAAGTAGCTTATGGCATCGTAATCAGTTACCGCTACTATCTTTCCGTCAACTAAGATATCGGCTAAATCCCTTTGGAACTCAACGGAATCGTTATTGCTCCTTTCATTTGTTAAACATGAAAAGAGTAGTAAGAAAGCCAAAAAAATCAACCCCCTAAATAAAACATTAAAAAATCTAACCATATTATGATCTTTTTGGTTAATCAATTAGAAACGCAAAAGTACTCTAAAGTGTTGAAAAACAATTAAGAATTTTGATGACTAGTCGTAAAACATCCACGAAAGTCCAAACTTAAGCATCCTCGGATTATAAGGATAATGGAGTGCAGTATAATATTGATTATCAGGATATCCCATATTTAAATGATCTACTTTAACAAATAAATTTGTACGCTTCCATTTAGCATTTAAAAATGCTTCAACAAATGGATAGTTACCAATCTCCTTTTCCTTTTGGTTATAATAAACACCCAACGCAGGATTATAAGCATATGCATAGAACTTTGTTCTATAAAAGCCACTCACACCCAGCTGTACAGTAAGAGCATTTTTCACAACGGGGAACTGTACAAATATTGAGCCAAATCCCGATAAAACAGGGAGATTAATTGCTTCACTAGTTGATGCCTGCCAAATAAGCCTTCCAACCATATTAAACCATCCTAAACTGAATCTTTTTTGAATATATGCCGATGTGACAGTAACATTTTGCTCTTGGGCAGGAAGGGAAAGGGTATCAAAATAGGTATAGTTTACTATGTGAAGCAAATTGTAACCCGCTTCAAACTTAACCTTATCAGCGCCAAACTTTGCTGAAATCCTAAAGCGGCTCTCCTTATCGAAATTATTGTCCCATTTATAATGATTTGAAAAATATTCCTTCATAAATATGCTAGGCTCTTTATCGGTTATACTAATTTCACCAGACACATAGGGCATATCTAATGATTTCCATGGCGAAATAGTCATCTGACCAAATAGTTCTTTATCGGCTGCTCTATAACCATTAATATAAAAGCGTGCAGCAGCGCTATATGATAGATACGGGCTTTTACTATAAGCACCTATTCCAAATAAATTTGTGGAGATACGTTCATTATCGTTTGAACTGATAAAAACCTCTGGCTTAAGATAGTAATAGCTTCCAGAAATGTTTGACACCCATGCTCGAAGACCTGGAATACCAGGGAACTTAGAAATCTGAGAAAGTTCAACTAATAATGTAGTTTGGTATGTCAATAAATATATTGAGTCAAAAGTTGATGATGTATTAATGTAAAAATGTTGATAGTACGATGAATCCGATTCGGCATCCTTGTAAACTTTTGAGAATCTATTGGCATCTATTATTAGCTTTGCGTTCAATATCGACTTTTTCCTCTTAGAAGCAGGAATTGAATCGTTATCGATAGCCTTTACAATTAAATCATATCCAACAAATCCGGCAAAACTCCTTTTTCTAAATTCATTTGAGGCATCACTCAAATTAAAAGGAATAAGATCGGGTTCCATGATAGTATCTTGAATAAACCGATCATCTTCTAAGCCACCATTCTCATTATTTCTTATGTATGTATAAGCAAAAGTTCCTTGGGCAGAAATTCGATCCTTGAAATAGCTTGAAAAAAGAGTAAAATCATTATTTCTGGTTAGCTGATTCTCATAAATTCCCTTGGTGCTATAATAGTCGTATTGCAATCCAACATTAAAATATTTATTTACATTTTGAGTGTGAATTACATGTAAATTCTGCTCGGCACTCTTTTTCTTTCCACCAGTGGAATATTCAAGTAAAGTATGTGGTCTTTTAACATTAAATTGTTTTCGTTCTAATACTGGTTGCTGGTAAGCATTATATCCGTACGAGAATATAAAATCATTATTGGGCTCGGTTCTATCAAAAAAGTGATCGTTTATTATAGGTGATCCCATATTCCCAAGATACGTAAATGGAGCATACTTTTTTGAACCAGGAATAATAAGATTATTAAAGTAAAGCGATGAATCAAATGCAATTGTTTGTCTTAAGTCAAAGGTATTATTGTCTAAATACCAAGAAAATGAAATTTTATTTTGATTGTTAGCCTCTAATACATCAAAAATATTCTTATAATCGGCGGTTTAAGTATCCTGGTTATTTTTCTTTTTTTTTTTTTTTAATGATGATAAGTTTTTTAATGCTGCAAGCTTTTTTAAAGAGTCAGACCTATGCGAAACATTAGAAGAATCGCTAACTATCTGGCCTTTTGTGGGTAAAACGAGTAACCAAAGAAAAAGTAATATTACTTCTTTTGCTCTAATCAAAACGAAAATTTTAGGTTGCAAATATACAATAGCCAGCTGTTAAACAGCTCAAAAAATGTAAAAAAGATGTAAAAAGATATAAATAAAAAAAGCCACGCCCAAGAGCTGGACGTGGCGAAAGGGGGGCGGCGACCTACTCCCCCGCTGTTACGCAGTACCATCGGCGCTGGCGGGCTTAACTGCCCTGTTCGGAATGGGAAGGGGTGATCCCCGCCGCTGTAGCCACCCAAGACCTGTTCCCCTGATCCCAGGGGTGATATCGTGAACGTGGCGGTGGTGAGCGCGCGGCGCGGTGACCCGCACCGCGCCGGGGAAGTCTCGGGCTATTAGTACTGCTCGGCTAAAACCGTCGCCGGCCTTACACCTGCAGCCTATCAACGTGGTAGTCTCCCACGACCCTCAGGGAGGCCTCATCTTGGGGGGGGCTTCGCGCTTAGATGCTTTCAGCGCTTATCCCGTCCGTACGTGGCTACCCTGCAGTGCGGCTGGCGCCACAACAGGTACACCAGCGGTACGTCCAGCACGGTCCTCTCGTACTAGTGCCAGGGCCCCGCAGGCCTCCTACGCCCGCAACAGATAGGGACCGAACTGTCTCACGACGTTCTGAACCCAGCTCGCGTGCCACTTTAATCGGCGAACAGCCGAACCCTTGGGACCTTCTCCAGCCCCAGGATGTGACGAGCCGACATCGAGGTGCCAAACCGCCGCGTCGATGTGAGCTCTTGGCGGCGATCAGCCTGTTATCCCCGGAGTACCTTTTATCCTTTGAGCGATGGCCCTTCCATGCGGAACCACCGGATCACTATGCCCTGCTTTCGCACCTGCTCGGCTTGTCGGCCTCGCAGTCAAGCGCCCTTGTGCCATTGCACTCCCCGCGCGGTTACCATTCGCGCTGAGGGCACCTTGGGAAGCCTCCGTTACCCTTTTGGAGGCGACCACCCCAGTCAAACTACCCGCCAAGCGGTGTCTCCGGCTACTGCCGGATTAGATCCCAGGCACGCGAAGGGCCGTATTTCAAGGGCGGCTCCCCGACCCCTGGCGGGGCCGGCTCAATGCCTCCGGCCTATCCTACACATCACGCACCCAGTACCAGCGCTAAGCTGCAGTAAAGGTTCACGGGGTCTTTCCGTCCCGTTGCGGGTACGCGGCATCTTCACCGCGACTTCAATTTCACCGAGCTCATGGCCGAGACAGCGCCCAGATCGTTACACCATTCGTGCAGGTCGGAACTTACCCGACAAGGAATTTCGCTACCTTAGGACCGTTATAGTTACGGCCGCCGTTTACCGGGGCTTCGGTTCAGAGCTTCTCCGGGCTAGCCGGATAACCCCCCCCCTTAACCTTCCGGCACCGGGCAGGTGTCAGGCCCTATACGTCACCTTGCGGTTTGGCAGAGCCATGTGTTTTTGGTAAACAGTCGCCTGGGCCACTTCTCTGCGCCCCCGGCTTCACGCCGGGGGACCCTTTCTCCCGAAGTTACAGGGTCAGTTTGCCGAGTTCCTTGGCCATGATTCACTCGAGCACCTTGGGATACTCTCCCCGGCCACCTGTGTCGGTTTACGGTACGGGTGCCGTGGGGCTGTAGCTTACCGGCTTTTCTCGGGACCGGCCTCACGCGCTCGCTTCGCCCGTGGGCTAGGCTCAACGCACCATGTCCGTCGGTACGTGCGCGCCGCGCCGATCCGTCCCCGGATCGCACCCCACGCCAGCTCGGGATTATTAACCCGATACCCATCGGCTTCCCCCTTCGGGTTCGCCTTAGGTCCCGGCTAACCCTGATCCGATTAGCGTTGATCAGGAACCCTGGGCCTTACGGTGTGCGGGTTTCTCGCCCGCATTGTCGTTACTCATGCCTACATTTGCTTTTCCATGCGCTCCACCAAACCTCGCGGCCCGGCTTCGCCGCACATGGAATGCTCCCCTACCACGCGTGATTACCACGCATCCGGAGCTTCGGTGGTACGCTTGACGCCCGCTTATCATCCACGCACGGCCGCTCGACTAGTGAGCTGTTACGCACTCTTTGAATGAATGGCTGCTTCCAAGCCAACATCCTAGCTGTCACTGCAGCCGCACCTCGTTTGCTCGACTTAGCGTACGCTTGGGGACCTTAGCTGCCGGTCCGGGTTCTTTCCCTCTCGTCGCGGGACCTTAGCACCCCGCGGCTCACTCCCGGGAAACCGCGGCGCGGCATTCGGAGTTCGTCTGGGCTTGATAGGCGGTGAAGCCCTCGCACCCAATCGGTAGCTCTACCTCCGCGCGCGTATCCCGAGGCTGCCCCAAAAGGCATTTCGGGGAGTACGAGCTATTTCCCAGCTTGATTGGCCTTTCACCCCTACCCACAGCTCATCCGAAAGCTTTTCAACGCTTACCGGTTCGGCCCTCCATGGCGTGTTACCGCCACTTCAGCCTGGCCATGGGTAGATCGCAAGGTTTCGCGTCTGCCACAACCGACTAAACGCCCTGTTAGGACTCGCCTTCGCTTCGGCTACCCCCCTTACCAGGGGTTAACCTCGCCGGCCACGGCAACTCGTAGGCTCATTATGCAAAAGGCACGCCGTCATCCGGCTTATGCCGGACTCCGACCGCTTGTAGGCGCACGGTTTCAGGCTCTTTTTCACCCCGCTGCTCGCGGTGCTTTTCACCTTTCCCTCACGGTACTGGTTCGCTATCGGTCTTCCGGGAGTATTTAGCCTTGCCGGATGGTCCCGGCTGATTCGGACAGGGTTCCTCGTGCCCCGCCCTACTCAGGGTACCGCCCGGAACTGAGCCGCTTACGCGTACGGGGCTGTCACCCGCTACGGCCGGCCTTTCCAGACCGTTCCGCTTCGCGCCTCAATCCCTGATGGGCGGCCCTACTACCCCGAGACGGCCTGAACCGCCTCGGTTTGGGCTAATCCCCTTTCGCTCGCCACTACTCGGGGAATCACTGTTGTTTTCTCCTCCTCCGCCTACTTAGATGTTTCAGTTCAGCGGGTTCGCCTCCGGCTTGCGCCGGATGGCACGCCTCCAGCGTGCCGGGTTGCCCCATTCGGAAATCCACGGATCACCGGTTACTTGCACCTCCCCGCGGCTTATCGCAGCTTGTCACGTCCTTCATCGCCTCCGGAAGCCTAGGCATCCCCCGTGCGCCCTTATCCACTTCCCCGGCACGGTACCGGACACCCCGGTATCGCGCCTTCAAATCTCTATCTCGCTCGGGGCCCGCACGCTCGCGCGTGCCTGCCTCTTTCGCTTCTTTCTCTATTCTAATTTCTGTTTCTCACCACCACCACGTCAAAGAACGCCCTCATCGCGGAACTCTTCCTGCCCCTGCGGGCATCGCCACGGCTCCCCGTGACCGTTCCCTCGCATCGCATCCCGCTTCAGCGTAGTCCCGCCCAGAGTTGAACTGGGGACCTCTACATTATCAGTGTAGCGCTCTAACCAGCTGAGCTACGGGACTCCCCGTTGTTGGGTAACGCGTCCTGGTACCGAAAGGCGTTCAGCTGCAAGCCTATCCATCAGCCCTCTTCCCCCGCGGCCCGCGAACGCAGGCCCTAGAAAGGAGGTATTCCAGCCGCACCTTCCGGTACGGCTACCTTGTTACGACTTAGCCCCAGTCACCGGTCTTACCCTAGGGCGCTCCTCGCGGTCACGCACTTCAGGTACCCCCGGCTCCCATGGCTTGACGGGCGGTGTGTACAAGGCCCGGGAACGTATTCACCGCGCCATGGCTGATGCGCGATTACTAGCGAATCCGGCTTCACGGAGTCGGGTTCCAGACTCCGATCCGAACTACGACCGGCTTTCGGGATCCGCTCCCCCTCGCGGGGTCGCATCCCTCTGTACCGGCCATTGTAACACGTGTGTAGCCCTGGACGTAAGGGCCGTGCTGATTTGACGTCATCCCCGCCTTCCTCTCGGCTTACGCCGGCAGTCCCGCCAGAGTCCCCGGCTTCACCCGCTGGCAACTGGCGGTAGGGGTTGCGCTCGTTATGGGACTTAACCCGACACCTCACGGCACGAGCTGACGACAACCATGCAGCACCTCGCGGGCGGCCATTGCTGGCTGTACCGTTTCCGGCACATCCCCCCCGCGTTCGAGCCCAGGTAAGGTTCCTCGCGTATCATCGAATTAAACCACATGTTCCTCCGCTTGTGCGGGCCCCCGTCAATTCCTTTGAGTTTCAGCCTTGCGGCCGTACTCCCCAGGTGGATGGCTTAATGGTTTCCCTCAGGCACTCGCCCTTGCGGACGAACACCCAGCCATCATCGTTTACGGCGTGGACTACCAGGGTATCTAATCCTGTTTGATCCCCACGCTTTCGTGCCTCAGCGTCGATCGCGGCCCGGCGAGCTGCCTTCGCTATCGGCGTTCCTCGTGATATCTATGCATTTCACCGCTACACCACGAATTCCACCCGCCTCGACCGAATCCAAGCCCAGCAGTATCAGCGGCAGCGAAACGGTTGAGCCGCCACATTTCACCGCTGACTTGATGGGCCGCCTACGCACCCTTTAAACCCAGTAAATCCGGATAACGCTCGGATCCTCCGTATTACCGCGGCTGCTGGCACGGAGTTAGCCGATCCTTATTCCCCCGGTACCGGCATCCCCCGACGCGTCGGGGTTATTCTTCCCGGGGAAAAGCGGTTTACAACCCGTAGGGCCGTCTTCCCGCACGCGGCATGGCTGGTTCAGGCTTCCGCCCATTGACCAATATTCCTCACTGCTGCCTCCCGTAGGAGTCTGGTCCGTGTCTCAGTACCAGTGTGGGGGACCATCCTCTCAGACCCCCTAGCCATCGTAGCCCTGGTGCGCCGTTACCGCACCAGCCAGCTAATGGCACGCATGCCCATCCCGCACCACCGGAGCTTTACCCCGGGAACCATGCGGCCCCCAGGGACCATGGGGTATTAATCCGCCTTTCGGCGGGCTATCCCCCGGTGCGGGGCAGGTTGCATACGCGTTACGCACCCGTACGCCGGTCGTCGGCACGGAAAGCAAGCTTTCCGCCCGTTACCCCTCGACTTGCATGTGTTAGGCCTGCCGCTAGCGTTCATCCTGAGCCAGGATCAAACTCTCCGCTGTACAGAAAGCTGTCCTTTTTTATTTCCTGTCCACCCCGTCCGCGGCTCTTCGCCACGGGGGTCGCTCTCAGGCTGACTTACTTCTTTATCTTGCTGCTTACTTCCTAATTCGGTACCATCGCGTCAAAGAACTCCCTCAATCCTATCTTGCTGACCCGCCCCTCCGGGCTGGTCCGGATTACCTCTCTCAGTACATCCCCGCCTCTAACCGAAACGGGCTGCAAAGGTAAGCACTTTTTTCGTTCCGCGCAAGGGGTTTTCAAAACTTTTTTTTTCTGCCCCAAAATCCTGTCTCATCTCTCACTTGCCCCCCTCCTCGCGGCGCTTCCCTTCCGAAAGCGGGTGCAAAAGTAGAACGTTTTTTTTTACAAACAAACTATTTTGTGAATTATTTCTGTTAAAGAGTGTTTAGTCTCTCATTTGACTGCTGAATATCAGAATAATAAAAATCTATTTTTTTTTTAATCTCTTATAAAATTCATCAAAATAGACTATCTTCGCAAAGTTCATTATAACGTTATTAAAAATGTCTTTTAAGGAAAAACTTGTAATTATACCAACTTATAACGAAAGCGAAAATATTGATCGAATGATTGATAAGGTGATGTCGCTTGATGGAGATTTTCACCTATTAATTATAGATGACGGTTCACCCGATGGTACCGCAGAAAAAGTAAAATCAAAACAAGAAACATATCCTGATAGACTATTTCTAATACAACGACCTGGCAAGTTGGGATTAGGCACTGCATATATTACTGGGTTCAAATGGGCATTAGAGCACAACTATAAGTATGTGTTTGAAATGGATGCCGATTTTTCACATAATCCAGAAGATTTAATCCATCTTTATAATGCTTGTGCAAATGGAGCAGACCTGGCCATAGGTTCTCGGTACGTTAATGGCGTTAATGTGGTTAATTGGCCAATTGGAAGAGTTTTGATGTCATATTTTGCATCAAAATATGTACGTTGGATAACAGGAATGAAAATTAGTGATACCACTGCTGGTTTTAAATGCTACAAAGCTGATGTTTTACGCTCAATCAATTTTAACAAAATAAAGCATATTGGATATGGGTTTCAAATTGAAATGAAATTTACAGTCTGGAAACTTGGATTCAATATAGTTGAAGTGCCAATAATATTTACTGATAGAAAATTAGGCGTATCAAAAATGAGCGGTGGTATATTTAATGAAGCTTTATGGGGTGTAGTAAACATGAAGCTTAAAAGTTTATTTGTATCTTATAAGAAATTACATCAACATTAATAAAAATATACAGCATGGCACGATTCGCAATAACAAATGCAACAATAGTTAATGAGGGAAAAAGATTAAAGGGCTTTGTTATTGTTAATGGAAAGTATATTGAAAAAATAGGCCATGCAGGTGAAGATTTTAACAAATATGCCCCAGAGGAAATAATAGATGCAAGCAATCTGTTGCTTATTCCAGGAGTAATTGACGACCAGGTTCATTTTAGGGAACCAGGGCTTACACATAAAGGGGACATATATACCGAATCGAAAGCAGCAATTGCAGGAGGTGTTACCTCTTATATGGAAATGCCAAACACAAAACCTCAAAGCGTAACACTAGAAAATCTTAACGAGAAGTTTAAAATTGCTCAAGAAAAATCGTTAGCAAATTATTCCTTTTATTTTGGCGCTACTAATGATAACATTGAAGAATTAATAAAGATTGACCCTAACAAGGTTTGCGGAGTGAAGGTTTTTATGGGTTCTTCAACAGGTAACATGCTTGTAGATGACGACGAAGCGCTAGAAAAGATATTTAAGCATGCACCTACAATAATAACAACCCATTGTGAAGATGAAGGAACCATAAGAAAGAATCTTGAGCATTATAAAAGCTTATTTGGTGACAATATCGATTTCAAGTATCATTCTACCATACGAAGTACCGATGCGTGTTATCTGTCATCAAGTAAAGCAGTAAGGTTAGCCAAGAAACATGATGCACGATTGCATATTCTTCATCTCTCAACTAAAAAAGAGTTAGAACTACTAGACAACGAGATTCCATTAGCTGAAAAGAAAATAACAGGAGAAGTTTGTGTCCACCACCTTTGGTTCAATGATGCCGATTACGATAAATTAGGATGGAGAATTAAGTGGAATCCAAGTATAAAAACTGAAGAAGACAGGTTAGCGCTAGTTAATGCTTTAAAAAATAATGTATTAGATGTTGTAGCTACGGACCACGCACCTCATTTGGTAAGTGAAAAAGATAACGTATATACCAAATCGGCCTCTGGTGGGCCACTGGTTCAACATTCGCTTATTGCCATGCTTGAAATGAGTTTAAAGGGAAACTTTTCTCTTGAAAAAGTAGTAGAAAAGATGTGCCATGCACCTGCTACCCTGTATAGGATTGAAAAACGTGGTTTTATAAGAGAAGGATATTACGCCGACTTGGTACTTGTAGCCCCTGACAAGCAATATGTTGTAAATCGGGATAACATTTTATACAAATGCAGCTGGTCGCCATTTGAAGGATACATATTCAATCATTCTGTTGAAATGACTATTGTTAATGGCAGGATAGTATATAATAAAGGCTCTTTTGATGAATCAACAAAAGGAGAGTCGTTGTCATTCAATTCATAAAAATATGAATATCAAACTACTATTGTTTGGGCTTTGTGCTTTTCTTACTGTTTCATGCAATAAGCCTACCCCAAAAAATATTATTGTTGACCGTTCTGGAACAGAACACGAAGTCAAAATTGTTGCCGATAGCATTACATATGAAGTAATTGTTCAACTTCATAATGATGATGCATGGGAGGCAGAACGTCTTGCTGGTTACACCAATCACAAAGCATTAATCGATGGCATTTTTAAGAATGTTCTATCGGGTAAGTTAAAGGCATACGATTATGCAACCAACGAATACCTGACGCCCGAGGAAGTAAAAAAAATGCTTGCTGAGAAATCGGTTGATGAATCGCAGGTTGGGAAATTGCTGTTCACAGAGAAATGGTATATCGATTCAAAAGGATATCTGCAAAAAGAGGTACTATCAATAACTTTTGGTAAAGCCGAATATAGCAAACAAGGCACTTTTAAAGGATATAGTGCCCTGTTTAAAGTTAAATATTAAAAATGATTTCCCTACTTTCCTGATTTCAAGAAAAGAGAGAAGGAAAGTTCATGCATTCCACTTGTAATTGAGGAAAGGGAATTAAATGGCATGGAATAGGAGTAGTAAAAACTTATTTTATCTAAATGAACCATCACAAGTGATGAAAAATCATGGTTCGTATTAAATCCCAAACGCATAGACACTAAACTATTCCATGTAACAGCTGCTGTTAACTCCGACATGAATGGATATCCTGGTGTATATCGAAGTAAAAGTCCCGGTTTTAGGCTCCAGGTCTCGTTTATGTCAAATTGGTATTGTGAGTAAAAATAATTCTGAATAGCCAAAGAGTTGGCAAAAGAATTATAGAACATTGGTGATGATAAAGCAACCAGCAAGTTGTTCCATGAATATTCTACACCAAGTCCTGCAATAACATTCGATCGGTTATAATATGAATTAGAAAGTGTAGGATCGACAATCTCATCGGGCGATAGATTAACTGTGCTTATCGTGTTTTTTTCAATTGCCGCCAATACACCAAATGCCAGCTGGTGATCAGAAGCAACCTGTGTTCTGTACATGTATGAACATCTAATCTGACTTACAGAAAAGATTCCCTGCTGACTAGAGATAAGAGAGATTGCTCCACCCATATTATCGGTTAGAAGTCCATCGGCTGATAAGTAAGTTGTTTGAGGCGATTTTTTCATGCCTAACCAACCTATATTATGCCCTACACTAATTCTGTAACCATCGAACTTGGTTATAGATGCTGGGTTTATTAAAGTCAAATTGTTGGTATAACCATTAATATTTATAGCGACTTGACCTTTTGCAACGAAATGCAAAGAAACTATGATTACAAGTACTAATATTTTCCGTTTCATGTTTACAGGCTTTAAAATCATTAATAAATCAATGAAATTACCCCATTCATTGCGGCACCTTCGGGAGATTTAACAACATAGTAGTATGCACCAATGGGCAGCAGGGTGCCATTACGTCGTCCATCCCAAGGGGTATTATATCCCTTGCTCTTAAAAACAAGTTCGCCAGATGAAGAGTAAATATAAAAGTCATAATCGCTATAAAGCTGATGGTTCTGAACAATCCAGGTGTCAAAAATGCCATCACCATTTGGCGATACAATATTTGCAGCTCTAAGCGATTCAGCAGAAAGAAGTCTAAAGACTATTAGTAATGGTTGCTCAATAACACCACCCATACCATCATCGGCCTTAACTCTAATTGACAGGAATGTGTTTGTTTGAAAATAAATATCCTTAGCCAACCTGAGCTCATTTCCGTTGATATAAAACATTGAATTGTGATTATCGCCCTCACCTTCAACTAGTTCAAAAGAATGAATATCCTCAAAATCTTGATCATCTGCGCTCAAGTATCCAACCAATGAGCCTGTTTTGTATGTTTCATCAATAATGCTATCGCTTAGAGAAACCTTAGATGGAACATTGTTATAATGGGTTACATGAACATTATAGAATGAAGTGTCTGTTTCATCGGCACTCATAACCCAGAACTTTACATCATTCGTGAAGTCAAGTTCGGTCAGGCCACTTACAACTGCCTGTCCATATTGATCATGAAGTCTAACATATGCAAGTGGTGAAGTGGTAAATTCAGGATAAAGCCTAGATAAATCAGTTTCCCTTGGCACTTGAAGGCTAATTTCATAATCGTTTATAGAAGTCTCTCCAACTTGGTTCTCAATACTAAAAGTTAGGATTTTAGATTCGCTACTAAGCGTAGGATATGACAGTACTAATGGGGCTTGAAGATTTCCAACAATTCCATTAATGCTAAAGGTTACACTTCGTTCAGCATCGTAGGTTGTATTATTTGTTGAATTATAATATTTGAAAGTGACATTTTTATTTTCCTCGTTACTATAAACGACCAAGTAGAACATGTACCTATTATTCGACTCAGAGAGTTCAAAACCAGAAACACCCCGACACTCTCCATCGATAAATGCGGCTATCTTATCAGAAGCATTAGTAACCTCATACCCATTATAATTAAACACTCCTGTAATTGTCATTGTATAAGAATAATCAGCCGGGTTAACTGACCATCCTGGATCCTGTGCTCTTACTATAGAGGCAAGGCATAATGAGATTAATAAATAGAGCGTTATCTTTTTCATTTTTTTCAACTTTTGTGTCAAACTAAGAATTAGCTCTCGCTCGGAGAAACCAAGCGAGAGCATTTACAACTAATACTTAACTAACTTGAATGTTTTAGTTATTCCATTTATTGTAAACCTAACCAAGTAAATTCCTGGAACAATCCTATTTCCATTAAAATCGGTACCATTCCACACAAACTTTTCAGCCGAAATATTCTCTTTTTTGAATACGGGTTGACCAGTAGAGTTGTAAAGAATCATACTGATACTCTGCTTAGGATCTAAACCTGCAAAGATGAATGTTACTTCATTTATAAAAGGGTTTGGATGTATTTTGATTGAAGGATAGCTTTCAGAGAACTCTATTCCAGCCGAGTTTGCGATAAGGTTAATTGGATATGGCGAAACTAAATTGCCAACAACACTGTTAAGATCAAAACTCAACCCTTCATCAACTTCGTAAACATAACCCGATTTTACGCCGAATAGTTTAAACTCAACATTCTCTTTATCTTCACCTTGTATGGTAAGGAAATAAAGGTACCTATTGTTTACTTTAGTAGGATAAGCCCATCCCCTGCACTCCTGGTTAACAAAGGCACCTACTATTAAGCTATCGGTTGCAAAGTCATTAACCAATACTTCGGCAATTACACTCATATTACCAGGATACTTGAACGGCTCAAACGACCAGGGGCATTCTACAGTTGACTTATTTGCCATTTTGGTACCATTACCCTTACTTAATCCGCTTTCAGGGTAAATCAGATAATCGATATCGGCCTGTGTTTTAAACATATACCCACGACCTGGAACCATGTAGGTTAAGTTACCAACCCAACCCAAATTAGGATCGTAAACTGCAAACTGGGTTTGCGATTTAATCACATCGCCAGCAGCGGGATCGATATTGGCTAAAGCATCGTTTACGGTCATGTTAACCGATGGGGTATAACCTACCCAGTTCCATCCTTTTACAATTGGAATAGGAATATTAATTGGGCTTAACCTGCTGCCAGAATAGATTAATGTACCGCTCTTAGCAAGTTTCAGCATATACATCTCCTTATTATTAAACCCTATGCTATTTAACGAACCGTACCATCCGTAACTTGGTGAATAGTTAGCAAAGGCCGACTGGGATTTAACCTGATCGCCATTTGTAAGAGAAAGTGATGATAGCATGGCTGGTACGCTGGATAAGTTCTGGCTATAGGTATTAAATGAGATCCAGTTCCAACCCTCACTAATAGGCTGAGTAAACTTGGTATTACTATTGGTTTCAAAAATTAACGGTTCAGAAATTGTACCAACAATATCATTATAGCTAAAGGTTAAGGTTGGTGTAACATCGGTGTGTTCTAAGCCTTCGGAAGCATTCCAGATCCTGAATGTAACTTTTTCGCCCGACTGCTGGTTGCTATTTATTGTTAGAAATACCAGATATGTGTCAAGATCCTTAACATAGGATGACTTAGCAACTCCTCGACACTCGTCGCCTACAAATGCTGCAATCATATCGTTGGGGTTAGTTGAGAACGACTCGTTAATTTTAAGCTTACCAACAACCCCCATAGAATACTGGTATTTATCAGTATCGACATTCCAATCGGGTGCCTCTTTGTAAACATTAAGATTAACATTCAGTTTCTCGGCATAGCCAAAGTCGGATGTTAGGTAGATAGTTGGCGCATAATCGCCTATATTGAGGACAGGATTAACTGTAAACTTGATTGTCTTTTCTGAAAGAGGCGAAAGTGAACCCTTTGCATCATCGGTAGTTAGCCATGAGGGTAAACCAGTGATAGTATAGTTTTGCTGGGTACCACCAAGATTCATAATCTTAACGGAAAACTCAAGCGGCTCGTTTACTCGTTTTTGGAGGTTCACCTCATACTCATCCCAAACCACAGCATTTTTGTTTACATAGGCGGTCCAGGTTATAGGCGAAGCCATACGGTTTTTATGCATATCCTGAACCTCCTCAACAGTAAACTCAATTATGCATTTTTCAATGGTTGCAGGCTGCTCCTTAAGGTTGATAAGCAGCTGGTTCTCATATACACTCCAATCGAAATTAAGATTCTTAACCGGTCGAACATCTTTAATATTAGGCACGTCTACATTTGCCAGCTCGCAGCTATTGGTTGAAATATCAATGTTACCATCAACCACCTCAACTGTCGAAGGAATTAGTTCAGTTCCAAGTGCATCATACTTATCGAAAGGTACATAGGCAACAAGTCCCATTTCTGTACCCATCAACTTAGAGTTCATATCCAGTTCAATCTGCTTAACTGTTCTGGCCAAGTTCCAAACCCTAATCTCGTCCAATGCACCAACAAAGTTCTGATCGTATGTGTAAGGAGCACCAGCCGGTAAATACTGTTGGGCACCAAAACAGAAGTTTGCAGCAGCCATTCCACCAAACTCAGCACTCGATTTTTGAGCTACCAGCTTACCATCGATCAATAGCTGGGTGTTTGCTGCTCTATTTACAATTAGCGCCAAATGATGCCACTTATTATCCAGCACATCCTTATCGGCCAGAATTACATTACCATTGTTCTTTGCATAGAGCTTGCCTGTAGCATCAAAACCAATATTCCAAATATAATCGGTTCTGGGCGAGTAGTCGCTACCATCCCCCCTACCATTTGAGAATAGCACTACATTTGTTTGATGGTCGCCTTTAAAGTAGAATTCAACCGTGAAATTGTTTAACTCCGTAAATGCAATATTATTACCAGGAAGTGTCATGTATCCGCCGCTCTTTAGCTCCGATGCAAAGCCAGTAGGGAAAACCCTCCATTCAGCCCCAAACAGCGATAAATGCCTGTTACGAGATTTATCGGCGGCCAACTCACCATTAGCTTCATCCATAGGCCAATAGCTGGATAGTCCAAGCTCATTTCCAACCAGCTTGGTGTAAACCATTGAGTAAAGCGTTGCAAACCCTAATGGCTTTTCCCAAACCCTTAACTCATGTATGAATCCGGAGAACTTGCTATTTCCATCAACTGATTTTCCCACATATAGTTTTCCATTTGCCTTGAACTCAGCGGTTACAGGAACAGCCTCTCTATCAATAATATCGTTGATGTAGATATTTGATGTTTTGGAAGCATAGTCGTATGTTACTGCAACATGATACCATGTTTGCAAATCGGAAATTACGGTATTAGAAGTAATGGTTTGATTATTAAGCCTTGCATAGAATTTATCGGACGCATCAAACCCAAGTTCAATCTGGTTCTGGGAAAGAATAACCCCTGGCCTTTGCTCGCCTCTGCGTACCCAAAACTCAATTGTCCATGATTTGTTGTCGAGATTAACACCCGAAAGCGCAGTCGCATAATCATTAACCCCATCAAAGAAGAGGCATGCTTCATGCTTTAGTTCCGATTTGTTAAGAGAACCTCTAACAGAGAAGTTACGAGTAATAAGAGTAGCAGGGTTAATAAGCTCATCGAAAGTAACCAGCACTTCATCGCCAGGCGAAAGGATACCATCGGCAGGCTGTGGCGAACCAAATGGCTTTGGTTGCTTAACATCCTTAATTCCATATGCAGGCTCAGAGAAGTTGTGAGTACCATCGGTACAGTTAGATATTGCCTGAATGATGTAGGTTCTGTCTGGTAAATCGTGCATGGGGATTGAGTAGCTAGCTTTACTATCGGTTAGTAGCATTTTAGGTTCATTTGCCGATTGGTAATCGCTCTCATTCACAAAGAAGTTCATGGCTGTAGTCCAAATCTGATCGGATTCGGCCTTGTATTGCAAGCTAAGACTATTAAAGGTGATGCTATTCAGATCGTAATCTGAAATCTCGCAAAGCAAAGTTGTGTCGCCCTGCGTATTAATAATCCAGTTGTCAAGTGGTAGGTTTAAGGTTACAGGGGTACAAATAGGTAGAAAATGGGCAGTAATGCTTATGGTGTCCGCAATTGTTTCCTGGCAGGTAGAACGAAGAATAAGTTTAATATTCTCATAATCATATACATCGTCAAGTATCTTCTTTAAAGTAATCACCTTATTAACAGTGGTATGACCAGGTACATAGATTAGACGGCCATTACCAATAGGACTACCATCCATTTCAATGAGTGCCCCCTGTTGCGACGATGCCTCATCAATAATAAGCTGGAACCAAGAATCCTCCCTTGTTTCACTAATGTTTTGGATTTTTAGGTTAAAGAAGGCAGTCTCATCGGCGGGGATACCCTCGGCAATCGGGTCGTCGCAAGAGAGCCTGGGGCTCTCCCTTTTCATAGTTGCCTCCGAAATAACCGTACCCGGATGATAGTACTTAGTTTTCTCAACATCCTCGTAGGGGCACATGGTTTGGCCACCACGCTTTATGAATATAGGAGAAAACGGTTTTTTACCCTCCTTAACATCAATTGAAATGTAATCGCCCGCATTCTCATCGGCAAGTACATAGCCAAAGGTTGTGTAGTTATTCTCCTCGGTTCCATTGCTGGAGGTTTTGGAAAAAGAGTGTGCTGTCTCCATGTTAAGAGTAAAACCTTGATCCTTTATTTCAAAACCGACAGTATTTGCTAAACTTTCAGAAATACTAAAAGTATAAGAATTTGTTTCTGTTTTTGTCGAACTTATAGTTTGGGAACTCTCATAAGTTGAGCCTGCATCGAAAGAGATGTTCTTAAGCTGCTTAGCTTCTAGCTTCTCCTTTTCGTTATCGGCTAATATTTTTTCCCATGCCTTAACCTGCTGATTATAAAATCTTACAGAGTCTACAAAGGCAGAGTCTTTAGGCCAATCAGCAGGAATTAAATAAGAATACGAATCGCCAACAATCTTTTTCCCCTCGGGATAATACTCTACCCTGACATTTGCTGTATCGTTATCATTTCCGAAGTTTGGATCATTAACTGGGAGCATTGATGTGTACTGATACTTATTATCCTGAATTAGAAGCTGGTTCCTTAAGTATTTAAGGTTTGGTATCAGATAGTCGGTAATATGTTTCTGAGTGTAAATGAAAGCCGTGTTAAACTTAGGGCTAACCCTTATGCCTGTTGTTTTACCAATTTTTAATCCATTTAGTTCTGACCCAACATGTCCTTCACCTTTGTCAATTGGTGTAAGGTCAACGAAGTAGCTTAACCCATAAACAATATTTGTTGAGTGACCAATAAACACATCGCCTTCGGCACCCACAAAATCACTGCTTGAACTCGTTGACCATTTCTCTACACTTGTGATGCTTTCAACAGATTGTCCTTCTTTTACCCACTCATTAGATATTGAAAGCCCTACATTAATATCATTTAATTGTTCAATTGTTTGAATTACTCCTCCTCCTATTCCACCAATTAAAAAGGTTTCAGAGAAACCTAATTGTGTACTTATACCAAGATTATTACCCATTGAATTGGTAATGTTATAAGAATTAGTTTTTGTAGTAGTTGACCCCTTCTCCAAATAGGTATAGCTTCCCGAGCCCGGAGGGTCCCTAAGAATCATATCTATTTCATTGGGGCCTGTTGTTACAAAGTTGTTACCGGTAGGCATTCCACCAAGGAGGTATGCTCTGAAGACTTTCCCATTGGGTTTCCAATCGGTTTGAATTGCCCCGTTAGGTCCGGTGAGAGCAGTTATTCCCATGGTTAGCGTATAGCTCTCCTCCTCATTTGCAGAGGTTGTAATATTTGGTAACCCTCCGGTAAATGAGTAAAACACTTCGCCGCTATCATTTAAAGATAGCTGCATCTTATTTCTGTTGATGGCCAAAAAGTTTTGAACCTCTACCCTGCCATCTTTTACTGGAACTAAATCCTCAGCATTGTTGTTATCAATATTGATATAGCGCTCAAACACCTTAATGAGAAGCTTGTACGGGTTTAGCTGTCTTAGTATTGGATGCAGGGTTAAAGGATTTCCATCAACATCAACGATATCCAAGGTTTCGCCGCTTTGAGTTGTATATTTCTTTTCCCAAAAAACTTTGGAGTTATCGTTTGCATTGAATACATCTATCTCAGGTGAAGTTCTATAAATAAACTCTTTCTTCTCGTTGTAGAAGCACTTATCAACCCTATAAACAGGTCCTGTTATTGCATCGTAACCAACAAGAACGCTATCAACCTCTTCATTATCGTTATATGAATTTGTAAGGTCGATTGTGATTTTAGCAGATTCCGGATAGGTGTACTGTCCAGCGGTAATATCAAGAACCTTATACTTTTCCGGTAAAAGGTAAGCTACAAACTCTCCGGTTACCGGATCAGGATTAATGGTAATATTTTCTTTGGAAACACTTTTAACCGCAAAAGAAGTTGAGCCGAACGTTTCATCCTCCTCGCCTTTCAGGTAGGTATTTGTCCATACGCCATTGCTGTCGGTCTGTGCAACAGACAAATCATACCCTTTTTCAGTAGTTAAAAGTATTTCAGCATTACCCAGGTTGTTTTTCGTATGGCCTAACCCCAGCTTCTTTTCAGCCTCAACAGGTCCTCCTGCACATCGACCAATTACCTTTACTAAAGTTGAATCGGTAAAGTTGACCCCATTAATGGGAGCCTGGAAGTTCTTTTTACCCTCCTTGGGGTAACGCCCTTCATCAACAAAGACATGACCAGTTTTACCAACCGAGAGGTAATGCCACCCAATCGGAACATAAACCTCGTACCGTCCAAGCTCATCGGTTGAAACGGGTTTCCCGTTTTCCTGAATGATCACCTGGCCGTCCACATATATATTTACATCTTTTACCGGGAAGTTTGTATTCTTGTAGTAAACCTCACCCGTTATCTTGAAAGCAGCAATATCCTCAAAATCAATATCATTATGGGTTGAAGAGCCCGGTCCGATAAATAGCTGTTTCTGGGTTGGCGAGAACTCATGCATCTCATATACAGGGACAATTTTGTAAATCGACCCGAGCGTATAAGGGATATTGCTAATTATGTAATTGCCGTTAATATCGGTAATCCCTTTCACAGCCAGTTGTCGCTTAAGAGGAATGACATCGCTTAAAAGGCAACCGTTTACTTTTCCGTGGTTCTCATTAAACACACTACCATCGCGTGAGATGTCGTATACATTACTGTAAAACATTTCGTCAAGATGATAGTATATTCTCAAACCTTTCTCAGAGCCACTAAGGTACTGTATTGAGTAGTCAACAACCTGCTGGGGAGTTAGAGCCTTGTTCCACACCCTGATGTCATCCATCCAACCGATAAAAGCATTAGAGGTTCCCCCAATAAAGATATCATTTGCATTATCGGGTGTAGTAATATTTCGTTTTACCGAAGCCTTATAAACCTCAAGCTCATTGTAAACAATGTATATATATAAAGAATCGGGGTCACGAACGGCATTTACACAAAAGAAGGTGTCAACCTTTTGCTGAAAGTCGATACTTAAGCTCTGCCCATTTGCAACAAAAGTTACCCGGTTTGGCTGATGAAACACCTGGTACTGTGTACCTTTTGAAAATAGTTGAGTAGTACCTGTAGAATTGGGTAGTACCCATGATTGGAAGGTGAACTCTTCGGAGTAATTATCGTTTGAGTTATTAGGCACTCGTAAGTAGCTATTAAAGTTCTGGAAGTAGAGGCTGGTAGCCGAGAACTTATCCTCCGTTTCGGCGATTACATGAACGCCCTTAACTCCGGTTTTATTCTTAAAGCTAACATTTCCCGAAACTATACCTCGCTGAACGCAGAAACCTATGTCCTTGCAAAATTCAGTTTCAGGTACCGACATAATTGTATCCTCGCAAGTGGTTTGGCCAATTACTTTATACTCATAGTATTTTCCGGGTATTGCCGATTTATCGGTATATGATGTTGTTGGGTCAACTGTTTCCAGTAATTTAAAGTCACCACTAGGTAGATCTCGCCTATAAATTTTGAACGTTTCTATGATATTTTCGTTATCATAATCCCAATTTAGGGCAACATTGTCGTTGTAATACCCCTTGGAGGCCCTTAGCCTTTTATCCGCATTAAAGGTATTGGTTATATTCGGTTTTAGCTTACCGGATCTGGCTGATGATGCAACCCCTCCAGGAACACACTGATTGATAGCATATATCTTATAGGTATAGGTTTGGCAACCCGAAACCCCCTTATCGGTATAGCTTGTTGTGTTTTTGTCAATATCATCAAAAAATACCGTATTTGTGGCTGAAGTACGTTCAATTTTATATTTGTCGTGATTGGAACCAGCGCTCCAAGTAAGACTGATAGTATTATCGGACGAATGGGATGAAACATTAACCCAGCTAGGCGCTGATAATGGTTGAGGGTTGCTAGTTTTAGTCACACCGGGGGTCTTAAATCCACACTGGTTAACAGTCTGTATCTTTAACGTATAGGGTTTATTTTCTATCCCGCTTGTAATAGAAAATGAGCTTTGATCCTTTCCAACCTCGGCATCTCCACCATCCCAGCTTATATAATACTTTTCAGCAGCAGAACCCCCTGAGCCTTCACTCCATGATAGCTTTATCTCTTTACAGGTATGGTTTGTAACAGAAACGCCAGAGGGGTCTGAATATCCCGAATAAGGCGGACTACCATCGGTTTTACTAGTTACTTGCTGAGCAAACTTTGAGCCATATCCAACCTCAAGAGTGTAGTTGTAATTTTGGGGCTTGGGGTCCCCTAAAAAATCAACATATGAAGTTGCACCCTGTCCGGAAAAAATAATCTGTCCGGCATTATTCCTTATCCTACAAAAAACATCATTGGGATACTTCGACTCGAATTGCCAGTTAAGAGTAATTGCGGAACAATTATCTGTAGAGCCGGTGAAATTTTTTACTGTGATAGGAGTCCATCCTGTTATAGTCCCAAAAACATAGTCATAAATATTTGTGTTACTACCCTCATCTTCAAAATCTATTTGCCCAAATTCTAAGGTGTAATCTTTTGCAAAGTAATCTTCTTCAGCAAGGGGGAATGTAAAAATAGCATAATTGTAATCCCCCTGTTTCTCTATAGTAACCTGTATATTATCAATCAAAGGATCAATCAAAGGGTTTGGTTTGGGAAAGTGAACTCCAAACATTTCCTCATCTTGGTCTGGATGGGTTGTGAAAAAGTAAACGCAAACATTATATGAATCTGGATAATGCTGCTTATTATAGACATGAAAATATTCCTTGCCATTAATCTTGGCTACAAATTTTTGAATATTGTCATCGTTACTAGAATTGGGATCATCGCGAACAACTATCATTTTAAAAGTTGCCTGACGCGTTGCCATATTGATGGAGAAGTTTTGTATATGTTGTTTGGCATCAAAATTCCACGAGAATCCCAATATAGGATATAGCAAAGCTATAATCGTTACAAAGAGAAACTTGGTAGAGATTTTCCCAATCAAGCCTTTTGAAATTTCAAAAAATGTTTTCATAATTTTACTTGTGTTAAATTTCCTTTCTACTCGTTTATAACTGCAGCCTCAACCCTACGGTTAAGCATTCTACCTTCCTCGGTATCGTTGCTAGCCCTAGGTTTATCGGGACCATAGCCAACCGCTTTTAGCCTAGAACCATCAACACCCTTGGATATTAAGTAATCAACCGCTGCCTGTGCACGCTTTTGCGAAAGCGACTTATTTGCAGCGTATGAGCCTACATTATCGGTATGGCCCGAGATTTCAATCTTAATGGTTGGGTTATCGAGCATTACCTGTGCAATATTGTCGAGCTCGGGTTTTGAACTTTCAAGCAGCTCCGTACTACCCTGCTCAAAAACAACATTTTTCAAAACCACGCTAACCCCTTTGGTTAAGGGTCGCATTGAGAAATCGTGTTTTATACTATAATTGTTACCATACCATTGGACGGTATCGTTATAGAACATGTAGCCCGTAGCATTTGCAGCAATTGCAATGCTGGTTTGACGGGGCAGCTTGATTTCGTAATGCCCGTCGGACGAGGAGGCAACTATCTCCCTTATAGCTTCACCTGTTTTGGCATCGCTTAGGGTTAGCCTGGCACCTATTGGCTTACCGGTTTTCTGATCGGTAACAACTCCCTCCACCTTGATTATTGGGTTTAGCTCAACATTAGCTTTTACCGTTTCTGCCAGGTAATCATAGGTTAGATTCTCTGTTCTTGATTCGAATCCGTTGGCATTATAAATAATTTCAAGAGGAATAGAGTCGCGTTTAATTTCAGCCACAAAACCATTTCCTGCCTCAGAAACTGCCTTAGCAACCACTCTACCATCCTGTTTAATGAAAATATCAGCGTTAATTGGCTTCCCAGATAACCTATCGGTAACTTTACCTTTAATTGAAATTGTGGTAGGAATTAAGCTTGAGCTAAATGGCAGTGTTCTGGTTGATGAGTTTGTAGTAACACTCTCAACTATAGGTTTATATCCTTCGGCATGTAGCTTAAAGGTATAATCCCTGTTAGCCTTTAGCTCAACAGAGAAAAATCCATTGTCGTCGGTATTGACGGCCTGTACCGGCTTATTGTTATAGAAAACCTCAACCGATGCTTTAACCGGTTTAGAATTAACCGAAGATTTAACCTGTCCATTGACAACCTGTTTGCGAATAACCTCAATCTTCTCGGGCATCACATACCCAAAGTTTACCTCGTGAGTTCCCAGGTATGAGTTGGACAGCTTTGTGCGAACAACCTGGAATGAATACCCAAGGCTGTAGCTGTTGATAATGATACCAATGCTTGAGATAATGCTATTATCGGTTCGGTAGGCCAGCTGTGCCCAGAACTGGTTTCGCCATAATGCCATTACGTTTAAATCGGCAAAAAACGATTGCTGCATATCCATTGCAGCAAGAACCGAAGGCTTAATTAGTAAATCGTCGTTATAAGCATATTTGTATGAAGCGAACAGATATGCATCGCCACCGAAACTATTACGGTAATAGAGGTGAGGTAAGGCCAGCTGAAATTCGTACTCTTCAAAGCTATATATCGCTCCAAATCCTGCAGTTACAAAAGATTTGGTGAGATTACCAGCAAGCAAAGGGTCGGCGCCGGGATCACCTAATATGCGAGAGCGAACAAAGGCATCGTTCATATAACCAACCGACAAGCCTAGCCTTAACCAATCGTTTTCTGTTAGCTTAACTCCATATCCGTATTGAACAGAGGCGTTGGTTATGTTGTAAAGCCCCATGCTGGCATTTGAAAATGATATTCCAAGCCCCATACTTTGTGAATACCTATACGACGAACGAAAGTCGTATACACGAGGAGAGCCTTCAACCCCCATCCATTGCATATGGCTACCCGCCATGAAACTCATATAGTTGTTATTAAGAGCATTGGCTGGGTTCAGAAGATGGCTGTTCACTGCATACAGGTTGTACTTATAAAGTTCCTGTGAGCTGGCAAAAAAAACCAGCAACAACAGGGGTACTCCTGCAATTAAATTCCTGAAGATCAATTTAAGCATATTGCTACCTGATTAAGTTTATGTATCCGGTAATTTTCTTATTTCCATTGATAAAGAAGTAGTAGTATGTACCTTTAGGCAAATAGGACCCATTTTTAGTACCATCCCACTCATTATTGTAACGCTCAGAGGAGTAAACCAAAGTTCCGGCCTGATTATAGATATAAAGGTTATAATCTCTTAGATGATCTACTCCGGTTATTTCCCATTTATCGTTATACCCATCGTTGTTGGGGGTTATAATATTAGGAATCAGTAAGTCAGGGTACTTGACAACATGAACATTTGCCTGAGCATATGTGGTTTGTCCAACGTTATCGGTAACCGAAAGGGTTATCGTATTATCGCCAAGATCATTTAATGTAAATTCTGTTTTATCTAATACCATTGAAGCAAGCTGGCAATCATCATATGAACCGTGGTCGATATCTGAAACCTCTATAGAAGCATATCCATCAACATTGAGCATCACCTCAATATCCCTGACAATTGCAACTGGGTAGTCGTTAACCACGGTAAGTTCTTGTGCTTGTTGCGAGCTGTTATCTTGCGCATCGGTATAAGTCCAGGTTATCAAAAAGTCGCCTGGGAGCTCATAAATTAGCGGATCGGTTGTAGTTGCCTCAACTTCACCCACACAGTTGTCAATAGCTTGTGGTTTTGTGGTAAACTCAAAATAGCAAGGCGCTTCAATTTTATCAAGATTTTCTTTAACTGGAACCGGAGCAATATTATCGTGGATAAAAACCTTCTGATTGCGGGTGGTAACATTTCCTAAAGCATCGGTGAATGTCCAGGTAACAACATAATCGCCCTCGGTGCTATACGTTAGCGGATCTGTAGTTTGCCCTTGAACTGTTTGGCCGCAATTATCTATTGCTTCCGGTATGGTTAGTTCAACCATACATTGGTCTGTTACATCGGGTAAACTTCCAATGCTTGGAGGTAACGTATCAACAATAGTAACATCCACAGAACTTTGCCTGATATTACCGCTAATATCGGTTAGTGTAACCATTATGCTGTTAACACCAATATCGGAGCAACTAAATGTGGATTTTGACAAAACTGTATCGGCAATGGAACAGTTATCGCTAGCGAGTTCCACCACATCTTTTGCTTTCAGAATAGTATTACCATTCTGGTCAAGAGCAATGGTTGCCGGTTTTGTGGTAAGGCTAGGCTTAATAGTATCTGCAACCGAAACATTAATTGGTTTTACCCTTGAATTACCCGAAGGATCGGTTGCCGTTACATTAACTACAATTAATCCAGCCTCAGAACAGCTAAATTCCGATTGCGAAAATTCAACATTATCAACCGAACAATTGTCGGTTATCTTATCGTTAACATCGTCTCGAGTGAGTTTTGCAATTCCCTCTTCATCGAAATAGATACTAATATCTTGTAAAGTTATAATGGGCTTAATGGTATCTATAACGTTAATTTGAACAGATTTTGAATCTGAATTTCCATACTTATCGGTAGCAGTAACTGTAACTTCCTTTGTTAAACCAGCATCGGTGCATGTAAAATTGCTTAATGATAAAAGAGTATCTACAGCACAGTTATCTATAATAGAATTAACTATATCTGAAGGTTTTAACGTTGCATTTCCGTTCTCATCAAGGTAAATATCTTTTTGAGATACCACATCAAGAACTGGTACTACATCATCGATAACATTAACAAATGCAGTATCGGTAGTTACATTACCGTTTATATCTTCCACATCAATCCTAACTGGTATTGGATTTGACGTTACATCCAGACAGTCAAAACCATATCGGCTGAGCGTTATGGAGTTTACTCCACAATAATCGGATGAAGAAGTAACCAAATCGGAATTTACAATGCTAGCCTGTCCGTTAACATTAAGAACAACATCTTTATCCTGCTTTGTAAAGGTAGGCTTTATGGTGTCAATAGCATTAGCGGTAATGTAATAATCGTAAACACTTGCATTGCTTGCATCGGAGTTAATAGCAATCTTGGCTTCGCGAAGCGCTTTCTCCGAGATTCCAAACTCTACCTTAAGGGTAGCGGTATCGTAAGGTAGAATTGACGTAGGGGATTCAACTATCCGAAAATAATCCTTATCTCCAGGATTTGTGGCATCGAGTATATCGGTACTTGTAACATAAATAATCCAATCGCCAATATTGGCAAGCTTATAGCTTACCTTTTTCTTTGTATGGCAAGCATCAATATCTCCAAAGTGGGTGCTATCATCTGCAGAAGTACTTGTTGAGTTATCGGGTATATATAAGCTATTACCCAGTACTTTAAGAACCGGGTTGAATGTATATGTAGCCGTATAGGTTGAACTATTCTCTCCTGCTACTGTAAAATCGCCACCCACATAAAGGTTTCCTTCATAGCTAACTGCCAATGCCTTCACCGAGCCATTTAGACCACTACCAAGGCTTTGCCAACTTGTACCATTCCATCGGGCTATTCGGTTAGCAGTTAGGTTATCAACCGTAGTAAAATCACCACCAACATATATGAATTTGTGCTTATCGGAAGAAATTACCCGAACAGGTCCGTTTGAACCATTTTCAAACTCATTAAATGCACTTCCATCGTAGGTTGCAATGTATTTTGCATTTACCCCGGAAATAGAGGTAAAGTTACCTCCTATAAAAAGCATGTTCGACTCGTTATGTAAGGTATAAACAGGCCCATTAGTACCAGATCCAACTGGCTCCCAGGCAGAACCGTTCCACTTAGCAAAATATTTAATCAACGTAGAACCCGAAGTGGTGAAGTTTCCAGCAGCATAAATGGTGGAGTTATAAACTTCAATATCTCTAACCTCGGCATTAAATCCGCTGCCCAAAGCGCTCCATGATACTCCATTCCACTTTGCAATTCTATTTGCAGCTACCCCCCCAGCTATTGTAAAATCACCTCCAACCAGTAGGTTACCCGACTCGTCAAGTTTCAGGGCAAGAACATCGCCATTTAGCCCTGAACCTAGAGCTTGCCAAGATGAACCATTCCAAACAGCAATGTTATTAGCAGAGACAGAGCCAGCAATCGAGAAACTTCCTCCAACATAAATTTTATTATCGGTTGCATTAACGCAGATTGCATTTATCTTTCCATTTAATCCACCTATTAAATCTAAAAAGCTAGTGCCGTCCCAGATGGTAACAAATTTTCTTAAATTCCCTTTGGCAGAAGTAAACTCACCACCATAAATCACATTACCGTTATTATCAATTGCAATTGCATTTACAGCTGCGTTCATACCATTATCGGTAACACCAAGTTTATTCCATAAAGAGCCATTATATAATGCAATATTTGCAACAGGGGTATTGTTAATAAGGGTAAAGCTTCCACCCGCATAAATACTTGAACCCGACTTACATAGACTGTAAACATTGCCATTGGCACCCTCGCCAAACGTTTTCCATGAACCACTAGAATAGTAGGCTATTCTGTTCACACTACTTGTGCCACTCTGTGTAAAATAGCCGCCAGCCCAGAGCATACCATCAGAAGTAAGCTGAATGGAATAAACAGCATCGTTAAATCCATTGCCAACTGAACTCCAATTAGTGCCATTCCATTTAGCAACACGGTTTATGGCAGCTCCATCAATATCGGTAAAATCTCCAGCCACATATATATTTCCAGTTGCATCCTCAATTATTGACCGCACAGTATTGTCGGCACCGGTAGTTCCAACCATTTCCCAGCTATAACCAGACCAAACAGCAATTCTTTTAGCTGTAGTGTAACCGGCACTTGTAAACGAACCACCTACATACAATTTACCATTTGAGGCTAGCAGTAAAGAGTAAACAGTAGCGTTTAAGCCTGTTCCAACATTTTTCCAACCAGAACCATTCCACCTTGCAATTCTATTTGCTTCGGTTGTTCCTGCCGTTGTAAAACCTCCCCCTACATATACATTGTTACTACCGTCAACAGTGATTGCATAAACCGTTCCGTTAGTCCCATCGCCTATGGTCTGCCACGAAGAACCATTCCATTTTGCAACGTGATTTACCGTTAAACCAGAAGCCTGGGTAAAACTTCCACCAGCATAAATATTGCCCTGTGCATCCATTGCCAAAGCATAAGCAGGTCCATTTAGGCCATCGGCTAAGGGTGTCCATGTTGATCCATCCCAACATGCAATGTTGCTCACATTTATACCACCCGCTGTTTTGAAATCACCTGCAACGTATAGCTTACCATCAGGTGCTAGAAGTTGAGCGTAAACAGTTCCCCCTACTCCGGGGAAACCTGAAAATGAACTGCTCCAACCGACATTGTCGAGGGTTGCTTTTACCTGAGAGGTGAAAAATAAAGATACCAGAATAAAAAGTGTGCGCTTTACATTCATGATAATAATTTTTTGTAAAGCTACCCCTATTAAAAGCCAAGGGAAAATTATAGCGGTGGACAAAAGGTGGACAGGCAGGCCAACTTTGATAAATGAATGTTATTGCATGACAAAACTACTTTTAGGAGTGACAGAATTAGCTTTGCGCAAAGAGCAGATTAACACGCTCCATTTTAGGGGACTATATTAAGTGAAATTAGCTTGGTATATGCTTCTGTATCGGAATTAAAAATAGCATTCTCTAGCTGTTGTTTCCATATGTCAATATTTGCACCTCCTGGAATTTTTTCAATAATACTCATAATGCGAGAGGTTTCATTTACACCTATTTCATGTAACCTTTCCAAGTAAGGCCTAATGATAACCTGCTCTCTAAAGGTTAAAATGATTGAATTATCTTTGCAATGAGAATCGACTAGGATTCTTGCGGTTACCTTAAACCAAAACCGAACTCCGCCAGAATTTAAGTTTTCAGCAAATATTTTAAAACCGTGAGCCTCAACGGCCATTTTACAAAACGATAATCCAAGTCCTGTTGGCCTATAGTTCTGAATACTACCATCGTTGCATCGGGAGTAAAACTCAAATATTCGGGGCATCTCATCATCCGGAATTTGAGGTCCCCAGTTAACTATTGAAATCGTAGCCTCGTTGTATGCATCATCCAAGTCAACATCTACTTTTATTCTCTCACCAACAGGAGAAAACCGTATGGCATTATTCAAAATATTTTCTATTACCCTGGTTATCACATCCTTATCAACATATAACTCTTTGCAGGTATAATGTATATCGACCTTTAAGTTTTTCAGGTCAAAAAGAACCTGCATGTTTTGTTTAATACTGGCAAGTAATTCACTAGTTTCAACCCATTGAGGCGATATTGTGAATTTACCAGATTCATACTTTGATAGGTCAAGAATGTTGTTTACAAGCGAAAGGATACGACGCGCTGCATTGTCTATAATGTTGTTGCTTGATAGATAAAGAATTTGACTTAATGGGTTTTTAATATCATGTATAATCATGTTTCTAAAGCTCTCCTGAAACTTAAGTAACCTCTCAATGTCAGCATTCTTTTTCTCAAGGGAGTGCTTCTGCCTAACATTTTTTCTATAAAGCCTAAAAAGAATAATTACAAATACTGCTAGCAATATAAAGATTGATGCGAGCAGAAGAATGATTTTATGCTGCTGAACAATCTCTCTTTTTTGATACTCTAGAAGTTGCTTATTATGTTGGCTCTCAACCTCTACCTTGAACTCCTTCATCTTTCTGTTGGAATTCTTTTTCAGTGCAGCAGCTTCTAAGCTATCAATAACCAGATGTACATCCAGGGCTTTTTTAAAGTTCTTTTCCCTTCTGTACTTGGAAAATAGTCTCTGATAAACGAACCATTGTCCCTCCTGATAGTTAATGCTATCAACCAGATGTGCGGCTTGGAGCAAATATTTCTCCTGAAACTTTATGTTTCCCATACGCCGATAGGATTCTGCAAGGTTCATGAGTATATAGGGGTATTCTCCAAAATTCTTCTCTCGTTTAGCAAGTTCCTCGGCCTGCTTCAATTGCTCAATGCCTGAATCAATGCTTCCAAGGTGTACCAGTAAGGTTCCCTTTATATTGGCATTACTGCAGTTGTAGGTGGAATCATTTAACTTTCCTGCCCAGTAAAAGGATGAATCTATAAAGCTCAGCGCCTGTGTAAGATACGAAGAATCCTTGGCCAGGTTTTTATCAAAAAACTTTTCAAAGTATATGGCCGCCAATCTATTGTAAGCATAAGGCAAATGCTCGTAAATTTTTTCTTTGAGTGATATTCGAATTCCTTCTTTTACATACTTATCCGAAATATCGTTTCGATAAATAGACCGAGAAAATTCGCCAATCTCAATATAGCTAAGTATTAGGTTGGGTAAATCATTTATCTTCTCTGACAGCTCAATGGCCAAATAGCCATAAAGCTTAGCCGAATCGACATTTGCCTTTGCCTTGTAAATTTTTAGTAATGTGTGCGATGCATCAATTAAGCCTAACGTGTCGTTCTTACTCTCAAAATAGCGGTATGCCTGTTTGGCATAAAACTTTGCAGAGTCAATGCTTGCGGGGAAGTAGTGTTCTGCAACTTTTAGTAAAGTTTTGCCGGGGTATTGTGCCCGTACCTTATTAAGCATGAACAATGCTAAACCAAGGGCTAGGACTATAAATTTCTTTTTCATTATAGTGAATGAATATATTCATCTAACTCCTTGTTCCCGGAAGGGACTAACTTCTTTTTGAGCCGATATTTCGCCTTTTTAATTGTATCCGGTGAAAGTAAGGTAATTGCAGCTATGTCCTTATTGCTTAAACTTGATCGAATATATATGCACATTCTACGCTCGTTCGGGGTAAGTTCTGGGTGTGTTTTCCCTAAATTATCGAGGAATTTGGAGTTAAGCTTTGAAAATACAATCTCATACTCCCTCCAACGCTCCTCAATATCAAACGATTTCATCTCAGACAGTAATGAATCGATGAATACAATGTTCCTTTCAGATACTACTTTTTTTAACTCTTCAATCTTATTTAGTAAATTTTCTTGTTTTCGAATTGAATTTAGAAGCTTTATTTTTGTGCTAATTAGTTGACTCTTACTTTCCTCAAGTTCATTTTTTAAACCATTTATCTTAACCTCCGATATTTTCTTCTCCAGTTCAATAACCTGAACTAAACTTTTGTAATAAAGAATTTGCGACTTTACTCTAGCTAATATTTCAATTTCATCGGCAGGCTTTCTAAGAAAATCGTTAGCCCCTGCATCAAGAGCTGTTTTTAAATCGTTTACCGAAGTTAACTTGCCAGTATACATTAGTACAGGTATATTCTTTGTCTGATTGTTACTTCTTATAGCTTTAACAACTTCCAAACCATTGAAACCAGGCATATCCCAATCGGTAATTATGAGCGATGGCTTATACTTTAAGGCTAAAGTTAGAATATTGTTACTGTTTACCGTTGTAAATACCTCATAACCTTCGGCATACAATATTTTAAAAAGCATCCTTAATGCCGACTGATCATCGTCTAAAACAAGTATTTTATTAAACCCCATTTAAGTTAAGAAATATTTATTAAAAATACAAATTGTAAAACGATTATCAAACAACTTTTATCAAAATTAAGAATTATAATCGGTCAATTACAAATCTTGCAGTTGATCTTGTTCTTTGTTGTAAGTAAATTACATTTTTCTTTGCAATCTCTTCAATTATTTCATGAGTATAATGCCTTACTGTTAATAGTTCAAGACCAGAATTATATCGAACTGAAAACTCTTCCTTTAGCTCTTCCTGCGCCCTCTCAAACCTAATTTTATCATAATCAACACAAACAGTGAAACTGATGGCAGAGTTGTGAATCATATTTACCTTTACTCGGTGCTTGTATAAAATAGCAAAAATTTTACTAAGGCAATCCTCAATCACAAAAGAGAAATCTCGTGGCGAAAGCGATATAAGGACCTGATTTCTTTTTAGTATCAAAATTGGTGGCAATTTTCCAACATTATCATTATTGATAATTACAGTTCCAGCGGCATCTGGATTGATAAAGGACTTAACATACAAAGGTATTCCTTTGTTTTGAAGAGGTTTAATGGTTTTGGGATGAATTACCTGAGCACCACTATAGGCCAATTCAATCGCTTCTTGATATGAAATTTTATCAAGTTTCTGAGTATTGCTAAATATTTTAGGATCGGCATTAAGAACACCCTCCACATCCTTCCATATTGTAACGTCTTTTGCATTAAGTAAATTGGCTAATATGGCGGCAGTATAATCAGAACCCTCTCTACCAAGTGTTGTTGTTGTCCCAACTTTTGTCCCGCCTATAAAACCTTGTGTTATAAAAATATTTCCTTTGCCTAAATCAAATTCCTTCTGGCATAAAATTGAAGAGGTCTCTTCATCAACAATTCCATCGCGATAGGTGGTATCAGTAATAATACACTTTCTAGCATCTACCAATATGTTTGATATTCCAATTTCGTTTAGATAATAGCTAACAATATGAGTTGAAAGTAGTTCACCAAACGAAACAATTTGGTCATAATGAAAATCGTAACTTTTATGCGGTTTACCTTTTAGCTGGCTTTTTAGCTGTTCTAGAAGCAATTTAATTACAGAAATTAAAACATGATTTTCATCACCATCAACAAGTTCAAGTCCTGCCTCTATATGGAATTTTTCAAGTTCATCAACTCTTTCTTGCATTCCAACAGCATCTCCTTCAAACCACCTTGATAGTATATCTTCTAAAGCATTTGTGGTTTTTGCCATTGCAGAAATAACTACAACCAAATTCCTATTTCTATGCTTAAGTAAAATATCTGCAAGATTACGAATAGCTTTAGCTGATTTTACAGACGCACCACCAAACTTAAAAACAAATAAAGGTTCCATTTTATAAAAAGAAGTTAAGTTCAGAATAACCTTTATATAAAGTGAAAATATAACAAAATAATAAAACAAAACAATGAACTAGCATCCAATTTTATCTCTATAAATTCTGCTCAAAGTTACATAAAATAAAAAAGAGTTTGGTCCTTGGTTGTTTTATGTTTAAACCACATAACACCAATCGCAAACGTTTTAAATTTAGTATTTTTATTTGCTTGATAATTGAAAATTATCAAATAATGGCTAATTTTACTCACAAATTTGAACAGTATTCATATGTTTGGCTATAACGTAAAAACGCTTACACAATTCATAATCGAGCGCCAGGCCGATTTTCCTTATGCTACTGGTGAGTTCACACGCTTACTTTACCATGTTGGTGTAGCAGCAAAATTAGTGAACAAAAAAGTCAACAAAGCAGGGTTAGTTGACATTCTTGGCGAAGCAGGCAACATCAACGTTCAAGGCGAAGAGCAAAAAAAACTTGACCTATTGGCCAACTGGCAATTCGTACAAGCATTAAAAAATAGCAGGGAGTGCTGTGGCGTGGCTTCGGAAGAGGATCAAGAAATAATTACATGGGACGATGAGCTTAGTCGCGATGGTAACTATATCTTTTGTATGGATCCACTTGACGGCTCCTCAAATATCGACGTAAACGTATCAATTGGAACAATCTTTAGCATATACCGCAGAATAAGCCCAAGAGGAACAAAGCCAACAATTGAAGACTTTTTACAACCAGGAAACAAACAGGTTGCAGCTGGTTATGTTGTTTATGGGTCGTCAACCATGCTCGTATATACAACAGGACGAGGCGTATATGGCTTCACACTTGATCCCTCTATTGGTGAGTTCTGCTTATCGCATCTAAATATCCAAACACCTGAAAACGGGAAAATTTATTCAGTAAACGAAGCAAACTACCACCAATTCCCTGAAGGAGTAAAAAAATACATCGACTATTGCAAAGAAAGCGACAAGGAAACAAATAGACCCTATTCTTCACGATATATTGGCTCTCTGGTTGCCGATTTCCATAGAAACCTCCTCAAAGGTGGAATATTCTTATACCCCAAAACCCAATCGGCTCCCAAAGGTAAGTTGCGCCTAATTTACGAATGCAACCCAATAGCCTTTTTAGCTGAACAGGCAGGAGGTGCTGCTACTGATGGAACCAAAAGAATACTCGATATAAAACCAGAGTCGTTACATCAAAGAGTTCCCTTTTTTGTGGGCTCGAAGAATATGATTAACAAACTTCATGAGTTCCTTTAGTAAAGAATATTTTCTTTTATAAAATTTAGTTTTTCTTTTCACATAATTAAATGTTACCCTAAAAGTAGCATGATAATTTTTTATTTTTTAATGATACTTAAAGCCCAAATAAATCCTATTAAAACACCACAAACAGCATTTTAAAGCATTTACTTTAAAATAATTAGATTGAAAATATTTTGTATTTAATTATTTTTTTTCCTTAAATTGCACAAATAATAATCAATTAATTATCTGCGTAAAATAAATTATTAATATGAAGAAAATAGCTCTTACTCCTTCAGAAATAGAAGATCTTAAAGATCTTTATCAAACAGAAATTGATAGAAGCCTTAGAAGAATTGAAAATTTAAAATCAATTCTGAAAAAACTAGAAGATGAAACAGATAATGACTCCTCCGATAAGGTTTCAACACCAAAAAAAAGAGGTAGAACACCCAAATCTGCTGAAGTAAATGATTCGGAACAAGCTAAAAAGAGAGGGAGAAAGCCCAAAAACATAACAGCAGATGATTCAGAAAATCAAGAGGTATTACCCAAAAAAAGAGGTAGGAAACCAAAAAACATAAACGCTGAATCAGAAGTAAAAACATCAACTACCTCAAAAACAAAAAAAGCAGCCCCAAAGAAAAGAGGGCGTAAGCCAAAATCAGTAAAAAAACGTTTAAAACAAAACTTAGGGAAAAATAAAATAAAATGGAGCGACCTTATAATTGATATTTTAAAAACCAACAATAAACCACTGCTATCCAAAGATATAACCACGGCTGCTCTACAAAAACTAGAACTACCTGAGGTTGAAAAAGATAGAACAAGAATGGCAGTTGCAACAAACCTAACAAAACTTACCAAAGAGGCAAAATCTGTAATAAAGTATAAACCTGATGGCGAAAAATCCTCGTACTACGGGTTAGCAGAATGGTTTAACCAAGATGGAAGCCCCAAACCAGAATTCCTAAAAAAATAAATTAATTTTATTTTCTTTTAAAAAGGCCGTAATTTGCGGCCTTTAATTTTATCAACATGAAGGATGTATTTATTACAATAAGCCTTGCATTAGAAGAGGTGATCTTCCAAAAAAGAAATCTTGATCAAGTAATATCTTTTTGGATATCAAAAAACAAAAAAACGTGGACTAACAAAAATATTCTGCAATTTGTTACAATACTTCAGGAAACAACTCGTTGGTGGCGACTACTATATGAGATTAATAAAGAGATAAATCCTAAATTTGGAACACTAACCCAAAATATTGTTGCCATATATCTTGCTCGCACACCATTTGGATTACCTCAAGAAAACAGGATAACAACCAAATTAAAAAAAGAAATAAATAAAACACTTGAAAGTTTATATTGCATTCGAGCCATTAGGGAATCTATTCCAGATTGGTTAGACAAGTTAGGCTCTGAGGAACTCGGCTCAAGATGGGCAAAAGAAATAAGCTACCTGAATAGCAACCCACCAATAGTTCTTAGGGCAAATCGGTTAAAAACCACTCCTCATGAGCTATACAAAATTCTTACTAACGAGGGGTATAAGGTAAAAAAAATTGCAAACTCCGATGCTTTAATCCTTACGAAATCGGCAAATGTTTTTAAATCGAATGCATTTAAGTTGGGGATGTTTGAACAACAGGATTTTTCTTCTCAACAAGTTGTTCCATTTCTTAAAGTAGAAGAAGGGCAATGGGTTGTTGATGCATGCGCTGGAAATGGTGGGAAAAGCTTACACCTAGCAAGTTTAATGAACAATAAAGGGAAAATCATTGCACTTGACATTAAAGATTGGAAATTAAAAGAGCTCAAGCGTAGAGCACGAAGAGCAGGTGCTTCAAATATCGAAACTAAACCCATTGAAACATCAAAAACGATTAAGCGATTACACAACAAAGCCGATAGGTTACTAATTGATGCACCCTGTTCTGGATTAGGCGTTCTTAAACGAAATCCAGATACTAAATGGCACTTAACAGCAGAAAATATTGATGAACTCCGCCTAGTTCAACGCCAAATACTTGAAAAATATTGCCACATGTTAAAGCCAGGTGGATTCATGGTATACTCTACCTGCAGCATACTTCCATCGGAGAATGAGCAACAAGTTAAATGGTTTATCGACAAAATGAATGGGCAATATACTCTTGAAGAGGAACAAACATTATATCCATCGGAAACAGGATTTGATGGTTTTTATATGGCTCGAATAAAGCGGGGATACTAAATTTTCTATTCCTCAACAATCTTTCCCATAAGCGTAGCGGGCGTGCAGTCAGTTATCTCAACGTAAACAAAATCACCAACTTTATGCCCCGCTTTAGGAAATACCACTACCTTATTCTGACTTGTTCTACCATAAAACTCATCCTTCGACTTTTTCGACTCCCCCTCAACTAGCACTTCAAATCGTTTACCCACATCGGCCTGCTTGCTTTGCTCGGAGAGTTTACCTTGTAGCTCAATAATTTCCATCAACCTACGAGTTTTTACCTCTTCGGGCACATCATCTTCTAAATGGCGAGCAGCTTTAGTATTTGGTCTTTCGGAATACTTAAACATGTAGGCAAAATCGAAACCGACCTCGCGCATAAGGCTTAGGGTTAAATCATGATCAACCTCGGTTTCAGTGCAAAATCCAGCAATAATATCGGTTGAAATAGAGCAATCTGGAATAATTGAACGAATGGCCTCAATTCTATTCAGGTAATCCTCTCGAGTATACTTTCGGTTCATTAGCTTGAGTATACGAGTGGATCCCGATTGAACAGGCAAGTGTATGTGGTTGCATATATTCTCATACATGGCCATGGTGTATAGTACCTCGTTGGTCAAATCCTTTGGGTGCGAAGTGGAAAAGCGTACCCTCAGCCTAGGATCAACAAGAGCAACCATCTCCAGTAGGTCGGAAAAATTAACGGTATGCTTAATAAGCCCTTTTTGCCCTTCCCAGTGATAGGAGTTTACATTCTGCCCCAAAAGAGTAACCTCTCTATATCCTGCATCAAAAAGATCTTGAACCTCCTTAACAATAGTTTGAGGATCACGACTACGTTCAGCACCACGAGTATATGGAACCACACAATAGGAACACATGTTGTTGCAACCACGCATTATTGAAACAAAAGCCGAAACACCATTTTTATCAAGCCTTACAGGACTAATATCGGCATAAGTTTCCTCACGTGAAAGCAGCACATTAACACCTTTTTGACCATCCTCAGCTGCACGGATAAGCACAGGTAACTCTCTATACGCATCGGGCCCAACTACTAGGTCAACAACTTTCTTTTGTTCTAGGAGTTGATCCTTAAGCCTTTCGGCCATACAACCTAAAACACCAACAAGAACTGATGGTTTTTGCTTTTTGATTTGTCCAAAAAGATCGAGTCGACCAAAAACTCTTGTTTCTGCATTCTCCCTTATGGAACAGGTGTTAATCAAAATTATATCGGCCTGATTTATATCGCTTGTAACGCTATAGCCATTCCCGATTAGTATTGAGGCAACAACCTCGCTATCGTTTACATTCATTTGGCAACCATAGGTTTCAATATAAACCTTAGGCCTACTAGTATCATCGGTATTTGAAGTCTCAAAAATATTGGCGTCTTCTGGATAAATATTCATCGATATATTTTTTTGCAAAGGTATAACTTTCTAAAATTATTACATGTTCGTTTTGATGATACAAATCAATATCATAAATGTTAATTTTGACAGGGCAATTATTGTAGCTAAATTTGCATGGAAACGAAAAAAACAATACCATGAGTGGACATAATAAATGGTCAACAATTAAACGCAAAAAAGGCGCACTTGATGCCAAGCGTTCAAAAGAATTTTCAAGAATTATTAAGGAGATAACTGTTGCCGTTAAAGAGGGTGGACCCGACCCAGAAGGTAACCCTCGCCTTCGTTTGGCTATTAACAACGCCAAAGGGGTTAATATGCCCAAAGAAAATATTCAACGTGCAATTAATAAAGCTGAAAAAGATCCAGATAATCTCCAAGAACTCACCTTTGAAGGATATGGCCCTGGAGGAATAGCCATATTTATTGAGTGCCTTACCGATAACAACAACCGCACTGTAAGCGCTGTTCGCTCAACTCTCACTAAACGAGGTGGTAGTTTAGGGACCAATGGATCTCTTTCTTTTCTTTTCAGCCGTAAGGGAATCTTTACTATTGCTAAGGACAAAATTAACCTTGAAGAAGTTGAACTCGACCTTATTGATGCTGGGGCTCAAGATGTTGACGATAATGGTGATTTTTACGTAATTACCACCGAAATGGAAGATTTCGGTAAAATGAACAAGAAACTTGAAGAGCTCAACATAGAAGTTGAAAATGCCAGCCTACAACGTATACCAAACGACTTCAAATCGGTTGATACCGATACCGCTCTTAAATTCCTAAAACTAGTTGAAGATTTAGAAGATAATGACGATGTTCAACAAGTTTACCACAATTTGGAGCTAACCGACGAGATTATGGCTGCAATGGAAAACGAATAACGTTTATTCATACACCTTCAAACTCTGCCTCAAATAATTATAAAATGTATTTTGGGGCAGAATTTGTAAGATTAAAATCAAAAGATTTTTTTCCATTTGGTATAACATTTGACATCATAAATTAAAAACCTTTCATGAAAACCTTATCACTGAAAACAGTAGTTGCTCTTTTTATACTAGCCATTTTATCAGGGTGTTCTAGTTATGAGAATCTTAACATTTATGGTGTTAAAGATTTTAAATTTAGGGGCATTAAGGACGGAGTAATATACCTTAACCTTACCATGGATATAGAAAATCAGAATAAAAAAGCCCTTCTAATTAAAGAAATGAAGTTTGAAACTTGGCTTAACAATAGACCATTGGGTAAGTTAAGCAATGGTAGCAAAATTAAAATCGACAGAAACACCCGAAAAGATTACGATATCCCCCTAGAAATAAGGCTGCGAACTCCTGCCGATGCTTTTAAACTTATAGGTAAAGGAAAAAACATCGCTGATGAAATAACGGTTAAAGGCTTTATAAAAGGCGGGCGTTGGTTAATGTCCAAAAAAATTAATATCCCTAAACAATCATTAAAAAACTTGGCAAATACTTTCCAGAAGGACTTTATAGCAACAGATACGCTTTCTGCAAAACCTGCCTTTTTACCCTAATTTTTTCTATTTTTGCAACGTAAACTTACCTCTATGAAGAAATTTTTTCTAATACTATTTGCAATTATTGCCTTCTTTAATCTTCAGGGTCAGGAAACCTTAAAACCAGTAAGGCTTCCCATAATCGATGAGCTGCAATATGTAAGAGAAGGTGAAGGCACAGTAATTGTTAACCAGGATTCAACAATTACAATGTTGCATAGCCTTCGATACCTACAAAACGCTAAGTCTCCAGGGCTAGATGGCTACAGAATTAGAATTTTCTTTGAACTTGGGCAATTTGCTAGACAAAACTCCGAGGAAGTTATGTATAAGTTTATGGAAAAATACCCTGGAGTACCTGTTTATCAAAATTATCAAAATCCTTACTGGAAAATTTCTGTAGGTGATTATAGAACTAAAGAGGAAGCGTTAAAATTCTATCATGAAATACTTGTAGAATTCCCGAAAGCATTCATAATTCCAGAACGAATCAATTTCCCCCCTTTAAATTGATTATGGAGTACAATTTGCATCATCTAGTCAGGATTTCAAAAAACATACGTGAAGATGTAATAAAAAGCCTAGCGTTGGCAGGATCAGGTCACCTTGGCGGTTCCCTAGGCTTAGCAGATGTGTTTACCGTTTTATACTTTCATATTCTTAATCACAAAGCAGATAATCCAAACTGGAACGATAGGGATAGGGTTATACTTTCTATCGGTCATGTTGCACCGGTACTTTATGCCACTCTTGCAAATGCCAACTACTTTTCAAGAGATGAGCTGAAGACTCTGAGAAAATTGGGTTCAAGGCTTCAAGGTCATCCAGGTCGCGATCATGGTTTGCCAGGTTTAGAACTTTCGGCTGGATCTCTTGGTCAGGGCCTTTCTGTTGCTGTTGGCATGGCCCTAAGTGCAAAGATTGATAAGTCGAGTTGGCGAGTTTTTTCAATTCATGGCGATGGTGAACTGCAGGAAGGTTCAATTTGGGAAGCAGCTATGAGCGCATCTCATTATAAGCTAGACAACCTAACTGCAATTGTGGACAGAAACTTTTGCCAAATAGATGGCACTACAAACAAGGTAATGGAAATTGAACCCTTAAAAGAGAAATGGGAAGCATTTGGCTGGCAAGTATATGAGTGTAATGGGAATAGCATTGAGCAGCTAATAAACACGATTGAGTCTTCAAATAAGTTTAAAGGTAAACCCAAAGTAATCATTGCCAAAACAAGAATGGGTTGTGGGGTTCAAAGCATTGAGAACGATTACCACTGGCATGGTAAAGCGCCTAACAATGAAGAGGCTGTAAGATTTTTAGCTGAACTGGAGGCTTACTATAAAGAGTTGGGGTATGAGTAATTTTATCAATCAAGGGAATAAGGCTACAAGGATAGGTTTTGGCGAAGGGGTTGCTGAGGCTGGGTCCATCTTCCAAAACCTTGTTGTCCTTGGGGCTGATATTACAGGATCGGTTGGTCTCAACATTTTTGCAGAACGCTTTCCTGAAAGATTCTTCTCGTTTGGTATTGCCGAGCAAAACATTGCTGCAGTTGCTGCAGGTATGGCCCTAACCAATAAAATACCAGTATTTTCAACCTACGCCGTTTTTGCAGCCTTCCGCGCTGCCGACCAAATTCGAATATCTATCTGCTATAACAATGTAAAAGTAATCATTGGTGGTGCTCATGCAGGAATCTCCGTTGGACCCGATGGTGCAACCCACCAAGCTCTTGAAGATATTGCAGTAATTAGATCACTACCCAATATAACACTTATATCACCTGCCGATGCCAATCAGGCTAAAGCTGCAACAATTGCAGCAATTAAAGAAGCCGATGGACCTGTTTACATCCGTTTTGGTCGCGAACCTGTACCTAACTTCACCTCCATTAATCAAGACTTCAAAATTGGTAAGGGAGAAATACTAACCGATGGAACCGATGTTGCCATTGTAGCAACCGGGCACATGGTTTGGGAAGCCCTAATGGCATCAAAAGAGCTTGAGAAAAAGGGCATCGATGCTGCTGTTGTTAATATTCATACCATAAAACCCATAGATAAAGAGTTGCTTATTAGCATTGCTAAAAAAACAGGACTAGTTGTTACTGTTGAAGAACATCAAATACATGGAGGATTAGGTAGTGCCGTTGCTGAGGTACTGTGCCAGGAATATCCAATTCCTATGAAAATTATTGGCATGCCCGATTGCTTTGGCGAGTCGGGTAAACCTGAAGAATTACTTCAGAAATATGGCTTAAATGCAGAAGCTATAGCAAAAAGTGTTTTTCAATTTGTAAAAGAACAAAAATGATGATATTGGTAGGCTTTATGCCTGCCTTTTTTAATATTAAAACAAAGAAGATATGAGCGAACAAATAAAACACGAATGTGGGATTGCACTTATAAGGCTTCTAAAACCACTTGAATACTATCAAATAAAATATGGGACATGGCGATACGGATTGCATAAGCTTTACCTGCTAATGGAAAAGCAGCATAATCGTGGTCAAGATGGTGCTGGACTTACAACTATTAAGTTCGACCTGGCTCCAGGTAAAAAGTATATCGATCGTGAACGCTCAAACTCCTCATCACCCATTAAAGATATTTTTGATGTAGTAAATAGGGGAATAAACAAATACTCGTCAAAACCTGAATTGATGAACGACCCAGCTTTTGCAAAAGAAAATATACCTTTTGCTGGGGAACTTTTCCTTGGTCACCTGCGCTATGGAACATTTGGCAATAACTCTATCGATTACGTTCATCCTGTAATGCGGGATAATAACTGGAAATCACGCACCCTTGTATTAGCTGGTAATTTCAACATGACAAATGTTGATGAGCTATTCCAACGTCTTGTTGACCTTGGACAGCATCCACGCGACTACTCCGACACTGTTACAGTTCTTGAGAAGATAGGCCATTTCCTAGATGAAGAAAACCAGCAGCTCTTCCGCCAGTACAAGAACGAAGGGAACTCCAATATGGAAATTAGCAGGTTGATTGCGGAAAACATCAACATTGCTAAAATACTACAGGCAGCCACAAAAGATTTTGATGGAGGTTATGCCATGGCTGGGCTTATAGGTCATGGCGATGCCTTTGTTGTCCGTGACCCATGGGGCATTCGACCTGCTTTCTACTATGCCGACGACGAAATAGCCGTAGTCGCATCAGAACGCCCTGTTATTCAGACTGTCCTGAACGTTAAAAGTGAGCAGGTTAAAGAGATAAAACCTGGCTACGCTCTTATCATAAAAAGAAATGGTGATATTTCGGAAGCAGAGGTTAGAATACCCCAAACCAGGAAGTCATGCTCCTTTGAAAGAATCTACTTTTCAAGAGGTACCGATGCTGATATTTATCAGGAAAGAAAAAAGTTGGGCGAATTGTTAACCCCTGCCATTCTTGAGGCTATAAACTACGACCACGAAAGCACCGTATTCTCATACATTCCGAATACTGCCGAAACGGCTTTCCTTGGAATGGTGAAAGGCGTGGAGGATTATATAAGAAATGAAAAGAAGCGCAAAATAATTGCCAAAAGAGCAAACCTAACGGAAAAAGACATTGACGAGATCATTTCAACCCGCCTTAGAACCGAAAAGATTGCAGTAAAAGACGTAAAACTTAGAACTTTCATTTCGCAAGATAAAGGGCGCGACGATTTAGTTGGGCATGTATACGATATTACATACGGAACCATCCGCCCCAACACCGACAATCTTGTCGTTATTGATGATTCAATTGTAAGGGGAACAACACTACGAGAAAGCATTCTTCGTATTCTTGATAGGTTAAATCCTGCGAGCATCATTGTTGTTTCCTCCTCTCCCCAAATTCGTTATCCCGACTGTTACGGCATTGATATGGCAAAACTATCCGATTTTGTTGCATTTCGCGCAGCTATTGCACTGCTAAAAGAAACAGGACAAGAAAGTATAATTAATACCGTTTATAAAAAATGCAAGGAACAACAAAATCTTCCTAAGGAGCAAATTATTAATTACGTAAAAGAAATTTATAGCCCATTTACCTATGAGCAAATCTCCGATAAAATTGCCCAGCTGTTAACGCCAAAAGACGTTAAGGCAAAAGTAAAAATAGTTTACCAATCCATTGAAAACCTTCATAAAGCTTGCCCCAACGATTTGGGAGACTGGTATTTTACAGGAGATTATCCTACCCCTGGAGGCAACAGGGTAGTAAATAACTCGTTTATCAACTTTATAGAGGGAAGAGACCAGCGAGCCTATTAGTATTATAAAATAGATTTTTAAGTGGCATTTCCCAATGCCTTAGGCTACCAACGCCTAAGGCTTAAATGGTATTTATCCTTTAACTTCTTTATGAAGGTTGAAATATGTCTATCAACCTTGTGCTTATATATATCCGGAATGGTTATAAGAATTGCCGTTTCCTCCACCTCACCAAAGTAAGGATTAATCACAGTACCAAATACCTTCATTGAAGGACTCAAGTTCATATATGAGTTGATAAGGGGAGGAATTCGCTCGCCAAACTCTCTAATTTTTTTCGATAGTATTTTGTAGTCCTCATCGTAACTCTTTCCTGTAAATATCGCACTCATAGCCTCTCTGTCGATGTTAACCTCAATAGGATGAATTGGGGTAACCAATCCCTCATTATCCTTAAAGTACTTTTCAAAGAAGTAAAGTAGCATATTACGGGCATCAACATTATAGGTGCGATACATGGTAACTTTACCAAAGAAATACTTGATGTGCGGATTTAGTACAATAAGGGCACCTAAACCATCCCATAAGTTATCGAGAGCATATAGGCCTTTCCCACTCCTACTTAAAGCTTGATATTTTGGCTGAACAAATGATCTACCCAACTCAATCATTTGAGGCATATACTCTTTAACAAACTTATCGGAGAAATTAAAAAGGTGCCTTGTGGAAAGATTGATCTCTTCTCCCTTTGAAGGGTCAACACTATGAAATCTGTATCCGCCAAGAATCTCTTTTTCACTAGGGTCCCAAACAATTAGCTGCTTGTAGCAATTCTCGCAGGTATCATACTCATCTATATCAACCTCTTCACCAGTACCCCCTCCAGCAGTTCTAAATGACAACTCCCTTAAACGACCAACCTCACGCATCAAATTTGGCGCATTATGAGCGGTAAAAATATAAAGTTCATTATTTGCGTTATTGGTCTGTCGCACAAATTTATCGGGAGTTAGCTCGCTCAAAAGCAGCTCCCTGTCAACGGGTTCTATAATTTGTTTCATCCCAATCTATTTTAACTGAGTTCCTAACTTATAAACTCGTGCCTTTACCCATTTAGCCCATTCTTCGGGCTTTTTAGAGTGGTCAAATGTTAAATATGATATTGGCTCTCCTATTATTACCTTTATGCTCTTCCCTTTTTGCTTAAACATCTCATCAACAAGGTAAAGCATCTCGATATTTACTTTAATCCGTAAGAAGTTACGTAAACATGCTAGGTTATAAAAAAAGTTAGAGTTTCTTCCACTAAAGAATACAGGAACTATATCGCGTTTGTGTTTTACAGCCTTAACAATAAAGCTTTTCTTCCAATCCAAATCTTCAATTCTTCCCCGTTGTTTACGAGAGCAAAGTCCAGCAGGAAAGTAAAGTACTTGGGAATGCGATGCAAATGTTTCCTCAAACTGCTTAACACCCGAAAGGCTTTGCGCACCGTGTTTGTTTATAGGTATAAATATATTTCTAAGCTGAGATACATGCATTAACAAATCGTTAACAGGGAATTTAATATCAGGATACTTTTTACCTAAAAGATGTATGAGTATCATACCATCGAGTCCACCAAGTGGATGGTTCGAAGCAAAAAGATAGCGGCCATCTGGCTCAAGGTTCTCAAGTCCTTCAACCGAATAGGTTACTTGCATCTGCTTAAGAGCCTCTTCAATAAAATCAACCCCTTGCTTATCGCCATGTTTTGCAAGAACCTCATTAATCTCATCCTGATGGATTATACGTTTAAGGTAACGAACGATAAAACGAGGTAAAGCCTTTTGCAGTTTAGGACTTTTTGAGGCAATAACGTTATCAATATCAATCAAACCTTGTTGCACTTTTTCAAAATTTAATGCAAATATAGCTAAGGTTCAGCTTTGTTCTAATTAAATCCCAATTATTTTATTGTATTCCAAAAAGTAGCCAAACCATTTAATGTCATCTGAACACCTATTGTTGCCACAATTAATCCAAATATTCTAACTAAGGCGCTCATCAGATTTAAGCGATTGAGAAAGGTTCCGATGGGACGTGCAAAATACATAAAAATGTAGTTAATAGCTAAAGCTACTGCAAGAGATACTATGGTGTTAGTATGACCGTAATGGGCAGGAAATGTAACAGCTGCCGTAATTGTTGCAGGTCCAGCAATCATAGGGATAGCTATGGGAACAGCTGTGATATCGCGTATATTCACACCTGCGTCAACTTGAATAAATGTTCCTTTCTGTAACCCAGTTAAACCATTATAAAAAAGTACAATTCCCGACGTTATCTGAAACGCATACAGCTGAACATGGAATACGTAGCTAAATACAAGTTCCCCTAGTAGTAGGAAAAACAAAAGGGCAATAAATGCAGTAATAGTAGCCTTTATGGCAATAAAACGTGTTTTAGCTTCGTCAAATTGAGCCTGGAGGGATGTAATAACAAAAACCTTTTGTATTGGATTAACCAGTGCCAAAATGGCAACCATACAGCTAAGGAGATATTTTAACTTAAAAGCCATCATACCAAAACAAATTTAGGTGGATGTCTAATACATCCACCTAAATTTAAAATTAAATCTCTAATTAAATTCCAACTATAGTAAACTCTACCCTACGGTTTTGTGCCCTACCTCTTGAGGTTCTATTGCTAGCTTTTGGTTTGCTAGGTCCGTATCCCTTTGAAGTAATTCTTTCACGTGGGATACCCATACTTATTAGATATTCAGCTACAGCCTCAGCTCTAGCCTTTGATAGCCTCATGTTCAATGCAAGAGAACCCGTATTATCGGTATGTCCACCAATTTCAACAATTACATTAGGATACTCATTTAGGAACTCAACCAATGCATTAAGCGAACGGAACGACTGAGGCTTTAGAGTAGATTTTCCTGTATCAAAGTATATAAAGTCAATGTTTACAGTTTGACCAACTTCAATTGGGGTAACATAGAAGTTTCTTGCAATTCTTGAACCCTTTCTAACCCTTCTCAAATCAACCTGCTCATATTTGTTGTAGAAATTCTTAACAGAAGGTAAAATATCGTATGTTGCTCCAACAGGAAGCTTTAGGGTATACGATGCTTTTGTTGAATCATACTTAAAGCCTCGAGTCTCGGTACCATTTACTTTTAGCTTAACGGGTATATTGCTATCAAGAGGTTGACCCGTTTTCAGGTTAATTATCTTACCTGATAGAATTGCCATATTCGCATCTTTGCGTTCGGCAAAGACCTCATGTTTTACTTCGGTATACTCAACATATCCTGTCAAGTCTAACTCATTTTCAAGTGGCTTATAATTTGAAGATGAAACAGAAGTTTTATACTTTTTACCAAAGGGTAACCTTACCTTAAACTCTCCTGTTACAGGATCTATGTTAATACTATCGGCAACTTTTCCATTAATAAGTAGCTTCGCATTTTTAGTACCAGTGATTGGCGTAAAGGTTACATTGTCAAGAGCAACACCCTTTACAAGTACCCAAGGTACCGAAGTGGCATAGAAGTCAACCTGCTTTTCAGTAAAGTACTTAGCAGATGTAACATCAACGGTATCGGCTTTTGCCACAAAATTTGGAAGTTGTAACTTAAGTATATACTTTTCACCTAAAGGCAAGGTCATTCTGTATTTAGCAATTTCTTTCTCGTATTTCACGGAATCGTTCTCCTGCCCATTAACTAAAACCTTGAACTTCATTTCAGGATTTATAGGTATTCCAGTTCTAGTATTAATTACCTTACCCGATATACTTACTACAGGAATAGGCTCTAAGAACAAATTTTTGTTAATCTCAGCATACTCCTTCACCGATGTAAGATCAACAGTATCGGTAACACCAACCCAATTTTGTAATTCTGGGGCTACTGTATATTTTTTTCCAAATGGAAGTAATAGCTCATATGATGCTGATGCTTTGTCTATTGTCAATTTACTTGGTTCACCACCAGTAACATTTATGGTATAGTTAGTATCTGCAAGCATTAAGCTCTCGTCAAACTTGTTCATAACCAATCCAGAAAATTTAACATAGGGGAATTCCTCGTAGATTTTAACACGCATTATCTCAGACTTTCCACCCTCGCCTTCTGCAGAACAATAGTATGCCCAGCTCTCTTTAGCATTTAACTTATAGTAATTTTCCCATGCAGGGGTGTTAATAGTATCGTTCAAGGGCAAAGGCGAAGACCAATTAAGGAAGCTATTTTCATCGGTTCGGTTCGACATGTAAATATTATAACCCTTGTTTATTTTACAGCCAAAATAAAGCGCATTCCCATCCTTACTTAGGAATGGAGCTTCATAACTCTCGCATTTTTTTCCAACACCTATTTTTAGTTTTTGAGGTTTACTATAACCATTATCGGTTTTCTCAGAAAGATATATTTTATGATTTTTTCCTCCAGCTTTTTTACTAAAGGAAAGCAACAAGTACTTACCATCTGGAGTCATGTAAGCGGTGGTGGTTAATCCCCTATTCATTCTTCTCAATCCACGCACCATTAAAGGTACTGGTTTACTCCAGGTGCTGTCATCAAGGCGCTCAATAACCGATAAGCCTCTATCGAGCCATTGCTTACCGTTTTCTGAAAAATGACCATTGATGATAAAGGTTTTCCCATCCTCAAGAATTCCAAAAATTGCATTATATCTTCCAATGTTCACAGTGTTTGGCAAACGCTTTGCCTTAGACCAAGTGCCATCTTCATTAAGTACAGTGTACCAAATGTCTTGGCTGTCAACACCCCCAAAGTGGTTTTCAGGATGGTTAACCCTAGTAAAGAACAAGGTTTTACCATCGGGATGGAGAATAGGGTTTATTTCGGCAAAATTGCTATTTATCGCTTCACCTAGTTTCTGAGGTTTAAACGAGGTTTGTGCTCCCAAATTAAAGCTGCAAGCAGAAACAAGCAGAAATATGATGATTCTATTCAAATGATTTCGTTTCATCTTATTCAACTTTAAAAAATTTAATGGCGAAATGCTTTTTTTCATGTTAACTACTATTTATAAGGTAATCCTTGTGGTTGATAAACTCTTCCAAACACAAGGTTTAGACCAACCCTCACATTTGCATTAGTAAACGACAAAGGTTTAGCGATTGGCCTTAAATTATCGGCCACCACAAAGAACTGAAATGGACCAGGTTTAAACACTAAACCCACACCTAAATTTGGGATAGAACGTTGGTAAACCGATGCCGTTCCAACAACTTGGAAAAACCGACCAACTCCTTGTGATATTCCAATTGATACCGAGGGGTAAAACCTCCTGTTTACAAATGCTGCAAATGTAACACCTACCATTGTTCTTCTTGCCAGCTGATAGTTTGCTGTAAAGTTAAATTTGGGATTCAACCATGTTGTGTATGATGAAGAAATTGTATCGCGAGTAAAATCATCCTCCATATCTTGAATAACAGAATCTACATCAAAATCATTTCCAGCAAGTAAATCGCTCAAAATGTCAAATCCGCTAAATGAGCTCTGACCTTTTAGCGTGTATGTTTGAACATCTGTTTTCCACTTAATGAAACCTAAATCGTAAAATGAGAACGATAGGTTAAGCCTTTCGTCATACTTGAATGTTGCTCCTCCGCTTATTGCAAACCCTTTGTTTGCAAACGATGAGAACTTATTCAGAGCCCATTGGTCATCTACACCATCAAAGTTAATATCGCCATCGGCATTGTGAGGTAGGCCAGCAGTTCTCATTCTTGCATCGGCAACTCCAGTGTGAGCAAAAGCTGTGTCAATTTCAACCTTTAACACATCTGGATTAAAGTTTAAGTTTGCCAACCCTTGCAGAATGCTAATTCTACCTGCAAAGGTCCAACGGGGCAAATCTTTTAAGTATCCAATTGTGTATTCGTTATAAAACGATATGTCCGATTTAAGGTTCGACAGGTCGATTGAAGAACCGACAAAAGGCTGATTACCCTCTATGGCAACGCGAAATAAATCGCTAGGATACTGTAATGTAACAGATGAGTTTTGCCTGATAGCAAACCAAAAATACGACGATAGCACTTTGGCACGGATATGGAAAAGATCTGCATTTTGTGCTAAATAAATCATATTCTTATCATTCATGTCGCCCAAAAGGCTATTAAGGTTAACGTACATGGTATCGGTACGGTAACTCATAAAGTTGGTTGGCTGAAAGCCATTGCTAATGGCCTGTCCAAATACGCTAAATCCAGTGCTAAATGTATGCTCAGGCATTATTGTTGGGTTAACAAATGAAGCCTGAAATACATTATGCATATAGGGAAGGGTTACCTCGGGTTGTGCTTTTGCTATGTATGTGGTAACCAATAGAATTGCAATAAAAATATATCTTCTCATTTTTTGCATATTTCGGGTTTTGTAAGTCCTATGGTTTAACAGTTCCTTCAAAATCAAAACTTAAATGCGCTGTAATTGAATTGGTAGATTCTATAACAACATTTTGTCCAATTCCCCCACCACTTTCAATACGATACCTCATAATCATCTTAGTAGCATTTTTAATCTTTTCATATTTCACATTATCAAACTCAATGCTTGAATATTGAATTGAAGGAGATTGTGTTCTGCCAGTTGCTGGATTTATAGTTGAGCTCTTTATTATTAGCTGCTCATTAGTGTTGTCGTATAGGTTAGCAAGTTCAGTATTATTATCATCTAGGAAAACACCTTGAAAATAGATATCAAGAGGAATCCCATTTTCAAATTTAAACTTCAGCTTAACATGCAAATTGTTATCACTTGCAATATTTAGGTCATTTTCAATATCGGGTATTTCAACGTCAATTGTATCGCTAACAACAAGATTATTAATCCGTCCAGCTAAAGGAATTTCAATTTCGTTTATCAAGTTAAGCTCTGAGCTTTTCCGAATAAAGAAGTCGTGGTTATCTGTAGCATCACCTAGAGTGACTGTAGGTTTAATTAGTATTCTATTAGGAGCAATATTTAAGAAATCTTCAAGATTTGAGTTATCCTGATCGAGGTATAATGAATCATGAACGGGATCGGCAGATAAAATATTAGTAACAAAATCAATGGCATTTGAACCTGTTAATAGTAACGAATTTGAAGGTGGTGTGCCCTCATTTACCATGCTTACCTGTTCATTGGTATTTGTATTTGTTCCATCAAAGTTAATAATGTTAAAAGCAATTGGGATTCCAAAGCTATTCTCAAAAATCATGGTTAGTTTAGGTTCAGAAATATAAAAATCTGCATCGTATGAATTCTCAAAGGTTCCCAAATCCAGATTGATGTCATCAAGAGGAAGGATTGAGTTGATTTTACCTTGAATATATTCAAAGTCTAAGCCATTAATGCTAACTTCAATGGCTGCATTATCGTTAGTCGATATAGGGTTTCCAAGCGAATGGACAGTCAAGTCAGCGGTGATCTGAAAGGTGTTGTAGCTTGAGCCCACCTGGAGGTAAACTGTTCCGTTGGCTAGTTGAGCATTGTCATTATATTCCTGTGAGGGAAAGGTTTCGGGGATAATAAAGGTTAAGGGATTTCCGGTCTCATCAAGTAAAGAGTTTATTACAAGTGTACCAGAAATACTATTTTGAAAATTATTAACTATTCTAATACTTAGTGTACCAGCAGAGAGTTTAACGCTTTTAATCTCACCATCAGCTATAGGGGCATAGGTTTGAGTTAGGCTTTTAGAAGGTAAAGTAAGTGTTTGCCCACTAGGAACAGGCAATGGAGGGACTTCCGAGGCATCAACGCTGAACGCATCGCTAAAGGTAAAATCAGGAATACTATAGTTCGATAAAGCATCATAAAGCGCTATGGTATCTCTAAACGATACGTAATACTTGTTATCTCCAGGTTTAGTATAGATAAGCGAACTCGAATCGGCCTGTTCTAGTACCTCATCAAATGTGACTGATGAGTTCACTAGAGGGAACACAACCCTTGGAGAGAAAGGCTCTACCTTTATATTATCAAAGTTTGAAAAATCGTAGCATCCTACCATAGTGAGCATGCCCACCAGTGGAATAATCAACTTCGTTCTTCTCATAGACTAAAAGTTAGATTTATAAACAGTTTCACAAGTTACAAAGAAAAAGGATACGTTTCAAATATTTTTACATATAACAAAACTGGGATACCACTAAATAGTATCCCAGCTTGATAAAAAAAAATATTTAACTATTAATAGAAGTTATATCGTTTATCAATGATGTCGGCATTCTTCTTTAAAGCCTCAAAAACTTCATAGTATGCCCTTGATTGATACATGTTAGCTATTCTAGTCTTCTCCATGGTAGCATCACCTTCTTCTTTTACCTTAGATGTTAAGGTAAATACAAATACTCCATTGTTACCTTTAACAGGGCCGGTTAGCTGTCCCTCTTCTGAAACAGAAGCTACACCAATAACAGCTGGCTCAATACCTGCATTTGGAACAGTAAGCGAACTTAACGAAACATTCTCAGCAGATGCAACTGCTAATCCTAGTTCTTGAGCTAAAGCATTAATATCAGCTTTGCCGGACATTGCTTCTTTAGTTTTATTTATAAGATATTCAGCCTTTTTCTCACGTAGAGCACGGAAACGTACATCGGTTAACACCTGTTTTAATGGTGCGATACCCTCTTCGCGAACCTCTGTTAGGGCGGCAACAATGTAACTGTCACCTATTTGCATTACATCGGAAACGTCTCCTTTTTCGGCACGATATGCCCAACGAATAAGCTCTCTTGGCTGATCGAGTCCTGCAATGTTTCTATCATTTGGAAGAAGATTATTAGCTACCCTGCGAACATAGTTGCTTTCATCGGCTGCAGAAACAAACTTGTCGTAGGTTCTATTGTTTCCAGCAAAAGCAGCAGCTTGGTTATAAACTTTAGAAGTTGTAACTGAACTTGGTACGATTTTCCTTTCTAAAGTAGCAATTTGTACCTTATTAAACTCTTTACCTCTTCTTGTAACTTGAAGAATATGATATCCGAATTGTGTTTCTACAAGTTGAAGTTCTCCCAATGCTCCGTTGAATGCGGCATGGTCAAACTCAGGAACCATCATACCACTAGGGAACCAACCCAAATCACCGCCTTTATCTTTTGAACCAGGATCATCGGAATATTTTGCGGCCAATTTGCTCCAGCTTCCACTACGTTTTAATACGTTTAGAATACTGTCAGCTTTAGCTTTAGCTGCGCTTTTAGCATCTGGTGTTTGCCCTTTAGGGCTAATTAAAATATGACGAGCCTTTACGCTGTCGGGAAGCATTTTAAATTCTATAATTCTGTTAACTTTAAAACTATCGCCATCTCGATAAATTTCGCTTACGCTTCCAACAGTGTTGCTAAATGCCCATTCGCTAATGTTTTCGGGAAGTTCTGATTTCTTATAGTATTTTGAGTCAAATTTAGAGTCTGAGTTAAGAGTAACATATTGCTTGGGATCAGTTGTAGTAGAGAACTCTTCATATGCTTTCTTCATCCAATCTTCGGCATCTTTAACATCTTCATCTGAAGGTGAAATCGGAAAAACAACATATTCTATGTCGCGTGAAGCAGTTTGCTTATAATCATTTGTATGAACCTCATAGTAATCTTTTATATCGCTTTCGGTAACCTCAACCACTGAATCGGGTACTGACTGATATGTTTGCACTAAGTAATCGAAATTAATTTTAGTAACGCGTTCGTTAAAGGCTTTGTTTGCTTGCAACGAGGTTACTCCTAATCCCTTACGAATAAGAGTGAGGTACTTACTGAACAAACGATCCTTTTGTATTTCTTTTTCCAAGAAAAGCCAGTAAACTTTAGCTTTGGGATCTCTATCCATATTCTTAAGGAAGTTCGTTATAAAGGCCTTGTTGACCTCTCCAGTTTGAGGATCGCCAAATTGTTGTCTGATAAAAGGATGAATATTTCGGCCTTGAACCATATCGAAGAGTTCGTCGGGATGAATTGATAATCCTAACTTGTTATACTCATCGTTCAGGATATTTGCACGGAGAAGATCTTGCCAAACTTGCTCACGAATTTTCAACATCTGTTGCTCGTTAAGCGAGGTTTGGTTAGAAAAAAGTTTTTGAAGGTATTCATTCTCATTTACCTTTGCTTGAAAATCCTCATACGAGATAGAGTTTCCTGCTATCTCAGCAATCTCCATTTGCGAACGATTAAAAAACGCGCCTCCCGATGATAAGAAGTCACCTAGTATAAAGGCAAATAAAGCCAATCCAATAACTATGGAAACCAAAACTCCTGCACGGTTTCTAATTCTTTCAAGTGTTGCCATTTACAAGTATATTTTAAGGTACAATACTAATTTTTGAGCCACGAATATAGTAATTTTCACTTATAAGCAATTTATTAGCATCAATTTTTTACCGATTAATTGTTAACCGAACAAGTTCAATTCGGGTTTTATTCGTTTTTAGAATTTTAAACTCATACATGTCAATATTAACAATATCGCCTGGTTTGGGGATACTTTGGTGATGATGTAAGATAAACCCCGCAATTGTTTCATACTCATCCGATTCTGGTATTTCAAGCCCATAAACCTCATTGATGTGCGATACCTCTACCCTTGCAGAAAGTATATATTCTGTATCGGATAGTTTTTTCTCAACCAAATCGTTCCTGTCGTGTTCATCATCAATTTCACCAAAAATCTCTTCTATTATATCTTCAATTGTAACAAGGCCAGCTGTGCCACCAAACTCATCAACCACTACTGCAATACTTTTATGCCCCTTAATAAAATGAGTAAGAGCCTCGTTTGCTTTCATGGTTTCAGGAAAAAATTCAATATCAATGAGATGGTCTTTTATAGATTTTGGGTTCAGAAATAGAGACTTTGAGTTAACATATCCAATTATATTATCGATACTGTCCTTATAGACTGGTAATCTTGAGTACATAGTTTCAACGAATACTTTCTTAAGATTATCTATCGTATCGTTAATATCAACAGCCTCTATATCGGTGCGAGGTATCATGCAGTCCCTAATTCGAACCTCAGAAAAATCTAAGGCCTTTTGAAATATCTTCAGCTCCTGTTCTTCACTTTTTTCATCGGCAGATGCCGCTTGCTCAACCAGATGGTCTAAATCGACTTTCCCAAATATCTTATTATCGTGTGCTCTATTAATTTTAAGTCGAAAGGCAATACGAAGAATCCAGTACGATAACCAGGTAATAAACTTGCTAATGGGGTAAAATATCACATAAAACAAAAGGATTGGGAATGCAAAAAAGTTCATTAGAGAGTTTGAATACTGGCGAAAAATCGATTTAGGTAAGAACTCGCCTGTTAACAGTATTACTGCTGTAGCAATTAGTGTTTGAATCAGTAGAAGCAATGTTGGGAACTCCTCAATACCCTTTAGCAATGGTGTTAGAATGTTTGCAGTAACAATACCATAAATAACTAATGTGATATTGTTACCAACCAACATAGTAGCAATAAATTGCTCCTTGTTTCTGTAAAATATATCTAATATGCGGGATGTTAATCGCCCATGTTTGCGCTCAAGTTCAAAACGCAATTTGTTTGAGGATAGGAAGGCTATCTCAACTCCTGAAAAAAAAGCAGAAAAAATTATAGCTAATGCAACAACTACAAGTTGGGTTCCCATTTTTTAATTCTGATTCTCAAGTTTCTTTCTTTTACTTCTTCGAAGTAAATACATCAAAAAAGCGACAACTGAAAATATAAAAAATACATAGCTGATCTGAATCCTGTCTTAAGGGTAGCCCAAACTCCAGTAGCTAAACAAAAGATTGCTAAGGCTAACCAAATAAGTTCAAGAATATATGCTATATTTTTCATGAAAGCTAACTTTTTATTTTCTAAAGCTAAAGGTACAAAAAAAGGATTGCAAGACAATGCAATCCATGTAAATATAATAATTCATACTACTGTTCAAACTCAAACTCCCCGCTGTATGGGTTCTTGACCTCCCAATTTTCAAAATTCTCATCGGCAATCATTCCCTTACCATAAACCACACCATTAATTCCATTTATTTTTACATTGACATCGGAATATATAATGTGCTTTTTCTGATCCCAATACAATTCCTCGGTATAAAGTTCTTCGCCCTTTCGGTTTTTTGCAATAACATTATTTTTTGCTTGCCAAAGCATTTTTTTCTCGTAGTAGATTGCATAGTTTGCTGTAAGGCTCGACTCTTTATTCAACTCCTTATCGTAAGTGTAAACGGTAATGCCTTTTGGAAACTCAGTATACGGCTCTTCGGCAAACTGATAGTAGATTGTTTCAGGTGCAAGAACCTTAAGTAAGAGACGCCCCTGCTCGGTGTATGTTACCTCTGAGTTATAAACAGTTACTCCAGGAGTTTTCTTAATATCAGAAAAGTAAATTACAGCTTCTTTATTGGTCTTACAGGCTACCAAAAGAGCAGTAGTCCCCACTAAAGTGAGGACTACTAACATATTCTTTAGTTTCCATTCAGTAGTAACCAACATCTACCTACGTGCTCTAATTGTGGTACGTTCGTTAATCCAACAACCTACGGTATAAGAGTCTCCTTCTTTAAAATCGTAGAAGAAAATATCTTCTTTAGAAGGGAAGTATTGGCTATAAGTGTTAATTAGGTTATCCATTGCATCAGCGAGTTCAGAATCAACCTGTTTAGCCTTGTAGTACTTGTCAACAGCAGCCCAATAAACTGTTTTCTTTTCAAAATCGTTGCTTCCACAGTTACGCTCGCTTGCATACATATCACCTATAAGCTTATATGCTTTACCCATATTGGGATTCTCAGCAATTGCTTTTAATGCAATTTCACGAGCTTTAGGAAGATTTTTCAACTCAGTAAAAGTTAATAGGGCTAACTCGTAGTATATGTTTGCACGCTGCTCAACGTTCGACTCAAGGTTAACAGCCTCATTATAATACTTTTCAGCAAGCTTAGGATTTTTTGCCTCATACTGTAACCTAGCAATATCCAAAGCTAAATCGGCACTTGGCTCCTTTTCAAACACTTTCATGCTAGCATTTAAATAAAGAGGATGAGACAAGCACTTGTTAGCCGACATAAGTGAACGTATCTTTTTGCTTAGCCCTAAATCATCGGGGTTTGAGTTAAAACGTGGCTCAAACAAAGCAACAATATTATCGCAATTGGCAACACCCATATTTGCAAATATGCCATCTACTCCATCTTTAACCTGACTAATAACATCAGAAGGTTTTGCTGCTATTTGGGCTTCAATTAAATCGCTAAGCTGTGAATACAATTCAATAACTTGGTCAGCTGTAAGTTTCTTATTATCATACATGGCTTTAACCAACGACATGTAAGTAAAGAACACCGATGGTTTAGTTTTTGACTGACTAATACTTAGTGCTTCTTTAGCAATATTAAAAGCCTCCTCGTAACGCTCTGGTGCTAGCATATAAAGGTCCTCTGCTTTCATCCCAAGCACCATACCCTTCATGTCAAAGTTCTCGATGCGTAAATCGTAAAGCATCATTAAAGAGTCAACGATTTCATTTTTCTTGTTGGGGTCGGCTTCCTGTTGAAAGCGCCATTTCAAAATATTTGCTCCTCGAATGTACGAGTTCTTGCTTGCTGCAGGACAAAGCTTAATAACTTGTCTCCAAGGCTTATAAGCATCTTTATAATTCTTTTGCTTATAGAATGTTGAATAGAGAGAAAGGTTTTTTGCACACTCTTTCCTTGTTTCCTCATCAGGCCCATACTTGGGATTTTGTAAGTATGATTGCGCAGAGGCATTAATACCGATCAAAACAGCTAATGCACCTCCCAATAACTTAAAGTAACTTCTAAATTTCATGGCTTCTGGTTTTTTATTATTGATTAACTAGTTATACTTTCGTTTAAAGAACCATGGGTAATCGTAAAATGTAAAGCTTAGATTTAATGCCCCATAGTTTTCTTTAATTAGGTAATTCTCATTTGTTCCTCTCCAACCAATTTCAAACGATAAGTTAACTTTTGTTTTCCCCTTTAACGGTAAACCTGCTCCAAATGTTATGCCAAAGTCGTTTATTTGATTTCCAGCGACTACTAGGTTCGATTTGTTTGAATAAAAACCTAACCTATAGTTTACTTTATTAAAATATTTTTTCAAGTCTCTACGATTAGGCGTATATTCAATTCCAATACGAATTGATTCCATCTTGGCTAAGGGTGAATCTGAATTAAATGGCGTTGTTTTTGTCCAATCTTGCATGTAGTACTCACCTAACACTGTCAACTTGTCCTTAAAAGTAAAGGCAATTCCAGTATTTATACTCCAAGGAAAATCGATGTAGGATTCATAGTCAGGATGAGGGAAAAGAGAATCAACAAAATTGCCTTCGATTGTAGTGAACCACTTTTGAGTAGTTGATAGTTTTTTACCAAACTGGTAGGTTGCTCCAAGGGTTATGTTAGTATTCTCCTCTTTATCAAAGTAGGCTACGTATTGCATTCCAAGATTGAAATTGAAATCATGAACCTGATAGCTTGTTCTTGAATAGCTATCGGAATAAGATGTAAAGGTAATTGGGAATTGGATATCGTTATTGTAATCTAGACTTCCGAAATAGTACAGGAAGTTAAACCCAAACGAAAGATTTTTTAACGGGCTAATACCAAACCCAGCAAATGCCTGGTTTATCCCACCTCGCCCAGTATGAGTATACTTTATTCTTCCAATTGTGCTTAATGTAATCGGATCTGTTTCAAAACGAATTAATTTATATCCAACAAAACTATAAGGGGTTACACCAGCAGAAAAACCGATTCTTCTTGAAATTGGGAAAGAGAAAGCTATGTGATGAATTCCACCAGCAGAATTACTGGTTCTTTGAGAGTTTAGATATTGGTCGTATCCGTTAAAACTACTTGTATTTGTTTCTATTCCAAAATCAAAAAGAAACGACATGCTATCGCGCTGTGAATATGATGCCGGGTTGTTAAAGTTTATTACCGTCTCACTCCTGTAGGCTTGTGATATTCCTGCTAACGCTCTGTTTTGGCTAAAGCCAGGTTGGCTAAGCACGCCTATACCATATCGAGAATATGGCGAATAGGTATTTAGGCTTTGGGAAAAGCCGTAGAATGTAAACAATGTTAATCCCAAAGATGCTAAAATGCTTTTAAATGCTATTCTGTACATTGAAGTCAAGTATTCTGTTTAAACCTATAATCAATAAATATTGGTTCACAAATATGCTATTTTTTAAGTTATTAGCCAAGAAATTTGAATCACCTCCTGTTAAAACCACGACACAATCATCATAAATAGAGCTAATTTGGTGTATATACCCATCAATTTCAAAGAGTGCGCCATTCACCACACCCGAGCTCACACAAGTTTGTGTAGTAGTCCCTATTATTTCTGTTTTTTCTACTTTTTCAATTAATGGAAGCTTTGCTGTAAAATTGTGTAAAGCCTTAAATCGCATTTGCAACCCAGGTGAGATGGCTCCTCCAAGATAAACGCCACTTTTGGTTACGAAATCGTAGGTAATTGCTGTACCTGCATCAATAACTAATACATTTTTATTAGGAAAGAGCGTGGCAGCGCCAACTGCTAGAGCCAGCCTGTCAAATCCTAATGTTTCTGGTGTAGAGTATTTATTTTCAATTGGTATTTTAGTATTTATCCCAGCTACATGTACATTAATATTTTGTTTAAGCCACATCAATGTATTAACTGGTATCTTCCCTACTGCCGATACAATACAATTATTAGGTTGAAACTCTTTAATTATCCTATCCAGCTCATCAATCTCTATTTCCAAAGTGTTTTGAAAATACTTTACATCCTGGCCATTTGCAACAGCAACTTTGGTAAACGTATTCCCAATGTCTATTACTAGGTTCATAAACTTTAATTTAATCAACTACGTTTTCGTACATCTTTTGAAAAACCTGAATGGCATCATTAACCTCACTAATATCCTTGATAGTAAGAACTAACTTTTCGTTTCCCTCTTTCATTGTAAAACTCGATGAGTTTTTTAAAATATATTGAATTATTCTTTCAAAAATAGCAGAACGATAAAAAGGTGATAGCTGGTTTGAAATAAAATATGCATGAACTTTCCCGTTTTTTAGAATTAACCTTTCAATGCCCAGCCTTACTGCTACCCATCTTAGTTTCACAACACTCATCAACTCATTAAGTGGTTTTGGAATTTGACCAAACCTATCGATAAGCTCACCTTTAAAACGTTCAAGCTCCGTTTCATCTTTCATGTTATCGAGTTCGCGGTATAGCCTAATTCGTTCCGCAGTATTTGAAACATAGGAATCAGGAATTAACACTTCCAAATCGGTTTCAACCTGGCATTCTATGTTACTGCCAACCCATTTATCGGATTTTGTCGATTTCTCGTTTGATGCGAAGAGTTCTTTAAATTCGGTTACTTTAAGTTCTTCAATAGCCTCATCAAGAATTCGCTGATAGGTTTCATAACCTATTTCAGAGATAAAACCACTTTGCTCTGCTCCAAGTAGATTTCCCGCACCCCTTATGTCTAAATCCTGCATGGCAATACTAAATCCACTACCAAGCTCCGAGAATTCCTCAATGGCTTTCAGCCTCCTTCGTGCTTCTGGCGTTAAAGTTTCTAGTGGCTGCGAAAGCAGGTAGCAAAAAGCTTTTTTATTCGAACGGCCAACCCTACCTCTTAGCTGATGCAAATCGCTCAGCCCAAACATGTGGGCGTTATTAATAATAATTGTGTTTGCGTTCGGGATATCCAGTCCTGCTTCAATTATCGCTGTTGAGATTAAAACATCATAATCGCCGTTAATAAAGTCAACCATTATTTTCTCAAGCTTCGCGGGTTCCATCTGTCCATGTGCTACAGTTGTTCTTATCTTTGGAACAATCTTATGTAGCATGTTCTGCACTTCTTGAATATTTTGCACCCTGTTATGAACAAAAAACACTTGGCCACCACGTGAAACCTCATATTCAATCGCTTCCTTTATGATTGAGGTGTTAAAAACATGTAGTTCCGTTTGAATGGGATACCTATTAGGTGGTGGAGTGTTAATTATTGATAGGTCCCTAGCACCCAATAACGAAAACTGTAGCGTACGCGGAATGGGAGTAGCAGTAAGAGTAAGCGTATCAACATTTAACTTAAACTGCCGGATTTTTTCTTTTGCCGCTACGCCAAATTTTTGCTCTTCGTCGATAATCAGTAGGCCTAAATCTTTAAAATTAGAGGCCTCCTTGAGTATTGAGTGAGTTCCAATGAGAATGTCAATTTTCCCCTCTCTAAGTTTTTCCCTAATCTGCCTTTGCTGTGAGGCTGTTTTCATTCTACTTATAAACTCAACTGCACACGGAAAATCCTTTAACCTCGAAGAAAAGGTCCTGTAATGTTGCAATGCAAGAATAGTAGTTGGGACCAAAACTGCCACTTGTTTACTATCGGTAACTGCCTTAAACGCAGCTCTAATGGCCACTTCGGTCTTTCCAAACCCCACATCACCACAAACAAGCCGATCCATAGGACGTTCATCTTCCATATCCTGTTTCACAGCCTGAGTAGCTTTTAGCTGATCGGGAGTATCTTCATAAATAAAGGAGGCTTCAAGTTCTTGCTGCAAATAGGTGTCGGCCGAAAAAGCAAATCCCTTTTGAGCCTTTCGCTTAGCATATAGCGCAATCAAATCCTTAGCTATATCCTTAATCTTAGCCTTGGTTCGTTGCTTAAGTTTTTGCCACGCTCCAGTTCCTAGCTTATAAACTTTTGGTGGCTCTGCATCTTTCCCCCTGTACTTTGAAATTTTATGAAGATTGTGAATATTGACCAGTAATGTATCATTATCCTTGTATATCAGCCTAATGGCTTCTTGAATCTTTCCATTTACTTCGGTCTTTACTAAACCTCCAAACTTACCTATTCCATGATCGATATGAACCACATAATCGCCAGGTTGAAGGTTTACCAACTCCTGCATGGAAATAGCATCTTTATTGGTAAACTCATGTTTAAGTTTGTACTTATGGTACCGGTCAAATATTTGGTGATCGGTGTATAAACAAACCCTTAAAGTATGGTCAATAAAACCCTCGGTTATACTTTGGCCTATAGTGTCGTAATGTAAATCGGGCTTTATGTTTGAGAGTATCTTTTGAAGCCTATCTAGCTGGGCTGTGTTTTCAGAAAGCAATAATACTCTGTAGCCATTCAGGTTCTTTTGCTCTATATCATCAGCTAGAAGCTCAAAATTCTTAGAAAAGGCAGGCTGTGGCGATGTATTAAACTCTATGGTCTTTATACTTTTACTTGGCGAGCCTAATCCAAAATATCGAATTATATGCTGATTAAACGATTCAAAAATTTCAGAAGGTGATGCAAAGCTAGCACTCTCATTTGATGGAAGTTCTTTTATTGCTTCATGGAGTTCCTTTAGCCTCTCGAGAACAAGCTCAGGGCTTTTAATCCAAACCATTGAGCTAGCAGGAAGCTCATTAGTCAATAATCGTTTGTCTTCTGAACTATTTTCTTGAACATTAGGAATGATTGAGGCTGATTCTAATATCTCTTTTGATAGCTGATCCTCAACATCAAAAGTTCTGATAGATTCAACTTCTTCTCCGAAGAAGTCAATTCTGTAAGGTACCGATGATGAGAATGAAAAAATATCGACAATGCTTCCCCTTATTGCAAACTGGCCTGGTTCATAAACAAAATCGGTTCGTTCAAACCCATACTCAAAGAGCACCTCGGTGATGAATTCTGTAGAAATTCGTTCCCCTTTTGTTATTACCAAGGTGTTCTCCTTTAGTGTTTCATGCGTTGGTATTTTTTCAAAGAGGGCATCAGTATAGGTTACAATAACAGATTTAAGGAGCTTCCCCTCTCCCATTTGACGAATCAGGTTATAGACATCGGTGCGTTGAATTAGCGCCTCGGGAAGTACTTGCTGGTATTTAACTGAACGCTTATATGACGAGGGGAAAAAATAAACATTTTCACCCCCAAGTAGTAGGTTGATGTCAGAAAACAGATAAGCTGCTTCTTCCTTATCGTTAAGAACAATAATATTTGGACTACTACTTCTACCAAAAATTGACGCTATAGTAAACGCAAATGAGGATCCAGCTATGCCTTTGACAAATATAGATTTGTCAGAAATCAGCTCTTGGATTTCTGGTAAACTACCTAACTCTTCGAGAAATTCATTTAAAATACTAACTTTACTCAAAACAAATTTTTTGCAAAGATAATTATTATTGACTGGTAATTATTTTTCTTGAACCATTAAACTAATTCGGTGATAATACCTCAAATAAGAAAATGATATGCTATGAAGAAGTTCATTTTAAAACTAGCTGCTGCAACCATAATGATTTTTGTAAGTTTATCGAATGTAAAATCTGATAATGCACCATTATGGATGCGCTATCCAGCCATATCACCCAATGGTGAATTTATTGCCTTTTGTTACAAAGGCGATATCTATAAGGTTCCTTCAAAAGGCGGTGAGGCCATACAGCTAACATCAAACCCAGCCTACGATTACATGCCAGTATGGTCTCCCGATGGTAGCCATATAGCCTTTGCTTCGAATCGATATGGTAATTTTGATATTTACGTGGTATCAGCTTCAGGAGGAGAACCCCAAAGATTAACCTACCATTCGGCAAACGAAATTCCATCGTGCTTTTCACCCGATGGGAAAGAAGTCATTTTCTCTGCAAATATTCAAGACTCTCATCTCAATGTCCTTTTCCCCTCCAGGATTTTAGGTGAGCTTTACTCTGTACCAATTACAGGTGGCGAAATTAATCAGATACTTACTACACCTGCCGAATATGTCAATTTTAGCCCCGATGGGAATTTCTTAGCGTATACTGACAGAAAAGGATATGAGGACATTTGGCGTAAGCACCACAAATCGTCTGTTACTCGGGATATTTGGATTTATAACATTAAAGAGAAAACCCATAAGAAAATAACAAACTTTGAAGGAGAAGATCGGAATGCTGTATTTTCACCCGACGGTAAAACACTTTACTATCTTACAGAGCAAACTGGGAGTTTTAACATTGCATCGATGCCTATTTCTGGAGATGGAGAATCTAAAATTCTGAGCAATTTTGATAAACATCCCGTTAGGTTTTTATCTGTTGATAACAAGGGAACATTATGCTTCCACTATAATGGTGGAATCTACACAATGCTCCCTGGAGAATCTCCATCAAAAGTAAATATAACAATCCGTGCCGATCGTTCTGAACCTGAGTATGTAAATAAAACCATTAACAATGGCGCTACTGAAATATCTATATCACCTAAAGGAAAAGAATTAGCACTAATAATTCGCGGTGATATATATGTTACCTCAACAGATTACTCTACAACCAAACGGATTACTAATACTCCTGAACAAGAACGATCAGTTAGTTTTAGTCCAGATGGCAAAAAATTGATTTATGCCGCTGAACGGAATGGAAGTTGGAATATATACCAAACCTCTATAGTTTCGGAAGAAGAACCTAACTTTACCCTATCAACCCTACTTAAGGAAGAACTAATAGTTGATATTCCTGAAGAAGCCTTTCAACCCGCCTACTCACCCGACGGAAAAGAGGTTGCCTTTCTTAAAGAGCGTACTACCCTTTGCGTTAAAAACTTAGAAACTGGAAAGATAAGAACGATACTAGATGGTAAATACAACTACTCGTATCGCGATGGCGACCAGTGGTACCAATGGTCACCCGACGGAAAGTGGTTTGCAGTAAATTTTATGGAGGTCCCATCTTGGCCTAACTCAGATGTGGCTCTTGTTAAAGCCGATGGCTCTGGCGAATTCTTTAACCTGACGCCAAGTGGCTACGAAGATAATTCTCCTAAGTGGGCCATGAATGGAAATGCGATTATTTGGTTCAACGATCAAATGGGAATGCGGAGTCATGGTTCTTGGGGTTCTGAATTTGATGTATATGCGATATTCCTTAACCAAAAAACCTTTGAAGAGTTCAAACTGCCTAAGATTGAATGGGAAATCCTAAAAGAAAAAGAGAAGGAAGAACAAAAATCAAACGAAAAGGAAAAGGAAAAATCAAAGAAAGCAAAAAGAAAAAATCTAAATACTAATAACAAATCAACAAAGCCTATAGAAATTGACTTTGATGGAATTGAAGAAAGAAAAGTTAGACTTACCATAAACTCATCAAATCTTTCTGATGCTATACTTACTCCTGATGGGGATAAGCTATACTACCTCTCAAAATTTGAAAAAGGATACGACTTATGGGTAAACGAGTTAAAAGACAATAAAACAAAACTACTTGTAAAGATAGATGGGGATGCAGGTTACATGCAAATGGATAAAGACCAGAAATACATCTACCTTTTATCCGATGGCAAACCCATGAAAATTAACATTTCGAACAATAAGTTAACAACTATCAAATTCTCTGCAGATCAAACAATTAATCCACAAGGTGAAAGGGAGTATCTGTTTGAACACATGTGGCGACAGGTATCAAAGAAGTTTTACGATACAGCACTTCATGGAACCGATTGGGAGTTTTACAAAAAAGAGTATAAGCGCTTCCTACCTCACATTAATAACAACTTTGACTTCTCTGAAATGATGAGCGAGTTGCTTGGTGAACTAAATGGCTCACATACTGGGTGTAGGTATTACTACCGTTCGGATAACGCAGATCAAACCGCATCGCTAGGAATCTTCATTGATTTTAACTACAAGGGGAAGGGTATACGAATTGCTGAGGTTATTGAAAACTCACCACTTATCTCATCAAAATTTGAAATTAAAGCTGGATGCATAATAGAAAAAATTGACGGTAATGAAATTTTAACCAATTCCGATTATTTCAGGGCTCTAAATAGGAAAAAGGGGAAGCAAACTCTTGTAGAAATTTTTAACCCTGCAACAGGAAAACGTTGGTCGCAAATAGTAAAGCCAATCTCATTAAACGAAGAGTCAAATCTTTTGTACAAAAATTGGGTTAAGAAACGGGCTGCCGACGTTGAACGCTTGTCAAATGGACGTATTGGCTACGTTCATGTAAAAGGTATGAACTCTGAAAGTTTCAGAAAAGTATATGCCGATTTACTAGGAAAATATCGGGACAAAGAGGCTGTTATAGTCGATACAAGATTCAATGGAGGAGGATGGCTTCACGATGACTTAGCAACCCTCTTAAGCGGTAAACGGTATGTAGATTATGTTCCTAGAGGTCAATACATTGGTTCTGAACCTATTTCTAAATGGTATAAACCATCAATAGTACTTGTTAGCGAAGGCAACTATTCCGATGCTCATGGTTTTCCATTTGTTTACAAAACATTAAAAATTGGAAAACTGGTAGGAATGCCAGTACCAGGTACAATGACAGCAGTTTGGTGGGAAAGACTTATTGATCCATCATTGGTTTTTGGAATCCCACAAATGGGTGTTAAGGCCTTAAATGGCGAATATCTAGAAAATCATCAATTATACCCAGACATTCAAGTCTCAATATCTCCTGAAGATGCAGCAACAGGAATTGATACACAAATAAAGGCTGCAGTAGAAGAACTACTTAAACAGTTAAAATAAAACACTTTACACACAACAACCATTCAGGGGGTGCCAAAGAATTAGGTATCCCCTTTAGTTAACTTTTCATTTATGTCACTGGCAGAAATCCTTTTCTAACTATTTCTTGGTACTTAAATTCCCTTTAAATCAGCGCCCCATATATTTCCTTCTTACCTATTAATTTCAAATGCTTTTTTAACAAAATTTTCAAAAAGCACCAACAATTATCAATTACTTAAAAGCCACTTTTAGTGCTAGCTGCGAGACACTTAAAGTAAAAACAACGTACTATTCAATGACAATTATCAATATTTTTGTTATTTTCTTTGAAATTTAATATTCATTACATACATTTGTAACGAACTAACTAACAAAATTAATTACCATGAAAAAGTATGCATTTTTCCTAATCGCTGCCGGAATGCTAGCAATGGTTGCATGTAAATCAGCTCCTAAGCAAGAAGAGCAAGCAGCTGAAGAACCTCAAGTTGAACAACAAATGGAGCAAGTTGATACTACTGCTGCTGCTAATGTTGAGGCTGAAGCTGAAACAGAAGCTGAAGTTCAAGACACAGTTCCTGCAGCTGAGTAATTATCAACTGTAAAAAAATAAGAAACATCCGGCAGTGCCGGATGTTTTTTTATTACCTTAACTATTCGTTCTTCTTTATCTCAATTTGCAACTCATCAAGCTGCTTATCGCTAATTGTCGAGGGCGAGTCAATCATAACGTCCCTACCTGCATTATTTTTAGGGAAGGCAATGTAATCACGAATTGATTCGCTACCCCCAAACAATGAGCATAACCTATCAAAGCCAAAAGCAATTCCACCATGTGGAGGAGCACCATACTTAAAGGCATTCATAAGAAAGCCAAACTGTTTTTCGGCCTCTTCTTTGGTAAAACCAAGAGCATCAAACATGGTTTGTTGCAATTCCCTATCGAAAATACGAATTGAACCGCCACCAATTTCAACGCCATTTATAACAAGATCGTATGCATTTGCACGTATCTTTCCAGGTTCAGTTTTAAATAGTGGTACATCTTCAGGTATAGGTGAAGTGAAAGGGTGATGCATGGCAAAATACCTTTTTTCCTCATCGTCCCATTCCAGAAGAGGGAAATCAACCACCCACAATGGAACAAACTTATTGTTATCACGCAATCCTAGTCTACTACCCATTTCAAGCCTCAACTCCGATAATGCAAAAAGCGTTTTCTTTTTATCGCCAGCAAGAATAAGCATTAAATCACCTGGTTTAGCCTCCATAACATTTGCAATGGCCAACAGGTCTTCTTGTGAAAAGAACTTATCAACCGATGATTTTAGCGAACCATCGGTATTGTATTTAATATAAACCAGACCAGAAGCACCAACTTGTGGTCGTTTTACAAACTCGGTAAGTTTATCGAGCTGCTTTCTTGTATACTCTGAGCACCCTTCTGCACAAATTCCGCCAACATACTCAGCATCATCAAAAACCCTAAAACCTTTTCCCTTTACAACATCATTAAGAGCAACAAACTCCATCCCAAATCTTAAATCTGGCTTATCGCTCCCATATTTCTCCATAGCCTCAGTGTAGGGCATGCGTTTAAAAGACTCATTAAATTCAATTCCTTTTACTTTTGAAAAAAGGTGCTTAATTAGCCCTTCAAAAGTATTTAAAACATCATCGCGCTCTACAAAAGACATTTCACAGTCAATTTGGGTGAATTCGGGTTGTCGGTCTGCTCTTAAATCCTCATCCCTAAAACACTTCACAATCTGAAAATACTTATCAAAACCGGCAACCATAAGGAGCTGCTTGAAAGTTTGTGGAGATTGAGGTAGCGCATAAAACTCACCAGGATGCATACGCGAGGGCACTACAAAATCGCGAGCTCCTTCTGGAGTTGACTTTATTAGGAAAGGTGTTTCCACCTCAACAAAATCTTGTTCGTCAAGATACTTGCGTACCTCCTGAGCCATTCTATGACGCAATAAGAGTGCGTTTTTTACTGGGTTTCTTCTAAGGTCAAGATACCTATACTTCATTCTTAGCTCATCGCCTCCATCTGTTTCATCTTCGATTGTAAACGGAGGTGTTTCGCTAGGGTTAAGGATGTTTAGCTCATCAACTTTAACCTCAATTTCACCAGTTGGTATCTTTTTATTTTTACTTGCACGCTCAATAACCTCACCAGTAATTTTTACTACGTATTCCCGTCCAAGCTCTTTAACCAAGTTTTTAAGATCACTTGATGAATTTTCATCTATCACTAACTGTGTAATTCCATACCTATCTCGTAAATCGATAAATGTCATAGCACCAAGGTTGCGAACTCTTTGAACCCAACCGCTAAGTGTTACCTTTTTGCCCACATCGGCAATTCTTAATTCTCCGCAAGTATGTGATCTATACATAACTAATTAAATTTTTCAAGTTGCGAATGTAAAAATAAAAAACGATGCTTCAGTTATATTTTTTAATATATTTGGACAAAATATACTATGGGAAAAGAAAAAGAGCACGAATTTTTTATGCGCGAAGCTTTAAAAGAGGCCCAAAAAGCTTTGCAAAAAAACGAGGTACCCATAGGTGCCGTTATAGTTTGTAATGGTCGAATAATTTCTAGAGCACATAACTTAACAGAAACGTTAGGAGACCCAACCGCACATGCCGAGATGCAAGCAATCACTGCAGCAACAAACTATATCGGAGGCAAATATTTAAACCAGTGCACACTTTATGTTACTATTGAACCGTGTGCCATGTGTGCAGGTGCAATACATTGGGCACAACTTGGAGGATTGGTCTTCGGAGCACCCGACCCAAAACGTGGGTTTACTCAGTTTTCATCTAAAATTCTTCATCCTAAAACATTTACAATTGCTAACGTTTTATCCGAAGAATGTTCCAGTATTGTTACATCTTTCTTTTCAAGAAAAAGATAATTTTATGGCTTAATTTTTGTTTTTAATTTCGATGTAATATTTTTGGGGTCATTAACAAATTTTAAAACAATCAAAATTCAATAACTATGAAGAAAACAATCTTATTATGCCTTTTAGTGGTAACTGCATTATTTGGTGGAGTGAATGAGCTATATGCTCAAAGTGTTAATGATGCTATACAGGCATATAACGAAGCTGCAACTAATTACAAACAAAACCCTGAACAGGCCATTGCAAGTGCACTTTCAGCTATTCAAATTGCTGAAGAGCTAGGCGAAGAAGGCGATGAAATTAAGCAAAAAGCAGAAAACCTAGTTCCTACAATCTACTTCCAGCTTGCCATGGCAAAGTATAAGGCAAAAGACCTTCAAGCTACTCTCGACAACCTTGAAAAAGCAGAAGAAACTGCCACTAAATACAACAATGGCGTTGTTAAAACTCGAGTTGAAAAGACTTTACCCAAACTTTATAATGTAATGGGTAATAGGAAGTATAAAGAAAAGAAATTTGACGAAGCTCTTTCAAATTATAGTAAGGCTATTAAACTTGATTCAACATTTATTGATCCTTACTTGAACTCAGCATTAGCACTTGAAGAGCTCGGCAACGAGGATGAAATGGTTAAGTATCTTGATCTAACAATTGAAATGGGAACAAAATATAACGACCTTGATAATGTTGAAAAAGCAAAGCTAAAAGGAAAAGCTTACTTCCTTAAGAAAGCAGATGAAGCTCGCAATGCTAACAAGTTAAATGATGTGGTTAACTTACTTGATATGGCATTAAAGTACGATGGGAACGATTACGACATTTACAGGCTGATGACAATTAACTATCATAAACTTGGACGTTGGAACGATGCCATTGAATATGGTAATAAAGCTTTAGAGGTAATTAAAGGTACTGCTGAAGACAAAGCAGAAATATACTACCTAATCGCTGAGTCTTACCATAAGTTAAATAAGATATCTGAAGCTTGCGAAGCATATAAAAATGCTGCGTTTGGTACATTTAAACCAAATGCCGACTACCAGATTAAACAGCTAAAATGCCAATAAGCTAACTTTTTATATCTTTGAGGGCTGCAAATGCAGCCCTTTTTTATTCTCAAAAGTTTAACAATGTCTGAATATAAGATTGTTTTTTCCGATGTCGACGGAACCCTTCTTAACAAAAACAGGGAACTATCGTCTGAAACCATTTACCAAATAAGAAGAATAACCGAATTTGGCATTCCTTTTGTCATGGTTTCGGCTCGCATGCCATTGGGAATGTTACATCTTTACAGGGAAATACCCTTAGATGCACCAGCCATATGCTATAACGGCGCATTAATATTGAGTTCCATTGAAAAAGGCACGTCTAAAGAGAATATTATTAGTTCAGAAACAATTGACCATGCTGTTGCAGCTTCAATTTATGAAATATGCAACCAATTCGATCTGCATTTTAGCCTATTTTCAAATAACCTCTGGATGGTTTCAAAAAATGACGAATGGCGATTGCGTGAAGAAAATAACACACGTGTAAAAGCAACTCTTTGCAACAATTTTGAAACTAAAGTTGCAGAGCTAAAAAACGACAACAACCCCATTCATAAGATTATGATTATGGGTGATAGCATGATTATAGATGGTTTGTATAACCGATTGGTAAAAGACTACTCCAATGCAATTAATGTTTATCGCTCCAAAGAGACCTATATAGAGCTAACGCCAGCAAATGTTAATAAAGCTATTGGTTGTGAGAAACTTTTGAAAAGCATGGAAATTTCACCAACCAATGCAATTGCATTTGGCGATAATTTTAACGATATTGAAATGCTAGAACTTGTAGGACTTGGAGTTGCTATGGATAATTCACCTGACGAAGTAAAAACTAAAGCAAAAAGGGTGACCCTAAGCAATATTGAAAATGGAGTTGCAAAAACCATTGGAGAAATTTTCAAATAGCCAAGAATGATAGAACTCGAACTTCTTGCCCCTGCAAAAAACTTAGAATCTGGTATTGCAGCCATTACTCATGGCGCCGATGCCGTTTACATTGCTGCAAGTAAGTTCGGTGCACGAGAAAAAGCCGGAAACCCTATCGAGGATATTGAGCAACTATGCTCTTTTGCCCATCAGTACCATGCAAAGGTTTATGTAACTGTAAACACCATTATTTACGACCAAGAAATTGATGAAGTTCAAAATCTAATTCATAGCATTTACAAAGCTGGCGCTGATGCAATTATTATTCAGGATTTTTCCATTTTGAAAATGGATATCCCACCTATCGCGCTACATGCAAGCACTCAAATGCATAATTTAACTCCAGAACATATCAACTTCCTTTCAACGTGTGGTATCTCGCGTGTAGTTCTCCCAAGAGAACTTTCAGTTGCTGAAATTAAGAACATAAGAAACAAAACGCAAGTTGAACTAGAGTTCTTTGTTCATGGTGCCCTTTGCGTTTCGTATAGCGGTCAGTGTTACATGAGCCAGGCACTTTTTAATAGAAGTGCAAATAGAGGGGCATGCGCCCAACCCTGCCGATTATCCTATGATCTTATTGATGAGCATGGCAATACACTTTTAAAAAATAAACATCTTCTTTCGCTTAAAGATTTAAATCTTAGCAGACATATTGATGAGCTAGTTAACTCTGGGGTAACTTCATTCAAAATAGAGGGACGACTTAAAGATATTGGCTATGTTAAGAATATCACGGCATATTATAGCAACCTGCTAAATCAGTTCATCGATTCAAACAAAGATTACAAGCGTTCGTCGAGCGGTAGATGCACATACTCATTCACTCCCGATCCAGAAAAATCGTTCAACAGAGGGTTCACAAACCATTTCATAAACGGAAGAATATTAAACCAGGCTTCATTTAACACCCCTAAATCGATAGGTAAAAAGATTGGCAAGGTAAAAGGTGTTGGTAAAAACTTTATTACAATAAGCTCAACAGAAAATCTGAACAACGGAGATGGATTGTGCTTTTTTAACCCGCAAAATGAGCTTGTAGGTTTCAGAGTGAATAAAGTTGATGAAAATAAGATTTACCCAAATAGGATGGTTGATGGGTTACACTCAGGTTTGATAATTTACAGAAACGAAGATTTTGAGTTTGAACAGCTTCTTAACAGAGAGAGCTCTTCAAGAAAAATTAGCTGTGAACTTAAGGTACACTTCTCTCCTACAAAAATTGCATTTTTAATAGTAGATGAAGATGGAATTACTTTAAAAAAAGAATTATCAAATAGCTTTGAAGAAGCCCACAACCAAAATATTCTCTCACAAATTGAATCCCAGCTAAAAAAAACGGGGAACACAATATTTGAAATCAAATCGATATCTTTTAATGCAAGCTACCTACCCTTTATCCCAATTAAGGAGATAAACAGGTTAAGAAGAGAATTGCTTGATGAACTCTTAAAAAAACGGTTACTCTATCATAAAAGAGAAATACGTAATATTCAAAATATTAACCCTAAACTACCCTATGAGAATCTCACGTATAAATCGAATGTTTCCAATAGGTTAAGCAGAACCTTTTTTAAAGAGTTGGGAGTTAATAGAATTCAGCCTGCATTTGAAATTCAAGAGCCTGATGATAATGTAGAACTCATGGTTACCAGGTACTGCATTAAATATGAACTGAATTTATGCCCCATTAAACAAAATGCTAGGCCCACTGGTAAACTATACCTTAAAAACAAATATGGGATATTCCCGCTTGTTTTTGATTGTAAAAGTTGTAGTATGAAGGTAATGAAACCAAAAAATTAAATTTGAAATCCCAAACAAGTACTAAAATGATACTGCTTGAAACTCCCCAAAATTGGACCGATTACGAGCTAATAGATAGCGGAGAAGGTGAGAAGTTGGAGCGATTTGGCAACCAAATCCTTGCCCGACCAGAACCCCAAGCTTTATGGCATAAGGGTTTGTCGCAGCAAGAATGGGAGCGCTTAGCTCATGCATACTTCATAAAGAAGAAAGGCAATAGAGATTCCGACAACGAATGGGGCGAATGGAAGAAAAAGAGGAGTTGCCAGGAGCAGTGGATAATTGGTTACCAGTATAAACAGATGCATTTGAAATTTAGACTGGGGCTAACCTCATTTAAACATGTAGGTATATTCCCTGAACAAGCAGCAAACTGGAACTACATTTACGACACTATCATGCAGCTTAAAATAAACAGCCCGTCTGTTCTAAACCTATTTGCATACACAGGCGGAGCCTCATTAGCAGCCAGAGCTGCAGGTGCAGCTGTAACCCATGTGGACTCCGTAAAACAAACCGTTAACTGGTCGCGCGAAAACATGGAACTTAGTAACCTTAACAATATTCGCTGGATTGTTGACGATGCCGTTAAATTTGTTGCCCGTGAGGTTAGAAGAAAAAGAATTTACAATGGAATCATTCTTGACCCGCCTGCTTATGGGCGTGGCCCCAATGGCGAAAAGTGGATTTTAGAAAATAATCTTATCGAACTTCTTGAGAACTGTAACAAAATTTTAGATAAAAAAAATTCGTTTATCATTTTAAACCTTTACTCAATGGGATACTCTCCTATTGTAGCCGAGAACCTTATTGTTAGCATTTTTAGTCCTAAAAAATATGAAATGGGAGAACTCTATGTTTCCGATAAAAGTAGCAGAAAACTTCCATTGGGCGTATTTATAAGATCTAGTCAATGAATTATTTGTTTATAAAAAAATAATGTCTGCCAAAAAACACAAAAATCTTATCAAGATAATGTTACTTTTGCATTCAAATTACGTATATTTGTTATTAGGGGTATTTTGAATTTTTAAAATAGATAGTATGGATCCAATAAAAATAGCTGGGACAAGCCAATATCCTACAGTTACGCTGGATAAAGATGCAGGGGTGTTTGAATTCTTAGGGAATTCGTTGCCTGAAGATGCTAGAAAATTTTACGATCCTATTATTTCATGGATTGATGAATATGCAAAGAATCCAAATCCAGAGACTGTAGTTAAATTTAAAATGATTTATTACAATACACCAAGTTCTAAAATGATATTCCAGGTCTTAAAACGATTTGAGAAGATTGCTTTGGAAGGGAATAATATTACTATCATTTGGATGTATAACGAAGATGATATTGACATTAAAGATGCTGGAAAAGATTTCTCCAATCACATTAAAGTTCCCTTTAAATTAGAATCTTACAAGGAGTAAATTGAACCAAATAAATCAAAAGCCGTTAATCATTCGATTAGCGGCTTTTTTATTTCTAACCAGTCCATTACCTACCAATCAGTAGTATAACTTTGATTATAAATCCTATAGGTCTTTAGTTCACCTGTTGCATCGGCCCGGTAATGTATGTAACCAGACATTAATGATAGTGTTTTGCCAGCTGATGATGTTTTTTCCGCATTAAGTACCTGTTCAGAAGTAATTTTTAGCTGATGGTTTCCTTTTCCCTGAAACGACTGACCGATATTTTCAACTACCACAGGTGGTAAACCTTTCCATTCCAGAACAACTTTCTCAATCGTAAAAGGTGAATCGTACTTAGAATGAACGGTCATATCGATTATAATTCCGTTCACGCTCTCCTCATCCTTGCTTATTGCATTTAGATGTATAGGCTCACTCACAAAAATCGATGCTTTATTTGCAGTAATGTCGAAGTAAAAGCGTTTATCAACTGTTACACCGCTAAACATGTATTTAACATGTATATTGTTTTCGGGGTCTTCGTAGCAATTTTCGTAATTATATTTTATGGTAACACCCTCTGGATTATTAATTATAGAGTTAACACGTGCGCATTCTGAGCGAACAGTTGGTTTCTTTGCTGTTGATACTTTTCGTCCATTTAGTCTCAGGTAGTATTTCAACTCGCCTAAACCACTTTCAATCTCAACAAGTTCAATGGACTTAAGTAACGATTTATAGCGTGTAATTCCTAGGTTACATTGATCAACTCTACCATCCATGAAATATTCCTTCAACGACTTAAGTTCCGAGATATTCTTCTCTATTTGCTCTATGGTTTCAACATTATCAACCTGGGCTAAAATATCTTCAAGTTGCTGAGTTAACTCACGATCGCGCATCTTGAAATCAAGCACAAGCATTTTTAGTTCCGATTCAGGAAATGGATATTTAAGGTGGTAAATAAAGTAAACTGACTTATCGGCTCTCTGGCGTTTCTCCCAATAGTACTCACTTACTTTTGAAATTGAAATCCCCTGAAGAAAAGGGACTTTCCCCGATTGAGTGGTTGTAGATGTTGCAAACTTTTCAAGGAATTGGCTTACATTATTATTAACCATTGACTCTTCCTTACGCACCTCTGATGTAGCCTTTACATTCTCAGCAACAGAAGATACAATTTGAGCTTTTACATGCGATAAAGCATCCTGCTGCGCGTCCTGCGCAGTTGGACCAGTACCAGTTACAATAATATAATCCTTTTCCAAACCATTCACCCATTTGGGTTGTCTTCCGCTCTTATCCAGAAGTTTATCCTGAGCAAACGTGAAACTCAGAATGCCAAAAACGGATAAAGCAAGAATGATAAACTTTTTCATACTCATTTCAATTTTACCCCAAAAGGGGATTGGTGATTAAATGACAAAGGCTAATAAAAACAGCAACCCCAAGATGAGGCTGCTGTTTAAAAGGCATAAATAGTTTATGGGCGTTCGTTAGCCATTTTCTCCATTTCCTCGTTAAATACTTGCTCAAATTTCATCTTATCGTAATCGAGCTGTAATTTCTGATCTTTTGAGATACGGTCTTTAATATTATTAAGCACCTGATCTTTAGGCACCTCTAAAGCTTGAAATACTTGATACCGCCCATCTTTCTGGAAAGTCTTTGAGCAAACAACAGAAACATTGTTAAGTTCCTGATTGATAACCTCACGGGTCATTTGCTCAAATTTTTGTTCAAACTCCATTGCATCGCCAACCTGACGCTCATTAACATAACGATCGGCTACAGCCTTCATTGTAGTGCTAATGCTACGAGAAAGGTTTGTTTGAGCATCGATACGTGCCTTACTTTTGGCAGTACTTAGGTCAGAACTGATACCATTACCAGTTCCGCGGAAGTACTTAGCATCTGAGTGAAACTCATCATCGTTACAAGGTAGATTAACCTCTTTACCTAGTGAGTCGTCAACGGCTTTTTTTGAACCGCCACAGCTTGCTAGCATGAAAGCAAAAGTAAATGCACTAGCAACCATTAATAAATTTTTCATTTTCATAATCATTCAATTTAGGTTTAACTTAAAATTTCAAAACATTTATAAACAACTATTTTTTCTGGTAGAGCCAGGACCAGTCCCAATTAAAGTGAGGTGCTGCCCCCCAGTATGCCCAAGCTACTGCAATATCCTTGCCAGCTTGAATCATCATTTTATCTTTTTCAACTGAATCGTCGTACTTTTTCATCTTGAAGTCCCATACATTTGCGCCATCGGCTAGCTGCTTCTCTTTAATTTCCTCAACTAGTTGAGCAGCATCGTCGTAACACTCCATATCTGGGGTTATTTTTGAAAGGTATTCTGCTGCTTTATCAGTATTCATGTTAGCCCAAGCAGCTTTTGCACCAGCAAGGTATTCGGTACACTTTTGGTTAGCATACTGTTTGTATATATCAATAGAGAGATCCATGCTCTTATCGAAACACTCACGGCAAACATCGGGTACCGATAGTAGAACAAATAGAGCCTCTTCGTATTTTTGCTGACCTGCAAGTGCTTGAGCTCCCTTTAGTACAACATCACATTGTGAATTATAATACTCAATAATTTTTTCTTTACCTTTCTCAACAAAACCTTTAAATTGGCCTGAGCGTACATTTATATTTTTCAATGCTTGAATAAAAGCCTTGTCCTCGGTTCGGCCAACACCTTTAACATTAATGCTTGTTTGGCTAAAAATATTCTGACTAGCAGCATCAACAATGTAGAAGGTAACCTCAAGATTTACCGCCTGCATGGGAGGAGCTGTAGGAGTAATTTCCTTGCCAATAACTGTAACAAGAGGAACTATGCAGAATCGTGGGTTTGCAGCAGTTGCTCCAAGTCCATTTTGAGTAGCAATTCTACTCATTTTATTCACAAGCATCTGCTTAGCGCCTTGTGGGATATTCTCTGCCTGGTCGGGAACTAAAGCCGCAAGTGCAATACGTCCCATGTCGTCGGTTTTGCCCTGACTATTTTGAGCATATAAGCTTAATCCAAAACCGATTATTGCTATAGTAAGTAGTAACTTTTTCATTTCAATTAAAGTTTATTTTTCTCCAAGAATAAGCCATGCTTCACCTAAACCCCTTAGATACAACTTTGAAGGAATTCCCATGTCTTTCAAATACTTCTGTAAATCTCTAACAAATGAACGAGTATCTACAGCCCTTTCTCTACCCCTATCATCAGTTTTCATCATAGGGATACGTACCTGCTCTAACTTCATAAAGTTTTCGGAAGCATCGGAAAGGTTAAAGCGCCCTTCAACGCAATTATCAAAGAACCAATTCTCTATAATTTCAGATAATTCCTCGCCATCTTCACCAAATTCCGATTCCAAATCCTCACCCCAATTACTCCAAACTTTAATCTGAACCTTAACCTCACGTCCTTTTGCAAACATATCCTCAAAATGACGCATTAGGCCAGCATTAAAATTATCCATATGGCTAAGCACTGCTTCTTCGAGTAAAAGTTCAGGAGAAGCGGCGGTAGATGGACTACCAGCACCAGCGACACCCGAAACCTGTTTTGCAGTATATGCATCTAACCCCTTAAGATTAAAAACTATATACTTTTGAGGCCCTTGGCGTTTAATTTGAAAATCTAGGTCAAGAATAATGTCGGCCTTAGCCACTCGCTTTAATGCGTCAATTGGGCTCTCGGCTAGTTCAGATGCGCTCGATTTACTAGTTAGCATCATAGATTCGGCATTCTCTTGCTCCAAGTTTTTAAGTTCCTGCTCTAAATCCTTAAGAGGGAACCCCCTATCGGCCATTATTTGCCCCATTTTGGTAATAACAAGCCTTAAATCTGGGTCGTTTTGAAGGGCAGCTTTATAATCGGGTAAAACCTGCTTCATACCCTGGTTCTCAAATTCCATCTTGTACCCGCGACTAATACAGTACTGATCGCTAGGCACAACCATAAGAATAGGTTTCTTTGCTTGCCCAAATGCAGCTATTGCAACGGCAAGAACTATAAATGTTGAAAATATTTTTCTCATAGTCATATACTTTTTTAGAATCCAGCATCTAGTCGACGAGCAATGCCATCATTTTCAAGTTGTTTACGAAGGGCGTCGTACATAACCTGAACATAAATAGCAACCTTGTAGCCTTTTCTCATTTTAATCCTATCGGCACCAGCAGGTTCGCCATCGTTAGTAAGAGCAATGAACTGCAGGTACTTTCCACCCACTTCAAAGAATTTCTCAAAATAATCTGCATGGATTTGCTCAGCATTAGGCTGCGAACAAATTGGTGGAGTTGGAGCGGAGCCAGCACCTCCTGGTAAGCCCTTAAATATACAAGCAGCCACTGCAGCTTGTTTGGCGTTCATAACAGCATCATTAACCTTTTTCCCATATCCCCATACCTTAAAAACTTTGGTTCCATCCTGTCCAACGCCAACTGGCTCGATCTCGTAATTATACTGGCTATTCCATAAGATCTTTCGTTCCCTACGATTTTGTGCTGAGGCAGGTAACACCATTGCCAAAGCTAAAAACGTAACCGATAAACCAATTAATAATCTTCTCATAAGCTATTATATTTAGAACATTAGTTTAATCCCAAACATTGTGGCAGCACCACTTCTGCCTTCGAAATAATCGTTCCACGTTAGTCCAGTATCTCCATCGTCATCTTCTGCATTACCTATAAATGAATATGATCCCATACCAAACATAACCTGGAAGTTATGTTTCAAATTTAGTGCCAGATTTGCACCTCCCTTTAGATATAAAGCTTTAAGTGATCCATTTGTAAAATCTTCGTGAGTAGCCAACTCTTGTCCTAATCCAACATAAGGGCGAAGTTCCAAATTCCTGGTTAACATAAACCCTTTAGCTAAACCCGCTCCATAATGAACAAATGCTGGGGCATCGTATAAAGGATAATCTTTGGAATCGATACCGCCCTCTAGGTAAATAAATAAGGCTTTCACCCCAGTAAATCGGCCAGTACGATAATCTATACGGCCATAAACACCCCCAACTTCACCTGCTTCGTAACCAACTAAAACCTCAAGCCCTATATCGTTTTGCTGCCTTAGCAAGTAACCTTCGTGCAATTTACGGCCAGCAGTTTGATAAAATTTTGAAGTAGGGGTATCGCCCTTAGCAACCTTTCTGTTATCTACAATTTTACTTGTAGCACGGATTACTCCACGGAATTTAGGCTCTGCTCTATTTGTTTTTTCATTATAAACATACTCATATGCAAAATAACGGTGATCGCACTTTAACCCCTCTTTTAATCCTATTTTAGCACGAATAGGATGAACTTGGTAAATAGTTGTTTTAACCATGAAATCTTCGTGCTTGCGTTCAAGATAATATAGTGTTTCATCGTAACCCTTTTGAACAAGCTCTTCAAATAGTTCTTCTTCTGATTTCTGCTTAATTAGCTTACCAAGTGTAGTATCCTCTGTTGGTTGAGAGGCAGATATATTAACAGTAGTTTTGGTAACAAATTCTATTGGAATATTTAACTCCTTAAACTTATTAATTTTTTCTTGGCGAATTTCTGGAGTGTCTTCTGGGTAAATCCAGCAATCGTATAGTGCATTTTGTGTTTCCAAATCAAATTTAATCTTGTAAAGATATCCATCAACAACTGCATTCCAGCCTCTCATCTTCTCATAGCCAGATTTTTTGAGGTTTTTAATGTTTTTATAATCTAAAACTAGAATGTAGCTCTTACCTACTAGGCGATTACCGTAATCTTTAAGCATGTTCTCGCCACGCTTTGTTGCTTGAGCCTTAATGTATTGAGCATCGGTTGCGTTAAACATTCCCCTATCAAAAACCAAATTCAAATCCATACTTCCATCCTCTTTCCTATTGTACCATTTGCTGATAATTGATTTTGGTACATCTTTTTGAATCAGGAAGCTTTCGATAGCCTTGTTTAATGCCTGTTCACTCCGACTAAAAGGAGCATCAAAAACAACAATATCGAGATTATTATTGTAGTATTTGTCGCTTAACGAAATATTGGGGAACTGATTTTCTACCTCATCGACATATTTTTCCCCTGAAAACTTCATGAAAAATACAGTTAACGAGCTGCGATCGTAAGTTGAAGGAATCTTATTACCTTTTTCTATATCTTGAGCCATTAAGGTAAAACTCAATAACACTAACGCTGTAAGCAGAGTAATCTTTTTCATTTTTAGAATAGGTTTGGTTTTCTGAATAAATTTACGGTATTTTTTTGAAAAAAAAATTTTTTTCCTCAGACAGCAAATATCTTAGACACCGAAAACAAGTAGCTTACCATAAGCCACAATTAATTTAAAACATGGATACATGGTTTTATCAAAAAGCAAAACCTAATGAATATGTCATTTAAATATCCTGACCTAAGATGGTTGAATTTAAAACAAACAATTATCATGTACATTCCAACATTAGATATTACATAGATTATTCTGGATGTTAGATAAAAAAAGAGGCCGTTAACAAACAGCCTCTTACATATCACACTGTAAAGACACAAATATGCGTTCGTTTTGTCAAATTCCAGAAATTTCAGCTATCCTTTTAGGAATATCAGTATTATCGAGCTGATTCATGAAAGACTCATGACCTTCCCCTATAACAAATACTGGAACAGGTTCTGCAGTATGCGATCCAGATGTCCAACCTATACCAGCCTTACTATTTAATAATTTCAAAACGTTAGAAGTCAGCAGGTCTGTTTCGCTGTATAATGTTTTTTGAGAAAAGTTTTTAGCTTGAACCATCTTGTTAAAAGACTCTTTTAGAATGGCTATCTCGGCAGAAGATAATGCTATCTCCTTGTTTAAGCCTGTTTTGTTTGAGATGATATTTAAAAGTTCATCAAACCTAGGCTTGTTATTTTTATTTAAATAATCATTAATTATTTCGTGTAGCTTTTCCTTTGACACTTTTTGGTATTGCAATAATGCAACATGATTATCGTAGTGGTTTTCCCTATTTCCAATTGAAAGGCCACCAGTCTCGTGATCGGCTGTCACTATAATAATTGTTTCATCGGGGTGCTTTTTGTAAAAATCAACAGCTTCACTAACTGCATCCGAGAAGGCCAAAACCTCATAAATAACAGTAGCAGCATCGTTATCATGAGCAGCCCAATCTATTTTACCTCCTTCAACCATCATAAAAAATCCATTAGGATTATCTACAACCTCAATAGCCTTCCTGGTAAGATCGGCAAGGGTAACATCAGTGCTAACTCTATCTATATCATACTTTAACGTACTACCAGGGGCAGGGTTAGAAACAGAGTAAATTATATGTTTAGCACCACTTGAAACAAGGGAGTCAACTCCCTCCAACGTAGTAGTAAAATTGTAACCATTTTTATCACCTAGTTCAAAAATACTAATTGAACTGGAATCCTGCATATAATTATAGGGATCGCGAAAGCCACCTGACGCAAAGAAATCGTAATCAGATTTAAATAGCTGGGTAGCTATTTTATAATACATACCCCTATAAGGTACATGTGCATAAAATGCTGCTGGTGTTGCGTGGTCAATGCTAACACTAGTAATTAAGGCTACTTTCCGACCATTCTCATTGAATCGCTTTGCAATGCTATAGAGAGTATCGGAATGATCAGAACTCAACCCAAGAGTATTAATAGATGTCTTATACCCAGTTGAAAGAGCAGTTCCGGCAGCTGCAGAGCCAGTAATAAACCGATTAGCTGCATAGGTAGTAGAATTTGATGCAACAGGAAAATTTAAGAAAGAAATGGAATTGTCTTTTTTTAGTACACTATCGGAATATAACTTAGCTAATTGCACATGAGACATCCCCATTCCATCTCCAATAAATAGAAACACATACTTTGGTTTCTGGCTACTAGTTTGACATCCAGAAAATATTAAAAGTATGACAACAATGGGTAAAAAAAACTTTTTCATGGTTTTATAGATTAAGCATCAATATTGTAAAGATACGTTTAATATAGATAACGCTAATCGGTTGTAAATGTTAAAAAAAAACTGCCCTTTAGAAGGACAGTTTTTTACATTCTAATATGATAACTATTCAGCTTTACGAGCAGCATAAACAATTTTCAACGCACTTGCTTTACGTAATTCTTGTTTTACGTCAGTAACAATACCCATACGAGTATCTTTATCAATTTTGAGCGAGGTGGTAAGCAAAGGCTTATCTTCCTCTTTCATTGCTTCACGTTCAGAAGCGATAAAGTCACGAATGTCGTCGAGTGTTTTAAAAGAGTCGTTAAGCTGAATACGAGGTTCAGTACCAAATAATGCCTGAAACTGCTTAGTAGGAGGTCCAATATAGATATAGGAAACTAGCGACTTCTTTTCTAACTTGCTAACTTCAGTAGCCTCTGGTAGCTGGGTGCGCACCATAAGTGTTGTTTCGCGCATGGTGGTGCTGACCATAAAGAAGAAAAGAAGCATGAATACAATATCGGGTAACGAAGCAGTTGAAATAGCCTGAATTTCGTTTTTCCCTTTACGTTTGAATGTTGCCATGGCTATTTTCCTCCCACGTTTTTAGGCTCAGCCTCGGAAATACGCAAAGGAATAGCTTTTGAGATAGCATCTTTTTCTTCCTTGCTTAACTTTTGATATGGCTTTCCGAAAACTGATGTTGATAGTTCTTCACGTAATTCGTTATATGCGGCTACCAGCTCGTTCTGCACTTTCATATACATCTCGTAGGAAGTTCCTCTGTCGTTCTGAAGAGAAACAACGCCCTTTGAAACCCTATATCGACCAATCATTGGTATTTCCTTTTCCTCTATCTCAGAGAGATTAGGATCATTATTAGGGTTCATAATGAACTCCTTGGTTTTCTCTTTTAACATTTGAACGTCCATGGGTTCACCACGTACCAACAACCTATCACTTTTGTTGATAAGCACGGTGAATATATTCCTACGCTTAACCTCAACATCATCCTGTTTCTGATCTTTTTCTGGCATTGGAGGAAGCATCCTCGTTAAACCAGTATCTACATTCATAGTTGTTGAAATCAGAAAGAAGATGAGCAATAGGAAAGCGATGTCGGCAGTTGAACTGGCATTTACTTCTGGAACTTTTCTTGCCATCTTTTTCTTAGTATTTATTAGAGGTAAGCCAGGCTATCCCGGCTTACCTTGATTAATTTACTTATGGAATACGCTACGTATACCAGTATACAACATTAAAAATAGGGCAGAGCCAAATAGTATATATGTTGCAATTAATCCAGTATCACTAATTACAAGAACCGAAGGGTTAGAAAGATCTGGATTTTGAGTAGGCGAAGGGAGTGCAGTTGCATCTGCTGCTAGATATCCAATAAGGAAAACTACAGCAATTGCTCCTAGCCCAATTAATGATTTAACGGCATTTTTGGGGTTTCTTACAAAATTTATAACCGGAAAAACTAATGCAGTAACAGCTGCAATTCCGAACAGGATATAGGCCCAAACTATAAACGATTGAACAGATTCAACATCCTGATTGCTCATGAAAAATAGAACTGTTATAACTATAGAAACGCCCATTAATAGCCACGATAAAACCCTTGCATAGGTTGATAATCTGCTATTCATGGCTAATTATTTTTTAAGATTAAATTTAACAAGAATGTCAAGAAGGCTTACAGAAGCATCTTCCATGTCATTGGTAATACTATCAATCTTAGAAAGTAGGTAGTTGTAGAATACCTGAAGAATAATAGCAACAATAAGACCGAATACAGTAGTGATAAGAGCAACCTTGATACCACCAGCTACAAGTGCAGGAGAAATGTCACCAGCTGCTTGGATAGCATCGAATGCACCAATCATACCGATAACGGTACCCATAAAACCTAACATAGGAGCAATAGCAATGAAAAGAGAGATCCATGTTAATCCTTTCTCTAACTGACCCATCATAACGGAGCCATAGGTAACAATAGATTTCTCAACAACCTCAATTCCTTCATGAACTCGGTCAAGACCTTGGTAGAAGATGCTAGCTACAGGACCACGTGTATTGCGACATACCTCTTTAGCTGCTTCAACACCACCCTTTTCAAGAGCCTCTTCAATAGCGTTGAGAAGTTTCTTTGTGTTAGTTGTTGAAAGGTTTAGATAAATAATACGTTCAATTACAATAGCTAAACCAATAATCAATGTTAGTAGGATAGCAGACATAAATCTAGGCCCACCCTCGATGAATTTGGTTTTAATAGCTTTGTGAAGTGATTGCTCCTCAACAACTGGTTCAGCAGCTTCATCGGTTAAACCTACTGTATCTTGTTGAGCTGCAAGAGTATCTTGCTGAGCTACTGCGGTATCAGGAGTTGCTTCATTACCCTCCTGCGCGCTTACAATTGATGATGCTCCAAAAGTGAGCATACCCATAACTGCTACTAATGTGAATAGCTTTTTCATGGTTTGTTTGTCGTTTAATTATTACTAAGGGTTACTAATTCTCAAAATTATTAGTTAAACAAAAATTAGCGGAGAGAGAGGGATTCGAACCCTCGATACGCTTTTGGCGTATACACGCTCTCCAGGCGTGCGCCTTAGACCACTCGGCCATCTCTCCAAAATTAATAAATTCTAATCAATGAACGCTTGAAACGTGCCGCAAATTACAAAAAAAATATTTAAAAAAACAATGACTATTTCAAGGTTATTTCACCGGCTATGGATTTTGTTAGCTCATCAGCAAGTGTTTTACCATTTAAGCCTTTGCCTAGCAAAAACATCAGCTTGGCAACTGCTGCTTCAAATGTTATATCACTTCCACTAACTACTCCAATTTTTTTAAGCCTTAATCCATTTTCGTACTTATCCATATCGACCCCACCTGCCTTGCATTGAGTAACGTTAAACACTACTATATTATTGCCTATAGCCTCTTCAATCCGTTCTAAAAACCAATCCTGCATAGGAGCATTACCAGAACCATAGGTCTCAAGTATAATACCTTTAACACCTTGAGTGTTTAATACTGCTGAAACTACGTTTTCTGTAATTCCAGGGAAGAGTTTTAACACCGCTATTGAATTATCCAGCATAGTATGAACAAATAGCGATTGCTCTTGGGTTGGGTAATGGATAAAAGGGTAATTAAACTTTATTGAGATACCAGCCTCAGCTAGAGGTGGATAATTATTTGAACGGAATGCATTAAAATGTTCAGAATTATGCTTTGTCGTTCTATTTCCTCTGTAAAGCCTATTCTCAAAAAATACCGAAACTTCAGGGACTAAGGCTTGTCCGTTACGATAGGCAGCGGCAATCTCAATTGCACTGATTAGGTTTTCCTTTCCATCGGTTCTAAGCATACCAATAGGGAGCTGAGATCCGGTTAGCACAACTGGTTTTGTAAGCCCTTCTAGCATAAAACTAAGCGCAGAAGCCGTGAACGACATGGTATCGGTACCATGTAAAATCACAAAACCATCGTATTTGTCGTAGTTTTCGCTAATGATTTGGGCAAGTTTAACCCAAAAAGAGGGATTAATATCGGATGAGTCAATAACAGGACTAAACGATATTGTATTCAAGGTATACCCAAATTTTCTGAGTTCAGGTACCTCCTGCTCTATTTGTTCAAAATTGAAAGGTGCTAAAGCACCCGTTTCAGGATTTTGCTTCATCCCTATGGTCCCACCAGTGTATACAATTAGAATTGAGGTGTTTTCCGATTTCATTTTACATCTATTTTGAAAAGTTTTTGAGCATTTAATGTTGTTTGTGCAGCAAGTTTCTCAACATCAATTGATAGAATCTCAGATATCTTTTGTGCTATAAAAATCAAATTATTGCTCTCGTTCCTTTTACCACGAACGGGAACAGGTGAAAGATATGGTGAATCGGTCTCTAGTAACAATTTTTCTGGATTTATGTGAGGAACAATATCGGCCAATCCGCCATTCTTATAGGTAACAATGCCACCTATTCCAATGAAGAACGATTTATACTCATCAATATGTCGATATTGATCCAAATTACCAGAAAAGCTATGAAAAGCTCCAGAAAGGTTATCGTCAATTTCCTGATCGACAATTTCAAATATCTCATTGAAAGAATTTCTAGCATGAATAACAACAGGTAGGTTATACTTTTTTGCTAGCTGAAGCTGATATTTAAAAGCCTCTTGCTGTTGCGGTAGGAAAGTTTTATCCCAATAAAGATCAATTCCTATCTCACCAATTCCCCAAAATTTTTGTTTTGCCAAATATTCTTCAACGTGGTAGATTTCCTTTTCAAAATTGCCTTTTACCGATGTGGGGTGCAATCCCATTAGTGGATAGCAGTTTGAAAATTCCTCTGTTACACTCAACAACCTCTCGGTTGTTGAGGAATCAATGTTAGGAAGAATATGGTAAAGCACCCCAACCTCGGCCGCTTTTTCAAGCACAGCCTTACGGTCAGAATCAAACTCTTCGGCAAATATGTGTGAATGAGTATCAACCAAAACCATAGATTGCTTAATTTATAAGTGTTATTGAATCGCTGTGAGATATCGATGTGCTGTCCATTAATGCTAAATACTTCTCAACAACTAATTTAAACGCATTCATATTTTCTTTTCGTATAGGCTCAACTGGAGGAGACTTTAATTTTAAGGGGTTAATTGGACTTCCATTTTTCCAAATTCTAAGGTCGAGATGAGGACCAGTTGCATAGCCAGTACTACCAACATATCCAATCACTTGCCCCTGTTTAACCCTCATTCCTTTTTTTATACCTTTTGCAAATCTTGAAAAATGGTTATACCCCGAAGTGTAAACTCCGTTGTGTTTAATCTTAATATAATTGCCAGCGGCTTTATTATACCCTTTTGCAACTATAACTCCATCTCCCAAAGCCATTACTGGAGTACCTGCAGGTGCAGCATAATCGACACCAGTATGAGGGCGATAGATTTTTAATACCGGATGGAACCGCCTCCTACTAAACCTGCTTGATATTCGTGAGAACCTTAGCGGAGCTTTCAGGAATGATTTGCGAAGTGAGTTTCCATTTTCATCCCAGTATGTAGCTACTGAATCTTGTTCGAAACGGAAAGCGTAGAAACGTTCTCCATGGTGCTCAAACCATGCAGCATATATCGTTCCGATACCAACCGAAAGACTATCAACATAAAGTTCTTCGTACATCACTCTAAACCTATCACCTTTGTATAAGCTGAAAAAATCAACCGTCCATGCAAAAATATCTGAAAGATCAAGGGCCAATTGAGGGTTTAAATTGTTTTCCTTCATATCAACCCATAATGATGTTTTGATTTCTGCTTCGGAAACCTTACGAACAGGGACAACGTCCTTTTGAAAAGGGTAAACGTAAAGTGAATCCTTTAGGCTAAAAACATAGAAATCGATGGGTGAAGCTTCATAAACCAAATATGCTGGTGCTTGAACAGAATCCTTAGTATAAAAGATTTTATACTTATGTCCAGCCTTAACCTTTCTCACATCAAAATCTTCGGGTTTTAGGTTATAAAGGAATTTGCCGAGATCGGCTTTAACTTTTAAATTATACAGTATTTTACCAAGCGTTTGATTTCGTTTAACCCTATATTCCTCAATATAAAAAGAATCTACAGGTATTCCGTATTCGGTAATTGGTTCAACCGAAATAGCTTCGGGAGTGCTTTCATCACTTTGATCTTTAGGGATTGTGAGTTCTGTAATACCAACATATGAATCGATGGCAAAAACGAGAATAACAGAAATAATTAAAATAGGTAAAACTTTTTTCAACATAATTAAGCTTAAAATTTGGCTCAAAACTACCAAAAAAGAATTTATTAACATTGATAGTTTTTTAAATTGAAGTAGGTTTGTAAAAAATTTAGCTATGGGTGAGTCTAAGAAAAGAACAGAACTTTACGAATTAGGTGAGTTTCGATTGATTGACAGGATAACTGAGCCTTTTAAGAGTCCAAAGCATAACGAAACTGTTTTTGGAACAGGTGATGATGCAGCAGTTATATCTGCTGGAAATGATGAATGCTACGTGGTTACAACAGACCTTTTACTGGAAGGTATTCATTTTGATCTCACCTACTTTCCACTTAAGCACTTAGGTTACAAATCGGTAATTGTTAACCTAAGCGATGTTTATGCCATGAACGCGGAACCCACTCAAATTACAGTATCTATTGGTCTTTCAAAACGATTTTGTGCAGAGGATATTGATGAACTATATAGCGGGATAAAACTTGCATGCGACCGATATAATGTTGATTTAGTTGGAGGTGATACCTCATCATCGATGACTGGTCTTACTATTAGCGTTACCGCAATTGGCAAAGCTAAAAAGGATGAGATTGTTTACCGAAGCGGAGCAAGGGTGAACGATTTGGTATGCGTAACAGGGAATGTTGGTGCAGCATATATGGGACTGCAACTATTAGAAAGAGAAAAAAGGATTTTTGAATCGAACAAAACGGCAAAACCCAAACTTGAAGGTTACGATTACATATTGGAGCGACATTTAAAGCCAGAAGCCCGAAAAAGTGTGATTGCGGCACTAAAGGAGGCTGGTATAAAACCAACATCAATGATTGATGTTTCCGATGGCTTATCGTCTGAAATACTTCATATCTGTAAGAACTCTAATGTGGGTTGTAGGATATACTTGGAGAAAATTCCTATAGATGAACAAACCGCAAAAATGGCTGAGGAGTTAAATATAGACGTGCATACAGCAGCACTGAATGGTGGTGAGGATTATGAGTTACTCTTTACTGTGCCACTAGAAAAACACGATGCTGTAGAAAGTATTGAAGGGGTTAGAATAGTTGGCCATATAGTAGAGCCAAGTTTAGGAGCGTTTTTGGTACCTCCAGCAGGTGAGGATATTAAAATTACTGCCCAGGGTTGGAATGCATTAAAAAAGGAATAGTAAAAAACCCCGCAAAATTGCGGGGTTCATTTTTACTCGTCAATAACTTCTTTATACTGATCGGCCGATAGTAACTCGTTAAGCTCATCGGGGTTAGTCATTTTGATTTTAATCATCCAACCCTCTCCGTAAGGATCCTTGTTAACGATATCGGGTTGATCGGCTAAAACTGGGTTAACCTCAACAACTTCACCGCTAACAGGCATAAACATGTCTGAAACAGTTTTAACAGCCTCAATAGTGCCAAAAACCTCTTCCTTATCAAGGGTTTCACCTTGAGTTTCAATCTCAACAAATACGATATCACCCAGCTGTGTTTGAGCAAAATCGGTTACACCAACAGTGGCAAGACCATTACCTTCGTCTTTAATCCACTCATGATCCTTGGTGTACTTTAGATTTGATGGAATATTCATAGTAGCTATTGGTTTAGTTTATACTTAATGATTTCAATTTCAAAAGTAGTGAATTTTAAAATCTAATATTATAAACATCACGTTTTTTTGAAAAATCATGCTATAAAACAGATTAATTAACCAGTTCAAACCTAACGCTAAAACCAAAACTAGAATTAGTTGTACGGTAAGTTCTAGAAACTTTAGGGTTGTTTAGAGTACGATCAAAGAACAACCTTATAGTCACTTTTTCGTTAATCCTGTAATCGGCTGCGGTTTTGATAGTACTAATTAATTGCCCAGCAATAATATCATTTGAATCCTCAACTAACTTACGAAGTATTGTAGTGTTATCGCGTAGCGAAAAATCGACAGTAATGCGTAAATCGCTCTTAATGGCTTTTTTACCTCCATCTTCGGCTTGAAAGATTAACGGTAACTCCTCAAACCTATAACCTGCACCAATAATGTACTCTTTGCTATAAATCTCGGTTAACTGATTATTAGCAAAGCTCATGGCTAATGAACGGCTATTTTTAAATTCTAATCGAGTAGTCAAATTGTTCTGCCATCCAATATTAAGACCTAGAAGTGGCGTAAACTGCTCATTAATGGCTACATTGGTAATTTCATTTTTGGGGATAAAGTCGCCATTAATATTCCTTACATAGCTAAAGCCATCATCTTCTGGTTGGTACGCAAGATTACTTGTAAAAGCACCAATTGTGTAAAGCGAACGATAACCATGAGTAAGAGTAACAGCCTTAAACCACCTCTTAAATGGTTTTAGTTTGGCCAACCCATCGTAGGAAAGCTGCCAGTTAGGCATAGGAATTAGAGGGAAATCGCGGAGCGATACTCTCTTCGCAGAAGTATTTGTATACGCAGCAAGGAACGAAGCCCTAAGCACATCGGGTGAAAGCGGTCCATAGCCATCGGGGAAACCTGTTTCAGGATCGTTAACGGATGGGTCGTAGCCCTGCGAAGGATTGGGAACACGATTCTCCCTAAAGCGGTTGGCAATTTCCAGTCGGATTCTCTTCATCCTTTCAAATGCTTCAGAACTTTTAACTTTGCCACTTTGGAATGCAGTTCCTAGTGTAATAACGCTTATGCTAAAGTTTCCAGTAGTTAATGGGCTTAGCACTCTATACTGTCCAACCTCATTTGCCTTAAAAATACTACTTTCGCTTTTCCCAAATGTCCTTGAAGCTGTAATGTCGAATCGGAAACGAGGAATTGGTTCTAAGCTGGTCCTAAAGTTTAGATTTTCGTTTTTGGTAAACACCACAGGTGTATTAAATGATGTGTCTTTAGTAAGCCAGCCATTTGTAGCAGCTTTCCATGCAAAATCGGGATCCTGCCAACCTGCAATAAACTCCCAACCAGGAGCTGTCATACCATTAATTGTGCTTGTACCAAGATAGTTAATCCCGGGTTTATATCCTGGAAGTAGTGTTCCATTGGTTTCTGTATAAGAAATACCAATGCTTTTAACGCTCATAAGTAAGCGAAGTGTTGCCTCTAAAGCAAACTTTAAAGGATTATCCTTTAATGGCACTTTCCCCTCAACAACAACCTTACATCCTTTTAATGTTTCAACTGGTTTTAGTGTTATTCTGTTTTCATCACGCACCTTGAAACTAACTCTTACCTCTTTCCCTTTATCATCGTAAACCTTAACTGTTACCCTCTCGGTTTTCAGCTTATGATTTATAGTTTTAGACCTATTTTCGAAAAGATTTACATTTTCCTGCTCATATTTCACAGTTTTTGTTTTTTTAGGCGCTGTGCCTCTGGCCTTTTGGTCAAATTTCTGGTTAATTTTTCTAAGATATCCTACCTTGTTAAACAGGCTATTAATATTAACCTGCCCATTAAGCTGAATAGTATTAGAATTCTGAATTGTATTACCAGGATCGAACCGTGAAGTGTCGGCCAGAATTGGCCCTGCCTGCCAGCGATATAAACCAGAATAACGTGAAGTTACACTAATCCAATTGAGGAGAGGGATTTTACTTAAAGGTAAAGAGTAGGTTAAATTGAATTGATGGTTATACATGGTATTTCTTCCTCCACGACGAATATTTTGCCAAACGGAATCCTTCCACATTTCGTATCGGTCTCTATCACGATACTTATCCACCATGCCTTCAGGCTCATCAATTCGAGCAGTTGCAGTTGCAACAAAATCGAATTTAATAGACTGCGTAATATCCCAGTTAAGCGAGTAATTTCTATTCCAAAGGAAATCCTTAGAGTAGTTGGGTGAGAATACTTGGTTCGGATTTTGAATATTTCGGAACTGCTGCTCAAAATAGCTTCTATTCAAATCGGTTCGGAACGACAGTTGGTTAGGAAGCAGGTTAAAGTTAAAATCGCGAAACAGGCTGAGATATTGCGGTGATAACCACTTGATTCTACTAAAGGGTTTAATGTATTTTGGCTGTCGGTTATAGTTATAGGTAAGGGCTCCTCGAATATTTCGTTGGATTTTATGATCGATGCGAATGTTTCGAGAAAAGATTTCGCTATACGAATAGCTTAAAGAGAAATTGGCTGGATCCCAAAGTCTCGGTTTCGCTCCCACCTTATCAAATTTCACATTGGTAAAGTTTATACTTTTTCTACGCGTATAATCTTGCACCAAGTTTTTAATAGAGTCGCGCTGGCGAGAAGTGGCATTTTTATATGTATCGCTCAATAGGACATCAGGGTCAAGAGGATTATACTGAGGATTTGCCATTGATTCCCCAAATCCTATGAACATAGGAATTTTGATGTTTAACTTTTTGGGGAAGAACCGTCCAAGTTCTAAGGTGGAATTTATATCATACTGGTAGACAGTCTCCTTACTGCGTTCGTTCACCTTTTTTTCAATAGAACCAAAACCAGGCGTAATGGTTGTCCCGGCCACTGTAACCATTCCCAAATCGGCAAGTTTAGCCGACATTCGAGCGTTTGCAGCCCAACCACTTTGATCGTTGAAATTGGTTAATCTTAGCTCGTTAAACCATGCAATAACCGATTTTGGCACATGGTCGTCGGCAGGATTACGGATACCAATCATAATCACTTTAACGTTGCTAAGATTAGGATTACCAGTAACTTTGATAGTTCTATCGCCATCATTCTGAACATAAACGGTATTTAAATTGACAAGAGACCCAGAATTTAGCATGGCCTTATTTCGATCAAGTTTTACCTCAACCAGCTTATCAAGGTCAATGTCAATAACATTTTCGCGTGGCCAAACTATTTCCCGATCTCTCTCCCTATTATTACTATACTGTCCGTAAGGAGTAAGTTTAAGAGGAACTTCGTATTCGTAATAATTCGTATTGTAATCGGTTCCTATTCGAATAAAGGCTGTTACCTCGTAGTCGTTTAAAGGATAACCTTCTATCGCCTCGGCATGTATGTCCATTTTGAGGCGTTTATACTGTCTAATATCAAAGTTCACATTTTTGAAGGCTGCCCGAGCATCACCATCAGCTAAATCGACAATTCGATACTCCATGGCCTGTTCATTTAGCTGAATGAGTTGTGGTTGGCTTGGATCAATTACACGATCGACACCTGGAGGTAAAACATAGTTAACTGGTGTACGTTTATCGTTCTCTTCGATGTTAACAGTTGAAATAGACATTCCACCAATAGGTAGATCATTAACAGGCATTCCTTCCTGACCTTGAATGAGCGAGTAGTTGTATTTACGCCACTCACTTCGAACTAGTTGAAGTGTTGCAAATCGAAGGAAGACAGTGTCTTCAAATCCACGAAGGAACATCCTCATGAAACGAATCGACTTAAAGTCTTCAATTGGACCAACAACCTTTTCAAACTCAGATATTGGCACCTTGAACTGATACCACTTTACAGCCTTATTCAAGATCTTATCTTTCTCACCCTCAATCTCGTTTGTAATAAAGTTTTTTCCAACAACCATGTCCTGAGGGCGAAGTGAAATATGGTACTGGTAGTAGGCTTCATTTTCGTTCATGGTGTTATCGGTCCCTAGCTCCTCAACGTCGGGTGTTGAGTAGGACTGTTGAGAAGTTGTACCAGTTGCGACGGGTGAATTGTTCTCAGTTCCATTAAAGTATTTGTAACGGTCAAGAATAGATGCTCTCTGCTGATCGTAGTAATCGCTTAGGTAATGCCTAAAATCATCACCTGCGGGGTCGCTTTCAAAACCTGCTATCACACTATTATCGGCTACTCTATTTCGAACTGCATTGATATACTCAGCAAAGAAGTTCAACTCATCGGGTACACCATCGCCGTCCAAATCGGTAGTTGAAGACAGGCCATCTAAACCAACATCCTGAAATGGTCGTTTCGCCTGATCATTATCGAAACCAACAGGAAGATACTGTTTAGTTGGGACACGCCCCCAGGCAGTGGTATCGGTACGTTCCAGCTCTTCAATTGAGGTGGGTAGACCATTCTCAAACGATTTTCTACCATCTCTTAAAATATCTTCAGAGATATTTCCAAGATCAATGTAGAAATCCCCACCCTTGTGGGTTGAATCGTAAACAAATGGGTCCATTAACCAGAACTCAATGTACTCAATATTAGATGCCTCAAAATCGGTTGTAGTAAGGTTACGCATAATACCAGCCCAACGGCGTTGCGGGTCAATTAACTTACCATTGGCATCTAAATCGGTGGTATTGAAATTATATTGCCCTCTCTCATTGGGATAGTAGGCCATATTTAACACCATAATATTTGTTGGCTGCCCTTGAGGAGTATTTTTATTTGGGAAAAGCTCGCGTTCAAAGATTTCACGTACAAAGTGATTACCCTGGAGCTTATCATTATTTCGAATGTACGAAGGAGTAAGCGATGTATTCCGTAAAAAAAGTGGGTCGATATAGTACCAAGCCAAATGAGCCCTATTGAAGTTATATCGCAAATCGTTGGAGTACGATGCCTCGGGGAAAAGATCGGGTTGTCCTTGAGGCGTACTTGCCAGCTTCCAATCAACCCAAGAACGTAGGTCGAGGGAAGTGCTACTTCCTTCAAAATCATCAAGATAAACTGTACCTGCTTTGCCAATTGCACGCGAATGTCCTGGTATAAGTTGAGCAAACTCAGCATCAAAAGTAATAGTTGAACGCTCTTTGGTTTGAATAAATGGAAGGAAATCGACAAGTTTAGTTAGGAATTTTGACTCGGTTTGATAAGATGTATTAAGCCCCCAGATGGTGTTGGAGATAGCTTCATTACCAAAGCTAACCTTTTGAGTTAATGGCCTTTCTGTTAAATTCATTATCGTAGCCCCAATATTAAACTTATCGGAGAAACGATAATCGAAGTGTGATCCAACAAGGGTTTTGGTTTGCATGCTAAAAAGAGAGTTACTTTCAACGGCCACCTTAATAGGTGTACCCGACTCAAGCAAACCCTGATTGATTATGCGTACAGTACCAATATTATAGTCAACAATATAATCAACATCTTCCTGAAGTTTTACTCCACCAGCAGTAACAACAACAGCACCTTTGGGGATATTAGGCGCATTTAAAAAGATTTCAGAGCCACCCGACGATTTATATGTTCCACTAATAATGAACTTATTTTTATCGGCAACTTGACGAGCTTTAGTTAAAGACGAGTCATATAATTCTTGAAAAACATACTTTTCAGCAATTGCAGGGTCACCAATTTTAGCAGCCAAGTCCTTACCAAATGGCTCAAGTACGGGGAAAATTAACTTCCCATTTGATGGGTTAATTGTAACACCCTCAATAAAATCGAAAACACCATCGGGAAATGCATCTAGCTGTGTATTTAAATTATCGAGGTTTAAAACACGAATCAAAGGAACCTCAGCAACGTTTCCATCTTTTAGATAATTTATTGGTGTTCCAGTAGCATCGTCCTGATAAAAAATATCTAATCTGAAATCCTCCTTGCTTATTTGGTAGGCATTCATGGAATAAATATTCTTCATCATTAAATCCCAAGTAGGCATCTTGGGGCTCAGGTTAGTACCTTTAAGGAGTTTTAAAATAAGCGCATTCGGGGCATCAACACCGTCGGTAGAGAACTCCCCCACCTTATAGGTTTTACCATTATAGGTATACTCATAAGCAACAGCAAGAACCTCATCGGCATTCAAGGCTGATGTTAAGGATATATACCCCAAGGTAGGATTTAGAGTGTACTCATTGGGGGAAAGCTTACGAGCAGATTCAATTTTTTCGTAATCACGACCACCTGTAAAACCTTGACTTTCTATGGGTAGAAGCACATTGCTGACATCAGTAATATCTCTAATACCAGCATATGTTGTGGTCATTAGCTCATAAAGGTTATTAAGGCTATTATCGGCAGGACCAGAACCTGTTTGGGTAAAAATATTATCGGCAAAAATATGCTGTTGCGATTCACCCAAATCGGCAAATGCTATTATGTTTCTAGAATTCTCAAAATTAGCTTGCTTATTTGTAACCCAAACTTCAACCTTGGTTACTTGAATCCCAGAATTAATAATAGGGAGATTCATTAAGGCACGATTGTAGTTATCGCGGAAGTAATGCGAAAGGAAAAAGTGGCGGTTTGCGTCGTATTCATCGGCCTTAATCTCGAAATCGCGGGTTTGAGCACCTCCCTTGATTTCCATTACCTGTGTTTGACCATTCTGCTTTGAAACAACAGTTGTTACATTTAGCTTACCAAATTTTAGCTGCGTTTTAATACCAAAAAGGCTTTGACTACCTGTAATTAATGTTCCCGGTAAAGGCAAAGAAACATTTCCTGCTTCTATTCGCTGTATTATCTCATCCTCAAAACCGTTATATTCTACCTTTACATTATTTTCGAAGTCAAAAGTTGCTTCGGTGTTGTAGTTAATTTCCATTTTCATTTTCTCTCCAATCTTTCCAGTAACATTCATCTGGATTTTTGATTGGAAATCAAATGTCGTGTTTCTACGTTGATCGAGGGGTAATGCAGGATTATCGGTTTTAGCGCTGGTGATACCAAATACCAGTTCAGCATTTCCCTGAGGAATTATTTCTATAGTGTTACTTCCAAATATTCTATCGAATGTTTCTCCACCCACTTGTAAGCGGGGCAAAATTCCATCGCCCTTACCCACAAATTCACCAGTTTGTTTTTGTCGCCAATATTCGCGCATTGCTTTATCAACCTGGTAAGCACGATACTCATCGGCCGAAAGTATTTTAGGAGTTTCAATGGTTATGTTACCTACCTTCTTGTAAATAACATACTGCTTGTTAATCGGATCATAAACCACCTCTTCCTTAATATTTGAGGGGTTTGTAAGGTAAAGCGGAGAATACTGCGCGTCTAACTCCCAAATTCCAGGTTGTTTTATTGGCAAAGGAAGTTTGGTTGTGTCTTGTTGCAGTACAGGGAATGCCAAAACGCTTACATTGGCAAAAAGCACAATTGTAAATACCGATACAAATTTTATTAACCTATTTTTTTTTGTAAGAGCTGGAATCAAATTACATGTCATTTTCATCGTAACTACAAACGCTTCAGGGCATGCTTAATTAAGTCCTCAACAGGCATATCGCCCATTTCCTTTAAAATCTGGTCAATTACTTTTCCTGCTGCCGAACGGGTAAAGCCAAGCATCACCAAAGCAGTTAACGCTTCAGTCTTTAAAGTATTGTTCGATGTTGATAAAATTTGTTGTACTGATGATTCATCAGCAGAAACTTTATCCTTCAGATCAACCACAATTCTTTGGGCGGTTTTCAAGCCAATACCTTTAACCTGCTTAATTAGGTTTACATTTTCGGTAGTAATAGCTGCTTTAACCTCATCGGTAGTTAGTGAAGAAAGTATTAGCCTAGCAGTACTTGCGCCAACACCTGAAACCGTTATGAGTAAACGGAACAGGTCACGCTCTTTAGTATCGGCAAAACCATAAAGAATATGTGCATCTTCTCTAACAATTTGATGCAACCAAAGTTTAACGCTACTTTTCCCCTCGAGTGTGGAATAAGTTTGAAGCGAAATGTTTATAAAATAACCAATTCCTGCCGTTTCAACAACGGCATGTGCTGGTGATAATTCGGTAAGTTCTCCTAGAATATATTCAAACATCAATAGTAGGATTATTCTGTTTCAGGATCAACAGATTTTAAGGGGTTAGCAGTGATTTCCTCATACATCTGCCTGTTTTTGAAAATGTCAATTGCCAGGAAAAGGGCCTGACGGAAAGAGTTAGGGTTGGCCAAGTTATGCCCAGCAAGATCATACGCCGTTCCATGATCGGGTGAAGTTCTAACAATTGGCAAACCTGCGGTATAGTTTACTCCTGTATCGAAATTGATCACTTTAAATGGAGCAAGCCCCTGATCGTGATACATGGCAAGTATAGCATCAAAACGAGTGAATTTATCGGATCCAAAAAAGCCGTCGGCTGGATAGGGTCCCATGGCAACAATCCCTTCGTCGTTGGCTTGATTAATAGCTGGTAGAATAATGTTTTCCTCTTCATTTCCTATAACACCACGGTCGCCGGCGTGAGGGTTTAGCCCTAGAACAGCAATTCGAGGACGACGAATTGCAAAATCTTGAATAAGAGTTTTATTCAACAACCTCAACTTGGAAAGGATAGCATCTACGCTTATACTTGAAGGCACTTGAGAGATAGGGATATGCCCAGTTACCACTCCCACTCTAAGAGTATCGCTAACCATAAGCATTAGCACTTCCTTAGTATCAAACTCATTTGCAAGAAACTCTGTATGGCCAGGGAATTTAAAATCAGGACTTTGAATATTCGCCTTATTGATTGGTGCAGTGACTAGTACATCTATTTTGCCTGCTTTCAAATCGGCAATTGCAGCCTGTAGTGATTGCAAAGAGCCCATACCCGCCTGTTCTGTAGATTTACCTAGCTCAACTCTAACGCTATCGTCCATACAGTTGATAATGTTAGGACGTTTGGGGTTTGCCTCACTAGCATCTTTTATCTGGTTAAAGCTGAAGTTCTCTATGTTTAAAGCTTTTCTATGATATGCGGCTACCTTTGGAGAGCCATACACTATTGCAGTGCAAAGCTCATCCATTCTTGAGTCCATAAGTGTTTTAATAATAATCTCGTATCCTACACCATTTATATCGCCTTGAGTTATTCCTACCCGAATCTTTTCTTTACTCATAACTTTAGATGTTTTAAATGAATCCTTTAAATATGCAAAAGTAAAAAAAAGCTTTTACATAGCTAATTACTTGTTGTTTTTACAGTAATGTTTTTCAACTTTAATACCTTTGCGATACTGAACTATATTAAGAAATGCAAGTAAAAGAGATTTTAAAAAAAGCCTTAAACCTTGAACCACTCACACTTGAAGAGGGATTAATACTTTACACCAAAGCTTCCACTTCCGATTTAATGTATGTAGGTTATCGGCTAAGAAATTTTCATGTACCTGGCAAAAAAGTTACCTGGCAAATAGATAGAAATGTAAACATCACCAATGTGTGCGTTTCTGGTTGCAAGTTCTGTAACTTTCATTGTACGTTAAATTCCGATTCAGCATATATTACTTCAATTGCAGAGTATAAATTGAAAATTGAAGAGCTATTAAAATATGGTGGCGACCAGCTTCTTTTACAAGGTGGACTTCACCCTAAGTTAGGTCTAGATTTTTATAAAAATCTCTTTAAACAGATAAAAGAAGTTGCCCCAAGTGTTAAGCTACATGCTTTAGGACCTCCCGAAATAGCATTCATAGCCCGAAAGGAAAAAATGAGCTACAGAGAGGTGTTAGAACATTTAATTGAAGCTGGGCTTGACAGCTTACCTGGGGCTGGTGCCGAAATACTTGTCGATAGGGTTCGAAAGCAGATTTCTCCAGGTAAACCCGATAGCCAGGCATGGCTCGATGTTATGGCAGAAGCACATAAGTTAGGGCTGATTACATCGGCAACCATGATGATAGGCCACATAGAAACAATTGAAGAACGCCTAGAACACTTAATTAAATTAAGAGATTTGCAATCAAGAAAACCAAAAGATGTTCCAGGCTTTTTAAATTTTATTGTTTGGACATTTCAGGATAAGGGAACAAAACTTGAAAACGAAGGTGTTAAAAACCGCGTTTCTGCAGAAGAATATGTTAGAACCATTGCCCTTTCACGAATCATGCTAAATAACATTCCAAATATCCAGGCTTCATGGCTAACGGTTGGAGTAGAAACGGCGCAACTATGCTTGCATGCAGGTGCAAACGATTTTGGTTCAATTATGATTGAGGAGAATGTTGTTTCATCGGCAGGTGCAAAGTACAAAATGGATGCTTATGGTATTCAGAAGGCCATTGTTGATGCTGGTTTTATTCCTCAACTTCGAAACCAAAAGTATGAGCACATACTCCTACCCGACTGCGAGTTTAGTAAAATATATAGCATTGAAGAGCTAAAAGGAAAAGCTAAAGGCCAATAAAAAAAGCCGGCATAAAGCCGGCAACCAACCAAAAACAGTTATGACGGAATTTTTAGCTATTTGCTTTTTTTAAGAAGTTCTTTATCGATAATCTCTTTAAACATCTTCTTCGTTTCTTCAGGTGTTCGGGCAATACCAGAAGTTGCAAAAGGTTTTCCATCAACAGGGAAGAAGATAAAAGTAGGGATACTTTGAATACCTAATTCTCCAGCAATTTGCTGTTCAGTTTGAGTATTCACCTTATACACATATATCTGTCCATCGTATTCCTTAGCGAGTTCCTCAAGTATTGGGCCAGCAATGCGACAAGGTCCACACCAACTTGCCCAAAAATCTACAATTGCAGGCTTGTCGCCAAGGTACTTCATGTTATCAGCCCCTTTGGTATAGTCAAGTATGTTTTTAAGGAAATAATCCCTTGTGATTTCAATGGCATACTTTTCCTTTTCTTTTACAGGTTTATCGGTTGAAACTGGTTCTCCCTCAGCCTGCTTTGCCGACGAACCATTGCAAGCACCTAGTGCAAGTAAGGCAACCGTCATAATTGGAAATAATACAGCTAATTTTCTCATATTTATTTATTTACTTGTTTCTAACAGAGGGTAGGTAAACCTACCCTTAAAATTACTTGTTGTTGTCGGCAAAAGTAAATGCCCCAAATCCACATACTCTAATGCATAACCCACAATTCTTACAATTCTCCCTGTCTATTTCTGGTGCGCTATTCCAGCTACGTTGCTTAATTGCACCAGTAGGACAATAGCTAACCACAGGACATGGGTGGTTTTGTGGACATCTGTTTTCATTAACAACTACTACACTCATATTGTTCAAATTTTACGGACGCAAAAATAACATATTCTCATATATCGATATGTTAATTTATGTTGATATATATCAAAAAAGGAGGGTTGCCCCTCCTTTACAGATAACAGCGAGTTATACTATTTACCTCCCCTAAGTTTAATTTCGTAGGTTTTCCCATTAACGGTTACATAAGCCATATTATCGCATTCACCCATTCCGTAATCTAAAGTTGCCTCTTTATCGCCAACAGTAATGTTAATAACACCCTGAACAATCCAACGGCAGTTTAATTTAAACATTAGAGCACTTGTTATTTGATGGGTATAGGTTTCACCTTTACGATTAACTCCAGTAGCGCTACCTTCTAATGTGTAAACATCATCCCAAACAAAGAATGGTGTATCGTAACCTTCTACCCAAGTACGGGTTCTTTCAGCATTGCGAGTATAGGTAGTTCCATCAGTGAAGGTAACCTTACCATCTGTTAGGGTAATCTGATACTGATGCTCTGCAGTTTTTCTAATAACCTTTTTCCCTTCAATTTTATTACCATTTATGGTAAAGTTATCGAAGGTAACAGTACGCTCAAAATTGTCAGAAAGGTAATTTCCACATGTACGAATGATAATAACACCATTCTTCACCCTTTCATACTTTGCATTTGGGTTAACAAATTCGTTATAGATTACAGAATCAATGCGACAATTATTATCATCCCAAGATGTTTTACGAATACGCTCCCCATTTTCGCCTAATGTTGCATAAGCCATTTGAGAATCTTTTGAATTCTCGCTCAAGGTAATATCATCAACCTCGGCTAAAACATCGTCGAAATATGAATCCACATCATCATCCTCAACTGATTGTTCTACGATAGGATTAATAACCTCATCGTCCTTTTCACAAGAAGTGAAGCTAATAGCTGCCATCATCATGATGCTAGCTGCTAAAATTAAATTTGTTCTTTTCATAGCTGTAAAATTTAAGTTAGACATTAAGTTTCGAATTATTTATTGTTAGTAATTACAATTAGCTCACCGCTATACCTCCAGTTCAAATCAAGAGGTATACACACCAAATCGAGTGCTTGCTCTATATCTTTACGTTTAAAGTAACCCGAATAGAATCGCATGGTGTCGGTATCAAGAAAAATATCAACATCGAACTGCCTTTCTAATTCTTCAATTACTGTGGTTAAAGGCTCATTGTTAAAGTAGAATTCATCTTGAGTCCACGATGGTTTTGGTGCTGAATTTTCTTTCATTTCCTTTTTAACTTCGAGTGCATATCCCATTGTTTTTGCCTCCATTCCTTTGGTTAGTAATGTTTTTGATTTGCTTTTAGCCGTTTCCACCTTTACCCTGCCCTCGTAACAGGTTACGCATACCAAGCCATTCCTGTTATACACATTAAATACTGTACCCAATACAGTGGTTTTAGCCCCAGCTGATATTACAGAAAACCGATTCCCTTTGGTTACCTCAAATAGGGCTTCACCCTCAAGAACAACCTTTCTTTCTAAGAACCAACGATTCTTATTATAGGACAGCTTTGAATCAGCATTTAGCGTTACTTTACTACTATCGGGTAAAAGTAAGGTTGCATGTTCTCCTCGGCCTAGGTAAATTAATTCATTACCCATCCTATATAGGTAAACCCAGGTTGAGAATGATAAAACAACAAAAAATGAAGCCGCAACAGCTAAACGAGTAAGCAGGTAACCCATCCCTCTTACTTTTCCCTGGTCATTGTTTTGATTAATTCTGTCAAAGAGCGCTTGCCAAGCTTCATCATGAGTTTTCCCGTCAGGCACCCTGTAACTCCCAAGCATCCCATCAATCCTATTATTTATATCGCTGTCGGGTCTCATTTTTACTTTCTTTTACTACTAGTACAACCTCACGTTTGAATACCCTACCAGAATTTTATTTTTTTTTAAATTTCTTTCTTTTATAGTAAATACAAGAGATTAAGAGAATACCCTATTTTATTTTTTCATACATACGTTTGATTTACTTAAAAAAATTACCTTTGCTGCATATTTTTTAAGATGTGATGGAAAAAAGATTTTGTTTTTCGAATAAATCAGTTGTAGAGTTTTGTAGAGCAACTGCTGACGACAACCCAATCCATAACCCAGAAGTAATGCACACCCAGAACAAGGGTGTTGTTGTGCCTGGCATGCTTCTTTTTTCTAGCATAGCTAGTCTGCTCCATGGGCTATCTAACGACTATTATAACTACTTTAAATTGGTTTTTGGGAATGTTGTATGTACAAACGAAGATGTTGAACTAAAAGTAACTACAAACCCTAACAATAAAGCTGAAAAGTTTTTGCAGGCAATAAATGGACATGATTTATTTTCAACAAAAAAGGAGCGTTCATATGCCACAAATACCAATTCACCTTTAACTTTTGATTTGAATGGAGTTACTAGAACACTGAAATACAACAAAAAGCAACTTAATGTTTTTAGGAGTATTTCAAGCTGTGTAAATAAAACATTATCTGATTTCCTGTTTGCAATAGCATATGCAAGCGCAGCACTATTCAAGGCTATTAGAGAGCCTATTACTGATGTAGAGGTTGAAATCAATCAACTCTTAGATAAGAATCTAAATCCCAAACAGGTATCTCCATTTTATCAGGACCTCGAAATTTATAGACCAGGAGGATTTGAGGGGCTCAATTCCGATGGTGAACTTCAATATAACGTCAACTTTCAGCGTGAGGTTAAAAATAGGCTCTACTCTGCTAAGGTTGCATGCATACAAAACGGTTCAGTACTATACTACTCCATTTATAAACTAGTAGCAATTCCCGATAAGCTTATTTTAAGGATGGTAAAAAACCTAAATGCCACTGATAAAACATCTACTAAAACCGGATATTAAAAAATATTGTTGGGGTTCTACCCAAACCATAAATATCGTTATACGATATAATTGATTTTCCTTGCAAATAATCGGATATGGGAGTGTCAGTTAAAGAGTAAGGTCGAGCTAATATATTGTTACGGTTATATAAGTTAAAAACCTTCAACCCAAATTCAACCATACCCTCAGAAAAGATTTGTGCAGAATAGCTTATACCAACATCTAACCGGTGGTAAGGAGTTAATCGACTTGAATTTTTTTCATAATCAGGTGAAATCGTTAAGTTTGGCAAAAGGATTATTTCATCCCATGGTTTAGGCGATCCATAAATCCACGCACTAGATAACCGCCATCTTTTATATCGATATAGAGTAACAGCTTTTAACTCATGTAAATGGTCGTCGAGAGCATAGTATTCATCTCCCCCATTTAAGCTGCTTGACTGGTTAAATGATTTGCTATACGAGTAAGCTAACCAACCCTCAAATTGATCGGCTGTTTTTTTAAGGAGTAAATCTACCCCCAAAGCCCTACTATCTAATAAGTAAAGTTTCGAACGTTCAACAAAACGGTTATTTGTGGTTCGAACAATCTTATTTTGAACAAAAGAAAGCCCAGATGTCTCCTTAACATAGCCTTCTATATCTATTGTGAAATTTTTTGTTTCATAGCTAATTCCTGAGATAAAATGTTTTGATTTAACAACAGGAAAATTAACTCCATCGGATGCGACCCAAAGATATTTTACACTGGTGCTATAAAGATAAATTCGGTTAATAAATTGATTATAAAGACCTGCCGAAAATTTTAAATCGAGTTTTTCTGTTGGACTTAAAACCATTTGAACACGAGGTTCAAAATAGTATTTGTCGGTCAAATTATGATGAGATAATCGTCCACCAATTTTCAACGATTTCAATCCTTTAGTTTTGTATGTTAATTGCAACCAACCAGTTTTTAACTGTGAGTAAAAGGAGGATTGGCGCATTGTATCAATAAATACATATCCATTGGTTGAACGAAAATATTTTTCAAAAAGATTATCATCAACAATATTAGCGTGAAGTCCAAACTCAAGAAGAAACTCCTTACTTAAAGTAAATTGGGTATTCAGATTTAGCGTGTAATCAACTAAGTTTGTACTGGTTTTGTAATCACGAATAACAGTATCAGCAAAGAGTTGGGCTGAACGTTTGCTAAGAGTGCTGTCATAAAGGGCAAAATCGCTGCTAAAATTAGAAAGCCCAAATGTTAGGTTATGGTAAAATTTGCCGTTCCACTGTCTAGCCCATCGTGTACCTATACCACTATTCCCCCAATCGGATAGCTCTTTAACAAATGGTGAAGAAAGCAGCTGAGCATAATTCAGCCTATCCTTTCCTACATAAGCGCTAACTGAAATCACATCTTTGCTGTTAGGCTTTAAGCTATACTTGGCATTAGCATCATAAAACATGTAAGAAGGTGCTGAGGGGTCAGTCCCAAAAACGGTAAAGCTTTTGTTAAGAATTTTTATATCATTGGCAGCACTTTCAAAGATGTTTAGAAATTGCGGAGAGCGATAGTAATCGGTATATGCTCTACGTGCCGACAGAATGAAAGATGATTTTTTACCAATAGGTCCTTCTACGGTAATATCGCCAGCTAGCTGATCTGAACCGACATCAACTACAAACTTTTTCTCATTACCAGTTTTTCCTGTAATCTCAACTACTGACGAAGCCCTCCCCCCCCAGCGAGCGTCAAATCCACCTCTATAAAGTCGAACATCCTTAATCGCCTTAGAGTTTAAGCTTGAAAAAGCTCCAAATAAATGGTTGATATGATAAATGGTAAAACCATCGTATGAAATCAAGTTTTTATCAGGCGGGGAATGACGCACTAATAATCCTGAGAGCGACTCGGTGGTGCCGTCAACACCTGGCAAAAGCTGTAACGGTGCAAGCACATCAATTCCGGAGAGAGATGGCGTTTCGCCAACTTTACGAGTATTTAAGACTATTTCACCAGGGTTGTTCCCTAATGCTAAAAGTTTTGAGATGCTTTTTACTACTTCAACATCGGAAATTACAAATAGCTTTGGGTCAAGCTCTACTACAACTGGGCTGCCTGAATTATCAATTCGTGCAATCTTTGTTTTTATGGGATTAAATCCTAAAAAACTCACCTCAATGCTAACTGAATCGTCAGTCATATTCTGTATTGTAAAGAAACCGTCGGTATTAGTTACTGTTCCGGTATTATCATTAACCACTTTGACCGATGCATAGGGCAATGCCTCTCCAGAAATCCTGTCGCGTACAATCCCCTGAATAAACGATGACTTTTTTTCTATCTTTGCTACAGATTTTTTAACAACATAAACCTGATTTATTTTCACATACTCAAATCCTGAATTCTTAAGAACAGCTTTTAAAACCTTTTCAATTTTATCATTTGAAAACTTACCAGTATATTTTAGTTCACTCAACGCAACAGGATCATAGGCTAGCTTAACATTATATTTCTCGGTGAGTTGAGAAAGAATCTCAGTTAAAGGTTTCTGGTTATATTTTTCACTAATCCTAACATCCTGGCCAACTGATACCATATGAAAAGATAACAGCAGAGAAAGTAGCAAAAAATATGTTAGTAATTTTTTCTTACCCATTAATCCAAACTTTGTCTAAAAGCATTACAAGATATGCTACAAAAACCCTACCTAAAAACAATAGTTGTAGAATCGGGTGAGTATGAATAGGATAACCCTAATGATACGGACATTATTTCAATTATATTTCTAAATGAATCAGCCGGTAATTTCCCTGAAAACTGTCGCTCCGAAGGGTTAAAGCCATCTGCTACTATTCTAACTTTGTAATAACGCGACAGCTCATCAAAAACTATAGAAAGGGGCTGATTTATAAAAACAAATTCATTTGTAAGCCAAACAGGTTTAGGAGGTCTATTTATTGTGCTTGAATTAAGTTTGAGCTCATTTTTATCAAGCAAGACTTGCTCACCGGCTTTTATTTTGAGAGGTTTCGACTTAGATGCTCTTACTTCAACCGAGCCTTCATAACAGGTAACAGAAAAGTCCTTATCTCTACTTATTACATTAAACTCGGTTCCAGTTACTACAATTTTTTTATTTTGAGCAACATCAACAATAAAGCGACCTTTACCTTTAGTAACTGTGAAATAACCTTCGCCCTCAAAGCTGACCTTGCGGTTAAACCATCCGTAAGTCAAAGAGTAAGCAATTGATGAGTTTTCATTTAGATTAACAAATGATCCATCGGGCAAATCAACCTTAAGGGTTTGCGCCTCATACGTTTCAAAATGATATTCCTTATTAAAAATCAGTACTGATGAGATTAGAAAAAGTATTGCTATTGAAGCAGCAACAAGCAGTTTGGTGTAACTAGGCTTTAAAGAGATGCTTTTATTGTGATGTTCCTCTTTTTCATCAATAGACTGCATGAGCAATTGCCAGGCCTCTTCCTTACTTCGTTTTGAAGGAGGAACAGACAAGTTGCTAAAAAAATTATCACTTTTTGCTTGCCCCATTTTATTATTTCCTATTTTTTCTTCGTTGCTCATATTTTATATCCAAACTTATCTCTCAGTACTTTGAGTGCTACTGACATTCTTTTCTCAATGGCTTTAACACTTAACCCAAGTCTTTCGGCTATCTCTTGGTAGCTTAGCTCATCAATTCTACTCATGAGGAAAACCTCTCTTGGGCCCTCGGGTATAGATGCAATTGCATCCTGAAGCTGCTGGTTGAACTGTTCAATTCTAATGGGCTCATCGGCGCTTTCTGCTGTACTACCACTAGCTGCTTTAGTTTGGCTCTGAAAGTTGTAAACAACTTTTAAATGCTTATAATGATTTTTAATGATATTTCCTGCAATAGTATATAATAACGATTTTACTGTTTCATCGTTAACCTTTTTTCGCATGTCCCATATTTTCAGGAAAACCTCCTGAACAATATCATCGGAAAGATCAACATCGCCAGTTTTATAATAGGCAAAATGTCGAATACTCTCGTAGAATTCGTCGAAAATTCTTCGAAACCACTCAATTTCTTCAGCAGTATAATTTCCTTTTGGGAGCGTCATGGTTAATTGCTATACGCACAAATTTAATCTAATCTTTATACTTTCATAAAAAATAAAGGTAGAAAAAAAGGTAGCAAGCTAATGCTACCTTTAAAATTATAACCATATAGGTTATATATCGCTATTCATGCTCCAAAGGAACTCCTCGTTTGTTGCTGTTTTCACCAAACGATCTCTCAGAAATTCCATGGCCTCAACCGAGTTCATATCGGTGAGATAATTTCTCAAGATCCAAATCTTTTGAAGAACCTCTTTATCTAGCAGCAAGTCCTCACGACGAGTACTTGAAGCCATAATATCAACAGCAGGGAATACACGTTTGTTAGCGAGTTTTCTATCGAGCTGAAGCTCCATATTACCAGTTCCTTTAAACTCCTCAAAAATAACATCATCCATTTTGCTACCAGTATCGGTAAGAGCGGTGGCTAGGATGGTAAGGGATCCACCATTTTCAATATTACGAGCAGCCCCAAAGAAACGCTTTGGCTTTTGAAGTGCATTAGCATCAACACCACCAGAGAGCACTTTCCCTGATGCTGGTTGAACAGTGTTGAATGCTCGGGCTAAACGGGTAATTGAGTCGAGAAGGATGACCACATCGTGACCACATTCAACTAGTCGTTTTGCTTTTTCCAGTACAATATTGGCAACTCTTACATGACGTTCAGCAGGCTCATCGAAGGTAGACGCGATAACCTCAGCATTCACACTACGAGCCATATCGGTTACCTCCTCTGGCCTCTCGTCAATAAGCAGAACAATCATGTATACCTCGGGATGATTTGCTGCTATTGAGTTGGCAATATCTTTTAAAAGAATTGTTTTACCAGTTTTTGGTTGGGCTACAATTAATCCTCGCTGCCCCTTACCAATAGGCGAAAACATATCAACAATTCGTGCAGATAGGAGGTTCATACCATTCCCTATTAGAGTAAACTTCTCATTAGGGAATAAGGGGGTTAAATAATCGAAAGGTACGCGGTCGCGAATAAATTCTGGATCACGGCCATTTATCTCTTGTACTTTAATTAAAGGGAAATATTTTTCACCCTCTTTTGGCGGCCTAATTGAGCCAGTAACAGTATCACCTGTCTTTAGTCCAAAAAGTTTTATTTGCGATTGCGAAACGTAAACATCATCGGGTGAACTTAAATAGTTATAGTCTGATGAGCGTAGAAATCCATAACCATCTGGCATGATTTCAAGTACGCCTGTAGTTGTAACAATCCCGTCAAAATCAAAGCGTTCGTTCCCTGTTCGTTTCTCAGGGTGTGGTTTTACCTGCTTAGGAGATTCTTTCTCGGTAACTTCAACAGTTTTCTCTTCTACTGTAATATTTTCAGGAGTAAATTTCTCTTCAACTTCAGCGACCTGTGATGTGTTTTCGGTTTTAGTGCTCTCAGCATCATCGTCAACTTGGACTTCTGATGCTTCGGTTTGGGCTTCAACATCTATTTCAGGTAAAACTACTGCCTTTTTATTAACTGTAAGAACTTTTTCGCTTTCCTCTTTTTTGTCTTCGGTTTTATCCGTTTCAACAGTTGAATACTCCTTTTTAGCCTCAACGTTTCTAGTAATACGTTTCCGTTTACTTTTTTCGGTTGTTTTTTCTACTGGCTTTTCGCTAGTTTTCTCCTCGTCGGTACTTTGGGCTTTAGTTTTAGGCTGTTCTTTAGAATCACTGGCCTTACTCTTTTGGCTTTTGCTGCTATCCTTCCCATCTTTCTTTGAGGAGTCAGCTGTCTTTTTTGTGGCTTTATTGGTAGTTCTTTTTCGCTCCTTGCTTTTTTCATCACCAGGCTTTAACGATGCTTCAATAGCTTGTTGGTCGAGTATCTTATAGATTAGTTCTTGTTTCTTTAAACCATCGACCTTTTTGATATTTAAACTCTTAGCTATTTCCTTAAGCTCAGGAAGTAACTTCTTGTTAAGTTCTAGTATGTCGTACATAATTTAGTATGATGATATTGTTAAGACAATAAGAATGGATTAGAATACGCGGTTTGTATTGATTTCTTTGGAAGACAATTCCGAATGCGTTGATGCAAATTTAAATGTTTGTTTTATACATACCAAATAATTGTTGCGATTTATAAAAAAGACAACTAATTTTTATTTACTCGAGTTTTATCTATGACCTCTTAAAACGTTTATTAAATACGTAAAATATCTTTGTTAAGTTTTTTCCGTCAAAGTTTGTATACTACTAACATAACGCAAAAAAGGAGAGCATAAACTCTCCTTTTTTATTTCAAAATTCAAAAAACTATGAATTCAAAGAGAATCGTTTAAAAGCAGTAACCTTTACATCTTTATCTACACCTTGTAGATATTGACGAATGGTCATCTTATTGTCCTTAATAAATTCTTGGTTTAATAGAGTGCTTTCCTTGTAGAATTTATTAAGTTTTCCTTCAGCAATTTTATCAAGTAAGTTTTCAGGCTTACCTTCTTGACGTGCTTGCTCTCTACCAATTTCAAATTCCTTTTGGCGAATATCCTCTGGCACATCATCTTTATCTATTGCTACAGGATTCATAGCAGCTACTTGCATAGCAACATCTTTAGCTGCTTGCACATCTATAGCCTTGCTGAATCCAACAATTGTAGCAAGTTTATTACCAGGATGAATATAAGAAACAACCATAGGAGCCTCTACAAATTCGTAGTAAGATAGTTCCATTTTTTCTCCAGTAATACCAGAGAATTCGGCAACCACATCAGCAACTTTTTTGCCATCTAGGGTTGACTCTTTTAGAGCTTCAAGGTTTGCAGGGCTTGTGCTTAAAGCATGGTCTAGAATTTTAGATGCAACACCAACAAAGTCGGCATTTTTAGCAACAAAGTCAGTTTCGCAGTTAAGCACAACAATAGCCCCACGGTTACCAGCTTCATTAACTTTTGCTAATGCAGCACCTTCGCCTGCCTCACGGTCGGCTCGTTTGTTGGCAATAGCCTTACCGCGTTCGCGTATTAATTCAATTGCACGATCCATATCACCGTCGGCTTCTACTAAAGCCTTTTTGCAGTCCATCATACCTGCTCCGGTGAGTTTACGTAGTTTAGCAACTTCAGCAGCTGTAATTTCAGCCATAATATTTTTGTTTTTTCAGTGAGTTATTATTCTTTATTTTCTTCAGCTGAGGCAGAATCATCTTGCATAGCAACATCGTCATCTTCTTCGGCTACTTCCTCTACAGCCTCATCATCTTTTTTAGCTTTACGAGCTTTGGTTTTTCCACCTTCTTTATCCTGATCAACTGTTTGTGTTTTTTCTTTTTCAGCCTTACGCTCTGCCAATCCCTCTTCAATGGCTTTAGCCATTATGTCAACAATTAAAGCGATTGACTTTGAAGCATCGTCGTTAGCCGGAATCACAAAATCGATAGGAGTAGGATCACAACAAGTATCAACCATTGCGATAACCGGGATGTTAAGCCTATTGGCTTCACGTACGGCGATATATTCTTTTTGAACATCAACCACAAAAAGGGCAGAAGGAAGACGGTTCATGTTAGCAATTGAACCAAGGTTCTTCTCTAGTTTAGCACGTTGACGTTGAATCTGTAGCTTTTCACGTTTAGAAAGAGTATCGAAAGTACCGTCGGTCATCATCTTATCGATGCTATTCATTTTTTTAACGGCCTTTCTGATAGTTGGGAAGTTAGTAAGCATACCACCAGGCCATCGCTCAGTTACGTAAGGCATGTTTGTTGATTTGATACGCTCTGCTACGATGTCTTTAGCTTGCTTTTTGGTAGCTACGAAAAGGATCTTACGACCCGATTTAGCGATTTGCTTAACAGCAGCGGCAGCTTCATCGATTTTTGCAACTGTTTTGTGCAGGTCAATAATATGAATACCATTTTTCTCCATGAAAATATATGGAGCCATTTTGGGATTCCACTTACGCTTTAAGTGGCCAAAGTGTACACCTGCTTCGAGTAATTCTTGAAAATTAGTTCTTGACATTTTTCAAATTGTTTAGATTCTTTGGCAATCGCTCAGTAGTCCCTTTCGGGAGTCTGGGCAATTTATTACTAAACTGCCTGCCAAATAGTTAATAATAAATTGTTTGTAAAATTGATAATTTTAACGTTTGCTGAACTGGAATCTCTTTCTTGCTTTTGGTCTACCAGGTTTCTTACGTTCAACCTCACGAGGATCGCGGGTTAAGAAACCGTTGGCACGCATAACTGCTCGGTTCTCCTCATTATACTTAACCAATGCCCTAGCAATTCCTAAACGAAGAGCTTCGGCTTGTCCAGTTACACCACCACCATCAAGGTTAACTTTAATATCAAAACTTTCTTCTGCGTTTATTGCAAGTAGTGGTTGCTTAACTACATAGTGTAGCAGTTCTGAACTGAAGTAATCCTTCAGATCACGACCATTTATTGTTATATTGCCTTTACCTTCGCGAAGGTAAACACGAGCAATAGCTGATTTTCTTCTACCTAATCCGTTGTAAACCTGCATAAGTTAACTTATTTAATGTTGCTTAATTCAATTTTCTTTGGTTGCTGAGCCTCGTGTGGGTGCTCAGATCCAGCATAAACATACAAATTACGGAACAACGCTGCTCCTAACCTGTTTTTAGGAAGCATACCCTTAACAGCATGCTCAATCACCCAAATAGGTTTGCGATGTAGCATCTCTTTTGGAGTAGCAAAACGCTGTCCTCCTGGGTAACCAGTATGACGAACATACTGTTTATCCGTTAACTTACGTCCGGTTAAACGAACTTTGTCAGCGTTAATAACAATTACATTATCACCACAATCAACATGAGGGGTGAAACTGGGTTTGTGTTTGCCTCTCAGGATTTTTGCAACTTGGCTCGATAAACGGCCTAGAACCTGATCGGTAGCATCTATCACAACCCACTCCTTTTTAACGGTGGCTTTGTTTGCCATTACCGTTTTGTAACTCTGCGTATTCACTGTAATCTCCTAATTTTTAGGTTAATACCAACAATTTGTGATCCTATATTTAGATAATAAGCGGGACGCAAAAATACAACTAATTATTTAAATAACAAGGGAAAATAAATTTAAAAATTTTACATCATTTTGAAGCTTAGCCAATTAAATAACATATCAAAATACTATAATTTATGAAACCCCTAGATTAGGGATACCTGCATAACGGAAAAATCTTAAAAAAAGAAAGTTTAAAGCGATGATATGTTTTACTTTCCTATCTTACATTTATAGCTGGCAGAAAATTTTCCCTTAGCTATCGCATTTAATTTTGAGCGAAGTAGCTGCTTGCGAATTGGTGAAACACGATCGGTAAAAAGAATACCATCTAAATGGTCGTATTCGTGTTGAATTATTCGAGCTGCCATCCCCTCATACTCCTCCTCGTGTTCCTTAAAGTTTTGGTCAACGTACCGAATTCTTATTTTGGACTCACGTTCAACATCTTCATGCAATCCTGGTAAGCTCAAACACCCTTCGTTGTATATAGTTTTTTCGCCAAATCGCTCTACAATTTGAGCATTTATAAAAACCTTTTTAAAATCTTTAAGGGTTGGATCATCTTCGGCAAGCGGTGTTCCATCAACCACAAATAGCCTTATGGACAACCCAATTTGGGGAGCCGCTAAGCCAATCCCATCGGAATTGCTCATTGTTTCGTACATATCGTCAATCAACTTATCAAGCTCTGGATAATCTGGTGTAATGTTTTGAGCAACCTTCCTTAACACAGGCGAACCGTATATGTAAACTGTTCGTATCATCGTTTTTTTTGCAAAAGTATTAATTATTTATAGTTTAAACCTTCCAAATAGCTTTGCAGTATTATTGAAGCGCTAATTTTATCGACATTAGCCTTAACCTGTCTATCCTTTTTTTTCATGCCGCCATCAATCATGGCTTGCATAGCTAACTTTGAGGTAAACCGCTCATCGGCATACTCCAAAGGTAAATTGGGAAACTTCTTCTTTATCTGCTTTACAACAGGTTTGATATAGTTAACAGCTTCCGAGGGAGTATTGTTCATTTGCAACGGATATCCTACAACTATTAGCTCTATCTCATTTTCTTTTAATAGCTTCTCCAGAAAAGGAACTACAGTATGAGTTGGAATGGTATCGAGTGGCGAAGCTATTATTTTTAAAGGATCAGTGAGAGCAACTCCTGTCCTTTTTCGTCCTATATCAAGTGCAACTATCCGTCCCAAATTTTTTATTTTGATATTTTTGAAAGAACTTCGTTCAACTTCCCAAGATACTCTGGCTTTACAGTAACCTCCTGCTTATTTCTTAGTTGAACATTATTTGTAGGCTTGTTCGTAATTTTTCTTACCATGGCCAGGTTTATCATTTGCGAATTGCTGATTGGAGCAAAATGACGTTCTTCAAGTAAAGAAGATAGCTCAGCAAATGAGTTTGCAACCTTTAGCTGACTGTTATCAGCAAGTTTTATTACTGTATCGCTATTTGTTTGTTCTACTAGTTGGATTGCAGAAACATCAATACATTCATACTTATCGTCAGTGGATACAACTAGCTTTTTGGGAATTATCTCTTTTATATTTTCAAAAAGAGCATAGTACTTATTTCTCCCATCAAATTGAGAGTAGCGCTGTTTTATGATCTTCTCTAAGGCTTGATGAAGTTCATCAACCTCAATGGGTTTAAGTAGATAATCAATTGCACTATACTTAAAAGCTTTTATTGCGTAGTTGTTATAGGCAGTAATGAAAATTACATCGAAATTCCGATGAGGACACCCTTCAAGGAAGTCAAAACCACTTCCACCTGGCATCTCGATGTCTAAAAAAACTATATCGGGATCAAACTGTTTTACCTTTTCTATTCCTTCATTGGCAGAATGGGCAACTCCAATAATATCGACATGCTGCTCATACTTGCCAATAAGCAGTTCAAGCGTACGTAGCGATGCTATTTCATCATCAACAATAAGAGCTTTAAGCATTTGTCCTCAAAACAAGTTTCGACAAAAATAGATATTGAATGTGGTTTTTGCAATGTTTTGCCAGAACAAACTGTTTAAATACCAATAATTAAAAGCCTACCCCAACTATAGATAGTTTTATACTTCGTACACAGCAGCTAGTTCCGGTAATAGCTCACTGTAAAGTTTATTAACCTTTTCAAACTCGTTCCTTTTACTATAGCCCAATCGTACTACTCTTGAAATACCCATAATCTTATATAAAACCCTTCGCCAATGGAAAAGAATAAATGCCGATACAGGTAACGATAAAAAGTATATAAGAGATATAACCAAACTTTTAAATGCCAAACCCACAACAACAACCTGCAAAGGATAAAGTATTAACACCAGAAGCAGGCTTGCAGCATGTTTAACAGAGCTATGAAATTGCACATCCTTAAACTTTTTACTCAGCCAAAAAGGTAACAGAATAGGTAAAAGATGATTTAAAAAACCATACAATGCAAGGGGCGATGCTATTATAATAAAAGGTATCATCCAGACTAAGTTAAATGCTTTAGAAACAAGAAGCGGCAAAGCCCGTTGCTTGAGCTTATACTGTTGCATAAGCTCAAGCAACTCGTTTGATTTCGATATTATGCTATTAAATCTGTTAGTATTATTTCGCTTTAACTCATCCAGCTTCGCAATTAAACGCTTTCTTATCTCAAAATGATTGTTTTGAGTTTTGGGCAACCCCTTAAATTTGACGTAGTACTTTGAAAAGAATTCCGTGAGAAAAATGTAACTTTCGTAATTATGCTCATCCTCAACATGTATCATCTCCTTTTTCATTCTTTCAGCCAACTCACCAACCAATGAGTTGTAAGCCAATGCCTTGTTTTGACGATACAGTTCCAAGTATTTTTTTACAGGAAACGGTTCACCAATCCTTATTAGCAATTTACTGCGGTATCTCACATAGTTAGAGTAGTCTAATCCAACAGGAACAATATGAATATTTAAAGTACCATCCGATGCGTCTTCGGTTTGCAAAGCAATTCTAGCAATTCCCTTTTTTAGCTGCCTTAAACGCTTAAAACCATCGTGGTTGCCTTCAGGTAAAATTACGAGCCCATTGCCGTTCCTTATAATGTCCATGGTTTTCTGAAAAATCCTATCGTTTAACGACAGGTTTTCGTAACCATCGCGAATGCGATAAACGGGCATGATTTTAAGAAAGGTAAGAATTTTGGATATTAACGGTTTGTTAAAAATATCGGCACGTGCCAAAAATACAGGCTGCCAACTGTGGTTAAGTGTTAGCATGGCCAAGGCATCAATCAAGGCATTCTGATGGTTCGGTGCAAATATGAAGGTGGTATTTTTAGTTAGTTTTTCTAGTCCAACAATCTCGGTCTTAAAATACAACCGAAACATCATGTTTTGATAAAAACGGAGTAACCAATAACCAAATGACCATTTCTCAATTCTTTCTCTGCTAGTAGGCATAACACAAAAAACTAAAATCCAACAAAAAACTAGTTAAACTTTTTCGACCAATAATAGGCAATTCCAAGCCCCGAAACAATGTGCCAGATTCCCCAAAGTGCAGCAATGAATGCCATTCCGCCAAGTCCATCAAAAAGATTTGGATTGAAAATTAGCACTAATCCTAAGCCCGAGTTCTGAATCCCCGTTTCAATGGCAATAGTTCTTCTATCGCGCTTGTTAAGTTTGAATAGCGTAGGAATTAGATAACCCGTAAGAAGCCCTAAAGCATTATGTGCCAATACAATTAGTGCTATTAAATGCACGTATTTAAGAAAATAGCTAAAATTTGCAGCAAGGGCAGCAACTACAAAGCCTAGAAAAGCGACAATGGAAAATATCTTGAATGGCTTAGAAATTCGTTGAGCCGTATTTGGGAAAAAACGAGCAAATAGGACGCCAAGAAAGACAGGTATACCCAGCAAGATAAGGACGGTTTTAATCATCTCCCAGGCATCTATCTCAATAGGAATAACAAGATTTGATGCAGAGGAGTAAAGTTTTCCCCAAAATGTAAAGTTAAACGGTGTCATAAAAATTGCGGCTATTGTAGCAATAGCAGTTAGAGTAATTGATAGAGCTACGTTTCCCTTTGCAAGCGATGAAATGAAGTTAGATATATTTCCTCCTGGGCATGCCGCCACAAGTATCATTCCAAGTGCTACGCTTGGTGTAGGTTGAATGACTAATACAAGTAAAAAAGTTAAAAACGGCAAAGCAAAGAATTGAGAGAAAAAACCTACGATAACGGGTTTGGGGCTCACAAAGAGTAACTTAAAGTGCTCAACTCTTATCTGTAAAGCAATTCCAAACATGATGAGGGCTAAGGTAATGTTCATAAATAGCAATCCACCCTTTGAAAAGTTAAGCCAAATCCAATCTAGCGTTTCAAGGGTTGCCTTAATATGCAAATCCCTAGCAATTACCCTCCCATCAGATAACTCTAGGCGATGCCTATTAGTATAATACCAATCCTCCCCATTTAAAATACTATCTGGTTCACCTGCTCGTTCAACAGCTTCAGCAAGCGACATCCCAATTCTTAAAGTTGAAATTGACAATCCATGTTTACTGCTATCATTTAGATGTCGCTTGAGCTTTATCTTTATCCTTTTATGTGTGTCTTTAAGCCTAATATCAGAAATTATGCTATCTACAAAAACAGCCTGATTTCCTTGATAGTAATACCTTTGTACATAAACCTTTTTAGTAGGCGTACCTAAAAGGTCAAGAACATAAGTTGAGTCGCTCTGGAGTGGAATGTCTTTAAGTTTCTTTGCTAAGGATTCCGATCTGGAGACAAAGGAATTAAGTATCAAGGCAACTACGAGCAGCGAGATGATTCGTGTGCGAGATGTCTTCATACTGATAGTTTAATGATATTTAACAAAACGCATAGGATGCAAAGGTTACTATTTTTTTTATAAATAGCAATTTGAAAGCTAAAAGCAAAAAATAATTATGCAGTCTATTGTAATTCAATTAATAAAAAAATGTATCTTTGCGGCGCAAAAGTAATAAGTAGGTTTAATTAAAAGCGTAAAGTATGCCTGTAAAAATCAGACTAAGCCGCCATGGTAGGAAAAGAAGACCCTACTACCACATTGTGGTGGCGGATAGCAGGGCGCCACGAGATGGCAGATTCATTGAAAGGATTGGTTCGTACAATCCAACCACAAATCCTGCTACTATTGAATTAAATTTTGATAGGGCATTGGACTGGCTTCAAAAGGGCGCTCAACCTACTGACACCTGTAGGGCTATCCTTTCGTACAAAGGTGTATTGTTAAAGAAACACCTTCTTGAAGGTGTTAAAAAGGGTGCACTTACCCCAGAACAAGCTGAGGCTAAATTCCAGGAGTGGGTAGCACAGAAAGAGGCCAAGATTAAGGCTAAGATTGAATCATTAGCAAAGAACGAAGCTGATGCTCAAAAACAACGTTTAGAGGCTGAAGCTAAAGTTCGTGAGGCTCGTGCTCAAGAAATTGCCAAAAAGCAAGCCGAAATGGCGGCTAAAGAGGCAGAAGAACAAGTTGAAAATGCTTCAGAGGAAGCAAGTTCCGAAGAAAACACTGAATCGGAAAACGCCTAAGCTTATTGATGAATGGGGGATGCCAGTTTTGTTAATATTGGATACATCCAAAAAACACATGGCATTCATGGTGAACTTCTGGTAAATTTTGATTTGCCACTTAAGTTTGACCCAATTGAACTGGAATCGGTATTCATTGAAATTGATGGTATACCGGTTCCTTTTTTTATTGAGAATATTAAAGCCCCATCTGAAGAAAAAGCCATTTTAAAACTCGACGAAGTTGATAGTATTGAGAAAGCTCAGCATTTTACTGGGTTAAACCTTTTACTCCCTGTAGATAATATTCCCGAATCCGACGAGATGTTTCTTGCCGACCTGGTTGGTTACTTAGTTTACGATGAAAACAGCAACCGCATAGGAAAGATTTCCGATTACATTGAGTATGATTTGAACGCTACATTTACCGTTCTTAGAGACAATGGTGTAGAGGTAATTATTCCTGCTGCAGATGAACTTATTACTCTGGTTGATATAGAAAAGAAAATAGTAGAGATGCAAATTCCTGAAGGAATACTAAATCTTAACTCTTAACTTTACGCTGTTCTCAAAAGCAATTATTCTTTTTTGCCAGTTCTCAGGAATTTTTATTGTCTCTCCTAGGCTATTGCTATAGCAAACCATCACACACTGGCTTTCTGCTGCTATGCTATTCATAGAATGATTCATAATTTTTTGCTCCATCCTAAGGCTCTTATTACCAATTTCAACTATTCTGCTTAGCACCTCAATTTTATCCCACATCTTAATGGGTTTTAGATAGTTTATTGTAATGCTAGCAAGGATAAGCCCCTTTGACTCCCAATCCATTTGTTCTTCAAACACATCGGTAAAGTAGTTTAATCGGCCTAAATCGAAATACTGCTGGTATACAGAATTGGTAACATGCGATAGCTGGTCGATATCATTAAATCTTATTTGGATGGGCGAACGATGCTTAAAATCATGCAGACTTGAATTTAGAGTCTTGCTCATGCTTCTGAAATTCTTTTTGTTTATCAATATTTTCGTAAACTGAGTTTCGACTAATAAACTCAGGAACGATTTCCTTCATCTTGCTAACTATCAAAAAGTTGTTATGAGACGGTAGGCAACTAATTAGCTCATTTATCATAGGGAAAACATCGTCAGAAGAATATTCGTCAACCTTAGCAATCATAATTTTGGGATGATACGTAGGAATAGTATTTTCTTTATTGTTAAGCAATTCCTCGTATAGCTTTTCGCCAGGGCGTAAACCTGTAAAGTTGATTTGAATATCTTTGCCATAGGTTAAGCCAGAGAGTTTTATCATCTTTTTAGCCAAATCAAGAATCTTGACTGGCTTGCCCATGTCAAAGATGAATATCTCGCCCCCCTGCCCCATTGCACCAGCCTCAAGCACAAGCTGGCAAGCCTCTGGAATGGTCATGAAATATCTTATAATATCGGGATGGGTAATGGTAACAGGTCCACCATTCTCTATTTGCTTTCTGAAACGCGGAATCACAGAGCCATTGGAGCCGAGCACATTCCCAAAACGGGTAGTAATAAATTTGGTTGGTGAGGTAGTGTTAAGTGTTTGAGTGTAAATTTCAGCTATCCTCTTGCTTGCCCCCATAACGTTTGTTGGGTTTACAGCCTTATCTGTAGAAATCATCACAAACTTCTCTACTCCAAACTTAACGGAAAAGTCTGCAATTAACTTTGTTCCAAGCACGTTATTGAAAACAGCCTCGGTAGGATTGTTTTCCATCATAGGAACATGCTTATATGCAGCTGCATGAAATACCACCTGTGGTTTAAAAACCTCAAATACCTTTTTTAACCGATATTCATTTGTAACGCTGCCAATTACTGTTTCAAAATCAAAAAAGTGAATGCTTTCTTTTAACTCCAGCTCCAACTCGTATAAGGGTGTCTCTGCAATGTCGTATAAAATGATTTTTTTAGGGTAGAAGCGGGAAATCTGTCGAACCATTTCGCTCCCTATCGATCCAGCAGCTCCAGTAACAAGAACAACCTTACCTTTAATGTAGTCTTGTATTCTTTTCTTGTCTAAAACAATGGGTGGCCGCTCAAGAAGGTCCTCAATTCGTATATTCTTCAGCTGTTTTACATTCAGCTCACCATTTATCCAAACTGAAGCATCGGGTACGGTCTGCACCTTAATGTTTAAGGCTAGGCACTTTTCAATGATTTTATTTTTTCTACTTGGATCAAGATTCTTAGATGCAAGAATGATTTTAGAAACATCATACTTTTGAACAAGAAACTCAATCTTATTAATACCATAAATTTCGATATCCTCAATTTTATTTCCCTCTTGACGATTATAGGGGTCAATAAACCCAACTATCCTTATCCCAGAAAGAGTTTCCTTGTCTACAGCCCGTTTTACTGCGGCAGCAAATTGTTCAACACCAATTATCAGGATCTTCTCACCATCAACATCAGAGTTTCTAATGGTATAATAAATTGCTTTGTAAGTAAGCCTAGAACCAACTAGTAAAATGATGGTGATAAAGTAATCGATTAAAAGAATAGAGTTGGGAATTAAGAATTGTTTATTTGCAATGTAGTTAATGAAATTTATAATAAAGAGGACAAATGTTCCCAAACTAGTAACTATAAAAATTCTTTCAGCATCCTTAGTACTAGTATATCGAATTAAACCAGCAAATGTTCTAAAAGATATAAAATGTATCGCCCTAATAAAAAGCACAAGGGGTATTATCGACTTAAGAAGAAGTTTAAACTCATTGGATGGCGAAAACTCAAATCGTACATAAAACGAAAGCGTGATTGAAAATAAACAAATTAAAATATCAATCAGGAAAACAATCCAGCGTGGTGTATGTTTTGGTGGTTGAATCATATCTTCTCGTTATTGGGCAAAATTACGAATAAAAACAGGTTCTAAAAAGGGCATGCAAATATCGTGCTAATGTTTGCATTTAACAAATTGTTAATTTATAACTTTTTATTGAAAACTTGATTTATAGGTATAAGAAAATGGTTACTTTTACAACAAATTTTCTGACCTATGCGATTATATACAGAAAATCTTATTAAAAGATACAAAACTCGGACAGTAGTCAAGGGTGCAAGCGTTGAAGTTAGCCAAGGAGAGATTGTTGGATTACTTGGACCTAATGGTGCTGGTAAAACAACAACCTTTTACATGATAGTTGGATTAATCAAGCCCAATTCAGGAAGGATTTTTTTAGATGATTCTGATATAACAAATGAACCCGTATTTAAACGTGCGCAGCGTGGTATCGGTTATCTTGCCCAAGAGGCATCGGTATTTAGGCAGCTTAGTGTTGAAGACAACATAAAGGCTGTACTTGAAATGACAAGTTTTAGTAAGGAATACCAAAAAGAAAAATTAGAATCTCTTATTGAGGAATTTGGATTGCAAAAGATTAGAAAAAGCTTGGGAATTCAACTCTCGGGGGGCGAACGACGTAGAACTGAAATTGCTCGAGCCTTAGCTATAGACCCTAAGTTTATTTTACTTGATGAACCATTTGCTGGTGTAGACCCTATAGCAGTAGAGGATATCCAAGCAATAGTTGCTCACCTTAAAGATAGAAACATAGGGATTCTAATTACAGACCATAACGTTCATGAAACCCTTTCTATTACAGACCGAGCTTATCTGCTTTACGATGGAGAAATTCTTAAATCGGGAACAGCAGAAGAACTGGCTGATGATGAGCAAGTTCGAAAACTCTACCTTGGTCAAAACTTTGAATTAAGAAAATAATTTAAAGGAATAGGCAAAAAAGTATTGCTATTACAAAAATATTTATTACTTTTGCACAACAATTTTGCGGATATGGCGTAATTGGTAGCCGCGCTAGACTTAGGATCTAGTGCCGAAAGGCGTGGGGGTTCGAGTCCCTCTATCCGCACCAAGCCCGGGTTAACGGGCTTTTTTTTTTACCACAACTAATTGAAACTATTTCTAAGTAATTGACCAACAGAAGTTATTCCTTTTAAAAAAATATCTGACGTAATCCTTCATAACTCTATCTATAACAAACTTAATTCACGAAGTTTTCTTTTGAGATTAACATTTCCTCGTTTTTCTTTCTTATTTTTGAGAAATAATTTGATTGCTATATGGTTCAATATTTAGAGTTACTCGATCACATACTTAAGAATGGTGTTAAGAAAGACGATCGCACTGGAGTAGGAACAATAAGCGTGTTTGGCTACCAAATGCGATTCGATTTGCAAGAAGGGTTTCCCTTGCTTACCACAAAAAAGTTGCACCTGAAATCTATAATTCACGAGCTCTTGTGGTTCTTAAAGGGAGATACCAACATAAAATACCTTAATGAGAATGGAGTAACCATATGGGATGAATGGGCCGATGAAAATGGTGAGCTAGGTCCAGTTTATGGATATCAATGGCGAAGCTGGCCATCGGCAAATGGGAAGCATATCGATCAAATTAGCCAGGTAATTGAGTCGTTGAAAAACAATCCAAACTCTCGTCGACATATTGTATCGGCTTGGAATGTTAGTGAAATTGAAAACATGGCTCTTCCACCCTGCCATGTTCTATTCCAGTTTTACGTAGCAAATGGAAAGCTTTCGTGCCAGCTTTACCAACGCAGCGCTGATGTTTTTTTGGGAGTTCCTTTCAACATCGCCTCATATGCTTTATTAACCATGATGGTAGCCCTGGTATGTGGATACGAACCTGGCGAGTTTATACACACCCTTGGCGATACACATATCTACCTCAACCATATCGAACAGGTAAAGCTACAACTAACTAGAGAACCACGCAAGCTGCCTAAAATGATTATAACCCCCGAAATAAAATCGATATTTGATTTTCAGTATAGCGATTTTAAACTAGAAGGGTATGACCCACACCCACATATTAAAGGAGAGATTGCTGTTTAGATATTAAAACCTAAAGGAATGAAACTTTCTATTATAGTTGCTATTGCTAAAAACGGGGTAATAGGTGGGAATAATGGTCTACTTTGGCACATACCTGAAGATTTAAAGCATTTTAAAAAGATTACATCGGGTCATAGCATTATTATGGGACGAAAAACCTTTGAGAGTATAGGTAAACCACTACCCCACCGAAGAAACATTGTAGTAACAAGAAACCCAAGTTTTAATGCCGATGGGATTGAAATTGCCAACTCATTAGATAAAGCTTTAGACCTTGTAAGAGATGAAAGTGAAGTTTTTATAATTGGTGGAGGCGAAATCTATAAACAGGCACTACCAATAGCCGATAAACTTTACATTACGAGAGTTCATGAATCATATGAAGGCGATACCTATTTCCCTCCTATCAGTTCAGATGAGTGGCAGCTAATATCATCGGACAAACAAAGCCCGACCGATGGGCCAGGCTTTACTTTTGAAGAGTATAAAAGAAAGCAGGACTAAGCCGCTTTCAAACGCTTAATGTTTGTCTTTTCCATCTTAGCCTTAGCGTAATCGAGGGTGATTACCATTTCTTTCTTATCGCTTGTTGGAAGTTCAAACATGGCATCAATCATTATAACCTCACAAATTGAACGTAGTCCGCGGGCTCCAAGTTTAAACTCAACGGCTTTATCAACTATATATTCAAGCACTTCGTCTTCGAATTGAAGCTTAATGCCATCATATTCAAACAGTTTAATGTATTGCTTGATAATAGCATTTTTAGGTTCAGTAAGGATTGACCTCAAGGCATCGCGATCGAGAGGGTTTAGGTAAGTGATAACAGGAAGACGACCAATGATTTCAGGGATTAACCCATAGGCTCTTAGATCCTGTGGGGCAATGTATTGCAACAGATTATCCTTATCAATCACTTCGCGTGTTTTGCTAGCACCATATCCAACCACAGTTGTGTTTAAACGCTGAGCAATTTTCTTTTGAATTCCCTCGAACGCGCCACCACAAATAAAGAGGATATTCTTGGTATCAACAGCAATCATTTTTTGTTCCGGATGCTTACGTCCACCTTGTGGGGGAACGTTTACAATAGAGCCTTCCAAAAGCTTGAGCATTGCCTGCTGGACACCTTCGCCCGATACATCGCGAGTTATAGAAGGGTTATCGCCTTTGCGGGCAATTTTATCGACCTCATCAATGAATACGATACCCTTTTCGGCTGCCTCTACATTATAATCGGCAGCTTGCAAAAGACGTGTCAGAATGCTTTCAACATCCTCGCCTACATATCCTGCCTCGGTAAGAACTGTAGCATCGACAATTGTGAATGGCACATGAAGCATGCGTGCAATGGTGCGAGCAAGTAATGTTTTACCCGTACCAGTTTCTCCAACCAACAAGATATTTGATTTTTCAATCTCCACATCGTCGCCTTTATCCTTTTGGAGTAAACGCTTGTAGTGGTTATATACTGCAACCGAAAGGAATTTTTTTGCTTCATCCTGACCAATAACATACTGATCAAGAAACTTCTTTATTTCGATTGGCTTTAACAGCTTGCTTTTTTGCAACTTGAACTCGCCCTTCTTCTTTAACTCCTCCTTTACAATAAGATTAGCCTGCTCGGCGCATAAATCACAGATGAACCCATCTAAACCAGCAATAAGCAGGTTAACCTCTTTCTGGTGGCGACCACAAAATGAACATTTATCGGTATTCTTCATTTTAACATTAAATTTGCGACAAAGTTAATCATAAATAGTTAATTGATACCTTATAAATAATAAAGGTCTGTTATATTTTATGAATGCAATGAACCATTAATAAAACAAAACCATGTTCACAATGTTCTATAATAAATCATATTAAAGCGAAGTTAAAACAACATGAAATTCCAAAAGAAAATAATTTGACTTTCGCTGAATGAGAGTTCTTCCCTAAAGCAAGTGAATAAACTGATATTAAACCACATAAAAAGATTAATAAAATGAAACTTTCGTTTTTTAACATCACAAACTTTAAGATTGATGGTGGAGCCATGTTTGGGGTTGTTCCAAAAGTTCTTTGGAGTAGAGTTTATCCATCCGATGAGAACAACTTAATTCCCCTAGCACTAAAATCGCTTATTATTGAAACAGGCGATAGAGTAATACTAATAGACAATGGTATTGGCGATAAGCAAGATGAAAAATTCATGAGTCACGTTCATGCATTTGGGGGTGAGGGACTAATTGCAGGATTGGCAAAACGTGGTTACAAAGCCGAAGACATTACCGATGTAATTTTAACCCATTTGCATTACGACCATTGTGGAGGCGGAACGTATCGCGATAAGAATGGGCAGCTCCAGCTAACCTTTCCCAACGCCAAGTACCATGTTACCGAGGCCCAATGGGAATGGGCAATAAACCCCAATCCTCGCGAGGCTGATGCTTTCCTTCCTGAGAACCTGCTTCCAATGCGCGATAAAGGTGCATTGAACCTAATTAAAGAGGAAGGAGAACTTTTCCCCGGAGTAGAAATAAGAATTTTTAATGGTCATACTAGGGGTCAGATTATTCCAATAGTGAGCTATAAAGGAAGGAAACTTGTTTTTGTCGCAGACTTATTTCCCTTTAGAGCACACATACCACTTCCATGGATAATGAGTTATGATGTTGAACCTCTTAAAACGCTTAAAGAAAAAGAAGTTTTCCTACAGGAAGCACTTGAAGGCAACTACATTTTTATATACCAACACGATTACTACGCCGATTGCAGCAAGGTTGTTGAAACTCCCAAAGGCATTAGAGCATCGGACCCATTCACTTTTGAAGAGCTAATGAACGAATTGGGGTAAGATTAAAATCTCAATTGTATATTTTATCAGCGGGAAAAACGTATAAACAAACACTCCTGCCGAAACAACTATATCTGCAAGCAATAGTTTTTTTAACAAAGACTCTGGGATCTTAATAATAACGATAGTTAGAATAGCTCTAAGCACTATCTGAATTAGAAAAAAGGAAAATACTCTCAACGATATTGGATTGAAAAATAGCGCCTTTGAAATGTTTAATCGAACAATTTGTGAGAATGCATTAGAAAGGCCTTTGCTTGGGGGTATTATGCCAGTTATTTCTGTAAGAGCAGCAGGAATGGGATGATTGTTGTTTGAAAATAAAAATGAATATGCGACAACTAAAAGTAAACTTAGCAGAAATGCTAAGTTTACCCTAAAGTACCCCAATTGAATTGGGGTTAACTTCTTCTTAATACTTCTACTGTTTCTCAGTTGCTTCAATTTTTACTTGTACCGAATCGGTGTCAATAGTAATTCTTGCTTTTTTAAATTCGCCTTCCTTTTGAGTTTTTGTCTTTTTTATAGTAACAACCTGAACGCTATCCGTAGCATTTTCCAATGTTCTCAAGGTTTTAACCATGCTATCGGTTTCTATTCTAATTTCAATATTAGAGTCCTTTAACTCCTTTTCAAGTTCTCGGGTAATTTGGTCTATCTTATCGGGATTCCGTTCCAGCTCATTTAAAATTGATACTCCTCCTCCAATTATTGTTAGCCATAATACGGCAAGTAAAATTGAAAGGACTGAAATTATAAGCGCACCTATCCCAAGCCCTTTCGAACCATAACCGTTCGAGGCTTGAACTATGGAAATAATACTAAAAACAACAGCTAATGCTGCTGGCAATAGAGCTACAAAACCTATACAAGGAATGAAAGCCAAAATGATTGAAATGACAGCCAATACAATTCCTACTATTCCCATGGCTTGTCCTGCGGTAGTTTTAACCTCAACATTCATAATATTAATTTTTCTATAAAGACGTTTAAGTTAATACTTTTGCTGCAAAACTAACACTAATTCATCCAAAAAAGATGTATACTACTGATTTTATTGATATTGAAATGTTTTATAATACTACTAAAAATTTTAAATTTGTATGTAGATAACTTATTGTGGCTAGTTTTTATAGCAGGTTTAAAAATTGCACCCCAAAACTTTATGCTACGATATTTTTAAAATAAGACACCAATTAATTAACGTATCTAAACTGACAAAAAAATGAAAAAGAAATTACTATTTCTTGCACTAATACTGTCTATAAATTTTTCTCATGCACAAGTGTTTAATACTGGAGAAACACTTTCGCATAAAGCATTTTCAATTGGTGTTGAACCTGTAGTGCTGATGAATGGCAGCAACGATTTCATGCTATTTCTCCATGGTGGATATGGAATAAAGAAAGGTGTAGACCTTTGTATTACAGGAGGCCTTTTAGGAACAAACAGTTATTTTGGGGCAAACCTTGAATTTTCCATGGGTAGGCATATATCATTAGCATTTGGTGCACACGATTTTGGCAATTTTGGCATAGATGGTACCCTAAACACCTCAATTGGTATTACTAGAGGGGTAAAGCTTTATGCAGGCTTAGATTCCGATCTCAACTTCCCTAAGAATGGAGATACTCAACTCCTAGTTTGGTTACCAATTGGTGTAGACATAGCATTGAGAAAAAATGTTAGCTTTCTTTTTGAGTCTGAGATTGGCCTAACCGACCCTGCCTACAACCTTATTGGAGGTGGTTTAATGTTTTATTTTTAATTGATTTCAGAAGTTATTTTCTCAATTTTAGGCTCAAACTTTCTCATAGATTTAATAATATCTGTTTCTGGTTCAATAAAGTTAAGCCCGTCCCAAAAATCGGGGTCATACTCGTAACTGATATCAGACAAAACCACATTACTCTTTAATGTTTCTTTCCTTTTAAATCGCTTAACATTTTCATTTTCAATATCAATTCCAACGAGTTCAAAAAATACATTATACGAATTTGAAAACGGAAGAAACCTTAACGAAACTTTCATCTCGATATCGCCCCTTATATGCTTTGCAAACCAGTAATTATCGTGCTCCTCATATAAAACATGGTATCTTATTCTTTGAGGTTTTACCCGGACTTTTCGCCCTCTCTTAACCACAATCTGGTTTGTGGTCTTTTTTACGAGTTTAGGATTAATCTCAAAATCAGCCCCTAAAATGACAAAATCCTCGGTATCGATATATATAACCCCTGTAAACAGGGGATCTTTTACATAATCTTTTTGCTTAAATCCAATAACATACGCCGTACGATTATTAAAAACAACAATATCGTTACGAGAATACTCGTAATACTCCATAAAGTCGGGGTTTAAAAAATCTGGAAGGTTTTTCATAATATCTAAATCGAGCGATGATCTAACACCAGCCTTCAATTTAACCTCAAGAGTATCCTGCCTACTCTTTTGCTCAATTTTACGGTATCGCAAAAGTTTTACCTGGTCGTATCTAGAGTCAAAACGATAAGGTGATTTATAAATCTTTGATACAGCCTCGGAGTAACTTACCACATTGCCATTCTTTAGTACACCTTCGCGATAAAAAGAAGTTATATATACTTCATTGGGTAAATACTTTTTTAATCGTTGCTTCACAGCCTTAGCAACCAAGCCCCTGGCATCTATATTCCGAATAATTATTTCCTGAATAGATATATAGGTAGGTTTCAGTAAAATATCAGGTGTTTCATTTTGAATTAATCGGCCTCTTATTCTATATGGCTCATATCCAATATGCGATATTATGAGCGTAGAGTCGATGTATAAGTTAGGAATACTCAGGTTAAACACGCCATCCTGATTAGTGATAGTACCTAAAGCTAAGCTGGGTATTCCAATTGTTGCATATTGTATTGGTGTTCCTGATTCTTTATCAACAATTCTACCTTTTAGTTTTATAAACCGTTCTTTTTCATCGTTTAAAGCCCCGTTCCTTTTTGCTCTATCCCTGTATAAAAGGATATGCCTGTCTATCGCTTTAAACTTTACTAAAGAGTCGTTTATTACCTCTGTTAGTATCTGATAAAGCGAACTATTAATGAAGTTGCGTTTTTTAACTCTTTTCTTGCTATCAACATCACGACTATCGTAGATAAAGTAACATCCTGCCTTTTCGCCAATTTGGTTGAGCACCTTAAATAGAGTTGCAGGTTTAATAGAAATAGTTAAGCGTTTTTGTAAAAGGGAATCTGCCTCTGATGCTGATGTTGTATTAGAGAGAAGTACAGCAATAGCAATAAGTATTATTTGATAAAGTTGTCCAAATTTCCTGTTATTCTTTTTAGTTACTAAGCATAATGCTTCCATCGGGGTTTGCTGTTACTTTTAGGTTAAATGAGGCTGATAGCACATTCACAATATTGCTAGGCTCATTGTCAAAGGTAACTGAAATTTTCATTGCTTTCAAATCGTCACCTATCAGGTATATTTTGGTTCCATAAGTTTTATTGATAACCCTGATTATATCCTCTAGATATTCGTCTTGGAACATCAATATCTTCATTCTTTTATTAACATTAAGGCTCTTGTCAGGCTTTAACTTGATAATTTCAGTTCCATTAGCGATGGCCGATTCACCAGCAGAAACAAGTGCACTTTTTGTTATGTTTGCTAATGTTACCCGCACTTTTCCTTCAGTGACATTAACCTGAACATTATTTTTAGTGGTTTTAAGATTAAAAGCGGTACCGACAACCTCTATATTAGCCTTTTCTGTTTGAATAATAAAAGGGCGGTTCGGATTTTTTGACACATCAAAATAGGCCTCTCCCTTGAGTCTTACAACCCTTGACCGACCCACAAATCGTTTTGGGTATTCCAACAGTGCATTATGGCTAAGAAAAACTTGTGTTCCATCGGGTAGTGTTCTAATTAGAGTATTGCCTTGGGCGTAGTTAATAAGTTTAACAGTTTCAGGATTTAGGTAAGACCATGTTAGGAATGAGGCTACAACTATTACTAGAAGTGAGGCAGCAATACTAGCCAGTTTATAGGGTGTCCAGCCAATTTGTCTATCAACCTCATCTTCAGCCTTAGCTATTTTTTGTTGAAACTTGTTCCATGCTGCATCTGTATCGAACTTTATATCGTTTTTTCTTTTATCAGTTTTAAATGCTTTCATCTCATTTAACCATTTATAATTATTTCTGGCCTCGCGGCTAAACAAAAGGCTAATGCGAAATAGAATCACCTCAATAAGGGTTGTTTCCCCAATAAAATATTTTGCTGCCCTACTTAAATGTTTCTGTTTCCTCATGGTTTCTGCTATTTATTAATAAACCCCCGACGGACTAACTGAGTTCTAAGCTCTAAAAGAGCCTTTCCCATATCGGCTTCAACTGTTTTAATTGACACACTCAAAAGTTTTGCTATTTCCTTATATTTTAATCCGTTAACCCGACTAAGCAAAAAAGTACGACGAATACGACTTGGTAACGATTTAAGAGTTTCTTGAACAACCTCATTTAGCTGATTTCTGTCAAGTTCATCTTGAGGTGTATCTGCGCTAAGGGAAAGAACGTTTTGACTAGAATACATATCTTCCAGTTTCTTATGCTGAAGAAAGCGAATGCATCTATTTCTTATAGAACGATACATGTATGATTTCATAGAAAACTTTATGGAAATCTTTTTCCGTTTTAACCAAAACTGATAAAAGAACTCTTGAACAATCTCTTCTGCTTCATCGGCATCAAGAACAAAAGAGTATGCATAACGACACAAAGGCTCGTAATAGCTTTTAAATAGCTGTTCAAATTTTCTTAGGTCATCATCTTTTTTTGCCGAATGCATCAAGCGTTTACTATTAAATTTTAACAAATTTAGCAAAATGGAAGAGGCTGTTTCAAAAAGCAAAGTTAATACATTGAAACAGCGCTCCCTTTTCGTAACATTCTATTTCTTAAACCTCTTGTTAAGCTTTCTAATTGCCGATTCAATTGATTCATCAGGTTCAATTGTATTGTAAGCTCCCCAATAATCGGGATCAAAATATTCGTTTACCTTATCGGCAAGTACTAGGTTTGGCTTAAACGACTCCCTGTAAGTTATCTTATTCACCTTATCAAAATTACGCTCAGTTATAGCCATTTCCGACATTACTGTATAGTAAGTTTTGAAAATTCGTTTTCTCCAGTCGGCACGGAACTTGATTTCGCTTCGCATATAGTTCAAGTAGTAGGTGTTATCAATTTTTTTGTAGGTTACCAAGTAAGTAGTGCTAGTAGGCTCAAAAATTAACCCAGCAGGTTTTTTCCGTACAAAGATCTGAGCCACTTTTTGCGGGTCGGATAAATCAATGCTAAACTCAGCCATTGTAACAGCTAGCGTTTCGGAATTAATGTATATTTTGCCCTTGTATAAAGGATAATCAAGCTGTGTATTTGGCGTAAAACTAATTACATAGTTGGGCTCATTGTCAATGCTTACAATATTAACAACCTCGTAATCGTAATAGGGCATGTCCTCGCGTGAAAGAATTAGTTCAGGATATTTTACAATGTCAAGATAAAGTGCAACATGGGGCCCACCCTGCATTTTAACCATGAGGGTGTCGGCCTTTTTTACACTTTCGCCTCTGCGCCCTTTTAGTATTTTAACCTTATCGGACTCAAAAGTAAAGTTGTAAGCCGACTTGTAAATTTCGACCACAGCTTCAGCAATAGAAATATACTTACGTCGCTGCTTAATTGTTTCCCTATAAAAAGCGGTTAAGCTAGCTGGCGTTTTGCTATAATTCTTGCTAATGTTTGAAATAGCTCCATTTATCAGGTCACGAGCATCGAATGGTCTTACAACAACCTTTTCAATTTCAATTGAGGCAGGCTCAATGTAATATACGTTCTTTTTGGAACTCTTTTCGGTTACAATTGGGAAAGAACGATTTTTGTAACCAATATGATAAATCTCAAATTCACTCGCATTAAGTGATTTGGGTACTTTTAGTGTAAATTCACCATCGGCGTTGGCTACAGTTCCTATTGTAGTTCCAGGGACGGCAATTGTTGCAAAAACAACGGGTTCCTTAGTTTTAGAATCCTTTACAACTCCACTAACAAGCTGATAGCTTAAATCTTGAGCCATCAATGTTGCTGAGATTACAAGCATTACAGCAGTAAAACTGTACCTCAGACTTTTTTGTAATATGCGGTTTATCTTTTTCATAAGTGCAACTTTTTAAGTTAGTATTTATCGTCCTGCTGTTTACCTTATGATACATTACAACAGCTTTTCCCTATTCTTTTTAGCTAGAAAATTTATTTCTAATTGTTATTATCTTGCATACCAACACATTAAGCATGCATAAAAAATCGAACTAGCATCAAAAAAAAGTGATAAAACACCATTTAATTAAAATATATTAAATTAGCAATTAATGCAATGCAAGCAACTCAATTACATAAAAATGATAAAGCATGAAAAATAAACGGTTAATCATCATCCTGCTATCCATTATGGTAATACTTATGGTACCCTTTTTTGCCATGCAAGTAAGCAATGAGGTGAATTGGACACCATCCGATTTTTTGGTGGCAGCAGTTCTTCTACTTGCTTCAGGTTTGAGTATTGAATTTGCGTTAAGAAAAATCAAAAGACGAAAGTTTCGAATTGCAATTGTGATTGCCATTCTAATTTTACTGCTAATAGTTTGGGCTGAACTGGCAGTAGGAATATTTGGAACTCCATTGCCTGGCAGCTAATTCTTTAATTATGAACACCATACAATTACATATCAACTCTTTTATGATTTAACTCCCATATGTTGCACGAGTGTAAAGCTGAAGAAACAAAACAAATATTGATATCAATTAATATTATAAGATGAAGTTAAAAGTTTTTCATATACGGCTCACTAAAGAGAACCTTTATCCGGATCTAGAAAAGATAAACAATTTCTTAGAAAATGTTTCCGTAAAAAAACAACAACTACTCTAATTCAAGGCGATCCAAATTTTTGGTCGGATCTTGTTTTTTACGACGATAAGAAAGTTGAAATTCAAAACATAAAAGCTGAAAAAAATTCCATTACTGACGAAAGCAGTTTATCCGATGAGGAGATGAAAATTTATTGTGCACTAAAAGAATGGAAAAACGACATGGCAAAAACATTAAATATTCCACATTTTATGATATGCCACAATGCAGAACTAATTACAATAGCCAAAGTAAAACCTCGTACATTGGAAGAACTACAAACCATAAAGGGATTTGGTGAAACTAAAATTGCAAAATTTGGTGAAGATATTTTAGCATTGTTAAATTCAATATAAATTATTGTATGAACACATAGCATACCTGAATTAAGGGAACAAAAATCAAAAAGAATCTTTCAAATTATAAATATTTCATGGCAGAAACTTACATTTTAAACCTTTTAGCTATAAAATATCTAAAAATATGAAACGAATAAATAATTTTTACTTTAACTTTGTGAGTAAAGAATTATCCAAACCATAAAACTTGGGATCATGCAAAATTTAGATTGGAAGAACCTACCATTTGGTTACGTTAAAACCAACTATAACGTTCGATGCTACTATAAGGATGGCAAATGGGGCAACCTTGAGGTGTCGGACTCAGAATATATCAACATCCATATGGCTGCTACTGCCCTCCACTATGGGCAGGAGGCCTTTGAGGGAATGAAGGCATACCGCGGAAAAGATGGCAAGATTCGCCTTTTCCGTTGGGAAGAAAACGCCAAGCGCCTACAACATTCTGCAGATGGTATCAGAATGGCGCCAGTTCCTGAAGACCTTTTCTATGAAGCAATTGTAAAAGCAGTAAAACTTAACGAGGAGTTTGTACCCCCTTATGGTACTGGAGCATCGCTCTACATCCGTCCACTTCTATTTGGCTCAGGTCCTGAAGTTGGCGTTCGCCCATCAAGTGAATACATGTTCATAGTTTTTGTTACTCCTGTAGGACCATACTTTAAGGAAGGTTTCAATCCTGTTAAAATTGCAATTGTTCGCGATAGCGACAGAGCAGCACCACTAGGAACTGGAACTTTTAAGGTTGGAGGAAACTATGCTGCAAGCCTACGTGGCGTTGAAAAGGCCCACAAAGCAGGATATGGTTCACCTATGTACCTCGATGCCAAAGAAAAGAAATATATCGACGAGATTGGAGCAGCAAACTTCTTCGGAATTAAAGACAATACCTATATTACTCCTAAATCAACCTCTATATTAGGTTCCATTACAAATAAGAGCATTGTTCAACTTGCCGAAGATATGGGCCTAAAAGTAGAACGTCGTCCAGTGCCCGTTGAAGAGTTAGAAACCTTTGAGGAGGTTGGCGCTTGTGGTACTGCAGCTATCATCTCACCAATAGGTGAAATTAAAGATTTAGCAACAGGCAAGGTTTACACTTTCTGTAAAGATGGAAAACCAGGCCCTATCTCAACCAAGTTATACGAAACACTTGTTGGTATTCAATACGGAGAGATTGAAGATAAGCATGGCTGGGTTATCATAATTGAGTAATTGCCATAAAACAGAATGCTAACATTATTTTGTCCTTATAGTTAACCAAACTAAGCCGAAACGCTATTTTAGCTGTTTCGGCTTTTTTGTAACAAAAAAGCAACACATTCGTCTTATCACAAGATTTTTGTGTTATGTTTCAACAGAAACAATATATTTTTACAGTAACTTACAGACAACAAATAGCAACTTAAGTCTATAGTTTAACAAAAACCATTACAAAGAATGAAAAAGTTTATTAAGAATTTTCTGATTTTAGCGCTAGTAGCCTTAGCATTTCAGCCTTTTGCTCAAAACAATAAAATTAAGCAGTTCACACTGCCCAATGGCTTAACTGTAATACTCGATGAGCAACACGATAAGCCTGAAGTATTTGGAGTTGTAGCAGTTAAAACTGGAGGCAAAAACGACCCTGCTGATGCAACCGGAATGGCCCACTACCAGGAGCATATGCTTTTTAAGGGGACCAAGCAATTGGGAACTATTGATTGGGAAAATGAAAAGCCTCATATCGACAAAATCTTTGAACTTTACGATTCCCTAGGCAAAACAAAAGATCCTGAAATAAGGAAACAAATTCAAAAAGCAATTAATGAGGAATCGGTAGAGGCAAATAAGTATGCCATACCCAACGAAATGAACAACCTCCTAAATGAGATAGGTTCATCGCAAATTAATGCAGGCACAGGGCCCGACAATACTCTGTTCTACAATAAGTTCCCTGCAAATCAGATTGAGCGTTGGCTCGACTTGTATGCACATCGCTTTATGGAACCCGTGTTTAGAGGTTTTCAAGCAGAACTGGAGGTTGTTTACGAGGAAAAGAACCTTTACAACGACATGTTTCAATCCCGTTTACTGGAAGAATTTCAGAAACATTTCTTTAAGAATCACCCATACGGACAGCAACCCCTTATAGGAACTATTGAGGATTTAAAAAATCCTTCGCTAACCAAGATGTATGAATTTTTTAAGACCTACTACGTTCCTAATAACATGGCCCTAATCCTTTCAGGCGATTTCAACTCCGAGGAGATCATTCCAATAATTGAAGAAAAGTTTGGGAAATGGCAGCGAAAAGAACTCCCCGAGCCCAAAAAATGGGATGAGAAGCCGTTTAATGGTAGAGAGTTCCATCAAGCCAGATTAACTCCTATCAAGTTAGCACTTCTAGGTTATCGAGCACCCTCAATTTCTGATCCTAAAAAGCCATTAGTTGATGTCTTGACTCGTTTATTAAACAACAGCTATTCAACAGGTTTACTCGATAAGCTCTCTATAGATGGTAACGTGATTGCTGCTCAATCGATAATGATGCCCTACATGGACCATGGAGCTGTTATGATTTTTGTAGTTCCAAAGATTTTTGGACAAAGTCTTAAAAAGGCTGAAGGCTTAGTCCTACAAGAAATTGAAAAAATTAAAAAAGGAGAATTCGACGAGGAACTTCTTGAATCGGTTAAGCTAGAAATTTACAGAAACACAAATACAGAACTTGAAAATATTGAAAACCGTGCTTTAACCTTAACCGAAGCGTTTACTCAAGGAAAAAGTATCGATGATGTTTTAAATTATCCCGATATGGTTAAAAGTATAACCAAAGATGATATTGTTAAGATTGCTAATGAAATTTTTGGTCCAAATTACCTGGCATTCTATTCCAAAATGGGCTTCCCTAAAAAGGAAAAAATTGCTAAACCCGATTTTAAGCCCCTCACGCAAAACAAAGAAGCCAAAAGTATATATGCACAACATTTTGATTCGATACCTGTTAGGACCCCTGAATTTAAGTTTATCGATTTTAATAAAGACCTTAGAAACATTGAGCTAGCAGGTGGACACAAGCTACTTTGTGTTGAAAATCCCAAAAACGATATCTTCTCACTTTCTGTTAGTTTCCATGTTGGGAACGAGAAAATTCCTTTACTTAAATATGCATCGCAGGCTATGAATATGGCTGGGGCCGGCAGCTACGATGTAAACTCGTTGAAAAATGAATTTGCAAAACTGGGAACATCGCTTTGGGTTTGGTCATCAGACAACACAACAACACTAAACATTACGGGAATTGAAAGCAATCTTGAACCTACCATTAAGCTTTTAAACCTAATCCTTGCCGATCCAAAGCTAGAACAGAATAAATTAAAAAACATTATCAACGGTGAAAAAACAGAACGAAAGATGGAGCGTTCAGAACCCGATAACGTTGCCGACGCTCTGGTTGAGTATGGTTTGTATGGCGAGAAATCCGATTATATTAATAGGTTAACCCTTAAGCAACTGAAAAAGCTAAAAGCAGAACAGCTAATTAACGCCTTTAAGGAAGCAACAACCTATAAGGCAACTATAACATACTGTGGGAAAAAAGATCCCCAGGCAATTTCAAACCTAGTAAACAAACATCTTAAACTTAGTGCTAGCCCCAAAATTGATAACACACCACTCGATAAACCAAAGAAACAATACACAGAAAATACCATCCTATTTGTAAATAAACCCAATGCACGCCAAAGCAAAATGTACGTATTCATTAATGGAGAACCGTTCCAAATTAATGACGCTCCGTATATTGATGCTTTTAACGACTACTTTAGTGGTGGTTTCTCTGGTTTGATGTTACAAGAGATTCGCGAATACCGTTCGCTTGCCTATTCGGCAGGAGGTTCGTTCAGGTACCCTCGTGTTAAAGGTAATCCTGTTAACTTCCTAGGCTATGTAGGTACCCAATCGGACAAAACACTTACTGCAATGGAAACCCTTGATACCCTTATAAGGCAAATGCCTGCCAAACCTGAAAGAATTGGTATGATTAAAAACCATTTAATTCTTTCGGCTCAAACCAAGCGTCCCTCTTTTAGGTATCTGGCTAACTCCGTTGAATATTGGCGTAAGCAAGGTTTTGAGACCGACCCCCTAAAGATAAAACTTCCAATTTATCGTAACCTTTCATGGTACGACATTGAAAACTTCTACGTTAGCAAGATGAAAGAAAAACCTGCAGTGTATATGATTGTGGGTGATGAAAAAAATATCGACATGAATGAATTTGCAAAGTACGGGAAACTAGTAAAAATCAAAGAGGATGAGCTTTTTAGCAAATAATCCTTAACACAACTCCATGAAACACCCTACAAAGTAAACTTTTACATAAATGGTTGAAATAAAAGGTAGTCGAATTGACTACCTTTTATTTTTTTCTTAGTTTTATCTGATTAAAAATTAAATTTATGAAACTACGTATAGCTGTTCTAATATCAATAGCTGCTCTTCTGGTATCATGTCAATCAGATGAGAGTTTAGAACTCGAAAAAACTGCTTATTTAGAAGAAATAACAATAAAAGAGCTCCACGATGGATACATTAACAAGAGGTTTACAATTGAGCAGGTGGTTGGGGATTATCTAAAAAGGATTGAACTGCTCGATAAAAATGGGCCTTGCCTTAACTCAATCATCAGCATAAACCCCAATGCAATTAAAATTGCTCAAGAGTTAGATAAGGAACTGGCCGAAGGACATGTTAGAGGGCCTCTACATGGAATTCCAGTTGTTCTAAAAGATAACATTGAGACAAGCGACTCCATGCCAACAACCGCTGGTGCAACCGTATTAAAAAATTCATTTGTTGGGCGCGATAGTAAAATTGCCGAAAAGTTGCGTGAGGCAGGTGCAGTTATTATTGGTAAATCTAATCTGAGCGAATGGGCAAATTTCAGGTCAAGCCGATCGTCGAGCGGATGGAGCGGAGTCGGAGGGCAAACACGCAACCCCTATGTGCTAGACAGAAATCCCTGTGGTTCAAGCTCTGGTTCTGGAGTGGCTGTTTCTGCCAATCTATGTGCATTTGCTATTGGTACCGAAACCGATGGCTCAATTGTTTGTCCTTCAAATAATAATGGGGTTGTTGGTTTAAAACCTACAGTAGGCCTAATAAGTCGAACTGGGATAATTCCCATATCGTTCACGCAAGATACGCCAGGACCAATGTGTCGTTCGGTAGAAGATGTTGCAATTAGCCTTGGCACAATGGTAGGTCCCGACTCATCAGACCAAAAAACCCTTGACCCTAATGCAAAATTCTATAACGATTACACTCAGTTCCTTCAACTTAATGGGCTCAAAGGGAAACGTTTAGGGTACATAGCAAATGCTGCTGGTTTTCACCACAAGGTAGATACACTGATGAACAATGCAATTAAAGACCTGCAACGTTTAGGAGCTGTAGTTGTTAACGTGAATATTCCCATAGCCCCAGAGGTGAATAGCGCAGAATTTGAAGTGCTTCTCTACGAATTTAAGGATGGGCTAAATAATTATTTTAGTAGCCTTGGGGATAAAGCCCCTGTTAAAAATCTAGAAGAACTTATCATTTTTAACAAGAACGACAGCATTGAACTCCAACATTTTGATCAGCAAATTCTTGAACTAGCTCAAAGAAAAGGCGATTTGAACTCTCCAGAATACAAACATGCCCTAGAAACTATGCAAAAAGGGATAAGAGAAAGTATTAATAGGGTAATGAACGAGAATGATCTTGACTTATTAATATTACCAACAGGATCACCAGCATGGAAAACCGATTTAGTATTAGGCGATCATTACATTGGAGGTAACTCTTCGTATGCTGCTATGGCTGGATATCCTAGCATAACAGTTCCTATGGGAGATATTAACGGTTTACCAGTTGGTATTTCATTTATTGGTAGAGCTTGGGATGAGCCTTTACTGATTGAAGCAACTTACTCCTACGAACAAGGAACCAAACACAGGAAAAACCCTATGTTCATGAAACATTAAGCAATCAAGGCTAAGCCTATATCTAAATCGTAAAAAAGTTAATCATAACACTTAAACTAAAAATTTATACTTGACACAACGCTACAATAGTAAACCAAAAACAAGAGTAGTTAATTTTAACTTTTTTTATTAACCTATATGATTTTTTAGAAAAATCATGTAGGTTTGTATGATAGTGTGTAGGTTAATGCGCACAAATCAATTTAGTTAAACGATGACTATGCAAAGATATATACTCGCACTAATTGCATTATTAGCATTTGGTTTTGCACATGGTCAGCAATCCAAATCAAGGAGAAAAGCAAAAGGTCCTTACCCACGCGATTGGGTTTTGGTTGAGAAATCAGGCTTATATGGATTTATATCCAACAATGGGAAAGAAATTATTAAACCCCAATACTCAAAGATATATCCCTTTGATGATTTTCAACGAGGCTGGGCAATGGTTGAAAAAAATGGGTTTATTGGCTTCATCACAACAGAGGGGAAAGAAATTATTAAACCAGAGTATACCAAAATATATCCTTTTGGAGAACTTAACAGAGGTTGGGCATTGGTTGAAATTAGCGGAAAGTTTGGTTTCATATCCATTGAGGGTAAAGAGGTTGTTAAACCAGAGTACGATAAAATACATCCTTTTGGCGAGCAAATTAAAAATCTTGCTATGGTTGAAAAGGATGGACTTTTTGGCTTTATTTCCATCGATGGCAAAGAGGTGCTTAAACCACAATACCAAAAGGTGCATCCTTTTGGCGAATTTCAAAAGGACTGGGCACTTGTTGAAAAAAATGGCTTGCTAGGTTTTATCAACGGAGAGGGCAGAGAAATTGTAAAACCTCAATACTCTAAAATAAATCAATTTGATGAATACCAAAAAGGTTGGGCACTTGTTCAACGCGATAACTATTTTGGTTTTATAAATTCCGAAGGCAAAGAGATAGTAAAAACTCAATACACTCAAATCAAACCTTTTGACCAAGTTCAAAGAGGTTGGGCTCTAGTTGAACGTGATGGTCTTTGGGGTTTCATTTCAAATGATGGGAAAGAAGTGGTTAAACCTAAATACGAAAGAATTAGTTTAAGCGATTCTTCAGCCTTTCAAAAAGGTAAACCATAATTTTTTCTCAAATTAATCGTTTGTTTGAATTTTTTAATACTTTTGCTGCGAATACTACCATTCTTTTTGTTTAAAGAAAGGTTAGAATTATAGAGAAGAGCGGAGAGAACAGGCTCTATGAAGCTCTAGCAACCTGCCCCCCAAAAGGCAAGGTGCTAAAACCTGACCCAAAAGGGTAATTATAACTCTAAACTTTAAAAGTTATGCATTACAAAAATTTTATCTCGTTTCACATCTACTTGGGTCGTAAGTTTTCCCAATTTCGTTATCTGTTTCACCTCATTCACAATTTAGCCATTCGAATGCGCCCCTGCGCGCAGTAATCAAACATAAAACTCTAAATGAGTTTAGTCTGATCGTACTTATCAGGCTAAGCTATAGCCTTTTTCAAGGCTTTAATGCTCTGTTATTATTAAATTCCTAAAAAAGAATTAGTTTATGAATCAAAAATATCATTTTGATACCTTGCAGGTGCATGCAGGGCAGACGGTCGACTCAGATACATTATCGAGGGCTGTTCCTATTTATCAAACAACATCGTATCTATTTAAAAACTCCGATCATGGAGCAAACCTTTTTGCCCTTAAAGAGTTTGGGCACATATATACAAGGTTAAGCAACCCCACAACCGAGGCGCTTGAAAATCGAATTGCAGCGCTAGAAGGTGGAAAATCGGCTTTAGTGGTATCCTCGGGGCATTCAGCGCAGTTTATTGCACTTACAAATATTCTGGAGGCTGGCGATAACTTTGTTACATCACCCTTTTTATATGGCGGAAGCCATAACCAGTTCAAGATTGCACTCAAACGACTAGGAATTGAAGCCAGGTTTGCTAAAAGCAATAATTCTAATGACTTTGAAATATTAATTGACGAAAGGACAAAAGCCATATATGTGGAAACAATAGGTAATCCTAGCTTTAACATCCCCGATCTTACTCAACTTGTGAAACTTGCAAATAGATACGAAATCCCTTTAATAGTTGATAATACCTTTGCAGGTGTAGGTTTCCTCTGTCGCCCCATTGAATGGGGAGCCAACATCGTTGTAGAATCAATAACCAAATGGGCAGGTGGGCATGGAACAAGCATGGGTGGAGCAATAATTGATGGCGGAAATTTTAATTGGGGTAATGGTAAGTTTCATCAGTTTACAAAACCCTCAGAAGGTTACCATGGCCTGGTTTTTTGGGATGAATTTGGCGAAAAAAGCCCACTTGGGAATATCGCATTTACCGTTAGGGCCAGAGTTGAAGGCCTTCGCGATTTCGGTCCAGCAATTAGCCCTTTTAATGCTTTCCTTATACTACAAGGAATAGAAACCCTATCGCTTCGTATGGAACGACACTGCAACAACGCCCTCAAACTTGCTAGCTGGTTAGAATCGCACCCTAAGGTTGAAGTTGTAAACTATCCAGGTTTAGCCAATGACCCCAATCATTACCTGGCAAAAAAATATCTTAAGTATGGATATGGTGGTGTACTCACCTTTACCATTAAAGGAGATCTTGAACAAACAAAAAAATTTGTCGATAGCCTTAAACTAGTTAGCCACCTTGCCAATGTGGGCGATGCCAAAACCCTAATTATTCAACCGGCTGCCACAACTCATCAGCAACTTACGGAGCACGAACGACTTTCTGCTGGAGTATTGCCAAACCTACTAAGAGTGTCGGTGGGCATTGAACATATCGACGATATTATTGACGATTTTGATCAAGCCTTTCAGAATGTTTTTGGCTAAGATAAAGTATAACTTTTATACATTGTGACAGAATTTAAAGGAAACAAAAATGAAAATCACGGAAGGGAATTTACTAATTGATAGTATTAAGCTTGAGTGTGGTGAACAACTAGAAAAAATCAATATTCATTACCATTTACTTGGCGATATCAACAATAATCCAGGTAAAGTCATATGGATATGCCACGCATTCACGGCTAACAGCAATCCTGCCGATTGGTGGCCAGAACTAGTTGGACCTGGAAAACTTTTTGACCCTGATAAATATCCCATTGTTTGCGCAAATATCATAGGTTCTTGCTATGGTTCAACAGGGCCTAGCAGCTTAAACCCTAAAACAGGGAAACCCTATTTGCGTAAATTTCCTCTTGTTACGTTCCGTGATGTTATAGCAGCGCACCAAAAGCTAAAGGATCACCTTGGAATCAATAAAATTTGGATACTTATAGGTGGTTCAATAGGTGGATTTCAGGCAATGGAATGGGAATGTGAATATCCTGGGACGGCTGAGAATCTGGTTCTTATAGCGACATCAGCTGAGGCTTCACCCTGGGTGCGCGCATTTAGCCAGTCGCAAAGACTTGCCATACTTGCCGATCAAACATTTGATGGTGTGAACCCTAACGGTGGTAAGGCTGGACTTAAGGCTGCAAGAAGCATTGCTCTCCTTAGCTATCGGGGCCGCAGCAGCTATAATATAACCCAACAGGATATTGATTCAAACCAACTTTCAAATTATAAAGCTTGCACATACCAGGACTACCAAGGTGATAAACTAGTTAAACGTTTCGATGCTTATACCTATTACACTCTAAGCCTGATGCTCGATAGCCATAACGTTGGTCGTGGACGAGGAAGTTCGAGCAGGGCTTTAAAGCAAATCAAATCGAATACACTTGTTGTAGGTATCGATAGCGATATCCTTTTCCCCTTAGAAGAGCAACGCTTTCTTGCAAAGCATATTCCACAAGCTACGTTTCGTATAATTCATTCAAAATTCTGTCACGATGGATTTCTAATTGAACATCAACAGCTATCATCAATCATCAGTGAATTCATCAACTTATAACAGTAAAATAGTAACAAAATGGAAACATTAACAATAAAGCATAAAGGTAGAATCCTCAAGGATAACAATGTAAACCAACAGGTTATTGGTCTTTTTGGCTTAGGAAACGTAGGCCATGCCCTTTATAAAGTAATATCAGAAGTTCCCAAAAATAAAGCATACATAAAGCAGGTATGCGTAAAGCAGCGCAATAAAACGCGTTACGTACCACCAGAAATAATCACTTATAACCATAACGATATTATTAACGACCCGGAAATCAATCTTGTTGTAGAGCTAATCGACAATGCAAATGAAGCATATGACATAGTTAAAGGTGCTTTGTTAAAAGGAAAGAGTGTGGTTTCGGGGAATAAAACCATGCTTGCACATCATCTTCCAGAACTAATTGCTATTCAACATGAAACGGGCGCAGCCCTGCTATACGATGCTTCGGCTTGCGGGAGCATTCCAATTATCAGAAACCTGGAGGAGTACTATGATAATGATCTTTTAAAATCGATTAAAGGTATTCTAAACGGATCAAGCAACTATATTTTAACCCAAATTTTTAATTGTGGCGAAGACTATTCTTCTGCTCTAAAAAAAGCTCAGGAGCTTGGATTCGCTGAGAGTAATCCCGATTTCGACGTATTAGGATTCGATGCCCTATACAAGCTTGTAATTCTTGCAGTTCATGGCTTTGGCACCTATGTTAATCCCAGCAATGCCTTCTGCTATGGTATTAGCAACATTTCCAATCATGACGTACAATTTGCACGCGAAAAAGGAAAGAAAATTAAACTAGTAGCTCAACTGCAAAAGTTAAATCACAAGCATTTTACTCTTTTTGTAATACCTACACTGATTGATCCCACAGACTACATCTTCAATGTTGATGATGAGTTTAATGGTGTAATTATTGAGGGAGAGTACTATGACAAGCAATTCCTGTTTGGGAAAGGTGCAGGAGGCTTCCCAACTGGATCTGCTGTTCTTAGCGATATAACTGCCCGCTTCCATAATTACCGTTACGAGTATAAAAAGCAAAATTATTTTACTCCTCCTGAATATAGCACCGATGTGGAGTTAGAGCTGTATATCCGATATCATAAACTCACCGATGTAACCATACTGGGCAAACGAAAAATATCTGAACAATATGTGGCAAACGATTATCGTTGGGAAATTGCATGGATTAAATTATCCGATTTAATACGAGTAAAAGAGCTTCTTCCCAAGCTAAATATCTTCATAGCATCTACAGGAAAATTCAAATTTGAACCCAACGAAGAAAACGGAACAAAAGGAAAGGAAAATGATAGCGAGTACGTCCCAATTATTGATGCATTCTGATTAAGTAAGCCATGAGAAAAATCGACATAAAAGAACTTCTTAAAAACAGGATACTTGTATTAGATGGTGCCATGGGCACCATGATACAACAATTTGGATTACAGGAAGAAGATTTTCGGGGTAATAAATTCAAAGACCATCCTGTAAACCTAAAAGGCAACAACGACTTACTAAATATCACAAAACCCGATGTAATTAAACAGATGCATCGAGAATACCTTAATGCTGGGGCCGACATTATTGAAACCAATACATTTAATTCTACATCGGTCTCTCAGGCTGACTATAAGCTTGAAAATTGTGTTTATGAGATAAATCTTGCTGGTGCCAGGTTAGCTCGAGAAGTTGCCGATGAATTCAATAAAGTTGACACTTCCAGACCCCGATTTGTTGCTGGTTCTATTGGTCCAACAAATCGAACTGCGAGCATGTCGCCCGATGTGGAAAGGCCTGGTTTCAGAGCAATAACCTTCGACCAGCTAGTTGATGCTTACAGTCAACAGGTAGAAGCGCTCATCGATGGCGGCGTGGACCTATTACTTATAGAAACAATCTTTGACACACTAAATGCTAAGGCTGCACTTTTTGCCATTTCTAATATTATAGAGCGCAGAAAGGTCGATATTCCGGTAATGGTTTCGGCAACTATAGCCGATAGCGGTGGACGTTTGCTCACCGGGCAAACCCTTGAAGCATTCGTTTGCTCTGTATCGCACTACCCATTGCTGAGTATAGGGCTAAACTGTGCATTTGGGGCAGAACAAATGTTTCCATATGTCGAGGAACTTTCCTCCATAAGCCCGTTCTTTGTTAGCGCACACCCCAATGCTGGGCTGCCTAATCAGCTTGGGGAGTATGACCAATCGGCACAAGAAATGGCCAACATTGTTGAGCAACTCCTTGCAAAACAACTTGTAAATATAATTGGAGGATGTTGCGGAACAACTCCAAAACATATTGAACAGTTAGCAGAACTTGTCAAAAAATACAGCCCTAGAACTACTCCAAAAATTTCACGACACACTCGACTTAGCGGCTTAGAGTTGCTGGAAATACGCCCTGAAAGTAATTTTGTTAATATTGGAGAGCGAACAAACGTAGCTGGTTCACGCAAGTTTGCCCGGTTAATAGCAGAGGGCAAATACTCCGAGGCAATTTCTGTTGCACGAGAGCAGGTTGAAGGAGGCGCCCAGGCCATTGATATTTGCATGGACGACGCGCTTATTGATGCCCCAAAGGCAATGACAGAGTTTCTTAACCTTGTAGCCTCAGAACCAGATATAGCAAGAGTGCCTATCATGATTGACTCTTCGAGATTTGATGTGATAGAAGCTGGGCTCAAATGCACACAAGGTAAAAGTCTTGTAAACTCAATAAGTTTGAAGGAGGGAGAGGATGAGTTTATTAGAAAAGCAAAGATAATTAAGCGTTATGGCGCAGCTGTAGTTGTAATGCTTTTCGACGAAGATGGTCAGGCTGTTACTACACAGCATCGTTGTAGTGTTGCCGAACGCAGCTATCGTATCCTAACACAAAAGGTTGGTTTTCAGCCCGAAGATATAATAATCGACCCCAACATTCTGGCTATTGGAACTGGTATGGCCGAACACGCCAATCAGGCAGTAAGTTTTATTGAGACTACCCGCTGGATTAAGAAAAACTTACCCCATGCAAAGGTTAGTGGTGGTGTTAGCAACCTTTCGTTTTCGTTTAGGGGAAATAACTTGGTTCGTGAGGCCATCCATTCAGTTTTCCTATACCATGCCATTCAGGCTGGCATGGATATGGGGATAGTAAACCCATCGCTATTAATGGTTTATACCGACATTGAGTCAAATCTACTTAAACTCACCGAGGACCTGGTTCTTAATCGTAGGCGTGATGCAACAGAAAGGCTTTTAGCCTATACCGATAAGCTTAAACAAACTAGAAGCCAACAGGACAAGTCGAAGGATTGGCGCTCCCTGACTGTTGAAGAACGGCTTAAGCATTCCCTTGTTAAGGGAATAGACGAATTTATTTCTTACGACGTTGAGGAAGCGTACCTAAATTTGAAATCACCAATCAAAGTTATTGAAGGACCATTAATGGATGGCATGCGTGAGGTAGGCGAACTTTTCGGTTCAGGCAGAATGTTTCTTCCTCAGGTGGTAAAGAGTGCAAGAGTGATGAAACAAGCAGTTAAGGTTCTAGAACCGTATCTTGAGAAACAATCTTCAACCCAACAAAGGTCAGAACAAATAAACATTGTGATGGCAACAGTAAAAGGGGATGTTCACGATATTGGTAAAAACATAGTTAGCGTAGTTTTAGCATGTAACGGCTACAACATAATAGACCTAGGTGTAATGGTTCCTGCTGAGCGCATACTGGAAGAGGTAAAGACATCAAAAGCCCATATATTAGGACTTAGCGGTTTAATTACTCCATCGTTAGATGAAATGGTTCATGTTGTAAAAGAGTTGGAACGAAACGGAATAAATATTCCTGTTCTAATAGGAGGAGCTACAACATCGGAGCTACATACCGCTTTGAAAATCGACCCTGAGTATCAAGGAGCCGTTGTTCATGTTAGGGATGCCTCGCAAGCAAGCGGAATTGTTTCAAACCTTGTTAGCAAGGAAAAACAAAGTGAAACCAGGCTAAAGTATAAGCAACGCTATCAGGAGATGCTTGAAAATTACGCAAAAAAGAAAGTCGAGCTTATTTCCATTGAAGACGCCAGAAAGAATAAACTAGAACTAAGCTGGAGTAATTTCAAACCATTTGAACCAAAGGCTACAGGAGTACATGTTCTAAAAGATGTAGATATAAGTGAGTTTATTCCTTTTATTGACTGGACCTTCTTTTTTAAGGCTTGGGGCTTAAAAGGAAGATATCCCGAGATTCTTTCAGACCCTGTTCATGGTTCTGAGGCAGATAAGTTAAAGGTTGAAGCCGAATTGATGCTTAAAGAAATTAGCAACAAAAAAATCCTTAAACCCGAAGGTGTGTTTGGTATTTTCCCTGCAAACTCAATTGATGACGATATAATTATTTACACCGATGAAAATCGAAATTCCATACTAATGAAACTCCCGTTCCTCCGTAATCAGGAACACAAACCAGCAGGAGAGCCAAACCTTTGCCTTGCCGACTTTTTAGCGCCAGAAGATTCTAGGCAACCCGACTGGTTGGGATGTTTTGCTGTTACTACTGGCGCTTCAACATCGGCTCATATTGAGGAACTTAAAAAGAAAGGCGATGATTTTTCAGCAATCATGCTTCAAATTTTAGCTGATAGGCTTGCCGAAGCATTTGCAGAGTGGCTACATCTTAAAATCCGAAAGGAATTTTGGGGATACTCACCCAATGAATCATTAAGCGTTCATGATGTACTAAAAGAAAAGTATGTGGGAATAAGACCAGCACCTGGATATCCTGCTTGTCCCGACCATAGAGGTAAAACATGGATATTCAAGTTGCTAAATATACCAGAAACTGCAAACATAACGCTAACCGAAAATCTTGCAATGAACCCAACAGCATCGGTTTCAGCATTTTGCTTTGCAAACCCCAATAGCAAATACTTTAATGTTGGTAAAATTGGCAACGACCAGCTATCGGACTATGCTATACGGATTAATACTAGCATAAGTGAAACCAAACGCTTCTTCCCTAGTCACATACTCGATTCATAACAGATTTGACCAACTAGTAAAACATTAATTATTAACTACTTAAACATTTTACAAAAAAATGAAGGTAATTGACATTCTCAATAATTCTAAAAAAACGCTCTTCTCGTTTGAACTCCTTCCACCCCTTAAAGGTCATAACATTGAAACCATATTTAGCACCATTGATAAGTTAAAACCATACAACCCTGCATATATCAACATAACCTATCATCGGGAAGAGGTAGTTTATACCACTAATAGTAATGGAGTAAAAATTCCAGTTAAATTACGCAGAAGACCAGGAACGGTAGGATTATCGGCTGCTATTCAGCAAAAGTATGGTATTGATGTGGTTCCCCATATTATTTGTGGTGGTTTTGATGCACACGAAACAGAAGATGCCCTTATCGATTTAGACTTTCTAGGGATTAACAACATACTAGCAGTCCGTGGGGATGCCGATAAAATAACTGGCCGCTTTGAGGCAAAACCAGGTGGCCATAGCTATGCTATCGACTTGGTAAAACAGGTTGCTAACCTAAACAAAGGGATTTATCTTGAAAAGCTAATGGAGGAACCTAAACCTACTAACTTTTGTATTGGTGTAGCAGGATACCCTGAAAAACACCCAGAGTCGCCTAACTGCGATTCGGACATACACTATCTCAAAAAGAAGGTCGAAGCAGGTGCAAGCTACATCGTTACCCAAATGTTTTTCGACAATCGGCACTACTTTAGATTTGTTAAACGCTGCCGCGAAGCAGGAATAAAAGTACCAATAATTCCAGGTCTAAAACCCATAAGCGTTAAACATCACCTTAATATCCTGCCAAAAGTATTTGATGTTCATATTCCTCAAGAACTAGTGCTTGAAGTAGAGAAATGCAAAACCAATGCTGAAGTTACACAGCTAGGAGTTGAATGGGCCATTGCGCAATCAAAAGAGTTGGTAAAAGCTAATGTACCTGCCCTACATTTTTACACCATGGGCAAAGCCGATAACATTGCCCAAATAGCTAAAAATGTTTTTTAGAAATACCTTTGCATTAGTTTCGATTTTAGCGTATATTACGCAAAATCGAAACTTTTTCTATGGCTTCTAACAATCTAGGAAACAAAAACTTTCAGAATAATTTCGAATATGATGGTGAGCTTAAGTATCGCTTTATATTTGAAAAATCGCCCATAGGAATTTTTCAGTATAATGGAGATGCTGTCATTACAGAATGTAATGACATCTTCGTTGAAATACTAAAATCAAAAAGAGAGCTGCTGGTAGGGCTTAACATGAATGAGCTAAAAGACCAATCGGTACTGCCAGCCATTCATGATGCTCTCAAAGGGAAAAATGGCTTATATCGCGGTCCATATAAAGCAACTACGAGCGATGCGCAACTTTTCATACTTCTTAAAACCACCCCATTAACCAATCCAACTACAGGCAAAATCGAAGGTGGTTTAGGGATAGTAGAAGATATTACTGAACTTTTTAGCACTCAAGAAGAGCTACGTAGAAAAAAGGAACACTTTGAAATTCTATCCTCACTTACTACCGATGCTGCCTCAATTCTTACCTTTAATCCTGATGGTTCCTTTAATAGGGAATGGCTCAGCACTAATCTAATTGATAAATACGGTTATACGCCTGTCGAAATAGATACTTTTGAGAAATGGGCTAAAATAGTACATCCCGATGATGTACATATTTACCAAGAGTCAGTTGAGCGACTGAAAACAGGGCAAAAAGTATCTTTTGAAGTTAGAATTATTGCCAAAAATGGAAACACCTACTGGATTAACAACACCGTTTATCCAGAATTTGATAGCCAGGGAAAATTATTTAGGCTGATAAGTGCTATTAAAGATATTACCGAAAAAAAAGAAAGAGAACAGGAAATTCAGCACCAAGGCTTTCTTCTAAAATCTATAGTTGATAATGCTCCTATTGGCATTTGGATTGTGAGCCCTGATGGTTACTATCCCATAATAAATGCATGGTTTAGCAACAACATAGGCTATGGAACTTCAGACTTCTCCATGACAGAGGAGGAATTGGAGCAATGCCGACTAAGCGACCAGAAAGCAATAGAATCAGACGAACCAATAGAAGTAACAGAAGAAGTAACTTTTACCGATGGATTAAAACATACATTAAGGATTCACAAGCAAAAATTGACTTCGCCAGAAGGCAAACTAATCGGTGTGCTAGGAATTGCAACTGACATTACTGAACGTATTGAAAACGAAAAAGCCCTGGTTGAAGCTCTAGAGAAGGCGGAGGAAAGCGACAGACTTAAATCGGCTTTTCTAGCAAACATGAGCCATGAAATTAGAACACCGTTGAATGGAGTTATTGGTTTTGCTAAATATCTTCGCAACTTTCCCGATACTCCTGCTAAAGACCGTGAAAAATTCCTTGGAATAATAGCTACTAGTGCCGACCATCTACTTACCCTTATCAATGATATTATTGATGTTTCAAAAATCGATATTGGACAGCTAACCATCGTCCCTGAACCTTTCAACATCAACACCCTTTTAAATGAGATTTACACATTCTTCTATAATGCGAACCCAGAATTTGCCAAAAAAGGAATTTCTTTCACCTATTCAACCTCGCTTCCCGATTCTGAAGCTATTATCAACTCCGATAGAATGCGAGTACGCCAAATTCTATCGAACTTTATAAGCAACGCCTTTAAGTTTACCGAAAAAGGAAGCGTTGAGTTTGGCTACGAGGTAAACCAGGATAAAACAGAAATTGTCTTTTTTGTTAAGGATACAGGAATTGGCATTCCTAAGGATAAACAAGAAATTATATTTCAACGGTTCCGTCAAGCCGAAACAAATACCACAAAACTATACGGGGGAACAGGACTGGGACTATCCATTTGCAAATCGCTTGCCGAACTTTTAGGTGGTAGAATCTGGCTTGAATCAGAAGTTGGCTCAGGCTCAAAGTTCTACTTTGTCATGCCATTAAACCAGGAATCGTGGAAAACCAACATAAGTAAACAACTAATTAACCTTAATCAGCTTAAAAAAGACCTACAAGGGAAAACCATTCTGATAGCAGAGGATGAACCCAATAGCATGTTTTTCATAAAAACATTATTTAAAGACTTTGATATACAAATTCTGGAAGCCCATAACGGCTTAGAGGCTGTTGAAATTTTTCATTCCCAACCAAACATCGATTTAATTTTATTGGATATCAAAATGCCTGTAATGAATGGTTATGATGCCCTTAAGAAAATAAGGTCAATAAATTATAGCGTCCCTATTATAATTCAAACAGCCCACTCCTTCAGCAATGAACGTGCTCTTGCCAAAGCAATGGGATGTACTGGTTTTATTACTAAGCCAATAGAAGCAGATAGCTTATATCAGATTATTTCAAATGTACTTTTAGAAGAAAAACCTTAACCATTAAATAAATATTCGTACGATATAAGCACAAAACCTTTGGGAGGTGTAAACTCATCTCCTTTTCTTTTAAAATTATTTTGTTCCAAGAGCTGAGTTAAGTTCTTATCATCAACAGGTATGTAACCAAAAATTTTATTCGCATTTATTTCTTTGGCATAATTTACGGAAAACTCTATAAGCTTCTGAGCCAATCCTTTTTTTTGATATGCAGGATATATTGCAAGCCTATCAATAAGAACCGCTTGACCTTCATCTACTACTTTTAGTGTAATGGTTCCTACAACTACATGATTTATTTTTACAACAAAAATGCTTCCCGAGGCAATATCCTCCTCTATTTCAACATAATCTGCTAAACTGTTATTCCAGTACTTTACCCCCTTTTCAAGTAGTTGCCTTGAACATTCTCTAATAATGTAAAGAACTTCAAGCAGATTGCGCTTATCGGCTTTTACTATTTCTACATCCATGGCACTAGTTTTCGTATACTACTTCACCGTTAATAATTGTTTTTACCACTTTTGCGTTTACAACCTCGTTGATAGCACAATTTAGTAGGTCAACATCAAGTATTACAAAATCGGCAAACTTTCCTGGTTCAATGCTGCCCTTTTTATTCTCCTCAAAACACGATTTGGCTGCCCAAAATGTCATTGCTCTTAGAGCCTCCTCTCTGGATAATGCATTCTCCATCTGAAAACCCTCCGTAGGCTCACCTTTAAGATTTTTACGGGCTACCCCAGCATAAAAACCATAAAGCGGATTTATATCCTCAATGGGGAAATCGCTTCCATTGGGGAGCCACCCATTCTGTTCCAGCAAATCGTGATATGCGTAGGCATATTTAATCCTGCTACCGAGCCTATTAACAGCCCAAAACATATCGGATGTAGCATGTGTTGTCTGAATAGAAGGAACAACACAATACTCGCCATATCGAGGCAGGTCCTCAGGATTAACAATCTGCGAATGCTCTATTCTCCAGCGCAAATCGTTACCTTTAGGTAGATATTTACTATAAATATCGAGCATGAGCCTAACTGCTGCATCGCCAATACAATGCGTACAAACCTGATAGCCATGTTTATAAGCCATTGCACAAACCGAGTCGAGTTTCTCAGTTTCAACCACCTGAATACCCTTGTTGCCTGAATCATCGCTATATGGTTCTAACAATAGCGCACCTCGAGAACCCAATGCACCATCGGCATAGATTTTCACTGAGCGAATGGTTAAGAAATCGGTTTTACATACTCCTTTACTTATGAACTTTTCATAGTTCTCGATAGTAGGATTTAGCATGGCATTAATCCGCATTTTTAGCTTACCCTCTTTTTGCAATGAATCGATTAGTTCAACCTCATCAGCATCAAGCCCTGCATCATGCACACCAGTTAGCCCAACTGCAAAGCAATTTTTCTGGGCATTTATTAATGCCAGCGTCTTTTCCTTCATATCAGGTTTTGGAATATGTTTTCGAACTAGCTCCATTGCATTGTCAACCAACACACCCGTAGGCTTTCCATCTTTGGTTAAAACCTCGCCTCCGTCAACAACGGTTTGAGAGGTAATCCCCGCAATTTTAAGAGCCTTTTCGTTAGCAATTGCAGCGTGCCCATCGATTCTTACAATAAAAACGGGAGTATCTGGAAACACCTTATTCAGTAAATCGTTAGTAGGAAACTCTTTAACGCTCCACTCATTTTGGTTCCACCCACGCCCTTGCACCCACTCTGTAGGATTCGCCTCATAATGACTTTTTAAACGCTCAACAACCTCATCCCACGATTGGGCATTCCCTAACCAAGCATGTGTTAAATTTAATCCGTATCCCAGAAAATGGCAGTGAGCATCAATAAAACCCGGATAAACAAATTTACCATCAAGGTCAATGACCTTCTCCGATTTATAGGCTGATAGAATATCATCGTTTGAGCCTGTTGCTAAAATTATTCCATCTGAAACGGCAATACTTTGAACAACTGAGAAAGAAGAATCTACAGTATAAATATTTCCATTGGTAATAATTAAATCGACTTTTTGCCGTTGTTTACATGACATAAGAACAGAAGTTAAAATTAAAATTGGGACGAATAGCTTGACCTTCATTTTAGTTAAAGTATATTTGCATACAAGATAATCAAAAATAATAAATTAACATAAATCATCACCAAACCACAAGAACAAATGCTTAAACAGTTACTAAATGGCGCTTTCTTTGCAACACTTTCGGTTCTTCTTCTTTTTTCGTGTGAACAGGAACGGTTTACATCCGACCCCTCAATAAAGCTCTCATTTAGTAGCGATACCATTCTTTTCGATACTGTATTTACAACAATTGGTTCTTCAACTCGATACCTAAAAGTTTACAATAAAAGTAAACGAGACATTAAAATTTCGGAGATTAAGCTAGCAGGTGGTGAGAGCTCTCCATACAGAATAAATGTTGACGGAAGACCTGGGCCCGTTGTAAATGACATTCCTCTCCGCTCCAACGACAGCCTATTTGTTTTTGTTGAGGTTACTATCGACCCAAACCAAACCGATGCACCCTTGCTAATTCCCGATTCCATAATATTTACAACTAACTCAAACATACAAGATGTTAAACTTGTGGCCTGGGGACAAGATGTTTACCTATACAACTCTACCACTGTTACAACAGACTCTGTATTACAGCCCAACAAGCCTCACCTTATTTATAACTATCTATACGTAAAGCCCAATGTTACTCTTACCATTCCGGCTGGTACTAGGCTCTCCTTTCACAACAATGCTCAACTTGTAGTATCTGGCACATTAAAAGTTTTGGGGACTTTCGATAACCAGGTAACCATGCAAGGCGACAGGCTTGAGGATTTTTATGCCGATAAAGGTGGGCAATGGTCTGGTGTTTGGCTGGCTGCTGGTTCAAAAGAAAATGTAATTGAATGGGCCGATATTAAAAATGCTGTTATTGGACTTATTGTTGATACATGTGTTACACCAGGAACTCCCACACTAACACTATCGCATTCAAAAATTGGGAACGCCAGTTATGTTGCATTCTTAGGTCGTGGAGCGAAAGTTGAAGCTGATAACTGCCTTTTTTACAACTCGGCCTACAGCTGTGTAGCACTAACACTGGGGGGCGAGTATAGGTTTTACCATTCAACCATTGCTAACTATTGGGGCGACTATATCTTCAGGAAAGGACCAGCACTCCTTCTTAATAACTACTACACCTACCAGCAATCAGAAGAAAGTCCCACACAGGTTATCCCTCGAGACCTAACTGAGGCATCATTCTTTAACTCAATCATTTACGGCAGCATTTCAAACGAAATTGGTCTGGACTACATGTATAATGGGCAACCTGTAAGCGCAGAGTTCAACTACTCGTTTACCGATTGTATTTTAAAAGTCCCTACGGATTTCAATCTCGACAACCCCTTGCACTTTACCCGAACAACAAGAGATAATCCAAAGTTTAAAAATATCGAAGATTGGTGTTTTGAACTTGATACCTTAAGCCCTGCCAAGGACATTGGAAATATTGATATCGCAAATAGATTCCCAATTGATTTAAATGGAGAAAATAGGCTTAACGATGGAAAGCCTGATATAGGAGCCTTTGAAAGGATTGAATAAAATCCAGTAAGTATGATGAGAGTACCACCATTATTCAAATATTTAGTTTTCCTTTTCCTATCTATTACTGTTTTCTCGGTGTATGGTCAAAGTAACACTGAGCCTCGATATAGAATAATGTTTTACAACGTTGAGAACCTATTTGACCCATTTGACGATTCCTTAAAGCTCGATAATGAGTTTACTCCAACAGGAGTACGCCACTGGACCTGGGATAAAATGGAGCGTAAAATTAATAACATTTATAAGGTGATAATGGCTGTTGGTGGTTATGAGCCACCTGTAATGGTAGGTCTATGCGAAATTGAGAATGGTTTTGTGCTGCATAAACTAGTAAACGAAACGCCATTAAGCAAATTTGGATACAGGATTATTCACCGTGAATCGCCAGATAAACGTGGCATTGACGTTGCCCTAATTTATCGACCAAATAAAGTTAAAGTTCAAGAGCGAGAGTTTATACGGGTAATATTCCCCGATGACTCTTCTCGCTCAACTCGCGAAATCGTTTATGCCCGATGTTTGATGGGCAACGACACGCTTCATGTTTTCGTAAATCATTGGCCTTCTAAATACGGCGGGGAACTTAAATCGGAAAGTGGTAGAATTGCCGCAGCTATTACGTTAAGGGATAAAGTAGACTCGATTAAAATTTTTTACCCAACCGCGCGTATTCTTATTATAGGTGACTTTAACGATGAACCCGAAAGCAAACCAATAGTTGAAACACTTGGCGCATGTGAACATCTAACCACTGAATGCCAATCTGGCTTGATAAATCTCTCAGCTATGCTAAAAAGTAGAGGATTTGGAAGCTACAAGTACCAAGGTACTTGGGGAATGATTGACCAAATTATTGTATCAAACAGTCTTCTTGAAAAAGGGCATCACTTAAACACAAATCCATCAAATGCATCGGTTTTTGACAATAAGCTCCTTCTGGAACCCGACAAACGTTATACTGGCTATCGCCCATTCAGAACCTTTATTGGATTCAAATATCATGGCGGCTTTAGCGACCACCTCCCTGTGTATATCGACTTACTAGGTAATGGAGAGTAAATTTTTGCTACTATTCAAGTGAAATTCTAGATAAATAATCATTAAAGAACTAATCAGACTCTACGCCTATCTTCTTGACTTAATTCTACTTAAAAATTTTCTCAAATGATTCTTAAATATTTTAACTACATTAAATTCTAAATTTCTCTAAAGCATGCAATTGAATTGACTCACGAAACATTATTTATTAACTTGCATAAAATCAAAAACTAAATGCGATGAAAAGAATATCAGCCCTAACATTGATAACTTGTCTACTATTTTCGTTAAACACAAAAGCACAAATTGGCAATTTCCTGAAAGAAAAAGCCAAAAAAGCAGTTGTAAAGGGCTTAAAAAATAATGAATCAGAGCAAACCCAAAACGAACAAGAACAAACAGATCAAAATAGCAACAAAAAACCACGCAAATCCCCTACAAATAGCATCATGCAGCAAAAGATGATGGGATTAATGGGATTTAAAAATGTAAAATTTGATCCCGTTTACAACTTCACATCGAACATGAAAACCTATTTTGAGTCAAAAGATTCTGCTTCAACCGAGATTAATAAGGGAGCATATACCTTCTACTTTGATAAAAATTCAAAAAACTTCGCCATGGAGCTTGAAGGCGTAAATGATGAAACAAACCAGCAAGAAAAGGCACTGTTTATATTCGACTATAAAAACAATGTTATGCTCGTGTTAAACGATAAAGATGTCGAAAAATCAGGTTTTGCCATAGAAATACAACCCGATTCAACAGAAATAGAGGCAGAGCAAATAAATGAAGAATCATATAATAACGATGAAATCGATAACATAAACATGTACTATAAGCCAACAGGCAAAACCAAAAACATACTTGGATACACTTGTAAAGAATACGTTTACCAAACCCCAGAAGGTATTTCAGAGATATGGGCAACCAATGACATAAAATACAACTATAAAGATGCTTTTGGGCAAATGAATGGGATGCAGCTAATGGCAAGTGGAGGGCTCGCTTACACCCTTGGTACAATACTTGAAATGCATTTTAAAGATGCCGATTCAGATGCTAGAGCCGATTTCTGGGTAAAGGAGTTTAATCAAAATGAAGCAAAAACCCTTTCCGTTACCGATTATCAGGTAATTGGAATGGGCGAAAGTAACAGCAAGTAATAAGCAAATACTATTTCAACTTTAAACCTAGCACAGTAATATCGTCGCGTTGAGGTTCATCGCCTTTAAAGTTGTTGAACTCGCTGAGTAGGATTCTTGCCATTTCACTCATAGGCAGATTACTAGCGGATAATAAAACTGTATGTAACCTACAGGATGTAAACTTCTTCCTAAATTGATTATTCTGATCGACGATACCATCTGTCGCCATGAATAGCATGTCTCCTGGATGTAGAGTTATGCGCCAGTTTGTAAATTCCTGGTCAACATCAGGTAGCATACTCCCAATCGACTTACGATTCCCTTTAATCGTTTGAATCATGTTATCGCCACTAGTAAAGTAATAAAGGGGCCTATTAGCACCAGAAAATGTAATTACAAAAGCATTGTCAGTTTTGCGCTCTATTAAGCAAAGAGCCACATCCATTCCATCAAAACTCTCACTAACATCTTGACGTAACGCACGGTTAATTTCCGTATTTAGCTCTGTTAGCACTGCTGCAGGGTTGTGATTTTTACGCTCTAAAACAATCTCGCTAAGCAACCGACTACCAATAAGCGACATAAACGCTCCAGGAACACCATGACCAGTACAATCAACAACTGCGATAAACAGTTTATCATTGGGTCGACTTTTGGGTCCAACTGGAACTGTCCAGTAAAAATCACCAGAAACCACTTCTTTGGGAAGGTAAATAAGAAAATGATCAAATTCGTTAGCAAAGACATTGTTTAAATCTGGTAGTATTGCTTGTTGAATTGTTTTTGCATATTGAATGCTATCGTTTATATGATGGTTACGAGCCTCCAACTCGTCGCGCTGCGACAAGATCTCCTCTTTTTGTTGCTGCAGTAGTATGGTTTTCTCGGTTAAAGCTCTTTCAGATTCTTTTAGCTCCTTTGTGCGCTCATCAACCAGCCGCTGTAACTTCACATTTGAAACTCTCAAAATTCTTGTATTGACCCTTACAATAATCAGCACTAAAACACCTAGCAGTAATATGTAAAAGATAAATGCATACCATTTTAGATAGAATGGCGATTCTATCTGAAAATCAAAGAATTCTATAGGGCTTTCAATATCGTTCATGGTTCTTGACTTAACCATAAACCTATATTCTCCTGGAGACAAGTTAGTATACTCCTTAACCTGGCTATAAGACCATTCACTCCAATCATCATCGTATCCTTCAAGCTTATAGGAGTAAAGCATTTTATGATTTGGTAGGAAATATGGCGATGTATAAGTGAATGTTAAATCGTTCGAAGTGTAGGGTATGCTAAAAGTTGTTTGCAAAGAGGCTACATCTCGCTGGAATTCAAGAGAGTCCCCTTTTGCTGGATTGCAACCACCATAAACTAGTTTCCTGTTTTTAATAGTCACCTTACGAATAAAAACTCTCGGGAAGATGCTTTTAAATTCTGAATTAGGATCAAACCTAAAAACACCTTCGGTTGATGCGATCCATGTAACACCAATACTGTCGGTATAAACGTCAAAGAAAATGGTTTCTGGCATTAATGAAAACTGAGCAGGTGTTCTTCTGTACTTATTTTTAGCAACTAAGGTTGCTCTTTCCAATTTTCTGTTTGCAGAAAAAACATACGATTCAAACCAGATATCTCCCCTTCTATCCTGATTAAATATCCTTAGACCTGTGGTTCCATTAGTAAACTGAGTTCCAAGAAGGGAGTCTGGTTCAAAAGAATCTGTTTCTTTATTATAACTTGAAAGTCCTTTTTCGGAGCTTACAAGTATCTTCTCACTTATGAAATTTACCGAAATATCATCGCATTTTGGGTTATACGGTAATTTATACTGCCTGTAACCCTCTGCAACTAACTGGTATGGATTAACCACATCTAAAAAACCCATCCCCTGATATCTTAAAGTAAACCAAATATCTCCATTAAGGTCTTCCGTTAATTTGTAAACCTCATAATCCGTTTTAAGCAGATACCCAAGAAAATTGAACTCTCCATTGTCCTCCTTAATAACTCCAATCCCATCATACATGCTTACATATATAATATTAGGAAAGAAATGAGATGCTTCAAATGAATATGCAGCAACATTCGACTTTGCTATTAAATTTGCTGTGCTATCATTTATCTGGTAAATTCCACTTGATGTACCTACAATCAGATATTCTTTCCTATCATTCCCTTGGTATATGAATAGCCCCCACGATAAATCGTTTATACCTTTTATCGGAATAAATCCTGAGTCTTTTCTAACATAAACACCCGTGTTCGAGGTGTAGTAGACTTTATTCCTAAATTTAACAACCGATTGAACAACACCGCTAATGCCTTCGTTATGGGTCCAACTTGTAAGCTGAGATATATAAGGTGAAAAAGATATACCATTATTCAATGCCATCCAGATATTCCCAACGTTATCTTTGTATAAAAACCAAACAGTATTATCCTGGAGTCCATTCTGCTTGCTAATTTTCCTTACTATCTTACCAAGGTTATTAATAATAGCCACCCCTCCTGAATAGGTTCCAATTGCCCAATGGTTTTTATCAAGCGCAACTCCATTATAAACCCTATTGTGTCTAAAGAAATCATCGTTTGATGTTTTAAATGGAATTAACGATTGAAAATCATTAGGAACATTTTTCAAGTATAGAGCCTGTTTCTTAAGCAAATAGAACCCATTCCTTTGCGTTCCAACCAAATAGTATTCGGAGTTAAAGGGAAGAATTGTATAAACAAGTTGTGTTCCGAGAATCTCTGTTCCTGGAACTTTTACTAAAGAATCATTCTTTAAGTAGGTTAAGCCATAATCTCGCTGATTAATAAAAAGAATATTATCAATAAAATAGGAGCGGTGAAACTTAGTCTTAGGCTCCCAGAAACTTATTGAATTGTCTTTATTTAAACGGTATAGGGCATCAAAAGAAGAAAAATAGATGGAGTTTTTGGTAGGGTAAATTTGTCGAATCAGTCCAGGCTTACTATGCTCTTCTGGCAAGTATGATGTTAAGGAAACGTATCGTAACAAACCACAGGAGTCGGCAGCTAAATAACCAAACTCATCCTGACCTCCTACCCAAACAGTTCCGCTACTATCTAAACCCAAACATCTTGCAAGGGCATTGTTTATTGAGATATGCCGCCATTCAGTTCCATCATATTCAATAACACCGACATTATTAGCAATATATACCATCCCCCTTTTATCCTGAGCAATTGCCCAACTCTGAGAATGCCCATTATATTGACTATGATGAAAGTTTACAATTGGGATTTGCCCAATATCATTTGATGAGAAAACAAAAACAGGTAAACTTAAGAACAGGACTAGAAACTTAATAAAACACTTCACTTCGCATTACTTTTAAAACAGAAGCAAGATATTAAATTATTGAATTCAAAACAATTAATTAGGGGTCATCTAACAACTATTTTATTTGAAAGTAATAAAATGATGGTCATAGTGTGGATTAAAATCTCTCAGAAGGAACGTTAACTCTATTTAAAGGGAAAGCATATATCAATTTAGAAATCATTATTTCCTAAAAAGATGGCAACTTCGAGGATTATTTAACTCATGAACAACAGAGATATGCACAAAAAACACAATTCCCCTTATATAGATACTTCTAAAACGAAAAAGGGCATCTAAAATCAATTATACGCCCTTGCTTAATAAAGCATTAAATCTATCTAAAAGTATAGGTATAACGATATACTACCCTATAATTATAATCGGAATAAAATGCATCAACTTCATTAATATTTCCCTTGTTATCTATCTTATAACCTTTGCGTGAATAATCTGCTGCTCCATCTTCGTACCACTTCTCTTCGAGCAGATTACCATTATCATCGTACTTATATGAACGATATAAAAGTTTTTTCTTCCCTGGTTCAGTTAAATACACTTCAACAAGTTGTCCGCTTTTGTCATACACATAATCATACCTAGCTCTTAATTCTCCAGCATAGTACTCTAGCTTTGATGCAACATTTTCGCCGTTGTAAGTAGTAACGGTTCTACCTAACTCTTTACCTGCAGAAGTAAAGTTCTTTTCATCGATAACTCTGTCTTTGTTATCTAAAACTCTTACAATTTTTCTTTTTAAAGAGTTTTCTTTTTCGTAAATGTATATTGTTACACTATTTCCGTTGTATTCATACTTCCAGTTATCAGAAACCTTATTGTTTGAGCTGTACTTTATTATCTCCAACGGTTTGTTTTCTGGAGTATACTTGTATTCTATGCGATAGGTGGTTCTTCCATCATAACCAATTTCGTTTTTCTTATTTCCATTCGAGTCATAGGAAAAAACCTGACGTAATGAAAGCCCAAACTTCCCATTAGATAAAAACTGATACTGCATGTACTCTATCTTCTGATTGTTTTTATCGTATTTATAAAGATGACGAGATGCAACAGTGCCATTGGGCTTAAAATTTTCAACCTTTATAATATTTCCTTTTTTGTCGTAAAAAGTTTGAACGGATTTATAGCCCTTTGGAGAAACTTTATTGTTAACGAATCTATGAGTGTACTGAGTAATTGACTCAATCTTATTATGAACAATCTTATCCCTGCTCATCAATTCAGTAATAGTCTGAGCATTTATAACTTGGAAAAAGGAGATGGAAAAAATTATAAGAATTTTTATTGTTTTCATGGGAGTTATAGTTACAAAAAGTTACACCATTACAAATTTAGTACAAAACAAACATAAAATTACAAATACCATACCTAATTGTGTAAAAATATTTACCAATTAATCCTCTTCATCAGTAATGGGTATAGTAACAGCTAAAATAAAGAAATGGCGGTTATTTTTGTATGGAACAAAATGATAGTATAGTTTGCGTTTTGATTTTCTGGCAATATCAATCAAACCTAACCCAGCACCACCTTTTTCAGTTATCTCACCCTGAACCATTTGCTCCATAAACATCTCTTTAAGCTGCGATGGTGTTGCATTGTTAAGCTTTTCAATTCTTTGTTCTAGCATGGATACCTTATCGTTTCGAATAAGATTTCCTGTAACAATGTAGAAGCTATCGCGTTCCTTCCCTACTACAAATAAACCATTCCCAATATGTTTCTCCTTTTCATCGTAGTCGTCAGAATGTTTGGTAATATTCTGCAGGCACTCTATCATGATATGAAAAACGCGCTTACGGGTTGCAGTTGGGATTTTCATCTCTGCAATTTTCCGATTGGCCATAAACGCAAACGATCGCATAATCTGGTGGTTCATCTCCCCCTTATATATTAAGGGGAAACCACTTGATGCAATTTCATTTGCTAGGGTTGATTTTATGAAATAAATTACGTTATCCATCAAAATAAAAAATCAGTTGAAGATAAAAAAATAAATCCTTACAGGCAAATCCATTATTAGCAAACCTCATGCCTTTTTTATGAATAATCGTTTTTAGATGATGAAAAGCAACTATATTCCTAGCAATGAAACTACTAAAACTATCTTATATAGGTCTCAAGTAAGGAACAAGTTCCATTGGGCTTTAAAATAATATCTTTAAGTTCAGCAGGTAGAAGTACTGTTTCTCCTTTATCTATTTGTTCACTTTTCCCAGACCCGTAAATGATTGAACAGCTACCCTCAAGGCACAGGAATATTACAAATGAGTCTAAAAGATTATAATCGCGCTGAAGCGGATTCTGAAATTTGATTCTGTTTACCGTAAAATATTGGCATGAGATAAGTTCTTGTGTCTTATTAATCTCAGCTTTAACGCTAAACTTTGGCTGCTCCACCTTATTAAAGTCAACTACATCTATTGCTAAATTGGTATGTAACTCTCTGGATTTTCCTTGAGAATCGACACGATTCCAATCAAAAATTCGGTAAGTAACATCAGATGTTTGTTGTATCTCTGCAAGCAACACCCCCTTACCTATGGCATGAACCCTGCCTGCAGGTATAAAAAAAACATCGTCTTTTTTAGGCGTTTCAACGTGAAGTAGCTCATCTATTTTACCATCTTCAAGAGCCTTTAGATAATCTTCTTTTGTTATTGTATCCTTAAAACCAGTATATATTTTTGAATTGGGTTCAGCATCAAGAATGTACCACATTTCTGTTTTACCATATGCATGGTGCCTCTCCTCTGCAACATCATCGTTAGGATGGACCTGTATTGATAGAGTTTCTGATGCATCAATTAATTTTACAAGCAAGGGGAACTCATCGCCAAATCGTTCATATATTTCTTCGCCAACTAAATCGCCCATGTAAACTTCAACCAGCTCATTTAAGGTATTCCCAGCCAAAAAGCCATTCCTAACTATCGAATTCTCTTCAGCAACTCCAGAAACTTCCCAGCTCTCGCCATATTTTTTATCTGAGTCAGGAAGTTTTTTAGAGAGAACGGTCTCTAATCTTTTCCCACCCCATATGCGTTCCTTCAAGATTGGTTCAAACTTTAAAGGATAAAGCGTACTACTCATTTCAATAAGAATTTTATGAATACTATTTAAAAAAGTAAACCTGTTTGTTACCTTTGCAAAGGTAACATTAAAAGTCGATAAAATGTTGGTAATTGGCATAGCGGGTGGTACAGGTTCTGGTAAAACCACTGTTGTAAATAAAATTGTTAACCTGCTTCCTAAAGGCGAGGTAGTGGTTATTCCTCAAGATTCATACTATAGAGATAGCTCACACCTTCCACTTGAGCAACGTCAGGAGATAAACTTTGACCACCCCGACTCCATAGAGTTTGAACTCCTTGTTCAACATGTTAAAGATTTAAAGGAGGGAAAAACTATTGAGCAACCCATATATTCTTACCTTACATGTGCTCGCGCAAAAGAAACTGTAAGAATTGAGCCAAGGCACGTTGTAATTATTGAGGGTATTCTGATTTTCACTTCAGAGGAGTTAAGGAATCTGATGGATATCAAGGTGTTTGTTGATGCCGATGCCGACGACAGGCTTTCAAGGGTGATTGCCCGAGATATTGTAGAACGCGGTCGTTCAGTTAATAAGGTACTTGAACGCTACGAGAAAACGGTTAAACCCATGCACCTCCAGTTCATTGAGCCAACAAAACGATATGCCGATATCATTGTCCCTCAGGGAGGTAACAACTCCGTTGCTATCAACATACTCACAACTACTATAGAAAAAACATTACGTACACATAACTTGTTGTAGCCATGCTTACTAATGTTAAACTCGACGAGATCCTATTTCTGGATATTGAAACGGTACCGCAGTTTGCCCAATACGACCAAATGCCCGACGAGTTTAAAAAACTGTGGGATAGAAAGGCAAACTCATTAGCCAAAAACCAGGAACAACCCCATGAATTATACGATAGAGCCGGAATTTACGCCGAATTTGGTAAAATTATATGCATTTCTGTAGGTCGCATTGTGTTTTCTAATGGAAGTGCCTCCTTTAGAGTTAAATCCTACTATGGTGATGACGAAAAAACCCTTTTGAGGGATTTTGGCAAAATGCTAGAAACGTTTTCAACCCAAATGCCAAACCTCAACCTTTGTGCCCACAATGGTAAAGAGTTCGATTTCCCTTATATCGCTCGAAGAATGCTTGTAAATGGCATTGAAATTCCACAGATACTTAACGTGGCCGGGAAAAAACCCTGGGAGGTTAAATTTCTTGACACCATGGAATTATGGAAATTTGGAGATTACAAGCACTACACTTCGCTTAACCTTTTAGCTTACATATTTGGGATTAAATCACCAAAGGACGATATTGACGGAAGCGAAGTGGCAACTTGCTACTATGAGCAAAACGATTTGCCAAGGATTGTTACCTATTGCGAAAAGGATACCCTAACTGTTGCACAGCTCCTACTAAAGTATAACGGTATGCCATTAATAGCCGACGAGAATGTTGTTCGCGCAGGCGATTAACCTAAAAAACGTGTAACATGGTCAATAAATAGTTGAGGTTGCTCAGCATGAACCCAATGCCCCGACTTTGGTATGGTTACATGCTCACTATTAGGGAAAAACTCTTTTAACCGAACAAGTTGATCTTTAGGTATATAATTCGATTGTTCACCTTTAATAAACATCACCTTAACCTTTGATGCTGCAGTCCTATCAACATTAACACCGAGAAGAAGATGCTCTAAGTTATTTTGTATGACAGACAGGTTTAGCGCCCAGTGAAAACCAACCGAACCTCTTTTTAGGTTTTTTAACAAAAAACTCCTTAGCCTGCTGTTTAATCCCTTATCTGCAAGAAACTTATCGGCTTCGTTCCTGGTTTTTATCTTATCAACTTCCATTTCCATCAATGCTTCAATAATACGCATGTGTTCCTGATAAGAAGCCCTAAACCATTCGTCTTCTGGGTAATAATCCCACGGAGCAACGTCAACAATTACCATCCTTTCAACTCTTTCAGGGAATGTTGCCTGAAATTTCATGGCAACACGCCCCCCCATTGAATGACCGATAAGATTTACCTTGTTAAACTCTAATTTGTTTAAAAGTTCATTCAAATCAGCAACCATAGAGCGATAGGTATGAGAAATGCTATGTGGACTTTGCCCATGATTCCTATGGTCGGGTAGGATAAGTTCATACCTATCAGACAGTTTTTTGGCAATAGTCATCCAGTTATCGGATGAACCATACAGTCCATGTAGAATAACCACAGGGATTCCGCTCCCTAATCTTCGGTAAAAGAGTTCCATTAAAACCTTAGCTTACGCAAATACATTTGAATTGTATTTTCTAACCCAAAGTATAAAGCATCGGAAATTAAAGCGTGGCCAATTGAGACTTCAAGTAGATTTGGAATGTTCTTCGCAAAATAGTTCAAGTTGTCGAGATTTAGATCGTGCCCAGCATTTAGCCCAAGCCCAACCTCTTTGGCAGCTATAGCTGCTTTTACAAAGGGCTCTATCGCCTTTTCGGGGTTGTTAGGGAAATTTGAGGCATAAGGTTCTGTATATAGCTCCACCCTATTTGTCCCAGTATCCGCTGCATGCTTTATCATCTCAGGTTCAGGATTTACAAAGATAGAGGTTCTAATACCATGCTCTTGGAACCTTGCAATAATTTTCCTAAGAAAATCCTTATTGGTAATTGTATCCCAACCTGTATTAGAAGTTAGGGCATCAGGAGGATCGGGAACAAGGGTTACTTGATGCGGGACAACACTTAGCACAAGCTCAATAAATGATTCCGATGGATACCCCTCAATATTAAACTCAGTGGTTATAATGGGTCTAATATCCCTCACATCCTGATATCTGATATGCCGCTCGTCGGGACGTGGATGCACAGTAATCCCCTCAGCACCAAACCGCTGGCAATCCACTGCAGCTTTTAGCACGTCGGGAATATTTCCGCCTCGAGCATTGCGCAGCGTTGCAATTTTATTTATATTTACACTTAATCTGGTCATTGTTTTTAATTTAATCTAATTTTGTACAAAAGTAATCCTTTTTTAAAAGAATGATGTTAGCCAAGGATATGATTTCGGATGTAATCCCCCCACTAAAAACATCCGATACCGGAATAACCGCTCTTAACTGGATGGATGTTTTTAAAGTATCGCATCTGCCAATAGTTAATGATAAGGAATTTCTTGGCCTAATATCTGAAAATGACATTTATGACCTTAACATGCCAGAGGAGGCTTTAGGCAACCATCAACTTTCCCTGTTGCGTCCATATGTTTTAGAAGATCAGCATGTTTTTGAGGTTATGAATGTGCTTTCTCGTCTAAAACTCTCCCTTGTACCTGTACTAGACTACGATAAAAGTTACCTTGGTGTCATAACCCTCATGGAGCTTTTACACTATTTTGCAGACCTTTCCGCGTTAAAAAACGCAGGGGGCATTATTGTACTTGAAATGAATGCAAATGATTTCAGCATGGCTCAAATCTGCCAGATAGTAGAGGGGAACGATGCAAAAATCCTTGCTGCCTACGTAACCTCCCATCCGAACTCTACGCAAATGGAACTCACCATAAAGCTAAACGTTACTGATGTTACTTCTATTAAGCAAACATTCCAACGATACAATTTTAATGTGCTTGGGGCCTATATGAAACATGATGATGAAACAGATTTGTTAAACGATAGATTAGACTATTTCTTCAAATTCCTTGACATTTAAATTATGACCATAGCAGTATACGGAAAAGCTATTGATGCAGAATTTGCCGAAGCTACCAAAAATTTATTTGCAGCCCTGGAAAAATATAAGGTAAAAGTAACAATTTATCTACCCTTGCTCGATTACATCAGTATAAATCTATCGTTTACACCTTACTACCAGGACACCTTTCGCAATCCCTCGGAACTTAAAGGTACTGATGTTCTAATAAGTTTGGGAGGCGATGGTACATTCCTTGATTCCATATCATTGGTTCAGGATATGGAAATACCAATTATGGGCATAAACTTTGGCAGACTCGGGTTTCTGGCATCAACCTCTATTCCCGAAATCGACAATTCTATCGACTTGCTAATGGCGTCAAAATATAAAATTGAGCAACGAAGCATGCTACAGCTAATTTCACCAGATAACCTTTTCAACCCATTTCCTTACGCACTTAACGATTTTGTTGTTCGAAACTCGGTTAGCAGCCTATTGCATGTTAATACGTTCATTAACAACGAATACCTCACAACCTACTGGTCCGATGGATTAATAGTTTCAACTCCAACTGGTTCAACAGCATACTCACTTAGTGTTGGAGGTCCAATTCTAACGCCAAGCCTTAACGCCTTTTTGCTTTCTGCCATAGCCCCTCACCATCTTACAGTTAGACCACTTGTCATTCCCGACGACAACGATATTGATATAGAGGTATCGGGACGAGAGGGGAGTGTTATTGTTTCTTTAGACTCTCGAAACCTTGAATTGCCTATCCCCGTAAAACTAAGTTTAAGAAAAGCCCCTTTTAAAGCAAATGTGATATGCTTAGATGGCACAAGTTTTTACAGGACCATTCGTAGCAAACTACTTTGGGGAATGGATAAACGAAATTAACGTTCACAACAAAAAACACATTTAAACGTTTTATTTTAAATTTCTTATCTTTGTTTAAAATATTTAATATGATGAAATGAGGTCTGTATCTATCATATTATTGGGGATGATAATAAACCTCCATCTATTTGGGCAAAGTTGGAAGCAGAATAGAATTGATATCAACATTAACCTTCCAATTAACCATTATTTTGGAGATGTTGGTAATTCTGCTGGGAGCGGGTTTGTTACAAGCATCAAGGATTTTCGTTTACGCGCCCTAAGAGGTGGATTCGGTGGTGGCATAAGCTTTAAGATCAACTCATTCATCACTACCCAAGCAACAGTAAATACAGGCTTCCTTGGCAACACCGATGATGGTGCTTATTATAGCTCTCGAGGTTATCGTTTCTCAACCTTTGGTTCCGAAATTGCAGCAAAAGGACTTTACTTCATCATACCAGAAAGCAACCAAAACTACTATTACAGTATTATGGACCTGCGGGGAGGATTGAGGCATATCAATAAACCTTTTAGCCTTTATGTCTTTCTTGGTGTTGGCGGCTTATTCTTTAACACAAGTGTTAACGATGCTATGCTTTCGAGAGTCCCCCCCGATGGCAGTACAAAAAAAGAGATTGATGATTCAAAGCATATAAGTTTAATTATTCCATTTGGAATCGGATGTAAATATGAATTTTTGCCAAGATTCCAATTTGGTGCCGAACTTGGAGCAAAATACTCTACTACGGATTATCTCGATGGGTTCTCCTCTGTTAACTCAAAGTTTAACGACATGTATTATACTCTTAATCTTAGCATTTATTACAAAATTCCTTATCATAAACTTCTAAAAAAATCATTTTGGAGATTCTGATGAAATTTAGCCATTCTGTTATATTGATGTTCTTCTTGTTTTTCAATGCTTTCTCGTCATTCGCACAAGAGAAACGTGATATTGGTATTCAAGCAGGTGCATCCTACTACTATGGGGAGTTCAATGAAGTAAAGCCTCTTTACAGCCCATCGTTCTCTTTGGGCGTAATTTTTCGTTACAACATTACACCCAACTACTCTATACGTGCATCTGGGGCTTATGCTGTTGTTAATGGTAGCTCAAGTAACGCAAACATTATTCCAGACCCTAACATTTCGTTTTCTAAACGAATTATAGGTGCTGAAGTCATGGGTGAGTTTAACTTTTTCTCTATAAAACCTGTTAGCCAAAGAGAGAAGAAACTTTCGCCTTATGTGAATTTAGGGGTAGGATTTGCACAAATAGAAACTGCTTACATTCTACACATTCCATTTGGAGGTGGTATTAAATACGCACCTGGAAACAGACACACTTTTGCCCTTGAATGGCGGCTCCATAAAACTTTTTATGACATGATTGACGACTATAGTTCACCTGACGACGGACGTAAAGCTTTACTTCTCAACAACGATTGGTTTTCATTTATTGGATTGGTTTATACCTATCGTCTCCCAAATAACAATTATATTTGCCCCGCATATCGATAACAATCATGACACTTAAAGAACAAATTGATAAGACTAGAGTTCCAAAACATGTAGCCATTATCATGGATGGTAATGGACGCTGGGCAAAAAAGAGAGGAAATCAAAGAATTTTTGGACACCGCAATGGTGTTAATGCCGTTAAAGCAGCAACAGAAGCAGCAGGTGAAATCGGGGTTAAATATCTAACTCTCTATGCCTTTTCAACAGAGAACTGGAATCGCCCAAAAAGCGAGGTGGATGCTTTAATGAGCCTTCTTGTAGAAACCATCAACTCCGAGATGAACACCCTCTTAAAGAATGGCATCAGGGTTCTTACCATTGGTGATATTACTAAACTTCCCAAAGAGGTACAAAAGAAATTAATCGATATAAAAGAGAAAACAGCACACTGCGAAACAATTACCACTGTGCTAGCTTTAAACTATGGAGCACGCTACGAAATAACCGAGGCTGTAAAAAAAATATCAAACAGCGTTAAAAATGGCGATCTTAATCCTGAAGATATCTCAATAAATACAATATCTGAGAATCTTGACACAGCAAACATACCCGACCCTGATTTATTAATTAGAACTAGCGGTGAGCTAAGGTTAAGCAACTTTTTACTTTGGCAGCTAGCCTATGCCGAACTCTATTTTACACCCGTTCTCTGGCCCGACTTTACTAAAGATGACTTTTTCAAAGCCATTATCGACTACCAAAAAAGGGAAAGACGCTTTGGTAAAACAAGTGAACAGCTTTAAGAGTTCGTATTATTTAACATTTTTATCCCGCAATCAGTAACTTAAAATTCTATTTTTGATGCCTAAGCAACTTTTACCTTAAGGTATTTTTCTTTGTTGCTTTGGAAATTATACTAATTTTACAGCGTTAAAAATGATGTTTTTAAATATGATGAAAGTTAAGCTTTTAGCATTTGGCTTATTATTAGGAGTATCGGCTATTGCACAGCAACAAAAAATCAGCTACGAAATTCCACAAAAATATTGCGTTAAAGAAATTACAGTATCGGGAGTTAAATTTTTGAACCCCGACGTAATTATCTCTATGACAGAAATAAGCGTTGGAGATACCATCCAAATCCCAGGAGATAAAGTAACTAACGCTGTTAAAAAACTATGGAAACAAGGCCTTTTCTCTGAAGTTGATATAAGAGCAAAAAAAATTGAAGGCTCAGATATCTATCTTGATGTTTTTCTTAAAGAGCAACCCCGATTAACTTCCATTAATTTTAATGGGGTTAGAAAAGGTGAGGCCGATGATCTTAAAGAAAAGCTCAAACTAAGGCGAGGACTACAGCTTACCCAGGCAACTCTTGAAAATAGTATCAACATTATTAAAAAGCATTACCGTGCGAAGGGTTTCTTAAATGTGGAGGTTGCAACAGTTCAAGAACCTGATACTGTTATCGATAACGGAATAAAGTTAACTTTCAACATTAACAAAAACATTAAGGTCAAAATAGGTGAGATTACGTTTGATGGGAACAAAGCATTTAGCGAAAGTCGTCTCCGTCGTGCGCTTAAAAAGATACATCGACGCGACTTAAATATTTTCAAATCAGCAAAGTTTGTTGAAGCAGACTATGAAGAGAGTATGGATAACCTGGTTTCGTTTTACAACGAGAATGGTTATCGCGATTTCAAAATACTTGATGACTCCATATACACCATAAACGAAAAACGAATAGGAATTCATTTCAAAATTCATGAGGGACCACAATATCACATTCGTAATATAGAATGGATTGGAAACACTAAATTACCTGCAGAGGCCCTAACAGCCGTTCTGGGAATGAAAAAGGGTGATGTTTACGATAGAAGTTTACTTGAGAAAAGGCTCTTTACCGATGAGAATTCTATTTCTACTCTATACATGGACGATGGTTACCTCTTTTTCCAACTAGAACCAGTTGAAGCAAAAATAGAGAATGATTCTGTAGATTTAGAAATGAGGATTTATGAGGGCGATCAGGCAACCGTCAACAGAGTAATAATAGTTGGTAACACAAAAACCAACGAACATGTGATTCGCCGTGAGATATGGTCTAAACCTGGATATCTTTTTAGTAAATCCGAAATCACTCGTACATTACGAGAACTTGGCCAAATGGGGCATTTTGACCCTGAAAAACTTGGTATAGACCCTATCCCCAACCAAGCCGACGGTACTGTTGACCTAAAATACTCTGTTGAGGAAAAAGCAAACGACCAACTTGAAGTTTCAGGTGGCTGGGGTAATAAAATGTTTGTTGGAACAATAGGTATTCGCTTTTCGAACTTTTCCGTCCGTCGAATTTTCGAGAAAGATGCTTGGCGCCCAGTTCCATCTGGCGATAGCCAATCGCTATCGATTCGTGCATCAACCAATGGAACATACTACAAAGCTTTTAGCCTCTCGTTTACTGAGCCTTGGTTGGGAGGTCACAAACCAACTAACTTTTCTTTTTCGGTCTACAGAACTATACAATCGGGTGGAGTTAGCTACTTCTACCAAACCAGCGATAAATACTTCAGAGTAACAGGTGCTTCAGTTGGGATTGGTACTCGTTTAAAATGGCCCGACGATTATTTTACTCTTTACAACGAGGTGAGTATTCAAAACTACACCCTAAGCAACTGGTCTGGATACTTTATCTTTACCGATGGTCAATCAAACAACTTAAGCTATAAAATCACGCTAGGCCGAAACTCAACCGACCAGGTGATTTATCCACGTACAGGTTCCAACATTTCCTTCTCGCTTCAGATTACACCTCCATACTCCCTGTTTAATGGTAAGGATTACTCAAAACCCATGACCGATTCAGAAAAGTACAAATGGATTGAGTACCATAAATGGACAGGACGCATTCAATGGTATACCCCTTTGATTGAAAACCTTGTTCTTTACACAAACTTCCAGTTTGGGATTATGGGATACTTCAATAAAGATTTAGGTCATTCTCCTTTTGAAGGGTTTGATGTAGGTGGCGATGGTATGTCGGGTTATAACCTTTACGGAAAAGAAACAATTGGTTTAAGAGGTTATCAGAATGGATCTCTAACCCCATACGTGAAAGTAAATGGTAACCTAGTAGGTAACGCTCACCTATACAACAAGTATACAGTAGAGCTTCGTTACCCAATCTCCCTAAAGCCCCAAGCTGCTATTTACTTGCTAACCTTCCTCGAGGCTGGTAATGCCTGGGAGAATGCAGGCGACTTTAACCCATTCAACGTTCACCGCTCTGCTGGTATTGGTGCAAGGTTCTTCCTCCCAATGCTTGGAATGTTAGGTGTTGACTGGGGATATGGTTTTGACGAAATAAAATCAAGACCCGATGCTCATAAAGGGCAATTCCACTTTATAATTGGAATGCCATTTTAATTACTAAAATTAGTTTTTTAAAACAGGCATAATTATTGAAGTGATAAACGCAAAAAGAGAATTAAAATGAAAAAAACTATTTTGCTTACACTGGTTACTTTAATTGGGATGAATGCATGGGCCCAAAAGTTTGCCTATGTGGATACCGAATACATCCTTAACAAAATTCCATCGTATAAAGCTGCGCAAGAACAATTGGATAAGTTATCGGCACAGTACCAAAAAGAAATTGAAGAAAAGTATGCCGAAGTAGATAAAATGTACAAGGACTACCAAACTGAAAAAGTACTTCTAACCGAAGAAATGAAACAAAAAAGAGAAGATGATATTATTGCTGCTGAAAGAAAAGTAAAGGAACTTCAAATGAAGTATTTTGGAAGGGAAGGAATGCTTTTCAAGAAAAGAGAAGAACTTGTTAAGCCAATTCAAGATCAAGTTTTTAATGCAATTAAAGAAATTGCTGTAGAGGGTGGATATGCGGTAATATTCGACGCTGCTGCTTCACCAAACATGATTTATACCAACCCTCGATACGATAAAAGCGATGAAGTACTCCAACGATTGGGATTCAAATAATTTTTATAATTTTGCTTAGTAACTTAAAAATCTACACAATGAGAAAAATTTTAACATTAGTAATAATTGCGACTTTAACATTAGGTTATAGCAGTTTAAATGCACAAAACTACAAGTTTGGCCATATTAATAGTCAAGAACTACTCAATGCCATGCCCGATAAAGATAGCGCAGAGGCAAAAATTAAGAAATATGCCGAGTCGCTTCAGGAGCAAATTGAGCAGCTTCAGGTAGAGTTCAATAAGAAATACCAAGACTACCTACAAAAGCGTAACACTTTTACCGATGCTATCAGGGAAATGAAAGAAAAGGAACTTTCTGATATGCAACAAAGAGCTCAAGAGTATCAGCAAGTAGCAGAGCAAGATTATCAACGTTTCCAGGCTGAGACCATGAAACCTGTAATTGATAAAGCTGATGCTGCTATCAAAAAAGTGGCTAAAGAGAATGGATTTACATATATTTTCGATACTAGTTCTGGTGTCCTTTTATACTTCTCCGATAAAAGTATTGATATCACACCTTTAGTAAAAAAAGAGCTGGGAATAAAAGAATAATCAAATAATTTTTTGCAACTTAGGGGTTAACTGAACGTTGTTCGTTAACCCCATTTTTTTAATATCATTAATTGTAATGATTAAAAGCAACTGTAACCCTATTGGAATTTTTGATTCTGGTGCTGGAGGACTTTCAGTCCTTTCCGAGCTAGTAAAGAAAATGCCGAATGAACGATTTGTATATTTTGCCGATACCCTTCACTGCCCTTACGGCTCGAAACCAGCTGATAAAATAATCAAACTTTCCGATAACATTACTAAACTTTTAATATCTAAAGGCGCTAAGCTTATAGTTGTAGCTTGTAATACTGCAACAGCCGCTTCTATTGACTATTTGCGTTCCAACTATAGCATTCCCTTTATAGGCATGGAACCAGCCATAAAACCAGCATCATTAAATACCAAAACCAAAAGCATAGGAGTATTAGCTACAGCAGGAACATTCAAAGGAAGATTGTATATAGAAACTAGTAAAAAATACGCCTCTAACGTAAATGTATGCTATCAGGTTGGCGAAGGGCTTGTAGAATTAGTTGAGACTGGTAAAGCAAACTCCCCTGAGGCAGAGGAACTGTTACACCGTTATGTGGACTCGATGATTGACTGCGATATTGACCATCTGGTGCTTGGATGCACCCACTACCCTTTCCTTATTCCCACATTAAAGAAAATTATTCCCGATACTATCAACATAGTAAACCCTGCACCAGCAGTTGCTGCACAAGCATATAGAGTAGCAAAATCAAATAACCTGCTATGCAACCAACTCTCTACTCAAACCAGAATAGATTTCTACTCTAGCGCTAAACTCGACATAATTAAGCAGCTTGTTAATAACGAAATAAAACCTTTCGCTTCCATATTAGACTCTTATACCGAAAATCTTTCACTTTAGCTAATTTTACTTTCTAAAAACTATCAGAACCATGAGAAAAGAAGTTGAAATAGTAATTCAAAACACGGGGAAAAAGGTACACATATCTCCAGGTTTATCCTTACATGAAATTTCTGAAATTTTTGACATAAAACTCAACCATCAAATACTTGGCGCCATGGTAAATAACCAGCTCAAGGAGCTGGATTACGAAGTTTACACACCAAAAACAATTCGATTTATCGATATCACTCACTATGCGGGGATGCGAATGTATCAGCGTTCGCTATTCTTCCTACTTCAAAAAGCGGTAAGAGATATCATTCCTGGCGCTAAAGTGAGAATCGAACACTCGGTTTCAAGAGGTTTTTACTGCGAAATAGACAGATGCGAGCAACCCATTGAGCTGCCACTCATTTTCAACATTAATGATCGCATGCGCGAGATTGTTGCTGCCGATTTACCATTTCGTCGCGATAAAGTACTCACAGTTGATGCAATCAAGCTATTTAAAGAGTTAGGTTACCACGACAAAGCAAAGCTTTTTGAGACTCGTCCAACGCTTTATACTTCTGTTTACCACTTAGGCGATATGGTAGATTATTTTTTTGGAAGTCTCGTTCCCTCAACAGGCTACTTAAAAGTTTTTGATCTTGTTAAGTATTACGACGGTATGCTTCTAAGGGTCCCAAAACGTTTTCAGCCCGATGAGGTGGAGGATCTTGTGATACAGGATAAGATGTTTGAAATATTCCAAGAATACAAGGATTGGGTTGAAATACTTGATGTTGAGAATATTGGCGCAATCAACGAACAAATTAAAAAAGGTAACGCTAGTGAGCTTATAAAAATATCAGAAGCATTACACGAAAAAAAAGTTGCCTATATAGCCGATAAGATTCATCAGCAAAAGAATCCGGTTAAACTGATATTAATTTCCGGACCATCTTCATCTGGCAAAACCACCTTTGCAAAAAGGTTGGCTATACAGCTAAAAGTAAATGGCATGAAACCCCATACCATTTCACTAGACAACTACTTTGTTGATAGGGAGAAAACTCCAAAAGATGAAGATGGTAATTACGATTTTGAAGCACTTGGAGCGCTTGATGTTGATTACTTTAATAATGATTTGATTCGGCTTCTTAATGGCGAAGAGGTTGAGATTCCAAAGTTCTCTTTTGAACAAGGTAAAAGATTCTTTGACGGAACTAAGCTAAAGATTGAGCCCAATGGCGTAATCATTATTGAAGGTATACACGCCTTAAACCCTGAGTTAACTCATCTTATACCGAATGACCAGAAATTTAAAATATACGTATCGGCCCTAACCTCAATATCAATCGATGGTATTAATCGCATTCCTACCACCGACAATAGGCTAATCAGACGTATTGTTCGAGATTACAAGTATAGAGGATATAGCGCCCTAGAAACTATAGGCAGGTGGGAAAGTGTTCGCCGTGGTGAGGATAAAAACATTTTCCCGTTCCAAGAAGAAGCCGACGAGATGTTTAACTCTGCCATGCTTTACGAGTTCTGCGCTCTCAAGCGATTTGCTGAACCTATCCTTCAAGAAGTTCCACCCAATGTGGCGGAATACGACGAAGCAAAACGTTTACTTAAATTCCTGAGTTACTTCACTCCAATTCAAATTGATGAGATTCCTCCAACATCAATTTTAAGAGAGTTTCTAGGCGGAAGCACCTTTTCTTATAAATAGATTCAGCTAGCTATTTGATTGTTTATCTGCCTATTAGCCCAAATGCTTTAATGCCGTTTAATTCTATAACGATATAAACTGTATGATTTTTACGCTTTTTTATTACATTTTATGATTTTATTTCTTAATATTGTAATTAATTAACCTGTAGTGTGAACCTAAATCATTGCCTTTTACGATGCATAGTATCGTTACAGCATTTTATAACCTAATAGGCGTTACCCTTTTAAGCTTTCTTTTGGGAAGCGATGTGGCATTTAATTTAAATGTTCCTTCTACCGTAAACGCTGGAAGTGAATTCGATGTAGAGGTTGTACTCAAAAAAGGTGACCTTTCTGGTTTTGCACGCTTACAGCAAGAATTACCTTACGGTTTGACAGCAAAACTAGTTGAATCATCGCTTGGTGATTTCTCCTTCGAAGAGCAAAAGGTTCGTTTCTTATGGCTAAAACTGCCTGATGAAAAACAATTGCGTTTAGTTTATAGAATTAAGGTTGATGAAAGGCTTAAAGGATCTTTCTCATTAAAAGGAACATTCTCTTACATTGATAATAACGAGAGAAAGACTGCAAACTTTGAATCATCAAAAATAACAATAAACCCTTCCGACAAAATTGACCCCAACTTAATAGTTGATATTAACGAGTTTCAAAATGTCATTCCCCCTCAACCACCTGTTGGCTTTATGGCTAGCAACGTAAAGTGTATTCGTCAAACACCAATTCCTACTGGTGAGATGAACGACTACATGGTAAAATTGCTTGTCAATAGAGGTAGCGCACAAAAATTTGCCAAAATTGAAGAAGAAGTTCCCGAGGGTTTTACAGCAGAACCAATAGAAACAAGAGATGCTGCATTCTCCTTTAAAGACCAAAAAGTTAAATTTTTATGGATGAACCTACCTGCAGATCCCCGTTTTGTTGTATCATATAAGCTTATACCTCCCGACGGGAACGGAGAAATTAAGGTAAGCATCAAAGGAACGTTCTCCTATCTAATTGGCGATGCAACAAGAGTTATTGACATAATCCAAAAAGACGTTGATCTCTCAAATATCGATCCTGCCGTATTGGATGGAATCATTGCATCGTCAAGTTCTACTGCAGGAGCTAATATTATAAGTGGTTTCACTCAAGACTACTCCGAGGGTGGCATTGAAATCCCCATCCAATACAAAAAAATTGAAGATAAACCAAAGCGTAAGGTGAAACCTGAATTTAACATGCAACCCTTTATGCTCATGCCAGAAAAAGGTGTTTACTATAGGGTTCAGATAGCTGCAGGACATAAACCAATTAACATTAAGCGTTACTTTAAACGATACAACATCAACTATGATGTTCGTACCGAGAAGCATGAGGGGTGGTACAAATATTCAATTGGGTCCTTCAAAGAGTACAAGGAAGCCCGCGATTTCAGAATATTTATTTGGAACACTACCAAAATTAACGACGCATTTGTAACAGCCTATAATAACGGGAAACGTATTACAGTGCAAGAAGCACTAATGATAACAAACCAAAAGTGGTATAGGTAATTTTATGAGCAAACCTTTTTTATATCGACTCAAAAAGAAAGCGTTAGCGCTAGCTCTAATGCTAATGCTTCCCTTTACACTTTATGCTCAGCTTGATGATGAAGATTTTTATGAAAGTATACTTGATACAATTGTTGAAGTACAAAATCCTGTTTATAAACCAGTAATTTCATTAGGAGCTGGGTACATTAGCTTTTTTGGAGATGTTAAAGAACCAATATCATCGCCACTGTATGGAAATACTGCCGGAAAAATAAATATCTCTATTCTTGTTGGGAAAAAGCATAACTTTAAAACAAATATTTTCTCCATTCTTGGTGGAATATCAGCCCACGATCCCAAGCTATCATATACTATGCAACAAAGCCCCTTACCCCTTGATGATCTGAATAATCCCGTTTTTGTCAACTCAGCTTTTAAAACTAACCTTTTCCAGCTTGGAATCTCATTAGAATATAATTTTGGTCACGTATTTGGCTCATTAAAACGCTTCAGACCATTTGTTTCTTTAGGCTTCTCAACTATTTTTTACAGCCCTAAAGGGAATTATACTTACAACCAAACGGGTAGATATTACTTTTTCTGGTCCGATGGAACCATGAGAGATTTCCCTGAAAATAGTATCAACGCGTATAGGGCAAGAATAATTAGGTTTGACAGCGACTATGAAACCGACCTATCAAGTACCGACCTATTCAAGCAGGGAAGTATATCTCAGCAAACCTTCTCCATTCCTTTCGACTTTGGTTTAGATTTTTATCTATCCGACCGTGTAAATCTCCGTGTAGGCTCTGCAATTAACTATTGCTTTTCCGACAGAATTGACAACTACGACAACAACATAGCTAAAGCACAAGGATATCCCGTTCAAAACGATTATAACGACATCTTCATGTTTACATACTTTACCATGAATTTCGACCTATTCTCCGACCCCAAAACAATTCTTGTTGAACGTGTATTTGCTATGCTTGGCGAAAACTATGACTACGATATCTTCTGGAGCGACCAAGATAACGATAAGGTTTTTGATAATTTTGATGAATGCCCCGATACGCCAGAAGGTGTTGAAGTTGACTCTGTTGGATGCCCATTTGACACAGACTTTGATGGAGTATTTGACTACATGGATAATGAACCAAACACACCAGAAGGTGCAATTGTTGACGACAACGGCGTTCAGGTTAGTGCCGATGTTCTAGCAGCCATGTTTAATAAAAAAAGCGAGGCGGTTTCGCGCAAACAGGTTAAACTAATTCCTGTAACCCATGTTTGGTCTAGAAGTCTTACTATTACACCAGGCAAAATTCCTGAAAAACTTAAACCTGTTGATACCGATTCCGACGGCTACATCTCATTCCAAGAGTTAACCAATGCCATTAACGATTTCTTTGATGGTAAAAATAATCTCACCCTTAACGACCTATACGACCTTAACGAATACTTCTTTGCCCAGTAAATTTGAACTTATTAAATATTAGATGACTGCTAACTTGAACATTCATTGTTCAGATAGGTTAACTTTGCAGTATCTCAAAATATTACAAACATGCAAAAAGGAAAAGAGTCAAAACCACATATTGGTATCTTTGGCAGAAGGAATAATGGGAAAAGTTCTCTAATCAACCTTTTGGCAGGACAAGATGTTGCAATTGTTTCCGATTATGCAGGGACAACAACCGACCCCGTTAAAAAATCATTTGAAATAACTGGTTTTGGCCCAGTTATCCTTATTGACACTGCAGGTATTGATGACGAGGGTGAGCTTGGGGAAAAAAGAATTGAAAAAACCTTACATGCAATAAATCAAATCGACCTTGCTATTCTTGTTCTATCAGCAAACCAATGGGATAGCTATGAAAAGATGTTGGTTGATAAATTCAAAAAAACCGACACACCTTTTATAATTGTCCATAACAAAAACGATATTGAACCTGCATCTGAAGCCCTTAAAAACCAGCTAAAAGATTTAAACCATAAAGGATTTCTTGATATAAGCTGTAAAATAAAAAAATACCCTGAAGAGCTCATTGCTCTTATAAAAAAGGCCATACCAGAGTCATCATATAGAACACCAACTCTACTAGGCGATTTAATATCGTATGGCGACATCGTTTTGCTTATTACACCTATTGATGTAGAAGCACCAGCCGGCAGACTAATACTTCCGCAAGTACAAGCCATTCGCGATGTGCTCGATAACGATGCGGTTGCTGTTGTTCTAAAAGAAAGAGAAGTAGATGCATTTCTCCGAAAAACTCATGTTAAACCAGCACTAGCAGTAACCGATAGCCAGATATTTGTTAAAGCAGATGCCTCCATTCCCCGAGATATACCACTAACAAGCTTTAGCATCCTACTTGCACGATTTAAAGGCGATTTTGATAATTACCTAAAAGGAACACCAAAAATTTCGGAGCTTAAAGATGGCGACAGGATTCTATTACTCGAAAGCTGCAACCACCATGTATCGTGCGACGATATAGGAAGAGTAAAAATACCCCGGTGGATTTCAAACTTTACTGGCAAGCAACTCGAATATGATGTTGTTGCAGGTCTTGACCAATTACCCCGCGACATTAAAGATTATTCACTTGTTATACAATGCGGTGGCTGCATGATTACCCGAAAACAAATTATTAACAGGTTACGTCCTGCTGTAGAGGCTGGCATTCCTGTCACAAACTATGGAATGGCAATAGCATATGTTCAAGGCATATATAACAGAGCTGTTGCTCCATTTATTGGTTACAAGGAATCTAAATCCGACTACCTATAATATTCTAGTAGGGATCAACATCAATAGAGATATTAATTGAAGCGGTTTCCTTATTTTGCTTCATCATTAGTATGCTACGTCCTATAAACTCCTTAATCCTTACTATATTTTTATCCCTCTTCAGCTTAACAAGCAATTCAAGGATATACTGGTTTTGAATGCGAGGAATTAGCGGAGGTTCAGGGCCTAATACATTTTCACCTAGCACATGACGGAGTGTTACTGTCAATGCATTTGCACCATCGTACAACCGATTTCTATCCTTATGTTTAAGCGTGATTCTTATCAGCCTATAAAAGGGTGGATAACGAAACTGATTTCGCTCTGTTAGTTGCCACTCCAAGAACGAATTTGTATTCTGCTTTACAACATGCTCAATAACAGGATTATCGGGTTGAGATGTTTGGATAATAACGAAACCCTGCTTCTCCTTTCGGCCTGCACGTCCACTCACTTGGGTCATCAGCTGGAAGCTACGCTCAGATGCCCTGAAGTCGGGGAAATTTAACATGTTATCAGCATTTAGGATGCCCACTAAACTCACGCGGTCAAAATCGAGCCCCTTTGTAACCATTTGTGTGCCAACAAGAATATCAATCTTGCCTAGTTCAAATCCTGTTATCACTTTTTCGTAAGCTGCACGTGAGCGAGTAGAATCTAAGTCAATTCTCTCAATAACAGCATCCGGGAAAAATATTTGCAATTCATCCTCAACCTTTTCTGTTCCGAACCCTTTAGGCTTAAGATTGGCGCTTCCACAGGCTAAACAAGCGTTCGGTTGCTCAATGGCATACCCACAATAATGGCATGTAAGCTGGTTTGTATACTTATGGTAGGTTAAAGTAACGTCGCAATGCTCGCAATGGGGTACCCAACCACAATCGTCGCACTCAACAAACGGCGAATAGCCACGTCGATTCTGGAAAAGTATTACCTGCTCTTTTCTTGAAAGTGCATCCTCAATGGCATTTAAAAGGGTTTCAGAGAAATGTGATTTCATCTTTTTTCGCTTCCGTGCATCCCGCGTATCAACCACCAATGTATTAGGCAATTGCAGCCCGCTATATCGTTCGGTAATTTTCACAATCCCATACTTACCAATCTTTGCATTATAATATGACTCTACCGACGGCGTAGCAGTTCCAAGCAAAACCTTTGCTCCCAACATCTGAGCTAACACAACCGATAAGTCACGAGCATGATAACGAGGAGCCGGATTGTACTGTTTAAATGTGTTCTCGTGTTCCTCGTCAACAATAATTAACCCAAGTTTCCTAAAAGGAAGAAAAATTGAAGACCGAACACCTAGAATTACATCGTACGATTTATCATCGCTTAACATGTTAAGATAAACCTCAACGCGCTCATTATCTGAAAACTTTGAGTGATATACCCCCACCCTATTCCCAAAAACTTTGCGAAGCCTTGTTATGATTTGTGTGGTTAACGCAATTTCAGGTAAAAGATAAAGAACCTGTTTACCCTTTTTTATTGCATCATTTATAAGATGAATGTATATTTCAGTTTTTCCACTAGAGGTAACACCATGGAGCAGAACTACATCTTTCTCAAAAAACTTTTCGTTAATCTCATCTAGTGCTTTAACCTGAAAATCCTCAAGCTGGAATGGTTGTTTAAGAGCATCAGCACTCTTATCCTCATCTAGCCTTGAAACCGCTTCGTATTCTTGTATTACAATGCCTTTATCAATAAGACTCTTTAAAACGCTTGCCGAAACACCAACCTTATTTAGCAGCGCCTTACGAGAAATTGAAACAGGATTATAATTTTCAGATTTAGTATTTTGGGCTGCAATCGCAAGAATAACCCGTTGTTGGGCTGGAGCTCGGTTTAGGGAATCAATAAGTTGGCACAACTTCTCCTCATTGGAATACTCTTCCGATAACCTAATAAAAGTTTCTGTTTTAGGTTTAAAGCCGCTTTCAACCTCCTCATTAACATACAGTAGGTTCCTTTCTAACATTGACTTTATAACCTTCATTGTATTTTTTAACCCAGACTTTTGAGCAAGCTGCTGTATGGTTAACTTTTTCTTTTGCTCTAAAAGATGAAGCAGAGTAACCTCCTCGTCGGTTAAATCAAAACCGTCAACCTCACCAGCCGTAACAATGGTATCGCTCTCCATTTTTAGACCCGAAGGAAGAGCTGCTTTCATAACCTCCCCCAAGGTACACATATAGTAAGTTGAAATCCAACCCCATAACTTAATCTGCGACTTTAAAACAATGGGACTATCATCGATTAGCTGAATTACATCCTTAACCATGTACCCACTTGGTTGATTAGAATGGATATTGTAAACTAGTGCTGAGTACAACTTTCTTTTCCCAAAAGGAACCAATACACGCACCCCAACGCTTATATCACTTGCAAGCTCATTGGGTATTCTATAAGTAAATGTGCCTGGTAGAGCTAAGGGCAATATAACATCAACATATATTGAATTATCGGCCATGTGAGAATCAATTTACAACTTATGAAGATATTAATTTCTGTGTAATTTTCTCAATAAATTATTATTGCTCAGTATCACCAAATTAAAATAAGAATTAAAAATGTTTAAGTTTGTCCAACCAGAAAGGCACTTTCGATAGTCAAAAAAAAATCCACATAGACCAACTGTTAATGTCATTTCGTCAAAATAATTTTAGTAAATTGCAAAATATTTATTCCTTGCAACATTTCGGTTTAAAAATTGTTATATATGTTAGGAATGAAAAGGATGGGGAAAAAACAAGTTATACTACTCATTGCAATAGTAGTTATAGCAATTATATTAGTTTCGTGCCATAATAATGTGCCTTGTCCAGTTTATAGATAATTTTAAACTATATACGTTATGAAAACAAAAAGAACAGCAACTATTCTATTACTTCTTGCATTTGTCGCTATTCTTGCCAGCTCTTGCCAGAAAAAAGCATGCCCCGCATATAGCGATGTTGCAACGAATTCTGTAGAAAACATAGCATAGCATAAGTAAAAATAATGTTGACAAGAGATATCTTTATCTCTTGAATGATATGATATTACAAGGGTTTTTCCAATAGGAGAAGCCCTATTTTATTGTTATTCAACAAATAGCAAATTTGTTTTGTTTAAAAATCCAATGTTTAATCAAAACTAACATATACCAAAAAACGGCCTAAGCAAATACGCTTGCCATACCTAACATCCATCAAATTAAACCAACCAGTTTTATCTATCTATTTCATTTTTAAAAACTAATTTAATCATATAGAAATTACATGAAAGATTCAGTAAGTTTCTTATGCAGTATCAACAGAAAATTATAACTTGTATTCGCAAATTAAACCCCTAAAACTATGATTGAAATATTCAACTCATCAATTGGTAAAAAACTAATAATGAGCATTACAGGAGTTTTTCTTATGCTCTTTCTACTGGTTCATCTCACTGTGAACTTAATGCTACTAGTAGGAGATGGTGAAGTTTTTAATCGTGCCGCTCACTTTATGGCTACCAATCCAGCCATTAAAATAATTGAGCCGCTCTTAGCTATTGGATTTGTTTTTCATATCATTTATGCCACATACCTCACTATTAAGAATCGTAAAACGCGCCCAATTGGATATAGCAAGTCGGCATCAAATGGAGTTTCTAGCTGGTCATCAAAAAACATGTACATTCTTGGAGCAACCATACTTATTTTTTTGGTTATCCACCTGGCAAACTTCTTTTGGAAAATAAAGTTTGGTACAGTGGATACCATAACTTACGGAACTGAAACCATGCACAACACCTATGCCCTTGTGGCTGGGCTTTTTATTTCATATTGGTGGTACGACTTACTTTACGTATTGGGTGCCATCTTTTTAGGGTTTCACCTTAGCCACGGATTCTGGTCTGCATTTCAAACACTGGGATGGAATGGCACAAAATGGTTAAAACGACTTGAGGTTATAGCATACATTTATGCTATAATAATTGGGTTAGGTTTCAGTATTATTCCGCTATACTTTTTAATTTTTAAGTAGTTCAATTAGGTTGAATTAAAAACGATATTATGATGAGCAAGTTAGATGCAAAAATACCCGACGGCCCATTGGCCGATAAATGGACAAACCATAAAGCAAAATTAAGACTTGTAAACCCAGCAAACCGTCGCAAACTTGATATAATAGTAGTAGGAACTGGCCTCGCAGGTGCTTCAGCTGCCTCAACTCTGGGCGAGTTAGGCTACAATGTAAAGGTTTTCTGCTACCAGGATAGCCCTCGACGGGCCCACTCCGTGGCTGCACAGGGCGGTATCAACGCTGCAAAAAATTATAAAAACGATAACGATAGCGTTTATCGCCTATTCTACGACATGCTTAAGGGTGGTGATTTTAGAGCCAGGGAAGCAAATGTTTACAGGGCTGCCGAAGTAAGTAACCTTGTGATTGACCATTATACCGCATTGGGTGTCCCATTTGCCCGCGACTATGGCGGTCTAATTGAAAATAGGTCGTTTGGGGGTGTGCAGGTGTCACGAACTTTCTACGCTAAGGGACAAACAGGACAACAATGCCTTATTGGTGCATACTCCGCCCTCTCGCGTCAAATAGATAAAGGGACTGTAACCATGTATCCCCGTAGAGAAATGATGGACCTGGTTGTTATCGATGGGAAGGCACGTGGGATAATTGCACGAAACCTGGTTACCGGGGAAATTGAGCGTCACTCGGCTCACGCTGTTGTTCTGGCAACTGGTGGTTATGGAACAATTTACTACCTATCAACCCTAGCTCTAAATTCAAACGGTTCGGCAGCATGGCGCGCACATAAACGTGGGGCCCTTTTTGCAAATCCTAGCTTTGTTCAAATACATCCAACAAGTATTCCTGTACTAAACGACCATCAATGCAAGCTAACCCTAATGTCGGAATCGTTAAGGAACGATGGTAGGGTTTGGGTGCCTAAAAAGAAAGGTGATACCCGCAAACCCAACGAGATACCCGAAGAGGAAAGAGACTACTACCTCGAACGACGCTATCCTGCCTTTGGAAACCTTGTTCCGCGTGATGTTGCATCAAGGGCTGCCAAAGAACGCTGCGATGCAGGTTATGGCGTTGGTCCTACAGGTTTATCGGTTTATCTCGATTTCAGAGATGCCATCCAGAAAAAGGGAAGAAAGTACATAGAGGATAGCTATGGCAACCTCTTTGAAATGTATGAGAAGATAACTGGTGAATCGCCTTACGAAGTTCCTATGCGTATATACCCTGCTGGGCACTATACCATGGGTGGCCTTTGGGTTGACTACAACCTCATGACAACCATCCCTGGGCTTTACGCAATTGGCGAAGCTAACTTTAGCGACCATGGAGCAAACCGGTTGGGAGCAAGCTCCCTAATGCAAACCTCTGGCGATGGTTACTTTATCCTACCCTACACCATTTCTGATTATCTGGCCGATGATATTCGAACACCAAAAATACCAACCAATACACCTGAGTTCGATGCTGCTGAGAAAGAGGTAAAGGAAAGAATTGACCGCCTCATGTCGATTAACGGAACCGAAACTGCTACCAGCTTCCATAAGCGATTGGGTAAAATAATGTGGGACTACTGCGGAATGGTCCGCAACGAGGAAGGGCTAAAGAAAGCGCTTGGCTTGCTCGACGAGCTAAAAGAGGAATTCTGGAAAAACCTTAAAGTCCCCGACACTGCCAACGAAATGAACCAAGAGTTGGAAAAGGCAAACCGCATTGCCGATTTCCTTGAGCTTGGAAAGCTTTTGGTTTACGATGCGCTTAACCGACGCGAGAGCTGTGGCGCTCACTTCCGCGAAGAAAGCCAAACCGAAACCGGCGAAGCAAAACGCGACGACCAAAACTTTGCCTATGTTGCGGCCTGGGAGTTTGCCGGCGATGGCAATGAACCCATCCTTCACAAAGAGGAGCTGAAATTTGAATACGTCAAACTACAAGAACGCAGCTACAAGTAGTTCAAAAATCAATTAAATCAGAGAAAAATGAAGGTTAAACTTAAAATATGGCGACAAAAAGATTCGCGTAGTAAAGGGAAATTTGAGATTTATGAGCTCGATAATGTTGCCCCCGATATGTCGTTTCTCGAAATGCTCGATGCGCTTAACCAAAAGCTAATAAAGGAAGGTAAAAGCCCTGTGGCTTTTGACCACGACTGCCGCGAAGGGATTTGCGGCTCGTGTGGCATATACATTAATGGTAGGCCACACGGTAACGACCATCGTACTACAACTTGCGAACTGCGGTTACGAAGGTTTAAGGATGGCGAAACCATTACCATTGAGCCGTGGCGTGCAGCAGCCTTCCCTGTTGTGAAGGATTTGGTGGTTGACCGTTCGGCTTTCGATAAGATTATCCAAGCTGGAGGCTACATAAGCGTTAATGCAGGTGCTGCGCAAGATGCTAATGCAATTCCTGTTCCCAAGCACAACGCCGATGTTGCTTTCGACACCGCCTCGTGTATTGGTTGTGGCGCATGTGTAGCGGCATGCAAAAACGCCTCAGCCATGCTTTTTGTTGCTGCCAAGATTACCCACCTGGCCCAATTCCCGCAAGGTAGGGTTGAAGCCCCAGAACGCGTTAAGAGGATGGTAGCTAAAATGGATGAGCTGGGCTTTGGCAGCTGTACCAATACAAGAGCCTGTGAAGCCGAGTGCCCTAAGGGAATATCAATAAGCACCATTGCCAAGTTAAATAGGGAATTCATCTCCGCAAAACTAAAGGATTAAGATGAACAAGAATAAAAACAAAGGGACTATATTAGTCCCTGTTGATTTTGGGGACTACTATGAAAAAGCCATAGAGTTTGCTTTAAAGCTGGCCCCCATAACCAACTTAACCATCCATCTGGTTCATGTGCTCGATATCAAGGATTGGTGGCTCGATGATATTAAGGAGGAAAAGCTGATTAATGAGGCTTTTAATAAGCTTATAAAGGTCTCAAGGCAATTTAACCTACCGGAGAGCACTGAGCTAAAAGTGCTAACCGGCAAACGACATCAACGAATAGTTGAATATGCTAACGACTCCAACGCTCGTTACATTCTAATGGTTGATAACTACCCCTTTGCCCAGGAAGGCAAAAGGATTGGGTCAACACTTGAAAACGTTATTATGACGGCATCTCAGCCAGTTATAACAGTAAAATGTGTGCCCGATACCATTTTTAAGAACATGCTTGTTCCCCTTGACCTTACCAAGAACTGCCGAATAAAACTTTTCAACTCTGTAGCATTTGCCCTAAAGTTCGACTCGAAGCTTAACCTTGTTTCTGTTGTATTTGGCGGTATCGATCCAGAAAAGAGTCGTATTAATGAAAAGATGGAGAAGTACTCAAAGATTTATTCCGAAAATCACATTCCCCATACCAAGAAGCTCATAAAGAAAGATGAGGATCTTGCCTACCAGGAAATCCTAGAGTACTGCGACGAAGTTAATTGCGACTCGATAATAATTATGACCCACAAAGAAACAGCCAAATTCGATAACTACGTTGGGGCCTTTGCCCATCACATTATTAATGAGGCGAAAGTCCCTGTGATATCGTTGAACAACGCAGCTTCAAACCAAACGACAAAGGAGGTTATCACCTCAATACTGGACCCATTAAATATTTTTTAAACCGATAACTTAATTTGAGCTGAAAAATTATAAATTTGCGATGAAATTAAGCGGGAATAGTTCAGCTGGTAGAACATCAGCTTCCCAAGCTGAGGGTCGCGGGTTCGAGTCCCGTTTCCCGCTCAAAAAAAAGCAAAGCCTTACCGTTAGGTAAGGTTTATTTTTTACATGCAATTTTCACACAATTCGTTGTGTTTATCTAAATATTAGCATGGAGAAAAAAAGCAGGATTAGCCTTAAGCCCAAGCGTACATTTAAGCAGCAAACGCAACCTACTATCAAAAAAATTTTATCCATTATCTAGGCAGATGTCAAAAAATCCTAAACGTTTCATTGGTCCTGTTGCTAAGGAAGTGCTGAACCCATTGAGCCTTTTCCTCGGAGATATTCTCAAAGGAGCATTTTTTAGGGAAGGATAGCCGAATCGGGCTGAAAGCATTTTGTTAGCTTCCCCCTCTCCGAGTGGTAGGAGCTTACAAAGAGATAACGTCATAATCGCACGATGACCTTTGGTGCTCAGCAAAATCCTTTCCCTTATCAGCGGTTATGGTATAGGCTTTCAAGCCCCCAAAGCAACTCCTCGTATCCACCCCAGGCGAACGCTCGCTGAAGCAGTTTCGTACCCTGCCAGTGACAGGCCTTTATCCTTGTGTTAAGCGCCCCATCCTTTGCCCTACTCCCGTGAAGTATAGACAGCGCTTAACCATTAAGAACGGCAAGGGAAGGGTTTACTCCTTCATGTTCCTGAAAAGCCGGGTCTCATCACCCCAAAGCTAAGAATCTTAAAAAAAGTATTGGTAATTAAACATTTTGATTAACTAATTTTTTTAAATTTGTTATATAACATTTGGGAGCTAGGTAAAGCAACAAGATAGAACGAATGCCATGACAGATGTTTTAAAACAATATAAAGATTTGCTTATTCAAAAAAGGTATAGCCCGAATACAGAGCGTATATATTGTCACTATTTTAGGGATTTTGTCAATTACTTTGATGGGGTAAACATTGATCATCTTACAAAAGAACAAATAAACAGTTATATATTGAGATTGATAAGGAAACAGCAAATCTCAACTAGCCAGCAGAACCAACGGATAAATGCCATTAAATTTTACTACGAAAAAATACTGGGAGGGGAAAAACAGTACTATGAGCTGCATCGCCCGCAAAAGGCAGGAATTAGAAAACAGGTTACACCGCATATGCTACGGCATAGTTTTGCCACTCACTTGCTTGAACAGGGAACTGACCTTAGATATATACAGGTATTATTGGGACATAATAACTCTAAAACAACCGAGATATATACTCATATCTCCAGGCAAGCCATAGATAAAATTAAAAACCCGATGGATGATTTTTTTGACAAGGAGGACTGATGATTGCTAAAGTAAATATAACAACATTTGATGTTATTACTCCAAATTGTCAGGATAACTACAATGGGAGATATACGAACGTTGGGCACAACCTTAAAACATAGTAACAATGACAAATTTTTGGATAATTTTATTGGAAATTATTATTGCCTTGCTTGGCGCATATTTGGTTTATTATGCGAGACAAAAAGGTAAAAATCAAGCTGATAAAGAGGACTTGAAAAAAATAACTGAAACAGTAGAAGATGTTAAGCAAAAGTATACTGAAGAAAATGAATTATTAAGGGCGAACCTTAATATATTGGCAAGTAAAAAGAATCTTCTATTTAACGAAGAAAAAGAAGCTATAATAAATTATTTTGGGCAATTAAATAAGTGGATTTGGGATGGTTTAAATGTTCAGATTGTAGAATATAATCATGCAAACTTTCAAGAGTTATCAGATAGACTGATTAAAATGCGAGATGATTATAATAAAACAAATATTGAATTTTCAAAAGTTCAATTACTCGTTAAGAATGAGGAATTGATACAAATAGGACACGAAACAAATTTAAAAACTTTAGAACTTCATCATTTTAAAGAGAGCATTATTCAACGGTTACAGAGGGTTTTATCATGGGAAAAAATAATGGTTGACCAAATAACATCAAAGGATTTTGATTTCAGTAAATTATCTGTGGATGTGAAGAATTTCTATCAAAATCAAGCCAAAGAGAGGGAAGCTGATAAAAAAGCTATAATTGATGAATACTTTGCAAAGAATCAGGATTATTTTTCACCAGCTATAGAATTAAGAAATAAATTTAAAGATTTAGGAAAAAAATACTTAAATGAATAAAAGGCAGTGCCCAACACGCGGTATGAAAAGTTGCCGGTTCGGTAGGTTATTCAAGGGTTGTAGCCCGCTTTAACTTTTGTGTAACTTGACAGGGAATCACCCGCAATCGGCAACTTTTCATACCGCCAAACGTTAGGGTGCATGTAAATTTAAAACAAAAAATAATATTTTATGGACAAACAACCTAAACCAGATTCAAAAAAATATACAGACTTAATTTCTGAAATACAAAAAGGACAAATTAAGATTCCTAAATTTCAAAGAAATTTTGTTTGGAGCGTTGAAAAAACAGCAAAATTATTAGATAGTATTCTTAAAGGATATCCAATAGGAACCTTTATCCTTTGGGAAACAGCTGAAAGATTAAATGATATTAAAAATATAGGGAACTTAGAATTACCACCCATACCTGATGATATTAAAGTGCAATATGTATTGGATGGTCAACAGAGAATAACATCCCTGTATGCTGCTTATCTTGGTGCAAAGATCCAAAAAGAAGGAGAAAAAAAGGTTACAGATTATAGCGAAATTTATGTTAATTTAGATGATGAACTTAATAATGACCAACAAATTGTCGTAGCTGAAAAACCTAATAAAACATATATTTCATTAAACGAAGTCTTAAATTTTAACGATAACTTATTGAATATAAAAGAAAAATATTCAGACGAACACTTTAAAAAAATACATCAATTTTCACAAACATTTTCAACATATGATTTCTCAACTGTTGTTCTCCGAAAAGAAGATATAGATTCAGCCATTGAAGTATTTACTAGAATCAATACAGGAGGTCAAACATTGACTTTATTTGAAATTATGTCTGCAAAAACATATGATGAAGAACATAATTTCGATATGGAGGAAGAATTTCAAAATTTAATTAAGGAGCTGTCGGATAGTAAATATGAAACCATTTCAAGTTCAATTATTCTTAATTTGTTAGGCTTAATATTAAGTAAAAATAAGGAATGTAAGAGAAAGGTTATATTGCAATTAGATAAATTTGAAATAATTGATATTTGGGATGATGTTATCTCGGCAATAAAAGAAAGTATCGATTATTTTAGAACTGTATTTCGCATTCCTGTTTCTGGAATCCTTCCTTACGATTCTCTATTAGTGCCTTTTTCTTATTTCTTTTATTATCAAAAAGACAAACCCAAAGGGAAACAGGTTAAGTATTTAGAAGAATTCTTTTGGAGAATATCTTTATCATATCGATATTCAAGTTCTACAGAGTCAAAGTTAGCTCAAGATATAAAACGAATAGAAAAAATTTTGAATAATGAAAGGCCAGAATATGATGATTTTAAAATCTATTTATCATCACCTCAAGATTTAATAGATACTAATTTCAGTGCAGGTAGTAGTTACTGTAAAGCAATTTTATGCTTGTTATCATTTCACGAGCCGAAAGATTTTCAAACAAATGGAAAGGTAATTTTAGACAATTCCTGGTTAAAAGTCGCTAATAGTAAGAACTACCACCATTTCTTCCCTAAAGCTTATTTAAAGAAGAATAATATTGGAAATGAAAATAGTTTAGTAAACATAACCTTAGTTAGTGCAGATTTAAACAAAAGAAAAATAAAAGCTAAAGCACCCTCATTCTATATTAAAACATTTTTAGATGAAAATGAGGAATTACCTACAACATTAAAGTCACATTTAATTGATATTGACACTTATGGAATTTGGAGTAATGATTATACTATTTTTCTTCAAAAAAGAGCTGCCGCCATTTACAAAGAACTAAATGACAGAATAAATCTTAAACACAAACTAAGTGAAAAAGAGAATCAAATAAAAGAAATTATTCTAAAAGGAGAAAATGAGAATATTGAATTTAAATCTACATTAAGGTTTGATTTAAGGACTGGAGAAATAAACAAAAAACTTGAATTTGTAGTAGCAAAAACAATCTCAGCATTCTTAAATTCTAGTGGAGGAAAATTACTTATTGGTGTAGATGATGATGGAAATATCTTAGGATTAAACAGAGATTTAAAAACACTTAAGAAAGACAATATTGATGGTTTTGAATTACACTTAAGACAAATAATAAAAAAATATCTTGGTGAAAACTTAGAAAAATATGTTAAAATAAGGTTTGAAACAATAGAAGATAAAACTATTTGTTTAATTGAAGTTTATAAACATAGTAAGCCAGTTTTTATTATTAATGACGGAAAAGAGGAATTTTATATCCGAGTTGGTAATGCATCTGTTCCATTAAGCAGAAAAGAACAAAGTGAATACGAAAAAGAACATTTTTTTAATCATTAAAACGCACCCTAACAATGTATATAAGGCATTGGGCGAGTGTAGTTAAATAAAACGTTGTGAGTATTAATAAACAGCATAGTAAATTGAAAGTTAAGTGTTTTAAAACGCCCAACGCCTCATATACTCACCGTTATGGGCAATGCTAAAAAACGACAAAGAATAAAAACAGAAACAATGAGTCAAAGACCAAAATTAAAATTAGAACTCACGACATTTGACAAGACACTTGAAATTCTTGGTTGGAGTTCAATTCTTGCAATTTGGGTTTTGACAATTATAAACTATACAAACTTGCCCGACACAATTCCTATTCATTATAACGGTGCAGGACAAGCGGACGGATTTGGCGGAAAGGCGACTATTTTGACTTTGCCTCTAATAGCAACAGTTTTATTTGTTGGAATGACAATCCTAAATAAGTTTCCACACATTTTTAATTATACGACCAACATAACACAAGACAACGCATTAAAACAATATACAAATGCGACAAGAATGATTAGATACTTGAAATTAATTATTGTTATCATTTTTGGACTAATTGCTTTCAAGACAATTCAAAATGCACACGGACAAGCGGACGGTCTTGGTGTTTGGTTTTTACCTTTGACATTAGGACTTACTTTTATTCCGCTGACTTATTACATAATTAAAACACTCAAAACAAAACAATGACGAGAAGACAAAGCACTGGCTATAACACGGGTTTTGCGTCAGGCGGGGTGACGTGCAAACTTGGCGCTTTTTGCATCTATTCAACTTCAGTGCTGGTTGACAGTTTTGTGCTCCGAAACCCGCCCGAACGCAAAGCCCGAAAACGTTAGATAAAGCTGCAATAGAAATACAAAAAACACTGTTATCCTATAAAAAACCTAAAAAAATCACTAAAGAGCTATATGTTCGATATTCTTAACTTTTCAATAACCCGGTTCATGTTTTAAAAAGTAATCCCCAGTCAGAATAAGCGATAAAGGAGTTGTACTATGTTCCCTCTGGGACACCTCCAATCAATCTCTTTTAAGCACTTGAATAATACTCTTTTTTTAGCCAATGAAATCCTAAATCCGGCAAAAGAGAGTAGCGCATCACTTAAGCATTCATATAATTGCAAATTCTGCTCATTGCTCTTCACCAAAAAGCGAGGCTTTTTGCCAAAAATCTTCTCCAGCATATTTGCGGTATAGCTTAATTTAGCTACTAGTCATGTTCAAAAGGTAGCTGAGCAATACCAATAAGCGTAATGATGTCCATTTTTTTCATTAATTTTGCTGGTTAATAAAATCATGGGTTAATGACAAAAAAATCAGCAAAAACAAATAACGTAGAAGAACTATTAGCATGTATTGTAGATGCAATGCAGGAAAAGAAAGGCCAAAATATCCTCTCGCTGGAAATTGGAAGCCTTCCTAATGCTGTATGCAAATACTTTGTAATATGCAATGCCGACTCCACCACACAAGTTGATGCCATTGCGAACAATATTGAGGATAAAGTGTTAGATAAACTTGGCGAAAAGGTATTCCGTTCTGCAGGGTACCAAAATGCAATATGGATAGTTTTGGATTATGTCGATATAGTGGTGCACGTTTTTCAAACCGAATGGCGCGACTATTACAGGATTGAAGACCTTTGGGCAGATGCTAAGGCTATTCAACACAACGAAGAATAACTAGTAATTATAATAACCATATCGAGAAATGGCTGAAAACGGAAACAAAAAACCTTTGATAAACGAAACACCTGGTAATAAGCCTAAATTACCCAAGTTCAACGTTTACTGGGTTTATATAATAATAATTCTTGGATTTTTTCTTTTGCAGTACTTCTATTCAGGCAAAAGCGCACAGGTAACCACCTGGCAGGAAGTTAAAAACCAGATGATAGCTAATCAAGAGATTGATAAGCTTGTTGTGATTAGGAATCTGGGCAAGGTTGAGGTTTACCTGAAAGAGGATAAGCTTGAAAAATACAAGGACAGGTTAGGCGATGGTTTTGGAGCGGTTCCTAAAGTAGGGCCCCATTTTTACTTTACCATTGGCTCAATTGAAACCTTTGAAAAGCAGCTAGCCGATGCACAAGCCAACATAGATGAGGCTCAAAAGATATACCCTCAATACGAAGACCAACCCAATTACTGGGGCGATATACTCTCGTGGGTACTCCCTTTTGTTTTACTGCTTGCCATTTGGATTTTTATCTTTAGAAGGATATCGGGTGGAACAAGCGGTGGTGCTGGAGGAGGTAACATCTTCTCAGTTGGTAAGTCCAAAGCTCAAGTATTCGACAAGGAGACACGCCCAAGAGTTGACTTTAAGGATGTGGCTGGCCTTGAGGAGGCCAAAGTTGAGGTAATGGAAATTGTCGATTTCCTTAAAAATCCCCAAAAATACACCGATCTTGGTGGTAAAATTCCTAAAGGTGCACTGCTGGTTGGACCTCCGGGAACAGGAAAGACTCTATTAGCCAAAGCTGTAGCCGGCGAAGCCAATGTGCCATTCTTTAGTATATCGGGATCGGAGTTCGTGGAAATGTTCGTAGGTGTTGGAGCTTCCCGTGTTCGAGACCTATTCCGTCAGGCCAAGGAGAAAGCGCCTTGTATCGTATTTATTGATGAGATAGACGCTATAGGTCGTGCACGAGGTAAAAACCCTAGCTTCTCGGGTAACGATGAAAGGGAAAATACACTTAACCAGCTCCTTACTGAAATGGACGGTTTCGCATCTAACCAAGGTGTTATTATACTAGCAGCAACCAACCGTGCCGATATTCTTGACCGTGCACTTCTTCGTGCAGGACGTTTCGATCGTCAAATTCATGTTGACCTACCCGACCTAAAAGAGCGACTCGAAATATTCAAGGTTCACCTTCGCCCACTTAAACTTGAGGCAAACCTTGACATTAGCTTCCTTGCCAAACAAACTCCTGGCTTTTCTGGTGCCGATATTGCAAATGTCTGCAACGAAGCGGCACTGATTGCAGCTAGGAAAAATAAGAAATTTGTAGAAAAACAAGATTTTCTGGATGCTATCGACCGAATTATAGGTGGTTTAGAGAAAAAGAATAAGATTATATCCAAAGAGGAACGTAAAACCATTGCATACCACGAGGCTGGTCATGCAACAGTTAGCTGGTTGCTTGAGCATGCCAACCCACTGCTTAAGGTTTCAATTATTCCACGTGGTCGTTCGCTTGGAGCAGCCTGGTACCTCCCCGAGGAGCGCCAGATTACAACTACCGAACAGCTTTTCGATGAAATGTGCTCGGCGCTTGGTGGAAGGGCTGCAGAAGAAATCAACTTCAATAAAATTTCTACTGGCGCCCTTAGCGACCTTGAACGAGTTACCAAGCAGGCCTATGCTATGATTGCCTATTTTGGAATGGGAAAAAAACTCAAAAACATTAGCTACTACGATTCTACCCAATCGGAATTCACCTTCTCTAAACCTTATAGTGAAAAAACTGCTGAACAGATAGACCAAGAGGTGCGTGAAATAATTGATAAGGCCTATGAAAAGGCTAAAGAGATTCTAACCCAAAACCGCGAAGGACATGTTCAGCTGGCAGAACTTCTTCTAGAACGTGAAGTAATTTACAGCGAAGACCTAGAAAAGATTTTTGGTCCACGAAAAACGCTTAGCCGTGAACAGGAACTTGTTAAAGAACTAGAAGAAGAGGCTCAAAAAAACAATACAGAAACCACTGTTTCTGAAAATAATCCTGAAGCCTAAAATATGGACGAGAACTGGAAAGAAGTTTTTTCAACCGCCCAATCATGGCAAGCCGAAATGGCAAAGCAGGTGCTAGAAGAAAATGGAATTGCAGCAGTTGTAATTAACCGAAAAGATTCTAGCTACCTATTTGGCGAGGTTTCGGTGTACGTTGAGAAGAGTAATGAAGAAAAAGCAAGCGAACTCCTAAAAGAGCTAAAAGGTGAGTGAATTTCTTAAAAGAACAATAAGCGGATTACTTTTTGTAATCGTTCTGGTAGGTGCTATCTACATAAGCCACATCACTTTTTTTATACTTTTCCTTGCCATTACGGCAGCTACCATGCTTGAATTCTATCACTTAGGACTCAAAGGGAAAATTAGACCTCAGGCTTTAATGGGCATTTTCATTGGTATCGCTCTTTTTGTATGGTCATATCTCTACAGTTCGGGTCGTTTAGAGCTAATAACATTATTCGGATTTATCCCATTTCTGGTGTCCATTTTTGTTGTTGAGCTATACAGGCATCAACAAAAACCCATGCAGAATATCGCCTTTACTATCCTCGGGATACTTTATATTGCCCTACCGTTTTCGTTAATGAACTTTATCAGCATCAATGGTTCATCATTCAAAATGGAGTACAACCCCAGCCTGCTATTAGCCATTCTCTTCCTGGTTTGGGCCAACGACACGGGTGCCTATATTTTTGGAGTAAGCCTGGGCAAGCATAAGATGATGCCCCGTATATCGCCCAAAAAGAGTTGGGAGGGCTTTTTAGGTGGTATTGCATCAACCATTTTGGTTGCATGGATTATTTCAACCATTTTAGCTGATATTGATACCCGCCACTGGCTATTTGTTGGGTTTATAACTTCTTTAATGGCCGTTTTAGGCGATTTGGTTGAATCAATGTTTAAACGTAGCATTGGTGTTAAGGACTCTGGAAAGTTTCTACCTGGCCATGGTGGCCTACTTGATAGGTTTGATGCTTTAATAATGGTTTTACCCATTGTTTACGCTTATTTTGAAGTCATGATGATTATTTAACGCTTTAGAAATGAAGATTCACAAAGAAGGTTATTCTATTCTTTTTGTAGCGCTTACTCTTTGCGTTGCATTTTGTATTGTAGCTTGGTTAATACTACCATTGCTAGTAGTAAGCATACTGATTGTCTCATCATTACTGCTTTTAGCATTTTTAACCCGCTTTTTCAGGGTACCTTTTAGAACAACTAATCCCGATAGCAAATCAATTTATTCTCCAGCCGATGGTACTGTTGTTGCTATTGAAGAGGTAGATGAAAACGAATACTTCAATAAGAAATGCATTCAGGTTTCTGTCTTCATGTCGGTGTGGAACGTTCATATAAACTGGTTCCCAATTAATGGGATAGTTAAATATTACAAGTATCACCCAGGCGATTACCTTGTAGCTTGGCATCCAAAATCATCAACTCATAACGAGCGCACCTCGGTAGTAATTGAGCGCCCCGATGGAGTTCAAATAATGCTACGGCAAATTGCTGGTGCTGTTGCCCGACGCATAGTTTGCTACGCTGAGGAGGGAAAAGAGGTTGACCAATTCTCCGAACTCGGATTCATAAAATTTGGCTCAAGAGTTGATATTTTTCTCCCACTCGATGCAGATGTTAAGGTTAGCTTAGGCCAAAAGGTAAAAGGGAACCAGACTGTTATTGCACAGGTTTAAATCTGTTAGACTCTAACCAGTTCCACCCCCTTTTCTTCGAGCTGTTTAACGAACATTTCACCCAACCCATTATCGGTAATAATCATATCCACCTGGTCGAGACTACAAATCCGACTAAACCCCCTACACCCAAACTTTGAGCTATCGGCTAGCACTATTACTTTTTCAGCGCTGGATATCATATTCTGGTTAAGCGAGGCCTCCAAAGCGTTGGTTGTAGTTAGTCCAAAATCAATATCAACCCCATCAACCCCAAGAAACAGCTTGCTGCAGCGAAAACCCTGAAGCATCTTCTCGGCAAAAGGTCCTACAACAGATGCCGACGACGACCTAACAATACCTCCAAGCTGGTGTACCTCCGAAATCTCCTTAACCGCAAGCTCGCGGGCTGCTACCAAGGAAGAGCAGACTGAAACAATCCGTTTACGCTCCTCAATTTGACGTGATAGCTCATTAATTGTACTGCCAGAGGCAAGAATTATGCTTTCGCCATCTTTTATTAGGCTAGCTGCATATTTGGCTATTCTCTTTTTTTCCTCTACGAATAGATGCTCCTTTTCGTTTACATGCCTATCGGCAATGTATGGATTTTTTAAAGAAGCACCTCCGTGAGAGCGGTATAACAAGCTCAAACTTTCCAGATGTTTCAGATCCTTTCGAATTGTTACCATTGAAACCCCAAGCTTCTCACTAAGCTCAGCTACAGTAACGTACTCCGAGTGCTTTAATACTTCTAGTATCTTGCTGTGGCGTTCCGCAATGTTTAAGGCCATCTCTACTCTATTTTCTGTCAAACTTAACTAAAATTTTTTAAAGCTAATCCAAGAAAGCCCTAATTATACTGATAAAAGATTATTTTTAGTTTCGTTTTTTATTTTCATTTATTTCGTTTACTTTCGTTTATTTATTATTTTTACAAAAAATTGTTAACCTTTTAATCATATAACCATGAAACGTGATGATTTACTCAAAAGAGCAAAAGAACATGCCGACAGCTTCGATTTTATTGTTATTGGAGGAGGAGCAACTGGTATAGGTATTGCCTTAGAGGCAGCAACCAGAGGTTACAAAACCATTCTGCTTGAGATGCACGACTTTACCAAATCGACTTCAAGCAAAAGTACCAAGCTAGTACACGGTGGAGTTAGATACCTTGCGCAAGGCGATATTGCCCTTGTTAGAGAGGCTTGCATTGAGCGAGGAAGACTTCTAAGAAACGCACCGCACCTTGTAAAAAATCAAAGCTTTGTTATTCCTACCTTTGGCTGGTTCGATGAGCTGATGTATACCGTTGGTTTAACCTTTTACGACCTGATAGCAGGAAAATACAGCCTAGGTCGCTCGCTTCGCGTTTCAAAAAAACGAGCTCTTAAATATATTCCAACAATTAACCCCCAAAAAATTACGGCAGGTGTTGTTTACCACGACGGCCAATTCGACGATTCTCGACTTGCAATTAATGCGCTACAAACCGCAGTAGAGCATGGTGCGTTGGTTGTTAACTATATTAAGGTGGTTGAGCTAACCAAGGATTCGAATGGGAGACTAAATGGAGTCATTGCAATTGACCAAGAGAACGGAGAAAAATACACCTTTAAGGGGAAGGCGATTATTAATGCTACCGGTGTTTTTGCAGATGATGTGATGCAAATGGATAATCCAAAACAAGGCAAAACCATAGCACCAAGTCAAGGCGTTCATGTGGTTCTGGATAAGAGTTTCCTCCCTGGCGATCATGCCATGATGATTCCTAAAACCGACGATGGCCGTGTTCTTTTTGCGGTACCCTGGCATAACAAGATTGTAGTTGGCACAACAGATACTCCCGTTCCTAACCCATCGTTGGAGCCAGTTGCTCTAGAAGAGGAGATCGAATTTATTCTATCTACAGCTGGACGCTATTTAACTAAACCCCCCAAACGTAGCGATGTGCTAAGCATTTTTGCAGGGCTACGACCTCTTGCTGCACCAAAAGGTGATTCCAAAAAAACAAAAGAGATCTCACGCAGCCATAAAATCATTGTTTCCCAATCGCACCTGTTTACCATGATTGGAGGGAAATGGACCACATTTAGGAAGATGGCAGAGGATATGGTAGCTCGAGTTGAAAAGGAAAAAGGTTGGGTAAAAACAAAGTCAAAAACCAGATCGCTTAAACTTCATGGATCAAACGTTGATAAGGTTGACCATTCTGATCCTCTATACGTTTATGGCTCAGATAAAGAAAAGATTCTAGCCCTTGCCAGCACGCAACCTGAACTTAAAGAAACGCTCAGCGAAAGCTTGGGAATTATAAAAGCACAAGTTATTTGGGCTGTAAGAAACGAAATGGCAAGAACAGTTGAAGATTTCCTTGCACGAAGAACTCGTAGCATTCTGCTTGATACCCGCGAAAGTATTCGCATTGCACCTGCAGTAGCATCAATAATGGCAGCAGAACTTGGCAAAGACAAGGAATGGGAGAAAAAGCAGGTAGAAAGCTACAATGCTATTGCACAAAATTACATTCTTAACTAATTTGTGAAGATTATTAACCGAACCATCCTAAACCTATTCTTTCATGGAAAAATATGTAATGGCACTAGACCAGGGAACCACAAGTTCAAGGGCCCTGATATTTGATAGGAAAGGTGCCATAGTGTCTATGGCACAAAAAGAGTTTAAGCAGATATTTCCTCAACCCGGATGGGTTGAGCACGACCCAAACGAGATATGGTCGTCGCAGGTTGCTGTTGCTGCTGAAGCGATGTCGAAAATCGGAATAAATGGACTAAACGTTGAGGCCATTGGAATAACCAACCAACGTGAAACAACCATTGTTTGGGATAGAAATACTGGCTAACCGATTTACAATGCAATTGTATGGCAGGATAGAAGAACCTCTAACTTTTGTGATGAACTCAAAGAGAAGGGTTATACCGAAACAATCAGACAAAAAACAGGTCTGGTAATTGATGCTTACTTTAGTGGAACTAAAGTTAAATGGATACTCGATAATGTTCCTGGAGCTAGGGAAAAGGCAAACCGTGGCGAATTGGCATTTGGAACGGTTGATACCTGGCTAGTGTGGAAGCTAACAAGAGGACGCACCCACGTAACTGATGTAACCAATGCAAGTAGAACCATGCTGTTTAACATCAACAGCCTTGAATGGGACAAGGAGCTACTCGAGCTTTTCAATATACCTGAAAGCATGCTGCCACGGGTTGCATCTTCGAGCGAAATATACGACCATACCAACACCACCTTTTTTGCATCCAAAGTTCCAATTTCTGGTATTGCAGGAGACCAACAGGCAGCACTTTTTGGCCAAATGTGTACTAATGAGGGAATGGTCAAAAATACTTATGGAACTGGTTGCTTCCTACTGATGAATACTGGCGAAAAGCCGTTTCTATCTAAAAATAATCTGATAACAACCATTGCCTGGCAGCTTGATGGCAAGACTTACTATGCGCTGGAAGGTAGCATATTCATTGGTGGAGCAGTAGTGCAATGGCTTCGCGATGGACTTGGTATAATTAAAAGCAGCGCCGAGGTTGAAGACCTGGCCAAACAGGTTGATGATAATGGCGATCTTTACCTGGTTCCAAGTTTTACAGGTATGGGTGCGCCACACTGGGATCAGTATGCTCGCGGGCTAATGATAGGGATATCAAGAGGAACAACACGTGCCCATATTGCTCGAGCAGCGTTAGAAAGCATTGCATTCCAAACCATGGATGTGCTCGATGTAATGGAAAAGGATACCGGAATAAAGGTTGCAGAGCTAAGAGTTGACGGTGGTGCATCTGCAAATAACCTGCTCATGCAATTCCAATCCGATGTGCTAGGAATTAACGTTAACCGTCCGAAAACCATTGAAACAACTGCAATGGGAGCTGCTTACCTGGCAGGACTTGCAACCGGCTACTGGAAAGATATCAACGAAATAAAAAAGCTTTGGCAGCTAGATAATACATTCACCCCTAGCATGCCAGCAGAAAAACTAGATAAAATGAAAGAAAAGTGGGCCGATGCGGTGGAGAGAGCTAAATCGTGGCATCGATAGTAAGTGCTCAAATAGGTGAAAGTCAAAATCTTTCACCTATTTTTATTATAGATTTTACCATGCTAACAGAATTTTTTCATACTATTGTATAAAACTTTGTGCCATGAAAAAAATTAGAGTTTCACTAATCTTATGGTTGACAGCATGTTTAATAACCTTACCCCTCATGTCAAAAGCATGGTCGGAACACCCATTGCTTGCTTACCCTGTGTTATCAAATATTCCCGACCTAGTAAACAAACAACCTATTGAAGTTGAAAGTTTGAAATCGTTTCTAATAAAAAACGAGAAAGAAATCGAAAACTTTCTGAAAGAGTACGAGGAATGGGCAGTAGCCAACCTACCTAACTATGCTCCACTCCCAAAAGATCTATATTTTAAAGCTACTGGTAACCCCGATGATATAGTCATTCGTTTCTTAACTGCAGTTAGGCTCAATCCGAATATCAAGCTAAAACTGTATCTTCACCTACTTCCTAATCAGGAAGTTGGAGAAAGAACCTTGGTCTCGGCTTCGGAGCTAACAACACTAAAGGATGTAAGTGCGCTATCGCATATTAACTATGTTCTTTTATCGGAAGGCGATAAGGTGCAACCTATAGATGTGCTTTGCACTGCAAACGATGAACCGGATTATGGTTTTGATTTAGGATTATTCGAAGATAATAATACCGAGTTTGGCAAGCGCTACGGTTTTGGTGTTCAACCATTTGGTGATCCGAAACTTGAATATGGTAGCCAAGCCCCTTTCCACATGGGATTTTATCACGAAGCCAAAATAGTTTACGCCTTTGGACCTTTCCTTAAAAAAACCTACCCAGAATTTCGCATTAGCCTTTTCAAGGCTTTATCGGAATTTGCTTTCTCAACGGGCAACGACTACTGGGGATGGCGATTTATGGGCTGGGGAATGCATTATCTTGGAGACCAATCCATGCCATACCACACTGCACCTCTTCCTGGCATGAGCGCCCTTAGAATGATATGGATTAACCTTAAGGCTATGCTTGGATTCCCAAAAAGCAAAAACAATGCAGTTCAACTTGTCTCCAATAAACACTCAGTTTTAGAGCAGTTTCAATGGCTAGCACTGCGTGATGCCTACAACAACTACGATAGCAATCCACTAATAGCCGCATTAAAGGAAGGAAAAACAATTGTTCCTTATAGCAACGATTTTGTTAGAAATGTTATCAGCAAGGAATCGGTTGAAAGGAGCAAAAAGGTTGACAAAGCTCTTAAAACATATTGCCCACCACTCCTAGTAAAAAATCCAGAGTTTGAGGTTAATAATTCAGCTGAGCTAAATAACCTAATGCAAGAAATCAGAAATTATAAGGGAGATGATGCAGTTAACCAGCTAAGTAATCTTCTTGCTGAAATGCTTCGAACCTATAGCATGTCGTTAAGGAGCTATTACAACGCAATAGTAAAAGATTAGGCTATTATTTGTATTTTTACGCCGAAAAAACAATCGTAATGGTTAAATACAAACGTATACTACTGAAACTTAGTGGTGAAGCCTTAATGGGCAATGATAAGTATGGTATCAATACCGATATTCTGAATAGTTACGCTCAACAAATAAAAGAGGTTGCCGATCTTGGTGTTGAAATTGGTATTGTTATAGGTGGTGGTAATATCTTTAGAGGGTTGAGTGGCGTTTCAAAAGGATTCGACCGAGTAAAGGGCGACCAGATGGGGATGTTAGCCACAGTGATTAACAGTTTGGCTTTACAATCGGCCATTGAAGGTGCAGGTGGAAAAGCTAAGGTTTTCACTGCAACCAAAATGGAACCCGTAGGGGAACTTTATACCAAAGCAAAAGTTCTTGAGGGATTTAAGCAAGGTTTTGTGGCAATTATAGCAGGTGGAACTGGAAATCCATTTTTTACAACCGACACCGCCTCAGCCCTACGAGGAGTTGAGATAGAAGCAGAAGTACTTCTTAAAGGGACAAGAGTGGATGGAGTTTACACTGCTGACCCAGAAAAGGATAAAAATGCAGTTAAGTTCGATGAGATTACTTTTACAGACGCTTACGAGAAAAAGCTTAAGGTTATGGACCTAACTGCGTTTACCATGTGTAGCGAGAATAACCTGCCTATATTGGTTTTCGATATGAACACTCCTGGCAATCTGAATAAGGTTGTAACAGGTGAAAAGATTGGTACTTTAGTAAAAAATTAATACTTTTAGTGTCGGAAAAACAAAAACCTAATCAGCTATGAATATTGAAGATACCAAAAAGGTTTTAGATACTGCCGAGAGCAAAATGGCTAAAGCCATTGAGCATCTTGAGAATGAGCTTAGAGTTATCCGTGCTGGTCGTGCAAACCCAGCCATGCTTTCAGGTGTTATGGTAGACTATTATGGCACCATGACTCCCCTAAACCAAGTTGCCAGCGTCGGAAGTCCCGATGCAAGAACTATAGTTGTTCAACCTTGGGAAAAAAAGATGATTGACCCAATTGAAAAGGCAATTATGGCTGCCAACCTTGGATTTAACCCTCAAAATAATGGAGAATCGATTCGTATTATGGTTCCCCCATTAACCGAAGAGCGCCGTAAAGAACTAATTAAACAGGTTAAGCACGAAGGTGAAAACGCTAAGGTAAGCATTAGAAACTCTAGGCGTGATGCTATTGAAGAAATCAAGAAAATGCAAAAGGATGGACTACCTGAGGATGCTGCTAAAGACGCTGAAGCCAAAGTTCAAAAAATAACTGACAAACATAATAAGAAGGTCGACGAGATTCTTCAAAAGAAAGAGCAAGAGATTCTTACGGTGTAGAAATTATCCCACATATTATTTAGGCTGTCTCAAAAAGGCAGCCTTTTTAATTTATGCATGATTGTTTTAAACTATACAACAGATAAAAGAATGAATAAAAAACCCCACGATTAAAATCGAGGGGTTTCCAAAATTATCAGAAAAACAGATTAGCTAACAACCTCAATGCTTAACAATTGCGCTGCAAGTTCTAATCGTTTAGTCCAATTTCCTGGCAACACCATATGGTGATTTCCAAATGGGTTCTCGGTGAAATACTTTATTGCGGTTTGACTAAGTTCAACCTCAACCTGTGTTCTACATGCTTTTCTGCTTTTGGGAATGCTAACTACTTTAGCTTTAGTAACAAATATCTTATTAAGCATACTGTCGAACCTAAAAATAGTAACCTCCTCACCCTTCAGCTGTCCTGAGATGGCATAACCTTTACCTGTTTCAAAATGGGTATCGAGTTTAAATGATGTAAGATGGTTAACGGGAGCAGTACAATGCGCTAGCAAACCTTTTCCCTCACCAACGTGGGCAATATTAGCCATCCAAGGGATTGTATTACACACTTCTGCGGCAAACATCATCGCTGCTGCGCTACATACGTCTGCTTCGCAGGCAGTTGGAATGCCATCATAGTTTAGCTTTGATAATGCCAAACATGCAGTATGTCCAGTTTTATTTACCATTGGGAAACACTCAACGGTCATCGCGTTAAGCCTATAAAAGGGGATAAGGGAAGCTAAACCCTCATAAATTCTTCCGCTCTCCATTAGCTCCTGTTTATTTTCGGCTTTCGAAAAAAGCGAATAGAAATCGGACGCGACCTGTTGAATCTCATCGAAAACAATGTTATCCCAACTAATATCAATCTGCTCTATTCCTAGTTTGCTTTGCAATAGGTAGGGATTTATCCCGCTTGCCACCAACCAAGGAGAAGGACTTCCAACCACTCCAAGTCTTTGCCCATGCAAGCGTTTTACGCCTACAAATGCATGATAGTACTCGCTAAGAAGTTCCGATGTGTCGGGATGGTCGGCATCCAGTAATATTGACCTTATATTATGCTGATTCATCCATGCTTTTACCTCAGTTGCAGCAGCCCATGAGTTAGCATCGCGCGAGGCAAGCAATATGTAAAAACGGAACTCCTGAACCGATTCAATGGCTACATGCTCTGATCCCCCTGTAAGAAACATCAGCACATCGGGCTTATCGTTTACAAACTCCATCTCTTCGGGGTTGAACAGCCCAATATATTTTTTCTTTGCCTTATCAAATACCGATAACTCAGCGTTAGGAAATGCTAATAGCTTAACCTTTAATCGTTCTTTAATAAATTCTTTACTTGTCATTTGTTACCGAACTTTTTGCAATATCAATACCAAACTGAATATACTTATACACATCTTCGGGAGTACCATCAATTCTATGATTATTCCGTAGATGTCCTAATCGAACTACTACTGCATTCAAATCGGGAATTACAAAGATATACTGCCCTAGCAAACCTCTTGCATACCATACCTTATGGTTATCAACATTAATCATCCACCACTGATAGCCATAAAAATCAACATTCTTTTTTGTCTCAGGGTCATATAAGTATGATGCAGGAGTGAGTGCTTCACTAAGATATTCTGCAGGAACAATCTGTTTGCCATTCCATTTACCACCATTAAGAACAAGCTGCCCAAAACGAGCAAAGTCTCTAGCGTTTGTATTGAAGCAGCAGAATGCTTTTTCAATCCCATTCTTGTGGTCGAGGCACCAAAGCGCATCGTGCTCGGCACCAATTTGAGTCCAAAGTTTTTCGGATGCATATTCCGATAACGTTTTACCAGTTGCCCTTTCAATGATTATTGAGAGCAACTGAGTATCGCCACTACGGTATTCAAATATTTTACCTGGCTCATCCACTACATGCTGATAAAGAACAAGCTTGGCAAGGTCATTACCATAGTAGCCTTGAGTGGTTAACGAGAATAAACTACTATACGCCTCATCCCAACTCAATCCAGAACTCATGGTAAGCAAATGTTTTATGGTGATTTTTGACTTATCGCCATCTTTGAACTCGGGCAGGTAATTAGCAATTGGCTCATCAACACTTTTTATGTAACCATCGTCTAAAGCGCATCCAATAAGAAGGCTAACAATACTTTTAGCCATGGAGAAAGAGTTGGAGTACGAATCGGTTCCATAGCCATCCCAATATGTTTCAAAAAGCAACGATGTATCCTTTATAACAAGAAAAGCCACGGTTCTAAAATCCTTAAAGTAGTTTAGCTGCTCATCGGATAGCTGATAGGTATTATATTGAGGATGCATTCGCCACGGCTCAGCGACACCTGCCTTTACTGTTCTGTTATTGAAGATTTTGTAATCATCAATATTTACATGTTGAAATATCAACGCCCTGACAATGTAATGATTTTGAGGTATAGCAAGATAGGCTGCAAGACCTATCAGCAAAACGATACCTATTGATTTAAGCTTTTTCTTTTGAGTCATAACTTTTTGGTTTTAGGCAATAAGTTGTGTCGAAATTAACTATTGTTTTGGATTTTTCTTGATATTTGTCCTTAAAATATACTCAAAAATTACCCAAATGGAACGAATTTGTACAAGAATGACGCTATCACTTCTCTTTATATTGCTTTTTTCCATATCAAAAGGGCAATCTGATAGTTTGAATCTCACACTAAACCTTTTTGGTAAATCATTTTTTGACAACAAAGAATTCACTGGTAACATAAAAAAGGGATATACACATCCTGGATTTTTCTTTCAACCAGGAGTTAGAATTAATTATGAGCGTTTCTCAATAGAAACAGGTTTTCATCTGCTTTATTTAGCTGGCGCCGACACGCTAGAACGGTTAGTTCCTTACTTTTCGGCATCGACTAAACTAGGTAAAAATATTTCCATGATTGTTGGAACAATCTACTCAAAGGAGGGGCATTGGCTCCCCGAACCACTTTTCAAGCCTGAAAGGCTTATGCTTAATCAGCCTGAAACTGGTGTTCAGTTCTTGTATAATGGGGAAAAAGCAAAAGCCGATTTGTGGATTAACTGGGAAAGGTACATAAAAGCGGGCAGCCCTTTTCAAGAAGAGTTTACCGTTGGATTTAGCCATCTTTATAATTTAGACTCAAAAAGCCATGGATTTGGGAGCGCCATTCATGCGATGGCCTTTCATAAAGGTGGACAAATAGATAGCACCGATTTACCAGTCCAAACCATCGTGAACATTTCCATTGCTCCTTCTTTTACTTTTACCAGTGGATTTGGGGCTAACGCATCCTTCTACTACTATAAAAATTTATCACCCTCGGCAGAGTTTAAGTTTAATAATGGTTTTGCCCTACATCCAAAAATATTTTACACCAAGGATGATATTCGTTTTGAACTAGGGCAATGGTTCTCTAATGGTTTTATTAACCCACGTGGAGAGGAACTTTTTGGTTCTATTTCAACCATAAATCCCGCGTATGATACCGAGGAAAGAATACTTACCACATTCTCAGTGATTTACCAGAAAAACATAGCAAATGGTTTAACCATTAAAGCATACGCTAATACCTATTACGATATTAAAGCATCAACTCTAGAGTACAGTTACACCCTTAGCCTCACATTCGATGGGCCTATGAAAAGTTTTAGATAAAGTCTGAAATTACTGAATTATCGTCTTGACATTCTTATCCTTAGGGCAATAGATATTTAGCATTTGTTCTGCTGGTTTATAGCCCAAATCGTAAGCTTTTTGGAAATCGTCGCAACCAGAATTGTATTCCCTAACATTCATCTTAGATATACCACGATTATAGTATGCTTCTGCATTTTTTGGGTCCGCCTTAATTATCCTGTCATAATCGGGGATTGCTCCCTTATGGTCGCCAAGAATAGCTTTTGAGACAGCACGATTATAATAAGCCTGAACATAATCGGGATTGAGTTCTATTACCTTGTTAAAATCGACAATTGATCCTTTGTAGTCTTTCATAAAGGCACGAGCCACTCCCCGACCATAGTATGCTTTAAGATAATCGGGTTTCAGCTGAATGGCTTTGGTAAACGATGCTATTGCTTGCTTGAAGTCACCTTTTCGAAGTAGCGCACCGCCTTTTACACCATATACCATGGGCATATTGGAATCAATTGCCAGAGCCTTGTCAAGTACTTTTATTGCATCGTCAAATCGTTTGTCATTTGAGTATGCATCTCCCAGAGAATAAAGCAACTCCTCATCGTTTGGCAAATCTTTCAATGCAATTTCTAAATCGGCAATGGCACCTTTATAGTCTTGAATCTTTAACTTGAAGATGCCCCTTTTCTTGTAAGCTTCAGGGGTTGCGTTTGAGCCCTCAATCAACTTATCGTAGTTGGCAATTGCACCTCTAAAATCTTCGATATTTGCCAACGACTCACCACGACTGAAAAAAGCTTCAATATTTGAACCATCAAGTTCAATGCTTTTGTTGTAATCGTTTATAGCCTTGTCAAATTCAAAGAGTGCAGCATTAAGTAACCCACGCTGGTAGTATGCTTGTGCACTTGAATCGTTTAGAGCAATGGCTTTATTCAAATCGGCCATAGCTTCGGTAAACTCATCTTGTTTTCTTAAAGATATGCCTCGGTATAGATACAAATCGGATATAGTGGAATCGATTTGAATAGCTTTTGAGTAATCGTCTACAGCTAAGGAATCGTTATTGAGCGCTGCATAAGCAATCCCTCTTTTTAGATAATATTTATACTCCTTAGGATTTAACTTAATAGCCTTGGTAAACTTTTCAACTGCTAGCTCATATTTCATGGAATCGAGTAAGGTTATTCCTTCCTGGAAACGATTTTCAGCCATACGTGGTTTAAGCACAAAATATGCTGCCAATGCAATAAGTGCAAGGCCTACGATTACAACTACGATACGCTTCATAGGTTATTGTTTAATTTGAATACTCAAATTTAAACGAATATTTTCAAACATGGTTCATTTATTTGCATCAATTATTAACGCACAATTTAACTTGGCCACTTCGCGAGCAAATTTTAGATTTTGATAAACTGCTAAATCATTTACAGAATGATAATTAGGGTCATCATGAAAGGAAATAAAGAACAATGAAGGAAAATTATTGAGATAAAAGCTATAGCTGTCGCTATACTTTTGATATTCGTTATTATTAACTGCCTTTAACGATGTGTATAGCTCACAAAGCTGCGCTGCTTTTTCCCTAAGTTCAACTGAATTAAGGTAATCGATAATATTCACATACCAAAGCGAGGAATCTTGAATAGAGCAATATGATACCATATCGTTGTTTAACATAAACTGAACTTTTGCAGATGTATCGGCCATTGCCTTAGCCATATGGTTGCTCCCATGTAAACCAAACTCTTCCGCTGCAAATGTGGCAAATAGAATGGTTTTTCTAGGATTAACCATTGAGTTCTTTAAAACCCTAGCAATTTCAAGAGTAACAGCAACTCCGCTAGCATTATCATCAGCGCCAGGGGCAAATTCAAGTGGGTTTTGTGGCTCTGTAGCTCTAAGCGTGCAATCGTGGTGACCACCTATTAGTATCAGGCTATCGGGATATCCAGTACCTTCTAACTCGGCTACCACATTATACTGCCATGTGGTGTATATAAGACATCCCTTTGCTAAGGTAACCTCAAATGAGTCTAAACGTGCATTTGTGTAACCATAGCTTTTGAATTTTTTCAAAATGGTAAATGACACCTCGCGTCTATTGCTGGCAAGGGCATATCTTGTTCCAAGATTCTCGAGCATCTTAATATTTGATGCTATGCTATCGGCATTAATCTCCTCAATAATTTTTAAAATTTCGCTATCGGCTTTAGGTTGGTCTTCGTTTGAAAACTCGTTCTTTGAACAGGAAAGTATCAAAGGAATAATCAATAAAACAAGAGGAAAATGATAAATCCTTTTCATCTGAAATGTTTAAAAAATTGACCTTAAATATAATAATATCAAACTTCCCAACTATTCAATATTTTAAAATTTGGTACCTTTGGGGCAAAAGTGTTAAAACGACATATTAAACAAATAGCATAAAGCATGAAAAACTTCACCTTAAATCAGTTTAAGAAATATAACAACCTTACAGGTTGGATAACCTTTGGAATTGCCACCCTGGTTTACCTATTAACCATAGAACCAACAGCAAGTTTCTGGGATTGTGGTGAGTTTATAGCTAGCGGGAATAAGCTAGAAGTTGGTCATCCTCCTGGGGCTCCCCTTTTCATGCTAATGGTACGTTTCTTTACCATGTTTGCCCCTAGCCCACATTGGGTTCCCATACTAGCTAACAGCCTTTCGGCTCTTGCAAGTTCGTTTACCATTCTTTTCCTATTCTGGACCATTACCTACATGGCAAGGCGGATTATTGTGTCAAATAATAATGAAATCAATTTAACTCAACTTATTCTGATTTTATCAGCTGGGTTTGTGGGAGCCTTGGCCTATACTTTTTCGGATACTTTCTGGTTCTCAGCAGTTGAGGGTGAAGTTTACGCAACCTCGTCGTTATTTACAGCGCTAGTATTCTGGGCAATACTAAAATGGGAAGAACATGCCAACGAACCTCATGCTAATCGCTGGCTTATCTTTATCGCTTTCCTAATGGGTTTATCAATCGGAGTTCATCTGCTCAACCTATTGGCAATCCCCGCTATAGCATTGGTGTACTATTTTAAAAAATTCAAGTATTCTCCAAAAGGTCTTTTATACACGCTTCTAATATCTGGAATACTGCTTCTTACCATAATGTATGGAATTATTCAAGGTTTCGTAATTTTTGCCTCTAAAATTGAACTGATTTTTGTTAACTCTCTTGGTTTACCGATAAAATCGGGTGTTCTATTTCTTTTCTTTACTACAATTGGGTTGCTTTCATATGGAATATATAGAACCCATAAAAAGGGGAAGGTTATTCTGAATACCATTTTGGTTGCTTTAACAGTAATCATGATTGGCTACAGCTCATATGCTGCAATTGTTATCCGATCATCGGCAAATCCTCCTATGGATCAAAATAGCCCCGATAACATGTTCTCCTTGCTGTACTACCTCAACCGCGAGCAGTATGGCGACAGGCCCCTACTTTACGGACAGGTTTTTAACGCACAACCAATTGCCCGTGTAAAGGGAGAGCCAACTTATGCCCCAAAAGATGGTAAATATGTTTTTGTTCGCACCAAGGATAAGTACAAGTATGATCCTAAGTTTGAGATGCTATTCCCTCGAATGTGGAGCAACGAACCAAACCATGTTAGAGCATATAAGCAATGGAGCAATTTTAAAGGAAAACCTGTAAAGCAATACTCCCCTGATGGTAAAGTTGAAACTACCTATATCCCTACTTTCGGCGAAAATATTCTGTTTTTTATTCGATACCAGCTTGGACACATGTACTTCCGTTACTTCATGTGGAACTTCGCTGGCCGACAAAACGATATGCAGGGGCACGGTGAAGTAACCAAAGGAAACTGGATTTGCGGCATTCCATTCATTGACAATTTTAGGTTAGGTCCTCAAGATAAACTCCCCGAGATATATAAAAACAATAAGGCTCATAACAAGTACTATCTACTTCCTTTCATTCTTGGGATTGTAGGGCTTGCGTTCCAACTTAAAAAACACAAGCACGATTTTTGGGTTACTATGATGCTATTCATCATGACGGGTATAGCAATTGTAGTGTACCTTAACCAATCGCCCTATCAACCCCGCGAACGCGATTATGCCTACGCTGGGAGTTTTTATGCTTTTGCCATTTGGATTGGCTTAGGAGTTCCCGCTGTATATCAGCTTATCAAAAAGATTAAAGACCATCCAATATTTGCTGTTGCAACTGCCACTCTCTGCACCCTTGGTGTGCCTGTTTTAATGGCATCGGAAAACTGGGACGACCACGACCGTTCAGGCAGCTTTATTCCAGCTGACTTTGGATACAACATGCTAATTGGCTGTAAGCCAAATTCCATTCTCTTTACTTATGGCGATAACGACACCTTCCCTCTTTGGTATAACCAGGAAGTTGAAGGGGTACGCACCGATGTTCGTGTTGCAAACCTAAGCTACTTGAGTGGCGATTGGTACATCGACCAAATGAAGCGTAAAGCATACGATAGCGACCCTATTCCTATCAGAATGACACGTGACCAGTATTTTACTGGAGCACGCGATGCAATACTGGTCATTGACAGAATTAAAGAACCTCTTAATCTTGACAGAGTAGTTGATTTTTACCTATCAGACAACCCCGATAATAAAATCCAATCACCCTTTAATCGAAGCGAAAGAATAAACTATATTCCTTCAAAAACGGTTTTTCTCCCAATCGATAAAGCTTCTGTTTCGCAAAAACTTGGAATTTCAGAGCATTACAAAAATCAACTAGTTGATACAATGCAATGGAGCATAAACAAGAATATTGTACTAAAGAATGGCCTAGTTCTTTTCGACTTGCTTGCAACAAATCAATGGGAGCGACCTATATATTACGGAACAACCGTTAACTCCGAAACATTCTTTGGGCTCGACAAGTATTTTCACCTTGAAGGGATGATGTACCGCGTTCTTCCAATTCAGGCCAAACGCCAATGGGGTACGGGCTCAGTTAATACAGAAGAAATGTGGAAAAACCTTATGGAAAAGTATCGGTTTAGAAGTATTAATGACCCTAAAGTATACCTTGATGAAAATAAGCTGAGGATTATTTCGAACTACCGAAACCTATTTGCTCGTTTAGCCAACGCGTTGATTGATGAAGGCAAGAAAGATTCTGCTAAATTGGTTTTAAATCGTTGCATGGAACTTATCCCACCCGAAACGGTAACCCTTAACTACTTTGCTCTTCCACTTGTTGAAGCTTACTATCGCGCAGGTGATATGGATAACGCTTTAAAGTACTCCAAAATCATGAGTTCACAAGCCATTGAGGCTGCAAAATACATGATTTACGACCTGAGTCCATATCAGAAAAACTGGCTGGGTAATGAACTTCAGCTAAACCTTGCTATCCTTTACGAGTTAACCCGCTTGGCTAATCAGTATGAAAAGGGCGACTACTCGAATGAGCTAACCAATACCTTTAATTCGTTTATTTCGACACTTGAAGGATAATGTATGATTAACCTTAGCCCCCCACGATTTTTTCAGAGGTTTTTTAAAAATGTTATTTGGAACTTCCCCAACGAAAAAAATGGGGTGTTCCTTACTTTTGATGATGGTCCAACACCCGATGTGACACCATGGGTTCTGGAGCAACTCAGAAAATATAATGCCAAAGCTACCTTTTTTTGCCTTGCCAAAAATGTTGAAATGCACCCCGAAATCTTTGAAATGATTGTTGCCGACGGACATGCAATAGGAAATCATTCTTACAGTCATATTCGCGGCTGGGGTACCGATACAACACAATACGTTCAGGATATTATCTATGCAAACAGCTTTGTAAATAGTAACCTTTACCGTCCACCATATGGGCGAATTACCCGAAAACAATTTAGATTACTAAAATATCAGTATAAAATCATTCTTTGGGATGTTTTAAGCATGGACTACAGCCGAAGGGTTTCGCCCCGAAAAGTTTATAAATTTGTAATTAACAATGCAAAACCAGGGTCTATCATAGTATTTCACGACTCAAAAAAAGCAGAACGCAATCTTAGATACGCTCTGCCACGCGTACTTGAGAACTTAAGTGGTAAGGGTTATACGTTCAAATCTATTGTAATCCCTTAGTATAGTTAAATGAGAAAAATTCTCTTCATAATCCAGCTTCCTCCACCTGTTCATGGTGCTAGCTTAATGAATAAGCTGGTTTTTGACAGAATGAACCTTAATCCCGCATATAAATGTAAGTTAATTAAGTTAAATTTTGCCCGCAATTTATCCGATCTGCAAAAATTTAAACCAAGAAAAATATTCCGAGCCTTATCAATTGTTTTCGAAATCATATTTAAATCAATATCGTTTAGACCAGATATTGTATACTTTTCCATGGTGCCCATTGGTTATGTTCTAATTAGAGACAGCCTTTACCTTATTCTTCTAAAATTATTTGCGCCCAACTCTAAAAAAGTAATTCACCTTCACCGACCCGGGCTAGCTCAGTTTTATAATCGCAATAAAGGCATTATCAAATTATACAAACTTCTTTTTAAAAATTGCGAGTTAGTTCACCTAACACCCGGGTTAGCCCAAAAAGAGCTTATTCCTTTAAACCTTACAAACTCAAAAGTCACTGTTGTTCCAAACTCAATTATTAAAGCTCATGCCTATAGTTTTGAACCCACTAAGGACAGTAACAACATACTATTCCTCTCAAATTTCCTAAGGCATAAAGGATACCTTGAACTTGTTGATGCATTCTTCATGCTACACCAAAAATATCCAGCTCTTTCACTTACTTTAGCAGGCGCCTTTGTGAATGAAAGTGATAGAGAAGAACTATTGAAGAAAATACATGGATATCAACTTGACAATTATGTTGAGGTTGTAGGCCCAGTTTATGGTTCAAAAAGATACGAGCTCTACAATAGAGCGGGCATCTTTGTTCTTCCATCAAAGTTAGAATATTTTCCACTGGTAATACTTGAGGCAATGTCGGAAAGGTGTGCTGTAATTTGCAGCGGTCGTTCAAACCTTGATGACATTTTTGTCGATTATGAACATCTTTTATATTTAGATAATACTGAACCTCAAGGTATTTATAACAAAATAGCTGAGTTTATAGAATCCCCAGAACTAGCAAAAACAATTGCAAATAAAGGTTACAATCAATATCTCAAAATTCAAAACGAAAGCCTTTACAAAATCGACAGGCTTTTTGAGTTAACATAGCTTTACTCATATAACCAAAGGTAATCACCTAAAATACCTATATTTGCAAAAAATTCATTAAAATGATTACCATTGATCAGGCAAAAGAACTTGTAAGGCGTCGGGATGCGCTGAGGAGGTATCTTTGACATCGACAAGCTAACAATTGAACTCGAGGAAGAACAGCTAAAGACTCAAGCACCCGACTTTTGGGATAACCCCGATGAGGCTGAAAAACAGCTAAAAAAGGTAAGCAGCATAAAACAATGGATCGATAATTTTAACAAGGTAAACACCCTTACCGACGATCTTATTGTTCTATTCGATTTTGTAAAAGAAGGAGCTGCAACCGAAGATGAGCTTGAAAGCCACTACAATGAAACCCTGAAAGCAATTGAAGACCTTGAACTAAAAAACATGCTTCGTCGGGAGGAGGATAGGCTTGGAGCCATCATGAAAATAAACTCAGGCGCAGGGGGAACTGAAAGTATGGATTGGGCCGCCATGCTAATGCGAATGTATATCCGATGGGGCGAGCGTAACGGCTATCAGGTTAAAGTATTAGACGTTCAGGATGGCGAAGAGGCTGGTATAAAATCCTGCACCTTAGAATTTGTAGGCGATTTGGCCTATGGTTACCTAAAAGGCGAAAATGGAGTACACCGATTGGTTCGAATTTCACCCTTTGATAGCAATGCTCGAAGACATACATCGTTCGCCTCGGTTTTCGTTTCACCTGCTGTTGATGAAAGCATTGAAATCAATATAAATCCTGCAGATATCAAATGGGATACATTCCGCTCCTCAGGTGCTGGTGGGCAGAATGTTAACAAGGTAGAAACTGGTGTTAGGCTACACCATATTCCTACTGGAATAGTAATTGAGAATACCGAGTCGCGGTCGCAGTTCCAAAATAAAGAGAATGCCCTCAGGTTGCTCAAATCGCATCTTTATGAGCTTGAACTGCGAAAAAGAATGGAAGTTCAGGCAGAGATTGAGGGGAAAAAGAAGAAAATAGAATGGGGATCGCAAATCAGAAACTATGTTATGCATCCATATAAGCTGGTTAAGGACCTCCGGTCTGGATTTGAAACATCAGATGTTAACGCCATACTCGATGGCGACCTTAACGAGTGTATTAAAGCTTACCTCATGCAATTTGGAAACGAGTAGAAATATCTACTCGTTTTTTCTTAACCTTGCCCTTGTAATTAATCCAACTGGTATAAATGCAAATATATTTTTAACTCTTTTCTGTTGGAATTGAGAAAGAAAGAGCCCAAAAACCACCAATCCTATTCCGAGTGCCTTAACCAGGGTAATAGTTTCGTTAAGCAAAAAGTAGGATAAAAAGGCCGTCATAACAGGTATGGCATTTGCAAAAGCGTTGGCCTTTGTTACACCTAAATGCTTAACCGAATGCATGAAAAGTAAAAAGGCAAAGGTTGATGCTATAATTCCAAGTTTAACTATCGGTATAAGCGTTCGCGTTGATACTCCTACCGTTATGAAATGGTTAAACTCAAAAATGAAAAACAACGGTATAAAGTAGATGAGTGCAATCGTATTCTGATAAGTAATAATGGTAAAAATGCTATAACGTTCTGTCAGTTTACGGAGAGCTAAGGAGTAGCTCAAACCAGCAAACACAGCTAAAAACATACAGGCAATTCCTATTGGATTAGCATCAAGGTTCCCAAAACCTTTATAAAAAACAACCATTGCCACCCCTATAACAGAAAAGAGAACACCAATAAAGTTCATTATTGTAATTCGTGTTTTATAAAGGTAATACTCGCCTAAAGGGCTAAATAGTGGTATGGTTGCAATTATTACTGCACCTAGTGTTGGTGATACCATTGTCATGCCAAAACTTTCACCTATGAAATATAAAAAAGGCTCAAAGAAAGCGAGAAGCAAAAAAAGTTTAAAGTCTCCAGGGAGAATTTTTGTAAGTTTTCCCATGGCACCCGTAATTGTAAACAGAAAAATACTTGACACAAGTAGTCTTCCCACAACCAAGGTTATGGGTTTATAAAACTCAAAAACCTCCTTATACCAGATATATGATAAGGACCAAAAAAACATGGCGAACACTGCTGCCATGTACACGAATAAAGGTGATTTTCTCATTTCTTCTTCCTATTACTTACTATAGAGGCTTTGTTTTACCAAATGGTTTAATCAAAAAAGAAAGAATCTCGCAAAAGAGTTTACACTATAAAGCATTCCGCTCACCCAAGAGAATGCTGAGCACAACATTGGCCTGCATTGCAGCACAAATGCCTACCCGTGGTGAAATTGGTGGCAGATTATCATTAATTTCAGAAACACCATCGCCACAAACGTAAAGGTTATCGAATTGCTGAACTCTCATCTCGTTTGACTTGCCCCAACCTGCCATTCCATTACCAATTACAAGGGGAGTATAAGGATAATCGCTCTGAAAAACCTCAACAATGGTTTCTTTCATCTCCGCTTTGTCAAATGCCTCAACCATTATATCTACATTAGAAAATATTTTTCTTATGCTCTCCGAATCTAACTTAATATCATGGATTTCAATATCTAGGTCTGGATTTATGGCTAAAAGATTCTGTTTAAGCGCAACAACCTTTTTCACTCCAAGCTGATTGTGAAAGTAGAACTGCCTGTTCAGGTTACTTGGTTGAACAACATCAAAATCGGCAACTATAAGCTTACCTATGCCTACCCTTGTAAGATGCATGGCAACATTGCTTCCAAGCCCTCCTGCTCCTGCGATTCCAACCGTGAACTTTTTAAGTTCCTGCCTAATCTCATCGAATGTCATATCCAAACTTATTTAGAGTTCTCATTGCCTCTATCAAAATAAATATCTAGTAATTTTTGAGCGGCAGCAAACGACGTTGTTTTATTAGAAACAACTTCATCTTCAATGCTACTAATAACGCTCTTAATAGATGCGGAATTATAAAACCTTTTACTAAGTTCCTCATTTATCGACTCATACATCCAATACTTAGCTTGTTGGCTGCGCCTATCATTAAAGTAACCATTCTCTTTGGTTAGGTTCATATAACTTTCAATAGTATCCCAAATTTCAGGAAGACCTGTTTTATAGACCGAAGAACACGTAACCACCTTAGGTACCCACCCCGATTCTGTGGGAGGAAAAAGATGAAGTGCATTTTGATACTCGGCTTGAGCAAGCTTAGCCTTGTTTACATTATGACCATCGGCCTTAGTTATGGCAATCATATCTGCCATCTCCATGATACCTCGCTTAATTCCCTGTAGTTCATCGCCTGCACCTGCAAGCATAAGCAGTAGGAAGAAATCAACCATGGAATGAACGGCCACTTCGCTCTGACCAACCCCTACCGTTTCTATGAAAATGATATCAAACCCAGCAGCCTCGCAAAGAATAACAGTTTCTCTAGTTTTTCTGGCAACACCTCCTAGAGAGCCTGCAGAAGGCGAAGGACGAATAAAAGCATTTGGATCGGAGCTCAGGGTTTCCATACGGGTTTTGTCGCCTAGAATGCTCCCTTTGGTCTTTTCGCTACTTGGGTCAACAGCAAGTACAGCCAGTTTATGACCCTTTGATGTAAGATATCCGCCTATTGCTTCTATAAAAGTGCTCTTACCTACTCCTGGAACACCTGTAATACCTATTCTTACAGAGTTACCAGAAAAGGGCAAGCACTTCTCAATTAACCTATGCGCAATTTCTTGGTGTTTAGGCAATGAACTTTCAACCATTGTTATTGCCTGGCTGAGTATGGTTATATTGCCTTCTCTTATCCCCTTAAAGTAATCGTCTACGCCCAATTGCTTTCTTTTCTTTGCCTTAAAACGTTTTATGGCATCCTCGTTTATCGAAGGGGGTTGCTCAATACCAGGATTAACTATTAGCGCACTCTCATCAACCTGTTTTTCTTTATTCTCGTCGCCTTTCCTTTTTTCCATTTTATCTAAATTCTCAACTGCGAATTTATTCAATCTTTACTTTAAAACCTAAACGTATCCAAAAAGAGATTTCAAACACTTATATTTGCGAAAATACCCTAAAAATGTTTAGCAGTTCATTTCATCATAAGGTATACCTTGCGGGGTTAGCAATTACTCTCTGCAGCCTCCCGTCATCCATTTTTGGCGTGAGTGTTGGAATCATTACATTAGCCCTTAACTTTATTCTAAGTGGAAATTGGAGAACCAAGTTGCAACGTTTAAAAGATAATCCATGGGTTTGGGTTTTTATTGCCATGTACCTGCCTATACTTTTTAGCGGCATGTTCTCCGAAAATCAGAGGTTAGGACTTGAAATTATTCGCTTATGGCTTCCGATTTTAATATTACCCCTTATAATTTCGATGTCAGATAGGCTAAGTAAAAAAGAGTTTACCAGCCTCATCTTTCTTTTTTTACTTTCGGTTTTTGCTGTTACGCTTATTGGAACATATAACTTTATCAACCATAACTATTCCGACATACGTAAAATATTCCCTTACATCTCTCATATCCGACTTGCTCTGATGATTAACCTTTCCATAGCCTTTTTAATATCATTTCTTAAAGAATGGACTCGGATTTCTATTAAGATAACTCTTGTTGCACTTCTAGCATGGTTTATCATATTCCTGTTTGTCCTGAAATCAATAACAGGTCTTTTATTCCTGTCTATTATATCACTACTTATCATTATAAAGGCTTTAAAACATGCTGGTTCAATTTCTCGTTTTGCAATTATTACTGGTTCATTGACAGTTTTCTTCCTATTCGCCTCATATGTTTTACATAAGTACGATGAATTTAAAACCATTAAGCTGACTCCCGACAATCAACCAAAGCAATTTACACTAAATGGAAACCCCTACCAGCACGACACCTTATCGGTTGAGACTGAAAATGGCTACTTGGTAAACCTTAATATTTGCGATAAGGAACTTAAAAAAGAGTGGGAGAAACGTAGTTCTGTGCCATTTGATAGCATGGACAAGAAGGGCCAGCCACTCCGGAAAACCTTAATAAGATATCTTACCTCATACGGTTTTACAAAAGATTCTGCAGGTGTAAATCGTCTCGATTCCATTGATGTTAAACTAATTGAAAGTGGCTATACAAATAAACTGTTCAGAAAAACGATTACTGGTTTTGAGAGTCGGCTCTATGAGCTTTTCTATGAAATTAGAAACCGCAATTCATTCAATAAGATAAAAACAGGTTCTCTTACACAACGATTAATCTACCTCAAAGCATGCTGGCATGTTATCAAAAAGAATCCTATTCTTGGAGTAGGTTATGGCGATGTATTAAGCGAAATCAACCAGTACTATGAGGTTAATAATATTAATTTACCTCAAAAGTACCGTTATATGCCACATAATCAATACCTAACCATATGGGCTTCGGCTGGTATTTTGGGGCTAATTATTTTTTTGGTCTCATTAACCTTACCATTCTTTGTTTCGAGCAATTTCTCAGAGTTCCCGGTCATGTTCTTTTGGATTCTTATAACATTATCGATGCTCTTTGAAGATACCCTACTTACCCATACCGGAATCTCATTTATGGCTATATTTAGTTCCATTTTCCTTTTTGGTTTTAAATATTCTTATAACCAAAGTAAGTAATGCGTTTACAAGAAGACTTTTATCTTCGCGATGTTTTAGAAGTTGCTCCCAACCTACTAGGTAAAACCCTTGTCAGGCAGTTTGACAATGGCAAATGTTTACGGGTTGCTATTACTGAGGTTGAGGCTTATCGTGGCACCGACGACCTTGGTTGTCATGCAAGTAAGGGTAAAACAGAACGTAATAAGGTGATGTTTGAGCATGGTGGACTTGTATATGTGTATCTGATATATGGCATGTACTGGATGTTTAATGTAGTTACTGGGAAAAAAGATGACCCACAAGCAGTTCTTATCCGGGGAATAACAGGTGCCGATGGCCCAGGTAAGCTAACAAAACTTCTCTCAATTGATAAAAGTTTTTATGGTGAGAACCTAGTTACCTCAAAAAGGATTTGGATTGAAGATAACAACACCAAACCACGTTACATAACTACACCACGAATTGGGATTGATTACGCTGGCCCTTACTGGTCTAAAATCCCTTGGCGTTTTATTATTGATGAAGAAATGAGGTAACCACAAAAATATTCTCAAATGATGAAAAAAATTGTTTTTGCCGAGCCAATTGGCATTTCTCCTGAAGCATCGAAAAGTTTCTCTAAAGAAATGGAAGCTTTAGAATACGATGTTATTTTCTATGATAGTAAGCCAGTTTCACAATCCGAGTTACAGCAACGAATAGTTGATGCAGAAATTCTGGTTATTGCCAATTACCCACTGGCAGCACAAACGCTACAATCGTGTCCCAACTTAAAACTTATTGCTGTAGCCTTTACTGGTATAGACCATGTTCCTATTGACTATTGTAAAGAAAATTCAATTTCTGTTTGTAATGCAGCAGGATATAGTACAAATGCTGTTGCTGAACTTACCATAACACTTGCCATTTCTCTTCTCAGAAATGTAGTTTACTTCGACTCCATTACCAGAAAAAATGGTACTCGAGAGAACTTTTTAGGTGGCGAACTATTTGGAAAGACTTTTGGTATTCTTGGATATGGAGCAATAGGTAAAAGGGTGGCACACCTAGCCAAGGCATTTGGAAGTAAAGTTATAGTAAGCACACGTACTCCCCAAAATGACGCTACCGTAAAATTTGTATCTACTGAAGATCTCTTTAAACAAGCCGATATCATCTCACTTCACGTTCCTGCAACATCCGAAACAGTAGGCTTAGTTTCTGGCAATTTAATAAAGTTGATGAAGCCAACCTCAATTCTGATAAATACCGCACGAGGGGCTATTGTTGATTACTCTGCTTTAAGCAAAGCTTTACAAGATGGCAAAATCTCTGGTGCAGCAATAGATGTTTACGAACATGAACCCCCTATTGATTCGGACCATCCAATACTAACGGCTCCAAACACAATACTTCTTCCACATATTGCCTATGCAACAAAAGAGGCTATTGAATTAAGAACCAACATAGTTCTTTCCAACATTAAAGCATGGTTAGCTGGTTTTTCTCAGAACATAGTTTCCTAACGTAATTTTTTAAAAATTTTTTCTCCAAAAATTTGGATGATTAGGTGAAAATATATTACATTTGCACCGCAATTGAGACAGCACTCCTCATTAGCTCAGTTGGTTAGAGCACCTGACTGTTAATCAGGGGGTCCTAGGTTCAAGTCCTAGATGAGGAGCAAACCCCGATAAACATCGGGGTTTATTTTTTTGTATATTTATACCAAATTGAAATATTAAGGCTATGGCAAAATATATTGGTTTAGGGAATGCACTGGTTGATATTCTCATACAACTTCCGAACGATTCAAAGCTTATAGAACTTGGGCTCCCTAAAGGAAGCATGCAGCTGGTTGATGCGGAACGAATGCAGGATATTCTTGCTCAGACTGAAGGATTAGAACGTACCTTAGCCGCTGGCGGTAGTGCAGCTAATACCATAAATGGGCTAGCAAATCTTGGTGCTAACGTAGCATTCATCGGTAAAATAGGTGACGATTCTTTTGGCCAAGCATTTGCAGAAGACCTTAAGAATAATAACATTGAACCAATCATGCTAAAAGGGATTGCCGAGTCAGGGCGAGCACTTGCATTTATAACTCCCGATTCCGAAAGAACCTTTGCCGTTTACCTTGGTGCTGCAATAGAGATGGTTCCAGCCGATATTACCCCTAATCTTTTTGATGGCTACACCCACTTCCACATAGAGGGTTATTTGGTGCAAAACCATGACCTAATAAGAAAAGCAGTTGAAGTGGCTAAGCAAATGGGTTGCATGGTATCGTTAGACCTGGCTAGCTTCAACGTAGTTGAGGAGAATAAAGAGTTTCTGCTAGACATTACCAGCAAATATGTTGATATAGTATTTGCAAACGAAGAAGAGGCAAAAGCATTTACCGGCAAAGCCCCAGAAGAGGCGCTCCATGAAATTGGAAATCTTGTGAAGATTGCAGTTGTAAAACTTGGTTCTCAAGGCTCTCTAATTAAGCATGATGGCGAGGTAACCAGAGTTGGCATTATTGATGTCAATAGCATCGACTCAACCGGAGCTGGTGATCTCTATGCTTCCGGATTCCTATTTGGTTTGTCTAAGGGTTTGTCCATTGAAAAATGCGGTAAAATTGGCGCAATTCTTTCCGGTCATGTAATCGAGGTTATTGGCCCTAAAATGGACTCTCAAAGATGGGAAAAAGTTCTTAGAATGGTCAAGGAGGTAGAATTACATTAGCAGAATACTTATAAAATAAAAAACACCGCTTAACCGGCGGTGTTTTTTATTAGTATTTAAGATTCTACATTGTTCCAACCATAGACAGCAGGCCAACAGCCATTCCGGCCTTACCATCTCTAAACGAATAAACCAAATGATATGCCCCGGTCTTAGTACATACCCAGTCAATATAAGGATAATCTTTACCCGTTGCAACTATATAAGTTGTTGCAAGTTGCCTGTTATTATCATATAGCTGAAGAATAACCTTACCTTCATAATCCTTTGAGTTACAAACTGTAAACCGATATTTTATATCCTTTTTAAGAAGGATAGGGAAACGCTGTACTGGGGGAGGATCTCCAGCATCTAACTTAATTCTGAAATCTTTTAAGTATTCTGCATCGCCAGAGATCATAGTGCAAATCTGAACCAATTCCTCTTCCGATTGTGCATAGATGTTGTTGAAATAGCTAATGCCAACAACTGCTAACACTAAAGAAAATAATATCTTTTTCATAACAGACAGTTTCTTACAGTTTTAAAATTTTGGAACGTAAATCCTGAATACTTTTAATAAGCTCATTGTATAGCTCATCGTTCATTTCGATAATTTGCTTGTCGGTTTGTTTAAAAGTAACAACCCCATTTTCCTCAACCATTTCAGGTTCCCCAAGTTCATAGGTTATTTTTACGCCATCGTATATCTTCTTAATGGGCTGAAGTTCATCAATTAGTTTAGCCATATCTGGGTCTTTCTCATAAACCTTAAGAAGAGCCATAAGGAAGTTAATTATAGTTTTCTGCTCACCTATTGTTTCGCGAATTCTTGGGTGATCAGATATTTGCGCTACTCTTGACGACAAGTAAGCACCTTCCACCCAAACACCAGCAACTATAACCGCACTAAACATCGACCGGTTAGTCTCCGATAGATATGTATCAATCCGGTTAAAGCTTTGTTGAGATATTAGAATCAGAGAATCAAGATTTTCATTGTTAGTTGCTAAACGTTTAAGGGTGCTGAAATCGAAAAACTGCCCCACTTGGATATCGTCGGCTAATCTTTTAATAGTTGAAATGTAATCGACAACAAAAGAGGTTTTCTCATACATATTCAGATATCCCAAGTCACAACCATAAATTCCTAAAGCCAATGCCTTTTCAAAATTTGTGTTGAATTTTTCAGCCTGATCGGTACTGGCAAGATAATTTTTATTAAAAGGGATTTTCAACCCTTTGATCAATGCAGCGGTTTCAACAGGAGATGAAATATTCTGCATCATCTTTTCAGTTACATCCTTGCTTACCTGAGGCGATTGGTTGGTTTCTACTACAGAATCAGGTATATAAAGCTCTTGGCTTAAGTCAACCCCATCCCTCTTGCAGGAATTGCACGAACTTAGAAGTTGTCCTATCAATAAAGGTCCTATTAATGCTATTATGTGAAATCGTCTCATTTCCCTTAGGTTGTTATTTATGTAAAATCATAAAGTAAAGATACAAAATTTTAATTTTTTAGAGCAGGAATTTTAATTTTTCCGAAATAATCAATTATTTTTTTAAGTGTTTCGTAATATAAAGTTATGTAAAGAATGATTGTCATTAACCAAATTATAGCCAGGTTAAACCAAAATGTATCAAAATACATGCCAAGGAAATGTTTACGAGGTGCAAGGAAATGCGAACGAAAGTCAAGTAGATTTCTTGGAATGGGATCGCGATATATTGGGTCATTTTGCTGAACCAACTCGTTTCCATACTGTACAACTTTATTCTTTTCAAAAGTTTTACGAACGAGGTCGGTTAAACTCTCATTTTGATAAGCTTGCTTTTTAGCTTCGTAAAGTTCCCTATTATTCTTAACTAAATAGGCAATCATACGATCTCTCTTTTGCGATTGGGTGTTGTATATATCGGAATAATGTCTTTTTAGCAGTTCAAGATAATCAAATAATGCGTAGATGGTTGTTTCATCAATACTATCGGGTGTAAGCTTATTCAAATAATCAAAGGTTACTGAAGGAGATTCAAAAGATGTTTCCTTATAAATTGAATTCCTCAGTACTGCAACCCTTTCAGTAATTTGCTCCCTAACCTCAGGGTTATCCTTTTGTGGTAGAAGGTCAACCAAATCGGTTACCCTTTTTTCAAGCTCGTCAATGTAGTATGATATTTTATAGTTGGCACTGTTAATTACCTTATCAATATCGTAGAATATCTTCTGGAACTCATTATCCTTGTACTGATGGACCACTAATGCCTCATAGCCCCATTTGGTAGGCATAAACTCGGCAATCAATGGAACACGATTAAAACTCCCCACTGCCCTATTTAGCTTTTCAAAGCTAAACATGGCACCCGAAAGCACCATCATGGGAATCATGAGTAAAGGAATAACTATATATATTGTAATAGCTGAGTTAAATGTAGCCGAAATATTTAAGCCCAAAAGGTTTGCACAAACAGCAGTACTAAATAGCACAAGCCAGTAATCAAAATACATCCCTCTTATACCTAAAATGCTATTTGCAATTAGTACAAATGTTGCCGTTTGGATAGCTGATAGCAAAACAAGTATTGCTATTTTTGAAAAAAGATAGCTGGAGCGACTAAGGTTAAGAAATGCCTCACGTTTTAATATTTTTCTATCCTTAAAAATTTCTTCGGCACTTACAGTAAGCCCAATAAATAGGGCAACAATTAATGCCATGAATATGAAGATGGGGATATTCTCATTTTCAGAGAAGATGTAAACATCAGAGTTCGGGTCTGCAATGTAACGAATAACATAAGCTAAAATAAAGGCAAGAATAGGGGTTTCTAAAAGGTTTAAGATTATATACTGGGTGTTGCTAATCTTGGACATGAAGTCTCGCTTAGTATATATAAAAAACTGCTTCAGTCTGGAAGGGATGTTTAAGGTCTTAGGAGGTTCTGCATTCTCATCAGGAATTGGAGTTGGTTTAATATTTTCATGAAAAAGCTCCTCCCATTTCTGAGGGGATACCTTCCTTGTAGGAGTATAGCGGCCAAACTCATCAACTACACGAGCCTCTATGATGTTAAATATTAGTTCGGGGTTTACATTTCCGCAAACCGGGCACTCACCTACATCGCTATTGATTTGCATATCGAGGCGCTTGAAATACATAACGGCTTCAACAGGATTGCCGTAGTATATCATGTATCCGCCTGTATCTAGTATTATCATATTATCGAACATCTTGTAGATGTCCGATGAGGGTTGGTGAATTACAACAAAAATAAGCTTCCCTTTTAGCGTTAGTTCACGCAAAAGGTCCATAACATTTTCCGAGTCGCGAGACGACAAACCTGAGGTTGGTTCATCAACAAAAAGGATGGATGGTTCTCTAATAAGTTCAAGGGCAATGTTTAACCTTTTTCGTTGTCCACCCGATATCATCTTATTTAACGGTGAACCAACTTTAAGGTCTTTTCTTTCAAGTAGCCCTAAGTTTGCTAATGTTTTTTCAACCAGTGCTACTAGTTCCTCTTCCGTTTTGTCTTTAAAACAAAGCTTGGCATTATAATATAAATTCTCAAAAACAGTTAGTTCCTCAATGAGAAGATCATCTTGAGGGATAACACCAATAACGCCTTCGAGCTTCTCCTTTTCATCATGTAAGTCGTAGCCATTAACTATTACCCTACCAGTAGTTGGCTTTTCAATTCCAGCCAGAACATTCAAAAGAGTTGTTTTTCCTGCACCACTGGCCCCCATAATCCCAACAAGTTTTCCGTGGCCTTCGGAAAACGAAATGTTACGTAAACCTATATCACCAGTTTTAAACTTATATCCTACATTTTCAACCTTATACGATATTCTAATAGATGTAGAATCTGCAAGAAAATGGGCAACAACATCGGTATAATAAACTGGCTTTCCTTTAGGTAGTTTAAGCGAACTACCACTTGCAAAAAGGTAAATTCTTCGGTTATGAATTGGCAGCCCATTTAGATACACATCCTCGTTTCCTGTATATCGCAGAAAATATAAGTCCTCGCTTTTTATTTGAAGAATATAGATAAACCCATCTAAAGCTTCTGCTGCAATGTGCTTACAGTTTTTACCAGTAAAGGGTTTATCATGGATTGTTAATATGCTAGGTATGTCAAGTTCTTCGGGCTGATTTTTAATTACAAAATTTTCTATATCGGATATTTCATCCTTAGTAAGTTTAAAAACTTCGGCCACTGTGTTAATAATGGCCATTCTTTGTTCAGAGAATTTCCGGTCAGCGTTAATAAGCTCGTATAGTCGAACTAGTACAACTATTTTTTGCTTCTGGGTAAGCGTTTTATTGATTTTTTTACAGATTCCCAGAATTCTGACCGAATCTTTAACCGATGTTAATTTTCTTTTTTTCTTTTGCTCGCCGTTGTCAGAACCTTCGGTTTTATCTAATAATCCTGCATGTTGGTCGAACAAATTAATGTACTCCTTAACCGCTTCATCATTTAGCTGTTGGGTGAGGAAGTTAACAACGTAATCCCTTTCCTTTAGTTCAACACCTTCGTCTTGCTTTGCAATAATAGCAAAGAGTTGCATTAACGCTTTAAGAATCTCCTCACTCATTCTTTACTTAGGCTAAGGTTAACAATAACAAAAAAAGTACTTTAGCAATTAGCTTAGAGTGTAGCCAACTTGTTCAAATGGAACGTCTACTATGTCGGCATATTCTTCACCTGCTTCTTGCATATCCTCATCATCGTCGGGATAATACCAACGAACCAACACATCATGCCCATTTTCTTTTAGCTGCTCTAACTTCATAAGTATGTCGAGCAACAGCTTTGAACTAGCAGTGTTGAAATAAACCAGTTTAAAGGTAAAGATAGTTTTTGCATTTGGTGATTCGGAGTACTCATCAAGCCACTGTAAAATGGGATCATAGAAAGCCGTTACATCCTCTGGGAGCGAACGACCCGAGATTTCGAAAATTTCGTTTTCAGCATCTAAAATCACGGTTGGGGTATCGTCGGTACCCATTATCTTGATTACTTCCATAGCTATATATTTATTCAGTTCTTGAAATGGTTGAAGTTAATACAAAGAAGTGCGTTTCCTCATCAATAGGTAAAAAATGGTAGTCAAGTTTTCTACCTGTTTTCCGGGCTATATCGATAAATCCAAGGCCAGCACCCCCTTTCTCTGAAAGGCGCCCTTCGCGCATTTGTGTTTTGTAGAGCTGTTTAAGGCCCTCCTTGTCCAATGAGTTAATATGGTCGAGGATTTTGGAAAGTTCTTCTATCTTACTGTTCTCAATCACGTTACCTGTAGTAACGTGGTATTCTTCATCGCCTTTGCTAACCATAAAAATGCCTCGTCCAGCAAACAAGAAATCATCGGAGCCAAAGGTATCGGCATGTTTGCTAATGTTTTGCAAGCACTCCACCATTACATGGAATACTTTCTTTTGAACAGAGTTTGACTCCTCTTCCTTTGCCATATTCGACTCGGTAAGAGAGGTAAAGGCTTTGGTTATTTGATGGGTAATTTCACCCTCATAAACCAGGGTTATTTCATGAGCTTTCATCGACTTATAAAAGTCGTATACAAACTCAAGAAACCCTCTAACGTTTTTTCTATCCATAGCCCGGTAGTTTATAATTTACAAATATATTACATTTTTAAAATTCAATTCCAATTAATAGTATATCATCAACCTGTTTATTATCACCTTGATATTCTGTAACTGCATTCTCAAAAACACTATGAAGTTCCTGAATTGGTGTGTTTTGGTTATTAATAATTATTTCCCGAACAGCAGGTGCTCCAAATTTTTTCTTTATAGGACCACCAACCTGATCAACTATACCATCGGAGAAAAAGAATATTCTATCGCCTGGTTTATAGGTTATGGTATAATTGGTAAAAGGTTCTTCAGCCTTTTTAGGGTGAGGTATACCGCCAATGGCTTTTCTATCGCCTTTGTATTGTGTTAGTTCACCGTTTCGAACAAAATAAAGGGGCCTATGTGCACCTGAATACTGCAACTCATTAGATTTTGGGTCAATCTTACAAAAAGCAATATCCATGCCATCACGAGCATCGGCATCGGGTCGATCCTGCTTTAGGGTTTTCCGTACACCATAATGAAGATGATCAAGTATTTGGCCTGCGGTATATGAGGAATCGTGGTCAACCACGTTGTTAAGAGTGAAAAAGCCAATAAATGAGAGCAGTGCGCCAGGAACACCATGTCCAGTACAATCTACAGCAGCAATGTAAATAAAATCGTCTTTTACAAAAAACCAAGGGAAATCACCACTAACCACATCGCGTGGATGGTAGTAAATAAAAGATTTAGGGAGGTACTGCCTTATTATTTTATTGCTGGGCAAAATAGATGTTTGAATTCGTTGAGCATAATTTATACTCTCTGTAATCTTTCTATTCTTTTCTTGAATCTCCCTTTCTGTTTTTTTCTGATCTGTTATATCATGTGCAACAAAAAGGATTGTTTCCAACTCATTCTCGTTAAACTCAGGTATTGCAACAATGTGCATCACCGTTTCGCCAAGATTGGTGTTAAAGGTTATTTCTCCTTCATAGTTCTCTTTTTCTACCCTAATTGTCTTTATTGCATCCCGAATAAAGTTATACAGTTCGGGAATATTATCAAGAACCGAAATGGTTTGATTAATAAGTTCATTATTGTTTATACCAAGGTATTTACCTACCATGGGATTAGCATAGAAGAACTGTCCTGAAGGGTTCACCCTCATGATAATATCTGGTGAATTTTCGGAAAGCGACTGCATTTTGCTACGCATTCGCTCTTCTTTCTCGGCGCGTTTGCGCTCAGTGATATCCCGTGAATTGATGATAATACCACCAATTGCAGGGTCATCAAGTAGATTCCTTCCTGTAACCTCAAGAAATATTTTCTCACCATCTTTTTTCATAAAGGTGTACTGAATGGTAATTGCAATTCTAGGATTCTCCAGAAGTTGTTCAAACATCTCATTGAATGCAGACTCACCCTTTCGAGTTAAGCGATCAAAGTCTTTACCGCTCATCATTTCTTGAGGAGTGTATCCTAGGATTTTGGTAACAGAAGGACTGATATAGGTAAGCTGTTTATCGCTATTGTATATTGAAATTATTTCCGAAGCGTTCTCAAGGAGTGAATGTAAGCGTTTTTGGGCATTCTCAACTTCTTGAATTTTTGATTCTAACTTCGCATTAGAGATTTCAAGTTCCTCCTGAGTTATTCTCATTTCCTCAGCGTTCTGGCGAAGTTCCTCCTCATTCTCGCGGAGTTCTTGTGCCATTTGTTGAGCCTCCTGAAGGAGTCTTTCTGTTTTCTGATTAATACGAAGATTGAATATTGTTCGAGCAATAATTTCTCCAACTTCTTTTAGGAATCGAATGGTTAACTCAGGAATCTCATCGTCTAAGGAAGCAAATTCTAGCACTCCTTCAAGTTTTTCATCTGTTATTAATGGGATGAGCAATAAGCTTTTGGGTTTCTTATCGCCTAGGATACCTGAGGTTATGGTAACATAATCATCGGGAATTTCGGTACGATAGATATAATCGCGTTCATAAGCACATTCTCCAATTAACCCCTCTCCTATTTTAAACTCTTGCTTGATATACTTCCTTCTGTTATAAGCGTATGTTGCAAGATTGATTAACCGATCTTTTTCCTCGTCGTAAAGATAAATGGCACCCTGTATTGACCGAATGTAGTTGATTAGTTTAACCAGAACATCGTAGGCTAGCTCATCGAGGTTATGATGCAAACGTAAAATATGGGATACTTCATCTTTCCCTTTGGTAATCCAGTTCTGTTCTGCCTCCTTTTTCTGATTAGCCAGCAGGTTATCGCGCATTAAAAGCAACGACTTCCCCAAGATATCATCATCTCCTCCTATTTCAAATGGTGCATTATAGTTCCCTTCTCCTATGAGCTTTGCAAACTGTGCATTCTTTTCAATGTCTTCGTCGCGCTGACGGAGTTCCTTTTCAAGAATAAGAATTTTTCGGAGGTTACTTGTGGTAACCCACCATGTATAAAATGCCATAACAAACGGGGCTAAATCAATAATCCAGTGCATTGGATTTTGAGAGTGAATTAACAAAATATTCCCCAGTGTTATTGGCTTTGTCTGTAAAACGATATCAACAGTCCAAGCAATTAAAGGAAACAGGATACCTAACAAAAAAGCATGTAATACTTTTTTTCGTATTACATCCTGATTATTAGTTGTTGATATTGAGCTATATGATATCATGCTATTACAATATAATTATTTTGAAATACTAATTTCTTCTCCTAGTTTACGGCCAAGCAATGAAAAAAGTTCTTCGTGGTCGTTTTCAAAAGGTTTAAATGAAGCCAACTCAATTATACCAATAGTTTGATTATCGGGCGAAAGTACTGGTGTAATAATAAGATGTTTAGGAGATCCTTTCCCAAGTCCAGAAAGGATAGTGATATAACCATCTGGAATGTTATCGATATTAATTAGCTTTTTATTTTTGGCAACCTGACCAGCCAAGGTTTCTCCCTCAGTATATTCAGGGGGAGGTGTCTCGGAATAAAAAGCATAACCAGATATAAACCGGAATACGCCAGTCTCAGAATCTTTAAGATAGAATTGTCCCTGAACAATATCAACACTTTTAGCAATATTGGCCAGTAATGCTTCCGAATACTTTTCAATATCACTCTTATCGAATTCGGGAAGTAGTTTGTTAACCCAGACCTGATAATCAGTTTTTTTCTCAACAAAATCTTCTTCTTTGTCCTCAGACTTTACTAACGACCTAACTTGAGTCTTAAGTGAGTCTATCTCAGAGTTAAGTTTTGATACCTGGTTCTGAAGTTTTAGGCTGTAAAAGTAGAACCAACCTACAAGTAAAGTTGGAATTAAAGATAGGGCTATAAGCCAAGCAGGAAAATGAACCCCACTGCTTGTTAAATAGTTATATACTAGGCTAAATATAAGCAATGAGCCAACAATAGACAGAAGAAGTATAACTATTGGCATTGCTCTGCTCGATTTTTCCATTCTGCTCATAACCTTAAGCCTTAATTTTTTGTAAAAATCTTATTATTTCATTAGTTGTGAAAACATGATCAACGGGAGTCATTCTAAGCGATGCCTCAGTCATTGTACGTACTTGGCATTCGTTTGGGTCTTGGACAATTGCAAGTCCTCCAAGATCTTTAATTTTCTTTAACCCATAGGCTCCATCGCGGTTAGCACCAGAAAGAATTATCCCTACAAGTTTTTCACGATAAACTTGAGCCGCAGTAATAAATGATAGGTCGATACTAGGGCGCGAATGGTTAACAGGATCTTCAGTTGATAAAGCAATTTTGTTCCCGAGTTCAACAAACATATGGTAGTTTGCAGGTGCTAAATATGCTTTGCCTGGCTTTATTTGTTCTTTATCGTTTGGCTCAATAATTGGTATTCCCGACTTAATGGACAACGCCTCCACAAATCCACTTCTCACATGCTTTAAACGATGTAAACAAAGCAAAACTGGCAAAGGGTAGTCGGGGGACAAAGAATGTAAAATTCTGGTAATAACCTGAAAACTACCTGCTGAACCTCCTATAATAACTGCTTTATACATAAGTTTTATACACTTTTACGCTTGTAAATTCGTTCTGACTCGTTGAATAAAGTAAATTTATTGCTTAAACTACTATTATTCAATGTTTCTTTTACTCCTACTGCCAAAAAGCCTCCAGGAACCAAACTATTTGAGAACCTCTCAATAATTTTATCGGTTAATGTCTGGTTATAGTAAATTGCTTGGTTTCTGAAAATAATCAGCTTTGTTGCTCCAGGGTTCTCTTCGATTAGTGAATTTTGTTTGACAAACTTAACATCTTTAATCAACTCAACATTAAACTTAATATTGCCTCCTTCAGCTTGATAATAGTTTGAGTATTTACCTTTATCGTTAAACCTCATGTAATTTGCCTCATTAATCTCCATATCTTTGGGGTCGAGCTGACCCGACGTAATCCTAACTATATTTTTTTCAGATAGAATGTTGCAATAAATATTCACCTTATCTAGCAAGTTTAATTCATGGAGTGTAATAGCTAGGGAGTACAGTTCTTCACCAGAATCAAAGGCTGCGATCCAAATTCTTGGTTTAGTAGGACTACCCTTTAATAATTCCGGAATAATCTCATCACGTAAAGCTCTCCAAAACGAAGGATCCCTAAACATTTCTGATGTTTCTGGATAAATATGGTAAAGAAATTCATCAATAAACTCTTTGTTATTCTTTAACTTAGCTATTAATCCCTCTCCATCACGAAGGGCGTATAATGAAATAATATGCTCAAGTCTGCGTTTAAATGAAGTAAGAGCATAATCACGAAAATCTAAACCATATTCATCAAGCAATGTTTTAATAACATTACGAGTGTCAACAATCCCTATTTCGTACCTAATTTGCATATCCTACTTATTCTTTATCTGCTTCTTTAAAAGTTCAATAGCTTTGTTCAATTCCTCCTCTTTTTGTTTGCTTTCGGTAATATCAAGTCCAATATTGATAATCTTATACAGGTTACCATTCTGGTCAATTATTGGAGTATAGTTTTCCTGAACCCACCGAACAGTATCACCAACCTTAAGCGAAAATTCACGCGTTTGTTTTTGACCTTTTAGGAGAGCGCTCCAGAATCTCTTAAATTCCTTAGGTTTATGTTTGGCTGTGTAGTCAATATCCTGAAGATACCTGTTTTCAATAACCTCTTTCTTATCACCTAAAACCTCAACATTCTTATTATTGATATAAGAAATAAGCCCATCGGGTTCAATAATAGTAACCAAGCAGTTCTGGTCCAATGCTTTCAATAGAGTTTCTGTCTCTTTTTGACGCAGCGCAGATATTTCCTGTTCTTTCTTGATTTGGAGTATATTCTTCTCAATTTCTTTTGCCTGCTTTTGGGTCATCAGTTCAAGTTTCTTGGTTTCAGTAATATCGTGGCCAATAAGAAGAATCTTAATTAGAATTCCCATGGAGTCAAAGCCAGGAGAAATGGTGGCCAGGATATACCGTTCAATATTATTCTTCCCAAATAAGTGCAGGGTAGTGTTAATTGAATTACCATTAAGAACAGATTGCCAAAGTTTTTGAAACTCTGGTCGCTCGTTCTCATCAATTAGGTTTTCAAACATTGTCCCTTCTAAAAGCTGGGCATCGTAACCTAACATATCTTGGAAAATGATGTTTGCCCCTAAGATAACACCATCCTCATTGAGTGAACAGGATACTAATGATTGGTTAATCGCAGAATTTATTATCTCAAGTTCAAGGTTCTTACGCTGCATCTCTTCTTGAGTGGCCTGCATCTCTTCCATATTTTGTCGCATCTCTTCTTCTTGGGCAGCCATTTCTTCTCTCTGCTGCTGCGATTGCTCCAACAGTTCCTGAGTTCGAATACTATTTCTTACAGAGTTTAACGTAGACGCTATACTCTCGCTCACTTTCTCGACAAACTCTATTTGTAAGTCTGTAAACTCGTTAAACGATGCAAGCTCAATAACACCAAATATTTCATCTTCAAGCTTCAACGGAACAATAAGTAACGATCGGGGTGTTGCCTCTCCTAATCCTGAGGTTATAGTAATATAATTTTCGGGTATCTCTTTTAGGTAAATCGTTTGTCGTTCAACAGCACAGGTACCCACTAAGCCTTCACCTAGGTGAATAGTTTTTTGAATAAACTTCTTTCTGTTATAAGCAAAGGACGATAATAAATCAAGATGTTTCTCCGAATCATTTTCGCGAAGCATAAAAATTCCACCTTGATTTGCATCTAAATACGTCACAAGATTTTGTATTACACTATCGGCAAGGTTGGATAGGTTGTTGTTATTCTGACGAAGTATATCACCAAATTTAGCTAGCCCAGCATTAAACCAGCTCCTGTTTTCATCTTGTATTTTACGTTTTTCATCTTCTATTTTAGCCTTTTTAAGGCTTTCGCGCATTTGCAACAATGCATGGCCTAGCTGATCTTTATTGCTTAGCGGTTTAAATTCATAGTCAAGCTTATCCTGTTCAATATGCCTTGCAAACTCGGTAGTATTTCTTAACCCATCAATTAGCTTATTCAGTGAACTTGATAATGTACCTATTTCATTCTTTTCATTTATCTCAATCTTAGGAGGTAAGTCTCCTTCCGATAACATATTCAAGCGAGCTACTAGTTTATTAAGCTGTTTTGTTGTGGGTTTAAGTATCCTAATTACAACAACAGTTGTTAATGCTGAGGCAATTAATAAAAGTAAAAACATTAGTAGCCTATTTGACTTTACCTGACCCACTACTTCATCTGGGTTAATGGCAATGGCAAAATAAGCGTTAAATGGTTTATAATACTTATAAACTAATATTTTCTTTTTAGAATTAGTAGTCGACAGGTCATAGAAAGTGACACTCCCCTCCTTGCTTTTACTTGATTTTATTTGTTTTATAACATTCACTGGTAACCTACCGCCCTGATTTGTGATATGTAGCAAATACTCGCCATTCCGAGAAATAATTGCAGGATAATCTGTTTGAAAGTAAGCTGCTTTTGAAAAGTAAGGTTTTAGCTCAAACAAATCATTAGAGGAGAGACCATTCCCAGTTTTATTATCAATAATACTTGCTATTTCAATGAGTTTATCAAGATAAATATTAGCATCTTTTATTGCATTATTGAGGGTTCTTTTAGTTGCTAGGTAATTAACAGATAACCCAGCAATAATAAAAAGAACTACCATTAAAGGAATTATGGTAAGCTGAATTTTTTGCGCAAGTTTTAAGTTTGCAAATACCTTCATTGTTCTTTACTTTTTAATATAGGCTTGTCCTAATCTTTCGAAACGGGTTGCCCAAGGCCCAAGTATAGTTTCATGCATTCCTAACAAAAGAATCCCTTTGGGATACAAATTGTTGTAAAACAGCTCAAAAACTTTGTTTTGGAGCGAGTAGTTAAAGTAAATAATAACATTCCTGCAAAGGATTAAATCGAACTTTGCAAAGAATAAATTACCATCAACCACCAAGTCGTGCTTTCTAAAGATAGGCTTCTCTGTAAGAAACTTTTTCATGGTGATGGTATCTTTCGATTTATCTATGTCGAAATACTTTTCATAAGGAACATCGTTGTACTCTTCGAAGTTTAATGGGTTTTGTTTAATTACCTTGTCGAAATTATCCAAGTAACCCAGATTAAACCTATACTTATAAACACCCTGCTTGGCAACCTCTAGCACATCAGTATTTAAATCGGTGGCAAAGATTTTAGCCCTATCAAGCATTCCCATCTCATTCAAGAGAATCATCATAGAGTACACTTCCTGCCCTGTGGAGCAACCTGCATGCCAGATGTTGATAGTTTTATTGTTCTTAAAACGAGGGATGATTCTTGATCGAAGCAAATGCCATACTGGTGGATCGCGAAAAAGTTCTGTGGTGTTTACAGTTATTTCTTTGACAATCTTTTCTAAAAAATCTTTGTTAAATTTTAAATTTGCTAGTAAACTGGTTAAATCAAGGTTATAATCCTCAAGGATTTTTTGCAGGCGTCGCTTTAACGACTTCTCAGAATACTCTGAAAAGTTATACCTAGAAACACTTTTAACTGTATTTACGAAGTATTGTAAATCTTGATCCGACACCTGCATACGTTGCAACGATATTAGTTTATTGTGCTGAATAAAGTATCATTAATCTTAAAAGCTAAATATAGATTTTTTTTTCTTAACAATACAACTTCATGTAGGTAAAGTTTGCATTTGCTTTGACTAAAACTAAAAAACATATTCAAGAATTAATTTTGGTTAGGTTTAAGCTTAAACTTCAAAATAATTGGATTATGATCGGAACTTTTGAAATGTAAGTCGATTGTTTTTTCCTCTACCAATTCAACATTAGGAGAAATAAGAAAAAAATCGAGTATTACTTTTCTAGTATTATCCGATAATGGTTTATCTAAAAACCTGTTAGTAGGTTTTGATGAATCATACCCCCAAATCCAATTAGTAGGCATAAGTTTATTAGGGATAGGTCTAACGCTAAAATTTTCTATTTCATAGCTTTCCCCAAATTTATCAAGGGATAAACCTGGAGGAGTTTGGTTCCAGTCGCCTCCTGCGAGTACAAAGTTTCCCTTTTGGTACTCTGTTATTGCAAATTGCTTAATAAAGTTCAACTCCTCATTGTTAAGCGTGCTACCTTCGTAAGCAGAATTATGAATATTTATTAGCACCAGCTCATTTCCTCCCTTTACAGGGTAACGGCAAACTAGAATGCATCGGCGTAAGCTAAAAATACGCTTTGGCCATGGTAGAAGTCCAGGTAGCTGGTAACGAACAACTCTTTGTGGAATAAAATCCGATAAGGTTACAATGCCTGAATTTACTACCCCCATTGGGCTTTTGAGGGGAATAGGAACAAAAGATACTTTATAGTTGTGAGCAAAGTATGTGTATTTTTTTAATGATTGCGAAAGCAGTACTAACTGATTTGTTCCGTATGAGCGTCTTGAAAAAATATCAACCTCTTGCAACATTAGAAAGTTAGCATCTGCCTTTTTTAAGAATGATTGTATCGAGTCAAAATTTTGTAGAGTTCTCTCTTTGCTATCCCTAACCTTTTTCCCGCCATCGTAGAAAAAATCCATATTATCACCTAAACCTGCATACCCAATGTTCCAACTTAAAACAGAGTAGTTTACGTTAACATCAAGTGTGTCGGAGCTATGCAACGATAATAGGACCTCCTTATCTTTTGGTTTATAAAAGGTTATCGTACTGTAAATTAGAAATAGAATAAAAAATGCAAATGCAAAAGCAATAACTGTTAAAACCAATTTAAATAAATTCTTTCTCATTGTAATAATTTGTTTTCAAATTTAATAAAAAAGAGCATCAGAAGCATTTTGTTGGTTATGTTTTTTAAAGCTATCTTTGGCCAAATAAAATTTACATCATGAAGTTTGGAGTTGTAGTTTTTCCAGGGTCTAACTGCGATCAGGATACTGTTTATGTGATAAAAGAAATCCTAGAACAGGAAGTTGTAACGTTATGGCATAAAGAAACCGACTTTGATCCTAATATCGATGTAATAATTCTTCCTGGGGGATTTTCTTATGGCGATTACTTACGTTCAGGTGCCTTAGCTAAGTTTTCACCAATTATGAGCAAAGTTATTGATTTTGCAAATAACGGTGGGTATGTTTTTGGCATTTGCAACGGTTTTCAAATACTTTGTGAAAGTGGATTACTCCCTGGCGCCTTGCTTCACAATACTAACCAAAAGTTCATCTGCAAGAATATTTACCTTGTTCCAGATAGTAAGGAAACAGCTCTTACCAAATATCTGCCTAGGGAGAGAGCTCTAAAAATTCCAATAGCTCATGGCGAAGGACGTTACTATGCCGATAAAGAAACCTTAGCCAAAATGCGAATAAATGGACAGATCTTATTCCGTTATTCCGATGAGAATGGAGTTGTTTCAGAAAGTGCTAATCCAAATGGTTCTGTTGAAAACATTGCAGGAGTTTGCAATGAGAGGCACAATGTTTTTGGAATGATGCCCCATCCAGAGCGAGCTTCGGATGATGAGCTTGGTAATACCGATGGACGTCTTATTTTTGAATCGTTAATTCGTTACATAAAAGAAATGAACGATTAAATCAGTCGTAAATCAATAATAGGATCGTTGGGCGGATTATCTATCAGCTCAACGATTTTTTTTGCAACGTCGCTAGCACTCGATAAAATACCCTCACGCTTGTATTTATGAAACCTTTCTGCCTGAGGAAATCTCGATTTTTCTACTTTTCTTACTTCATCCTGCATTGCAGTATCAACTACCCCTGGTGCAATTGAGAGAACTTTTACTTTCCCATTCCCGCTACTATTCTGCTCGGCATCTAGAACCAGCGAGAACATATCGAGAGCTGCCTTTGATGCGCAATATCCAGCCCACGATTCCACAGCATGACGAGCAGCACCAGAACTAATATTTACAATAGTTATACCCACTGGTCTTCCCTTATAGATTGACAATATTCGATTCGATAGAATGGCTGGCGTAATGGCATTCACTACAAAAGTTGCTTCTAACACCTCGTTATCAATTTCTCCCACTGGATTAACATCGCCTAAAATGCCTGCATTGTTTGTTAATACAACTTGTTCTGCATTTTCAAAGAATGGGATTTCAACCTTTCTTGATTCGATAGATGATGAAAAATCAGCCTTTATATGCATGTACCTTTTGTGCTCAATATTATTTCGTCTGGCATAGCCAACAACAAAAGAGTTTTCATCTTTCAATATGATATTTGCTAGTTCAAATCCAATCCCAGAACTAGTCCCTGTAATATAGAAATACCTCATCTTACATTTTGTTTTACACTAAACAAAACAAATTGATGAAAGTTGAAATAGCCCTAGCTAAAATTAGGTTTTTCTAACAAAGTGTCGATTAATCCAGCGTGGAAAAATAAAGCTCCCAACAACTAGGTAAGGATAATAGCTAATGAGACGCCATAAAAAAGCCATTGCAACAGCAACAGAAACTAACAACGAAGCATCAACTGGAATAAACTCTGATAAATAACGTGTAAAAACAAACTCAGCGAAACCGCTTCCACCTGGTGTAGGGCTAACAAGCATCATAATCCACATAACTAGCTGGCGGGCAAAAATGAGTAAGTTATTTCCTACTCCAAAAAAGGCCATCAATATAGCGTTAACAACAAAAAACCTTGACGACCATGACAAAAACGTGAATAAGAATGCTTTAACCCAGAACGATAATGGCTTATTCCTATATACTTTTGAACTACTTATTATATCGGTTCCAGCTCTGTTGGCACCATGTTTCCATCGCCTTAGAATGGGAAGCTTAAATATCAACAGAATCAGCCATTTCAAACCACGTGGGTTAAAGAAAAGCCCATAAATTAAAGCGAGTACCCAAAGAAACTTTAGAGAGTATCCCACAATGCTAAATGTAATAAGCTCTTTGGCAGCGCCAGGAACTGAGCTAATTTCAAAAAGATTATGATAGCCTGCAAAAAGTATTAGTAGGGGGAACATTGCCACAAAATAAATCTCATCCAAAAACGAGGTAATCATTACTAATGCTGAACTATTACCCAGGTTTAACCCCTCTTTGTTAACATAAATAATTGCCACACTAGTTCCGCCAATTGCCGAAGGTGTTATAGCAGATGTAAACTCCCAAAGCATAATCACCCTTAGTGCTTTCCAAAATCGGAATTTACCCTCACTTAAAACCATCAATCTTAAAGAATAACCAATATCGCGACCAATCATCAAAATGGCAGCAACCAACAGCCAAAATACCGATAACCAAGTAAAATTAATTGCATCAAATGCGCTTGGGTTAAACTCATTATACAGAAGGTAACCGGTTACACCTAAGCCTAATATAACGGGAATAATAGCATAAGCAGGCTTCAGCCTTTTGGCAGGGTTTTCCGATATCTCAGCCTTTTGCTTGTGCATTTAGCTTGTAATTATTCTAACAAATTTATATTCTTGATGCTTACCAAACGGTTAACTGAAGTTAAAAAAGTATATTTGGATGTCAATTTTTACCTAAATCTAATTTGAATATTGTAGTCTAATCCTAGATTTGCTGCTTAATAAGTAATGAATTTAAAAAGTAAACAGGCCAAGGCTCATCTTGCACTATTTGTTGCAAACTTAATGTTTGGCATTAACTATTCAGTTGCCAAAGGTGTAATGCCAAATTATTTAAGCCCACTGGGATTTACATTGCTAAGAGTTATTGCATCGTCTTTTCTATTCTGGGCCATTGCAAGCTTTGGAAAGAATACTGAAAGTATTGAAAAAAAAGATTATTTAAGACTTATTGCAGCAGGGCTTTTTGGTATCACTTTTAATCAGTTATTATTCCTTAATGGCTTGAATTTTAGCACTCCAATTGAATCCTCAATTATTTCGACTTTAAATCCTGCAATGGTAATTCTAATAGCATATTTTTTGCTATCGGAACCCATAACAACAAAAAAAATCATTGGGCTTATTATAGGTGCATCAGGGGCTTTACTCCTCATTCTTGGTAATGGTTCGGTTTCAATATCCGATAAACATCTACTAGGGAATGCAATGCTTTTCCTCAACACGCTAAGCTATGCTTTCTACCTTGTGGTTGTAAAACCTTTAACGCTAAAGTATCGACCCGTGACAGTAATGAAAGGTGTATTTACTGTAGGACTTCTATCAATAACGCCTTTTGGTTTCTCCGACCTGCTTAACACCTCATGGAATACAATCCCTATAGAGATTTTTGCTTCAATTGCTTTTGTTCTGCTTGGCCCTACATTTCTTGCATATCTGCTAAACGGATGGGGATTACAACATGTACACACAAGCACGGTAAGCATATATATTTATTCCCAACCAGTAATTGCTGCTTTTATAGCTGTTATGTTTGGTGTTGACACCTTAGACCTTAGAAAACTTATGGCTGCAATTTTAGTCTTTACTGGAGTTTTCCTTGTGAGTCAAAGAAAAAGGAAGAAAGTTGCGACCTAAGCAGTCAATTCGCGTACAAGTGATTCAAGCAAATCTACACCATCTACAATTAACTCATCAGGGAAATCGAAGTTTGGGGTATGAATATCTGGCTGATTCTCTCCCGAACCCAATCCAAAAATAATAGAAGGACACACGCTTGTAAAGTTTGCAAAATCTTCGCTCCAACGATTTGGCTCCTCCAAATAAATTACTTCTCTATTGTTTTTACGAGCTAATAACTCTACCGTATGGGTCAGTTCAGGATTACAAACCGATGCTGGGAAATCGTCGGTAAAATTGGTTTCAATGGCTAGGCCATGTTTAAGTGCTATTTTAACAGCATTATCTATAGCTGCATCTGATAATTTTTCCATATCGGAATCATCAAAAGCTCTAAGGGTTGCCATTATTACAGCAGAGCCTGGCGAGGTCCCAAAAGCCACATCACCCACCTTTACATGAATCAGGGTGACAAGGACAAAGTCCTTAAATATATTGGTGGATGATAACGAAAGCAGGTGTTGAATTATTTCAGCAGTAGCACCTGCAGGATTTAACCCTAACTCAGGAAAGGCGGCATGGGAATTCCTACCTTGTAATTTAATAATTAAACCTTTTGAAGCAGCAGTAAAAGTATATCGTCCTAGTATTACACTTCCTAGCTTATATTTTGGCATATTATGAATTGCAATGGCGTAATCGGGGAATAGGTCAAGCTCTCTTAACTTTTCAATACTTGCTTTGGCACCAGTTCCATTCTCCTCCGAAGGCTGATATAATAATATCACCTTCCCCTTTGATAACGGATTATTGAATAAACGAACTGCTAACCCCGAAACAATAGCCATATGCCCATCGTGTCCACAAGTATGGGAAACATTTGGTGTATTTGATGAATAGGGCACTCCTGACTGTTCATTAATAGGAAGTGCGTCCATGTCGCAACGAAACAAAACAGTTGGCCCAGGTTCTTTACCACGATATACCACAGCCATGCCATGTCCTGCCACATCGGAATAAAGTTCATGAGGCTGGTAACGGCTTAAAAAGAACCTTAAACGTTTAGCTGTAGCTCTTTCATTTCCTGATAGTTCTGGATTGCGATGTAACTCATGCCTTAATCTTACTAGCTCGTCCATGGCGTTTAATTTACTCATGTAAAGGTATTTATTTTATTGTTTATCAACAACACTTTAGCTTAATGTGATGAAATATGGTATTGTATAAAGCAGAAAACGAAAACTCCTTTCAAGCAAGAAAAGTTTAATATTGATTATCTTTGCGTAGAAACCAAAAATTAAAAACTATGTTTTCAGGAATTGTAGAGGAACCTGCAAAGGTTGTAGCACTTGAGCGTGAAAAAGAAAATTTGCATATTACACTCACCTGCTCATTTGTTAAAGATTTAAAGATAGACCAGAGCATCGCTCACAATGGTGTTTGCCTTACAGTAGTTAAGAAAGATGACAATACCTATACCGTTACTGCCATTAAAGAAACCCTTGAGAAATCGAATCTTGGCAGCTTAAAGGTTGGCGACAAGGTAAATGTTGAGCGAAGCATGAAAATAGACAGTTTACTTGATGGGCATATGGTTCAAGGCCATGTAGACCAAACAGCTGTTTGCACTGATGTTACCGAAGCCGACGGGAGCTGGTACTATACATTTGAATACGACCCAACAAAGGGAAATATTACTGTTGAAAAAGGTTCTATTGCAGTAAATGGTGTTAGTTTAACTGTAGTTAATTCTCGCGAAAACTCATTCCAGGTTGCCATTATTCCTTTCACATATGAGCATACCAACTTTCATGAAATAAAGAAGGGTACAGTTGTAAATCTTGAATTTGATATCGTAGGTAAGTATATCACAAGAATCCTTAAGCAGTATATGGAATCGGGGCAACTAAACCGGTTAATTGGTAAATAGCAACATATGCCCAATATTAATCTTTTTAAAACACCACGAACCCTGTCGGTTTTATTAGCTACTGTTATTAGCATTCTGGCAGGGTTTGCTTTCTATCTATTAAAAAGTTCAAATGAAAACCTTTTTTTAACTACTCTTGCTTTTACGCTTTTTGTATTTACCGCTTCGTTCTTAAGCAGCCTACTTTTTATCAATCTATTTGTTATCAAAAGAATAAAACCGCTCTTTAAAGCGCTTTATGTAAGTGAGAAAGATTACGACTTAATTGATGAGCTAGACCACAATCATCTTTTAGAAAAACTTGAAAATGATATTAAAGTTTGGGCCGAGTCAAAAACAGAAGAGATTGACCGGTTAAAGCAGATGGAGCGTTACAGGAAAGAGTTTCTTGGTAATGTATCGCATGAACTAAAAACTCCCATATTTAATATTCAGGGTTATGTACTTACCCTTCTTGATGGCGGACTCGAAGACCCAACTGTCAATCGTAAGTACCTGGAAAGAACTGAAAAGAGCATTAATCGACTTATTGGGATTGTTGAAGATTTAGAACTAATAAGTAAACTTGAGGCAGGTGAACTACAACTAAACCTTGAGAGGTTCAACATAGTAGAGTTAGTTAAGGAAACATTTGATTCATTAGAGGAGCGTGCTAAAAAAAGAAGCATAGCCTTAAGAATCAAAGATGTTCCAGATAAGTTGCAATGGGTATATGCCGATAAAAAAAGAATCCAACAAGTACTCTACAATCTAATTATCAACTCAATTAATTACGGAATTGATGGAGGAGTAACTGCTGTATCAATTTCTGATATCGGAAATAGAATTCAAGTTGATGTAAACGATAATGGCATTGGTATTCCATCAAAAGATGTCCCTCGAATTTTTGAACGATTTTACCGGGTAGACAAGAGCCGTTCTAGGGAACAGGGAGGAACAGGCTTAGGATTAGCAATAGTAAAACATATAATTGAGGGACACAAGCAAATAATTACAGTAAAAAGTACTCCTAAAAAAGGAACTACTTTTAGCTTTACACTAAACAAACCTGTGGCTAAATTTTAATACTCTATTATTCTATTCCTAATTCTATCGGCTGTTGGGTATAGCTCATACCTTAACGCATAAAAATCAACTAACACCTCATCAGAATTATAAATAGAAATGAATTTTAGAATTCCTTTACTATTGTATTCTAGGGTTTTTCGTAGAATCAATCTTTTATCTGGTGCATACTCCTCAATGGCAGAAAGCAAACCCTTCTTGTTATACTCATATTTATACTCTCTCTCAAACTTACTTCCATCTGCAAATGTTTTACTAATTTGCTCATTCACCTTTCTACCTAGGGAATCGTAGGTTGGAGTACATGTTAAGTTTATTATTGAGTCAACAGGTATGTAATTCTTATAAGTTTTAACCTTTCTGACCAACTCTGTGCCATGAGAATCGTAGGTTGATCGTACTTTATATGCACGCTTTCCTTTGCTGTTAAATGCTTCAATCTTAATAGGATTTCTATCTTTATATGTATAGTTGAGTGAAACATAAAAAGCGGTATCGCCAGGTTTAACCATATAAACATCCTGTTTTGCAAGCAAAGAATCAGTATTGTAAGTAAAAATCCTAAACCTAAATAGTTTACCATCCGCAAATTCATCGGTTCTAACAATTTGCTTTCCTGAGAAAGTATGCCATATATGCCGAACAATGGCTTGTGTTTCAAAATCACGATAAATAATTGTGTGGATTCTATCCAACGAGTCCTTAATATCCTGCTTTACTGCTCTGCTTTTTGAAGTACGCCTTCCATTCTCCACAAGATATTTGCTGGTTACTACTACCCTTCTAACATTTTGTGGGGGTCTATTCTGCGCTGAATTGTAGTTGGATAAAACCAAGAAAAAGCTAACAATGAAAAGTTTAAATAGTCTCATGGCAATAACTTTTTTTTGCAATTTAGTAAAAAAACAAAAGTGTCTGGATTATCTTTTTCAAGAAAATTTCTCATTAATAAATTTCCAAATCTTTCAAATATTTTTTCAATTGAGAAATTTAGTTCAGCTGTAAATGAAATTTTTCTAACTTTAAGGTCCTAATTGTTTTAATGAATGGAAAATATCACCCCACCATATTTACAGCCAGGCGATACTATAGGTATAGTTGCACCAGCTCGATTTGTTAGTAGGGAAATGCTGCAACCTGCAATTCGTTTTTTAACCAACCAGGGATATCTTGTAAAAACGGCACCTCACCTTTACTCCCGCCATTACCAATTTGCTGGCACCGATGGAGAAAGAGCTCAAGATTTAATGGAGATGATTGAAGACCCATCGGTTAAAGCGATTCTTTGTGCTAGGGGAGGATATGGGACCGTTCGAATTTTAGACCTACTTAACCTTAGAAAATTACAGCAAAATCCTAAATGGATAATTGGTTATAGCGATATAACCGTATTGCATAGTTTAATTAATGGCTGGTTTGGCATTGAATCGTTACACGCAACTATGCCAATTAACTTCCCAGAATCAATTAGTGGTAATGAATCAACACTTGCATTGGTTAAAGTGCTTACTGGAGAGCCACTATCCTACACATTACCAAATCACCCACTAAATCTTCCTGGTAGGGCAAACGGAATGCTTATTGGTGGTAACTTATCCATGCTCTCATCGCTATGTGGAACTACAAGCGACATGTCATACAATGGTAGAATTCTCTTTATTGAAGATGTTGATGAGTACTTATATCACATCGATAGAATGGTAATGCAACTTAAGCGCTCTGGTAAGCTTAAATCTATAACCGGATTAATTATTGGTCACTTCACCGATATGAAAGACAATGAAATTCCATTTGGCTCCAATGCCTATGAAATTATCTACAGCGCTGTTAAGGAGTACAACATTCCTGTTTGCTTTGGATTTCCTGCAGGCCACTCAGAACCCAACCTACCCCTTATTCTTGGAAGAAACGTTAATCTTGTTGTTGACGAAAAGGAAGTTAAAATATCATTTACAAATACCCTTTAACCAGATATAAGCTCGCTAAAGCCATTCGGGATTTTAAATAAACTTTCTGAGAGTTTCATCGAACTAATTTCAATAATTTGGAGATTACTCCTTAACTTTCTGAATCGAGTACGGTCTACCACTTTTAAAGGAATAATATTAGGCGTTTGGGGCATCTTTACAAATTCGTCAATTGCGCTTCCAGCATTGGCAAGAATTCTAAAAAGTTTGGGTTCAAAGTTGTATTCGATTTTTGCAACCCAATATGTAGTTACAGTCTGGCTAGCCTTATCCTTAACCCGCCATTGGTAACACTTTTTCCCATTAACCTCTATAAAATTCTCCGATTTAATAATTTCTACATCGTTATTTGACGATGATGGGTTTACCTTAACAAGCGAGTACATCTTATGCTGATAAGAAACTAAATAAATGTTTCCAGAACTGGTATTTGCAATAAACGAACGAACAGGTTTCTTGTCTTTTTTATATTCATCAACTCTAATAAATTTGTCTTTTATAAAAATCTCAACAGTTAATGTATCGTAGATACCTTCCTTTAAAATCTTGATTTTACCCTGAAAATCACCTATATTTGAATAGGTTTCAGAGCTGTAAAAAAGAGTGAATACTATTATAAAAATCAGCTGACGCAAATCTCTTTTATTGAAACTCCATATTTATATCGATTTTTTAATTAAAAGGTTTCACAAAAAATGATGAAAAAGATAAGCCAAAATAATGAAATTGGGACAAAAGGCGAGGATATTGCTGCAAGCTATTTATCCGCAAAAGGTTATAAAATTTTACACAGGAACTGGCGATTTGGTCATAAAGAGCTCGATTTAGTAGCAAAGCAAAATGATATCATTGTAGTGGTTGAAGTTAAAACCAGAAGTACTCAATATTGGGAAGAACCTAAAGAATCGGTTAAAAGGAAAAAACAAAAACTTATTATACTTGCTGCCGATGAATACATGAGACGTTACAACTTAAACAACGAGGTACGTTTCGATATTGTTTCCATCATACTTAAACCTGGTACAAAACCACAAATTGAACATATTGAAGATGCATTTTATCCAACTCTATAACGCTAAATATTATGAACATTGAAATTCTCAGAGATTACTGCATTTCAAAACCAGATGTAACTGAGGGCTTCCCATTTGGAGAGGATACCCTTGTTTTTAAGGTTAAGGGGAAAATTTTTGCGCTTGCAAACCTAAAAGGTGAACTAAGTATTAATCTTAAATGCGACCCAGAACTTGCAATAGAGCTTAGAGAGAGATACTCCTCTGTAATTCCTGGATACCACATGAACAAAAAGCATTGGAACACTGTAATTATTGACGGCTCAATATCCGATGATTTACTTTTGGAATGGATTGATCATTCTTATGAATTGGTGAGTAACCCTAAACGTAATAAGAATAGCTCATTAAAAAAGAAATAGTTTAGAATTAAAGATTAACTTTGGTATATAATTTGAATAGAATTAGAAAAAAGAATAAAGCCATGAAAACAATTGTTAAACTAGTTATTGCCATTCTAGTAGTATCATCGGCTAGTTTGCGTGCGCAAGACTCATACATTGTCACCAGGATTAAAGGTAAAGTAACCATAGAAAAAACAGGTACAGAGCTAAAAGCAGGCGATGTTCTTCAGCCTACCGACAAGGTGAAATTTGATACATTCGACTCGTATGTTATATCCATTAGCCAAAACATGGGTAGGTATATGATTAAACTACACGAACCACCTGCTCCTGAAACTATTCAGCTTTCGGCCTATGTTAAGGATATTGCTATACCTACAAAGCGCCGTAGCTTAATGACAGAAAGGTATCGTCCTGATGAAACTATCGTTTCTGATCTAAGAACGTATTTTGGAAATGATAAGTTTACTATTATTGGCGATAAAGTATCTGTTCCTATTGACCCAAATAATTATCCTATTGACGAAAATAAATTCCTTGTTTTCTATTATAGGGTTAACAACAATCCTGTTTCTAAAAAGTTAGGCTACATAAACAACAACATATTAATTGATCGCGAGAAACTGGTTAATACCAAAGCCGGTACAATAACCCAAAACGAAATCCCTTCAGTTGCGGTTTACCTGTATGAACGAAATACTAGAACAAGTGAAGAAATCACAAAATTTGATCTTTCATTTGTTGATGAGGAAACCCTTATTAACGAGTTTATGACAATTATCCCAATCCTAGTTAAACAAAAAATGGGAAAAGATGATATTAAAAAGTATCTAATAGAGTACTTTTACGATTTCTACGGTGCAACCGATTCTCGCTCAATAAAAATGTTTGTTGATGATCTTGTAGATAAGACGGTAAAATAGTTCATTAAAAGCAAAACTGTCTCAAAAACACTAGGCCTTTTAAGGCTAACTTATTTGGTGTTTTTGAGACAGTTTTTTTATGCAACAATGCTAAGGTTTTATAATTTCAAGAGTATATAGTAAAGCCTCTACCTGTCTTAAATAGTTTCTTTTTTTCTTTGAGGGTGCATAAACATAAGCTTCAGCCACAATAACTCTTTGCCGCTCCTCATCTAAAGTAATATGGCTAATAAAAGGTCCGCCCATTGGATGTTTGTAGACATCCCAAAAACCTCTCATTACAGCATAATACCTATTTTTATACATCATCTCGGTTAGCTCAGGCTTAATCACTTCGCTTGTAATCATATACGAGCCCTTTGATGGACCTTCTATGGTTTTAACAAACTCATTTCTCTTTTTCAAGAGATAGTCAACCGTAAAGGTATTTTTATCGGTATAAGGGAAAGTATAAAGGATTATACCCTGACTGGTTAAAGGAGTTTCAAAAGAGATCCAAGCAATAGTATCGTGATCGAAATTAAGCCTGTAACCTTTAGGGAAGCGCATTGAAACATTATACTTTTTCGATATCTTTTCACGAATCGATTTCTGTTCATACTTAATAGCATTTTGAACCACCCTATCGCGTTCAGCCTGCTCAAATAAAGTGACTATGGTTTCTCGCTCTTTTTCAATATAATCCTTAATCGATTTGTAGCTTGGGCCAGAGACGTAAAGTATTGTTTGAGGAGCAGCCCAAACGTCACGTTTAAGTGACATTTCTGTTTTTTTTGCGCTTTTCTTTACTTCGTTAAAAATAATGTTACGATGTGACTTAAAAATATCAGTAAAGGCCTCGGGTGGAATCATAATTAAATCAAAAAGAGGTTCACTTTGTGGTAAAAAGGGAACATCTTGGGTTAGTATTTCCTTATATGCCAACCCCACTGAATCTTTATGAAGGTTTTTTGGCAGGATAACTACTAGCTCGCCAGCATTTCCAGTCACATTAGGCAATAGTGTTCGTTCACCCTTGCTACCCTTCTTGCAAGAGGTACCTATAGTAAGAATGGCTAAGATTACTACCAATATTCTAGTTTTCATGGGTATAATAATTTAGTGTTTACATTTTTTTGACTAAAAACAGCAATATTAAAAAAACGACAGAACAGTATTAATATTGCATTATTCATCTAATTTGAGACTGAATCGTCAACCCAAAAAATTAGGGTTTGCCCAACATTAATAACGCTATCAATACCTGGGTTCCAACGATATATATCATCTAACGTACATCCGAAGTGAATGGCTAACTTGTGTAATGTGTCGCCATTTCGAACGGTATATGCTGTCTGATAGCTTCCATTCTTTGAGCCAACAGGCATTTTACCCTTAGGCTTAGATGTGTTAAGGTATAGCTGCTTCGATTTACGTATAAAAAGACCAATCTTATCCTTAGGCAGAAGAATAATCTGAGGGGAATCGCTCTCTGGGACATAATCGTACCTGTAAGTTGGATTAAGAAAACGAATGAGCTCAATATCAATACCTAGCTCTTCACTTGTTAACCTTAGGTCAAGTGGCTTTTTAACTTCTATAGTATCGACACTACTAAGCGATGGAACAAGGCTCGAAGGTATAAGACCATGGTCCTGGTAGTTTTGAAATACATAGGCAATTGCAATAAAGGCTGGAACATAGTTTTGAGCCGATTCGGGCAATTGGGGATATAACTTCCAAAAGCTCCTTTCACCATTAGCCCTCTCTATTGCGTTCCTTACTGCACCTGGTCCTACATTATATGCAGCCAATGCAAGGTGCCAGTCGTTGAATGTACGGAATAGGTATTGAAGATATTGAGCAGCAGCTTCAGTAGATTTTATGGGGTCCATTCGTTCATCAACAAAATTGGTCACCTTTAGGTCGAACATTTTAGCAGTATTTATTTTAAACTGCCACAAACCCACAGCCCCAGATGTTGACACAGCAAGAGGGTTAAGAGCCGACTCAACAACTGCAAGATACTTGAGCTCTAGTGGAAGCTGATATTTAGATAATATCTCTTCAAAAAGAGGGAAATAGTACTCCGATAAACCAATCATTTTTGCCACCTGAGCCCTTCTCTCTATTGTGAAAATATCGATATACCGCTTAACATAGGAGTTATAATCAAAATCGATAGGGGAATTCTTTCCTATGTCGGCTAGCTTGCATTCGTAGTAGAGATCGGGTTTATTGTTTACAACAGTGTCGGGTTTGTTTTTTAGATGAAAAATAGGTAACCTATCAATACTATTGATAGTTCTAATAATTATATTTGCTCTAGTATAAGCTGGTGTTGCCGAAAGTCCATTAGTAAAAAACAAGACAGAAATAAAAGAAAAAAAACAATACCTAATAAAAACCATAGTACCTTTACTTCTCATTTTCATTCTTTTCGTCCTCTGCTTCTTTTATACCTTTTTTAAACTCACCAATCCCCTTCCCCAAATTTCGCATGAAAAGGGGAATTTTAGTTGCACCAAAAATTATGAGAATAACTATGGCAATCAGCAACAATTCGCTCCAACCTGTAAATAGTAGTATCATAGGCTAAACTTTAACCAAAAAGTTTGACAATATCGTTGATATTTGCATAAAGTAGTAAAGCCAAAAGTATTAACATACCAACCATTTGAGCGTACTCCAAAAACTTATCGCCAGGTTTGCGTCCAGTAATAATTTCATATACAAGAAACATCACATGGCCTCCATCCAAAGCTGGTATAGGTAAAATATTCATTATAGCAAGAATAATAGAAAGAAACGCGGTTAGATTCCAGAACGACTGCCAATCCCAAGTTGCAGGGAAGATCTTACCAATTGTTATAAACCCTCCTACCGATTCGTAAGCTTTTGTCTTTGGGGTAAATATAAGCTTAAGCTGTTTAAGATAGCTTTTAATTGTACTTACACCCTTTTTTATCCCTGCAGGAATAGCCTGCACTAAGGTGTACTCATTATGGCTTAGTTCAAAGAAATTTGAAATATCAGTCAAAGGGTAGACTCCTACCACACCTGTTTCAGGAACATTAACAACTACATCAACTGGCTGGCCATTTCTCTCTACTGTTAGGTCAAGTTTCTTCCCTTTATACCTAGCTAAAGAATCCTTAAACTCATCAAAAAAAACAGCGGGTCTGCCATTAATGGCAACTAGCTTATCGCCTTTCACTAATCCAGCTTTCTCGGCAGGTTCACCTTTTTTAATTTCATCAACAATGAATGGGAATCGAGGATAAAAGATAATTGGATTTTTAATCAGCTGAGAAACGTAAACTTCCGAGATACTAATGGTTACAGTATCGTTTCCCCTCAAAACCTTTACGTTACGGTCTTCGTTAAGCAGTATATCATGGGCGATAAGTTGGAAATTCTCTACCTCATTGCCCCCAACAGTTAAAATCTTATCGCCATTTCTGAATCCTAATTTAAGGGCAAGCGAATCGCAGGTTACTCCATATTTTACGTTTCGGGTTGGAAGATACTCTTCGCCCCATGTATAAAGAACAGCGCTGTAAATAAACAATGCTAAAACCACATTAACCAAAACACCACCTATCATTATAAATAATCGTTGCCAAGCAGGTTTTGAACGGAATTCCCAAGGCTGAGGAGGTTGCTTTAGCTGTTCCTTATCCATTGACTCATCAATCATCCCCGAAATTTTAACATACCCTCCAAGAGGAAGCCAACCTACTCCATATTCAGTTTCGCCGCGTTTTATTTTAAATAGCGAGAACCATGGGTCAAAGAAAAGATAAAATTTTTCGACACGAGTTTTGAAAAGTTTAGCAAAGGTAAAATGCCCCAACTCGTGGAGTATAACAAGAATCGATAAACTCAAAAAGAATTGACCAGCTTTAACAATTATTTCCATATTAGTTGATGATGTTTAATTAATTCGTAAGATTTTATGCGAGTTTCGGAGTCGGTTTGTAAGTAATCATTTAAAGTAGGCCGCTCAATGTAACTTATAGTTGATAAAAGCTTTTCCACTATTTTTGGGATAGCCATAAAGCCTATTTGCTCATTAAGGAAAGCTTCAACAGCAACCTCATTTGCAGCATTTAGAACGCAAGGCATATTTCCACCCTTTTTTAATGATTCAATGGCTAGTGAAAGGCTTGGAAACCTTTCGGTATCGGGCTTTTCAAAGGTTAATGTGTGCTGTAATGAGAAATCCATCCTTGGGAAGTTGCTATTAACCCTATTAGGAAAAGTAAAGGCGTATTGTATGGGTAACTTCATATCGGGTAATCCCATTTGAGCCTTTATAGAACCATCGACAAACTGAACCATTGAATGTACAATTGATTGAGGATGAATTACTACCTCAATTTGTTCGGGCTGCAATCCAAAGAGCCATTTAGCCTCTATCACCTCAAGGCCCTTATTCATTAGGCTTGCTGAATCAACTGTTATTTTTTGTCCCATGCACCAGTTTGGATGGTTTAAAGCATCGGCTTTGGATACGCTTCTTAGCTGCTCCATTGAATGATTACGAAAAGGCCCGCCAGAAGCGGTGAGAATTACCTTCTCAATTGGGCTATGCTCACCCACTATGCACTGAAATATTGCAGAGTGTTCAGAATCGACCGGAATTATTGGGACTTTGTTTTTAATTGCTGCCTCCGTAACAAGTTCACCGGCAACCACAAGCGTTTCCTTATTCGCAAGGGCTATTGCCTTCCCAACCTCAATGGCCTTAAGAGTTGGTTTTAATCCAGCAAAACCAACCATTGCCGATAACACCATGTCGATTTCGGAAGAAACAACGGATTCCTCAATTGACTCCTTACCTGTGAAAACCTTTATATCGTAACCCGAAAGTGCATCTGAAACCTTTTGGTAATGGTCTCGATTACCAATTACGACAGAATTAGGTGAAAACTCTATTGCTTGTTTCACAAGCAATTCCCAGCTATTTTGAGCAACAAGCAGCTCCACCGAGAATTTATCGGCATGTTCCCTAACCACCTCAAGCGCCTGCGTACCTATAGAACCTGTTGAACCAAGAATGGCTATTCGCTTCATATTCAGTCCTAAAATTTAATGTATTTAGCTGGGTCGATTGTTGCACCATTGTGCCAAAGTTCAAAGTGAAGGTGTGGTCCTGTAGTTAGCTCACCAGAATTGCCAATAATGGCAATTACATCGCCAGCATTTACAAATTCTCCCTGTCGTTTAAGCAGCTTACTGTTATGCTTGTAAACCGATAAATATCCACCCTCGTGTTGAATTGCCAAAGTATAACCCGTTTCAAGCGACCAGGTTGAAAGAACAACAACACCCTTAGCAATGGCAAGTACAACCTCGTCGGGTGAGGCAACTAAATCAACGCCATAGTGATTGTTCTGCGGATTATATCTATTTGTAATTATACCCTTGACAGGTGGAATAAAGAAAGGCGTATTGCTATTATCGAGACTATTCAAGTTTGAAGAAAGCGAAAACATCTCATCGGCTTCAATCTGGGCTCTAAGTAAAGAGTCCTCTTCTGATGGCGTTAAGTCCAACTTGCTAGGCCTCTTTGCAGTATCCCTAGTTGTTTCTTTACCAGTCAAGGGCTCTCCACCATTTAATAGAACATGAATATCGTTGTAATATAGCTGCCACTGGGCTATAACATGCTCAAGAGAATCTACTTTGAGGGCATTATCTACATAACCTTTTCGGGTTTTAGCATCAGGATAACCAGGAATAAACTCCCTTAATGGTGTGAAAGCAATTAGGATAATTACTAATGTTACTAGTAAAATGCTAAATCCTCCAAAGAAGACAATAACATTCATTCTTGATAACCTAAATTGCCAAACCTCCTCAAATGTCTCCTCATTGAAGATACTAAGCCTATACTTACTTCTTAAGTTTCGAAATAGCTTAAATTTTTTCTTTTCAGCCACGAGTTGAAATATTAGTTTCCAAGTTTACAAATATAGCAAAAAGGATTTATTGTTTTTGGTAACCAATGTTGTTGAATTTACGAATCGATATTTTCAGCTGGATATCATAAGAATTACAGGTAAGAAGTTATCTTTGTAATATCTGAAATAAAATGTTAAACATGTCGTTTGCTCAGAAAATAGAAAATGCTATTGATAAACTTTATAGTTTTTTTTCCTCAAATATTAACCAGCATAAAGTAGGAATACTTAGCACCATTGTATTTCACCTACTATTAGTTATTGCCTTTTTAGTGCTAAAAATAGAAACTAGAAAAGAGTATTACGGCTCAACCATAGAAATGGAATTTGAAGAGCTGGTTGAAGAAGAAGTTGTGGTTGAGAAAAAGTTGGAACCAACGCTTCCTCCCGATGCAATAGATTCAAAGTTTGAGACCGAAGCAATAAGAAACTTTGCAGTTGATGCAACGCAAAAAGACTTAAATTCAGAACTTAGCGATGAGAAAAACATTGATGCTGAAGAGCTTTACAAGGAAGCAAACGAGGTATATGAACGCATGAAGCAAAATCGTGAGCTGTATGAGCAAGCACAAAAAGACATAGAGGCAAACATTCCAAATACACCAGAAAAAACAGTTCAGAAAACCAAAGAGGGCCAATACAAAGGGCCAACAGTTGCATCATACTATTTGTTAGGTCGAAAAGCGCTTTGGTTACCCATTCCTTCGTACAAGTGCGAAAATGGTGGACAGGTAGTTGTAAATATAATTGTAACACCTGATGGTAGGGTTAAAGATGCCAGTATAGATAAAACTAACTCTGTTGTGGATGAATGTATAAACCAAGCCGCTATTCACGCAGCAATGGCAAGTAGATTTACAGCCTCTACAACAACATCAAACCAACAAGGCAGTATAACCTACATATTTGTGCCACAATAGTTTCGCTAAAAAGCAGCCATTAGCAGGTTGATATCGCGCGAAGGCAAGTCGTAAAGTTTGCCAAGGTACTCATTTGTTAGGAGTCCGTTAAAAATGTAAACACCATTTCGAAGTCCTGCATTTTCTTTTAGCTGCGGAAGTAACCCACCACTATCGGCTATTTGCTTTAGTAGAGGTACAAACACGTTGCTCATGGCAATTGAAGATGTTCTTGCAACTCGAGCAGTAATGTTAGGTACGCAATAGTGAACCACTCCATGCCTAACATAAGACGGGTTGTTATGGTCGCGAAGCTCCGATGTCTCAAAACATCCACCTCTATCAATTCCCAAATCAACAATTACGGCACCACGTTTCATTAGTCGAACTTGATCTTCGGAGACCAAATAGTTAAGATTGGTTTCTTCTGGTGTTAAAGTTGCAATTACCACATCGGCTGTTTTTAGAACCTTATCAAGTACCTGCTTATGGTAGATTGATGTGAAGAGCCTTTGGCCAAGAATATTCTGTATATCCATAAGCTTTTTAATAGAGCTATCGAATATCTTAACCGTTGCGCCTAGGCCAAGAGCGGCACGTGCTGCATACTCGCCTGCTGTACCAGCACCTAGAATAACAACCTCGGTAGGCGTAATGCCAGTAACACCACCAAGCATAACCCCTTTACCATTATTCACATTGCTAAGATACTCTGCAGCTACCAAAACAGATGTGCTTCCTGCAATTGAGCTCATGGCACGTACAAAAGGGTACTCGCCTTCTTCATCCAAGATGCTCTCAAATGCAATGGCGGTTGCCTTTTTTTGCAGTAGCCTTTTTAGATAGTCACCAGTTTGCTTATTTAGATGTAACGATGATAAAACAGCTTGATTCTCGCGAAGCATGTTGCACTCTTCGGGAGTAAGATGCGAAACCTTAAGAATGATATCGCTTTTGTAAACCTCAGCCGCAGTATCTACAATTTGAGCCCCCTTGTTGCTGTACTCCATGTCGGAATAGTTTGCCTGCTTCCCTGCATCCTTCTCTATTATAATTTGATGGCCATGATGTACTAAAATTTCAACGGCTTCTGGTGTAAGGGGAATTCTACTTTCAGTAGGATTAACCTCTCGGGGAATACCGATAATCAGCTGTTTGTATTTACGCTTATACTCAATTCGTTCTTCTTGAACAAGTAATCCTTTTGCATGAGGGAACTCAGAGAATTTTGGGCTGTTCATAGCATATCATCTTTTTTATGATGAATTTTAAAAATCAATCTAACAACTATTAATTACTTTTTTACGTTGAGAAGGAATTATTGTTCAGTTTTATTAACTATTTCTATAACCCTGCTACTATCTTGGTTTACTTTAAGGTAAATATCAACAACACCTTCAGAAGGTAAAATTGGCTCTACCAACTCAGGCCACTCAATCAGGCAGATAGCATTAGGATTGTAGAAATACTCCTCGTAGCCAAAGTCAAAAACCTCATCTATTTGTTTTATGCGGTAAAAATCAAAATGATATACTGGGGTCCCATTTTCGTCGGTATATTCGTTTACTAAAGCAAATGTTGGGCTTGTTACCACATCGGTTACTCCTAGTTTCTTACATATTTCACGAATGAGAGTGGTTTTCCCTGCTCCCATTTCGCCATAAAAGCAAATAATACGATTTTCACCTATAGATGAAAGAATCTTGCTAGCAGCTTTATCTATATCATTTAGACCTTTTAGTAGAATAGAATCCATGTTACCTTCCAGTTGGGTTAAGAGTAATAAAAGGAACTATCATTTCTTCTAATGAGACCCCACCATGTTGAAAAGTGTCGCTATAGTATGTTGCGTAGTGGTTAAAGTTGTTAGGATAAGCAAGAAAATCATTACCAAGGGCAAATATGAATGACGAGCTAATATTTGGTTTAGGGAGATGGGCATCTTCTGGCTTTCGAACCTCGAAAACTTCCTTTGGATTGTAATTTAAATTCCTCCCAAGTTTATATCGAAGATTGGTTGATGTGGCTTTATCGCCAATAACCTTAACAGGGTTTTTAACCCTAATTGCTCCATGGTCGGTTGTGATTACCAACTTAATGTTATAAGAAGATGCCTGTTCAATGAACTCGCGTAAATCGGAATGAAGAAACCAAGAGCGTGTAAGCGAAAGGTATGCCGACTCATCGGCTGCTAGGCCACGCATCATCTCGGAATCGGTTCGCGAATGCGACATGGAATCAACAAAATTGTATACAAGTACAGCCAAATCGTTTTTTAAAAACTCTTTAATGTTAAGCCCTCCCCCAACACCTTTAAGTGTATCGGTTTTAATATAGGAAAACTTTGTGCCCATTCCCAAACGCTTGAATTGAGCTTGAAGAAGTTCTTTTTCAAAAAGATTCTTTCCTTCGTCCTCTTCGTCAAAAACCCAGTAATCTGGATATTTTTTATGAATTTCAAGGGGCATTAATCCTGCAAAAATTGAATTTCGGGCATACTGTGTTGCTGTTGGCAGTATGCTGTAGTATACTTCTTCTGTACTAACCTGCCATTTTTCCGATAAAATTGGCTCAATGGTTTTCCATTGGTCGTATCTAAAGTTATCAATTATAAGAAGTAAAACCTTTGTATTTGATTCTAATAAGGGGAAAACCTTAGTTTTTAGAATTGATGGAGAAAGTAAAGGTTTATCTGTTTTTTCGTTAAACCAATTTAAGTAGTTTGATTTTATATACTTACTAAAAACCTTATTGGCCTCATCAAACTGCATTTCAAGCATCTGCTTCAAGTTTGAATCGGGATTATGGGAAAGTCGTACCTGCCAAGCGGCTAACTTACGATATATATCAACCCAATCGGTGTAAGAGGTTGCTGAAGATATAAGACTAGATATTTGCATAAAGGCAGTTCGATAATCGGTTAGCTGCCTTTCGTTTACCAGCTCCTTTCCATGAATAAACTTTTTAAGGGCAAGCAATACCTGTTTGGGGTTTACTGGTTTAATAAGATAGTCGGAGATTTGAGCACCAACCGCCATATCCATAATGTTTTCCTCCTCGCTCTTGGTTACCATTACAACTGGTAAGGTTGATTTTATCTCCTTAATCTTTGGTAGAGTCTCCAATCCTCCAATACCAGGCATATTTTCGTCCAGAAACACGATATCAACCTGGTTAGCTTTAACCAGCTCTATGGCATCAAAGCCATTGTTTGCGGTAAGAACCTTATAGCCTTTCTGCTCCAAGAAAATAATATGAGGACGGAGCAGGTCAATTTCATCGTCGACCCAAAGTATTGTGGGCTGCATCTCTATTCGTTTTTATATTTTTCTTTGAAAAATCTCAAATAATCGGAGATTGATTTGTCGCCAATAAAACGAGCAAAATTATCGATACTAATAACAAAGTACTGGTATTCGGTCTTGTTGAGTCCAGCAAAAACTTTTGTTCGTTTACTAATCAGGTTATAGTACTTAATGGCGGTCTTTTTGTCCTTTAGTCCGGTGCACACAATCATCTCAACAAAATCGCTAAAGGGTTGGTTAGTAACATTAAGATCGGCCTCAATAAACTCATCTACATTAAATGATATCACATTAAACTTAATTTGATTGATATTGGCCTTCTTGGGAACCAGCACAACAAAAACATGTTCGCCATCGGAATCGGTATATATCGATTGCTTTTGACTAGTAGTGGAATCGGTTTGTGCAATATCGAGGTTAGCATTTCCCGAAGCTATTTGCAGCTCATTTTGCTCAATCTGCTTAAGCATTGCATCGGCAAGCTGAGCTTCCTCGGTGTTTGCAAATGTACTTGTGATATTTGACAACGATACTTTAAAAGTTTTCAAATCGGTTGTTTTGGCCTGACACAGGGCCATAAGCAGATGATACTTGGGCTCCAAGGATGTATTCTTTGCTTTAGCCATTCCACGCTGAATTGTGTTAAGTGCATCGCTATACATTCCCTTGGTATAAAAATCGTAAGCCTTTTGATAAATGGTTTCCCCTTCGTTCTGCTGCTTGCTTAACTTTTCGAAATAGGCAGGATTTGAAAGCAAGATAGCATAAGGGCTCTTGGGGTAGTTTTTAGTAAGTGCGCTGAGAAATCTGGCTGCATCATCCTGTCTATTGAATTGTGAAGCTAATCGGTATAAACGATAATAGGCATTTGCTGCATTCTCTTCATCGGGGAATCGCTCAACTATGCGTAGATAGGCTTCTTTTGCCTCCTCATAATCCGAAAGGTTCACCTCATAAATTTCAGCCACCCGAAACATGGCATTCTTAATGCGTTCAATCGACTGCTCCTTAAGGGAATCGCTAAAAGGAAGATTAACAAGGTAGTATTCAGGTGTTTTGGGCGACAGCTGCTTTTGAACTTGTTCCTGGTTCTGTGAAGTGCCAGCAACAGTAACCTCATCGATTGATAGTACCCGTTTATTCTTGCGGCGCCAGTTATCCTCGAGCTTACGTTTTCCCCATTTCATTTGAAATTCCGATTGCCCATAGCTAAGCGACGCCTGATTATAGAAATACCATTTACCCTCTTGTTGAGCGTTTTGGTTTCGATATCGTTGCGATTGCTGATACATTAAGTATTGGTTCCTACTCTGATTTTCCATTGACTTAGCACGCTGTTCTTCGGCCTCAAGTTTGGCAATGATTTGCTTAATTAACGCATCGCGTTCCTCTTTGGGCATTACTGCTACCCGTAGCAAGCTATCTTCGTTTTTAATAGTGTTAAGGTTATCGACCAATGAGTTGAGAAAACGGGCTTTTTGCTCAATTCTATCAAACTCAGGATAGCTATCGTCAAGTGAGTTGTATGAGCTATCGTAATATGCTTGAGCCAAGGCATACTGTGCCTTCTCAAAATAGTAATCGGCAAGAACAAGATACGACATCCCTTTTTGATTAGTATTACTAGTACTGTATCGTGCCGAAAGAGTAAAATACTCTATGGCCTTTTCCATATTGCCCGTCTTTTTCTCCAAACTGCCCAGGGTAAAATAAAGTTGGTCTAGAAAGTCGGCATTCTTCTCATCCTTTGATAGCTTAATTAGCTCCCGTTTTAAATCCTCATCCTGCTTATTACTTAATGATATCATTTGAATACGGGCGCTAAATGCCATATCGTAGGGAGGATTCAATTTTAGTACTTTTTGAAATGCGATATATGCTTCACCAGTTTTCCCAAGCTGTTGAAGTGCTTGTGCAAGAATATAGCTGTATCGTATTTTATCTGTTTTTTTAGGTGCACTTTCAATTGCCTTTCTTAAATATGGAAGCATTTGTTCATAATCCTGACTCTTCTGATAGAAGAATGCCCATGTTGAGTGCAGTAGATGGTTAAAAGATTTTGTTCGAGGTCGTTTTCTGTTATTCTCAACAAGGTTAAGACGCTCTCGGGCATCGTCAAAATCACCCTCAAGGACAGCAACACGTGCAAGCCAAACCTGTGCTTCAAACCATAAAGGTAGGTTGGGAAACTGCCGAATAACAAATTCAAACGATGAACGTGCTTTTGTTAAATCCGACTTCCACGTGTGAGCTTTACCTACAAGCAACCAGGAACGTCGAGCCCATTTCACGTACTCATTTAAGTTCCTAAATTCCTTTTCTTTAGGACTAAGTTTATTCTTGGTTCGCTTGGGCTTAACGGTTATGGAATGCCTTGCAAGAAGCATAGTGCATTTATTAAGCGTACGCTCCATATTGCTGGAGACGATTCCAGGAACCTGACTCTCTCCAATAAGCAAAACTGGTAACGGTAAAGTATAATTAAAGTTTATATTATTTTCTGCTCTTTGAATTCCGCTTTTATAGCTGTCGTAAGCATTATAGTAGTAGTTGTAGTACGATGTAATGTTATGAAAACTCCTGCTCACAAAAGTGTTTTTTTGTGTTGAGCAGGAGAAAGATATTAATACTGCTGCTGTTATTGCAAATGCTAATCTAAAAAAGTAACTCTTTCCCAATTTGATTTTGTTTATCATTACAAAACGATTGAAACTTTATATTAGTATACAAATTCGCAATATTACAAATAAATGTTGACATGGCTTAGTTTACCTCTACAACAAGGTACTTCGACACAGACCAAAACTTTTCGGGGTCTTTAATTTTAAGCTCAACTACAAGGTTTTCATTATTTCTGACAAGGGAATAGGAATTGGTAGGATGTGTGGTAACCAGCTTTACCCTTTTAGCCAGAATGGGTATGGAATGAGTCTCTGTAATATCTATCCTAACAAAATAGTCCTGATTAAATTCGGCTTTCATTTTAGTAGTTCTTCCTAATCCTAAGAATCCTCCTGATTTGTCAATTATATTGTTTTGAACCAATTCCTTACGAGAGCCAACAGCATACCATGCACTATTTATCTTTTCTGTTTTATTCTTAATCTCCTTATCAAGCAATAAGTTTTGTAAGGTTATTGAATCTATACGGGCATTAAGCTGTTCTACGGTAAAGTTTAGCTCCAGCAGCTTTGCCTTTAGCTCATCTATTTCGTCCTCTTTTTCAATTAGTCTCTTGCTTATAGACGCAATCAATCGCTCAAGTTCAGCAACTTTAAAGTTTGTATCGGATAGTTTTTTACGAAGCAAAGCTGCTTTTCGTCTATTTTCATCCATAAGCAAATTAATAGTCTGAATATCCTCGTCAATCTGATGTCTTACATCGGTTTTTAGCTCGCCTCCAATAATAGCATTCTGACTAATAGATTGCTCCTTCTGCTTTATAAGGTTCAGATTGTATTCAATATCAGAAAGAAAAGCAAAAAATTCGTTTAAGGTTGAATCTTTTATTCTTGCCTCCCTACGTAATGCCTCGTTCTCTTTTGTAAGTAATTCTATTTTCTTATTTGTTGGTGTATCACAAGAAGCAACCATTATTACAATGGTAATAACTATTACTAAACTTGAACAAGTCTTTACTTTCATAGTATAACCAATTTGAGACCTGCAATTTACTGAAAACTTTAAGAAGTTATTATAATAAAATTACTTGCATTAAAAGTTAAAGTATATTTTCTAAGTGGTAGATATATCATAAAAAACTTAATGATTTAAATTAAACATTGCGATTAAGTAAAACTTAATATCTTTACTACAAAATTGAAACATAACATTTCAAAAATCTGAAGATAAAAATGTACCTACTAGAAACAAAAGGAATTGAAAAAAGGTACTCCAACCATTTAGCATTAGATGATGTAAGCATCTCTGTTCCTAAAGGGAGTATCTATGGTCTTCTTGGTCCAAATGGTGCTGGGAAAACAACGCTTATTCGAATAATTAACCAGATAACTGGGCCCGATAAAGGCGAAGTTTTATTTGATGATAGGAAGATGCAACCAAACGATATCTATAGGATTGGTTACTTACCCGAAGAGCGTGGTCTTTACAAAAAGATGAAGGTGGGCGAGCAAGCTCTTTTCCTTGCCCAGCTAAAGGGTTTGAGCCGTTCCGAAGCGATGAAACGTTTAAAAGTTTGGTTCGAGAAATTTGAGATTCAGGCCTGGTGGGATAAAAAGGTTGAGGAACTTTCAAAGGGTATGGCCCAAAAAGTTCAATTCATGGTTACCATTATCCATGAACCAGAGCTACTCATCTTTGATGAGCCTTTTAGTGGTTTTGACCCAATAAATGTGCAACTAGTTAAGGATGAGATTTTAGAACTTAAACGCAAGGGCACAACTATCATATTTTCAACCCACAACATGGCCTCCGTTGAGGAGCTTTGCGACCATATCACCCTTATAAACAAATCGAAAAATATATTAAGCGGTCAAATCGATGAGGTTCGTCAAAGCTATGGAAGCAACGTTTTCGAGATTGCATTCCGTGGTGAGCCCAATAGTTTAAAACAGCAACTTTCAGATAAGTTTGAACTACTTAAGATTGACACGGAAAACTCATTACCTAAGGCACAAGTACGCCTTTCCTCTCAATCGGAAGCAAACAACCTTTTACAAGCTGTAATGCCTGCAGTTGAGATAGTTTCTTTTAACCCTATTGTACCAAGCATGCACGATATTTTTATACAGGTTGTTAAGGAGTATAACCAAAAGCATGGATTAGTAAATAACTAGTATTCATACCCAAAAGCATAAAACAATGAACAAGATATTTCTAATAATGCAGCGCGAGTTCATGACTAGGGTTCGTAAAAAATCGTTTATTATTATAACCCTACTCTCGCCAATATTTTTTGCTGCAATTGCAGTTCTTCCCACCTATTTGGCATCGCTTGAAGTTACCGAGGAAAGAACCGTAGCAGTTGTTGATAACACCAAGGATTACATCGATGTAATTCCTTCAACCGAATACATTAAAATTTCATATATTACCGATACGCCAGCAGAAAAAGTAAAAGAAAATCTGGATGAAACAGGTTACTATGCTCTTTTAGTTATCGATAGCACAAGCACACCTTTTCAACCCGCACTAACAATCTACTCGCAAAAGCAGCCTTCTATTGATGTGATGCAGCATTTGGAAAACACCTTGGAAAAAGAGATAGAAAACCGAAAGCTGAAATCTTATAATATCGACAACCTCGACAAAATACTTGCAGATGTTAAAACTGACGTTTCCATTAAATCGATTAAGGTAAGCAAAACAGGAGAAGAGAAGGAAAGCAACACCCTGATTGCCATGGCAATTGCTTACATCATGAGTTTCTTAATGTACATGATGGTTCTCATTACAGGAAATCAGGTAATGCAGGGTGTTATTGAGGAGAAGTCGAGTCGAGTGGTAGAGGTGATAATCTCATCGGTTAAGCCATTCCAAATGATGACCGGTAAAATCCTTGGCATGGCATCGGTTAGCCTGTTGCAAATATTTATTTGGGTTGTTATGACAGCTGCTTTGGCAGGGGCTGGAATAAACATAATAAGCGAAAAGATGAGTCCAAAGGTTGCAACAGAGCAGGTACAAACTATGGCTCAATCGAACCCGCAAATTGCTCAAGCACAGGAACAAGCAGTGAATGCAGCCGAAAATGAAGGAATGAGTTTTCTGAATGCTCTTAAAAATCAAAATTTCCCATTGCTAATAGGTGGATTCATTTTCTACTTCCTTTTTGGGTACCTGCTGTATGCAGCCATGTTTGCTGCAGTTGGTTCAGCAGTTGAAAGCATAACCGATACCCAACAGCTTACCCTACCTATCACCATGCCGCTTATACTTGCCATTCTTGTAATGATAAGTGGAATTAAGTCGCCCGACGGACCATTGGCGTTTTGGTTTTCAATGATACCATTTACCTCCCCAGTAATCATGCTAACCCGCCTACCTTTTGGTGTTCCTACCTGGCAGCTAGCACTTTCTGCAGCACTCCTTGTAGGTACATTCTTTCTCATTATTTGGCTTGCAGCCAAAATTTATCGCGTGGGAATACTCATGTATGGAAAGAAATATTCCTGGAAAGAGATGATTAAATGGATTAGCTATAAAGGATAATTTCCCTCTAGTCAATAGGTAAAAGAAAAGCGGTTTGGTTATCATTCAACAATGTAAACCTACCGCTTTTTCTTTTTAATCCGATAGATTTGCTTCATGACACTTAGCCATTCTAACTAAATAAATGGAACACTTGCTATATTTCAAAGATTGAGCGTACCATTAATATGAACAGAAGAATCTTAACCGATTATTTAAGCCTCTACCTCTGATTACTTCTCTTTTGGTTTCTGAGCTTGATGGTCTTATTAAAGACCCCTGCTTTAACCAATTTTTCAAACTCCGATGTGCTTTTGGGCTTGAGAATTATTTTGGTATTTTCACCCCTGTCGTTCTTTAGAATTTCATACTTGCAAATATCTTTTACAAGTTGCTCTAACTTTACAAGCTGCTCCTTGCTATAATCGATATACGAAATATTTAGCATGCTATCATTGGGTTCAAAAAGGAAAGGCACCCAAACTGCTCTGTTCCAAACAGAATCAACACTATTAACAACGAAATTATTCCCAAACCTCTTAACCTGCATATTATCACCTAATGTTCCAGAAATGTTATCATCCTTACTAATAGTAAAATTAATTGAGTTGGACGAAATTTTGAGAGTATCATTATCAGCACTAACATATATGCCAGGAAAAGCTTCTGATAATGATTTCAACTCTTCACCTCCTATGGGTTGAGGTTTATCAAAAGTAACATTGTTGCATGCAAATAAAAATGCTAGAAATGCAAAACTGAGATAAACTATTTGTTTCATCGTTATAAGATTTTATAATTATTGAATAGCATCATGTTAAACATTTATAAGTAACACTCATTAACGTACAAATGGCACACCTTTGTTTTGATCATCAGTAATTGTGTAAAATGTCTTATATTAGACATTTGTTAACTATTAATTATGCTATACTACTTTTTACCTCTAAATAGGTATACAAAACCTTTTGCGTCTTCGTAATAACCGTTAAGGTCTTCAATTACATAGTAGTAAATCCCTTCTGGCAAGTCTATTCCCTGGTTATTTTTGCCATCCCACTGAATTATACTCGATTCGGTATTGTAAACAAGAGCACCAGAACGCGAGAAAAACTTTATACGGAACCAGCCAGTTCCACTAGTAGGTATTACAAATCTATCGTTTGTTCCATCCTCGTTGGGAGTAAACACGTTAGGAACAAACTGGAAAGGTACCTTTCCAGCAGTTAAATCGGGTTGCACTCTAATGGTCTGTGTGAACTCTGCAGTTTGTCCACTTCCAGTGTGGTTTACCTCTAATTTAACTTGATGAATTCCAGCGGACGAAAATGTGTAGTATATATTTGGCCATTGGCCAAGTGTAGCGTCATCAAAAGCATTATCAGCTAAAGGAGTTCCATCAATGAACCAATGGAACCTTAAGTTTCCTAACGAGTCTGCATGGTTAGGAATGCGATACATATTCAGAAAAATAAACTTGTATTCAGCCAAACGCCCAAGGTTTCTATCATAATGTGGAATAAAAAAAGCGGGGCTCAAAGGGATATCACGGCTATGGGCTCTGCTCTCACCATTAATGGTAAAACTTAATGTAACGGTAATGCTGTCGGTCCAACTTGTATAGTTAAAAGTATGTATGGGACTTTCTAATGTAGATGTTCCACCATCACCAAAATCCCATGCTGTAGGTGTTATTGCAGAATTGGCAAAAAATTGAATTATAGATTGGTTCCCAATATTTGGCGATTCAATTAACTTCCAAGTAAAAACTGAATCGGCTTCAAACCCTTGCGAACGCCCATTTAAATGTAAGGCAAATAGAGCAATTAGTATAAATGTTAATGGTGATATTTTCCGACACATTGTAAAACAAGTTTATTTAGGTAAAGATAAACTAAAATCAAAATCAAGGCTAAATCTTCTCGGTTAATTTTTGAACAACCCTAAAATTATTAAAAAACTCTTTTGCAAAAACTCTAATAACAGTATAGCTAGGAATGGCAAGAAGCATTCCCAAAATTCCAGCAACACTACCAGCAATAAGAAGCACAATGAAAATCTCTAGTGGATGAGCTTTTACGCTATTTCCATAAATTGTAGGTTGAAATACAATATTGTCGATTAGCTGAGTTGTTAAAAATACAAGTAAAGTTAGCATGGATAGGGTTAACAAATCGGAAGAAAATCCACTATGCAGCTTAGTGGCAAGTACTATTAATGTTCCCAGAACAGTGCCTGTAAGTGGGCCAACATATGGCACTACATTCATTATTCCTGCAATTAGGCCAACCACAATTGCCGTTTGAAATTTTACACCTATAATGCTGAGGCCTATTGTTATTAAAGTTAAAATCCCTGTACTTTCAATGATTATTCCAATAAAATATCGACGTAAAAGTTTATTAATACTTGTTAGCGCTCTGGTAATCTGCCCTTCGAAACGTTCTGGAAAAATTAAAATGATGCTCTTAAAAAACAGAGTATCATCTTTTAAAAAGAAAAAAGTAATGAACGAAATTGAGAAAAGGGCAATTAGCAAATTAATAAGCACATTAGCAGTTGATGAAAATGCATCGGAAATCATAGATATGGTGAATATCCCTGAAATCTTCTGAATAAGAAAATCTTTTAAAATGAATTCTTGAGCCGATGAGGGTAGATAGTCTTGTATGAAATGCTGAATAGCGTTAATGGGTTCATTAAATGAAGCCACAAGACTTTGAACATCAATTGAGCCCAACTCATTAAACTGTGCTATCACCAATGGAATCATTACTCGAAAAAAAGCGATGAATAGCAACCAAATTGTTGCTAATGCCACAAAAGCACCTATAAACCTTGGCGGGTGCCAACCTTTAATCTTTAAACCCGATATAAAATCAACAATGGGTTTTCCCATTAGGCTAAGAACAGCCGAGATTAAAATATATGCTACTATTGATGAGAAATACCACACCAAAAAGGCAATCAGCGCAACAACAAAACCTATTATTATATACCTAACCAGCTGATTCATTCGAAATAGGTGATAAATTTTTATCAAACCTAACATAAAAAGAAGAATTTTCAAAATAATGAGAGTGAATTGGAAATATCATTCATACAACTTTTCGCCACGATTTTAATCTAATAGGTTCCCAATTACTGGATTTATACTAAATGGATTCACAAACAATTTCAATACTTTTATGGCTTGTTCAGTAAACAAAAAACTTAATCAATTCTATTTAAAAATTCATATCTTAATTTGTAAAAATCACTACTTTTGCAAATTATGAGACGGGAAAATATCATTCAACACTTTCATCGATGTTGCCTTTAAATACAAGGCAAACTCTTTCTGCTATTTTTTGTTTTCATAATTGTTTACCCACAGCTAAATCAATTTAATATCATGGATAAGTTATTAATTTACAATACGCTAACACGCAAAAAAGAAGTTTTTGAACCATTAAACCCTCCACACGTTGGATTATACGTATGCGGTCCAACAGTTTATGGTGACCCGCATTTAGGGCATGCTCGTCCGGCTATCACTTTTGATTTGCTATTTCGCTATTTAAAACATCTAGGCTATAAGGTGCGATATGTTCGAAATATTACTGATGTTGGGCACCTAGAAAATGATGCCGACGAAGGAGAAGATAAGATAGCCAAAAAAGCTCGACTCGAGGAGCTAGAACCCATGGAGGTGGTTCAACACTATACCGATAGGTATCACTCTGCCATGAAAATGCTTAATGTTTTACCTCCAAGCATCGAACCCCGTGCATCAGGACATGTTATTGAGCAGATTGAACTTGTTAAGAAGATTTTGGCAAATGGTTATGCCTATGAACGCAACGGTTCCATTTATTTTGATGTGGTCAAATACAACAAGGATCATAAATACGGTATACTTTCTGGGAGAAATATTGAAGATTTAATGGCAAATACCCGTAGGCTTGATGGCCAGGACGAAAAACAAAATCCTTTTGATTTTGCCCTTTGGAAAAAAGCAACCCCTCAACATATCATGCGTTGGCCTTCGCCTTGGAGCGATGGTTTCCCTGGCTGGCATCTTGAATGCTCAGCAATGAGCACCAAGTACCTGGGTGAACCCTTCGATATCCATGGCGGTGGAATGGATTTGCTCTTCCCTCATCACGAGTGCGAAATAGCGCAAAGCGTTGCTGCCAATGGAAAACAATCGGTAAGGTACTGGATGCACAACAATATGATTACCATTAACGGGCAAAAGATGGGTAAATCATTGGGAAACTTTATTACGCTCGAGGAACTTTTTAATGGCACCCATAAGCTCTTGGAACAAGCCTATAGCCCTATGACCATACGCTTCTTTATCCTTCAAGCTCAGTATCGTTCTACCCTCGATTTCTCAAACGAAGCCCTTCAGGCAGCCGATAAAGGATTATCACGATTAATGGCTGCCAACCGCAATCTAGATAGAGTAAAGCCCGCTGCTAATTCAACAGTTAAGGTTGATGAGCTAAAAACTCGCGTATACAATGCCCTAAACGACGATTTAAATAGCCCTGTAGCCATTGCAGCTCTGTTCGATTGGGTAAGAATTATTAACCAGCTAGCCGAAGGCAAAGAGTCTATCACTGAGAACGACCTGAACGAACTAAAAACATTTTTCAGAACCATTATTTTTGATGTTTTAGGATTGGTTGATGAGCAAACTGCAGGGTCAAAACATGCTGAGCTAACAGGGAATCTAATCGAAATGTTGCTCAACATCCGCCTTGAAGCTAAGCAACGAAAAGATTTTGCAACATCCGATAAAATCCGCGATGAACTTGCAAAGCTGGGAGTTGTTGTTCGCGACCGCAAGGATGGTTTTGATTGGGAAATTGAATAAAGCATTAGAATGCTATCGTAAAAGATTAGTTCTGTGTATGTTTTTAGTGTAGTTTATGGTGATGTGTTTAAAAATATGAACACCGTGTAATCAAGTTCAGCGCATTACCATACTTAAAATTAACCAAACATGGTAGAATTCACTTGAATTGCAATGAAATAAAATCAAAACATCTATACCGCTAAAAAACACATGTTTTAACCTCTTTTTTCTATCTTTGCAAACTGAAATCAACTTTAACAAAATCAGGTTTTTATGGATTACAATTTTAAAGATATTGAGCAAAAGTGGCAGGATTACTGGCGCAAGAATAAGACATATAAAGTAGATATTGATAAAAACAAGCCCAAGTACTATGTGCTCGATATGTTTCCATACCCATCGGGTGCAGGACTTCATGTTGGCCATCCACTAGGTTATATAGCATCGGATATTTATTCAAGATACAAGAGGTTGAATGGATTTAACGTGCTCCACCCCATGGGGTACGATGCTTTTGGTTTGCCAGCAGAGCAATACGCCATACAAACAGGTCAACATCCTGCTATAACCACCGATAAAAACATCAAACGGTACCGCGAACAGCTCGATAAAATTGGGTTTAGCTACGATTGGGACCGCGAGTTTCGTACTTGCGACCCAAAATACTACAAGTGGACTCAGTGGGCATTTATCAAAATGTTCAAACACTGGTATAACAACAAAACCCAAAAAGCAGAGCCTATCGAAAACCTCATTGCCGAATTTGAACGTAATGGCAACCTAGAAGTTGATGCTGCATGCAGCGAGGTGAAAAAATTCACTGCAGCAGAATGGAAGGCAATGAGCGAAAAGGAACAGCAAGAGGTGCTTCTTGCATACCGCCTAGCTTATCTTGCCGATGTTATGGTTAACTGGTGCCCTGCACTTGGAACCGTTCTGGCTAATGATGAGGTAAAGGAGGGTGTATCAATTCGCGGTGGCCATCCTGTTGAGCAACGCAAAATGCGTCAATGGTGCCTCCGTATTTCGGCTTATGCCGAGCGCCTACTGAATGATTTGGAAGAACTTGACTGGACTGATTCGTTAAAGGAGATTCAGCGCAACTGGATAGGTAAATCAGAAGGCGCTGAGGTTTGGTTCCGTGTTGAAGGCAGCGAAAGAAAGATACTCATCTTTACCACACGGCCCGACACCATATATGGAGCAACCTTCATGGTGCTTGCCCCAGAAAGCGAACTGGTTGATGAGCTAACCACTCCTGAGTATGCCGAAAAGATGGAGCAATACCGCCAGGAGGTTAAGCGCAAAACCGAACGCGAACGAATGGCCGAAGCACGGAAGGTGACAGGACAATTCACTGGCAGCTACGCCATTAACCCATTTACTAACGAGCGCATTCCCATTTGGGTTAGCGAGTATGTTTTGGCCGGGTACGGCACTGGAGCCATTATGGCTGTTCCTGCACACGATAGCCGCGACTTTGCCTTTGCTAAAACATTTGGCTTACCCATAATCCAAACAGTAATTCGCCCAGGTGAACAGCCAACCAACCCCGATTCATGGACCGAATCGTACGACTCAAAAGAGGGTGTGGTTATCAATAGCCCGTTAATAAACGGATTAGAGGTAAAAGAGGCCATTTCTAAGATATGCGAGGTTATTGAATCGCGAGGACTCGGTAAGCGAAAAATTAACTATCGCCTTCGCGATGCAATTTTTAGCCGCCAACGCTACTGGGGAGAACCTTTCCCAATTTATTACAAGGATGGTATTCCCTATCCACTTGATGAGGATAAGCTACCCCTTGAACTTCCCGAAGTGGATGCTTACCTACCAACCGAAAAGGGAGAGCCACCTCTTGGCCGCGCTAAGAATTGGCATACACCCGAAGGATATCCCTATGAGCTAAGCACCATGCCAGGTTTTGCAGGTTCATCGGCATACTACCTCCGATATATGGACCCTCATAACGACAATGCACTGGTTTCGCCCGAGGCAAATCAGTATTGGGAGAACGTAGACCTTTACATCGGAGGAACTGAGCATGCTGTGGGACATCTAATTTACTCACGTTACTGGAACAAGTTCCTATACGACCTTGGCTATGTTTGCAAGAATGAGCCTTTCAAAAAGCTTATAAACCAAGGAATGATTCAAGGTAGGTCGAACTTTGTTTATCGTATTAAAGGAACAAACACATTTGTTTCCTACAACCTTAAGGACAATTACGATGTTACCCCTATACATGTTGATGTAAACATTGTTAGTAACGATATATTAGATATTGACGCATTCCGTAAATGGCGTCCCGAATTTGAAAATGCTGAGTTTATCCTTGAAGATGGCAAATACGTATGTGGCTGGGCTATAGAGAAGATGAGCAAAAGCATGTGGAATGTGGTGAATCCCGATACCATTGTTGAAAACTATGGCGCCGATACACTTCGTATATATGAAATGTTTTTGGGTCCAATTGAGCAAAGTAAACCCTGGGATACCAATGGTATTGATGGGGTACACAAGTTTTTAAGAAAATTCTGGAGACTTTTCCATAACTCGAATAATGAATTCGAGGTTTCAAATGATGAACCAAGCGACAAAGAACTTAAAGTGCTTCATAAAACCATTAAAAAGGTCACGGAAGACATTGAGAAATTCAGTTTTAACACCGGAGTTTCAGCATTCATGATATGTGTAAATGAACTAACGGACTTAAAGTGCAACAAACGAGCAATACTAGAACCCCTAACCGTTCTTATTGCTCCCTATGCACCACATATTGCCGAAGAGCTCTGGCATCAGCTTGGGCATGAAAATTCTGTAACCGTTGCATCATGGCCTGAGTTTAACGAGAAATACATTAAAGAATCAACCTTTACCTGTCCTATCTCCTTTAATGGAAAAACTCGATTTACCCTTGAGCTGCCGATTAACCTTAAACCCAATGAGGTTGAGGAGCTGGTTTTAGCAGATGAAAATACCAAGAAATATTTGGGCGATAAGAAACCGGTTAAAGTAATTGTTGTGCCAAACAAAATTGTAAATATAGTTGTTAAATAGATTGATTTTTTAATTTGACTAAATTTGTGTATCTTTAGTAAACCCTTATAAATCATCTAAATACTTTTAAACGTTTCTAAAAACAGTTCGTTATGGAGAAATCGGATAGCAAAACCAAATCGTTCAAGGATTTGGTAGTATGGCAAAAAGCCCATGCATTTGTACTTAACATCTACCAGCAGGTAAAAATTTTTCCTGAAGATTACCAAGCGCTTGTGGGCGATATGCTTTGCGAGAGCGCTACTGCTATTGCAACTAACATTGTGGGTGGGTACAAGAAGAAAGACCGCGATGAAAAATTGCTATTCTTGACTACAGCCCAAGAAGCACTAGAAGAGTGCAGGTATTACATCACTCTTGCTACCGATTTGAATCTTTTAGATTCATTTCAAGCCGAAGAGCTGGAGAATAACCTAAATGAGGTTAGCTATTTACTGAACTCTTATGCTCGCTCAATCCGACGTCGTAAGGAGAACGAACCTCGTAAGGATAAGGAAGAGGATTCTTCAAAAGATTAAATTTTCTAGTCAAAGTATGACATCAACCCAAATTTTAAAAACAGTCCGTTCCTATTCTATAATAGTGTTCGGACTGTTACTTTATGCGCTGTCGTGGACTGCATTTCTAATCCCTCATAAGATCACAGGGGGTGGGGTTTCTGGTATTGGTGCTTTAATTTACTACGCAAGTGGTATCCCAATGGGTTACACCTACTTCCTTATCAATATTGCATTGATTCTAATTGCAATAAAGATGCTGGGAGCCAACTTTGGTGTTAAAACAATTTTTGGTGTTGCTGTTGGCTCAATTCTTCTATCAGCACTTCAAATGCTAATAAAAGCTCCCGTTGTTGACGATAAATTCATGTCTACCATTATTGGTGGTGCACTATCGGGAGTTGGGCTAGGGATAGTATTCTCGCAAGGTGGTAGCACAGGCGGAACCGATATTATTGCCATGATAATAAACAAGTATCGCAATATTAGCCCTGGCAGAATAATTATGCTTTGCGATGTTTTTATCATTGGCTCCTCCTTCCTAGTATTACTAGATCTTGACCCAGCAAAGCGTATTGAAACCATTGTTTATGGCTATGTTGCAATGGCTATTACAGCATACTCGCTCGATGCTGTCCTATCAGGAACAAAACAATCGGTTCAGGTTTTTGTTTTTTCAAAACACTATCAGGCCATTGCCGATAGAATTACTACCGAGGTTAACCGTGGCGTTACAGTTGTTGACGGCATGGGTTGGTATAGCAAGGAACCGCAAAAGGTATTAATATCACTTGTTCGTAAACATGAGGTAAGCGAGGTGTATAAAATCATAAAAGAGATTGATCCTGAAGCATTTATCTCTGTTGCAACTGTAACAGGAGTTTACGGGAGAGGATTTGAACGGATAAGGCATTAACCTGCCCAATTTTCCCTATCGAGACTACGATACTGAATTGCCTCAGCAACATGCTGGGGCATTATTCTTTCTGATCCCTCCAAATCTGCTATTGTACGTGATACCTTAAGAATCCTATCGTATGCTCGCGCCGAAAGGTTAAGCCTTTCCATGGCAGTTTTCAGAATGGCAGAACCAGCCTCATCGAGTTTACAGAATTCTCGGATAAGTTTCGATGACATTTGTGCATTACAATGCACCTCAGCCCAGGGAACGAAACGTTCTTCCTGAATCTGGCGGGCTTTAACCACACGTTCCCTTATTTGAGCACTACTTTCAGCAGGAGGAGCAGCCGATAGCTTTTCAAAAGGAACAGGAATAACCTCCACATGTATATCTATGCGATCGAGGAGTGGGCCAGAAATGCGGTTTAGATACTTTTGTACAACACCTGGCGAGCAAACGCACTCCTTTTCTGGGTGGTTGTAATAACCACATGGACATGGATTCATGGAAGCAACCAACATAAAACTGGCTGGATACTCAACGGTAAATTTAGCCCGAGAAATGGTGATGACCCTATCCTCTAATGGCTGTCGCATTACTTCAAGTACAGTTCTTTTAAACTCTGGCAATTCATCAAGGAAAAGAACACCATTATGGGCGAGAGAAATTTCACCTGGTTGAGGATATTGCCCACCCCCAACAAGTGCCACATCCGATATTGTATGATGGGGACTACGGAACGGTCTACGAGTCATCAGCGAGGTATTCCTATCAATTTTACCTGCTACAGAATGTATTTTGGTGGTTTCGAGTGCTTCACGTAAAGTAAGTGGGGGGATTATTGTTGGTAATCGCTTAGCTAGCATGGTTTTCCCTGCACCTGGTGGTCCTATCATAATGATATTGTGGCCACCTGCTGCTGCAACCTCCAAAGCTCGCTTTACATTTTCTTGGCCTTTAACATCTGCAAAGTCAACATCATAGCTATTGGCATGGGCAAAAAACTCTTCACGAGTATTCACTACAGTTGGCTCCAGGGTGCTATTCCCATTAAAAAAATCGATCACCTCCTTAATATGCTCTACCCCATATACATCCAAGTTATTTACCACTGCTGCCTCACGAGCATTTTGCTTGGGAACAAAGAAGCCCTTAAAACCCTCTTCGCGTGCCTGAATGGCAATGGGAAGTACACCTTTTATGGGTTGAATTGAGCCATCGAGCGATAGCTCACCCATTATTACGTACTCATTCAAGTTATCGGATGAAATCTGTTCTGATGCAGCCATTATCCCTATGGCCAGTGGTAAATCGTATGCCGATCCCTCCTTCCGGATATCGGCAGGCGCCATGTTAATTACTATGCGCTTTTTGGGGAACTTGTACCCGTTGGTTTCCAAAGCCGACATAATGCGTTGCTGGCTCTCCTTTACGGCATTGTCGGGTAAGCCAACAAGAAAAAAGTTAACCCCTTGCCCAACACTAACCTCAATGGTTATGGTTGTGGCTTTTATACCATGAACAGCGCTCCCATAGGTCTTTACCAACATGGCTTTAGTGATTTTAACACAAATGGAAGTGTCTTATATTAACTGCAGTATTTTTTATTACCTTTCACGGTAGTAAAGATAAGACACTCCCATTTTAACCTAATGGCAAACCGAATACATTTTGGCCTGCTGAAGCAGCTGAGCTGTTAAACGTTGTAACTCAGCTTTTGCATACATTTTTCCTTGTGTGGATGCAGTACCGCAAAGTACCTCTATCGCTTGACTTTCAGCATCAGCACAACCATCTGGGTCATTTTCTGTTGCTTTGGTTTTATCACACACAAACTTTTGGTCACCCACTTCGTAGTAGCAGTCACCGCCATCGGTGGGACAACAAACATTAGCAATTTCACATTCAGGCGGTTCAAAAAGTTGACAAACGTCGTTTTCATCCTTCTCACAGCCCCAGTTTAACATGGCTAGAACAAGACCAAGGATGAGCGGAGTAAATAATAATTTTTTCCTCATGGCTTTATCGATTTAAATGGTACTGAATAATCTTTCTAAAGTTCTCGTATGGCATATAGCCTTTATACACCTTACCACCTATTACAAAAGTTGGCGTGCCAGTAAAACCAAATTTATTAAATTCGTCGCGAGTGTGCAAGATATAATCCAAAGATTCGTTCCCTAAAATGCACTCTGCCACCAATGGATCGCTATCAATGAAATGGTTGACCATATCCCTAAACTCATCGGTATAAATAACATTGCTATTGGTTAAAAGTAGCTCATGTAGCTTTTCATAGTAGCCATACCGATTAATACATACTGCAGTTTTTACTTCTGTTAAGCGATCTTCGTTCTTGGAGAACTCCACAAGTTTTAAAACTAACCTTACCTTTCCTTTTGCAATATACTCTTCGCGAAGTTTTGGAAAAACTTCTGAAAAAAAGAGCCTACAATAACCACAATGGTAGCTAGCATAAGCATAAATTGTGAGCTTAGCTGAATCGCTACCAAATGATATATCAAGAGGGTTTACAGTAACATATATCTCATTATCATTTTTATCTGATACCGTAAGCTGATATACCTTTATTAAAATCAGAGCAAATAGTATAGCGGAGATGATTATTGCAAACCACTCAATCGTTTTTATCTTTTTTGTTAACATCTTCTTTAAGTTTCAATTCTTTTCTATAAAGATCGGTGCTAAAGTTCATCCTATGGGGATGAAATACAAGATTTAACCCACGTTCCTGAACCCTAATAGTGGTTTTCATAATTCGTTGTAGCGCCTTTGTATCAAAGCCATACTTAGTATCATTACCCCTTTCAAGCGCAACGAGGTATAAACCAGACCGTTTTGCTTTATCGCTACCTTCAAAATCCTCATCTTTTAAGCCCTGTTTTTTAAGCAGCTTTTTCGATTTACCAAACATCACATCACCAGGATAAACCACAAAGTGGTACTCGTAGTCATCACCAAAGCTTTGCATTCCATAAACCGACATGTCCATAGCGGTACTAACTATATCGGTTTTTGGGAAGTAAATCTTATTATTGTAAATGAATACTTTAGTGCTGAGAGTCCGGAACACTATGTTATCAAGTTCTTTAAGGTTAGTAAACTTCGAAAGCTCCATTGCTGGTTCAAAATTGTAAATACCACCATCTGCAAGAGTTAAATCTCCTAGTAGATTAATTTTATCGTAAAGAATGTTTGTATCCTGCATTACTACCCTACCATAAACAGTACCAGTTAGCAATCCTTCAATGTTATTATGTGTGAAATAGTTCTGATCAAAGTCCTCATTCTCCTCAAGCAGCTGTTTAATGTTTATGTTTTCAGATTGATTCTTAAATTCAATGATTTCTTGAGGTGCTTTTCGAGTATCATAAATAGCAGATGTAATGGCTGTGCCTCCAAAAGCGTTGAACCTCATATCATCAACAACATATAGGCTATCGTCGAGTCTGAACTTTGTGGAAAAATTGCTAATTAAAACCTTACCATATTTTATTTGATCGACCTTTGCTATACCTCTAATTATGTACTGAGGCATATAAGAGGAATCAACTTGAGAGGTGTCTGCTTTAGGTTTCACACCTTGTAATGTATCAATGGAAGTTTCTGCCAGCCTGGTAGAATCGGTTACAATATTCTGAGTCGAATCCTCTTCAATAAACGGTAGGAACATTGCATAATCTATCTTATTAGCCCAAAGCGATGTGTTAACAATCAGCTTCTTATTCTTTTCTTCTTTAAGGAATGCCTTGTATATGTTCCAAATCGACATTGAGTCGGATTTAAACTCAATATCTTTATAGTTACCAATTAGATTAGCAACCCTAATTGTGTCATTAGCCATTGATATGTTGAAAGACAACCTATCGATACCAATTAGCGTATCGTTTGGCATGGAGAAACCAAAATTGTGAACCTGAGTAGAGAACCTGCTATTCTCAAATATGATTGGCATTACATCTTTTTCAATAGAGTCGAGATTTACCCCACCATAAGAATTAAACTTGAAATCAATTTTCCCTGTAATATAACTTACCAGGGTGTCAGGTATAAAAGGTCTTAGCTCATCGAGATCAATTTTGATATTCCCTGTACTACTAAACTGCGGTTGATTAAGATTTCTGAGCTTTAATCGTGCTCCAAGGCTGTTATTGCCAGCTGCCACGAAAAATGTATCGATTCTAATATCAATTTTTTCTGGCGATATAACCGAACCAATAACCTTAGCTGAAAGCAAACCCTTGTCTATTCCAACCTTGTATCCAGGTAGATACAGGTTTATTGTTTTAATCTTTAATGATTTATCCGGATTATAATCTATATCGACATTAAGATTTTGAATGGAATTTAATGAATCTAAACTAGCAGAAACGTTAGTTAACTTGAAATTGAAACCAGAACTTTCCATGAAATAATCTGTACTATTAACATCTATATATTCTGGCATTCTACCTTTAGTAAAGAAATTGGCATCAACCAATCCAGAAACATCCTTTGCAATGGAATCGGGTATAAGATTTCTAAACTCATCGAGAACGAGATGAATATTTCCATTTATGTTATAAATTGGCTTATCTGGGTTTTTAATGGTTAAAGCAAGATCAACTTTACTTTCATCGGTTTCAACTTTAAACTTTTTAAGTCTGAATACAGTAGTTGAAAGCATATTAGGATTTGGAATTGAGGCAGTTGCATCAATTGTTATGTTTTTCACCTTAGGATACTGAGCGGTTTCAACTGTCCCATTAACTAACTTGATATCAGTGAAAATACTAGGAAGCATGATAGTATCATACAAAAACCCTCTAATGGTTGTGTTAGCAGACAGCCTTCCCTTTATCCGATTAACTCCAAAATCTTTTAGAATATCCTCAGGTACGAATTTCATAAGCTCATCCAGTGATATTTTGGGAATATTGGTGCTTAGATCCATCCATATTGAGTCGGAGAGAATAACTTCACCATGAGTATTAAGCTCAATACCTTCGGTTTCAATTTTGGCTTCATCAATATCAATTTTTCCAGTGTTATAATTTAAACCATAACTTATTGCTAATTGCTTTATTTTATCAACAGGTATATTCTCATACTTTATATTAGAAACCATAAGATTCCCATTACTCCTGGCCCAAATACTATCACCGGAAATTTTACCTTCGAGGTGTAATTTAGGGATATTAATATTTGCCTTTGCTTTTAGGTTTTCGTCCCGATAGTTTAGGTTGATATCGCTCAAGGTTAAATTCTTAAGTAAAATATTTAAAAGGGTCTGGGCAGCAGTATCAGGTTCTGTTTCGATTGTATCGCTTGGTATCAAAAAGTCGAAATTTGAACGACCAGCCGAGTCGACAATATAGTTTAACCTGAAACCATTAAGTTCAAAGCCATTGATATCAACCTTGTTATTAAAAAGAGGATACGCTTTAACAGAAACAAAAACATTTTTAAAGCCTATTAGCGTATCGGGCAGATCGGTAATTCCAAAAATTCTAACGGAATCGGCTTGTTGGCCTAAATTGAAGCCAGAAATACGTAGGGTAAGATTTGGAAAGTCGCGAAAAGGTAAAACGCTTATTTTCCCATAAGAGATTGGGGCTTTAAGGGTTTGCTCAACTTCTTGAACTGCCATTCTGACTATCTTGCCTTCGAAAAGGAACACCCCAATCAATATCAAAACTACAAGCGATAAAATAGTCAGAATTGAGATAAGAAAGTATTTAGTGGTTTTACCAAGAACCCTAAGCGCTTTCATGTTTTTTAGTTTTTACAATTTGTGTTAAAAAACGTCCTTTTCCTATATTTTCGAAGGGTAGAGTTAAGTTCAGCCCCCCTAAGGTTTTTAGCAACGACAACTCCAGCACTATCAACCAGAAAGTTCATTGGAATTGCCTTTATGTTGTAAGTTCTTGCAATACTGCTACGCCAACCCCTTAAATCGCTTCCATGATATTTCCACACCAGTTTATCAGACTCAATGGCTTCTAACCAACTATCACGTTTCATATCGAGCGAAACGCTAAATATCTCAAAGCCCTCTCCATTTGTAAAGCAGGCATCCCTATATTTTTCGTATGCAGCTGTTAGTACAGGATTTTCTCTTCGGCAAGGCGAACACCAGGAAGCCCAGAAATCAACAAGCACCAACTTCCCTTTTAACGATGAAAGTTTAAATTCTTCACCATTAGGGCCAGTCATAACAATCTCAGGAGCCTTTTGCCCAATTTCAATATTTTGTGTCCAACCCCATGAAGAAGTTGCTACTAACATAAGTAAAATTATATATTGTCTCATTATAAAAGGTTTTCATTACTACACCAAACATTATGCAATTTACCATAAAATAGGGATTAAAAAAGCATGAAGCATGGAAAAAATAGTTCAAAAGGTGCAATGACCTCCCCCCCAGCCCCTCTCCTGAAAGGAGAGGGGAGCATAAGCCTCCACTCTCAGGGGATGTTTGGAGGGGTCGTTTAAGGAAGGAGTTGGAAATAATCGGAATTAGCGGGAAGAACCGTGTTTCGTTTTTAGCTTTCCTTGTTTCGAAAATTGTAATGTTGTGAAACTACTTTTGAATTTTTCGCTTCGCTCAGGATGACAAGTTGGGCTTATAATAGAGTTATTCAAAGTTTGACTTACCGTTTTAGTGAACCTTGAATCTGTATACACTGGTCAGGATTTGAGTCTGGAATTTTGAATTTTGAATTTTGAATTTTGAATTTGAAATCCGTCTATGTCAGAAAAGTCTTGACCCTTAAGTCCATCCTTGCCTGACACTGTCATTTAACCTTTTAATTTTAACATTTATCCTTTATCCTTAATTTTGGGTCAATAAAAAAAGGCAGGTTCCCCTGCCTAAGAAATATTTGTATTATTTAGATTTGCTAGAATCTATTCAACCAGCGGTAACGACGTTGTGTATCACCAAGTTTCATTCCAAGCATAAGCTCATGCGAACCAGCTTTAGAGAATGTGGAGACATCGGAAAAACTATAGTCAAAAGCATATCCAAAGTAGAACTGCTGGTACTTAATACCAATCATTGTAACCACTGCTCCTGTAGATCGAATTGATATACCAGCCCAGTAGTCGTTTTTATAGTACCCTTTAATGTTCAGGTCGGCACCGAACTGGAAACGCTCGTTGGTAGTGAATAGAACCGAAGGTTCTATGGCAAAATCGCTACGGTAGGGTTGGTAACGGTAGCCACCTACCAGGTAGTACTGACGGAGTAACCGATAGGCAACCTCCGTGTTAGTGCCGCCAAACTGGATAAAGCTCTGGAAAAGTGAGGTTGCAGAGAAGCCCACATAGTATTTTTGCGAGCTAAGCAAAACACCAAAATTGGCATCGGGAGCAAATTTTGATGTTTTACCGGAAAGGAGAGGATCGTTGGTTTGGTCGTAACCATCAACCGACGTAACGCTTGCCTTAAACTGAAAGCTAGTTAGAGAAGCGCCAAAGCTTATCTGGTAATCCCTCATATAGATGTGGTAGGCATAGGTAGCCTGAAAGCCGGTACGGTGTATTCGCCCGTTATTGTCGTTAAAAACGAATGCGCCCAGTCCAACACGTCCACTAGGGCGACGACGGCGAACACGTGTTTTAATTAAACGGCTTCGGTTTCTGAAACTGGTTTTCAGAATACGGGTTTGGGCACTTAGGGCATAGGTGGCTGGTGCTTCGGAGTAACCAATCCACTGCTGTCTGGCGGTCAGGTTAACAGCAGTAACCCCTTCGGCTCCCGCAACTGCAGGGTTTACCAGGAATGGGTCAAGCATGTACTGGCTATAAAGAGGTTGCTGCTGTGCTCTTATCCCACTTGCCAAACCCAATAGCACAATAACTAAAATTACCCCTATGTTCTTACTCCTAATCATTATTTGTTTTTGTTCTATAGTTCAAAGTTCAAAGCAGTGTCCGGCGAGGACGGATTCAAGTTTAAGGTTCAATGTTTTAAAATTGATTCAATGTTACAAAAAAATTCTTTGTTTTTTCGTGTTTGGTAGTAAAATCATTTATTACCTTATTATTGTCACGCTTCCCTTGTACTCATATTTCTTTTGTCCCACTGTGAATTCAATGATATAGTGATATGAATCCATTGGCAACTCCTTACCATTCAAATCCTTGCCATCCCACGGTTGGTATGCGCCCTTATGGCTCCAAACCAGTTTACCCCAACGGTTAAATACCTTAACGTTAACGCTGGAAATAAACTCGCGCAGATCTTTTCCATCGTAAGGTGCAGGGAAGTCCCAGTAATCGTTAACGCCATCCTTATTGGGTGTAAATGCAGCAGGTATTCTAAGTCTTGAGAAGTCGGTAGCAGTAATCTGTATGGAATCGGAGTTTGAACAACCATTCGCATCGGTAACCTTAACCCAAATAAGCTGGTCGCCGCTTTGGCCATCGACTGTTATACTTGGCGTAATGGCGCCAGTACTCCAATCGTAGATGGTAAAGTCAGGGTTGTAAACATCCAGCTCAAGGGTTTGTGTAACCATAAGGCTGGTATCGTTGCCCAAGTCAACCTCAGGTAAAGGATGAACTACTACGTCGGCTACATCATAGGAACAACTGTTGGTTGCATCAACTAAACGCACAACGTAAGTACCTGATTCACCTGTGTAGTAAACCTGATTTGTGCTTCCATCCTGCCATAAGTAGTTAATAAATCCTTCACCAGGATCAAGTGTTGCAATATCACCAAAACATATTCCAACCTCATCAGGAATATTGTTTGTTATAGGGATAAAAATTTCAGGGGTGTTAAGAACAACATTAACGGAGTATGGGCTGCCAGTACAACCGTAATCGGTATGTTCAACCACAGTAAGGGTGTAGATACCACCCTTCATCCCCTCGCGCCAGAAGATGTCGATAGAATCGCCTCGCGCCAGAAGAGTATAGTCGGTGCCTTGCTGAAGAACATTACCATCGGGGTCGGTTATGGTCCAGTCGAAATCGGAGATTCCATTAAAACCTTTAACTCCATAACGTTCGGTATGCCCAATACAGGCCATGGGTAAATCGGCTTGTTCCTGAGCAGAAAGGGTAAATGCCGAAACAGAAAAAATAAGTAGGAATAGTATGTTACGCAACCTTTTCAAAACCTTATTACTTAGTTTAACCTGATGTTATTAGCAATTGCAGAACGAATTTTTAAAAAACCCGGCCAGCCAGGCTGGCCGGGAAAAGAATCTTATTTTAGTTAGCCCAAGTTGTTGGAATATGATAGATTGGTCCAGTAACAGGAGCAGGGTTAATTTGTAGAGTATATGTCTCACTTATTGCATTATAAGTAAATGCAGAGGGATCAGTTGCATCACCGTCAAGTGTGATAAAGTCACCAAAGCGAAGTGCTTGGTCATTAATGCTGATAAGTTCGTAGGTGTAAACGGTTGGCTTGTTGTTAATTACACTAAATGAACTAACAGTCATAATATCATGAGCTCCAGAAGCAGCTACAGCCTCAGGTGAAGCAGTAGTATAATTAACAGCATATTTTTGAACAGCTGAAGCACCAGCACCAGTTTCGTCATCGTAATATTGGTCTTTTGCAGCGTTGTTGTCAAGAGTTGCAATTTCTAATCTCCAAACTAAACGATAATTTTGCCAACCACCGCTTATAGTAGCATTAATAGCTGAAGGAATACTAGCATCACCAACACAGTAACTATCGCTAGCGCCAGCTAATGCTCCTAAAGTAGCACTTGGGGTTGCAACAACATTAACAGTAATGGAAGTTGGAGTTGCATCAGCACAACCACCAAAAGCTGCAGGTGATTGCTCATAAACTGTAACAGTATATGGGCTCCCAGCAGCAGAACCTGCAGGAGCTGTAATTTCAACATAGTTATCTGGAGCTCCATTTTGGCTAAATGTTAGAGTAGTTGTACCTTCAGCCCAGTTCCATGTAAAGCCATCAGTAAGAGTCCAAGTGCCTGAAGCATAGTCCCATGGATGATAAACAGGGTCTGGTAGTGCGTATACAGGTACTGTAGTTCCTTCAACCATATAGAAAGAACCATCATTTCCATAAGTTACAGAATTTGCATAACCCTTAGGAATAGTACTGTTGTGAGTTTGTGCAAAAACGCCTGAGAACATGAATAGAGCTGTTACAACCAGCGCGATTCTCATAAGTGTCGATCTTTTCATAATTGTAAAATTTAGTGGTTTATAATTTAAATTTCAGTTTTGTTTCGTGTTAATAAAAAATTGTTTGTTAAAATGCCCATGGTGGGTTTAAGCTCGTTTGCCCGCTCGGCTGGCTATGGTGGCCGGTTGTCGCGGGGGGTCGTCCTACTTTTGCTATTGTTTCTTAGCCTTTTCATTGTTCTGCTTTTAGGTTGCTGTGGCTATTTACGGTTAGGTAACAAAAAGGTTCTTTAAAGGGGTGCTGTTTTATATCAGTTTTTGACCAATGTCGCCATTCGTTAGGTGAATTTTGGGGTGAACCTTTTAGCAAGCCACAGAACATTTGCTTTAACATTACAATGTGCGTGCCATAAATCCTATTTACTTGTTTTTCTGCTACTTACAACACCTTCAAGTATGCTAATTGTCCGATTGTGGGAAAAAAAGTTTTGGGTTTGGTGTCCGAAAATGGAGAGGGAAGATAAGGAGAAAGGATTAGGGTTAAAGGATAAAGGATAAAAGTAAAAGATTGAATGACAGTGTCCGGCGAAGACGAATTCAAGAATTGTCACATGAACTTCCGATACATTCCGAATGTTTCTGAATCATTCCGTGTCATTCCTCTAACTTCATTTAACTTCCTCTAACTTCTTCACATTCTTCTGCAAAAAGGAGCTCCGCTTGGCAAGAGATGACACTCAAGGTTTTACTTAAAAACAGAACTTTTTGCTTATCCAAACATTTCCTTTACCTTGGCAAGCGCATCAACAAGGATGTCAATCTCTTCAAAGGTATTATAGAATGCAAATGAAGCGCGGACGGTTCCATCAATTCGGTAGTGGTCAATTACCGGTTGCGTGCAGTGGTTGCCGGTTCGTACGGCAATGCCCATTTTATCGAGAATCATTCCGGTGTCGTAGGGGTGAATATCTTTTAGAAGGAACGATACAATGGCAGCCTTTTTGGTTGCATTTCCATATATGGTTAGCCCATCAATTTCCTTTAAACGCTTTGTAGCGTATTTTAGCAGCTCGTCCTCGTAGGCAGTGGCCTTTTCACGGCCAAAATTCATGTAGTACTCCAGTGCGGAGGCTAAACCGGCAGCACCAATGTAGTTTGCCGTACCGGCCTCAAACTTGAATGGGAGCTCGTTATAGGTGGTTTTCTCAAAGGTTACGGTCGATATCATATCGCCGCCTCCCTGCCATGGTACCATACGTTCGAGCCACTCCTCCTTGCCATACAGCACGCCAATGCCTGTAGGACCGTAAATCTTGTGGCCTGAAAAGGCGTAAAAGTCGGCATCGATTTCCTGAACATCAACAATGCCATGTTTAACCCCCTGAGCGCCATCAACCAGAACAGGAATATTGTGGCTATGCGCTATGCGCACTATTTCAGCTATGGGATTAACCGTACCCAGGGTATTCGATACATGGGTAACTGTAATAATCCTGGTTTTAGGTGTGATAAGTTCCGGAAGTTTATCTAGCTCAAGTTCACCAGCATCGTTAAATGGAAGAACTTTTAGCTTGGCACCCTTACGCTCGCAAAGTAACTGCCAAGGAACAATATTGGAATGGTGCTCCATCTCGGTTACTATCACCTCATCATCCTGGTTTACAAACACCTCGCCAAAGGAATACGCTACCAGGTTTATGGATGCTGTGGTTCCAGAAGTAAAAATTATTTCGGACGTTTTTCGTGCATTAAGAAATTTACGAACCACCTCGCGAGCATTCTCATACTCCTGTGTAGATTCATCGCTTAGCCTATGAACCCCGCGATGTATGTTTGAGTTTATCTGATTATAGAACTTTTCTATGGTTTTTAGCACACAGGTTGGTTTCTGTGTTGTGGCACCATTATCGAGGTAAACAAGAGGCTTCCCATAAACCTCACGTGAAAGAATGGGGAAATCAGCCCGAAGTGTTTTAATGTTAATATTTGATGGTTGCTGGTTGTTTGCTGAATTAGTTTCCATTGAGCAATATTTTTATTTATCAAGGATTTCTAGTAATTTACTAAACCTCTTAAAATTCTTTTGCAAGTTTTATTTTTCTAAAATCAGATTAGATGAATTCCTTTGCAAGCACACGTACTATTCCCACTGCAATATTTGAGGGGATAGATATTGCAGCACGACGGATTTGAAGTATTAATCCGAGCAGCTCACTTGAAGGAATATTATCAGCGTAATTATAAACAAGATTTACCAAATCGTTGGTTTTCTTCCACACTTCAAGTTCTTGATAATCCATGCATTTAGCATTTTAACCATTAACCATCAACTGCAACAAACAGCTATTAATTAACAACAATGCATTGGACAGTTATGGCAACGCGACAGCTCACCGCGGAGGCGTTTATTCACCATATCGTCGATACGTTCCCTCAGTGTGTCAATAGATATCTGCTTAACCACCTCGTGAACAAAGCCAAACATGAGTAGTAGCTTTGCTTCGCGTTCGCCAATCCCACGTGCACGCATATAGAAAAGTGCTTCCATATCGAGCTGACCAACCGTAGCGCCATGTGAGCATTTTACATCATCGGCATAGATCTCTAGCTGTGGTTTAGTATTCATTCGTGCATCGGCGGTAAGCAACAGATTGTTATTCGATTGGTAGGCTTGTGTTTTCTGTGCATCGCGCCTAACCATAATCTTACCATTAAAGGCACCAGTAGCTTGATCGTCGAGGATTCCCTTATACAACTCATTGCTGGTACAGTTGGGAACGGCATGATCGATATAGGTATAGTTATCGGTATGCTGAGTTCTGTCAGTCAGGTATAGGCCATAGGTTTGCGCATCGGCACCTTCACCTGCCAGCTCAACAGACAGGTTATTGCGAATAAAACCTCCGTGAAGCGATAGCATATTAGTTTTTAGACGTGAATCGCGCTGCTGGAGAACATAGGTATGAGTTAGCTGCGCAGAGTCGTTGTGCTCGTTCTGCATCTTCACAAACTCAAGCTGGGCGTTATCACCCAGAAAGATTTCGGTTACCACATTAGAGAGGAAACGGTTAGGCGAAAGGGTATGGTCGCAAACCAGCACATTGGCCTGAGCACCCTCCTCAACCACAATTAAATTACGATACTGAACCAGCTGATTCTCATTTGACATCAACAGGTTTATAATCTGGATGGGTTTGCTCTCTGCAACATTGCGAGGAACATAAATGAAGATTCCATCCTGAGCAAAAGCCGTATTCAAAGCAACAAGACCATCGGAATCGTTCTCGGCTAAGGTGTTATATCGATTTTTAAAGTATTCGGGGTAACGTTTGGCTGCCTCTGCTATGCTACCAATAATTACACCAGAGGGTAAAGTGGTTATCTTTTCGGTCTTAGAAAGATAAAAGCCGTTAAGAACCAGGGCTAAGTGGGTATCTAGCTCAGGAATATCGCACCTAAAGATATCATCAACATTAAAGGTTATCTTTTTGGGAGCAAAGTATTTTTCGTAGTCGTAAGTGAAAAGATTATCAATCTTTGAATACTTATACTTTTCGTTCTTAGTGGTGGGAATACCCAACAATTTAAAATGCTGGATGGCCTCTTCGCGATGCTGATTTAGCAAATCGGCACTTCCCTCGGTAATCAAATCGAGGTTATTCAGGTAAAGGTCGACCAGCTCCTCGTGTATAGGTAAAGTTTTTGTTTTTTCGGACATCTTGTAAAAGTTTAAGGTAGTGAAATGCTAAATGTTCTCACCATTTTTAATCCAATCGTATCCCTTTTCTTCGAGCTCAAGGGCAAGCTCCTTACCAGAACTTTTAACTATTCTACCGTTGTAAAGGATATGCACATAATCGGGCACAATATAATCGAGAAGTCGTTGATAGTGAGTGATAACAACAACAGCATTGTCGGGACGTTTAAGCTTATTTACCCCGTTTGCCACCACGCGAAGGGCATCGATATCGAGACCCGAGTCGGTTTCGTCGAGAATGGCAAGTTTTGGTTCCAGCATGGCCATTTGAAAGATTTCGTTCTTTTTCTTTTCGCCACCGGAGAAGCCCTCATTAACCGAGCGGTTTGTTAGAGCTGAGTCAATCTCAACTAGCTCCTTACGTTCGCGCATTAGCTTAAGAAAATCGGAAGCCGAAAGCGGTTCCAAACCACGATGTTTACGATGCTCATTAACAGCAGCTTTCATAAAGTTGACCATGCTTACGCCTGGAATCTCAACTGGATACTGAAAGCTAAGGAAAATTCCTTCGCGCGAACGAACTTCTGGGGCCATCTCAAGCAGATCCTTGCCATTAAAGGTGATGCTACCATGAGTAACCTCAACCAGCTCGCGACCGGTTAGAACCGATGCTAAAGTACTTTTTCCTGAGCCGTTTGGTCCCATTATGGCATGAACCTCGCCAGCCTTTACCTCAAGGTTAATACCCTTGAGAATTTCCTTATCGTTTATCTTTGCGTGTAAATCTTTGATTGTTAGCATGACCTTATGATTATTTATTTAAAATTCGTTAGTTAATTGGTTCAGAATTAATCGGAATAATACGGAAGGATTCGGAACGAGTCGGAAGAAATTTGAAATAATAGAATTTATCATAACTATAAAGGTTAAATTGATTTCTTTATTGCGTTATAATATGCGTTAAGTAACTGACTTATGTCAATTAATTGCTTAATCAAAACTTGATAAACAGACTCCTCAATGTATCCTAAGTCTTTTGAAAGAATTATATAATAACGAGTCTCTTCCAAACTACCCTGAGATATATTATAAAATCTTAACTTATCAAGTTTACCATACTTTTTGTAACCTTCAGCAATATTTGCTGCTATGGAACGAGAAGAATTTCTAATTTGTTGTGTTAACCCATACAACTCATCCTTTGGAAATTTGTTTGTTAATCTATAAATATCTAAAACGAGAGCATGCGCTTTTTGCCATACTAACAAATCTTCAAAGGATTTTGAAACTCTACTCTCCATAACTATTTCTTCTGAATCATTCCGAATTATTCCGAATCATTCTTAACTTCATCTTCTTACCCCACACTTCCTTCTAGGCTGATTTGAAGTAGCTTTTGGGCTTCAACGGCGAATTCCATGGGGAGCTTGTTGAGCACCTCCTTGGCGTAACCGTTAATAATAAGCCCCACTGCGTCTTCGGTTGAGAGACCACGTTGGTTACAGTAGAAAATTTGATCTTCGCCAATTTTTGAGGTTGTAGCCTCATGCTCAACAATTGCAGTTGGGTTATCCACCTCAAGGTAAGGGAATGTGTGAGCTCCACATTTATCGCCAAGCAACAATGAATCGCATTGCGAGAAGTTGCGAGCATTCTCTGCCCCCTTCAAAACCTTAACCAATCCCCTGTAGCTATTGTTGCTAAATCCAGCAGAGATACCCTTTGATACAATACGACTTTTAGTGTTCTTACCGATATGTATCATCTTGGTTCCCGTATCAGCCTGTTGGTGGTTGTTGGTTACAGCAACCGAATAGAACTCACCGTAAGAGTTGTCACCTAAAAGAATACAACTTGGATACTTCCAGGTAATAGCGGAACCTGTTTCTACCTGAGTCCATGAAATCTTACTATTCTTACCCTTACAAATTCCTCGTTTTGTAACAAAGTTATAGATTCCACCTTTACCATCCTTATCGCCAGGGTACCAGTTTTGAACGGTAGAGTACTTAACCTCAGCATTCTCAAGGGCAACAATTTCAACTACAGCTGCATGCAGCTGGTTCTCGTCGCGCATTGGCGCGGTACATCCCTCAAGGTAGGAAACGTAGCTATCGTCGTCGGCAACAATAAGAGTGCGCTCAAACTGCCCTGTATTTGAAGCATTAATACGGAAATAAGTGCTTAGCTCCATGGGACAGCGCACCCCCTTGGGGATGTAGCAGAATGAGCCATCGCTAAACACTGCCGAGTTTAACGCTGCAAAGTAGTTATCGGTAACAGGGACAACCGATGCAAGATATTTTTTCACCAAATCGGGATGCTCCCTAATTGCTTCGCTCATGGAGCAAAAAATAATGCCCTGCTCGGCTAGGGTTTCACGGAAGGTAGTCTTAACCGATGTGCTGTCCATTACAGCGTCAACGGCTACACCCGAAAGCATTTTCTGTTCTTCAAGCGGAATTCCCAGCTTATCGAAGGTGGCTTTAATCTCGGGGTCTACCTCATCAAGACTATTCAATTTTGCCTTCTGTTTTGGTGCTGCATAGTAAATTATATCCTGGTAGTTTATCTCAGGAATCTGCAAGTGTGCCCATTGAGGCATTTCCATGGTTAGCCAGTGGCGATAGGCCTTAAGCCGGAATTCCAACATCCATTCAGGCTCACCTTTTTTCTTCGAAATCAGCCGTATAACATCTTCGTTGAGCCCTTTGGGAATGGTTTCGGTTTCAATATCGGTAACAAATCCAAATTTATACTCGGATCCTGTTACCTCTTCCAGAATTTTATCCTGTTCTTCTGCCATATCAAATTAGTTCTTTAACATCTTAGCAACAACCAACTGCTGTTATTGTTTAACATTTCACAGTTAAATTAGATTTAATCTAAATTAGATGCAAAGATATCTGCTTTAAGTCGAAAAATAAAAGTAAAGTAGATAAAATAATGTGCTGTTTTATATCAAGTTTTGTACTTCCTGCATTTGTAAAAAACAAAAGCCCCACGTTTGGAGCTTTTATTCAAGTTTACGATTAAGCAATTAAATGTTTAAGTTAACAGCAACCACTTCTTTTATTTCAGGAACATCACGAATGATAGCCTGCTCAACACCATTTTTAAGTGTCATAATGCTGTAAGGGCAGCTACCGCATGCTCCAAGAAGTTTCACTTTAACTACCAAATCGTCGGTTACCTCAACAAGAGAGATATCACCTCCATCGTTCTGAAGGAAAGGACGGATAACCTCAATCGACTTTTCTACTTTTTCAACAATTTGTTCTTTAGACATGATTTAACTGTTTGAGTTGATTACTTATGCTGAACATTAACAATTTTAGTTGGGGGTAACTCCCTATTCCGCCATTCAACGCGTTCAATTACATTTTTAGCTAGCTCGTCAAAAGCTTTTCCAACAATCGATGAATGGATGGCTACAGGCTCACCATAATCGCCTCCTTCACGGATACTTTGAACTATTGGAATTTGCCCGAGTAAAGGTAGTTTCATACGGTCGGCCAGCTTTTTACAACCCTCTTTGCCAAAAATATAGTACTTATTATCGGGTAATTCCTCGGGAGTAAACCAGGCCATGTTTTCTACCAGCCCTAAAACTGGTACGTTGATACTTTGACTGGTAAACATGCTAATACCCTTAACGGCATCGGCCAGTGCAACATCCTGAGGTGTGCTAACAATAATGGCACCTGTAACAGGTACTTCTTGAACCAATGTAAGGTGAATATCACTTGTTCCAGGAGGCATATCGATAAAGAGGTAATCGAGTTCGCCCCAGGCCCCTTGATGAATTAGCTGTTTTAGGGCGCTTGTTGCCATTGGGCCGCGCCATACAAGAGCACTATTAGGATCGACAAAGAAACCAATAGAAAGGAGCTTTACGCCGTAATTCTCAACAGGAACAATTAGCTCCAAACCATCCTCCTTAACAATTTCAGGTTGGGTATGTTCCAGGTTGAACATCTTGGGCATTGAGGGGCCATAAATATCGGCATCAATAAGTCCAACCTTAGCGCCAGTTTTTGCAACAGCAACAGCAAGGTTTGCAGCGATGGTTGATTTTCCAACCCCACCTTTACCGGAAGCAATTGCAACTATATTCTTAACCTTGCTGATAGAGGCTTTTTGTTTTAATGGTGATACACGGGGTTCAACATTGGCAACAACCATTATTTCTACTTCAACCTCCTCGCCAAATCTCTCCTTAATAGTTTTGGTGGCAGCCTTTTTAATTGACGAAGCAAACGGGTCGTTATTCTTAGTTAGTTTTAGGGTAAAGGATACTTTATGCTGATCAACCTCTAAACCGTGTACCATTCCCATGCTAACAATATCAGCACCTGTTTCGGGATGCTTAACACCCGAAAGTATATCCATTACAGCTTCTGATGATATATTCATAATTTGGAATTAGTTTAAATTAATGCACAAAAATAGTAATAAAAATGATACGTTGAATATTAAACAGTTAAAGAAGTAAAAGGTTGATGAAAATGACAGATGAGAAGGCATCAACATAGAAAATCTTTATTAAATCATGCAAACAAAAAGCCCAAGTTTTAAGGTTAAACTTGGGCTTAGATATCTCTTGAGCAACTATTCAAAAAAACCTCTCATCCTTTCAAAAAAGTTACTGGTTTCGTTTGGATTTGGCTTAAAGTTGGGCGATTTAGCCAATTTTTCAAATACCGCTTTCTCATCGCGGCTTAAATTCTTAGGAATATAAACATTAACCGCAACCAGCAAATCACCACGATTATAGCCATTCACCTCTGGCAATCCCTTTCCTCTTAAACGCAGAATTTTCCCGGGTTGGGTTCCTGGTTCAATTTTAATTTTTACTTTACCGTCAACAGTAGGAATTTCAACAGGAGCACCTAAGATAGCATCAGGGATGCTGATATTTAACTTATAAATTAGGTCGTTTCCGTCACGAATAAGTTGAGGATGCTTTTCCTCTTCAATCATAACTAGCAAATCGCCAGAAACTCCTCCACGGCGGGCAGCATTACCTTTTCCTTGAACATTAAGTTGCATCCCTTCGGCAACCCCTGCAGGTATTTTAACGGTAATAATCTCCTCGCCACGAACAACACCTTCGCCACCACAGGCAGAACACTTATTGGTAATGACTTTTCCCTCTCCATTACAGGTAGGGCAAGGCGATGTGCTCTGCATTTGCCCTAGAAGGGTGTTAGTAACCCGAGTTACATAACCTGAACCTCTACATGTTGAGCAGGTGCTATAAGAAGAACTATTCTCGGCTCCTGTACCACCACAAGTTTTACAAGTTACGTACTTGTTCACTTTAATTTTCTTCTCAACGCCATTAGCAATATCGCTAAGCGAGAGCTTAACTTTGACCCTAAGGTCGGAACCTCGGTTGGTACGGCGGGACGAACGCCCTCCGCCAAATCCACCAAACCCTCCAAAACTGCCAAAATGTCCACCAAAGATGTCGCCAAATTGTGAAAAAATGTCCTCAATTGTCCAATCATGGGAGAATCCGCCACCAGCGCTACTACCCATGCCAGCATGGCCGAATTGGTCGTAGCGGGCACGTTTATTATCGTCGCTAAGCACCTCGTAAGCCTCGGCAGCCTCCTTAAACTTTTCCTCTGCCTCCTTATCACCCGGATTTTTATCGGGATGATACTTCAAGGCCATCTTCCTGTAGGCCTTTTTTATCTCCTCCTTTGAGGCATTACGAGATACTCCAAGTATTTCGTAGTAATCTCTTTTAGTTGTCATACTCAACCTGTTTTATTCACCAACTACAACTTTTGAGAAGCGCATTACCTTGTCGTGGAGCATGTATCCCTTTTGAACTACGTCAACTATTTTACCTTTTTTGTCTTCCTCTTCAACAGGGATTTTGGTAATGGCTTCGTGTAAATCGGTGTCGAGTTCTTTACCTAAAGCATCAATTTCCTTTACACCTTTTGCTTTCAGAAAATCATTAAACTTATTGATTATCAAACCAATTCCCTCCTTAACAGAATCGATATCCTTGGCAGCATCAACTGCCTTAAGGGCTCTGTCAAGGTCATCAATTACAGGCAAAAGGTCTTTTAAAACCTCTTCGGCAGCATATTTTAGAATATCGGACTTTTCTTTAAGAGTACGTTTACGGTAATTATCAAATTCTGCAGTAAGACGTAAATATTTATCCTTCATCTCCTCATACTGAGATGTTATTTCAGCAACCTTGTCAACTTCCGGTTGTTCCTCTTCCTTATCTTCAGCTTTAGGCTCCTCCTGAATATCCTTTTCAGCCTCTTCAGAAATTACTTCCTGTTGTTTTTCAACCTTTTCGTTTTCTACTTTAGCCTCTTCCTTTTTTGTTTTCTTGCTCATATATAGTAAAAATTTTAGTTACACATCAATTCCTTTGGATGTTCTCAAATTCTATTCCAGTAAATTAAGTCGGCCAAAATGACACACTTAGGAATAGATAATGACAGAGAGCAACTACCTCTTAATCTTTATATCCTTAACTCTTAGCTGAAGGGTCGTTTTTCCACGAAATACATTCTCGTAAATGGTATAACAAACATCAAAAGGTTGCCCATAGTGAATAGGTTTGTAGTATTCTGCCATTTGAAAAGCAATGGCATCGTACTTTTGGTTATTCCCATCCTGCATTAGGGTTAGCTTTAGATGCTCTTTCTCGCTGCCAACAAGTCGACCTTCGCCTGTATCAACAACATCCTCGCTAACAAACACGGGTGCCATATTACCAGGTCCAAACGGTTGGAACTGTCGAAGTATGTTGTAAAACCGATCATTAATTTCATCCAGACTAATTTTAGCATCGATATCGATTTGAGGGGTAAGCATTTCGGGAGTAATGGTTTTGCTCACATACTCTTCGAATCGCTGTTTGAATTCTTCAACCCGATCCACCTTCATGGTTAGACCAGCAGCATACATATGTCCACCAAAGTTCTCAAGCAAATCGGAACATGCTTCAATGGCTTGATAGAGGTCGTACCCCTGAACAGATCGAGCCGAACCAGTTGCAAGATCGCCCGACTTTGTTAAAACAACAGTAGGCCGATAGTATGTTTCAATTAATCGAGAAGCAACAATACCTACAACTCCTTTATGCCAGTTAGGATTAAACAGAACCGTTGAATTGCTATGTTGTAAACGCTTATCGCTGGCAATCATTCTGAGGGCCTCATGTGTAATAGAACGGTCAACATGTTTGCGGTCGTTGTTACAGGAATCAATCAGTGCACCAACCTCGTAGGCAGAAACATCGTTGGTAGCACAAAGTAGATCGACAGCGGTATTACCCGATTCCATTCTACCAGCAGCATTAATTCTTGGCCCAATCCTGAAAACTATATCATCAATGCCTATATTTTGCTCTTCGAGACCGGCTATTCTGATTATGGTTTTTAAGCCTCTACTTGGATTATTATTAAGTTTCTCCAGACCATAATAGGCAAGCACTCTATTTTCATCGACTATTGGGACAATGTCGGAAGCAATGCTCACTGCAAGTAAATCAAGATAATGGTAGGATTCGTCTTCTGGAATACCTGTTTTTTTGCAATAACCTTGAATAAGTTTAAACCCAACCCCACATCCTGAAAGTTCCTTAAAGGGATACTTGCAATCGGGTCGTTTGGGATCGAGTACAGCAACTGCTTCGGGTATGGTATCACCAGGGAGATGATGGTCACAAATAATGAAATCGATATTTCGCTGCTTTGCGTATTTTACCTTTTCAATGGCTTTAATCCCACAATCGAGCGAAACTACAAGAGAATAGCCGTTCTCAAATGCAAAGTCAACTCCTTTCTGCGAAACGCCATATCCCTCATTATACCTATCGGGAATATAGAAACCAACTTTAGAGTAACGTTTTCGGAAAAAGGAGTACATAAGAGAAACAGCAGTAGTTCCATCCACATCGTAATCGCCATAGAATAGTATGCTTTCACCACGACGAACTGCTAGGTCGATACGCTCAACAGCAACATCCATATCCTTCATGAGAAAAGGGTCATAAAGATCCTTTAGGGAAGGACGGAAGAAACGTTTAGCCTCATCAAAGGTAGTTATCCCGCGTTGGACAAGCAATGAGGCAATAGTTTCGTTGACGTTTATCTCTTTGGCTAAAGATCTTACAATACTAGGATCGCCCGGATCCTTGAAAACCCATCGTTTTTCCATTTCATCATGTTTTAAAAGTTAAGCGATACTAATCGGCATTCGCTCGCATGTGAACTGGAACCGATGCATAAAATGGTTAAGAAGTTTCTCCTTAACCTCTTCAATATCTACCGGGCGGTTAAGCTCCACCTGCATGGAAGTAACCCCTTTATCGACAAAACCACAAGGGTTGATATAACGGAAATAATCGAGGTTGGTGTTAACGTTAAAAGCCAATCCATGCATGGTAACAAATCGGCTAGCTCTAACACCAATTGCGCATATTTTGCGCTCGCGCCCCTTTACGCCTGGATCGAGCCAAACACCTGTAGCGCCTTCAAGCCTATCGGCTTTGATGTCATACTCCTGTAAGCAATCAATAATCACCTGCTCCAACAGGTGGATGTACTGTTTTAGTGTTAAACCAAACGCTTCCAGGTTGAAAATAGGATAGGCAACAATTTGACCGGGGCCATGATAAGTAATATCGCCCCCACGGTTGATGTGGTAGAAGGATGCATTAATCTTTTTAAGCATCTCATCGGGGATTAACAGGTTGGCGTTTTGACCACTTTTTCCCAAAGTGTAAACATGAGGATGTTCGCAAAAAAGCAGGTAATGCAATTTGCCATCGCCTTTTAGCTTACTTTCGGTTACCTCATCAAATAATTTTTCCTGAAAATCCCATGCCTTTTTGTAATCAACCGTTCCAAGTTCATGAAACTTTACGTTTTGCATTATATGTTGTTTTTCTTATTTGCATAGCAAGCACATTTGGATTAAGAGCAACAGCCTTTAACCAAATGTTTAGCCTTATCGGCATGGTACGACGATCGTACCAATGGGCCGCATTCGGCAAACTCAAACCCTTTTTCAAGGGCAATCTGTTTAAGCTCATCAAACTCCCCAGGGGTAACATAGCGTTGAACGGGAAGGTTATTTGGACGGGGCTGCAGGTATTGGCCAATAGTAACCATTTTACATCCTACTGAAAGTAAATCGTCGAGGGTTTGAATAACCTCTTCGTGTGTTTCACCAAGACCAAGCATAATCCCCGATTTAACTCTAAAACCACGCTTAGCAATATATTCTAACACTTGCAAGCTACGCCCATAACTAGCCTTAGTTCTAACCTGCGGAGTCAAACGCTCAACGGTTTCCAGATTATGACCTACCACATCGGGTTGCGACTCCAGAAAAATGTCAATTAATTCAGATTTTCCGTCAAAGTCAGGGATAAGAACCTCAACCGATGTACCAGGATTTTCAGCTTTAACAACTTTAACAGTATCACGCCAATGTGCTGCGCCTCGATCAGGTAAATCATCGCGGTCAACGGATGTAATAACACAGTAACTTAACCCCATTAGCTTAACAGTACGGGCAACCTTAATGGGCTCATTGGGGTCAGGAGGGAGAGGTTTGCCTGTGGTTGTGGCACAAAACTTACAGGAACGTGTACAAATATCGCCTAAGATCATCAAGGTAGCCACACCATTACCCCAGCACTTGGCTATGTTCGGACACATCCCACTACTACATATGGTGTGCAAACCATGTTGTTTTACAACAGAGTTTACCTGTGCATATCCCTCGCCACCAGGTAGCTTAATCTTAAGCCATTCAGGTTTTCGTAAACGTCCCATTTAATAAAAATTTTTACAAAATAACTAAAAAAAATGCTCTTATACGATTATTTCTCAAGTTATTTTAAAGTAGATTATTTCTAACAAACACCTTATGAATAGAACAGTAAGATGAGTAAAAACCTAAAACATTGCATCAAACAACTAGGTTTATGTTTTGTTTTGGATATTTAACAGAAAAATATCCTGATCGTGTAAATTTTTATATTCGACTAATCCCATAACTGTCATATCAATGAGAATTCGCTCAGCCTCTGAAAGGGAAATAAATCCAATTCGGCTAAACTTATCGATTGTGATGCTACTGTTTTTTTTAAGGTATTCGATAAGCGTGTTCTCCACCTCACCCAGAAGCATGTTAATGGGCTTTTTGCTTTTTTGCGCTTTCCATATTTTAAGCTGAACATGCGAAGCAACAATATTTTGATCGTTTATGCGGATATAGGCTTTGTATTTTCCAGATTTATCGGGTGCCTTGTGTGGTTTTCGTTTTGAAGGTTTTACCTTAACCTCTAAAATAGTTTTTTCGTTAATATCCCATCTAACTACTTCGAAAGGAACCTCTGGTTTACAGTATAGTTGTGATGCCGCCTCAACCATGTAGTATTCCTCATCGCTATTTACCCCGGCAATGTTTCCATTATCTTTAACACCAATAAGAAGATTACCACCAGCAGTATTGGCAAAAGCAACAAGCGACCGAGCAATCTTGCGAGAATCGGTGATTGAATGCTTAAAATCAAGGGTCAGCCCTTCGCCCCGGGAAATAAGGTTTGCTATATATCGACTCACAACAAAAAAGTTGGGTTTATACTTTAATACAAAGTTAGCTACTTTTTTCCCCCCAGCGGTAGTGCTCAATTCTAAATCCTAGCATTTCGATAATTCTATCGACTACGGTATCTGTTAGCTCCTCAATGGTTTTTGGGTGGCTATAAAAAGAAGGGCTTGCAGGGATCACTACTGCTCCCGCCTGAGTCAAGGTAGTCATATTTTGAAGATGTATCAGGTTATAGGGTAACTCCCTAGGGACAAGTATCAGTTTTCGGCGTTCCTTTAGCATTACATCTGCAGCGCGGCAAATTAAATCGGTACTAGTACCAGCAGCAATTCTTCCTATTGTTCCCATGGTACAAGGTATAATAACCATAGCATCATACCCAGCCGAACCTGATGCCATGGGAGCAAACATATCGGCATTATCATACTCCCTAACAGGTGGGTTAAAAGCAGGTTCCTGCTTTAGCTCATACTCCCATACCTTTTTGCCATTCTCGGTAAAAACAAGAGCTACCTCTGCTATACTTGAGGAAAGTTTAGCTAATTTATTTATTATCCTTTCAGCATAAATTACTCCACTTGCACCCGTAACTGCAACAATTATTTTTTGCATGATTACATTCTTAATGGTTACGATTATTAAACAAATTTAGAACGAAATTATCAACCTAAAGTTCAACTTATCATGAAATAGATTGAATGCAAATGAGATGGGAATATAAGAAAACGATTAAATAAAGTTTAGAAATACTACTGTAAAGCCAAGCAAAAAGCCAGCATAAACCTGTGTTGGTTTATGATCGCCTTTTAACAGACGAGCAGAAGCAAGAAATCCGCTTAAAATAACCGCCAAAATAAAAAGGCTTGTTGCATAAGAATTTCCACCTAAAGCAGATGCCAAGATAAAACCTACAATTCCTCCAATCCCCATCATATGTAGGCTTATTTTCCAGAAATAAGAAATAACAGCAGATAAAAACAAAACATAGATGCCTGCCTGTAAAATTTTAATTAGGATAAACGGTGCACCTATACGAACAAATAGGAAGATTGTAAAGAAATAAGGGATAATAGATAGAACAATGGGTAAAACGCGTTCCCTATTATCGTGCAATAAATAATCTTTTATCAGCTTAAGACGACGCAAAACAACCATTAATAGCAAAGGCAAAGCAATTGTATTAATAGCCACAAAGGCGATTATTGTAAATTTATAAGTAGGAGGAAGGAACGCCACAAAAGAATCGGAATTTAATATCAGAAAGTATAAATAAGTGGTAGCGAAAATAGGATGCAAAAAAATAGAAAGGAGATGCGAAATCTTTTTTAGCATTTTGGGCAAAGGTTTTAGTTTAGTTCTTTTCTAAGCCGTGCAACAGGTATACCTAGCTGTTCCCGATACTTAGCAACAGTACGTCGTGCAATTGGATAACCTTTGCTTTTTAGTATTTCCATTAGCTGTTCATCGGTAAGCGGCTTTTTCTTATCCTCGTTCTCTACGCACTCGGCAAGTATTTGCTTAATTTCTCTAGTAGAAACCTGCTCGCCCGAATCGGTTTGCATGCCCTCGCTAAAGAAATGTTTAAGAGGAAATATTCCAAAGTGGGTTTGAATGTACTTACTGTTTGCCACACGCGAAATGGTTGATATATCAAGTCCAGTTCTTTCAGCAATATCCTTTAGAATCATAGGTTTTAACTTGCTCTCATCGCCATCGCGGAAGTACTCCTTTTGGTAATCGAGAATGGCCTCCATGGTTGTAAGCAAGGTATTTTGCCTTTGCTTAAGAGCATCGATAAACCATTTTGCAGAATCGATTTTTTGTTTTACAAAAGCAATGGCCTCTCGCTCTTGGGTTGTGCTAAACTCCTTGTTATAGGAGTAGTTTTCAATCATATCGGAGTACTCCTTGCTTATGCGGAGTTCGGGTACGTTTTTTGAGTTTAAGCTGAGACGAAATTCGCCATCCTCGTATTCCAAAATAAAGTCGGGAATGATATGTTGAGCCGATTGGTCATAAGGGTCGGTAAAACTGCCTCCTGGCTTTGGGTTAAGCTTTAGTATTTCGTCTATGGCCTCCTTTAGCTCATCATCCGAAAGGTTAAGTCGCGATGAGATTTTGTCGTAGTGCTTTTTGATGAACTCGTCGAAATGGTATTTTAGAATTTTATACGCATTTTGAGTTGCTTTATTCTGATTTTCCTTAGCTTTGATTTGGATAAGAAGGCATTCCTGAAGGTCACGTGCGCCAACGCCAGGTGGGTCAAACTCTTGAATAACCCAAAGGATACGTTCCAGCTCATCCTCATTGGTTTCAATTCCTAACGAGAATGCAATATCATCGGCAATGGCCGATAGCTTACGGCGGATATACCCATCACCATCAATGTTACCAATTAAGTAAAGTCCAAGCTGCTTTTCGTGCTCAGAAAGGTCGGCCATGCCAAGCTGGTTCTCCAGATAGTCGTGAAAAGAAACTCCAGTAGAGAAAGGTATCTCCTCGCGCTTATCGTCGTATGATGAGTTGTTTGAGTAAAGCTTATACGTAGGAACATCATCGTCGTTCATGTAATCCTCAAGCGAAAACTCATCGTCGTTTCCCTCCTTGTTATCGTCGGGGAGCACCATCTCTGGTTCAGCGGCTGGCTCATCCGTTTCTACCTCTTCTAGAATTGGATTTTCCTCTAGCTCCTTTTTTATGCGTTGCTCAAGCAGCATGGTTGGAATCTCCAACAGCTTAATCATCTGAATTTGCTGTGGCGAAAGCTTCTGAAGTAGCTTTTGTTGTAACCTCTGCTTGAGCATATCAACTAAAATTCACAGTTATTTGGTGTACGTGGGAATGGGATTACATCGCGTATGTTGCTCATACCGGTAACAAATAGCAGTAACCTCTCAAAGCCAAGTCCAAAACCGCTATGAGGGGCTGAACCAAACTTACGAGTTTCCAAATACCACCAAACATCCTTTTCTGGAATGTTAAGCTCGTGGATTCGTTTAATTAGTTTCTGATACTCCTCCTCACGTTGTGAACCACCAATAATCTCACCAATTTTAGGGAAGAGCACATCCATTGCACGAACCGTTTTCCCGTCATCGTTTTGCTTCATGTAAAAAGCTTTTATCTCCTTAGGATAATCGGTAAGTATAACGGGTTTTTTGAAGTGTTTTTCAACAAGGTAACGTTCGTGCTCCGATTGCAGGTCGGCACCCCAAAAAACTGGAAACTCCCATTTTTGGTTTGCAGATTCAAGTATTTCAATAGCTTTAGTATATGTCAACCTTTCGAATGGATTTTCAAGAACAAACTTTAGCCTTTCTATTAGCTCCTTATCCCACATCTTATTAAGGAACTCTAAGTCATCCTTGCAGTTATCAAGAGCATACCTGATAAGGTACTTAAGAAAATCTTCGGCCAAGTCCATGTTATCCTGAATGTCGTAGAATGCCATTTCGGGCTCAATCATCCAGAACTCAGCAAGGTGGCGTGGTGTATTAGAGTTTTCGGCACGGAAAGTAGGACCAAAGGTGTAAACTTCGGAAAGGGCTAGCGCACCAAGTTCCGCCTCGAGCTGCCCAGAAACAGTAAGTTTAGCCTCCTTGCCAAAGAAATCTTCGCTCCAATCAATTTTACCATCTTCGGTACGAGGTGGGTTATTCATATCGAGCGTAGTAACGCGAAACATGGCCCCAGCACCTTCGGCATCGGAACCTGTTATTATTGGGGAATGAATATAGAAAAACCCTTTATCGTTAAAATATTTGTGAATGGCGTAAGCCATAGCGTGCCTAATACGAAGCACGGCTCCAAAAGTATTCGTCCGAGGGCGCAGGTGTGCAATCTCCCTAAGGAATTCAAGGCTGTGGCCCTTTTTCTGTAAAGGGTATGTTGATGGGTCGGCTTCACCTAATAACTCTACACTATCAGCCTGTATCTCAACACGCTGTCCACTACCTGGCGATTCTACAAGTTTACCTCTAACCGCAATGCAAGCACCGGTAGTTACCCCTTTTAGCTGGTCTTCGGTAAAACGTGTCATGTCGAAAACCACCTGTATATTATGAATGGTTGAACCATCGTTCAACGCAACAAAAACTACGTTTTTATTACCTCGCTTTGTGCGCACCCAACCCATGGCAGCTACATCGGTTCCTACAACTCCGCTATCGAGTAGTAATTTCACCTTGGTTCTTTCACTGTTTCTCATAAGGCTATGATATCTTTCTGAAAAAAAATACTTTTACAAACAAATCGACACACAAAAATAGTAACTTTTATCGGATTAACTGTAAAGTAACAACTAACGAATTAATGATTGGTAAGATTTTTGATAGACACGGCGCTTTTTTGATATTTTTCTCAACATTGATTATCTACCTATTGGGAATTTCAAATTATAGCACAATTGATGGTTGGGGATATGCAGCCGATATTGTAAACGGCACAATGCTTTTCAGACCTCACCACCTGCTTTATAGTGCAACTGGTTTTGTCTGGGTAAGAATCATAACTTACCTCTTCCCAAATGCCGAAGCAATTTTTCTCCTTAAAACTTTAAATGCCTTAGTTGCCTCTGCAACAATTCTAGTTTTATTCAAACTACTAGTAAAATTAAATATCGATAAAAGAGATGCTGTCATAATGTCGTTATTTGCATCTGTATGTTGGGGGTTTTTGAGATTTGCCATCGAGAACGAAACCTATGTAGTTCCAACCTTCCTATCGCTTTTGGCAAGCTACTTCTATTTACAAGCCAGGGTAGACAAGCGCAGTATCCTTTATATCCTTTCAGGATTTTTTGCATCTCTAGCCTGCCTTTACCATCAGATTATGTTTTTTTGGTGGTTAGCGCTTGCCATCCCGCTACTTTCTAGAACCAATTGGAAAAAATTTATGGTATTCACATTGCCAGCGTTAATAGTTCCAGCAACATACATTCTAATAGCTGCAATTGAAGGTGTTAACCTATCTGCAAAAAGCCTAATTCAGTTTGTTTTAAGCGATTACTATAATGGTAATGCAACAATAGAATTTAGCTATAAGATTATAGCTATTGGTCTGATTAATACAGCAAGAACCTTTATCCAGCTACATGGTTACATTGGGAATCTGCTTACCTCAACATGGTATTGGTGGATACCCTTTGCCACAACCTTATTGTTTGTATTATTGTCGGTTAAAAGCTTAGCCACTAAAAAGATAACACTAAAGCTAAACGATGACTTTCTAAGAACTCATTTTATTGCTCTACTCCTACAAATCGCATTTGCCTTTCTTGCTGGGGGTAACGCAGAGTTTATGGCCATGGTGCCCATTCTTTTTGTAATTGTTACATCTAAGCATAAGCAGATAAGAAGTTTCTTCCTCTACTCAACTGTAGCCCTTGCAATATGGAATATCTCCTTTGGCGTTTTGCCTTATAAGATTTACAATAGGGATAGTTCCGATTTAGTAATAAATTCAATAGAAAAGTCAGGTAATGAAAAGGTTGCCTATCTCATTAACAATGCTCCTAAAGTAGCTAATCGCATTGAGTACTATAACTTAAAGGCACCAATAATTATTAGATACAACGAGGTATCCTCTCAAGAGCTATTATCGTCAATCGATAGCTTGCATAGCCAGGGATACACGGTTTACACAAACTGCATAAACCAACCCAACTTAATTTCACGAGCAAGCCTTGTAAGCACTACTAGCAAAAAAGTTGATTTCTCACGCTTTAATTTATATTGCATCGATTCAGCCCAAACACCAAGTGGATGGGTTTACCTAAATGAAATAGAGAAACGTTAAAACTAGTAATCGCTTCCGAAAGTTTTAAAGCTACCCATAATGAATACCTCTTTAGGCGTAACGCTCAAAACGGGGATTGGGCTTCGGCTTAACATCTTCTGTGCATGGCTACCCAAAACAAAATCGCTTATAGCAAAGTTTTGCTCAGTCATAATGCTAACCAAATCGGCGTTTACATCTAGTGAGTATTCTATGGTTATATCAGTAATGTTATCGCCTCTAAGACTTGCTTTCTGGAATCGAACATCATGCTCCTTAAGGTAAGTACACACCTGTTTTGTGAAGGCATTCAACTTAAGGTCAACCTCTTCGCTATGGGTGGTTGCCACAGCAATAACATGCACCTCTGCATCAAATGCTTTGGCAATTTCAGTTGTTATGGGCACTTTTTGGCGAGTATCGGCAGAAACATCTATAGGCAAAATTATCTTTTTGATATCCCTTGGCATAGAGCCATGACGAATTGTGATAACCGGACATTGTGTAGCTGAGATAATTCGGAAAGCATTGCTGCCAATAAAAAACTCTTCAAAACCCGATGCACCATGCGTAGAGCAAATAATTGCCGACTCTTCAAAAGCATGTGCCTGATTAACAACCTCCTGATATATCTTACCTTTTTTTACTATATATGTTAGGTTTGCGCTATTTTCCATTTTTGTAGAATACTCCTCAACCAGTTTCTGTAGTTTCCCTTCAATAATTTTTTCTTCTTCCTCAAACTGTCCTGGGGTTAAGCTTGTTGGGAATTTTTGAACGTGTACCATTTGTACAACACTATCAAAACGGTTTGCAAAAAGTATGGCAAGGCGCAACCCATTTAACGATTCCTTTGAAAAGTCAATTGGTACAATTATATGCTTCATGGCTTTTGGGAGTTGGTTTAAGCAAATCTAACTATTTTTTGATAAAAATTTAATCTTTTAGCTGAAATTGAGCACATTTCTTTTTAGTCAATTTAACCTACGTAAACATTGCTTCACATATCTATTTACTACCTTGGCAACAGATAAAAACAATAGCTTATGAAGCAAAAAAGGCGATTGTCGTTCTGGATGGTTTTTGCAACCGCTGCCCTTACTGCTTTTACATTCGCAAGTAAATCGGATAGAAAATATCCAGTGTATGACACAAAACCAGAGGGAACCGCATTGGTAATTACCGGAGCTGCTGCAAAAATTGCACAGGAAGCGGCATTGCTTGAAAGCTTATATAAGCGAGGGGAGTTAAACGATGTGGTATTCATATCGGGTGCTAGTTCTGGGGCTCTTAATGCCGTAATGCTTAATGCTATTCTTGAAAAAAAGTTAACCTGGAAAGAGTATCGCGAGATTTTTGCCAATATCAACAACGATAGGGTTTTTAAAATCAATGGGAAAGGATTACCAGCAAGCAATGAACCCTTACGAGAGCTCCTTACCGAAGTAGTAGAAAAGAGATTAGGTTATAAAACGCTTGCCGATTTGCCCTACCCAACAGCAATTTCAGTTGTTAGCCTACGTCCCTCGCCTTTCAGCGAAGGTACCTACCGATTTTGCAACCGAAAAATTAATGCAGAAAGCGACTCAAGCCTTAACCTAGTTGATGTGCTCATGGCATCAACTGCCTATCCGTTGGTATTCCCCCCAACCAGAATCGACGGTCTTAAAACCATACCCAATATACCTTACTACGATGGCGGCATAGGCGACGACCGTGTTCCGTTTCAGGCTCTCCTAGATTTTGAGAAATATCGAGGTAAACCTGTAAAAAGGGTAATTATAATTTCGCGTAAGCGCGATGATGACATGACCCTTGCCGATGAGCTAAGACCATTCGGTTTTGAAATTAGCCCTAAGCTGAAAGGAAACTTTTCACCCGACATGCTAACCTCATTCGGATTTTGGCGAAGGCTTGAATATCTGAAAAAGCGTTACCCCGAAACAGCTTTAAAGACATGGGTATTTGTTCCCGATTACGATTATAGCTTCCCAATGTTCGATTTTAATAACCTCAGCTACCAGTATGAGCTAACCTACCAATGGGCACAATCTCACTCGCCTATTAAACTTGATGAATTTCTAAAGAAAAAACCACGACTACTAAAACGCTAAAATTTGTTATTTTTGCAAAAAATTGAAACCGATGGATATAGTATTAAGTGGAATACGCTCTACTGGAAGATTGCATTTAGGAAATTACTTTGGTGCGCTGCGTAACTTTGTTAAGATGCAGCACGAGAATAAGTGCTACTTTTTTATAGCCGATTACCATTCATTAACCACTCATCCCACACCCGAGGATTTGCATGGTTCTGTAAAACAGGTTTTAGCAGAATATCTTGCCTGTGGTGTTGACCCCGAAGTTGCTACGTTATATGTACAAAGCGATGTGCCACAGGTTGCCGAGCTCTACCTTTTACTTAACATGAATGCCTATAAAGGCGAGCTTGAGCGCTGCACCTCGTTTAAGGAGAAAATCCGCAAGCAACCCGATAATGTTAATGCTGGATTGCTTACCTACCCCACCCTTATGGCTGCAGACATACTAATTCATAAGGCAACCAAAGTTCCTGTTGGTAAGGACCAAGAGCAACACCTTGAAATGACCCGTACATTTGCTAACCGATTTAACCGATTATATAAGGTTGACTACTTCCCTGAACCTGTTGCATTCAATTTTGGTGAGCAGCTGGTTAAAATTCCTGGACTTGACGGTTCTGGCAAAATGGGTAAGTCGGAAGGAAATGCCATTTACCTCTCCGATACTCCTGAAGCAATACGTAAAAAAGTTATGAAAGCAGTAACCGACTCAGGTCCAACTGAACCAAACCAGGTAAAACCAGAGCCCATTCAGAACCTATTTACCATTATGAAGGCTGTTTCGTCGCCCGATACCCTTCAATACTTTGAGGATAAATACAATGCCTGTGAGATTCGCTATGGCGATATGAAGAAACAGCTTGCCGAGGATATCATCAAATTTACCATCCCTATCCGTGAAAGGATTGAAGCTATCCTGGCAGATGACGACTACCTAAGGAAAGTGGCCAGAATGGGTGCCGAGAAAGCCCGCGAAAGCGCTAACAAAACCATTAAAGAGGTACGTCATATCATAGGCTTTCGAGAATTCTAATAATATAAACCCGAACGGCTAAAGGGTGTTGCATGGTTCAACACCCTTTTTTTTTGTTTTGCTAGGTGAATTCGCTAATGTCAATCATCTGTTTTTCCAACATTTAGAAAGTTTTCCTAAACTAGCCTCCATAAAATTTAGTCTGTAGATTATTGAGGGATTGACATTTCCCTGGAGCCTAAGGTTAACATAGTACCTAAAATATTTTAACCACAGAGGGCACAAAGTAACACAGAGTTTTAATTCCTAAACTAATCAAATTCTCTGCCTATAACAGCTCACTCTGAAGTTTATGTCATCTATGATACAGCCTAATAAACTCATCCTAACTGAACTACTATACAAACAATCATTAAACAAGCACTTAACAAAACGAGCGTAAAGGGACCAGTAACACTTCAATGGCTCAGATACTCGTATGCTACTCATTTAATGAAGGCCTGTACCGATTTACGTTATATACAGGAATTGCTCGGACATAAAAGTTTAAAAAACACATAGATTTACTCTCATTTCTCACAAGAAAGCCTACAAAAAATTAAAAGCCCTTTTGATGATTTGTGAAAATATTTTTAATTTTGTATAAAAAACCTTACCAAAGGTACGGTTATACACCTAAAATGGTATGTATTAACTTACATTTGGTAGGGTTATAAACGAGTTATGGGCAAGTTTAAAGACACGACATGACGGACTAATCCAAAAAATGTAACGACAAGTTAGATGCTCAACAAGACAACCCTTGCTGTTGGAAAATTGATTTTAAGATTGAAAAAAAGAGAGTATGGAAAATGCCATTTGGATAAAACGAGGAGATAGGTTAACGGCAATAGAGCCAAAAACTTTACAGTATGTAGAGGGGTATAAGAATGGCTGTACGCTTCATTTCTGCCCCAATGAAAACTGCCATCATGAGAAGGTTATTAAAACTCAAAGTACAATTTCCTTTTTTGAAAAGGCCCTTTTAAATTTAGGATTTGTAAGATGCCATAGAAACTTTTTGATAAATCAAAACTTAGTTAAATACTTTTGCAAAGCGTAAATTCAACAAGCAAATGCGACACAATTAAAGAACTCTGTTTTTGGAGTACTAAAATGCAAAGTCTTCCTTGGTCTTCTGTTTATTTTATGTTGTACTTGTTTCACAAAATCTGAATCAAAGGTATCAAAATTTGATTTTTTAGGGATGTACTGTCTTATTAATTTATTAGAGTACTCACTTAATCCCCTTTCCCAAGAAGAATATGGATGAGCGAAGTAAAAGTCAGCCTGCAATTTTTTCGCTATTTTTTCATGTCTGGCAAATTCGGAACCGTTATCACTGGTTATTGATTTTACGCTGTTCTTATAGGGCAGTAGCATTCTAATTACGGTATTAGCAAGTCCATCTGCATCTTTACCATCCTCCAATTTCCTTATTAAAATCATTGATGTTTTTCTTTCAACTAAAGTTACCATTGCTCCTTTATTATTCCTCCCAACAATTAGGTCAATCTCCCAATCACCAAAACGCTCCTTGTTGTTTATTACAGCAGGCCTATCGTCAATGGAAACCTTGTTTTTTATAACTACACGCTTCCCTCCAACAGGACGATTGCGGTGTTTTAGCTTATGCCGCATATGCTTATGCAGCTCCCCTCCAGCCTGTTTATCTGCCCTTATGTACTGGTATATTCTTTCATGAGATACCATTTCAATTCCATTTCTATCACAATGTCCCTTTATTTGCTCAGGCGACCACTGCTCTTCTTTTATCCAATTGTCTATCTTTACTTGCATGCTTGTATCAAACCTGCGATTCTGACAGAAACGCTCTTTCCTCTCTTCCGCTAACTCGTTAGCAGAATCAGGATTATAAGCACCTCGCTTGCTACTATTGCGACTTATTTCACGATAAATAGTGCTCTTGTGAACTTTTAAAGCCCTGGCTATTTCACTTTTTGTTTTCCCGCAATCCAAATACGCTTTTATTGCGTATCTTTGCTCCAATGTCAAATGCTTCATCCGTATTTTTTTTGCGAAAACAAAGGTCGAACATTTGCATTAAGAGAGAAAATACTTTTTAGTTTTTCTCTCTTTCTTTAATTTAAATTCTTTTCTTGTCGTTGTCTATTGATAATCAGAATAACTTTTTTAACGCTTTGCTAAAAGTTATTTCCGATTATCAACAGGCCATCATCATCATCATTCAAGAATTTTTTCGCATTTACTAATTGAACTTTCAAAGACAGCTCCTGTATCATTTTAGAAAAAACTTCAATCCCTGTAGCAAAGCGACAAAGAAACACAATTAGAAAAATAATTAAAACAACGACTAGAAATGGCTAATGAAAGTAATCCGTTTTCTGCTATTAAGAATACCGAAGAAATAAATTACATAGAAAAATGCGAAGGGTATACTATTATTACAATGTCAAATGCAGAGCAAATAATTTCCGACTTTTCCTTGGAAAAACTTGAAAAGTTACTGCCTAGTGTTAAATTTATGCGGGTTCATAAAGCATTTATTGTAAAGACTTCTTTAATAACGGAAATTGTTCAAATAGGGAATTTTCATCAAGCCATACTTAAAAATGGGAAAAGGATTCCAATTTCAAAAAGGAAAAAGAGTGTTTTGCTTGGCAAAATAATTACAATCAAATAATTACAAATCTTACAACCAAAATTAAACTATGAAACGATTTTTTGAATCATTACTTAACGAGAGAAGCTATTTGCTTTTTTTATCAATCATTACTATTTACTGGTTGATAAACTATGTTACAAACGAATATGTTTTAACAGATAGCCTTATGTACGACTCTCTTTATGGCCAACTGCCAGAGCAGTATATTGATAGAGCAATAGCCTTTCAACGCAAATGGGCATGGGTGTCCTATGCTCTATTCCCTGTTATTCTTGTCCTTAAGTGGCTATTTGTGAGCGCATTTATTGCAACAGGCACCGTTTTTATGAACTTCAATATACGTTTTAAGCAAATTTTTAAAACAACTATGGCTTGTGAATGGATTTTCATTACAGCTGGAGTTGTAAATTTCATTGTCCTTCTTTTTTCTAATGTTCAAAACTTGGAGGAAATGCAACGTTTCAATGTTATTAGCATACTGTCAATTGGTCATTTTATACAAGGGTTAGTAGGTCTTGAATGGCTTGTTGCACCGCTTCAATCGCTAAATGTCCTTCAACTAATTTTCGTTTTTGCACTAGCGTTAGGTGTAAGTGTTGTATCAAACGAAAAGTTTGGAAAAAGCATTACCCTCGTAGCAAAGAGCTATGGTGCTGCTCTTGTAATATGGATAGTTCTAATTGCTTATATCTCTGTTTCCTATGCGTAAAAAACAAATTCTAAGCCTTGTGGCAATTATTATAGTTGGAGCATCTCTTTTCATGATACATGGTATAGCAAAAAAAGCAACTAGCAAACCTAGTCCAACACCTACTTCCATACATGCGCTTTCCCTCGATAGTTTCGCTGTAGAAATCAGTTTTGTTAAAGCTGACACGTCGCTCGTTATTGTTTTTAACTCTGAGTGTGATATTTGCAGAATTGAGCTGGAGGAACTACTAGTAAATTACGCAAATTTCGAGAGGTACAACATACTGTTGCTTTCCCATCAGAGCACAAACGAGCTGCTTCGCATACAGGCAAATTACAACCTAGTTAACTATGCCAACTTTGAAATGCTAAAAATAGATGAGCTGCGAACAGAGGAGCCATTCCTTAGTGCATCCAACCCATCCCTTTTTGTATTCGACCATAACGGCAGGTTAATATTGCAGAAAAAGGGTTATATAAACCCCGAGCTACTAAAAAAACAACTTCAGAAATAACCATGAAAATTGACAAAAGAATTGCGAAAACATTTATTCTACAAAAAAACCAATCCGATTGCGGGGTAGCCTGTCTAAGCAGCATCATAATGTTCCACGGAGGAGTTCCGAATTTGGAAAAATTGAGAATTGCCAGTGGAACAAGCAGGCAGGGCACAACGCTACTGGGCTTATACCAAGTGGCCAACAGCATAGGGTTTAACGCTGAAGGGATGCAGGCCGACATGGTATTTCTCAAAAAAATTAAACAGCCTGTTATACTGCATGTTGTTGTGAATGGCTCTATGCTGCACTACGTGGTGTGCTACCAGGTGTCGGAAAACCTTTTTCTTATTGGCGACCCTGCCGTTGGCTTAAAGTGGATGGATGAAGCTGAGCTTTTGGACATTTGGAAAAGCGGAAAAATGCTAACGCTAGTGCCTGACGAGAAAAGGTTTAAAAAAGAGAAAACTGTGCGCAACCTGAAATGGGGTTGGTTTAAAAAGTTGTTGAGGGAAGATTTAAGCCTCTTAACAACCATCCTTCTAATGGGAATTGCTGTTGCAGTGCTGGGTCTGGCCACTGCTGTTTTTGCTCAGGTGTTCATCGACAGGCTTATACCATCGGGTAACGCCACTCGCATTTTTACAGCTATTGGTTTGGTTTCAATATTACTGACAGCAAGGTTACTAATTGGCTACTACAGGCAGCAGCTCATGCTCCGACAGGGTGTTGACATCAACGTAAGAATTACGGGTAGCTTCTTTGCCGATTTGCTCATGCTCCCCATGGGCTTCTTCACAAGCCGTAAAATTGGCGACATGGTGGCAAGGCTAAACGACATAGGGCGCATACAGCAAACGGTTTCTTTCTTTTTCGGAGAGCTACTAATTAATGCCCTTGTTGTTGTTGTTTCACTAGCCGCAGTTTTTCTTTACAACATATGGGTTGGTTTAATTCTGCTTTTAGGCGTGCCGCTATTTGTATGGGTAGCATACCGCTACAACAGAACCATTATTAACGGTCAAAGGGATGCCATGATGGCATACTCCCTCAACGAGAGCAACTACATAAGCACCATTGGCAATATCCAGCCCATTAAAAGTTTTAGAAAGGAAACCTTTTTTACAAGGTTGGGATTACTAACCTTTCGTTTTTTTCAGGACAAAGTATATCATATCGGAAGTGTTGGTATAACCGTGCAGCTACTTACGGGTATGATTGGACTGGCTATTACTATCGGAGTAATCATCCTATCTGCCATTCAGTTGCAATCGGGGCAAATGTCAACGGGTGTATTTATGGCTGTTTTTAGTCTAAGCGGAACCATTCTTCCAGCCCTAGCGTCCATTGCCTTTGCCAACGTGCAGCTACAGGGCGCACGAATTGCATTTGAGCGAATGTACGAGTTCTCCAGCATGGACAAGGAGTATTTAATGGCTGATGAGGATGAAAAAGAGCGCATTTATGAATTCAAAGAGCTACGCCTAACGGATGTCTCGTTTAGGTATCCCGGTAGGGGTCTGCTACTCGAAAAGGTAAACTTCACGGTAAGTAAAGGGGAGCTGGTTACCATTTTTGGCGATAACGGCACGGGCAAGAGCACGTTAATGTCTCTTATACAGCGGTTCTACAGCCCAGAATCGGGTAAATTACAGTTTAACGGTAAGGATGCTGAAACCTATTCAATTCAATCTTATAGGGGCCTTATAGGAGTTGTTCCACAAGATGTAACTCTCTCAAACGCAACTTTGCTCGCAAACATAACCCTTTCGGATAGTGAAAAGGAAGCCTTAGAGGCCGTTGAAACATTGAAAAGGTATGGGCTAATGCCATTCTTTGAGAAATTTCCACAGGGCTTTCATACTATGCTTGGCGAGGGTGGTATTCAGATTTCGGGCGGGCAAAAACAGCTGGTAGGGTTGGCTCGTGCGTTAGTTTGTAAACCACAGCTGCTACTACTCGATGAGGTAACCGCACACATGGACAGAACCACAGAAAACTTTGCTTTAGAGCTGCTAACCCAACTCAAAAGCATCATGGGCATACTTAACATCACGCACAGTATTAGAAACGCCTCAATATCCGACAGGATTATTGTGCTGTCAGTTAGTGGTCAGATTGAGGTAGTAGGAAACCACAATGAACTGTTGAATAGCCAAAATTCATATAGTGCTGCATGGCAGTCTTTTACAAAAATGTAATGAAAAAAACTTCCCGCTCGGACGCTATTTTTGACCGTTCACGGAATTTGTGGTTATTATTCTTGGTTGTATAAAATTCTTTAAATAATTTTGTAAGTGTAAGTTAACTTTATTATTAACCTTAAAAAATTTAGTAAAATGGAAACAAGAAAATTATCTTTGCAAGAAATGGAAATGACTGAAGGTGGTAGTGCGTCTGAATTCATTTGTAATATGACCACTGGTGGTATTGGAGCGATATGGGGTGCTTGGGCGGGTGGTATTGCTACAGCATTTGCAGCAACAGCCGTAGCATCTGGTGGTATAACAGTTGTTGTAAGTTTAGTTGTTGGTGCAGCCCTATCTACTGCAATTTGTTAATTTTATTCATTTTCTCAGCAATGGTTTAAAAAAAACATGGCTGTATTATAACCAACTATCATGGAAGCAAAAGAACGTAAATCATTGTTATTATTTTTTTTAATAAATACATTGATTGCTATTGGTAGCATCATTTATTTATTTATAATGGAACCTAAAGGTTTTTTACGTCATATTATTCCAGGATATTTTTTTGGTGTTATAAGTGCATATTTCACAGTATTTGTATTAAGACCAAAAATTAAAACTGGTTCATTTAAGTTGAAATATTTTAATTTTATTATGCTTGGTATTTCTATAGTTTTAATGCTTGTATTTTTAATTTATAAGTATTTCTAAGTGCAATGTTTTATTGGTACAATTAATAATTAGTGATTTTTATTTAGTTTTAAAACAAGTAAAGAAAAATCAAGCAAAGAAAATTTTAATTTTTTCTGATTCGGCTATTTAAATGCCACAGTGGCTCATCTTTCAAAAAGTTGAGCCTTTATTTATTGAATTTAAATACAGTTAAAAAAGCTCAATCAAAAGCATAAACAATTATTAGTCCGTTAAGATGCTTTAGAAATATTATTAACACACAAAGTAAATGTTTGAGTCTGTTTGTAACTTTATTTATTTCAAAACCTGCCCATAACAAGGGGTTAATAAAATGCAGGTAACCTGCGGATTAGGAAACGTTATCGCTTTTTCGTAGCTTCGTAGCGTGGGACAATGAACCGTTTCATACTCCTGCACTTTACCAACCCCCAGCCGTTAGCAGTAATATTTAGAAAAAATCGCACTAATGAAAGTAATTATAAATACTGAAAAGAAATCAATTTGGAAAACTTTTAATTTCCTTTCTTTGAAAATTCCTTTGAGAAAATATAATTTAAAAGAGTTCACTGGAATTCAATTTTTTGTAAGCATGAAATTATCAAAAGGGAGAAAGGGATATAACTTTGGAAAAAGTTCCTTGTGTTTTATGAATCAAAATAATGAAAAGCTTTTAATTGAAAAAAATGAATCTGATAGATACTCGATTGAGAAAGCAAAGGAAATAACATACAAAACAAAAATTCCATTTTTTTTGAAGGAAATGTAAAACAAATTGAATCAGACAAGCAAAAAATCAAAAACCTTAATAGATAAGTATTATGAAAATGACAGCAAGCATGTTAATGAGAGATTTAGAAAAAGGCAGACCTGTTAAAGTTTCTTCCGATTTTTCTTTTTTTGGAGCATTCATAGGTTTAATAATTGTTTTATTATACTCGTTTATACTTTTTGCCATAATGAAAGACCCAAGTACGGAATTTAATAAATTAGCATTGCCATTAATTTTTTACTTTATAATATTAGGTTTAACAATTTATCAGTTCATTTTTGTTTCAAAGGTATTTCTTGTAGGGAATAAACTGTTGATAAAAAAAATATTTAGAAAGAAAGAGACAGTGTTATTAAATCAGATTCAAAATATTTCAACATTTAGACTGAAAAATACCAAATACACAATAGTAAGCTATAAACTTGATAATGGTTTAGAATCAAAAGCTTTAATATTAAATTCTAATTCAGTTCTTTTTGGAAAACAAGAAACTTTAGAAGACTTACTTGAATATGCTAAAGTAAAGCAGAAATAAAAATTTTCAAAATACAACTGCTAATAAATAGGACTCTGAGCGGCGTGCAGCGCCCAGCGATGAGTAGGTGTTGAACTACACCCGCCGGGTTCAGGGCTATGTACTTAATGACGGTTTTAAATATTTTTTGAAGTTAATATTTTGAGGGGATGTTGTTATAGTTAACGGACAACTTTTTCAAACTCAGGAACAAGCACAATAGCCTGCTCAACGATACTAAAACCCGATTTCTTTCTCATATTCATTTTTTTTTGTTAATAATTTCGGAGTATAGAAAGAATCGGGTAATTTTGAAACAGCTACCCGCGGAGGCGTGTTTAGTTCAACAAGGTGTGTAGCCAATGTGGGTTGGCAATGGAACTTAGAAGCGGTTTCGCCCGTTAGGAAATTTTTTTCGAAGACGAATACGCAGCCCGTTCTCACACATAAGCCAAACCACCGGCTGTTAATGCATAAAATCTTTCATACACTCACGAATAGGCAGATAAAAACAAAGCTACCGAACTGGTAGCTTTATCATTATGTATTAAAGAAATTATTAGTATTACAATGGTTTACTTATGTTTGTTCTAGTTTTCGTTAAGTAGCTTTACAATTAGCTCTTCGGTTTCTTTTGCAAACTTCTCGAAATGTTCACCCGTACCGGGTCCAGAGAAACCTGTTTCAACACGGCGAATTTTACCCTTGCGGTCCAGAATCATGCTGGTTGGGTAGGCCATAGTGCCTTCAAGGGCATAAAGCACCGAGTCGCGTTGGGTGCGGCCACGTGGGGCAACATATAGATATGTGTAATCGGCACCTATGCTTTGAGCAAAGCGCTTAATCTTTGGCTGAGCAGCCTCAAAGGTTTTATCCTCAAAGCAAAGCGATACCACCTCAAAGCCCTTATCGCGGTACTTTTCGTACATGGTTTTGTAGAATCGGCCCTCGTCCAGGCAGTTGGGGCACCAGCTTCCGCCAGCAAGAACAGCCAAAACCTTTCCCTTAAAACGCTCATCGTTGGAGGTAACACGGTTACCATTTAGGTCGATACCAGCAAACTCAAAGGTGGAATACCCTTTTCGCACCCAAACCATGCTTTCAGCCTTGGGTAATTGGGCGTTCTCGTCACGAAAGGCGCGCCATGAAGAGACCCAACTTGGACTTCCAGCAATCAAGCCATTGGACATATTAGCCGAATCGGTTATTTCGCCACGTATAATTATTGTTTGGGCACCATCATTCTTAGAAAAGTAGAACTTATTGCCTGCAACCTTTCCCTCAAGGTATCGGTAATCGCCATAAGGACTAAGAATGGTACCTGTAACCCTTGCACCATCCTGCTTTAGCTCTGCAATCATAGCCGACGAATCGGGTGTTCCTGGATTCTCAATGAACCACCAGCGCCCAGTTACATCGTATTTTGGTTGTTCGGTAAACCATGGAAACCGGTCTGTTTCTCCCTTGATGGCATAAAACTGGTACCTACGTCCAGCTTTTATCCCTTTGGGATAGTAGTAACCGCTTAACGAGTCGTTTACTGCTACCACCAGCTCACTGGTAAATGTTGGGAACTTTGCATAAAGAGAATCGCCAATACGTTCAACCTCGTTTACCCGTATTAGCTCATCGGCATTACGCACTACAAGACAAATCTTACCGCTATCGGACTTAACCTCAAAATTGAATGGCACATCTAACCTGCCAGGAATTGTATCCATTTGGATAATACCAAGCCATTGACCAGTTGTTAGCTCGTTTTTCTTTGTACACGACAGGGCAAGTGCTGCCAAGACGAAAACCAGTAATTTTCTCATACTCAATATTTATTTTTAGCGTTTACGACGTTTCTCTTTTTTCTTAGGTTTTTGCTGCCCCTTCCTGCTTGAGGCAACTTTGGCTTTTTTGGAACTACTTTTTTTTGGACTCCTACGAGGTGTTGAAGGTTTACTTGACTTACCAGGCATTCCTACAAGCTTAAAATCGAGTTGCTTCTTGGCAAGGTTCGTACGCCAAACCTCAACCTCAACCTCATCGCCAAGAGTAAACTTACGCCCTGAGCGTTCACCTACTAAAGCAAACTCATCCTCATCGAAGCGGTAGAAATCGTCGTCCAGGTCGCGGATTGATACCAAACCTTCGCATTGGGTTTCGGTAAGCTCAACAAAAAGGCCAAAACTTGTAACACCCGAAATAACTCCCTTAAATGTTTCGCCAACCTTATCCTGCATAAACTCTACCTGCTTATACTTAATTGAAGCCCGTTCGGCTTCGGTTGCCTTTATCTCCATGTTAGTAGAGTGCTTGCAAAGCGTTTCAATCTGCTCCTTATCTTTAGGTTTCCCATTTTTAAGGTAATGGTCTAAAAGACGATGAACCATCATGTCGGGGTAACGTCGTATTGGCGAAGTAAAGTGGGTGTAAAACTTAAACCCTAAGCCATAGTGACCAATGTTATCGGTTGAGTATCGGGCCTTTGCCATAGACCTCAGGGCAAGTGTTTCAACCAGATTTTGTTCGGGGCGTCCCTTTACCTTTTCCATAAGCTGGTTAAGCGATTTGCTTACCTGCCTATCGGTTGTTCCAGAAATGCTGTACCCAAAACGGGTTATGAATGATCTAAAAGCGTTGAGCTTCTCCTCGTTTGGCTTGTCGTGAATACGATAAACAAAAGGCAACTCCCTACGCCCCTTCTTTTGCATGCCAATAAACTCGGCAACCTTACGGTTGGCCAATAGCATGAACTCCTCAATTAACTGGTTCGATTCCTTGTTTTCCTTAAAATAAACCCCTAAAGGTTTACCCTTGGGATCGAGATCAAATTTAACCTCGATACGTTCAAATGCAATAGCCCCCTTTTTAAACCGTTCTGCTCTAAGCTTTTGGGCAAGCGTATGGAGCAATAGAATTTGCTCTTTCATATCGCCCTCGCCAGTTTCAATAACCTGCTGAGCCTCCTCGTAGGTAAACCGGCGTTTTGAGAGAATTACAGTACGACCAAACCATTGGTTAATAACCTCGGCATTCTCATTCATTTCAAACACAGCAGAAAAACATAGTTTTTCCTCGTTAGGCCTCAGCGAGCAGATAAAGTTTGATAGCCTCTCAGGTAGCATTGGAACGCACCTATCAACTAAATAAACCGATGTGCCACGCTCTATTGCTTCGTTATCAATAGGGCTATTTGGTTTTACATAGTGAGTTACATCGGCAATGTGAACTCCTACCTCAATGTTACCATTGGGAAGCATTTGCACCGAAAGGGCATCGTCAAAATCTTTAGCATCAAAAGGGTCGATGGTAAAGGTTGGAACATCGCGAAAATCGCGTCTCTCACGATAATCGGCATCCGTTATCTTAGCGCTAATCTTCTCCGCTAGCTTATCGAGCTCTTCGGGGAAACGATACGGCAACTCAAACTCGGCAAGAATGGCATGCATTTCAACCTCATGAACACCTGGGTTGCCAAGAACCTCCACAATCTTACCACTTGGATTCTTCTCGCGTGCAGGCCATTCGGTTATTTGTACTATTACCTTTTGACCATTTCGAACATCTTTAAGCTCAACCTTCGGAATGAAAATGTCGTAAGGCATCAGCTTGTTATCGGGAATAACAAAAGCATTTTTGCCAACAAAATGAATGGCGCCCACAAAGTTTCGTTTAGCCCGTTCTATAATTCTTACCACCTCGCCTTCAAGCAAACCCCTTCGTCGTTGACGGTAAATTGAAATCTGAACCCTATCGCCATGCAAAGCATGATTTAATCGAAAATCGGGGATGAAAATCTCTCTATTGTCTTCGGTTATCACATCGGCAGAGCCATCGGGATTCATTTCTAAAGTACCTACTACAAGGGCATTTTGCATTACTGCACGAAACTTTCCACGCTGCAGCTCCTCGGCAAAACCTTCCTGGGCAAGCTCGTAAAGTAGCTCATTTACCATTCTACGAGTAATATCGTCACCAACTCCTAACTTATTCGAAACCTGTTTGTAATTGAAAATCTTTGAGGGATTAGCAAGCAGAAGATCGGTAACTAGTTGTTTAAGCTTCTTTTTGGGGATACGCTTTGGGGTATCACTAGCTGTTTTACTTTTGCCTTTAGCCATATTCTTGTTACTTTAATAAATTCAAAGATAGTGTAATTTGATTCAGGTTAGTAGGATTGATTTACCAAAAATTAAACTAAGTCGCTCTAAATTATTAATCTTCTAAGTTTTGTTAAGATGATAATTTTATCATAAACAACTCAATTATTAACAATATCCATTAAATTTGCTTTACTTTAAAGCATGTTAAATAAATAGGTTTATAAAAATGAACATACTCAAAGGTGTTGAGATATTCGGTGAATATGTACTATTACTAAAACGGGTATTCTCAAAACCTGAAAAAAAGAGGGTTTACTACAGGCAAACAATAAAAGAGATTGATAAGCTAGGTTTACAATCGATTTGGATTGTTACCATTATATCAGCGTTTATGGGTGCAGTAATCACACTTCAAACTGCCTATAACATGGAGAACCCTTTCATACCAACGTACCTTATTGGTTTAGGAACACGCGATAGCATGCTACTTGAGTTCTCATCAACCGTAATCGGGCTTATACTTGCTGGGAAGGTTGGTTCAAACATTGCCTCTGAAATAGGAACAATGAGAGTAAGCGAACAGATAGATGCTTTGGAGATAATGGGGGTAAACTCTGCTAGCTTTTTAATATTACCCAAAATTATCGCCACAGTGCTTTTCAACCCATTTCTATCGGTTCTAAGTATGATTGTTGGTATCACTGGAGGATGGTTAGTGGGCGTATTTACAGGTGTAGTTTCATCGCAAGAGTACATTAATGGGGTGCAATATGCATTTATTCCATTCTACATCACCTACTCTTTAATAAAAACTGTAGTTTTTGCATTTCTTATTACAACCATATCGGCTTTTTACGGTTACCGTGTCCAAGGCGGATCGCTTGAAGTTGGCAAGGCAAGTACCCAAGCCGTAGTAATGAGTAGCATTTTTATACTTTTATTTAACCTATTACTAACTCAACTGCTTCTGTCGTGATAACCATAAAAAATGTTTGTAAATCGTTTGATGGAAGGATGGTGCTAAAAGATATAAGCGCCACCTTTGAAAAGGGGAAAACTAACCTGATAATAGGTCAAAGTGGTTCAGGCAAAACGGTTCTGCTTAAAAGTATAGTTGGTTTACACGATATAGATGATGGAGAAATTTTCTATGACGAAACCCGGTTCGATACTCTTTCCTTTACCGAAAAAAAGCAGATAAGGCAAAAAATAGGAATGCTTTTCCAAGGATCAGCACTATTTGATTCGGCAACTGTAGAGGAAAATGTCATGTTTCCGCTTGATATGTTCACCGAAATGACCTACGAGGAAAAGCTTGAACGGGTTAACTTTTGCCTTAAGAGGGTTAACATCGTAAACTCAAATCATCTTTACCCTGCTGAGATTAGCGGGGGAATGAAAAAAAGGGTAGCCATAGCCAGGGCAATAGCACTTAATCCTGAATTCTTGTTTTGCGATGAGCCTAACTCTGGCCTTGATCCCAAAACAGCAGTGGTTATCGACCAGCTAATTAAGGAGATTACAGAGGAATACAACATTACCACCATAGTTAACACCCACGATATGAACTCGGTGATGGGAATTGGCGATAAGGTTATTTTTATACACCAAGGACAGAAATGGTGGGAGGGAACCAAAGACGATATTCTTGATAGCGATAATAAGGAGCTAAATGATTTTGTTTTTTCAACCGAACTGACAAAAAAGATAAAAGGTCTTAAATAGCCTACCCATGCTCTTTCATCCAACGCAATTTTTCGGGGTTAACAATCTCAATGGTTGTCCCTTCAATCTTAATAACATTATCGCGGCGCAATTCTGAAAGTATACGAACCACATTTTCAACGCGCATATCAATAAGCTCAGCAATTTCTCTGCGCGAGATGGGAAGATTAAACTTTTGCGATTTGTAAACCTCATTAGCAAAATAGCAAAGGATAAAAGCCACACGACCACGGAGCTGGCGCAATTCTAAATCGAGTCGAGTACCCATCATCAAATCCGACACCTGCGAGATTTTCTCCAGGAGAGTTTTGGCAAAGTCACCGTTGGTGCTCACTAAATCCATCACCATATCGTAATCAACGCAGCAGTACTCACAATCCTCAATGGCAATGATGTTGTACTGATATTTTTTTGATGAAAAGATACTTAGCAAACCAACAAAATCGTTAGGAGTGGCAATGCCAATTATTTGTTCACGACCATCAGGATTTACCCGAGTTAACTTGGCCAACCCTTTCCTTAGGAAAATAAACCCTTTAACCTCACCACCCTGTTTAGCAATTACATCTCCCTTTTTTACAAACGCAAATGTTTTGTTTGCAGTTAGGTTGTCGAGCTGTTCATCGCTTAACCTTACAAATATCGAGGAGCGGAATCCACATTCTGAACATTTACTTCCAGGGCATATATCTTTATTCATATCTATATATGTTGATATATATCAGTTTTGATTTTTATCAACAACTATTCAGTCCAAATAATCGTTATAAATAATGAACTTTGAAATGTACAAAAAATTTCAATTGATAATTGAATAACAATAAACTTAATTCTGTAAATATATGAAGAAAATTGTAATTCTTGGCGCTGGAACAGGTGGAACGTTAATGGCAAATAAGCTAAGAAAAGCACTTCCAAAAAAAGAGTGGGAGATTACTGTTGTTGACAAGCACAGAAGTCATTACTATCAACCTGGATTTTTATTTATCCCTTTTGGTATTTATAACAAGGAGAGAGTTGTAAAACCTAAGCAAAAATTTTTGCCTTCTGGTGTAAACTTTATCGTTGAAGATATTGACAGAGTTCTGCCAGATAAGTCTGAAGTTTTATTAAAAAACAACCAGACACTATCGTATGACTTTTTGATTATTGCAACAGGAACCCAAACAAGTCCCGATGAAACACCTGGGCTAAAAGGAAAGGAATGGTATAAAAGTATCTTCGATTTTTACACATACGAAGGAGCTTCAGCGTTACATGAGTTTCTGAAAAACTGGCAAGGCGGAACCATGGTTGTAAATATTGCTGAGCAACCCATCAAGTGTCCTGTTGCTCCTTTGGAGTTTTCATTCCTAGCTGATACGTTCTTTAAGAAGAGAAAAATCAGGGATAAGGTCAATATTGTTTATTCTACACCTCTTTCTGGTGCTTTTACAAAACCAAAAGCAACAGCCATGCTAAGCAAACTCCTTAGTGAGAAAAACATTAACATTGTACCTGACTTCTATATTGAGAAGGTTGATGAAGATGCTAAGAAAATCGTGTCCTACGATGGAAGAGAAATTAGTTTTGACCTACTAGTTTCTATCCCAGTTAATAAAGGTGCTGATTATGTAGAAAGAAGTGGCATGGGCGATGACCTTAACTTTATACCAACCGACAAGTTTACCTTAAGGTCGCAGAAATGGGAAAATATTTTTGTATTAGGAGATGCAAGTAATATTCCAACATCAAAAGCAGGCTCAGTTGTTCACTTTGCTGCAGATGTCCTTTATGAAAATGTTCTATCTGCAATTAATGGTAAACCTTTAGAGGCCAAGTTTGATGGTCACTCTAACTGCTTTATTGAAACGGGTGAAGGAAAAGCCAGTTTAATCGATTTTAACTATGATACAGAACCACTACCTGGTACATATCCAGTTCCTGGTATTGGTCCCATGAAGCTGTTAAAAAACACTAGGCTAAACCATTGGGGTAAATTAGGTTTTGAGTATATTTACTGGAACATACTAATAAAAGGGTTGCATCTTCCCGTATCTTCAAAGATGTCGATGAAAGGTAAAAAAATTGATTAGTTAATTTTAAACAGATAAAGTTATGGCAGAAAAAGTATTTGCAGGTGTAACAGTTAATGTTACCGAAGATGGTTATCTAACCGATCCAAACCAGTGGACCAAAGAGATAGCAGTTGAGATTGCTAAAGAGGAAGGTATTGAACTAACGGATAAGCACTTTGAAGTAATCAATTTCATTCGTGAAAAAACTTTAAACGGTGAGTCGTTAACTATTAGAACTATTGGAAAATCAGGCATAGTTGATACCAAAGGATTTTATCAGCTTTTTCCTGGTGCCCCACTTAAGAAAGCAACCAAAATTGCTGGCGTAGCAAAACCATCGAGTTGTGTATAACCTTAAAACTAAATAGTTATGGCAGAAGCAAAAGATCACCCAATTAAAAAGGTGATGATTATATGCGCCAAAGCAAACCTCGAGGATGTTTATGCTGCTCTGGTTATGGCAAATGGCGCCGTGATGGAAGGAATTGAGGCTAAGGTATTCTTCACCTTCTTTGGCCTTGATGCAATCACAAAGAAACAAATGAACAAGTTGCACACTGCAACAGTTGGAAACCCTGGCTTACGTATGCCTGGCGGGTTACCCTTCCCTACTATACTTGGAATGCTTCCAGGTGTTGAGGCCGGTGTTTCGGCAATGATGAAAAGCACAATGGAAAAATTAGACATCCCTCCAGTTGATGAGTTTCTAGAACTTATCACAGCAGGTGGTGGTGAAATTTATGCTTGTAAGCTTGCCGTTGAGATGTTTGGCCTTAAAAGAGAAGACTTCAGCGAGCATGTTAAGGATATTATCACCATTGGCCAATTCTACGAATTAGCAGCTGGTGAAGGCACACAAATTATCTTCACCTAAAAGAGATAAAGTCTAAAATTAAGAGGCTGCCTTTTATGGACAGCCTCTTATATTTTTTAAATGTCTACTTGTCTACCTCATCATCTCCGTAAAAATATTTACCAAAATATCCCACCCAATTTCAATAGCTTCTTCCGAAGGATTAAAGGTATTCTGATGTAGCTGAGGATTTTCTTTTTTACTATATCCAGCACCCACTCTAAAATAGACCGATGGCACCATGTTGCTAAAATAGGCAAAGTCGTCGGTGGTCATTCTTGGTTCTAGCTTCACAACATTGTTTGAACCAATCACCCTTGCAGCAATAGTTTCTACCTGGTGCGTAAGCTCAGGATTGTTGTAAACTGATGGATACCCCTTGCGTATATCAACCTCGCAAATGGCTCCATGAGCTTTAGCAACATTACCAGCAGTTTGGTGGATAAGCTGATGTGCTTTGCCGCGCCACTCTTCGTCCATAGTTCGGAAAGTACCCTCAATATGAACCTCATCGGGAATAATGTTCGTTGCGCCATTTGCCAAGATTTTCCCAAAAGAGAGAACAGTAGGGATTAAAGCTGGGGATTTGCGGCTTACAATAGTTTGTAAATTTAGAATGATTTCCGAAGAACAAACAACAGGATCGACAAGGAGGTGGGGCAATGCAGCATGTCCACCTTTCCCTTTTACGGTGATATAAATCTCATCGCCAGATGCCATATACCTACCAGCACACAAACCAATCTTTCCAGCCTCGAGCTCAGGAAGCATATGAATTCCAAACATGGCATCGGGCTTAAGTTCATTAAATAGGTTTGTTTGAGTTATTGCCTGGGCTCCTCCTGGAAGCAACTCCTCACCCGACTGAAAAATTGCGATGAAACGCCCTTTAAGATTTTCTCTCTGGCTAAAAAGAGTTAACGTAACTCCCATAGCAATAGCCATATGCATATCATGCCCACAGGCATGCATCACATTTTCATTTGTAGATGAAAATTCTAAACCAGTCTCTTCTCGAATAGGCAGGGCGTCTAGCTCGGCTCTTAAGCCAAAGGTTTTACCATCCTGTGCTCCTTCAACAATTGAAATAAAACTTTCATGTGTTCCAAAGTCTAATACCTTTATACCCTCACTCTTAAAAATAGATTTAATATACTGTGCAGTCCTCACTTCATGAAACGATAGCTCTGGAAACCTATGTATGTGTCTCCTAAATTCTATCATTTTATTTATAAGCTGGCTATTAGTTCTCATTTTCCAAGAATCATTTTAAGTCCAACTAAAATTATAAAGATGCCAAAAATCTTTTTTAGAATATCATCGGGAATATTAATTGAAACCTTAGAGCCAAAGTAGCTGCCAATAACAACTCCCAGCATTAGGATGAGAGAAAGCTTCCAGTCGATATAGCCAGCCTTATAGTAGTTTATAACTGCAAATATTCCAACAGGAAAGAGCAATACCATAAGACTAGTACCCTGAGCCTCGTGTTGTGAAAAGTGAAGAATATAGATAAGTGCGGGCACAATAATGATCCCCCCCCCAAGTCCAAGTGCGCCTCCAACAAAACCAGCCATCAGTCCAACTGCGAGTAAAAGTATAAGCTGTGAAATGGTCATCTTAAACAATTTTTTAACAAAGATATGGATGTTTTTGGAATATAAGTTGATAATAAATGCATGGCAAATTGTTGTTTTTTAATTCACTTTGATAACTTTGCAATAACTAACACATAAAAAACATTGAAAGCCATGAAAAAGTTAGGACTTTTTATTCTTGCCTGTACATTTGGACTTACAGTAATGGCACAAAATAGTGCTTCGAGAATTACATTTAAGGAGACCTCTTTTGATTACGGACTGATTAACGAGGACGATGGTGTTGCCTACCATTCGTTTGAGTTTACCAACACAGGCACCACACCATTAATCATTCACCGAGTAGCCACCTCATGTGGTTGTACAACACCTGAATGGCCAAGACAACCAATTGCTCCAGGAAAAAGCGGTTCAATAAAAGTTGGATACAATCCGGCAGGACGTCCAGGCCCGTTTGCCAAAACAATTACAGTTTACAATAACTCTGCAACTCCAACTGTTGTACTACACATTAAAGGTAAGGTAAAACCACACGTTAAAACTATTGAGGAGATTTATCGCACTCCTGTTGGCGACATGATAAAGTTTGATAAAATTCATTTTGCCCTAGGACGAATATATCTCGGGAAAACCTACACCGATACCATTAAATTCCTAAACGTATCATCGAATCCTGTAGTTGTTAAAGCCAATACTCAAGGCTTGAACTTTTTACAGGTTAAAACAGTTCCCGAGAAAGTTAAACCCAAACAAATAGGCTCTTTGGTTTTAACTTATAATCCCGACAAAAGAGGAGATTGGGGATTTGTGGTTGACCGCTTCGTTCTCTCTGTGAACGATAAAGCTATTAATAGAAGCCCTATTACCATTACAGCAAGCATTGAGGAAGATTTTTCAAAACTATCAGCCAAAGAGCTAGAAAATGCCCCTAGAGTAGAGTTTAACACAAACCACTACGATTTTGGAACAGTTAAACAGGGCGATCCTGTAAAGTATGACTTTATAATGAAGAATTCTGGAAAAAGCGATCTTATAATTAGAAAGATAAAAGCTAGCTGCGGTTGTACAACAGCCACTCCTTCTCAAAAGGTTTTAAAACCTGGTGAATCAACAAAAATTTCTGCTTCGTTCAGAACCTCAGGATATTCTGGTCGTCAAGGTAAAACAATTACTGTGATTACCAACGATCCTAAGAACCCAACAATGATTCTTCGCTTAACTGGAACCGTTGAAAAGCCAAACTAAAGTTTTTAGCTAACGAAATATTAAGAGGCTGTCTTTGTTATGACAGCCTCTTTTCTTTTCTATAATACAAACCATATTAATGATTACATGAGTGCCCATGTTGGTGCCCCTCGGGATGGTGACCATGGTGATTGCAAGTTTCACCCGAATCGGTTAAGTTACCTGATAAGTAATCATTTACAACCTTATCCACATTGCCAGAACAACCTCTAACCACCTCTACACCATGTGCTGCTAAAACATTTATTGCTCCCGCACCTATTCCTCCAGCAAGCATTAAAGAAACACCCATGTTCTGGAAATCAGATGCAATATTCGACTTGCAACCACACCCTTGAGGTGAGCCTAAGGTTTCCTTTTTTACTATACTACCATTTTCAACTGTATAAATGGTATAAAACTCGCAATGGCCAAAATGCTCATCTACGAGGTTTTCTCTTGTTGGAACTGCTATTTTCATCGGTTAAAAATTTAGTTAAACTTTTTGCTATTCATTTATCGTATCAACGCAACTTGTTTCACTGCTGTTGGTGTTAATTTTGATAGCCATGCCGTTAACTATTGCCGTGGCAACTTTTTTACGTGCCTGCTCCAGTATGCGCCCAAAGGTTTGTCGGGATACACCCATTTGTTTTGCTGCATCTTCATGGTAAAGGTCTTGCTGGTCGGCAAGCCTTATCGCCTCTAACTCATCGAGCTCGAGTTCAATAATACCAATTGAACACGTTGGCTTACCAGCGGGTTTAAAAAGCACTGTTTCTGGCGAATAGCAAATTTGTCTATGACATTTCTTTCTTGGCATATGCTCAAAATTATCAATGCAAATATAAGCATATGCTCAAAACAAATATTAGGATTAACTTTTTTTAATATCTAAAACGGCATGAAGCAAATAAAAAACCCTTCCAGGTAAAGGAAGGGCTTTATAAATCAGGAATAGTAATAGCTATTAACCACGTATAGCTTTAATACCAGGTAGCTCTTTACCTTCCATGTATTCCAACATGGCACCACCACCAGTTGAAACGTAAGAAATCTTATCGGCAAGCTTGTTTTTATTAACAGCAGCAACGGAATCGCCACCACCAACAAGACTAAAAGCACCTTTTTGAGTTGCCTCAGCAATTGCTTTAGCAATTTCGGAAGTGCCCTGAGCAAATTTTTCCATTTCAAAAACACCCATAGGACCATTCCAGAGGATTGTTTTGGAGTTAAGGATAACCTCTTTGAAGATTTTCACGGTTTCTGGTCCAATATCAAGTCCCATCCAGCCTGCTGGTGTTTGGTCAATCTTGCTAGAATTTGTGTTGGCATTTGCATCAAAAGCATCGGCGTTAATTGAGTCAACAGGAAGATATACATTCACACCTTTTGCCTTTGCCTTTTCAAGGAGTTCACGGGCTAACTCTAGCTTATCGTCCTCGCAAATTGAGTTACCTATTTGACCACCTTGAGCCTTTATGAAAGTATAAGTCATTCCACCACCAATAATGAGATTATCGACACGCTCAAGTAGGTTTTCAATGATAAGGATTTTATCAGAAACCTTGGCACCACCCATAATAGCGGTAAAAGGCTTTTCTGGTGCCTTTAGCACCTTGTCCATAGCTTTTAGCTCATTTTCTATCAGGTAGCCAAACATACTATTGCCTGGGAAATGCTCAGCAATCAGAGCAGTAGAAGCATGCGCACGATGGGCAGTTCCAAAAGCATCGTTTACGTAGCAATCTGCTAAGCTAGCCAATTTCTTAACAAACTCTTTCTGGCTCTCTTTTACCTTGGCCTTAGCTGCTTTCTTCATTTCGTCGGTTGCGTCCTCTGGAAGACTGTATGGTTTTCCTTCCTCCTCCTCATAAAAGCGCAGGTTCTCTAAAAGTAACACCTCCCCAGGTTTTAGATCTTGGGCAAGCTTTTTTGCCTCATCACCTACACAATCGGGAGCAAATTTTACACTCAAACCCAAGTTTTTTTCAATAGCAGGAATCACATGTTTAAGCGAGAACTTATCTTGTGGCTTACCATTTGGTCTTCCTAAATGCGACATTAAAATTGCGGATCCACCATCGGCTAAAATCTTTTTAATGGTAGGTAATGCACCACGAATACGAGTATCATCAGTTACCTCATAGGTTTCTTTATTAAGTGGTACATTAAAATCAACCCGAACAATCGCCTTCTTACCTTTAAAGTTGTAGTTATCAATGTTAATCATTTCTATAATTTTTTTGTTACATCACAAAAATACAAAATTTATAAGCAAATAGTTCTACTAACTACTAACATTTTAACGCAAACGATTGAAACAAAAGTGTTAGAGGGGCCTTATAAATCATAAGCAGATAGTAACATAAATTTATTATCTTTGAGTTATACTGGTAACTACAGAATGCTATGATTTTCAAAGATATAATTGGTCAAAAAGAGGTAAAAGAACGTTTGCTACTTCAAGTTAAGGAGAATAGAGTTCCTCACGCCATGCTTCTATCTGGCTCACCTGGTAGTGGTAAGTTAGCTTTAGCCATTGCATATGCTCAATACTTAATGTGCACCAATAAGCAGGAAAGCGACTCTTGCGGTGAGTGCCCTTCGTGTAAAAAGATCTCTAAGCTAATTCACCCCGATTTGCACTTTATTTATCCTGGTAAAGCTGGAAAAGAAAAATCGGGTTCTTCCGATGGATCAGAGGTTAATCCAGATATAATTAGTATTTGGCGGAATAAAGTATTAGAGAACCCTTACTTTAGCGAGAACGACTGGTATGAAGCCATTGACCTGAATAATAAACAAGGAATCATTAATGTAGCGTCAGCCTCCGAGGTTATTAGGAAACTTAGCCTGAAAAGCTATGAGAGTGATATTAAGGTGATGATAATTTGGCTGGCCGAACGAATGAATGTACAGGCAGCAAACAAGCTCCTAAAACTTATTGAGGAACCACCTGCAGGAACCTACTTCATCTTAATAACTGAGCATCCTAACCAAATTCTTAAAACAATACTTTCAAGAACTCAACAAATACATGTTCCTCCAATTACTAGAAGCGATATCGCAGTATATTTGACCGATAAGTATGGCATTGAACCTGGGAAAGCCAATGATGTATCCAGAGCATCGAATGGAAATTTCAACGAGGCTCTAAAGTTATTGAATCAAAACTCAGGTGAATACTTTGAACTCTACCGAAATATGATGCGCCTATGCTATGCAAATCGATATATTGAAATGCTTGACTGGGTAGATGAAGTTTCAAGACTTGGAAGAGAAGAGCAGAAGGACTTTTTGCAATACTCGCTTAAGTTAACACGAGAAAGTTTGATGCTAAATCTTGGTCTCGATAAAATTACATACTTGATTGGCGAAGAAGAGGAGTTTGGGAAAAAATTCTCCCCTTTCCTTTCAACTAAAAATGTTAATCAGGTTACCAAAACATTAAACCATGCCTTTGAGTGCATTTCTCAGAATGGTAATCCTCAAATTACATTCTCAAGTATGGTACTTAAACTCAGCAAGTTTATAAACCCAACAAAATAAAGATTATTTCTAATTCCGTTAAAATAAGTACCTTTGCAAGGTTAAGAGCAAATAGATATGGAGAAAATACATACCCCAAGGGGAACAGATATCAGTTTAAACGAAATAACCGATCATGGAACCTGCTCAAATTGCTGTTCAAAACTAGGTGTTTATGATTGGGTTCAGGACTTGCCCGATACCATGCAGGTGCATGATGTTATTGAGGTGCAGTTTAAAAACACCCGTAAAGGATTTTATAGAAATGTAAACAATATTACTCTAAAGAAAGGTGATATTGTTGCCGTTGAAGCATCCCCTGGGCACGATATTGGGGTTGTATCCCTTACTGGATGGCTGGTTGAGCGACAAATGAAACGTATGGGCATTGACCCTAAAACGGCTGAACTCAAAAAGGTATACCGTAGAGCTAAAAAGGCCGACATCGAAAAATGGGTTGAAGCCATGTCGCTTGAACACGACACCATGTTAAAATCACGCAAAATAGCCGAGGACCTTAAACTTGACATGAAAATAGGAGATGTTGAGTATCAAGGTGATAAAACTAAAGCAATTTTTTATTACATAGCAGATGAACGCGTTGATTTTAGAGAGCTTATAAAGGTTCTTGCAGATAGATTTAAGATAAGGGTTGAGATGAGGCAAATTGGTGCTAGGCAAGAAGCGGGTAGAATTGGTGGAATAGGAACATGTGGGCGTGAACTTTGCTGTTCGACATGGATTGCTCATTTTGAATCTGTTACCACAAACTCTGCTAAAGCACAGGAACTATCTCTTAATCCCCAAAAGTTGGCTGGACAATGTGGTAAGTTGAAGTGCTGCCTTAACTATGAGCTTGCCAGCTACCTTGATGCACGCAAAGAATTTCCCGAAGGGAACATTCAGCTGGAGACCAAAGATGCAACATACTATCACTTTAAAACAGATATTTTTAAACGCAGCATGTGGTTCGGCTCTCAACCCTCATCCTCGGTTAATCTTCTGGAAATCCCAGTTGATAGAGTAAACGAAATCATAGAGCTTAACAAACAAGGCATAAAGCCCGATACCCTTCTCGATTCTAGTTTGGCCCCAAAAACAGAAGTAATAGACATTGATTTTACCGATGGGCTTGAGGATGATAACAGCCTAACTCGCTTCGATAAGAAGCGCTCTAAACCTAAGTTGAAAAAGCGCAGAAAATCAAAAAATCAAAATAAATCGAATAGAAATGGAAAGCGTTAAACACTTCCTCTTTGTCACAATATTTTCAGTTTCATTGCTATCTTGCTCAGACAACTACGTATATAATGGTTACATTACACTTCCTAATGAAAGTTGGCATGTAGACAGTATAGCTCAGTTTAATGTACCCGTTTCTGATACGCTCACTTACTACAATTTATTCATCAACATCAGAAATACAACTGATTATCCATATCAGAACTTATACCTCTTCATCGACGTTAAAGCGCCTAACGGTTCTGCTATCCGCGACACATTTGAGTGTTTCCTTTCTGATGAACATGGTAACTGGTATGGGAAGGGTTCGGGTAGTCTGCGCGACAATAGGTTCTTGTACCGCAAAAATGTCCGGTTTGGGACTAGTGGCGAATACAAGGTATACTTACAGCAAGCCATGCGTGTTGATGAGCTAAAGGGTATTTCCGAAGTTGGTTTTAGGGTTGAACTTGGTGATAAAAATTAATATTTATTGAGTCGTGGGAAAGAATAAGCTTAAACGTTTTGCCGAAAACGAAACCTTTGAGAACTTAATACAACCATCATTTGACGAGGTTTTCAACACTGATTATCCGTTAAAAGGGAACTGGAATAAGCAGTTCTTTAAAAACCAAAATCCAATTATTCTTGAATTAGGCTGTGGAAAAGGAGAATATTCAGTTGGATTAGCACGTATGTTTCCAAATAAGAATTTTATAGGCATCGATATTAAAGGTGCACGATTATGGCGTGGTGCTAAAACAGCCTTAGAAGATGGTCTTAAAAATGTGGGATTCATAAGAACCCGAATTGACCATATTAAATCGTTCTTTGCTCCTAACGAAGTTGATGAAATTTGGGTAACTTTCCCCGACCCTCAACCACGCCCATCTAAGGCTACAAAGCGATTAACATCTAGCCGCTTTTTAAACTACTACGCAAATTTCTTAAAGCCTAATGGAGTTATCCATTTAAAAACCGACAACCAAATGCTTCACCAATACACAAAAGCTTTGGTGGAGCAAAATAACCTTAAGATGCATGTATGCACAAACGACCTTTACGCAGAAGTCTCCGATGATCCCATTTTAGGCATTAAAACCTTTTACGAACAACAATTCCTTGAACAGGGTTTACCAATTACCTATATAAAGTTTGAACTAAGTCACGGTGGTCCTTTCCATGAACCAATTATCGAATAAAAACGATAATTTTTTTGAAAGAGTATATGAGGTAACACGCCTAATACCCTTTGGAAGAGTAACCTCATATGGCGCAATAGCACGCTATTTAGGTTCCGCACGCTCTGCTCGAATGGTTGGATGGGCTCTTAATTCAAGTGTAAACCAAAAAGAATGGGTGCCGGCCCATAGAGTAGTAAATAGGAACGGACTGTTAACTGGAAAAATTCATTTCCCTGGCCAAAACACCATGAAAGAACTACTCGAATCGGAAGGGATTAAAGTTGAGAATAATCGGGTTGTAAATTTTGAAGAACTTTTCTGGGATCCAAACGTTGAATTGGGCTAACTACTTTCCCTCAGGAAATAATTCTCTTGCTTTTCGTTTAACACCTTTAAATTCTTTAGACTATGAATGCTGACAAAATATTTACAATAAGTTCCACTGATGATTTTGAAAACCAAGCCATTGAAATATTCAATTTTCAATATCAACATGTAGAGGTTTATAGAAGGTATGTAGATTTACTTAAAATAGCCCCCAAAACAGTTGACAGTATTTCTAAAATCCCCTTTTTACCCATTCAATTTTTTAAAAGTCAAAAGGTTATAGCGAGTGGTTATACTGAAGAGATAGTTTTCACAAGTAGCGGTACAACAGGTTCAGAAACAAGCCGACATTACGTTGCAAGCACCGAACTATATAAAAAAAGCTATTTAAACGGGTTCCAACACTTTTACGGGGATGTTGAGGAGTTCTGTATCTTAGCCTTGCTTCCTGCCTACCTCGAAAGGACTGGCTCATCGCTTGTCTACATGGTAGATGGTCTTATTAAGCAATCGGGAAATGAGAATGGAGGCTTTTACCTCAACCAGCATGACGAACTTATTGAGAAGCTAAAAGCTCTTGATGGGGCTGGTCAAAAGTGTATTCTAATAGGTGTTTCATTTGCTCTACTTGAATTGGCCGAGAAATATAATCTTAATCTTCAGAATACCATTGTTATGGAAACTGGAGGTATGAAAGGACGGAGAAAAGAGATTATACGCTCCGAGCTGCACGAGATTCTTACCAAAGCATTTGGCTTAAAAAGCATCCACTCAGAATATGGCATGACAGAGCTTCTCTCCCAAGCCTACTCAAAGGGAGATGGGATTTTCCAATGCCCACCATGGATGCGAATTTTAATACGAGAAACCAACGACCCGCTTTCTATTGCCCCAATAGGGGCATCGGGTGGAATCAACATTATTGATTTGGCAAACGTGTACTCCTGCTCATTTATCCAAACACAAGACCTTGGACGTTTACATCCTGATGGCTCATTTGAGGTTCTTGGCAGAATGGATACTGCACCAATAAGAGGATGCAACCTGTTGATTTACGAATAGGTTAACTTCTTTTAGCCTAAGATTCTCAAGAGACTAATGCAACCTTTTAAACCAAATAACCTGAAATGATAAAGCGAGATATCTATACATAGGTTAGACATCTCGCTTTATTTAAAAAAATATTATGATCAAGGTATTTCCTAAAATCGTTAAATGATATAAAAGATACCTACATCCTTAAATTCCTAGTTTCTTAGCAATATTTTTGGGAATAGCATCACGGTGAACCATAATGGCAATAGTTTTCATACGAACATACGATTCCGACATATAAAGGTAACCATTATAAACTCCATCGGCACCCCAGCTATTTTTGGTTTTAAAATAGGTTGTTCCATTCTGGTCGGTTGCAATACCAGTCAGGTGCATTAAATGGTCATCGGTAGTGGTTAAATTATCAAAGTTTTGCTGGCGATTCTCCTGGTTAACAGAAACTTCTGGCACTGGACTATTAAAACTTTTAAGCATATCCTTTAAATCCTTATCTGTCAATCCCACCCATTGCGCCTTGTCGGACCCAGCAATCTCATTGGTTTTTGTAACAGGTAGAAGGGCTACCCCATTTTTATAGGAAAAACTCTTTTCACTAACATCACCATCCCAGCACACAGAATATCCATTGTTTAAAGCATATGAGATTACCTCCATTAACTCGTCAAGTGGTAGGTTATAGTAGAAATCATGCGACCAGTTGTCGGGAATTTCAAGCATTACATTCTGATAAAAAGGCAAATGGGAAAATGAGGTAAGCTCAACATAATCATCCGGGTTAAATTTTACACTTGCTAGTTCTGACTTGGAGGGGTCTGGAGCAACACCAAGATATGCATCTAGAATACCCTTGAAAGCATTAAACCAGGCAGTTGTTAGCTTCCTGTTAGGATTTTTAACCACAGCATCTAAAAAGCCCTTAAGGGCTTCCACCATCTCACCATGAACATGAGACTCTTCACCATAGTTTAATCCAGGATATTCCGCTTCTGTTACCATTCCATGCTCCCTAATTACATTCATAACATCGTGTGCCTGACCTCCCTGTCCAAAATTATTTGTACCATGGAATCGAACATAATCTTTCGCTTTTTGCTCATAAGCATATCTAACGAAGTACATCTCAGAAATATCGTAAACAGGGTTTCCCATTCTGATTAACTCCGTTTCGATAAACGAAGTTGTTGCAAAGCTCCAACAGGTCCCGGTTCTATTTTGGTCCTTAACCGGTGAGGTTGTTATATCAACTTTACTGTTAAACTTAAACCCTTCGACCTGTGCGAATGCCATTGCTGCAATCAACATGGCAACGAAAAAAGTAAGTAATCTGTTCATAGCATCAATTTTTATATGTTGTTGTATTAGTTTTGATTGTAAACAATGATATAATGCTAATTTTTTAGCAATATAAAAAAAGAAAGCATGTTAAACATTCAATAATGCGTAATAATTTCCAAAAGGCTGTAAAATTGAATTTAATTCAATAATTACTTATATTAGTACCGAATATTTACTTATTTTGATGCGAAGAGCAAGAGTCTATTTGGCAATTATTGCATACTTTACTTTGGTAAAGCGGTTTATTATTAGTAGGCCACTCTACCAGAAAGTTATTCGCATCAGAAAAAGACTCGGTATAAATTCCACCTCTAAAAACAAAAGGGGAGCAAGAATCCTTTCTAACGGATTTGATCTTTTTCATGCAGGAGGCACTCACCTTAATGTTGGCCTTGAACAAGGTTTTCTTTTTCAGTTTCTCAGAAATTGATAACAATTGAGCTGCACTAAATGCAGTTTTTCTTCATCCAACAACTGAACACATGTTTTAAAAATGTGTTTTACGCAAACGCTCTATTAAAAACGCAACCTTTTCTATAATCAAAATAATTTTAGTATGAGAAAACAACTACTTACCATTATTGCAACCGGATTTACCACATGGGTAATGGCCGGTGGTATTGTTACAAACACAAACCAGAGTGCAACCTACATTCGCATGCTGGCTCGCGATGCTTCTACAAGTATTGATGCTGTGTACTTTAATCCAGCAGGTATGGTAAAATTAGATGATGGATTTCATCTTTACCTTAGCAACCAGTCGTTATTTCAAAAGAAAACAATTGAAAACAAGTTCCCTCTGCTTAACGATGATAAGTATGTAGGTGACGTTGCTGCCCCATTATTCCCAAACTTCTATGCTGTGTATAAAAAGGATAAGCTAGCATTAGGTTTTGGCTTCCAACCAAATGGTGGAGGAGGTTCGGCAACCTATAACACGGGTCTTCCTAGTTTTGAGATTCCTATATCAATCATTCCTCCACTGCTCACCTCCAACGGAATACCTACCGATAAATACTCTGCCGACATCTATTTCGATGGCTCAAGCGTATTTTGGGGTGCTCAGCTAAATGCCAGCTATGCCATTAGCGATATGATCTCACTATCAGCTGGTTTCAGGTATATCTTTGCTAAGAATACATATAACGGCTACCTTAAGAATATTCTTATCAACCCAAATCAACCCGCATTTGGTGCTAATTATAATGGTGTAAACATGGTGTCTGCACCTCAATTCTTTACCGATGCTGCTGCAACGCTAAATGCATGGTCTGCTGGTGCTTCTGCATACTACACTGGGCTTGACCCAATTGTACAAGGAGGAGGTGGCTCAACCTTACTTTCCAATGGAACATCAGCAGGATTGACTTCGCAGCAGATTGCAGAGATACAAGGATTGCTTGTTGCTGCAGGAGTAGACCCAGCAGCACTTTCTTCTATTGACATTGCAACTGCACAAACAACCCTTGGGGGGGCTGCTCCCGTTTTTGCTAGCAATGCAACCCAAATGACCGGATATGCAGGATTGACAGCTGATAAAGAAGTAGACGCCATACAAACAGGAACCGGATTTGCCCCAATCCTTGGCGTAAATCTTACTTTTGGTGAAAAACTAAACGTTGGAATCAAATACGAGTTCCGCACCTCGCTAACTCTTACCAATGATACAAAAGTTGATGGCACTGGCCTATTCCCCGATGGCGGTAAGCTACGTTACGATATACCCGCCATGCTAACAGGTGGGTTTGAATATAAGGCACTTGAGAACCTAAGAGTTGCCGGTGGCTTCCATTACTACTTCGATAAAGATGCGGTAATTGAAAGCGCTCCTGGTGTTAAAAAAGAGATAGATGGTAACCTATACGAGTTTGCTGCCGGTTTAGAGTACGATATAACTGAAAAGATTCTCATTTCGGCAGGCTATCTTTATGCCAAAACAGGTGTTGGCAAAGGTTACCAAACCGACCTTACACATAGCTTAACCTCAAATACTGTTGGATTTGGAGCCATGTTTAAGGTTAATGAAAACCTTGCCCTTGAACTTGGGACTCTTTATACCATGTATAACCCTGACTCAAAATATATCGACTACTCCTCTTACGGAATACCTGGAATTACCGAAGCAAAAGAGATTTACTCCAGAACAAACATTGGCTTTGCCATTGGTGCTGCCTACAAGTTTTAAAAACATAAAAAAATAGCTTACATTAGGGGTTGAAAATCAACCCCTAATTTTTTTATCATGCGATTCATTCTACTTACTATTATATCATTTGTAGCGTGGAATAACGTTCTTGCACAAGAAATTATCCAGAACCCATTCTCGGCTGAACTGTCCCATCCAGAACTCAATGTTGACCAAATAGCCCTTTATCCAGACTCAACGGTTATCAACTTTACTGTAATTAACAATGCCGATAAAGGTGGCTGGTTTTGTGCCGATAAAAATATCTACATTGAAGTTCCTGAAACAAAAAAACGATACTATAGAACTAGTTCAAGAGATATTCCTACATGTCCATCTGTCCATAACTTCTCAAAAAAGGGCGAAAAACTATCCTTTACACTTGTTTTCCCTTCCATTCCCCAAAATCTTCATACAATTAATATAATTGAGGATTGTAACAAAGCCTGTTTCTTTTTCAAGGGCCTAATTTTAAGTAATAAGCTAAACAACGATATTCGAACCTACGATCAAGCAATGAAGTGTTATGCTAAAAACAATTTTGAATGTGCGATTGACCTTTTTACCAAGGTATTGGACACAATTCCAAAAAAACCAACCCATGTTTACGGGTATGCTTTTTACCATTTAATTATGATTCATAATCAGAAAGGCGATAAACTTGCTGCAAACTTTTGGCTCTCTAAACTTAAAGAATCCACACTTCCAAATAAAGAATACTTCATCGATATGGCAAAACGCGACGCGGGAATAAAATAATGCGGCCTATTCCTTATCTTTGTAAATAAAATTAAAATTATGCTTAGGGTAGCTGTTGATTTTGATGGGACAATTGTAGAAAATGAATACCCTGCAATGGGTAAACCATTGCTTTTTGCCTTTGAAACCCTTAAGGAGCTCCAAAAACGTGGTTTTGTGCTTATACTGTGGACCGTTAGAACTGGAAAACTACTGGATGAAGCGGTTGAACTGTGCAAGCAAAATGGGGTTGAATTCTATGCTATTAATAGCAACCATCCTGAGGAGGTTTTTGATACTGATACCCCAAGGAAACTTGATGTTGATGTTTTTATAGATGATAGAAACCTTGGCGGTTTCCCTGGTTGGGATAAGGTTTTTCAAACACTTTGCCCCAACGAACCTGTTCAAATAGCTCAAAAAAAGGTTCTAAGTAGATATAAAAGGAAAGGTTTTATTCGTAGACTTTTGGGTATTTAAATCACATGACCATGAATAAAATTATCATTCTAACCCTATTTTTAGCTGCCTCATGCACTACAAACACCAGCAAAGAGAAAAATAATACTACCAGCACACCTGCCTCCAAACCGTTGCAGCTAATCCGATTTGATAGTCCAACAAGTGGCGATGTTTTTACAGCTGGTCAGGATATTAAAATAGACCTAGCGCTAATCGATACCATCCAACCCGATTCAATTGTGCTTTTTAAAAACAACACCCGATGGCTTAAAACCAATAAACTCTCCGTTACCCTTAAAACAGAGAAAGGACACCCAGGCACTCTAATGGTAAATGCCATAGCATGGAAAAATGGTCGCAGTCAAAGCGCTTCTATTTCATTAAAGCTCAAATCCGATATCACCCCACAGGAATACACTTATAAAGTTATAAAAACATACCCACACGACCCAAATGCCTACACTCAAGGGTTAATCTTTCACAATGGATTTTTATACGAAGGAACTGGCCAACAAGGGGCATCAACACTTAGGAAGGTAGAATTAGAAACTGGGAAAGTTATTCAAAGCTTGAACCTTAGCCGCGAATATTTTGGAGAGGGGATTGCAATGCTCAACGATAAAATTTATCAGCTAACCTGGACAAATGGGGTTGGATTTGTTTATGATGCAGCAACTTTTAAAACTCTTCACACATTTGGTTACTCAACGCAAGGTTGGGGGCTAACAACAAATGGTAACGAGCTAATTATGAGCGATGGGTCACACATAATATATTTCATGGAACCCAATGGTTTTAGCGAAACTCACCGTATTGAAGTGTATGATGACAATGGACCCGTAAAAATGCTCAATGAGCTGGAATATATCAACGGTAAAATTTATGCAAATATCTATCTAACTGATGACATTATTATCATAAACCCTGAATCGGGTGCTGTTGAAGGAAGGATTGATATGCGAAACCTGCTAAAGCCAAACCAACGCACTGGTAATGAAGATGTACTGAATGGAATTGCATACGACCCAGAAAACAACCGCATATTTGTAACAGGGAAACTCTGGAGCAAACTTTTTCAAGTTGAATTTATAAAAAAGGAATAAATGTCAACTCGTACCGAAACCGACTACTTGGGTCATCTACAAATCCCATCAGATGCACTCTATGGAATACATTCCGCTAGAGCCAAAGAGAATTTTCCTGACTCTACTCCTTTCCATATAGAATGGTACCAAGCAATGGGTTTGGTAAAACAGGCATGCTACCTGACCTATGCCGAAATGGTTCAAGCACTAAAAGAAGAAAATCTTCTTCCTAAAGAATATTCTTTTATACCCAACACCATTATTGATGCCCTATCTCGTGCAGCTGGTGAGGTACACACAGGAAAATACTTCGACCACTTTATAGTTCCTGCCATACAAGGTGGCGCAGGAACAAGCATCAATATGAATGTAAATGAGATAATTACTAACGCAGCACTTATCCACCTTAATCATAAACCAGGCGATTATCAGGTTATCGACCCCATTGAACACGCCAATATCTACCAAAGCACTAACGATACCGTTCCAACCGCCCTCAGAATAGCCGTAGTCCGTTTGCTTACTCTTTTAGAAGAACTTATCAACAATACACGCCATTCGGTTGAGAGTATCGAAAAGGAACATAGGAACTCGCTTCGGATAGGATACACTCAGCTACAAGCTGCAGTCCCATCATCTTATGGGCAACTATTTAGCACATACAGCGAAGCATTATCGCGAGATTGGTGGCGAGTATCGAAATGTTTTGAGCGCATAAAAGTGGTAAACCTTGGCGGTGGTGCAATTGGCACAGCAATTGGCACGCCACGCTACTTTGTGATGGAGGTAGTTAAACATTTGCAAAGGCTTACGGGTTTTCCCTTTACCCGAAGCGAGAATCTAAACGATGCTACCGCCAATCTTGACCCATTTGTAGAGGTTCATGCCATTCTAAAAGCCCATGCGGTGAACCTCGAGAAAATGGCCTCGGATATTCGTCTATTAGCTTCCGACTTAACAGGAAACCACCTACAAATTCCTAAGCGGCAAGTTGGTAGCTCAATTATGCCAGGCAAGGTTAATCCAGTAATATCGGAATTTGTTGTAAGCGTAGCCCATAAAGTTTACTCCAATGATATGCTTATTTCAAACCTTGCCGGACAAGGCGCTCTCGACCTAAATGCTTACCTTCCTGCTATTGGTCATGCTATGATTGAATCTATTAAACTGCTAATTGCTGCAAATCAAAGTTTTGCCCAATATCTGCTTAATGGAATTGAAATTGATGTTGATAAATCTGCTTCACAACTTATGTTTAACCCATCTATAACTACTGCACTGCTACCCCTTATAGGATTTAATAAAGCTGCCATATTGGCTCAGGAAATGCGAAAAAGGAAAATCGATATATTTGAAGCAAATAGGAGTCTCAAAATTATAGATGATGACAATCTTAATAAAATTGTTAAACCAAATAACCTGTTGAAACTAGGATTCTCATTTCATGATCTTATTGAATAGCTCCTTTTAGAACCTAAACCTTAACATACATTTTACTTCGCTGCGAGTGCTCCCCTCAATAGCATCAAGACCACTTCCAATGACATCCATATTTTTATAGTACGACTGGGCAAATCTTAGCCAAATGTCAGCATTCTTTGTCAAACCATATTTAAACATCAGCATAAACCTTGTTCCATTGGAATAGTAAGCTGGAACAGTAAATGAGTACAGCATATCATTTTCATAGGAGTAAATTCTACTACTCCATGATTCTGTGTCGAATATTGCAAATCGCATTCTAATACTAAGAGGAGTTTTACTAAGATTTATGTTGATGTCTTGAGCTATCATAAAACCATGCTCTCCACTTAAAAGACTATCGGTCTTGTAATTCGATAGCTCAACAACCGATTTTAAGTTCATCCAATTCATAGGTTGATAAAACAGCTGCATTCTTAAGCTCTGACTAATTTGGTTCATAACTGGCATAACCTGTAAGCTGCTAATACTCTCGTTACCTTGTCGCTGTTTATATCGATATCTAAGTACAACCCGAAAATAAGGATTTATTACATTCTCCGACTGTAAAAGTAAATCTCTTCCAACCGATGGTGCATAAACCCCGTAACGCATCCAGGGGAATTGGAATAAATCAACATATCCTAACAATTGCCAATCTTTGCCAGCAAGTATTTTAAGACCCAAAAGCAACCCATTCTCATTTGCTGAACCGCTCCCCTCAGCGAGTGCAGCAGTATAACGTGTGTCATAAGATGGGCTATAACTTCGGCCTAAAACCGAAAAGAACAAACGGTTGCTCAACTTTAGCTCCCCACCTGCAAGCAATGCCACATTTCGAGTTAACACATTAACTCCAATCTCTCCGTAGAAAAGATGTTGTCGGTAATAGTAATCGGCATTAATTCCACATACTAAACGCTCAGTTGCAAGCGGCTCCAAGCTATAAAAAGGTCGTTTAATTAAGTTTTCGGCAAATATCCGATTATAAAAAAACGTTGAGCCCACCTTAAGCCTTCTATACGATAGAGTTACATTGCTACCAACCACAAATTCAGGAGTAGTATGCCTGTTCTGTATTTCGGTGTAGGTTCGGTGGTAACCCGACTCTGGCAAAGAGGTAAAGGCAATAGCAACATCATCTATGGTATCAGCTATGTTTGCATCAATTTTCCTATACGAAGAAAAAACGCTTATATCAATTTTTTTAAAGTTAAACGTTAACCCAACTCCTCTTAAAAACAACGATTCGTAAGCCGATGAGTGGGGAATAATTCCTCGACCACGTTTATGCAAACCTGTTAAACTAGCAGACTTCCCAAAGGTAAGGCTATTCCAAAACGTTAAACCCTGACCAAACTCCGCACGATAATCACCAATAACACATTTTTTTAACCTACCAATATCATTAGCCATCGCATATCCAGACAGGTAATCTAATCCAGATTGAAAGGTTCCGTCAAAAAAAGGCTCTCCTGCATCCTTTTCTGCAGTTAAGCCAATTTGTAAATTGCTCGCTCTATACCTATAACGAGAATATAGCGCCAATTTGCTTCCAAGATAATAATTGGTTATTGAGGATTTATTAGAATATCCTTTAGGTATCTCGAGCAATGTTTTTAATCGAGTAGCAAATTCATGTTTCCCCTGAATAAAATCCTGGGTAGTAACATGCTGAACCATATCTCCAGCATAAACAAACGGTTCAAGATGCTTAACATCCACTAAATCGAACCCAGGCACAAGTTGTAACTCGTAAATGCTTAGAAACTTACCTGTGGAATCAATATAATCAAGCAAACTTTGGATTTGGAACTCACTCAAAAAGAACAGTTTTTTCAGCTCAGAATAATTTGTGGAATTCAAATTAATGGGATTCTCTGCAATATATAACAATTCCTCTACAAGTTCTGAATAATCCTGTTCGGACTCTGATTGGGAAACCAAATCCTCAACAATATCTGCAATAACTTGACGAGGTTCTTGAGCCTCCTGAGCATAAGCAATAAAAGTATTAAGAGCAAAAAGGATGACTAATATATAGCTACGAATCAACATTCAAACCACTAACTTTTTTTAGTGAATAGGTATGAAATTGAAAGTTTTGGAGTAAAACCAAGGTATTGGTTATGTGAAAGGCAAAAATCGACATGAAAGGTTTTTACCGGCAACCCTACTCCTACCGTTATACCTTCGGGACTTACAGTGGAATATCCTATTCGGAAGGCTATGCCTTTGGAAGTGAAATATTCCATGCCAAACCTAAATGCAGGTTCTCGTTGAGTATCATCATCTAGCTGAGAAACAATTTGTATTCTATCCGATAATAAATAGGTTAATCCAACCCCCATTAGAACAGGTATATCAGCCAGATTGTCGAATTTGGAATGAGTTGGATTAAAAAGATAAAAACCAACTACCAGCTTATCGGTTGGTAAGTAATGTATTCCTCCCTCAATCAAATACGCATTATCGTTCCTATACTCCCCAATAATTTGAAGTCTAGTAAATGAAAGTCCCACACCAGCAACAAATCGTTTACCTAAATGCATTCCGTAACCTACACCAGCTTTAATCCGACTAAATGCGTTATAGCCAAAATGGGAAATATTTATTCCAAATGAGCCAGGAGTAACCGGTATTGTAACACCAATTGAACTTTCCCCTAACTCTTTAAGCAAAAAGCGATTCTCGTGATGAACTCCTGCCCAATATAACCTTGAATAGCCTAGCGCAGCAGGATTTAATAAACTTGCTTCATTTGATCTTAAGCTAATCCAAGTATTCCCCATGGCAGAACCACTTCCTGATACTGGAGCTTCGGGAAGCTGTCCAAAAAGAGGAAGGTATGCCAATAGAATTAGGTTCAAAAAAATTAAACGCAACACAGCAACAACTGCCTTTTTATAAGCAATTTAACTAATTTAGGGCATACTTTCAAGATGTTCACTAGGAACATGCTATAATTGAATTGTTTGATATGAATTATACTGATGTTAAGAAAATCAGCTAACTTTGTGTTTTTAAAAACAGAAGCCATGAAACAGGTAAAGCTAAAAGATAAGGAGTTCAGACTAAGTTATCCAGAATCGGAGATACAAGCCGATATTGAGGCAGTTGCCAAAAAAATTAATAATGACTTTGCCAGTAGCAAAGAGATCCCATTATTTATAAGCGTGCTTAATGGCTCCTTTATGTTCACTGCTGACCTGTTAAAACGGATTACAATTGATTGTGAGGTTTCATTCATACGATTGGCTTCATACCAAGGGACATCTTCAACAGGAGTAGTAAATGAGATTCTAGGTTTGAGCGAAAATGTTAAAAACAGAACATTAATCGTAGTTGAAGATATAGTTGATACTGGCGTAACACTTTCCAAACTCTATAAAGAGTTAAATAAGTTAAACCCTAAAGAAATACGTGTTGCAACTTTACTTTTTAAGCCCGAAGCATATAAAGGGGATATTAAAATTGACTATATAGGTCGAAGCATTCCTAATGATTTTATTGTAGGCTACGGGTTGGACTATGATGGACTTGGTAGAAACCTTCCTGATATTTATACTGTCATTTAATCATTTATCACCCTAGTCTGTTGGATTCTGAAATGCATTAGACCTTCATATTGAGTTAGGGTTGTAGTTCACTTCAAATTTGGTTAAATTTGACAGGAAATAAAGACCAGCTTTTTTAAATGGATGCACTTATCAACAGCCACTTTATAATCCCTTTCCTTATTTCAATGTTTCTTGCAATAAACATGGGCGGGAGTGGTACAGGACCTGCCTTTTCCGTTGCATACGGGGCAAATGTTTTAAGAAAGACTGCCATACCTTCCCTTTTTGGATTAATGGTTTTTTTAGGTGCTATTACTGCAGGTAAAACAACTGCAACAACTGTGGGGAATGGATTAATTAATCCAATTCTTATGAACTATGCACAAGTGTCAATAATACTTTTTTCGGTATCAATTTCACTTTTAATTGCTAACTTATTTGGTATACCTCAATCAACTAGCCAGGCAACTGTTCTTGCCATAATAGCTCCTGGTATCTATTTTCATGAATTTAACTCAAACACTATATTTGTTGAGGTTATTCCAACTTGGTTTGTCCTCCCCATAATTTCATTTATTCTTTCGTTTCTTATTGGAAAGTACATTTACACCCCGCTCCGGCGCCGGGGATACACAATCTCAAGCAAAATAAACGATCACTACATGCTCCGTGGTGCAATTGTTTTTGCATCGCTTTACGTTGCTTTCTCTATTGGAGCAAACAATGTTGCCAACGCAAGCGGCCCTTTAACCTCCATGACAATAAATGAGCTAGGTATATCAACTACTAGTCCGAGAGTGCTAACTCTAATTATGATTATGTCAACAATGGTTGTTGCTCCTAGTTTTGGTATTGGTAGCTCAGTATTTGGTGAGAAAATATTGAAGAACACAGGAAAAGAACTATTTCTATTTGGACGAATTGAAGCAGTAATAATTGCTGTTATATCAGCATCGCTATTGTTAGCTGCATCTATTTTAAAAGGAGTACCTACCTCACTAGTTCAACTTAATGTTGGTGCAATACTTGGCATTGGCGTTGCTAGGCTTGGACCTAAAAACATATTTAGGAAGACTGCAGTTCGCCGTTTCTTCCTAATGTGGCTAATAGCTCCAATAGTTGCTTTTTTAACCTCTTGGTATTTAACATATCTAGCCGATAAGTTTGGATATTTATAGTATAATTTTTGGAAAAACACCAATTAATAATGACACAAAGAAAAGATATTTACTGTATAATAATGGCTGGAGGGATTGGTAGTAGGTTCTGGCCATTAAGCCGTACAAGCAAGCCTAAGCAATTTATTGATATACTTGGGACTGGCAAATCGTTGCTTCAACAAACATTTGAAAGAATGGTAAATATTTGCCCAAAAGAAAACATCTTAATAGTAACAAGTTCTGCATACGATAAGTTAGTCCATGAGCAAATACCTGGTTTAAATGAAAATCAGGTTCTACTTGAACCATTAAGGCGAAATACTGCTCCATGCATAGCGTATGCTACATATAAAATTAAAAAGCAAAATCCTGAAGCAGTAGTTATTGTTGCTCCAAGCGACCATTTAATTCTTAATGAACAAATTTTCAATGAAACTATTATTCAAGCAGCAAACTTTGCATCAAATTCCGATGCATTAATTACACTTGGAATAACTCCTAGTAGGCCCGAGACAGGCTATGGATACATTCAAATAGGAAAACCTGTTAAAGAAACCCCTTCACTTTTTAAGGTGAAAACATTCACAGAAAAGCCAAACCTTGAGCTAGCAAAGAAATTTATGGAGAGTGGTGAGTTTTTCTGGAACTCAGGTCTTTTTGTATGGAGCATTTCAAGCATCACTAAAGCATTTGAGAAATATTTGCCTGAAGTAAACTCCCTGTTTGAGGAACTTTTACCTATTTATAACACTGAAAAAGAAGAGGAAGCCATTTCCAACACATACGCTGAATGCCGTAACATATCTGTTGACTATGGTATAATGGAGAAAGCAGACAATGTTTACGTCTTTTGTGCAGAGTTTGGATGGTCCGACCTAGGAACATGGGGTTCATTGTATACCCACTTACCTCACGATTCAAATGGAAATGCAGCAGTTGCAAAAGACCTTATGCTTTACGAAACCAAAAATTCCATTTTCAACATCCCACAAAGTAAACTTGCTGTAGTTCAAGGATTAGAAGATTATATAGTTGTTGATACTGAAGATGTTTTACTTATTTGTAGAAAGCAAGATGAGCAAAATATTAAGAATTATGTAAACGAGATTTTAATAAACAAGAAAAATTTTGCATAATGTCTTTTCATTCCTTTTATATTAAAAAAGCCGCAAATCTTATGATTTGCGGCTTTTATTATGCTTTATTAGTCTAGTACTCCCAAAGATCGTGTTCAAAATTAAAAATGTCGGTCTTAATCCTTTCGGATTCAAGCAGTGTTTCTAAGCCAGAGAATGTATAATCTTGTATAAGACGATTGTCCCAAACATTTGATTCTCTAATAATGTATGAATCAAATCTTCTTTTCCAGAAGATATCGTCAAACGAAATGCGCTGTGCATCGTTAAAGTTGTTAAACACATCAGTATTAGCCAGAACGTTTCTTGCCTCAGGGAAATACACCCAAAAAGTTTGTATTCTTTGAAGCTGACCAATTTGCTCCTCGTCGCCGCCTGTATTAAGGATTTGTAGCCTATGCATAATAGGGCAAATTCCAATAATACGAACCTCCATTACAGAACGCTGTTTATCAAAGAACCAATCTTCTTTGATAAGAAGTTCCTTAATATCGTTCCATCGTATTTGTCCTTTGATGGTAACCTCAACCTCATTACCATCCTCATCGAGCTGCTTTTCTATTCTATCTTTAGCATCAAGTTTCTCAAGCACCTGTTCATATGTCATCCTTGTAGTGAACTCATCATCTATAGGATCGTATGCGTTAATCTCATTATACTTAATTGCCCTAACAAGTCGTTGAACCAAACTCTCCCTATCTTGCATTAGGACAGTAGGATAGTAAAGAGGATAGTTCATCTTCTGGCGTAAGTCAATTACTCGCCAAATCCTTTTTGACCAAAGCACATCTGCTTCGCGGACAAACTGATAGGGCACTGGTACCCTTGCTGGCATTGTTTCGCGAGTATAAAAACCATCTCTTTCGAGACTTTCCTTACGATCCTGTGCTTTAGCAGCCGCCGAAGCAACAATTATGGCAATGGCAATTAAAAAAATCTTTTTCATGGTAGTATTATCTAATCTTTAGAACCAAATCATTCAAATCAACAACATCACCACTAGGCCCAACAGCCTTCACGTCGGTTAGAACAACCTGACTGCCAGGGCGTAGCGATCTTATAATACGTTTTTGCTCTTCGGTAAATCTAGAACTTTTTGACTCCTGTTCCTGCAAGAAACCGCCAACTGTTGCCGATAACTTAAATCCAACAACTTTAAATTTAAGGTCAAAATCAAAGTCACGAGGCATTTCTGCAACAACACCCAATGACGCTTCAAGAACATTCCTGTCAACAACCTTTCCTGTTACCCCTAAAACTCTTGGTGTAGGAGGTGGAACATTCTTAACACGGAATGTTTTTGTTCCCATTTTCACCTTTTTACGTCCTTCGTTCTCGGCATAAACAGCAATATTTACAGTAGAAACACCTCTTCCGGGTTGCACAATGTACGACCCCAAACCAACCCTTTTAATAGAACCACTTGAAATAGTAGGTGAAATTTTATCGGGAGGGAAACCTGGAACAGATATATCAACTGGGTTGTCAACACCTCGATACAAAACGTTCATTTTGGTCGCTGCAATAACCACATTAGGAGGCATCACGGTATAGGAATGTTTAAAGGGACGCCTTACTATTGTTCCATCTGGCGCTTTCATTTCAATCAATCCCTGCCAGTTAACAACTCCTGTTCTTGATGCCTTACGAATAAGTAATGCTTTTCCACTTTCGTTTACTGGAATATCCTCAACACTTCCCACTGGTTCGTAGTCGTAACTATTAGTCAATTTATTGAAAGTGGAGTCATAACGACAAAGATAGACCTTAGGTACTTGCGTAGTATCCGATGCAGCTAAAAATATCTGAGCACGAAACTCACTTCCCTGGAAGATTATGTTTGAATTTGGAATGACAGTGGCTTCTAACTTGTTAAACTTAAAATCAGTTGCTCCAATACTTCCTAATAAATAGTTTAAAACCTCAGCCTCAACATTAAGTATATCCACTTGCACCTTAGTTAGCTGAGGGATTACTGCAATTAATGGGATATGTTCAAAACGTGCACTCTCCCATGTATTGTGGGTTCCATCTTCTTTTACAGGAGGATCATCGGTATTTAATATTCCTCTAATTGACTCTATCAGTTCAGGAGCCTTCTTCTCATCAATAATACTAATAATATACTCTCTAAACTCTTCTAGCTTTTGTTTTAAAACTTTAGCCTTACCATTACCATCAATACCTATTAAGATAGTTGCAGCCTTATCTAAATCACTTTTACCATTAATAAACTCACTCTTTATTACATCTCCCTCAAGTGCCGGAGAGTCTTCTCCTTCTGAAGCTATAACTATCTCTTTTTTAGGGTCAGCAACATAACCATATATATCTTCTACTCTCTTCTGTATCTCATCGGCTTTTTGCTTATAAGGTCCTACTTTAACAGGATTGACACTATAAGCAGAAGAAAATTCATTATATAAGTTTTTATTCTTTAAACGATAATTTTCAGTAGTTCTTGCCAATCCATTATCAACCAAAACAAATGCTTCTAGAACTTCAGAGGATACGTTAAGTGCAAGCATAGCTGTTAGCACGAGGTACATCATGCCAATCATCTTCTGCCTGGGAGTCTCTTTTCCGTGTGCCATAAATATTTAACTATATTTAATGCTACTTTCCGTTTGAAAGAGCGTTTATGGCAGTCAACATATTGCCATAAATACTATTCAATGCTTCTACATTGTTATTTAACTTTTCTACTGATAGACGGAACTTTTCTGTTTCATCAATTGTAGCATTTAGGTTTTTAACCATTCCATCTACTCCTTTATAAACCTTTTCAGCCTCTTTCAACCTTTGACTTGTTTCATTGAGGTGAAGTTCATGTGCAGCATTCAAAGCAGCCATGTTCTTATTGAGGCGTTCAAGTTGCTCTTTGTATGCAGAACTTCCTTGAGTTATAACGTTACCGTTAGCACTCATTGCTTCAGCAATTTGCTGGAAGGTGTTTGCAACTTGGGCAGCAGTTTGCTGATAGGTACCTGCTAAACTATCAGCAGATGTTTTTATGTGTTGAGTAACCTCATCGGTTGAATTTAAAATTCGTTCACTAACTTTTTGTCCAGCATTTGTAAGTTCAGCCTCTAAATTTTTTACAGAATTATTTACTCCATCCATAAAATTTTTCCCACTCTCAGACATTACCCCAGCAGTTTGCTGTATATTCTGGTTAAGGATATTAATGGATTCATTTAGCGCTTGTCCACTCTGAGAGTAGTTCTCTGTGAAGATGCCAACGCTTTCCGAAGCTTTCTTTAACTTTTCGTTAAATGTTTTTACAACCTCTGCTGAATTAGTTATATCTGCAATTTTACTTGAAGCATCGCCCAATTTATTAAGACCTGCGCTTACCTTATCAAATAAAGCAGGGCTAATTTCGGCATTTTCAAGCATCTTGTTAAACTTCTCGGTAAAAATTAGTGCACCAGGCATGCTGCCTCCTTGAATATGTTGTGAAGGAGCAGCAACGTGTTCCTCCTTTTTAGGAGCAGGAGATGTAGCCTGAGTTGATGTAACGGCACCTCCAGCAGGCATTGCTGCAAGAACGCCAGTTATAATTTGTTGAACATCTTCGGCAGAAAGACCTTGGTTTCTGGAACGCCGATATCCTGAGAGTTCTTCCTCATCGGACATGCCAGTAAGTTCAGGATAAACCAAAGTCCAGTCTACCTCCTCGTGAATGGGTTCGAATGCAGAAAAGAAGAAGATAATCGCCTCGGTTCCCATCCCCAAAAATAACATTTCGCCAGCACCTTTAAGATGAAGTATTTTAAAAAGAGCACCAAGTATAACTATAGAAGCACCCCAACCATACAGGTACTTCATGAAGTTTTTCCACTTTTTGGAGGTTACAATTTCTTCTATATTAATCTTCATAACAGTAATGTTTTCAAATTAATTTACTTAGCATTGTACTATTTAGCACCTAAATAGGAACGTACACAACGGAAACCAATGTACGATTTTGCTGAATCTTGATATTCGTATGTACGAGTTCCTACTTGCAAGAAGTAGCTAATATCTTTCCAAGAACCTCCTCTAACAACTTTTCTTTTCAAAGCTGGTAAGTCGGATGGCTTAGCATTATACTTATAATCGGGGTTCATATCATGAACAAACGAATAGGCGCTCTCATCATAGGCATTTGCAGTCCATTCTGCAACATTTCCTGCCATATCGTATAGGCCATAGTCATTAGGTTCGTAGGTTCCAACAGGGATAGGGATAAGGCCACCATCATCAACATAGTTTCCACGTAAAGGCTTAAAGTTAGCAAGGAAGCACCCTTCAATATTACGTGTATATGGGCCACCCCATGGATACATGCTGTGATTTAAATCGCCGCGTGCTGCATATTCCCACTCGGCCTCTGTAGGTAGGCGAAAATCTTGAACAGACAGTCCTTCAGCCTTTAAATACTTATTAAGTAGTTGTGTTCGCCAAATACAAAAGGCAGTAGCTTGTTTCCAGGTTACCCCAACCACAGGGTAGTTATCAAAGGCTGGGTGCCAGAAATAGCTATTGGTATAAGGTTCGTTAAAAGCATAGGTAAAGTCTGAAACCCAACAAAGGGTATCGGGATAAACGTTAACCTTATCACGCATTATAAAACTCTGACGATTATCAACTTTTACCCTCTCTCCTAGGCTGTTAATAACCTCACCCTGATCGTAGCTCAGGGTTTCATAGTTATAACGATTGCGTTTTAAGGCTGCTTGCTTTATGTCAATCCAATAATACTCATAGAAAAGCTTTCGAGTATCGATTTCTTTTCTTCCAAATAGTTCATCGTCTTTGGAATAATACATGCTGTTAAGAACCTCCTTTTGCTCCTCATCCTCTAGGTCGATTGGAGTTTCCCAATTAATTACGGGAGGATCAAGAGGATTACCATAGTAATCTTCAGTAATAAGGAAGTCTTCATTTATTTCTCCTAATAAACGACGAGCAATTGAGTCTCGTACATAATAAACAAACTGTCGATACTGGTTATTGGTGATTTCAGTTTGATCCATCCAAAAAGCTTCAACCGAAACAGTCTTTGTTGGAGCATTAATTGACCATGCTACATCCTGGTCGTTGCTACCCAATGTGAACGATCCCATAGGGATAAACACCATACCAAGGGGTGTTGGTTCTTGAAAACTGTTTCTTCCTGGAACTCCTGTAAGCTCGCCTGTATTCGCAGGTCCACATCCGTAAAGGATGAATGCCAAAACACCTATGGAGAGAATTTTTTTCATAAGGCTTCGTTTATTAAGCAAATAACGTAATTTTTTTCGTTCAATTGTCATTAAAGTCTATAAAAATCGCAAACTTTTATACTGTTGTGGTGGTTTTTCCTTTTTGAGCTGGAAATTGTACCCCACATAAAACTCATGTGATCCGTCGTTATACTTGCTTATTTTGGTTAAACTGAACTCATAAGCATAGCCAATTTTAACTCCGTTAAATAGTTCAAAGCCCACCATCGCAGTTAAAGCTTCAGCTACACGATAAGAAACGCCCCCCCAAAACTTTTTATTGTATCGTACAATAGAATTTATTGCAAGTTTATTCATTTTCAAATCGGTATGAATAAGAACGGATGGTTCATATTGCCAATTGTTCCCTGCAAAATCAATAATATAGCCCCCAGTCAAATAGAACTGCCTTGTATATCGTGCAGAGAGAGGCGCTTTATTCATTTTGGTTTCGTTTATGTGTAATGCCGAAACGCCAAAAAACATGTAATCGGTATTGTAAAATAATCCAGCGCTTAAGTCAAGATTAATAGAACTTTCTTTCTGATCTGGGATTGCATCATCGGTACCTCCTGCAGGATAGTTCCATGTTGGGTTTATAGAGTTGTTAATAAATCCTACGCCAACACCAACCCCTAGATTACCGTCAACCTTTTTGATATTAAACCTTGCGGCATATGAAAGATTTAAACCAATATCACTATTAAATCCAAACCGATCGTTTAAGATACTCAAACCAACTCCACTTTTAAACCCAAAGGGTGCGATAGGTGCATTTATTCCTAAATTAGTGGTTAAAGGGGCTCCCTCACCAAAACCAGACCACTGAATACGATTTATTGCACCAACCCCAATCATGTTTTTTTGGCTTCCTGCAAAACCTGGGTTTATGCTTAAGGGGTTAAAAAGGATTTGATTAAACTGTGGATCCTGCTGTGAAAAAACAGACAAGACTGGCAGTATGAGCATTAGCAAAAAAAACGATATTTTATTTACAGTAACTCTTCGCATTGAAAGCAAACAAATGGTTTTATTTATCCATACAACTAAAAAGTAAAGTAAGTAAAAATTTTATAACCGTACAAATTTATTAACAAAATATGTTAACAAAGATGCGTAATGCTTTATACATTCTTATTAGGTCTAGAGTTACTATTATTCACGATTTTTTTTGAAAATCAGCCTTTCATAATTGAAGCATCAATATGGTTTGATAAAGGTAGATTCTAAATGGTTTGTGCCTTTTTATACCATCGTAACCATTTATCTGGGATATCTTTATGGCTTGCACTTATGTAATCGGAAGGAGAGCACCTTACCAATATTTTATCACGTAAAACTTTTCCCTTATTTGCAACTGGTACCTCAAACCACCACTTATTTTCCAACTCATTCTTGTAAAATGTCAGGTCAACATTTTCAATGTCGGTGCTAACCACGTACTTCTTATTATAAGGGAGGTTTTTGCGTGGATCTAATATTTTCCGATGCGAAACGCCCTCAATGTAGTGCCATAAAACTTGAGCAGCAAGCATGGCTGTAAGCTCATCAATAGTAGATTTTGCATTAAACCCGCTTAATCCAAAAAAGTGATTATTCTGACCGACTCCGGCATATCGTGCAAGAATGCAAGCTTCCTCGGCATATAAACCATTGGGGGTTGGACATTCTGCAGAAGGTGCATCACAGGCTCTAATTGCGGAAAAATCGAAACTTACAATATGAGAATCATACAATACGGGCTCGACATCGGCAAGGTTCCCACGTAAATTCCCCAGCCTAATAGTTTCGTGCTTACATTCAAAGACTCTCCTAATAGCCTGACTTGATGTAAAATACCCCTGGATACCCAGAAAACTTAAATCAATAAGCTGTTCGTAAGGCTCGTCAATTAAAAGGTTAGCAAAGTTGTTTGCATGGAAATCCTCCGGGTTATCGTCTATATCGATTTTCCTGTCAATTATTGCCAATCTTAAAAGTGACTCATGTTGTTTCCATGCATTGTAAACCTCAACAATAAATTCCTGCCCTCCACCTATAAGCAAAAGGTTTACCTTCCCTTCTGCTAATGTAGATGAAATATGCTTAATTGCATTTAGCTGGTTTGCAATAGAGAGATTTGCAGAAATGTTACCTGCATCGATTATTTTTCCCCTGCTATATGGTATTGCTGATAAACCCCAAAGCATCTCCCTTATCATGTTTGGGTTCTGAATAGAATTAGCCGATTGTACACCAACAACAACTATATCGTCAGATTCAATGTTTATATGACTGGAAGCATGAAGTTTATAAACCTGCCCGCCAAGACAATGTTTTTTTTCATTAAAAGAATACCTGCCAACAACATCGGCAGGGACTAAATAATCAACCAATTCTTTTCCCAGCATGAATTACTTTACTTTTTTTTGCTTTTGGTTGAACTCTTCTTAGTGGTTTTGCTACCCTTATCAGAATCCTCAATTATCTTAAGACAATCGCTATAGGTTAGTTCTTCAGCATTTGTGCCTTTGGGGATTTTATAATTCTTCTTATTTTTTGAAATGTATAGACCCCATCGGCCATTTAGGATTTTTAATTCAGGATCTTCATCAAATGATTTAATATGTTTTTGTTTCTCCTTAAGCCTTCCCTCTTCAATTATTTCAATAGCTCTATTCAGCTCAACTGTAAGAGGATTATCCTCCTTTTTAAGTGAATAGAATTTTCCATCGTGTCGGACATAAGGGCCAAATCGGCCAATAGCCACAACCACCTCTTTCCCTTCGTATTCACCTAATTTTCTTGGTAATTTAAATAGTTCTAAAGCCTCTTCTAAGGTAATTGTAGATATCAGTTGTCCTTTAAGCAAGCTGGCGTATTTAGGTTTTTCACCGCTCTCAGGGTCGTTATCGCCAATCTGAACAATTGGGCCATACCTACCTATTCTAACAATAACCTTTTTGCCTGTTTCGGGATCAACGCCTAACTCTCGCTCACCCTTCGTATAATCTGATTCCTTTTCGGTTTTTTCGACATTTTTATGGAAGGGCTTGTAGAACTCATCTATCATTTTAGTCCACACAACCTTCCCCTCTGCAATCTTATCAAATCGTTCTTCGACAGATGCTGTGAAGTTGTAATCGACAATATCGGGAAAATATTTTACTAAGAAATCGTTAACAACAATGCCAATATCGCTTGGGAAAAGTTTTGATTTTTCAGCACCAGTTATTTCAACCTTTTGACTCTGCTTCAACTTACCATCCTTAAGAACAACGCTTTGGTAATGCCGTTCAACTCCAGGTCGATCTTCTTTAAGGACATACCCTCTTGATATAATTGTAGAAATTGTTGGGGCGTATGTTGATGGACGCCCGATACCGAGTTCTTCGAGTTTTTTAACAAGGCTGGCTTCAGTATAACGTGGTGGACGCTGAGTAAACCGTTCGTTGGCAACTATTTGTTTAGGATTAAGTTTTTCACCTAATTTAAGGGATGGAAGTAGACCTTTTGTTGCCGATTCGTCGGATTCATCATCAGATGATTCAATGTATGCTTTAAGGAAACCATCAAATTTTATAACCTCGCCTGAGGCAATAAACTGGTATTCAACTCCCGAAATATTAATCTTAATTGTTGTACGTTCCAGCAAAGCATCGCTCATTTGCGATGCAAGGGTTCTCTTTCTTATAAGGTCGTAAAGTTTTTGTTCGGCAGCAGTACCTGGTACTTTTACTTTTTCAAGGTAAGTTGGTCGGATAGCCTCATGAGCTTCCTGCGCACCCTTGGCTTTTGTTTTAAATCGACGAGTTTTGCTGTATTTCTCACCAAATTCCTTACTAATAATATCTTTTGCAGCGTTAAGGGCAAAGTCGGAAAGGTTAACAGAGTCGGTTCGCATATAGGTGATATATCCAGCTTCATAAAGCTTTTGAGCCAACCTCATGGTTTGAGAAACCGAAAAGCCAAACTTTCGGCTAGCCTCTTGCTGCAGAGTAGAAGTTGTAAATGGTGCAGGAGGTGATTTTTTAGCTGGTTTCTTAGTTATATCGTCAACAGTTAGAGTTGCATCCTTGCAATGTGCAAGAAATTTCTTTACCTCATCAAGCGAGGTAAGCTTTTCTGAAAGTTCAGCTTTAAAGGGAATTTCTCCGTCAAATTCTGCAAAAACCTTAAAAAAAGATTTCGCTTTAAAATTGATGATTTCTCGTTCCCGCTCAACAATAAGTCGTAAGGCTACCGATTGTACCCTACCAGCCGATAGAGAAGGCTTAACTTTCTTCCAAAGAATAGGAGAAATTTCGAACCCTACCAACCTATCAAGAACCCTACGAGCCTGTTGCGAGTTAACCAAGTTCTCATCAATGTTTCGGGGATTTTTTATGGCATTTTCGATAGCGCTTTTTGTAATCTCATGAAAAACTATTCTTTTAGTTTTTTTAGGGTCAAGCTTTAACACCTGTGCCAAGTGCCAAGCAATGGCTTCTCCTTCGCGGTCTTCATCAGATGCCAGCCAAACAGTTTCTGCTTCTTTTGCTGCCTTTTTTAACTCATCAACAACTTTCTTCTTATCATCGCTAACTACATATTGCGGTTTGTAGTTCTTTGATATATCAATTCCAAGCTTGTTCTTGGATAAATCGCGTATATGTCCAAAACTTGATTTTACAACAAAGTCCTTACCCAAAAACTTCTCAATGGTTTTTGCCTTAGCAGGCGACTCAACGATGACGAGATTTGAAATCATATCGTGCTTTTTAATTGCCACAAAGTAAAGAAAATGATATGGTATGAACAAAATTATGTTAAAGATTTGCCAATTAAAATACTTGTAAACACCTGTTTTTGTGGCTGTTTCATTTTATTTCACTTAATTAATGGATACGAAAATTTTAATATCAATCATTAATTATTTTAAATTTACAGCTTAATTGTGCTGAATAAAAACTTAATACAATGAAACTAAACGATCCTACGATCATACGCAAGTTTAAATTCTGGTTTTGGGGTATTTTTACTTTTGGTATACTCTTAACTGCTACGCTATTTACCTTAATAGCATTTGAATTTTTTGGCCCAATGCCAACATTCAAACAGCTTGAGAATCCTAAAAGTAATATTGCCTCTGAAGTTATTTCAGAAGACAATGTCGTTTTAGGAAATATTTATAAAGAGTACAGAAGTTTTGTTGACTACCATGAAATTTCACCAAATGTAATAAATGCCTTAATAGCAACAGAGGATGCTCGTTTTCATAAACATAGTGGAATAGATTTTAGAGGATTAGGTAGGGTTATTGTTAAAACCGTTTTAATTGGTAACCGTTCGGCTGGAGGCGGTAGTACCATAACACAACAGCTTGCAAAGAATCTTTTCCCGAGAAACATAAATGGGCAGGAAAACAAAATAGTTAGAACACTAAAGTTGGTTTTAACAAAATTCAAGGAATGGATAACTGCTGTAAAACTTGAAAGAAACTATACTAAAGAAGAAATAGCAGCCATGTATCTTAATGTTGTGGAATTTGGGAGTAATGCTTTTGGTATTAAGGCTGCTGCTAAAACCTTTTTTGATACCACACCTGATTCTCTTAAAATTGAACAAGCTGCACTTCTTGTAGGAATTGTAAATGCACCAACCAGATATAGTCCGATACTAAATCCTGAGAAGTCCTTGGCAAGGCGGAATATTGTTCTTGGCCAGATGTACCGATACGGGTATATCTCTAAACAAGAATTTGATTCATTATCAAGTATCCCAATCCAACTAAAATACAAGTTACAAACTCATAACCGAGGGATTGCTACCTATTTCAGAGAAATGCTGCGGCTTTTTATGACCGCCAAAGAGCCAAATCCTAAAAGATATTACTCTCATGAACTTTACAAAGAGGATTCCTTGTTGTGGGAAACAAATCCTCTGTATGGATGGTGTAATAAAAATAAAAAACCCGATGGTACACCTTATAATATATATACCGATGGTTTAAAAATTTATACTACCATTAACTCTCGGATGCAACGGTATGCTGAAGAGGCCTTAAGATCTCACCTTAAAAATGACTTACAACCCGCCTTAGACAATGAAATTAAGAACAGAGGAAATAGAATATTTTATGATATAACCACAGAACAGGTCAAACATATCCTTTATTCGGCCATGAGGCAAACTCAAAGATATAGAGGACTTGTTGCAGCAGGGGCATCGCGCGATAGCATAATTGAAAATTTTAACCAGAAGATTCCCATGCGGGTCTTCTCATGGAGTGGTGATAAAGACACCATAATGTCACCCCTTGATTCTATCAAGTATTATAAAAAGATTCTAAGGTCTAGCTTTATGGCAATGGATCCACACAATGGAAACATTAGAGCCTATATTGGAGGACCAGATTTCAGGTACTTTAAATATGATATGGTTCGACAAGGTAAACGTCAGGTTGGTTCAACCATTAAACCTTTTCTGTACACCCTTGCCATGCAAGAGGGCTACTCGCCATGCACAAAGGTTCCAAACGTTAACCAAACATTTGTTGTGGGCGATACCATTTGGTCGCCTAGGAACTCTGGTAGATCAAAGTACGATGGCCAAATGGTAACTTTAAAATGGGGGTTGGCCAACTCAGTAAACAACATATCGGCATGGATAATGAAACAATTTTCACCCGAAGCAGTTGTTGAAATGATAAAACAGCTTGGGATTAGAAGCCATATTGAACCCGTTCCCTCCATTTTCTTAGGTACATTTGAATTTAGCCTTTATGAGATGGTTGCTGCTTACAGCACTTTTGTAAATAAGGGCATTCGAGTAGAACCCATATTTGTTACTAGGATTGAGGATAAGAATGGGAATGTCCTTTCATCATTTAACACAAAAAAGCAAGAGGTCATTAGCGAGCAAACCGCCTTCTTAATGATAAACCTTTTAGAAGGGGTGGTCAATCAGGGAACTGGTATTCGTCTTCGTTACAAGTATAACCTTCCAGGACATATTGGAGGCAAAACAGGAACTACACAAAATCATTCCGATGGTTGGTTTATGGGAATAACACCTAACCTTGTTGCTGGAGTTTGGACGGGCGCCGAAGACAGATCGGTTCATTTTGAGAGGATATCGCTTGGACAAGGTGCTAACATGGCCCTACCTATCTTTGCCCTTTTTATGAAAAAGGTTTATGCAGATTCTACGTTAAACGTATCACCAGACGACGATTGGCAGAGACCGATTATTGGCGGACACATAAACCTCGATTGTGAGGATCAAAATACAAATTACGAAATAAACGAGATTGAAATTTACTAAGTGCTTATAGCTGGAATAGAATCTATTAACTTTTGGGTATATATACTTTGGGGCTTGCCAAAAACATCTTGGGCAAGCCCTTGCTCTTCAATCATTCCTTTGTTTAGTACAACAACCCTGTTACAGAAACTTTTTACTATGGATAAGTCGTGCGAAATAAATAGGTAGGTTAGGTTAAACTCCTCTTTTAATCTGATTAAAAGATCTATCATCTGTGCCTGAGTAGAAACATCAAGAGCCGAAAGGATTTCATCACAAACTAGTACTTTAGGATTAAGGGCTAAAGCCCTAGCTATTACAATTCGTTGCCGTTGACCTCCTGAAAATTCATGAGGATATCGATTAATACTATTTGCCGCAAGCTGCATCACATCAAGCAGTTCAATTACCCTTCTTCGGGCTTGTTTCAGAGTTCCCAACCGGTGGTAAATAATGGGTTCCATTAATGCCTGGCCAATAGTTAATCTGGGATTTAGCGAAGAGTATGGGTCTTGAAAAACAATTTGTACTTCACGACAGAACCTCAACCTATCCTTCCCTTTAAGAGTATCAATAGAGAGCCCCTTATACCTTATTTGTCCACTTTTAATGCTAGTTAACCCGAGCAAAGCTCTACCAATAGTGCTCTTCCCTGAACCCGATTCTCCAACAAGGCCTAATGTTTCTCCTTCAAAAATGTCGAATGATACATCTTTTACTGCGCGAAACCCCTCACGAAACCAACTATTGCTAGCATACTCAATGCTTACAGATTTAAAGGATATCAAAGGTGTAGTTTTATAAGTGTGGCTTAACCCTATCAAATTGTTTAACTTTTGCCTAAAACCAATTAGGTTCTTTGTGTAAGGGTGTTTTGGATTGCTAAAAATATCTAATACCGTACCTTTTTCTACAATTTCACCTTGTTTCATTACCATAATGTTATCGGCAACCTCCGAAACAACAGCTAAATCGTGAGAGATAAAAATTATGCTGATATCCCTTTGGTCTCGAATATCACGAAGTAGTTTTAAGATCTCTTTCTGTACGGTCACATCAAGTGCAGTTGTTGGCTCATCGGCTATAAGTAATTTAGGATTGCCAGCAAGGGCAATTGCAATCATTACCCTCTGTTTTTGTCCACCACTAAGCTGGTGCGGAAAGCTGTTGTAAATTTTTTCGGGATTGGGAAGCTGCATCTCAGTAAGTAGCTCAATAGAACGTTCCCTAATAGCTTTACCACGAAGCGTTGTGTGTAGCAGAACAGCCTCGTCAATCTGCTTCCCGCATCGCATAGATGGGTTTAAGGAGGTTTGGGGTTCCTGAAATATCATCGCCATAGCACCACCACGCAATTTCTGGTGTTGCCTTGAATCGATTTTAAATACATCGATACTTCCACTTTCAGTTTCCAGAATAGCCTTCCCTTGCTCAACAATAGCATTTGGAGGTAAAAGCCCCATTAAGGCTAGTGCAGTGATTGATTTTCCTGATCCTGATTCTCCAACAAATCCAAGAATTTCCCCTTGATTAAGGTTAAAACTTACATCCGATACAACCTTTTTCCCACCAAACGAAACCGTTAATCCAGAAACCTTCAGCATTAGATATCGGAATTATAGTTAGCACTCAAGATAGCCTCAGCCATTAAATAGCCATGCGCTGTGGCATAAATAATTGAACGAGTAGCACCTGAGCAATCGCCTATAAATTTCAAACGGTCAGAAATCCTATTATTCAACCTGTTAGAGTAGAACTTTATTTCAGGTGCATAAACCAAGTTATCGTTATTAGCTACACCTGGAATAACCGTATTCAAATTTTCAATAAAGTCGATAATACTCTCTATTATTCTTCGAGGAAATGCCAGATTAACATCGCCTAAGATAAAATTCTTAGAATCGAGTGTAGGGTGCACTCTATATAGGTTCTTTGTTCTTTTTGATTCCTTGAAGTGGCTATATGTTTGAAGGATTACCTTTCCTTCCCCTGCAAGGAGGTTGGAAAGTTTAGCAATATAGGAACCGTAACCAATGGGGTCGTTAAAGGGTTCTGTTAGAACTAGTGATGCAAGAATGGCAAAGTTTGTGTTATTGCTTTTTTCGCGCATCTTGGCATGCCCATTAACAGTTGTAAAATCGCCATAGTTCTCAGTAACCACATAGCCAGAAGGGTTGTTGCAAAATGTGCGAACCATATAACCTGTACGGCTCTTATACTTAACCTTAAATTCGTACATTTCACGGTTAAGCTCATCGACAATATGGTTGGGTAGCTCATATCGAATTCCCAAATCAACCTTTGTGTTATTACGGATTAGCTGTGGATACTGATTAATCACTGAATTAATTAGTTTGTGACCGCTCCTACCAACCGCAATAACTGCCATATCAAACTTATCGTCACCATTAATAATGACACCTTGGGCAGTTTCATTTACCTCAGCTACCTCAACACTAAAATGAAAGTGAATGTTTTTTGATTTTGAGAACTGATCATATATGTTATAAAGAACCTCCTTTAGCTGGTCGGTACCAATATGATAAAATTGTGATGTTATTGGTAAAAATCCTTTCTCATAAAACTTTTTATAGTAAACCTCCGATGCAAAAGAATTACCAGTCTCAACCTCCTTATTATCGGTAAAATTGATATAGTAATCAACAAATCTTTTTTGTAGATGCGGGTCAATATAAATTTCACCTCCCATTTCGGTGGAAACAAAAAGCTTCCCATCGGCACGAATACCAGAGATGCTTGAAGAGTAGATATCTTTACTTTTCTCAAAAACATGAACCTCGTGTTCAGTGTCTTTTAGCTTTTCTAGCAAGCCAATTGCTGCTGCACCAAAGCCAATAACTGCAATTTTCATCAGTATAAAATTTCAAAATTTTTTACAATAGCAAGATACACATTTTCGCTCAACACATTAGAAAAGAGGCAACACCTATGTTTTGTTAATCCACCATTCTTGAAAGTTGCTGAAATGCATGTTTCATAGCTATTCTATTGAATCACGTCCAAAAAGATGACGAATGAGTTCTTCAATGCGACCAACGGGCACAACTTTACACGAATTTGAAGTATAGTTAAGACCTTTGGTGTTGTATCGCGACACAAAAATGTGAGACATACCAAGTTTATCGGCCTCGGCAATACGCTGATCGAGCCTATTAACAGGTCGAACCTCACCCGAAAGCCCAACCTCTGCGGCAAAACACGTTGTGCCAGAAATAGGAACATCAAGGGTAGAAGAGAGTATGGCAGCAAGTATGGCTAAGTCGATGGCAGGATCGTTAACCTTTAAACCACCAGCAATGTTAAGGAACACATCCTTGTTTGCTAGTCTAAATCCAGCACGACGCTCAAGAACGGCCAAAAGCATGTTCAACCTACGCTGGTCGAAACCTGTAGTTGAGCGCTGGGGCGTACCGTAAACAGCAGTGCTAACTAAAGCTTGGGTTTCAATAAGGAAAGGCCTTGCCCCATCGATAGTTGCTGCAACAGCAATACCAGAAAGCTGCTCGTCGCGATGCGATAGGAGAATCTCCGAGGGGTTAGTTACCTCAACCAAGCCAGAGCTTTGCATCTCAAATATTCCAATCTCGGAGGTTGATCCAAAACGATTCTTTGAAGACCGGAGAATACGATAGAGGTAATTCTGATCGCCCTCAAACTGCAGTACCACATCAACTATATGTTCTAGAATCTTAGGTCCTGCAATGCTACCATCCTTGGTTATATGGCCAATTAGGATAACAGGCACACCGGAAGTTTTTGCGTATCGCAAAAGAGCAGCGGCAGTTTCTCGAATTTGGGAAACACTACCTGGCGACGACTCTATGGTATCGGTATAAAGTGTTTGTATTGAATCAATAACAATGAGTTGGGGCTGAACATTCTCAACCTGTGTAAGTATATTTTCAAGAAGCGTTTCGTTTAAAATAAGGCAGTCCTGATTGTTTGGGTTTATTCTATCGGCTCGAATTTTAACCTGACGTGCACTCTCCTCGCCAGATACGTAAAGCACCTTATGCTGATTCATGCCTAGTGCCAGCTGCAGGGCTAGAGTCGATTTACCAATTCCTGGTTCGCCGCCAAGCAATACAATTGAACCAGGAACAATGCCTCCTCCTAAAATTCGGTTAAGCTCACCAATACGAGTATCAATGCGTTTCTCGTTGCTTGTTTCAATTTCCTTTAGGGGCTTAGGTGTAGCATTCCGTGAAACGTCAACCAGTCCGGGTCGCTTTTTGGATTCCTTGGTTACACGCTCCTCAACAAATGTATTCCACTCCCCACACGATGGGCAACGCCCTAACCACTTAACCGATTCGGCCCCGCAGTTCTGACAAATGTAAACGCTTTTAGTTTTGGCCACCTACTTTATTTTTGAAGCTATATCATCAATACTAGTTGTACTGCCCTCATAAATATCAACTTTTGCCCCCCACTCCCTGGCAATTTCCAATGCTTTTTTATCGGTATCGGAAGCGTGAGAACAGCAGACTGCAACCTCAGGTTTTACTTTTTTTATAAACTCCTCAGGCCCATCTTCGCATATATAAACTGCAGATACTAGTTGATGTGCTGAAACCATAGCTGCTCGCTGTTCCTGATTAAAAATTGGGAACTTCTCCCCTTTCTCTTTTTTTACATCTGAATCGCTTTTTACTCCAACTATTAGCTCATGCCCTTGTTCGGCAGCATAAGTAATTAAATCGAAAACCGAAGGATGAAATACATCAAATGTTCCATACAAAGCCACAAGTGAACTATCTTTAAACCTCCAAAAGGCTAGCTTGCGCTCAAATTCAATTCCTTCTAATACTTTACCTGATAGAATATCTTTTTTGTCCATAAAGTTTTATTTTAATGTTTTAGCAAGTAAAAGTACAAAAATTATCATTTTAATCGGTTTAACTTAATTGCTCATTTCGATTGATAAAATGTTGGCTTAAACCTGCTAAACTTTATATGTAAACATAGATATTTGAGATACATCGAAATATATTCCCAAAATATTTTTAAATTTGAGATAAATACTACACAATGGCTGGGCTAAAAAAAGAAACAATAAAATTTCTGCAAACTCTTTCCGAAAATAACAACAGGGACTGGTTTAATGCCAACAAAACACTATTTGAAGACGCAAAGAGTGATTTTGAACTATTTGTTTTTAACCTAATTGCAGGAATTTCGGAGTTTGATAAATCGATAGGTGCGCTAGAGCCGCGCGATTGCATTTTTAGGATTTATAGGGATGTTAGATTTTCCCAAAACAAAAATCCTTACAAGGAAAATTTTGGGGCCTTCATTGCGCCCGATGGAAGAAAAAGTCGCCATTGTGGATATTACATTCATATTCAACCAGGTGGCTCTTTTGCATCGGGTGGGTTATACATGGCGCCTGGTGCAGTAATGAAACTGGTTAGAACGGCAATGGTTGAAAACCGAGAAGAATTTCTGGGAATTATCAATAATTCAAAATTTAAATCAACCTTTAGCTTTGATGGGATTGAAATATTAAAAAGAACACCTGCTGGATTTAAGTTTGACGATGAACTTGATTTTTATTTAAGGTTAAAACACATAACACCATCCAGAGTATTAGCGGATAATGAACTTACTCTTTCCAATTTTTCAGATGAAGTGCTATCTACTTTTGAAACGTTAAGTCCGCTCATTAAATTCTTAAACCAAACAATTCAATAATCCAAATGCGAAAGTTATTTCTACTAGCTGCTCTTTTCATCCCACTAACTCTATTTTCTCAGGTGGGATATGTTCAAGAAGGGAATGCCTCGTTCTATGGCGATGAATTTGAAGGTCGGTTAACCGCATCTGGTGAACGATATAGTCACCTTAAAGCCACCTGTGCACATGTTTCCATTCCATTTGGTTCGCTAGTAAAAATCACGAATCTTGAAAATAATAAATCGGCTATTGCCAGGGTTAATGACCGAGGACCTTTTGTTCCAGACCGAATAATTGATGTGTCAAAATCGGTAGCCGAACGTTTAGGAATGATAAAAAAAGGGGTTGTAAAGGTTAGAATTGAGGTTATTGATAATCAAGGGAACACTTTAAAAGATTTAAACATTGCTAGTAAACCTCAAAAATCAACCTCTATCAAAAAAGAAAACCATACTATTCAAGGAAATATAAATCAAGTAGATGTAAAAGAGAGAAACGATATCAATCTTTTTTCAGTTCAAGTCTCAAGAACTTTTAGTAAAGGTTTTTACATTCAGCTTGGTAGCTATAAAGAGCAAAATAACCTTTTTGATTTTCTTTACGAGGCTAGAAAAAGAGCTGGGAAAAACACATATGTAAATGTAGTTCAAGCAAACAATGAGCGACTATTTAAAGTACTACTAGGACCATTTAGCACCCGTAACGATGCCGAAAAAACAAGGCAGTCGTTACTTGAAGATTACCCTGGTTGCTTTATCATCAAAATTTGATTGTGCCATTTTTTTGCTAATATTGACGAATTAACCAACCTTTATAAAAATGAAAAAACTTCTTTTAATTGCATTGGCAGTTGTGGTTTCTGCCACAGTATTTGCTCAAAAGCAGGATAAGGTATTGGGTACCTGGTTAACCCAATATGGTGATTCTAAAGTAACAATTAAGAAAGATAGTAAGGGCACTTACTATGGTGAAGTTAGCTGGTTGAATGAACCCAACAAAAATGGGAAACCTAGACTTGATGACAAAAACCCAGACCCAAAACTTAAAAAAAGGCCAATAATGGGTTTGAGGCTACTTAATGGTTTTAAATATGACGATGGGGAGTGGGTAGATGGTACAATATATGACCCAAAGGAAGGTAAAACATATAAATGCTACATGTGGTTCGACGATAATGACTATACAAAACTTCATGTCAAGGGATATATAGGTTTCTCATTTATAGGACGTGAGGTTGTTTGGACCAAAAGTAAATAGAGCATGGGGTAAAACGCTACATACAAGGTTTTGTAAATCTTTTCTTTCCTAATATTTGTACTATTTGTCACAATAGTCTTTCATCGTACGAGGAGGTGCTATGCACCTCCTGCTTTTATCATATTCCTAGAACACGATTTTGGAATTGGCCAGATAATCCAGTTGCGCAAATATTCTGGGGAAGAGTCGACATACAGCATGCTTGCTCATTCTTTTACTTTCGAAAAGGCAGCAAGTATCGCAAACTGCTACATCTATTGAAATATCATGGACGAGACGATATCGGGTTTTTCTTGGGAAAACAATTTGGTTTAGAACTTAAAAAGGTTAACGCTTATCAAGAAATTACTGCAATAATACCAGTTCCTCTACATCCTAAAAGGTTAAAAGAGCGGGGTTACAATCAGGCAGAGGTTATAGCAAAGGGATTAGCTGAAGCAATGAAGATACCTGTTGTGAATGATGTTTTACTCAGAAACCGATACACGCAAACACAAACCAAAAAATCGCGGATTGAGCGCATCCAAAATATTTCGGGTGCATTTAGCATTCACAACCCCGAAAAAATTGCTAATGGACATATACTTTTGGTTGATGATGTTATTACAACAGGTTCAACGCTTGAAACTTGCACCCAAGCCATTATAGATAATGTAAACGTTAAGGTAAGTATAGCAACACTTGCCTATGCAAGCAACTTTTAAAGTATTGAAAAAGGTTAAAAAATCAATAAAAAAGGCTACCAATTATGGTAGCCCTTTATTAAATCGGTATCAGGCTTAAAGCCTTGAAAGCATTTCCTTAAAAATTCTAGTCATCTTTTGTTCGGCCATTGCGCCAACTTTCTGAACCTCCTCATGCGAAACCTCAACAATTTTTCCAGGAACACCAAGGTCGGTAATAATGGAGATTGCAAATACAGGAATGTTCATGTGTCGTGCAACAATAACCTCGGGAACAGTAGACATTCCTACTGTATCACCACCAATTATACGAAAATATTGGTACTCTTTTGGTGTTTCAAATGTAGGTCCAGTTGTTCCTACGTAGCACCCCTCCTGCAATTTATATCCCAGCTCCGCACCAATTTTTTTAGCTAAAGCGATGAGGTTGTGATCGTAAGGCATGTGCATATCGGGGAAACGAGGGCCCAACTCATTCATATTTGGCCCAATAAGTGGGTTTGGCATCAGGTTAATGTGGTCGTTTATAATCATTAAATCACCAATCTCAAAATCGGGATTTACCCCACCACTTGCGTTAGAAACGAAAAGGTTTTTAATGCCTAAAAACTTCATTACCCTCACGGGAAAGGTAACCTGCTTCATGTCGTAACCCTCATAGTAGTGGAAACGACCCTGCATGGCAACAACCTTTTTGCCTCCTAAGGTACCAAATATTAATCTCCCTGAATGACCTTCAACAGTCGATACAGGGAAGTTAGGAATATCTTTATATTCCAGAGCTTCCTGATTTTCAATTTCACGAACCAAGCCTCCCAATCCGGTTCCTAAAATAATTCCAACCTCGGGCTCAATGCTAACCTTACTTTTAATAAAAGCTGCGGTTTGGTTTATTTTCTCTAACATATTCAATTATTTGAGTGTTAAACCTATTTTCTTCGTTATCAATAAAGTAAACCTCAAGGGGTAAATAAAATAATTTTTGCTTAACCTCCAAGGGCAGCTCTAATCCACGAATTCGAGCTGCATCTTTTTCTGTTGTAACAACAAACGTATCGTTTGAGACAACTTCAAAAATAGACAGAATTTCCTTAACCGAAAAATTGTGATGATCGGCAAAAGATTTCTTTCCAACAACTTTGTAATTTTTTTCGAGCTGATTGACAAAAAGCTTTGGATTTGCTATCCCAGAAAGCGCGAAGACGCGACTGTTTAGATTAAAAACATACTCTTCGCCACTATCAAAAACAGGAACTGGATTTCCATATCTAACAGATGTAAAGTAAAGGGATTGGTTTTTACTTAAATGCAGCCTACTCCCAATAAGATTCATCTGGTCAGGTGATATGTTGCTGGGACACTTGCTAACAATAACAATATTCGCCCGTTTTATTTCCGATATGCTGTCGCGTAGGTTGCCAGCAGGTAAGAGGAAATCGTTATAAACAGGACGATTATAGTCAATCATAAGAATATTAAGGCCCGCCTTAATCCATCGATGTTGAAACGCGTCATCTAGGATAATTGCATCGGTGTCGGGTGATGTTCTTAAAAGCTCAACAACGCCGTTAACCCTATCTTCGTGAACCGCACATGTAATCTCAGGATGCTTTAACTTAAGTTGAAGGGGCTCATCGCCAACATCTTTGGCCTTTGAGGTTATTGTTACCAACCTGAAACCTTTTGTTTTCCTGCCATAACCCCGACTAAGCAATCCAACCCTAAACTCTTTTTTTATCAAATTAATAAGATAATCGGTATGTGGTGTTTTTCCAGTACCACCAACGGTTAGGTTCCCAACACAAATAGTAGGAATATCGAATTGAAAGCTCTTAAAAATATTTAAATCGAAAAGCAGATGCCTAACCTTTACTACTAACCAGTAAATCCATGAAAAGGGTAAAAGTATTAGCCTGAATAGTTCCATAACCAGGGGATTATTCAAATTTTAAAGTTTTTTCGGGACTAATTCGAGAAATAACCATTGAGGGAACAACCAGCATGGCTATACCAATAAAAAACGCTAACACGTTAAGCAACAGAACGTGCCACCACACAATGTTTATTGGGACTACGGAAAGGAAGTAGAACGTCTCATCGAGCTTAATTATTCCAAACTCTTTTTGCAGCCAGCATAGCAGTAGTCCAACAATAGTTCCAATCAACAAGCCCCTTAGCATGATAAAAGCTGATTGGAAAAGAAAAACTCTCCGAACGCTCTTATTTGATGCTCCAATTGATTTTAAAAGACCAATGGTTTGAGTTTTTTCCAATATTACAATGAGCAATCCCGAAATCATGTTGATACCTGCCACCAACATCATTAAGACTATTAAAACAATGGCATTAACATCCTGTAGGTTAAGCCAATCGAAAATATTCGGGTACTTATCAATTATACTTTGCACTTTAAGGCGAGAGCCATCATCAAGAAAGATGAAGCCTACAATATCATCAACATCAACCCAAAGGTCATCAACCCTGTCGATATCGTCAACAAGTATTTCTAAGCCTGTGGCCTGATTATTTGCCCATCCGTTAAGCTTTTGAATATGCTTAATGTCGCAAAGCACAAACATCTTATCGAACTCAACCATTTTGGTATCGTAAATCCCAGCCACTGTAAATCGGCGGTAACGAGGTGGTTCCTGTACAAAAAACATGTCGTAGGTATCGCCAACCTTGAGTTTAAGCAGATCTGCAAGCGTTTTGGAAATTACCGTTTGGTTTGTTGTGGAAGAATCGGATAACGTAATTGTGTCTCCATCAACCAAGTTCTTTTTAAAAAACGCCCAGTCGAAATCAGGCGCGATACCCTTTAATACTACACCTTGAATATCGGTATCGGTTTTAATAATACCAGCCTTAATGGCAAACCTCTGAATATGCGTAATCCCTTTTATTTTAAGGACATCGTTGATAAAAGGCAAATCGGTTGGAATAGGTGTAGTTTCAAGCGATTGGTTGCTATCGTAATTTGTTATCTGGATATGGCTGCCAAAGCCAACAACTTTATTTTTAATTTCTCGCTTAAAACCAGTTATTACGGCAATAGCCACAATCATAACTGCTACACTAAGCGCAACCGAAGCAATTGTAATTCGAATGAAAGGTCGCGATAGGCTTTTTCTATCGGTACCTTTAAGAAATCGTTTGGCTATAAACTGTTCAAATTTCACCATTCGTATTTATTTGCGACCAAAATCGGCTGGTATTTCTCCCCAGTACTTTGTTTCCCATTTTAGCAATGGGTTCTTCCAGGTATTTTCCTTCAACCAATTTTCAGCTCGTTGAATCAGCTCAAAAAGCTTTTGGTTTTTATTGGTTGGCTGCAATTTAGTTCTTGCCTGCTTAGCTCTTACCCAGCTAATTGCTGTCATTGAATCGGTATAAATAGGAATATCGCTGCCTATTTTCTTAAGGTATGCCAGCCCATGAACAATAGCAAGAAACTCACCAATATTATTTGTAGCATCGGGAAAAGGACCCTGGTGAAAAATCTGTTTTCCAGTTTTGCAATCCACCCCCTGATACTCCATTTCGAGAGTTGCTGTGTTCCATGCAGCATCCACTGCAAGCGATGGATATATTGGTTTTGGCGTATTTTCGGTAGTATTTAGCAAAGCACCCTGTTCGGCCGAAAGATTTTTGTAAGCCTCATACCCCATTTCAAAGGCCCTTTTTGCTGAAATGAGGTTAGGAAAACCTTTAAACTTTGCATTGGGATACCCCTTTATTTGAAGTTGACACTCCTCCCAGCTATTGTATATACCAGGCTTTAGGCCATCCCACACCACGTAATGAGTATTTTTCTTTGCCATAGGAAAATTATTGGTCAAATTTACTCAAAATCGGGGTATAGCAGATACTTTTTTCTAATTTGCTTGAACTTTTCCAGTCCTGGCTGCCAGGACTTCCTTATTTCTGCTGCCGATAGCCCTTGCTCAATTTGACTACGAAGTTGCTCGCTACCTGCAAGCAGCTTGAAAAAATTATTGAAAAACTTATCTTTTTCGGGGTAGCTATTATATGAATAGATTAGCCAGTCTAGAACTATCATACGGTGGTCGAGAAAGTAATTTACATTATAATCTCTTAGATCGATACCATATACAGGTTTTCCTTTATAGGGAGGATTAAGGCTTGCGCCACGTTTTTCAACTGGAATGTATTTAAAGTCCTTGTTTGGAAAATCGGGGTATCCAAACACCTGAAAGGGGTAGTCGGTTCCACGGCCAACGCTCACAACCGTTCCTTCAAACAATCCCAACGATGGGTAAAGTAGGACCGATAAATGGTTAGGTAGATTTGGCGAGGGCTTTACTGGCAGCGCCATAGTCATGCTGTGTGTATAACCCTTGCATGGGATAACGATTAGCTCGCATTTTATATGGTTTTTCAACCAACCCTCACCATTAATCATTCTGGCATACTCGCCAATAGTCATTCCATGAACTAACGGAACCGGATGCATACCAACAAACGAACGATAATTTGTATCGAGAACAGGACCATCAACATAAAAACCATTTGGGTTAGGTCGGTCGAGAATAACCACAGGCTTCCCATTCTCAGCACAAGCCTCCATCACATAGTGCATGGTGGAAATATACGTGTAAAATCGAACCCCAACATCTTGTAAATCAAAAATAACAATATCTACATCCTGTAAATCATCTGCTTTTGGTTTTTTATTACGACCATATAGCGATACAACCGGAAGGCCTGTTTGCCTATCGACATAGTTCCCTATATGTGCACCTGCTTCAACATCGCCCCTAAAGCCATGCTCGGGGCAAAATATTTTATTGATGTTTATTCCCAATGAGATTAATGTATCGACCAAGTGTTTTGTCCCTACCAAAGTGGTGTGATTTGCAACAACAGCAACCCTCTTTTCTTTGAGCAATGGCAAGTATTCCTCAAGCTGACGCGCACCAGGAAGTATCTCCTGAGTTAACCCGGGAAAGGTATAAATACAAAGTAGAGTGATTACTATTAAAAGCTTAAACCGCATAATAAAACCAATCAAAATTAGCACCATTATTGGTTTTGCTAAGGTAAAAAAAAGATTTATTATGCCTAACCTATTGACTTCTCACATATTAGCTATTTTTTTGAAAACTAATTTCTTATTTAGATGTTTTATACTATGAAAGTTAACCATCATTAAGTAACTTTATACAAATTGTTTTGACACCATGAAGAAACACGTAAGATTACTCCTGGTCATCCTAATTGAGATAGCTGTTCTTTCCGTATATGGCAAGGGTAACTCTAAACGTGTTCTTATCTTAAACTCATACAACCAAGGCTTATCGTGGACCGATAGTTTAAATCGCGGTTTTACTGAAACATTAAAAGAATCAGTAGGTGATGTGAGCTTTTTTGTGGAGTTTCTTGATACTAAAAGGAATAAAACATCCATCAGTAAAGAGCAAATCAGCTATATCGTATGGCGAATAAAACAGGTAAAACCTCATATAATTGCCATTACCGATGACGATGCCTTTCTTTTAATAAAAAAACTTGTTCGCACTGAAGATGGATTTGATACAATTCCCATGGTTTTTATGGGTGTTAACCAAGAGCAAGAGGTTCCTAGTAATTTTACCGGAATTTTTGAGAAGGTAGATATTAAATCAAATTTTGAGCTGATAAAAAATCTAAAACCAGAAACCAGTAAAGTTTACTGTGTAGTAGATAATACTACAACAGGTAAAGTATTGCACAACCAAATCGATAGCCTACTTCTTACCTACTATCCAAAATTTGATGTTGAAATAATTTGGGATTGTACTTACAACGAACTTTTCGATAAGGTTTCAAAGCTGAACAATACCGAAGCCATTCTGTTTTTGCTTTTTAACCAGGATAAGAATGGATACTATTTTAGTTACGAAGAGATTCTTGATTCAATAAACCATCATACTTCCGCACCTATCTTTGGTACATGGTCGTTTTACTTAAATCACGGAATCATTGGCGGTAACATTATTTCTGGAATCCAACATGGGAAAAGAGCAGGTAAAATTGCTGAATTGCTATTAAATAAAGCTACAGCTAAAGCAATAGAATCATCCATTGGCCCATCTAGTATCTTGCTGGATTATAGTCAGCTAGAGAAATTTAACATTAGCAAAGACCTTATTCCTAGCAACGCCATTATCATTAATCAGCCTACACATTCATTTACAATACCAGAAAATGCTTTATACTTTACTATTTTAGTAATTATTTTGCTTGCCGCTCTGATAGTTTTTCTTTTATCTCTTTTTAAATCAAAACAAAAGAATCTCAGATTACAACAATACTACAATACAATACTGGAACAAAAAAACAAGGAGGTTGAAGAGAGTTTAAGAATAGCAGAAAATGCGAATCGGCTTAAAACTGCATTTTTGGCAAACATGAGCCACGAGATTCGAACGCCAATGAATTCGATAGTTGGCTTTTCTAGAGTTATAAAAGATACTCCAAACCTTACCTCCGAGGAGGTTTACGGCTATCTTGACATTATTACCGAAAATGCCCAACAGCTTCTACGGCTTATAAATGATATTATTGATATCTCAAAGATTGATTCCAAACAACTTACTATTTATAAAAGGCCTGTTCAGCTTGGCTCATTGTTTGCAAATTGCTATAGTGCTGCAGAGATGGAACGCGACCGTTTAGGGAAAAATAATATTCTCATTGAGATGTCGTTTAGCCCCGCAGATGCAGCTATGGAAATAGTAACAGACCCCGATAGGCTTAACCAGCTAATTATGAACCTAATGAACAATGCCATTAAGTTTACTAACAATGGTAAAATAGTTTTAAGCTACGCACTTGTTCAAAATTTATTAAGGGTAACCGTTGAGGATTCAGGCATAGGATTAAAATCAGAAGATGTAGATAAAATTTTTAATAGATTTACTCAGCTAGATGGCAGCTTAACCAGAGAATATGGCGGTTCTGGTTTAGGTTTATCAATTTGTAAAGGAATTGTGGAGGCAATGAACGGAAGAATTGGTGTTGACTCAACCCATGGAAAAGGTTCGAAGTTCTGGTTTGAACTACCGGTAAGATTTCCCAAAGAAGGTGAAACCAACATTGAAACGCCTTCACAGCCTACTAAGTCAAAACTAAAAAACAAAATTCTGCTTATTGTAGAAGACAACAAACCATCAGCCCTGCTATTAAAAGAGATGCTCAAAGGAACTGGGGCTGTTATATTGCATGCTTCAACTGGGAAAGAGGTGCAAACAATACTTAAAGATAAGATAAATATTGATGTGGCATTAGTTGATATTTACCTGCCCGATATTTCGGGTCTTGAACTTATACCCAAAATCAAAAAAGCTCAACCACAAGTAAAAATTATTACACAAACGGCCAATGCAATGGATAGCGACAAGAAAAAAGCAGAAGAGGCAGGCTGCGATGAATACATTACTAAGCCCATTGATAAGGACGAGCTGATTTTAAAAATCAACAATCTTTTATAGCCATTCTATAAGAAAAATATTCCTACACCAATAACAGTAACTACTGCACCAATAACCTCCTTTAATGTTATCTTTTCCTTGAAAATGATTACCGCAGGAGCAATTATTAACACTGGGACTATTGACATTAAAGCTGAGGCTACACCTGTAGAAGTGTACTTTACCGCTAAGAGCGAAAAGGAAACACCAAGGAATGGGCCAAAAAATGCGCCAACAAGTAGCCGCTTCATGGCTTTACCATTCCGAATGGCGGCTGCCAGATTACTCCACCTTCTTGTAATGCCAAAAAACACTGTAAATCCAATTATTCCAGTAATAACACGTATTTGAACAGAAGGTATAACATCGTAATCTGCCATACCATATTTGCTAAGCACCAATCCACCAGCCTGACCAAGCGCTCCACCAAAAGCAAGAAGTATTCCAGCAATGGGATATGAAAACTTCATTCTCCTTCCATTTCCATTATCATCAGACGATTGGCGCTCAAGTACCACCATAACTATTCCGCCTAAAACCACTATCATGGCTATGGTTTGTTTAGCTGTTAAGGTTTCACCTAGCGCTAACCAACCTATAATGGCAGCAAGTGGCGGTGCCAACGACATAATTAGCATTGAGATACGCGAACCTATCAGCACGTAAGCCTGAAACAGGAAGAGGTCGCCTAGAACAAAACCAACCAATCCTGAGAGCGATAGCCAAATCCATTGATGCTTACCCGCATCAACCGGGAAGGCTATTCCCCTGCTAATCCATGCATAAACCGAAAGAAATATAAATGCCACACCCAACCTCAAAAGATTCACCGAAAGGGAACCAACTTTTTTACTTGCCGATTCAAAAGCAATGGCTGTGGCTGTCCAGAAAAAAGCGGTTAATAAAGCCGCTAACTCACCATAATAATGCGACATTAGTTTAAAAATTTAACTTCGGTTTGATGTTTCTTTTACCAAATAGTTTAAGTATTAGGTAAAAAAAAACTGCTCCCTTTTGGAAGCAGTTTGTATAAAGTTTTTAAAACAAAAATTCTTTACTGTAAAGCGTTAACATGCTTTTGGATTGAACTCTTAAGGTTAGCCGCTTTATTCTTGTGAATGATATTACGCTTAGCTAACTTATCGAGCATGGCAGTAACTTTAGGAAGCAACTCTTGAGCTGCAGCCTTATCGGTAGTATTGCGTAAAGCCTTAAGGGCATTACGAGTGGTTTTAGCATAGTAACGGTTGTGAAGTCTACGCTTTTCCGACTGCCTAATCCTTTTCTCTGCTGATTTATGATTTGCCATTGCTAGAAAATATTATCAAGTTAAGTAGCCCGTAGGGGAATCGAACCCCTGTTACAAGGATGAAAACCTTGCGTCCTAACCACTAGACGAACGGGCCAAATTTCATTACTTAAAGAGCGTTACCTCATCAAAGCGGGTGCAAAGGTAAATGATATTTTTTTTCTTGCAAAACTTTTTTGAAAAATTTTTTACTTAAAAGTGTACCTAATTGAAAAGCCAGCGTTAAACCAAATACCTGGTGACTCAATAATGTTTAGAATTGGCATTACATCTAAGCTTAAATTAATTGGTGCCTCTTTAAAAGTATACTCTAGGCCAACCACACCATCAGCACCTAGGAAAACTTTACTTCCAGAAGTTCCTTCAAAAGGATTATTCTTATCGGGATTGGCAGTTGCAAAATGTGCTCCTGCTCCATAGTACCACTTAAGTCCTGCAGCATCGGGAATTGAATTATGCAGTTGATATAATCCGGTTACACCAATTCCACCCCAACCAAATGAAAGGATACCCTCAACGGCCGTTTTTTGAGCAAAGAAATGCTTAAAGGTAACTCCCGAAGGATAACCGCCCCTTAAACCTATCCCAGTCTTATAATCCTGAGCGTTAAGCGCAAGAGTTGATAATAGTAATGTTGACAGTACTAGTATTGTCCGCTTCATAAGAATTCATTTTTAGTTTGGAAAAGCAAATATATTAGAATTATTTCATTTGACTACCCTGTTTCCAACAAGTTTATCAGCTAAAAGTTGCAAATCGGTACCCCCAAAATTTCCCGAAGTCATTATAAGTAGATTTTTATTCCTCCAATCAATCTGCTCAATATCATTAACAAGTTGCTCTGCAGAAGTAAATACCTTCAGGTCGGAGCGACCAAAACGTTTTATAATATCATTTGGTTCTATTGACTCTAACTTTTTATGCTCTATTGTATGCGGATTAAAGTAAACATAAGCGAAATCGGCACTGTCAAAAGCTCCTTTATATTCCGATAGAAACTTCTTATTCAAGCTGCTAAATGTATGTAGTTCAAAACAGGTTACAAGTTGCCGATTGGGATATTGACTCTTAACAGCATCAACAGTAGCCTTTACTTTTGATGGTGAATGTGCAAAGTCAAGATAAACCGATGTAAAGTCATTCCGAGCGAGCAGCTGCAACCTTTTTGCTGCACCTTCAAATGACTTAATGGCACTGTAAAACTCATTATCGGATACTCCAATGGCGTTGCATGCCGCTTTTGCAGCCGCTATATTTTTTAGATTATGCTCACCAAATACTCTAATATCAATTAGTTGATCTTCGGCGATAAGCTTACATTTTCCATCATTAGTTTTGTAAGGATGCGTTTTGTATGGGATAAAAGATATATCGTTTCGATTTGCTGTTTCAACCACACTGCAAACCTCTGCATCATCGGCACTATATATTAGAGTACCTTCAGGCTCAATTAGATTGATAAACCTTGTAAACTGATCCTTATAAATCTGGAAAGTAGGGAATACGTTAATATGATCCCATGATATGCCAGAAATTATTGCAATGTTAGGCCTATACAAATGGAATTTTGGCCTAGGATCGATTGGCGATGTAAGGTACTCATCCCCTTCAAAAACAGCAAATTCTGAGTCATCGGAAAAGGCAACCATAGTATCAAAACCCTTAAGCTGAGCCCCAACCATGTAATCGAATTTAAAATCTGCATGTCTAAGCACGTGCATAATCATAGAGGTTATGGTTGTTTTACCATGGCTACCCCCAACTACAATCCTCGTTTTGTTTTTTGATTGCTCATACAGATATTCGGGATAGGAATAGATTTTGATGCCCAGCTCCTTAGCTCTTTGTAGTTCGGGATTGTCTGCTCGGGCATGCATGCCAAGCACAATAGCATCAAGCTCTGAAGTTATCATTTCGGGATTCCAACCCTTATACGATGGTAGTAACCCGTGCTTTTTTAATCGCGAAAGCGAGGGCTCAAAAATCTCATCATCGGAACCAGTAACCCGATACCCCTTTAATTTCATGGCAATTGCCAAGTTATGCATAGCACTACCACCTATTGCAATAAAATGAACACGCATGGAAGTAATTAGTTTGATGCTAAGGTAAAATAATAATTCGATAAGATGATGATGTTTATGGTTGTAAAATAAAAAAACCACTTACATAATAACTATGCAAGTGGCATTTGCTGTCGGTTCGGTGGGGCTCGAACCCACGACCCCATGATTAAGAGTCACGTGCTCTACCAGCTGAGCTACGAACCGTTTGTGGATTGCAAAAATAAAAACTTTACACTTAAGTGATCTTTCATTTAGCATTTTTTTACTTTCTTTGCACAAAATAGAAGGCTATGGCAAAAAAAACAATCCTTATTACTGGCGGTGCCGGTTTTATCGGTTCGCATGTCGTTCGACGCTTTGTTAATAGTTATCCCGATTACATTATAATAAATTTCGATAAGTTGACCTATGCAGGTAATCTTGAAAATTTAACTGACATTGAGGATAAACCCAACTATAAATTCGTCAAAGGAGATATTGCAAACGAAAAGGATGTTGAGGCCGTTTTCTCCCAATACCAAATAGATGGTGTAATTCATCTAGCTGCTGAGTCGCATGTCGATAGGTCGATAAGCGACCCCATGGCATTTATTCGTACAAATATTCTTGGGACTACCGTTTTACTTAACGCTGCACGAAAAAGTTGGGATGGAAGTTTTGACGGCAAGCTATTCTATCACATTTCAACCGACGAGGTTTACGGTAGCCTAGGCAACGAAGGATTCTTCACCGAAGAAACTCCTTATGATCCTAGAAGCCCCTACTCCGCGTCAAAAGCATCGTCCGATCATCTGGTTAGAGCATACAACCATACATACGGTTTACCAACCGTTATCTCGAACTGCTCAAACAACTATGGTCCTAATCAGTTTCCTGAAAAACTTATACCACTATCAATTCATAATATAAAAAACAGTAAACCCATTCCCATTTATGGGAAAGGCGAAAATGTACGCGACTGGCTATATGTAGAAGACCATGCTGCAGCTATCGACCTTATATTCCACAAAGCAAAAATTGGCGAAACATATAATATAGGTGGTAATAACGAGTGGAAAAATATCGATTTAATTAGGCTGCTCTGTAAAATAATGGACAAGAAGTTAAACCGAGCCGAAGGGGAATCGGAGAAACTAATAACATTTGTGAAGGATAGGGCTGGTCACGATTTGAGATATGCTATCGATTCGAATAAGATTCAACGCGAACTTGGTTGGAAACCATCTTTAACCTTTGATGTTGGCTTAGAAAAAACTGTTGATTGGTACTTATCTAACGAAAAGTGGTTAAACGACGTTGTAAGTGGCGAGTATATGAATTACTACCAACAACAGTATGGTGGCAGGCTCGAATAACACTTTTTCAATTACATATTTGTTAGCCAGGTAAACATTCTTTTTACCTGGTTTTTTTTATACATGCTCCTTTTCAAAAAACGCCTAGCAGTATTAAAATAAAAATCCCCTGTTCTATTAAATAGGCACAGGGGATTTGAGGTTTGGTTAGGTTAGAACTATTGTAGAGGTTTAACTACTTCAATTAATTCTGGTAAATCCATACCAATTTTCTTAAGATGTTCAATTGTAGGAACACCATTCTTGTTCCAACCACGACGATAGTAAACAGCATCAAGAAGTTGCTCATAGCGATCTTCACGATACTTACGAAGAGCAGCCATCTTCTCCTCAAGAGTCATCTTGGTTGGATCAACGCCCACCTGCTCTTTTAGCTGCTTATCGTAGCGCTCCTCGCGGCTGAGGTATTCTTCCTTGGTAACAGGACCTGCAGCACGGTAAGGTTGAGCATCGTGCTTACGCAACCCGTATCCACGGCGGATATTGAAAATACGTTGGAAGTTGTAAACACGCTCACTTTGACGTATTAGCTCATCCTTATCGATATTGCTACCAGTAACTGCATTATAAATGGTTACGTAGTTATCTACATGTTCGGGCACCTTAGCGGGCTCGTCGGTTTCGGCATTATTTTCAGGCTCAACATCGTTCCAAGGTAACTTACAAAGGCCTTGTAAACCAAACCAAGTACGGAACATTGGGAAGTAGTGAAGTGCTTCGGCTTTATCTTCAAATGAAGGAATCTGGTTGTTAACCATATCCATAAAGATAAGCCAAGCCTCATCGTGTTGTGGTCCTTTGTTGGTCATGGCATATCCACCTTGCTGAGCAAGTGACTCCTTAGAAACGTATTGGCTATACTCAAGACCCTTGTTAACCATAGCTATATCGTTGAGGAACTTTTCATCGGCACCATATTCCTTAACGAAATATTCTTTAAGCTTATTAACACCCATTCCAGCAAGCTTACCGAAACCTTCGCCACGAGCAACCTGGTGAAGAAGTTCTAAAGCTGCGTCCTTGTTACCAAAGTTAAGCTCTAATCCTCCTGTGCGTTCCTTGTTGAGTATTCCACGCTCATAGCACTCCATGATGAATGCCATTGTAGTACCCCATGTGATAGTACAAATGCCGTAGGTGTCGCAGTAGAAGTTAGCCTCTATAACGTATTCTGGGTCAAAAATACCACAGTTTGAACCCAAACCAGCAGCTGTTTCATACTCAGGGCCATCAACAATAACTTTTTGTCCTTTGTAAGGACCTGTCTTAATTTCAAACTTATCTACCCCTTTGGCGCAGCTCATGTTACAACCTATCCAACAACCATCGGGAACACCCTGTGTGAAATAGCTCTTCCAAACATCCGAGTGTATCTTATCGGCATCCTTGTGTGAACCGTATTGGAAGTTATGTGTAGGAAGTAGGTCGTAATCGTTCATGATTTCTACCAGGTGAGCGGTACCCTTTTGACGCATTTGGCATTGCTTATCGTCCAACTCACGCATCTCCTTGTTGAATCTGCGACCACGTTCAGCAATTGCAGAAAGATCTGCAACGTTATTAAGATTACCCTTAACTCCAGGGATTTTACAAACAATAGCCTTGATCTTTTTATCGCGGAATACTGTACCTATACCACCACGTCCAGCTTGTTTTAGACGAATGCATTTACGCTTTGGATCGTAGAAGGTGAAGTTAAGCATACCAATCAGGCTATGATCGGCTGCAGCACCAGTCGATACAATGCCAATGTTTTTCTTATCGGCTTCGTCCTTTGCAAACATTTCACTAAGAACCTCACCTAAAACATGGCTATCAAGCGGCTCAGCAGGTGCCTCAAAAATTTCAACTTTGTGCTCAACGCCATCGATATAAATGATAACATCATTTTGGGCCTTACCTTGAAGTTCTAAAGCATCGTAACCAGCAAACTTAAGGAATGGACCAAAGAACCCGCCAACATTAGAATCGATTACAATGTCGGTTTGTGGCGAAATGGTACAAACAATTGATTTTCCTGTTCCAGAATATTGAGTTATACCACCAATAGGGCCCGAAGATATAACAATTTCATTTTCTGGATCGTTCCATTTAGTGTCAGGTTTTGTAGCATCCCACAGAAGACGAAGGTCGTACCCCTTACCACCAATAAACTTCTCCTTCATTTGTGATGGAACTGGCTTCTCCTTTACCTCATTGGAACCTACATTAATATACAAAGTCTTATCGGTGTAACCACGATACAGCGGCTTCCACTCGTATTTCCATTGCTTTAACAGCTTGTGCTGTGCTGCCATTTCTTTGATATCCATAGCTATTATTATTTTGGTTTGGTTTTCCTTTTTCAGCTTTTAAAATTACTCGTAAAGTTACCAATAAAAAATGACTTCTATCAATATGAAAACGTTTGCATATTGCTATTAGATAAACATTTAGGCATTTTACAGAATTACCTTTTAATTCTAAAAAATTTAAGCCAATTCATAATGGCTACAAATCTTCTAAATAAATTTTTTCGAATTTTAACACATTTTAGTCGAATGTTTTATCACACGAATTTTAATTGCTGTAATTTTGGAACGTTTTAATATTTTATTCGAATGTTCCAATAACAACAATATGAATATGATGGAGAGTAAACCAGAACATCAAGACATGCGCGAGAACATAGTAAGAGTAGCAACTGAAGTGTTCAGCCGTTTTGGTTTTAAAAAAACCTCAATGGAGGATATTGCGCGTGCGCTAAGAATGGGGAAAAGTTCCATCTACTACTATTTTAAGGGCAAAGAGGAAATTTTTCAAGCAGTAGTTGATAAGGAAGCCAACCTTTTAAGAGTAAAGGTGAAAGAAATCTTAGACAGCTCACTTGAAGCCAAGGAAAAACTCCGTAGCTATGTTAAGTTGCGGATGGATGTTATAAAACATCTATCGAACTACATGGAGATTTTAAAAAACGATGACCTGATGAACTTGGAGCTAACAGAAAAGTTCAGAAAGAAGTATGACGACGAAGAGATAACCATTGTAAGGCAGATTCTTGAGGAAGGAAATAAGAAAGGCACATTTATTATTAAGGACCTAAACCTATCGGCATTAGCTATTGTAACAGCTATGAAAGGTTTGGAGATTCCATTAGTAACATCAACTATGGGCGTTGAAAGCTTGAACATGGTTATTGACGACATGCTCGATATTCTATTCTACGGAATTGTAAAACGTTAAACAGATAAACTAACTATGAAAAGGTTAAAGCTAATTTCACTTTTGAGTGCGTGGCTATTGGGAATAAGCTACGCCTCGGCACAACAGGTGCTAACACTAGAACAATGCCGGCAAATGGCATTGGAACACAACCAAAAAGTTCTTATTGCCGATGAGCATGTTGAAGCAGCTAGTGCACTTAAGCGCTCTGCCAAAACTCAATTTTTACCTAGCATTAGTGCAAACGGCCTTTACACTCGCACTAATAAAAAGTTCAGCTTACTTGAAAATGATTTGATGCTTCCTGTTGTCCCCTGGACAGCCATCGATCCTACAACCGGAGGGCTAAACAACACTATTTTGAGCCCTACACTACCCGATGGTTCTCCAAATCCTAATTTTGACCCTACCGTTTTTGGAAACACATTTGCAATTAATCCAAGCACAGGTCAGCCTTATACAGATGCCGAAGGCAACCCAGTATTCCAACAATATTCTTGGATACCTAAAGAAAAAGCTGAGATAGGAGAAAAGAATATTTACATGGCAGGAATCAGCCTTACTCAGCCAATATTTACTGGTGGAAAAATTAGGGAAACTTATCGAATAGCCAAGTATGGCGAAAATTTAGCCCGCGCTCAAAGCGATGCAGAGCGCACCGAAGTGCTATACAAAACTGAGGAATCATACTGGAGAGTAGCAGCTGTTAATGAAAAAGTAAAGCTGGTTGAAGCCTACATTAAACTATTAGATAAGCTAAACACCGATTTAGAAAACTACTATGCTGAGGGAATCATCATAAAAAATGATTTGCTAAAGGTTAAGGTTAAAAAGAATGAGGCCGAACTAAACCTTCTTAAGGCTAAGAATGGCTTAACATTAGCCAAAATGGCTCTTTGTCAGCAAATCGGTTTGCCCTTAGCAACTGAGATTATTATTGCCGATTCGCTACCCGCCCTGATGGAGCCAATTGCACAGGCAAACTATGTTGACTCTGCATTAGCCTTACGCCCCGAGATTGAAGCATTGAATCAAACCATCAACATTGCAAAATCGGGCGTAAACATCATGAAATCGCGCTACATGCCAAATATTGGTTTAACAGCTAACTACATGTTTTTCAATCCAAATCCATATAACGGCCTTACAAAAGAGTTTGGTGGTGATTGGAGTGTTGGAGTAGCCATTAATGTTCCTATATTTCACTGGAACGACCGTGGGCACACGCTTAAAGCTGCTCGAAGCGAACAACGTGTTGCTGAGCTAAAAATGGAAGAGGCAAAGGAGCTTATCAGCCTTCAGGTACAACAAGCCATTTTCAAACTTAATGAGTCAATTAAAAAGGTAGAAATGGCTCAAGAAAATCTTAAGCAAGCCGATGAGAATTTAAAGGTTACACGTGATGCGTTTGAAACCGGGCGTCAAAAAACCTCCGACCTTTTAGAGGCACAAGCAATGTGGCAAAGCGCCTACAGCGAGCTTATTGATGCCAGGATGGAATATCGCCTTAATATGGTTAACCTAAAACGCGTGACAGGAGGTTTAAAATAGTAACGGAGTGGCTCTAAGTAGACATAATTAATAACAAATCGATAATTAAAGTAAAAATCAAAATATTAAGCAATGAAACGACTAACACTACTTTTATCAGCAGCTGCAATAGTCCTAACATCATGCAGCGGCAAAAACGATGAGCAAACCGAAAAGGATATAAATGTTCCTTTGGTGAAAACGGTTAAAGTGGAAGAACGCACTTTCAACCCAACATTAACCTTTTCAGGAACTGTTTTTGCTAACAAGGAGGCAAATCTTGGCGCCACCTTACCTGGGAAAGTTGAAAAAATCTTTTTCGAAGAGGGGCAATCGGTTAAAAAGGGCGATTTAATTGTTGAGCTATCGGACGAGATGCTCACCCAAGCTTTAATTGAACATGAAACCATCAAGAAAGATTTTGAACGTGTATCGCGCCTTCGCGAGAAAGGAAGCATTAGCGAAATGGAATATGACCATGTAAAAGCAAAGTACGATGCTTCAACGGCAAAGGTTGAAATGGTAAGAAAAAATACTCAGGTTTACGCGCCTTTCAGTGGAATAATTGCTGAGCGAATGATGGAGGAGGGAGAAATTTACTTTATCAACCCAGGATTAGAACCCGGATACTCCATGCGTTCAGGAATTGTTCGCCTAATGCAACTTGATCCCGTGAAAATTAAGTTCGAGGTTAATGAAAAAGACCTTTCAAAAATCAGAAAGGGCCTACCTGTTGAGGTAAGAATGGATGCATTCCCTGGCAGAACATTTAAAGGTGAGGTAAATAATATCAAACCAATGCTATCAACAACCACACACTCAACTCCAGTTGAGGTTGTTATTTCAAACGCCAAAATGGAGATTAAACCAGGTATGTTTGCTTTTGTTGATGTGAAACTTCCTGAAATAAAATCGGCAGTTGTTCCATTACGAAGCATTTACCGCATGCCTGGAACTTCGGAAGATTATGTGTTCACAGTTGTAAACGATACAGTTCATCGTGTAAAGGTTGAAAGAGTACAAACACTTGGCGAGTATGTTGCTGTCAATGGCGTTAATGCAGGAACCGAAATCATTCTTGAAGGTAAGAACCGCGTTAACGATGGATTAAAGGTTAAGGTTAGCAACAGGTAACAATATCTTCCTAATTTGAAAAAATAAAACTATGAAACTACCACAAGTTGCAGTTAAAAGGCCGGTATTCACAGCAATGCTATTTGTAGCCATACTACTATTTGGCTTAGTATCGCTGGTAAAACTACCGCTCGATATAATGCCCGAAATGGAACTTCCTACACTTACGGTAATAACAGTTTACCCAGGTGCTAGTGCCGATGAGGTGGAGGAGCAAGTTTCGAAAAAGTTGGAGAAGATTCTATCGGGTACCGAACATCTAAAAGAGATAACTTCGCAGAGTAAGGAAAACGTTTCGTTTGTTCAGCTACAGTTTGAATGGGGTACCGATATTACATCGGCGGCTAATAATGCACGCGACCTTATTGAGCTTGTTAAAAACAAATTACCTCGCGATGCACATAACCCTATCATATTCAAGGTTAACAGCTCACTCATGCCTGTACTTGTTTATGGGGTTACGGCTAACGAAAGCTACAATGGGCTTTACAAGATAGTTGACGACGAGGTTGCAAGTAAGCTAAGGAAGGTCCCTGGCGTAGGTTCAGTAATCACCATTGGTGCTCCAGAACGTGAGATTAAAGTTGATATTGACCCGGTTAAGCTACATGCCTACAACCTCTCGCTCAACCAGATTGCAACCATACTAAAAGCTCAAAACATTTCAATACCTGGTGGTAATATAAAGGTAGGCGATAACGACTACTCTGTTCGTATCCCAGGTGATATTTCAGATGTTGAGGAGCTAAAAGACTTGGCACTTATCAGCTTTAACGGAAAGGTTATTCGCCTAAGCGATGTTGCCGATATTCGCGACGAGTATAAGGAGAAAGATGATGTAGGTAGAACAACTAATGGTAAAGGTGTTACCCTTATGGTTCAAAAACAATCGGGGGAAAATACCTTGGCTGTTGTTGAAAAAGTTAGAGCAAAGATTAAAGAGATTGAACCAAATATTCCCGCAGATGTTCAGATTTCGGAGGTGATGAAGAGCGACGAGCTAATCACCGAATCTATCAACAACCTTTCCGAGTCGCTTTGGTATGCGCTATTCTTTGTAGTATTAGTGGTTATGGCTTTCCTTAGGAACTGGAAGCAAAGTGTAATTGTGTTCATCACCATACCATTCTCGCTTATTGTTGCATTTATTGTGATGTTCGCTTCGGGTTGGACAATCAACATCTTCAGCCTTATGTCGTTGGTTGTTGCATCGGGTATGGTGGTTGATAACGCCATTGTGGTGCTTGAGAACATCACTCAACACATTGAGAAAGGGGCTAAACCAAAGCAGGCCGCCATTTTTGGTAGTAGCGAGATGGGAATGGCCATTTCGGCATCAACACTTACCACAATTGTTGTGTTCCTTCCCATGATTTTTATGGGTGGTATTGTGGGTATTATGTTTAAACAGCTTGCCATTCTAACTTCAGTTACGCTTCTGGCATCGCTATTTACCGCTTTAACACTTACGCCAATGGCTTCATCGCAACTGCTTAAGGGAATGAAAAAGGGTGAGGAGCGTAAGCATGGAAAACTTTACGAATGGAGCGAGCGCAACTTCCAACGTCTCGAAGATGCTTACAAAAAAGCTCTAGCATGGGTGGTTCATCACAAAACTGTTACGGTAATAGTTGCTCTTGTCGTTTTAGCATTCAGCCTTTGGGTTGGAAAAGGTTTAGGAACCGACTATATCCCTGAGTTTGATGCTGGCGACGTGGTTGCTGTTATTGAAACCGAAGTTGGAACCTCAACAACCAAAACTGATAGCGTTGCTCAGGTTGTAATGCAAATCTTTAAAGAGGAGATTCCTGAAATGATTCCAAACTCATTAGCTTCGGTTTCGGGACAAACAGAAGAGGGACTGCTTTCGTCGGTTGGTTTTAGTGAGGGTAAGAATATTGCCACAGTTATGTGTCACCTTACCAAACCCAACGAGCGTGAAAGCTCAGCAAAGAAAATTGCCGATAGGATTCGCCCAAGGATAGCAGCAATACCTGAAGTTGAAAACTTCCGTTTGCTGGGAGGTAGTATTCTATCAGCTGCTGTTACAGGAAACAAAAAGCCTATTGAGGTTGAAATATCGGGCAATAACTTTAGCAGCCTAAATGCAGTTGCCGAGGCTATTACTGCTCGCATGCGTGAATCGAACTACTTTAGCGATGTGATTAACAACGTTGATAAAGGTAAACTTGAAGTACAGATTAAGGTAGACAAGCAAAAAGCCTCAGCCATGGCACTTAACTCTGCCATGATTGGCTTACAGGTTCGTCAAAGTATATATGGTACCGAGGCAGGTGAATTCAAGGAAGGAGGCGATGAGTATGATATCACACTACGCTACTCACCCAAATTCAGAAACGATATCAACCAAATAAGAAACATTCAGCTAAAAAATCTGCTTAACCAAACCATTCCCCTATATGCTGTAGCCGATGTTGAAATGGGAACAAGCCCATTACAAATCAATCGTAAGGGACAGCAGCGTGTAGTAAAGGTTATGGCTGAGCTAAACGATGTTTCGTTGGGTGAAGCCCAAAAGGAGACTAAACGAATCATTGCAGGGTTAGATATCCCAAGCGATGTAACTGTAGAGATAGCAGGGCAAACATCTGACCAGGGCGAATCGTTTGGTGACCTATACCTCATACTTGCACTTGGTGTATTGCTCGTTTACATGGTTATGGCATCGCAGTTCGAAAGTTTCCGCGACCCTTTTATCATTATGTTTGCCGTTCCGGTTACGTTTATTGGTGTAATTTGGGCATTCAAGGTTACAGGTTTAACACTTAGCATTACAACCTTTGTTGGGGTTATCATGCTAATGGGTATTGTTGTAAACAATGGTATTGTGCTGGTAGACTACACAAACCTTCTTCGTAAGCGTGGCTATAAGCTATACGATGCAATTGCCGAGGCTGGACGTAGCCGTTTGCGCCCTGTGCTTATGACTACATTTACCACTCTACTAGGTATGGTCCCCATGGCTACAAGTACTGGTATGGGACGCGAGGCATACTCGCCACTTGGTATTACTATGATTGGTGGCCTGTTAGTATCAACCCTTATCACCTTGCTTCTTGTTCCAACTATTTACGCCATTTTCCATGACCATGAGCGTAAGCATGAAAGTGATACCAATAAATCGGTTCTGTTTAACTAAAAAGATTTAAGCCATGAAAATGATATATTGCACCTGCAACGTTGCAGTTCTTGAGCCACTACTTAAGCTACTCGACGAAAACAACGTTCGCGACTTCCAAGTTGTGGAGCAGGTTACAGCCAAGAATAAAAAAGGCGACCACCGCTTTAACAATCCAGTTTGGCCTGGATACAACTCTACCGTATTCATTCAAATTACCGAGGATGAAAAGGCTAAAATGGTAATGCAGAAGATTCGAGAGTTTAATCGTAATGCCTTTAACGATAATGAGCTGGTTACCGCTTGTATGTGGACAATTGAAGATTACTTTTTCGATTGATAATCGATTAAGCTAGCAAAAAAGAGAGGTTGTTTCAATGTTGTATTTAATTTCAATAGTTGAGGCAACCTCTTTCATTTAAAATCACTATATATGCGAGTACAACCTCTTTTTACACTCATTCTTATTACACTTCTAACATATTCTTGCAACGACCTTATAGAGTATAGCCCCTACGAGGGGAGAGCGCAAGAGGGGTCGCGAAACATGAATGTTTCTGCCATAAAAAAACTTTCGGAGCAAAGTACCGATACCTTTAAACCCTTTACCATGGCTATTATTGGCGATAGCCATACCTATTACGACGATTTCATCGACCAGATTTACGCCCTAAATAGCCTTGACAGCATCGATATGGTTATTCACATGGGAGACATTACCCTAAGCGGGATTTATAGGGAGTTCCTTTGGTATAGGGATATTATTAAACCCCTTAAACATCCATTAATTACAGTTATTGGAAATCACGATTGCCTCTCAAATGGGGAGTTCATGTATCGCGATATGTTTGGCAATACCAATTTCTTCTTTACGTATAACAATTGCCTCTTGGTGTTCTTTGATGATATTACATGGGAACGAAACACAAAAGACCCAGATTTTGAATGGATAGATTCTACTATTTCAACACCTGATAGCTACACCTATAAATTTGTTTTTGCCCACATTCCGCCATGGGATGAGCAATTTAGTATGGGGAACGGGATGCTATACAACTATTTACTTGATAAATCGAATGTAACCTATTCAATTCACGGTCACATCCACAAGTTTTATCATGATAAACATTATGCCGATATCTATGGTGATGTTAATTACCTTGCCTGCGGCGATAGTCAAGATCGTGAAATTGTTTTAGTCAGGGTTAAGAAACAAGATATTGATGTTGAAGTAATCCGTTACTAACCATGAAAGCAGTACAAATTATATTGACTTTTATTATCTTACTATTCAGCCAAAACCTTTTTGCTGATGACCCTATTAAAATTCTAAAACAAAAGATTACGGAAGAGAAGCAGATTGTATTAAAAGATGATACTGTAACCATAAAACCATACTGGTTTGCCCCAACTCAGTTTAAATTTCAGTATGCTGGAAGTATTGGATTTATATCGATTGGTGCTGGCTACCAGTTGCGACATGGATATCAACCTACCCTGCTTTACGGATTCCTCGATAATAATTTTGGTGGGAGCAACGTTACTGTTCATACCATATCGTTAAAAAATAGATTTAACCTATCGGAAAAACCAATACTAGGTTTTTTTACACCAATTGCGGGAATTTCTGTAAACTGGGGAATTACCCACAATACATTCAAACGTTTACCACCTCATTACCGAGAGAACTACTACTTCCAGAATAAGGTTCACCTTTCGCCCTTTTGGGGTGGCGAATTTCAAATCCCAATCGCCCAAAACACATTAGGCATCTATTTTGAATTTTCTACGCTTGATGCCTACCTATTAGAATTTGTCAGAACCGATTTTGTTCGCTGGAACGATGTCTGGAGCTTAGGATTAGGAATGACTCTCTATTTGTAAATATCTTAAAAAACTTAGTAACAATGTAAGGAACACCATTCTTAAAGTTTCTAAGAATTTTTTACTTTTGTTTGATTTGCTTGCAGAACTTCAAATTTCATTTCGTATTTAACAATTTTATTATGAGAAAACTAATTCTATTCATCTCTTTTGCATCGTTCTTCTTAGTAGCAAACTCTCAAAATGTTCAGCTACACTACGATTTTGGGAAAGATAGGAAAATGTTTACATCTACTGTTGAAATGTTCAAACCCGATAGCTGGGGGAACACATTCTTTTTTGTCGATTTTGATTATGGCTCAAAATCATCGGGTGTAGATGGCGTATCGTTAGCTTATTGGGAAATATCAAGGGAACTAAAATTTTGGGAAGCACCCATTGCATTTCACGCTGAATTTAATGGTGGTTTTGGCCAATTTAACATTGGGCCCAACACCAACGGTGCTTACACCATAAACAACGCATACCTCTTTGGCCCATCGTTTTCATGGAATAACAGTTCTTTTACAAGAGGTTTTACATTGCAAACCTTATACAAGTATATTACCGATAAGGAAGATGCCTCATTCCAAATTACTGGCGTATGGTATATGCATTTCCTTGATGGGAAGTTCACTTTTTCGGGTTTTGCAGATTTCTGGAAAGAAGATAATGTTGTATTCGATGATAACGGGAACACCTCTAATGCTAAGTTCGTATTTTTAACAGAGCCTCAAATCTGGTATAATACTACAAAGAACCTTTCTTTAGGTGGGGAAATAGAAATCAGCTCAAATTTTGGCGGGAACAAAGGCTTTATGGTAAATCCTACCCTAGCAGTTAAATGGCAATTCTAAATTTCATTCTAGATATTTCATTGAGGCTGCCCTTAAAGACAGCCTCTTTCTTTTTTAAAAAACTTATCAAAACACTAACATTCTATAATACCCTTCTCACTCAACTTGAACTTATAGCAACAATTTATCCACCTTCCAACATATTTAAACTCAGCATTATCTATTTTTGTCAAATAACTTTGCAAATAGGGTTATTCTTTAGTAATTTGCTCACAAATTATTAGCATACTTAATGAAAGCAAAATTCTTCTTTTTAACTTTCGTTTTCATTGTCCTTTCATCGGTACTTTCCTTAGCCGATGTACGTGATAGTTTACTTAACCTTTTACCAAGCTCAACAGGTGAAGAGAAGGTAAACCTTCTTTTTAAGCTATCGGAAGTTACCTCGGGTACCGAAGAGGCACTTAAATATGCCGATGATGCAATAAGTGTTGCACAAAAGATAAATAACAAGCTATTAGCCGAAGCTTATATCAACAAGGGTTATGCGTTATCGGAAAACTACATGGATGAAAAAGCCATTGAGGTTTTTCATAAAGCTCTTGATATTGCCCAAAAATATGGCTACCAAAAATCGATACTGGATGCATATAAGGGGATTTCAACATCCTATTATTACATCGACTCTTTTGAACAATCACAGCGTTTCACCGATACCCTGTTGCAAAAAGCGATAAAACTTGATAGCCTTCGATACCAGGCATACGCCTATTTTCGATTGGGAAAGATTATGCAGGAAAAGGGAAATGGCGATTCTGCATTAGCATACATAAACCGTTCCTTACAGCTACGAAAAGAGATTGGCGACTGGAAAGAGATTGCCCTTACCTATAACGGTTTAGGTCGGGTTTATTTTGACTTGGCGCAATACGATAGTGCAATTTCGTGCTACCAGCAAGAGGTTAGAATAAAAGAGAAGATGGGCGACCAACCCATTTATTTAGCTATTGCCTACCTAAATCTTGGCAGAACACACATTGCTTTAAGTAACTTCCAGCTAGCCCTTGAACAATACCAAAAAGCGCTTCGTACCTTTGAAAGCATTAACCACAAGGAGGGTATTGCCACCTGTAATTCAGGGCTGGGTATGATTTACGAGAACCTTTCGCAAAGCATATTGGCTACCGACGAGAATGAAACTAACTTTAGAAAGGCTCTGGGGTATCACAAAATTGCACTAAACCTCTTTCATGAACTTCAAAAAAAAATGGAAGAAGGGCAGACCCTCCAAAATATTGGAAATGTTTATTCGCGTTTAGCCACAAACAGATATGTAGCCCGCTTTGGCGAGATGTGGGAGGATTCTCTTTACAAAATAAAACAGTCAGATATACTTACCGACTTTGATAGCGCTACAGTATACTACCATAAGGCACTATCCATTTTTAATGTTCTAAAAGAAGAAGGAGAAATTGCTAAGGTCAACACCAATTTAGGAAGCATTTTCAGCTGGGCCCGCGAATGGAATAAAGCAAATAGATACATAAATAAAGCATTGCAACTGGCCCGAAAGAATAAGCTCCTTTATGAAACCACAGCAGCCCTCTATGCGAAAGGTGAAAGTTTATACCGCCAAGGCAACCTTGATGATGCCGAACTTGCATTTATTGAATGCTCAAGGTTGTCGGAAAAACTAGGTTTGAAAGAAACCTTACGCTATAGTTTTGAACGGTTATCGCGTCTTTATGAGCAGAAAGGCGACTTGGTTCGTGCATACGCATACTTTAAAAAGGCTGTACGGATAAAGGATGAAATATTCACTGAAAAGAGCCAAAGAGTAATGGCCGAAATGCAAACCAAGTACGAAACAGAGAAAAAAGAGCAGCAGCTGCTTATTATGAAAAACCAGGATGAGCTGCAAAAATCAATTATACAACGACAAAAACTAATGATAATAGGCGCAATCATTGGTTCATTCCTTATACTTATGGTTGCCCTGTTAATGTTTAAGATGTTTCGCGACAAACAGCGTGCTAACATTATTTTGGAAGAAAAAAATGCTCTTATTACTCGACAAAAACAGGAAATAACCGATAGCATTAAATATGCAAGTAGGATTCAGAATGCAGTACTTCCAACCTCTAAACTGATTTCTGACGTACTGCCTGAGCACTTTGTGCTTTTTATGCCCCGCGATATTGTTAGTGGCGACTTTTACTGGATGACACATAAAAACGAAAAAGTTGTACTTGTTGCTGCCGATTGTACAGGTCATGGCGTACCAGGAGCATTTATGAGCATGCTAGGCGTTTCGTTTTTATATGAGATTGTTAATAAGGAAAATATTCTTCAACCAGCAGAAATCCTGAATAACCTTAGAAATCACATTAAAACAACCTTAAGCCAAACGGGTAAGCTCGAAGAGCAAAAAGACGGTATGGATATATCCCTTTGTGTTATCGATAAGAGTAACCAAATGATTGAGTGGGCTGGAGCATACAACCCTCTCTATCAAATTAGAAACGGAGAACTCATTGAATACAAAGCAGATAAAATGCCAGTAGCAATACATTTAAATGATTTTAAATCATTCACAAATCACGAGATAAACTATCTGCCAGGCGATACTTTCTATATGTTCTCCGATGGCTATGCCGACCAATTTGGAGGTCCAGAGGGTCGTAAATTTATGGTTAAAAGATTAAAAAGAACTTTGCTTGAAATCCATCAAAAACCAATGCAAGAACAAAGGGAAATATTGGAAAAAGTTCATTTAGATTGGCGAGGTGTAAATAACGATCAGATAGACGATATTCTAATAGTAGGATTCAGAGTTTAACTACATATTCCTTTCTGTTTAAATCTCTTAACAATGCTAACAATGCCTTTGGATTACTTGTAATGTTTGTGTTTGGCTCCATTAAGGACAGTAATCTTATTGTTTCCTCAACTACAGGTTTCTTTTCATAAAGATTTTCCGAGGCAAAGTTTAAAAACTTTAAAAGCAAAAAACCGTCGAACCACAAAAAGAATCTTTTTTTGAAAGATTTTGCATTCGATGTGTTTTTACGAATATTTCTAATACTATCAATTGCATTATGCAACGTAAAAAATTCTTTTACCGATATTTTCTGTCTATTTATAAATTGAGCTGTTTGTTCATCGCTAGCATCAAAAAGCTTCTCTACCTCAAACAAAAAAGGCTTTAGGTCCAAAAACGACTCATGGTTATAAGTAAAGATAGATGCTTTTTTTGCGATTCGCTCAGCAATAACCTTTCCTGTTCCAAAAGGAACACGGTTCGAGATTCTTGGGGAAGGATAAATACAGGTACTATTTAGTTCCCGAAATTGACCATGTGGTATAATCTTTTGCAAAAAGTAGAAATCTTCTCCAGCCTGCCTTCTATTCATTCCACCAAACTTGACATATGCTTCAGCGCTACAAGCCATTGCAGAACCCACAGTGTGATAAGCAAAGGGGAATCCAATATAACGGCTGGCCAGGTTGTAATACCTCAAATGGAGCTCATACTCAACGATTGCCTCATAAATTTCATCAGAGAATTTGTTGCCATCAACTGGATGCTCAAAACGAACCGAACATGCTTGATTTTTAGGAAACTTTTGCCAAAGCCGATATAACTCAACCAAATAATTTTGCATACATTCTGTATCGGCATCAAAGCAAGCTATTATTCCGTTATAGTTTGATACACTTAAAAACCTGAAAGCAGCCTCATCCATTCCAATTTGGCGGGCATATCCAACGCCAGCATGTTTTTTAGGAAGGTTAAAAGCAGGAATAGATAAGAATCTTAAATTCTTATGGCCCAATTTTTTATTTACATCATCAACTATCGATAAAGCCTTCTGAGATTGATTAATAATCTCATTGCTTGAACCTTCTGGATGATTTACCACTACAATTACCTCAACCTGGCAGGGTGGTTGCTCACAATTGGCAAGCGATTTAAGAGAATCGTATAAATTAGGCTCATTATAGCAAGGAATAACCACTACTATTCCAAGTTCCTTTTTGGGAACCTCTTTTATTTTAGGCCTAAAATTTTTTCTATCAAAGTATCCTTGCCACTTCATCTTGCTAAAATAACGAAACCCTTTCTCATGCTAAACATTCGAAAGGGTTCCGAGTTGGTTTAGGTTTAGTATAGGTGGGTTTTAGTTTTTCTTGGTTTCGGCGTACTTTTTATTAAGTCCTTCAAGAACTTCTTTTGTAATATCAATTGCTGGGTGACCATAAAGAACAGGACCACCAAATGTGCTGCTAAAAATTAGCTTATAACCTTTGTCAGCATTGTACTCCTTTAGGTACTCAACAATGCTATTATGGATTTTGCGCAACTTAACTTGCTCTTCTTCGGCAAGTTGCATACGCATTTCGTCGCGCATTTGGTATAGCTGCTGCTCCTTGTTTGCTAAATCGGCTTGAAGCTGCTGTGCTTCGGAACGTGTAACAAGTCCCTTCTGAACTTTATCCTGAAAATCGCGAGCTTGTTTTTCAAAACTTTTTGATTTGGCAGTGAGTTCGGCCTCTTTCTTCTTACTGCTTTGTTCCAACTCACTTTTCATGTCAAAATACATGTCGTAGTTATTGAGAATAGTATCCATGTCGATCCACGCAGCAGTAAACTCGCCTAAATCTTGAACCTGGGTACTATTAGCACTTTCTACATTAGCCTTTTTCCCCGAAGTAAAATGTAGCACAAAGAGCGCTACAATTGCTAATCCAAACAGAATGTTGATAATTAGATTTGTCTTCTTCATATTAAGGTAGATTTCAATTTTCTTATTCAACCAAATGCTCATGTAGAGCATCTATTCGCAAATATAAATGAAATTAGATGATAGCAAAATTTTTATCGCGTAATTTTTGCTTTTCATCTGTTTATTCTAGCAGCCCCTCATCGCGGAAAAGCAACAAAATAGAGGAATATGGAACTATTACATACTTTTCATTGTTAAACTCAACCTCAATGGCACTGTCGCGCAAGTACACAGCCAAATCGCCAACCTGGGCTTGTAAAGGAAAATATTTGGGTTGATTCTGGCTTTTCTTCCAAGGTTCATCGGTTTCGTTTAACATAGGTAGTGGATATCCAGGTCCTACCTTTACAACATATCCACTATGCGCTTTTTGCTTTTCTTGAACACCTGGGGGTAAGAGTAATCCTGTTTTGGTTCTTTCATCAGGATTTTTAGGCTTTATCAATAACCTATCGCCTACAACTATTATACTATCAAAATCTTTAGGGTCAAAAGTTAGTGACATATCTCTTCTTTTTGTTACAAATTTACTCAATCTTCCAATCTCCCAAAAATACTTTAAACAATGAAATTCGGTTTTATGTACTTCGATTCATGCAGTTTATAAATATTAGGTTGATATTAACCTTTTTATCTATTAAATTGCATAAATAACATCCTCGATTATGGATACAATAGAAGTTTTTAAAAGTTCCTATGGCAATGCTTATTATTACCCAAGTACTAAGACCGTTGAGGTGACCTGGAATGGAAGCCAAACTTTTGAGGAATACAAAACGCTCTTTGAGTCTCTTCTTGCTTTTCAAAGAGATTCCATGTTTGAAGTAAAATTTTATTTATCCGACATTAGGAAACAGGGTGTTATAAGCCCTAAAAGTAGGAAATGGTTTGAACAGGTTGCCCTTCCTAAGGCAATTGAACAGGGACTTAAAGCAGCAGCCGTTGTTTTTGACGGAAATGCTTTTAAACGTTACTACCTTAACCTAATCATGCAAGTAGCAAACGTATACAAGCTGCCACTAAAATTCTTCAACAGTAAAGATGAAGCATATAAGTGGTTTAATTCTTTAGAACTATAAGGTTCAATATTGCTGTAACTTAAATCAGTTTAGGTTACTGTTTTATGGTTAAACTTCCTAGCTCAATCCACGAAGTTCCTTTTATAAGGATAGCGTTACCATTTATAATAGGTATTTTATTCCAATACAAACTCCATATTTTTACCAATTTTTGGCTACTTGGCGGGGTAAGCATCATGCTAATCCTTGTTTTAGCGATATCCATATGGTTTCTAAAATCTTGGAAATTTCGTTGGGTTTCTGGATTATTAATCTACTTCCTTATTTTCTCCTTAGGCTGTTTTGCCACTCTAAATAGTATTCCTAAAAGCAATATTAGTTCAGCCTCACAGAATAATTATTTAGCCAGAATTGTTGATGAACCTTCATTTGGCGAAAAAAGTGTAAGGGCAAAAGCCGAGATTTATTATCAAAATGATACAATTCTCAATCGCACAATCAAAGTCCTCATTTATTTTTCAACGTCAGACAGCAGCTCCTATCACTTAAGATATGGTGATATTATTGCTATAGCTGGTAAACTGACTACATTCTCAAAACCATTAAATCCATATCAATTTAACTATAAGGCCTACATGCTACAACAGGGTATTGCATACTGCATATATGCCAATACCAATTACTGGGAAAAAATTGGGAACAATGCTAACCCAGTATTTAGATTGGCCTATGATATAAGAAATAAAGCTATAGAAACATTCAGAACCGTTGGCGTTGCAAACCAAGAACTAGCAGTTGTTTCAGCGTTGCTTCTAGGAAATAAATCGCTGCTTAACGATGAAACACGTCAGGTTTATTCAACCGTAGGCGCCATGCACATTCTGGCTGTCTCGGGGCTGCATGTTGGATTGATCTATGGTTTGGTTTTAATCATCCTATCGCTCCTTCCAAATCAAAAACTATGGAAATTCACTCGACTACTCATTGCGCTATTGGCCTTATGGGGATATGCTTTCATTACAGGGCTATCTCCATCTGTCCAACGTGCAACTATTATGTTCTCTTTGTTTGCAATAGGAAAGGCTCTGAAACTTAAAACCAACAGCTACAATACGTTGGCAGCATCGGCCTTTTTGATTCTTGTTATCAACCCGTTATCGCTATTTCACATAGGTTTCCAGCTATCACATGCAGCAGTTTTATCTATATTTTTCTTTTACCCTCCTATTTATAGTCTCGTTGATTTTAAGCATAAGATTTTCAAGTACGTTTGGACATTGGTTAGCCTTTCGCTTGCTGCTCAAATTCTAACACTACCCCTTACCCTATATTATTTTGGCCAATTCCCTATACTTTTTTTAGTTACAAATATTGTTGCCATTCCTTTAGCCACAATTACCCTTTATATCGCTTTGGGTACTCTATTATTCTCATTTATTGAACCAGCGGGTATATTCTTCGGAAAGCTTCTAAATTTACTGACATGGTTCTTAAATCAATCGCTCCAAACCCTTGAAGGCATTCCTTATTCATGCATTAAATCGATATACTTTAATCATTGGCAGGCCATTATGCTAACTATAGCAATTGCTTTATTTGCATTACTCTTGGTTCTTAAGAATAGAAGATACCTTATCGCTTCTGTAGTGTTTTTATGGGGAGTTTTAATGTTGTCGGTAATTAACAATATTAGCATATCCCGAAGTTCTGAGATAGTAATTTTATCATCAACCCAAGGGTCAATTTTTTGCATAAACGAGGGAGGAACCCCAGTTATGTTTTATACCCCAGAAATAGCAAACAAAGCATTTGAATTTGCGACTGAAGGATATCAACGAAATAAATGTATTTCAAAGATGAAAGTATCTAAAATTGATTGTTTTGCAAAGGACGATTTGCCAGAATTTGTTAGCACAAATAATCGTTTTGGACTGGCTACAATTGTTTACAGGGATTTCTTAATATCTGTTCCATATAACGATAGTGCTAGCCACCTAGTGACAGATAAGATTCTTGATGTTGATATTCTTATAGCGAATAAATACACAAACCCATCGATTTTGAATCTTCTGAAACCCCAAATGGTAATTTTTGACGGAAGCATTAAACCTTGGCATAAGAAAGGTATAACTTCCATTCTATATGAGAAAGGAATATCACACTATGACATAAAACACCAAGGATATTATAGCACTAACTTCTAGATAAAACCGCGATTGGTTTTAATAAATGAGCTAATAAATATTATTATTTGATACACTTGATAAAAAATGATGTTATTTTGCAATTTACTTTTACCGCTTAAATTATGAATATCATTGTTGTAGGGGCAGGAGAAGTTGGAACACACCTGGCAAAAATGCTTGCCAAGGAATATCATGATGTTACAGTGATTGACCCTGATGAGGAGATGCTCAACCACGTAACTGCAAATGCCGATGTTTTAACCATTAAAGGTTCAGCCACCTCTATTCAAACATTAAAGGAAGCCAACATAAAAAAAGCCGATCTATTCATAGCTGTAGCTCATTCAGAGGAAACAAATATTGTATCGGCCACCTTAGCCAAAAAACTTGGTGCCAAAAAGGTTATAGCACGTATCGACAAATGGGAATACCTACAACCCAATAACAAAGAGATTTTTCTTAACCTAGGAATAGACTCGCTAATATACCCCGAAAAGCTGGCAGCTAGAGAGATAATATCGTTGCTTGGTCAAACCAGCTCTACTGAATTTGTCGATTTTTCAGGCGGTAAGCTATCGCTTCTAGTGTTTAAGCTTGAAGAAGATTCACCTATAGTAGATTATACGCTACTACAGGCTACCAAGAATACACAAAACCTCGACTATAGGGCTGTTGCAATTACGCGTGAAGGAATAACTATTATTCCTCGTGGAAACGACCAGTTCAAGGTAAATGACATGGTTTACGTAATTGCAAACCAATCAGGCATAAAGGAGATGCTTGAGTACACCGGTAAAAAGAATATCGATGTAAATAATGTGATGATTCTTGGTGGAAGCCGAATTGCTATTCACCTTGCATTGGAGTTGGAAAAGTCAATGAATGTCAAGCTCATTGAGACTAACCCCGAAAAAAGTGAGAAGTTGGCAGCCCTATTTAAAAATGCTCTGGTTATCAATGGCGATGGCCGCGATACAGATCTATTAATTGAGGAGGGGCTTCAGTATATGGATGCATTTGTTGCTGTTACTGGTAACTCTGAAACAAATATTCTTTCCTGTATTATCGCCAAGCGGATGGGCGTAAAGAAAACAATAGCCGAAATTGAGAATATCAACTATATTCGTCTAGCCGAAAGCATTGGTGTTGATACAGTAATTAACAAAAAGCTTATTACTGCTAGCCGAATTTTCCGTTATACCATGAGCACCGACGTTTCCGCCATTAAATGTCTTACCGGATCGGACGCCGAAGTACTTGAGTTTATTGTTAAACCCGGAGCATCTATAACAAAAGGAAGACTTAAAGATATTGGATTTCCTAAAGATGCTATTGTTGGAGGAGTTGTTAGGGGAAATAGTGCTTTTATTGCAAAAGGCGATACCGAGATCAAGCCATACGATAGAGTTGTTGTATTTGCACTACCTACGGCTATCAATAAGGTTGGAAAGTACTTTAACTAACATCAGCTAAAGGCAGGACGATTGTAAAAGTACTCCCTTCGTTAGGCTTACTTGCTACCTTTATTTCTCCACCCAAATCTGTTGCTAGCTGGTTGCATATTGCTAAGCCTATTCCACTCCCTTGCTCATTGCTTGTTCCACGCTGTGATTTTTGTTGTCCTTTACTAAATAAGGAGTTAACTTTTTGTTGAGTCATCCCTACCCCATAATCTCTAACCGAAACCTCTATCCTGCTTGCTATTTGTGCTGCTTCAATCTCAACCTCACCACCTGCAACTGAAAATTTAATAGCGTTCGAAATAAAGTTTCTAAGAATGGTACTAAGCATATCAGCATCAGTATTAACATTCATGGTGGGATCAACCTTATTTACAAGCCCTATCGATTTCAGCTCGGCTGCTGGTTTCTGTGACATTATCACCCTATCAACTAAATTTTTGAGGTTATAGCTTTTAATGGAAACTTTTAAGCGTTTCTCCTGCGACTTAATCCAATTCAAAACATTCTCTAGTAAATCATTAGTAGAGAAACCAAGAACATATAATCGTTTCGATAGCTGAATCATCTCATCGTTGCCCAACGATAAACTTTTCTCCTTAATTATTTGAGCTATGGTAACAATAGATGTTAGCTGATTTTTAAGATCGTGCGCTAAAATTGAAAAATACCTATCCTTATCGTTATTTAGCTGGTTAATTTCATCTTTCTGTTTTCTTAAAAGACGAACATCCTTAGCCCTCTTTAGGTAAAAATATACCGCTAAGCCAATGAGTGCAGTAAGTAAAACTATAATCGCAATGTATAGCTTTATAATATTTCTCTGAAAGCCTATCTTCTCTGCTAAAATCTTTTCGCGTTCCTTTTGGTGTTTAACTTGCTCTTCAAACCTTAATGCTTCAGTTAGCTGAGTAAGTCGCTCCACATAGCTACTTAACGTTATACTATCGTTTATGTTATATGCTAAATTGCTATGATATTCGGCTTTCTTAAAATCTCCCTTTTGCTTATAGGAATACGATAATCCTTTGTGGCAATCGCGCGAAACTGTTTGATTCTCAAAATTCCGATTAGTAGCCAACCCCTTATTGAAATAGAAAATGGCACTATCGTACTGTCCTAGCTGGTTACATAAAATACCATGAGCAAGGTAGGTCAATGCCAACCCTTGTAAATCGTTATTTTGCGAGTATATCTTTTGTGCTCTAATAATGTAAAACTCACTTGAATCCTTTTTACCTTTAGCTAGATGCACATTGCCTATATTCAAGTAGGCGGTAGCAATACCAGGGCTAAACCCAATTTTTTCTCTAAGTTCAAGCGACTTCCCAAAGTAATAAAGCGCAGAATCAAGGTCATCTTTATTTTGATAAATTGTACCCAGGATGTTGTAGATATAAGAAAGAGTGTACTCATCGTTTATCTGTTTGGCAATATCAAGGGCACGTTTCCCAAACTCAACAGCTCTATCGTATAGGCTTAACCGGTTGTATAAATCGGCTAGATTGTTATACTGAAAGGCTAGGTGCTTTTTTAAATTGTACTTACGCGATATTTCTAGTCCTTTAAAATAGCAATCTAACGCTTTAGCATATTCTCCCACGTTCCGATACGCTACTCCCAATCGGTTATAGGAGTCGGAAAGTTCCTGGTTAAGTTCTAATTTTTGCGCAAGGGCAACTGCCATCTGACCATACTCGATAGCTTTTGCTGGATCGCTATTGCGATTTTCCCAACAAAGCAACTTTAACACCACAACCTTAAGCGAATCGTCGGGCCTATCAAGAACTTTTGCTAAGGCCTTAATTGATGAAGGATTCAAGTATATTGTGTCATCTAGCTGGGCATAAGTTTTAAAACCGATGCTAAAAAGCATCAACAAAGCCAAAATCCCGCAATAAAAACACCTATACCTATACATTTCTAAAATTTCTTTAAATATACACTTTTTTAATCGATATTAAATGAGCGTTTAAATCTAAAGAAGGGTAGCGTTTTATATAGATTTATCCAAATACCCCATATATTTGCACCATGGGTAAGAAAAGAAGAAAGAAAAGAAAAGTTAGTAAGAATAAGTACTATCTCGCTGCCGCATTAATTAGTCTTTTGGTCATTATTATCCTGGTTGTTCGCTTTTTAACCGACCCTTACCATCGATACCTTATTTGGGGAATTGATGTTTCGGCGCACACAGGTACCATTGATTGGGAAAAGGTAAAAGAGCAAAGGGTCAATTTTGCTTTCATAAAAGCAACCGAAGGAGCAACCCTTCGCGATGAAACTTTTCGAAAAAACATAGCACAAGCTCAAAATGTTGGCATACCTGTTGGTGCTTACCATTTTTTTAACTTTAATCGTTCTGGTAAGCTACAAGCACAAAACTACCTTAGCGCCATTGCTGGACTAAACCTTGAGCTACCTCCTGTGATTGATGTTGAGGAATGGGGAAATGTTATCCGACGCCCAAAGAAAGAAATCATAAAGGATATAAGAGCATTTATTCGTCTTGTTGAGGAGAAGACCAAGACTAAAGTGCTTATTTATACCAATAAGGATACCTACAAATGGTATATAAAAGATGAGTTCCTAGAAAATGATATCTGGATTTGTTCTTTTGACCATACTCCAAAAATTGAAAAACCTTGGACATTCTGGCAGTACCATCACGAAGGAAGATTAGATGGAGTAGAAGGCAAGGTTGATTATAATGTATTTTATGGAAATTCCATTGAATGGAAACATTACCTGATAAACAAGAAAAGATAGATGTTTATATTGACTCTCAGTATCTCATACTAGTATTATTCATTTAATGAGTTTCAGGTGTTTGGATAATTAAAGAAATAGTTCTTCTATTGCTTGAAGTTATTGTAACTAATACGAACAATGCATCTGTAAATAAAAAGCTATCAACTCTCAACTAATTTTTTTACCTTTGTTTAATCAAACTAATAAAATGGCGCAAGAGATAGATAAAAAGATTATAGAGTTTATCAACGAACACCATGTTCTTACACTAGCCACATCGTTTAACGAAGAACCATGGTGCGCTAACTGTTTTTATGCCTATATGGAGGAGGAGAACAGCCTGGTATTCACCTCCGACTTTAACACCAAGCATATTCAGCAAGCAAGCCACAATATTTATGTTGCTGGCAGCATCGTTTTGGAAACTAGCATTGTTGGGAAAATACAAGGAATTCAATTTCAGGGCGTAATTAGTCAACCTCAAGACGATTTATACGAAAGGGCAAAAAAAGCATACTTAAAGCGTTTCCCAATTGCCATGCTAATGGAAACACATCTTTGGGTTGTTGACCTCACCTATATCAAAATGACCGATAACCGCCTAGGTTTTGGTAAAAAGTTAATCTGGTCGAAAGACTTATCGTTCCAGAAATAAAGGCCGCGCAATAATGATACTTGTTACAGGTGCAACAGGGCTGGTAGGTTCACATCTGCTATACGAACTATGCATTCGTGGATTTAACATTCGAGCTACCAAACGGGAAAATTCCAATACCGATTTTGTACGTTGGGTATTTTCTCTTTATCATGATAATCCTTCGGAGCTTCTTAAGAAAATTGAGTGGGTTGATGCAGAGGTAACCGACTACCAATCGATTCTTGAAGCAACAAAAGGTGTTGATACGGTTTTCCATACAGCTGCTTTTGTGTCGTTTAAAGCTGCCGATTCAAAAAAAATTCTTTACACCAATGTGACTGGCACTGCTAACATAGTTGATGCATGTCTTGAAAATGGTGTAAAAACACTTTGCCACGTTAGCTCCATTGCAGCTCTTGGCGAAGCAAATCCTGCTGGAATAATTGACGAAAGCTGCTTATGGCAAAAAAGCAAGGGCCAAAGCGCATATGCAAAAAGCAAGTTTTTAGCGGAAAACGAAGTGTGGCGTGGTTTTGAACACGGATTAAGAGTGGTTGTAGTTAACCCCTCTGTAATTCTAGGACCTGGAAGATGGGATTCTGGTAGTGGTCAACTTTTTTCTATTGCTGCAAAGGGCATCCCCTTTTACACCACTGGCATCACTGGATATGTTGATGTGAGAGATGTTGCTAAAGCAATGGCATTTCTTACATTTGATACCGATGTGAATGGAGAAAAGTATGTGCTTAACTCCGAGAATATAAGTTTCCGCGATTTGTTTAATACTATTGCTACTGAAACTGGCGTAAAAAAACCTTTTATTAAGGTACCAGGTGTTTTAATTGATATTTTATACCCACTTATCTTTATATTCACATTAGGTAGAATATCAAAATCAAACCTAAAATCGGCATTTACACAAACTTACTATTCGGCAAATAAGATAAAATCGTTAGGTTTCAAATTTATTCCGATATCGGAAACAATTAGCCTAATGGCTAAAGTAAAGCTTAATACCAACTTATAGCTGACCAATTGGATCATTAGCGCGTAATTTCTTAACCTGCTAAATAATTCCATTATCGGCAAAAGAGTAGCATTCGCCATCGGTAATAATCACATGGTCGAGCAATGAAATGTCAAAAAACTCCGAAGCATTACGTAGCTTTTTGGTCAGTGCAATATCCTTATCGCTTGGTTGAGGGTTTCCGGATGGATGGTTATGAACCACAATTAACGCTGATGCTAAGCGCTCAACAGCAAGTTTTAGCACAATCTTGGGATCGACTACGGTTCCTCCAACACCACCCTGACTTAGCTTTGCCCGCTCTATTACTTTATTCGACTTGTTTAGCAGTAAAACCCAGAACTCCTCATAAGGTAGATCGGAAAGCATGGGCTGGAATATTTCTATCACACTTTTACTTGAAAATATTCGTTCCCTATTTACAGCTCCTTCGGCACTGCGACGCCTTCCCAACTCAAGAGCTGCCAGTATTGTTATTGCTTTAGTTTTCCCTATTCCTTTTATCCTTGTTAGCTGACCTAGGCTAAGGCGTGCGAGCTCGTTTAGACTTTGGTTTACGCTGCTAAGTAACCTTTGTGCAACCTCAACAGCGGTTTCATTTGCATTACCCACCCTAAGTAGAATCCCTATTAGCTCTGCATCGCTTAAACTTGCTGCGCCCTTTCGTTCCATCTTTTCGCGTGGACGATCATCCTCAGCCAAATCTTTTATTGTTAACCTTTTTGAATAACTTTCCATCTTTTTTAAATCGTTTGGTAAACATAAGTTAGGTAGAAAACCAATAAAAAGCAATACCATTTTTTAGCACTTGATTGATTTAAAAGTATATTTGGGAAAGAAATTTTTGAAATGAACCGAACCAACCTTTATCGAATATTAGGAATATTAGCTGTTCTAGCAATTGCCTACTACGGGTACACCTTTTATGTAGCAACTAAAACAAGTGAAATTGAATTTTTACCAGATTCTGTTGTTTACAAACGTGGTTGTTACAAACCCGACTCCTTATGTTTGAAGATTATTTACCGTTTCCCAGTTGCTCATGGACTTGGCAGCTCGCGCCTCGAAAAAGTTATTGTATCGGACTACCTTGAAATGGTAGATCTTAGCAATATAAAATCTAGGTATCCATATTTAAAAGATGCCCTGGTTAATAGCGCAATGGGGTACGATACCTCGTTTGTTGAATATGCAAAACAGTTTGGTTCACAATCAACATGGTTTATAAATATTGATTATAAAGTGATATACAGAACAAGTCGATTACTTAGCATTCGCTACCACCAAAATAGTTACCTTGGCGGTGCACACAATATGTACGAATACCATTACCTAATTATCGACTTAAAAAAGTCAAATAAACTGGCACTTTCCGATTTAATAACAGATAAAAATAGGTTCACCACAATTGCTCAAAAGGTTTTTACTGAGCAAATTTTAAATGATACAAATGACAATACCGACTATTGGCTTGCACCTAACAATACATTCATTCTTCCTAAAGAGTTTGGACTAACAGCCAAAGGCATACTCTTCCATTACAATGTATATGAGATTGCTAGCTACTCACGAGGTGATATTGAATTACTGATACCGTATGATGATATTAAGGATATTCTGGTAGAAAAGTATCGTAAAGAACTTATAAATTAAGAGTTTAAGTTCGATTTCTAAGATAAAAAGGCTAAAAAAAACCGACAGCTATTTAAATCTGTCGGTTTTTTCGTAATATCTCAATTACACCTATTCCTTCTCAAATTTTCCATTCCTAAGGAACTGAATGGTTTTATCAATCTCTTTGTACATTATTTTATCCTGATCAATAAAGCTAACCTCTGAACGATAGCTTTCAATAAACTCCTCAATGTAAGGCGATGATTTAGCAGGACGACGGAACTCAAGAGCCTGCGCAGCATTGAAAAGTTCTATAGCTAAGATGCGCTCAAGGTTATCAATCACTCGAATCAGCTTTGTTGCAGCGTTGGCACCCATACTTACATGGTCTTCCTGTCCATTTGACGATACTATTGAATCAACAGACGATGGGGTACACAGCTGCTTGTTTTGGCTAACCATAGCTGCTGCAGCATATTGTGGAATCATGAAGCCAGAGTTTAATCCAGGATTTGCAACAAGGAACTCTGGTAACCCACGTAATCCTAGTATAAGCTGTGCAGTACGACGTTCCGAGATGTTTCCCAGCTCAGATAAAGCAATAGCTAGGAAATCGTAAGCTAACGCAAGTGGCTGACCATGGAAGTTTCCTCCCGAAATAACCAAGTCCTCATCGGGCCAAACAGTTGGATTGTCGGTTACCGAGTTAATTTCGGTTAGCAATACGCCTGCAACATAGTTAATGGCATCCTTTGAGGCGCCGTGAACCTGTGGAATACAACGGAAAGAGTATGGGTCCTGAACATGCTTTTTGGGGCGCTGAATTAGCTCGCTTCCCTCAAGTATTTTACGGATATTGCGCGCTGTTTCTATTTGCCCCTGATGCGGCCGAACGTTCTGAATATTTTCGTGGAATGGGTCAATCCTACCATCGAAAGCCTCTAAAGAGATGGCACCAATAATGTCGGCAAGTTTTGTGAGCTTGAATGCTTTTATCATGGCATAAACACCATGTGAACTCATAAACTGAGTGCCATTAAGTAATGCTAAGCCCTCTTTCGACTTTAGCTCAATGGGATTCCACCCAAACTTTTTAAGTACTTCGGTTGCTGGCTGGATTTGCCCTTCGAATAGAACCTCTCCCATACCAATCAAGGGAAGGAAAAGGTTGGCAAGCGGTGCCAAATCGCCCGAAGCCCCTAACGACCCACGGTCGTAAACAACGGGAATAACATCGTTATTATAAAAATCGATAATACGTTCAACTGTTTCAACCTGAACACCTGAATGACCCAAAGAAAGTGCATGAGCTTTAAGGAATAGCATCAGCTTTACAATTTCTGGGTTTACCATATCGCCAGTGCTGCAAGCATGCGACATTACCAAATTCTTTTGTAGCTGCGATAGCTCATCTTTAGAAATGGTCTTGTTACACAATGAGCCAAACCCCGTGGTTATACCATAAATTGGGGTACTCTCATCTTCCATTTTTTTATCCAGGTAGTCGCGGCACTTAGCAATAAGATTTCGTGACTCTTCTGAAAGTTCTAACTTGTGGGGTTCATTAATTAAGCCCTCAATAACATCCCAGTTTAGTGGTTTGGGTGATATAGTATGAATTTTGACCATTTGTAATTCTTTTATAGATTCGACTTAATGTATTCTTCAAGGTTCTCAAAAGCAATGGTAACCTGCTCCCCAGTTTCCATGTTTTTTACAGAGAATTCTCTATTTTGCATCTCGTTTTCACCAGCAATTACCATAAAACGAATATTTCGCTTATTGGCGTACTCAAACTGTTTTCTAACTTTTACGGCATCGGGATAAATTTCAACACATATTCCAGCATTTCTAAGATTACGGGCAGCAGGCATGGAATAAGCAACCTCCTTATCGCCAAAGTTGGAAAAAATCACCTGAGTTGTTGACGAAACGCTCTCGGGGAAAAGATTCAACTGAAGCATCACATCATAAATTCTGTCGGCACCAAACGAAACACCAACTCCGCTTACATTTGGTAATCCAAAAATTCCTGTAAGGTCATCGTATCGCCCACCACCACAAATACTACCAATCTCAGCATCAAGTGCTTTTACTTCAAAAATTGCGCCCGTGTAGTAGTTCAGCCCTCGTGCAAGCGAAAGGTCGAGCTCTATTTGAGTCGAAAGGTCGCCCCATGCATCTACATAACGGAATAGTTCTTCCATTTCTTCAATACCCCTTACTCCCACTTCGCTATCCTTAAGCACATTCCTTAACACCGAAAGCTTTTCTTCGTTACTTCCCTGAAGCAAGATTATGGGCTGAAGCTTCTCAATTGCAGAATCATCAATACCTTTCTGTCGCAGCTCAGCGTTTACCGCTTCAATACCAATTTTCTCAATCTTGTCGATTGCAACTGTAATGTCGATTAGCTTATCGGCATGGCCAATAACCTCTGCAATACCGCTTAATATTTTGCGATTATTCACCTTAAGCAGGGTGCGAATTTTAAGTTTTTCAAAAACTTCATTGATGATAAGTACTAGCTCAGCCTCGTTTAGCAAAGAGTTTGATCCAATTACATCAACATCACATTGGTAGAACTCACGATATCTACCTTTCTGCGGTCTATCGGCTCGCCAAACGGGTTGTATTTGATAACGCTTAAAAGGAAAAGCTATATCGTTGCGATACTGTACCACAAAACGGGCAAATGGAACAGTAAGGTCATAACGCAAACCCTTTTCGCATATGGCCAGGGAAGCAGCATTTGAGTTCCCTGGTCTAAATATTTCTGGGTCTGCTTTATCGATAAATTCACCAGAATTTAGGATCTTAAAAAGAAGTTTGTCGCCTTCGTCGCCATACTTTCCTAGCAGGGTTGAAAGGTTTTCCATTGCAGGTGTTTCAATGGGCAAAAAGCCATACTTTCTGAAAACACTTCGAATAGTATCAAAGATATAGTTTCTTCGAACCATTTGTTCAGGTCCGAAATCACGGGTTCCTTTAGGAATACTTGGTTTTGTCTTTGCCATTGTGTTACATTTTGAAACGATTGCAAACCTACAATTTTTTTATCATAAATTTTCTAATAAACAGCATGTTTGGGAGCAGAAGGTATAAAGGATAAAGGACAAAGTTAAAAGGCGGATTTCGTTAAACGTTAAACTTAAATAGTTAATGGTTAGGAGTTAATCGTTAAAAGTTAATCGTTAAACGAAAAAATGTTAGTTTGGAGGCATCTGCATTTTATTTCTTACATCACAGAGTACACAGAGATACACAGAGAAGTGCACAAAGTTATGCAGTGCGTGAAATTCCAAATTTAAGATTTGTCCGGCGAAGACGGATTCAAGATTTCAGATTTAATAATTGTCAAATGAAATTCCGATACTTCCGAATATTTCCGAGTCATTCCGTATCATTCTTCTAACTTCCTCTAACTTCCTTTAACTTCATCACATTCTTCAAGAAGAGATGCTTCGACAAGCTCAGCATGACAATGCATGGTTCAAGGATAAAGGTTCAAGGATAAAGGATAAAGTTTAATGTTCAAGATTTCAGATTCAAGATTCAAAAATTGTCGAATGAATTTCCGATTCCTTCAGAATATTTCCGACTCATTCCGTATCATTCATCTAACTTCCTCTAACTTCTTTTAACTTCCTCATATTCTTCAAGAAGAGATGCTTCGGCTACGCTCAGCATGTCAATACATGGTTCAAAGTTCAAGGCTGTGTCCGGCGTAGACGGATTCAAAGTTCAAGATTTGACCAACAGGTTGGATTCTCGGTTTTCAAGATAACGGCATAAAAGGCTGTTCCGCGAATGGGTCGTGGGCCGGTCGTTGCGTAGGGTAAAGGAAGCGGTGCTGTTTGAACCATGCCTGCGGCATGGCGAGTTGCGCCGCGCTGAAGACACGACCACGGGGCACCCATCGGAACAGGCTTTTCAGCCTTGATTTTTTGCTTCTTTTGCATCAAGGCAAAAGAAGGGGAAACAAACATGGCTTCGACAAGCTCAGCCACCACAAGTGCAACCTTGGCTGGTTAGGAGCAACAAGGCTCTTCCGATACATTCCGATTATTTCCGATTCATTCTTTCCTTCAAACGACCCCTCCAAACCTCACCTGAGAGGGGAGGCTTAAACTCCCCTCTCCTCTCAGGAGAGGGGCAGGGGGTGAGGTCAAAAAATCAAAACGCCGAATACTATAAATGAAACGCTGCTCTATACCGCATTAAACCCCATTTGATAATGTTTTTTGCTCTTTGAGCTACAAGCTCTTTAGTCCATTCAAGGTAATTATCGGTCCAACGTTGAGGATGGATCGTTATCATTGCCTTTTCAGGGAAACGATTTTCTGCCACAGCTTTAATAATATCATTGGTTGTTTTAAAAACCAAACCCTGTTTTATCCATTGCTCCTGCTGAGGCATCTTGTCGCGCACGGAGTATTTATATCCATTCCAACAACGCCCGGTATCAGTTAAATAAAAAAACTTGTCGAAATCAATATCAAAGTAAGGCTCACCAATTATGCCTAATTGACGATAATCATACTTTTTCCAGATATCCCTATTATCGAACGCCGATTTGGGGCTGCCATGCATACAAATAGTTTTTACCGGGTAAATCTTCCTAAAAACCTCTAAATTTTCACAAAACTCCTCGTAGGCTGCATCAATTAGTTGTTCTTTCTGCTTATCAGTTAATTTTGAATCTTGAATCTTGAATTTTGAACTTGCCGTATCCATTGTCTCATAGTGGTAACCTATCTCATGACCCAAATCGGCAATTTGCTTAATTATATCAACATCAAAACTCTCCTTGACAATACGAAAATAGTACGTACCACGTATTCCAAGGTTGTGTTCAATAGTTGCAGTTTTTAGCGAATTTTCTGGTTTTAAGTCTACATCGTGGCGGAGTATTATTATTTTATTGCCCTGACCTAAATGGGTTTCATCTGCTAACTCACAAAAAGAAGTAAACAAAAACCCCTTTGCTATCAGGGGTTTAAGCACATTGCTATATTTTACTAGTGTAAAATCCATGCTATTTAAAGTTATATTGATAATCGGGGTTTTCTTTCATAATTTTTGCACTCTTTGGATAATTCTCAATAAACCAAACAAGAAATGCTGTTGGATCAATTGAATCCGATAAAAATTTTTGCCTCTTAACTTCCCATTCTTTCTTAATGTCTGGTTTTTCTATATCATGAGAAATTTTGTTAATTAGTTTATCAAATTCATTTACCTTATAAGAATAGCATAAGCCGTATTCATATTCTAACATATTAGGCACCGATAATCTATGAGCAAAAGAATTGCATTTATAGGCAGGAGTTCCCAGAATAGCAGCCTCAGAGGTCATTGTTTGGCTATCACCTATAAACATTTTAGCATAGTATAGAAGGCTGTGAATTTTTTCTGGAGAAAGTTTTAGCTGCCATTTGGCTAATTCTGGTTCAATTACTCTTTCTGTAGTAATAAAGATTTTACCAAATCTACTAAGCTTATCTATTATTTGAAGCTTCTGTTTTAGCGAAACCCAGTTTTCTCCTATATCATGATATGCTTTACCCGATACAAAACGTAATACAAAAAAAGTTTCATTAGATGAAATCCCTAGTTGCTTTAAAATGTTAGGATCGGGAGAGAAATAGTTAGGGTGAAGGTAGAACAACTCATGGGTACCTGAGTATAAAATATCTTTTTTCCGTTTTCTATCATGCTTAAGTGCTATAGGCGATAGAATAGCATCGGCAAATGGATGGGCAAACCATGCAAATAGTTTAACTGCATCGGTGTCATCGTCATCCAAGATTATCGATTTTATTCTAGAAATTTTTGAAACTTGAGCGATTGTTAATGATGAACCAATGCCTATGTCTATTTTATTTGAATTTACGATTTTAAGAAGGTTCTTATTGTATTTAATTTGGTTAAAGGCTTTTAAGTGTAATTCATCATATTTGTCTCCAAGATTAAAATATTTAATATTTAGTTTTTCAAGTAAATCCAAAATGTTTGGTGAATTCTTAGCTGTAACAACAACGTTGTGCCCTTTTTCTTTTAAAATATTAATCGCATTCCGAAACAAATGCACCTGACCAGGATGTCCAATGTCAAAAAGTAGGTTCATTTTTAATCTTCAAGAAGTTTAGCAATAATGGTTGAGCCTGCATAAACTTGTTCTCCTTCGCGAACAAGGATTTCACAATTTCTAGGAATAATTAAATCGGCTTGAGAGCCCCAACGGATTTTTCCAAAAATCTCACCACGCTTAAGAGATTCTCCTTCTTTTGCCATTACAATGCAACGATTAACCCATCTTGCAGCAATTTGAACTACACCAACCATTACACCATCCTCTCTTTGAATAACGGTAGTATTCCTCTCATTAACCAATGTTGATTCTGGAGTGTTTAACCCAATTGAGGAACCAGGTGTATGCTTTACCATAATTACTTTACCATCTATCGGTGCTCTATTATAATGAACATCGAAAAGGGTCATGGCTATTCCTATAAGATAACAGGGTTGTTCTAATATATCTGTTTTGGTTATCTCTTTTATAGATGCTATTCTTTTCTTTTTAACTGAAACAGGTATTTGATCCTTTTCAAGCTCTTTAATGTAAATTATTCTTCCATCTGCTGGTGAAACAATATCATTTTTATCACCTGGAATTTGACGTTTTGGATTACGAAAGAACCGGTAAAAAAATAGAGCAATGAAAAAAATAAGGACAATAAAACCACTTATGAATGGTGTTATTACCCATAATGGCATCTTAATAAGATTATAAATTCCAACATTTATTACTGATGCAACTATGAACAACACAATGTTATCAGTATAAAGGTACTTTTTATTAAAGCCACCTTTTGCAACCCAGAATATAAATAATGATGTGGATAAGATTACAGTTGATAGTATTATAATTATTATTTCCATATTCAAACAATTTAAGTTCTTTTGATAAAAATATAAGGCAAAAGTATGAAAAACATAAAACTTGGCATTAAATCCTTACTATTAAATGTAGCAAAAATAACTCTACCTTTATAACTTTGTATAAATTCTTTAATATTAAGTTGGTTCCTTATAAGTGCTATTAATGAATAAGGAATATCAGTAAATAAATTTACCCAATATACATCTTCTGAATAATGTTTCGGGAAATCAATTGAGAGGCCATTTAAATAGTTGTAAATATAAAGGGCATAATTAATTCCACACTTTTTTGCAAGTTCTACCCATAACCAAGTACGTGCATTAATTTCAATTAATAAGTGCTTTTCAATCCGCGGGTCATAAATGTATTCAATTTCACATACACCTGTATAATTTAGATTTTTAAGCAAAATCTTGCTTTGTTCTAAAAGTTCCTTTTCTATTATACTTCGAGCAGATGTTGCTGTTCCAAACTGAATGGGGTGCTCCCTTATCTTTTCACCAATCCAGTATGTTTTAACATCGCCCTCAATACAAAATGCAGTAAATGAAACTGTTTTATTATTACCATAATAAGGTATTAGCTCTTGGGTAAATGTTTCAGATATGTTATACTTACTTTCTATTATTTTTAAATGCTCTTTAAATTCATTTATATTTTTTGAAAGAAAAACCTTTTTCCCCATTGTTTTATAGAATGATAAACCAAATCTTCCTTTTGTTATAAGGGGGAAATCTAACTCTGAATTACTGTTTACTTCGTCTGCAGAAGAGAGAAAAATTGTTTTTGGGATTGGAATATTTAAGTCTTTTGCAATCTTTAATAAGTTTCTTTTATCATAAATATTATTTATGATATCAATATCTGGAGTAATAACACTATAAAACTTTTGTAAGATATGTTTGTTTTTTGATATATTGTAAACTGCATGATCGTTGGAAGGAATTAAAGCCCATCCTTCTAGTTTTTCACTTTTAGCAATTTCAATTAAAAAGTTGATAAAGTCCTCAGATTTGTAATCAGGGCATTTAAAAAATTTTTTACAATATTTTGAATATTGAGCGATACAATTATTCTTATCAACTACATATACAGGAATACCAACCTCTCCTAAAGATCTTGTGTTAGATAAGCCCTGTATATGTCCTTCTATTATTATTGCACCCTTTTTATTTTGAAACAATGTCTTCATATATTCGAATAATCTTTCTAGCAATTGAACGTGAATCGAGTCCTTTTTTTAGCAAGATGTCACGGCCATTTGAAGTAGTTTCTCCATTTAATGCCAACTCAAGTTTGTCTGCAATATCCATGGGATTAAAAGAACAAATATAGCAATTCTCAACACCGTTAATATTAGATTTTACGTCACCTACATCAGTACTTATAATTGGCAAATTACAGGCCATTGCTTCTTTAACAACGTTAACACTACCCTCCCATTTCGAAGTCAAAAGCAATGCATCAGCAGAATTTAAGTAATATGGAATTAACGAATTTGGTTTGTTATAAACTGTCATTAACACCACATTGTTTACTTTATCCTTTAATAAATCGAAGCTTTTTTGAGCTAGTTCAAAATTTTTTTCTGCCCTACTAGGATCAGCAATAAAAATTACTAATTTAGAATCTTGTGTATAGCCGATTTTTTCTCTTGCAATCTCTTTGGGAATAGGCTTAAACCTTTCAACATCAACACCATTAGGCAATACTACTGCTTGTTTCATTTTAAGCAAAACCTTCATTCGCTCAGTTTTTACTATAGTCCTCTTCCATCGAACTAAATAAAATACTTTTGCCAACACCCTGTAAAAAAGAGACATATAAGCATCCGACCCCATAAGAGAGACTACTATGGGGAAACATCCAGATAATGATGCCGCAAAGGCACTCAAACTGTAATGCGCATGTATTAGCGAATAGCTGCCTTTAAGAAATGCTTTACGTATTTTTGGTATGTTTTTAATATACCCCCAAAAACCTTTCCCTTTTATTAGAAAAAAATCAACCTCAACACCTTCTTTAATTAACGAGTTTGCCTGATTTCTAACAAGAATCCCAACCTCTCCTGTATTTTTATTTCCACTTGATATAAACAGAACTTTCATTTATTCTAAATATTTCAAATCATTATCGATGTAACTTATAATACTTCTTACATACTCATCTTCTAAAATAGATTTTTTCTCTACTATTTCCCATTCCTTGTTAAATGAAAAATAAAAACTCGAATGTTCAAGTGTATATGTGCCAAAATAAACAGCCTGAAATTCTAGTAGATAAAATGTTTTTCCATCAAATGCAATATCTAATGAGACATTGGGTAAATTTAAATGCTTGATAATAGATTTTGCATAATCTAGCATACCATTTGGAATATCTCTAGTATAAGACAATCTTCCACCCCCGCTTGCTCTAAAGTCTTTTTCTCTATTTAACCTTCTTAATACATAAAATTTATTCCAGTAAATTAATACTTTCCAATCACCTTGCAGGTTTGGGATAAAATCCTGCACAACAAACTTTTTTCTATGAGTAGATTCTTTTATATACCCTTTATGCTTTAATGTCCTCATTCTATCAATTAAGTCGATAATTAAAGAAGGAGTAGCGGATATTTTTTTGGCGTCTGCTAAAAGTTGTTTGAAATCTTTAGCTAATGAAATGCCTTTGCTCATAGCTCCTTCCGAAGGCTTAATTACATAAGCAGATTTATTAGAATAAATGTTTTTACTGCTAATAAGTTCCTCAACAGTTCCGTAGACTTGAGAATCTATTGTTTTTATGTTTTTGTCATTGGAGATTTTTCTAATAATCTCCATTAATACTTTATTGTGATGGGCTCTTAAGTAATGATAATCTGGAATTACTATGGCTCCAGCAAGTTTTAATCCTAATACAATATCTTCAAGATACGATTTATAATGTAAGTTTTTATCTTCAGATGAAGTATATAAGTAAAGTTGGTTCCTGCAATTATTAAAATCTACTTGCCAAGGATAAATAAAATTAACTGTATAATCATATTCTTTAAAATAATAATTAGTTTCGATTTATCAAAACCACTCCTGTAGGGTTTTGCTGTGAATTTTGTCCCAAAGTGACCCTTATAATCTATTATAATTTTAATTGTTTTCATATGTAATATTTTTATCTTGATACTTTGTGATTATCATGTGTAAAAGAAGCACTTGTAGTGTATTCTGCGTTAGTCTGTTGTTTCTATAACCATTGTTGTATTTTAATATATAATTTTTAACCTGGTTAGATCTAACGCATCTATTTTGTTAACTGGTGATTCATCAATTATTTCGTTTGTGAAATATATTAATTTATCTATATACCCAAACTCTTTTAATTGAGGTTTTCTTTTAAAAAATGTCTCTTAATATAATTAATTGCAGGTATTATTAACGTAAATAAATTTTTAAAATGAGACAGTTTATATCCTCTATCCATTGGTGTATCTAAAACTGTCGGATAAACTTTTTCTACAAAGTTTGCATAAAATCGTCTTGACAAAAAATGAGACAATGGATTTTTCCCAAATGGTTTTGATTTCGTAAAACGATATTTGGAATTCAATAAAAACTGTAAATGTTTAATATTTACTAATGGAGCAATTAGGTTATGTTTACTAAAAAGTATATTTAAAACAGTGCCAAAGAACTTTGGATATGCCTCTGTTAGTAGAAATTTAACAACGCTTTCGTTCTTTTGGAATACTTTTGATGAAGAGTATGCTTTAATTGATTCGTAATAGTTTCTAAAGTTACGTTTGATATACTTCTCGTTAACCACACAATTATTTGGTAAGTCTTTAAGTAATAAATCATAAAAATAATATAATCTTTTGTGTTTGTTAAGTATGAAGCATATCTTGTTGCAATTAGCTCTGCCTTAATTATTGGGCCTACAATCAGTTCTCCGCCCATAATTCCTGTAAATATATTTGAAGAATCTAAAGTGTCATTAACAAGGATATAATTCATTAAGGTATCAGCAACAGGAAAATTTGGTTGATAATCTATGAGTCGTGAAATATATTCTAATGGATTGTCCTCTAAACTATCTTGAGAAATATTGTTGTGCTTTAAGTTGAGATTTATTGAGGTTTTTGTGGCAGATAAGTTATCTGCTGTTGATTTATTTCCCCATGTAAACGTTTCGAATTCAAAACCTTCATATAAAAGAGTTGATAGTAATAGTTTTGAATCAAAACCTCCTGTTAAGGCTAAATGTTTTTTTAGTTCTGGAATACAATTTCTTTTTACATCATCTTTTATTGAACTTATAGACAAATCGAAAGGATATTTCTTTTTATTATAAATGGATTTAAGAATATCTTTTCTTTCTATATAATAATCAGAACCTTTTACAAATATGGTAGAAAAAGACTCAACTCTAGAAATCTCATTGAAAATTGTACGATTTAGTAAAGGGTAATTAAAAAGAAAAATATCGGCTATTGCAAAGTTGTTGATTGTTAAGCCTCGATGAATGTTAACAAGTAAATCAAAGTCGTTTGAAAAATATATTTTACCATTAAGTTCTGAGAAATAAAAAGGATAGATGCCGTAAATATCATTTTTAATGACTAGCCTTTTCTTATTTTTATCGTTATAAATAAGTACACCCCAACTTAGGTCTTCAGCCCATGACTCTATAAATTCAAAATTATTAAGTGAATTTAGGTTGTGTATAAACTTTGGGTTGGCATGTGCAATAACCTCTGTTCCATTGTGACTTGTATGATAAAAGTTAATAATATTAGATTTATACCAAAGGAAATATTCATCTATCTCTATCTTGGAGAAGTTCTCATCAAATGAAATGTTTTCATCATTGTGAGGAATATTGACGGGAAATGCTTCATGTTTTAACATTTTAGTATTAGCTTTTGCAAATCCGATAAATGCACCCATAAATAAAAAGCTAACGGTTCTAAAAGTAATAATCGTTATACTACCATTTAAAGATACGAATAATTGAATGAAAAGTAATCCAAGAGCTGCAATTTTAAAATGGTTATTATTCTTAACATTTCTTATTTTCAATATCTCTTTTAGAAGTATTAAATAAATTGAAAAGTAGAAGAATAATCCAAACAATCCAACACTATGATAAAGTTTGGCCGTATCGGAGTGATACATTCTTCTTACTACTTGTCCATTGGATATTGCCTCGGCAAATGCATTATTTCCTATACCAAATAAAACTTTATAGGGATCGTCAAATTTTGAGATTTCGTCTAGCATTTCAACATTTTCAATATATCTTGCTTCAGTTTTATAAAAGTCTTTTTCAAAACGTCCCTTTTCTGCACGTAATTCGTACCTTTCAAGTAAAACATCCTTGTATAATGGAAATGATATTAATAAAATTGTGAAAAACAGAAGGAGATATTTTAATATTTGATTTTTGTATTTACTGAAGATTAGATGAGGTATCAAACCAATAATTGGAATTAGTATTGCTGTCCTTCGCATGTTTAGAAGTATAAAAATGTAAGTAATAAATCCCCATATATAGTATATAAATAATCTCTTTTATTATTATAAATGTAAGAAATCAATGGCAAGAGAGAAATGATAATTGCAGGGGTGTATTGCCCACCGCTACCCAACATACCAACAACTTCTTCTGAGTCTACACTATTTAAAGTATATTCTAATACTCTACCTACACCCCATAAATAACCAGCCAATGTAAATAGTATACTAAGGGGTAGAATATATAATGATAGTTTTAATAAACGCTTAATTTTATGAAATGAATCAAAAATTGAAAAGAGAAAATAAAAATGTAAAACGGTATTAAAATCTGAAAGTAAACTTTAATTGAATACTCAAATTCGTTAGAATTGATTACTAATAAAAAACATATAAAAGAAATAAATAAATAATAAACCCAAAACTTTGTTAATATAACAGAGCGAAAAGTTAAAACGATGAAAACAACTAGTGTTAATGCTCTGAGTATAGTTACTTCTGAGAATCCAGAAAAAAAGGAAAAAGAAGTGTCTGATATAACATTGAATAATGGAATAAAGTATATAAAATCTTTTCTAGTTTTAAATACATATATTAAAATAACTAGCAAAAAAAGATAAAACAAGAACTTAATCATTTTAATAATATTATGTTCTAATTACTAATCTTTAGAAAAAGCATATTAAGTTAAAATTTTCACAAAGTAAGTTCAGTATTAAAAATGAAATCTAATAACTTTTTTGATGATTTCTTATAATCTAAATTATTTAAAGCCCAATTATATCCATTTAAACATATTTCATTTGCTATATGTTTATTCTCAATTAAGAAGATAATACCCCTTGCAAGAGAATCTGCGGAATCGGGGTTAACTAAAATTAATTCTTTTTTATCTTTAAAGTAGTTTTTTAAATCTCCTACAGCTGTAGCAACAACTGGTTTTTTTGTTGCGAGATATTCTCCTAGTTTGGTTGGGAACCCAGCCTCAGCAACAACACCTGATTTTCTTGGATTAACTAAAATATCACAACTGTTTAATAGTTCTGGTACCTTTTGACTATCTACTTTACCTGTAAGTATAATTGAGTTAATATCTTTATAATTAAATATATTCTTAATTCTTTCAATAATTTCTTTTTTAATTGGACCAACAAGCAAAAGCTCAACATTGGCATAACCGCTTAGCACTTTTTTATAGGCATATAGTAATTCTAATATTCCATTTTGTTCGTTAAGAGTTCCACACATTCCAATTCTTATCTTACTATTATCATTAGAATTTGAAAAATTTGAAACGCTGTAGAATGAAGAGATATCTATAAAATGAGGGATAACTATTATCTTATTACTTTTAACCCCATTTTTTATTGCATCTTTTTTTAAATAGGAACTTAAGCAAATAAGGCCGTCTAAATATTTATCTATAAACTTGTACTGAATATTGTAAAAGAATAATTTAGGTTTTTTCCACCATTTAGGTGATATTACATGTATCGGATATCTGTCTGTTATAACTCTATATACCTTAATTCTTAAAATTATACGCATCAAAAGGAAAGGCAATGTAAAATAGAAATACTCCAATCCGTAAAGTATAAAAATTCGAGATTTTCTAAAACACCGATTATATAATATTGAAAATGGAAGTTTTAATTGTATGAGAATTAGCTGCAAAACTTTTAGTAAATTATTTTTGGGTCGTTTTAAAAAAAGTAGATTCTTGCAAAAGATCTGACTATCACGTAAGTGTTCTGTTATTTTCCCTTTAACCAACACAATATCAACATTGATTCCATTTTCCTTAATCCCAAAAACCATTTGCCGGACAAAATTTTCAGCAGGCCCACCATACGGAAAGTCTGAATTTGTATATATCGAAATTCTTTTAAGATTCTTCATTTATAAATGTTTTTTTGCTAGAATTCTTTTGACCTCAAAAGGTGCAGTAAAATATGCCATTGATGAAATTATCATGCTAACAACAACCCCTACAACTCCTATATTTGTATATTTTATAAGTAAAATTACAATTGGGTAAAAAATTATAGCACCGAGTGTATACATTAAAGAAATAGTATTGAGTCTATTAATTGCTCCAAGAAAAGTTGAATATATACCTCCATAGCAAATAATTATGTAATATATAAATGAAGATAACGAAAGCCAAAAATCAGGTTGAACCTTCTTAAGTGTCCATAAAGTAATGATATAATTGCTCCCTAATAGCATTATGATTCCAATAGTTCCGAGAATAAAAATTATTTTTGTAAATCTTTAAATGCTTTTTGATCCAATTAAAATCGTTTTTAGTATATGCTTCTGTAAATGGCCAGTATGATTTTATTACTGTTGAATAAATCATATAAATAACTGAGAAATATTTCTGTGTTGTGAAAAATAGAGTTACTCTCTCTGGACCAAAATGATGTGAGATTATAATATTAGGTAATTGAGTAATAATCAAAATAGATATTTGTATTATTAGAAACTTGAATCCAACGCTAAGAAGTTTATTTGAATGCGAAAGTTTTATATAATTAACTGAAGGCGATATTGTTGTATATTTATATCGAAATGTATAAGCTGTAAAAAAAAGCAATACAACTACAGGAACACTAGTCGTAATAGAACCAAAAACAAGTAATTTATTTTCCCATTGAAAATATGGTAATAATATTATTAACAATAAACTAAGAGTTTGTCCTATAGTATTAATCAAACTACCAAAAGCCACTCTTTGATTGGCCTCATACACTTGAATAACTATCTGAAATACAAAACGTATGCTTACTACAATTATCAAAATGGACATTAATTGAGTAATGGTTTGAGAAAGTTCTTCTGGACAGTTTAATATGTCAGGCCAATATATTAAATGATTAAAGAATAAAAGCAATATAGCCAATAAAGTAAATATTACACTAAGTAGGAAGTAAGTTGTTGAAATGTATTCTTTTGCTAATTTTATTTTTTTTTGTGCTAAAGACTTAGCTAAATAATTTCTTAAACCATGTCCAAGACCAAGATCAAAATAACTTAACCAAAAAAGAATTGAATAAATAGCTATCCATACTCCATAAAGTTTAGTGTCGAGAAAATTTAATGATACAGGTACAAGCACCAATCCTATAACAATTCCTGCTGCTTTTAAAAAAAGACTAAATAAAGCGTTTTTATTGGCTTTTATGGATCGTGTCTCGTTTGTGTTTGGTAAAAAAAAGTTCTTTAGAAATGTAATTTTCACTTGAAATAAAAGAATTAAGCAACAATTTTATTCTGCGTATATGTCGTTAGTTTGAAAATTAAAATTTTCTACTTTACATAAAGTATGATTTCTAAATTCATAAAATTCATATCCATATTTCTTTAATAGCAGAAAAACATCGTCATGCTTATGCATAAATCCTTTTACAAATGGGTTGTACTCAAAAAATAATTTAGGCTTATACTTCCTTAAAATGTTGTCAGAGCCTTTGAAAACTAAATATTCAGCACCCTCTGTATCACATTTTATAACGTCAACTCTGCTTATATTATTCTCTTCTATAAATTTATCTAATTGCATTGTTTCAACTGTAACCACTTCTTTTATAGGCTGTAATGGCTTATTAGCTAAAGAATTATAGGCGTGGTCTTCACAAATATAATAATTGGACTTACCATCTTTATCACTGAGACTAGGTTGTAAGTTTTTACATTCTTAATATCATTTAATTTAATATTATTATTAAGTTCCTTAAAAATGTTTACACTTGGTTCAAAACTGTAAATAATTCCTTCTTCAGAAACCAGAGAACTTGCAATTAGTGAATAAACACCAATGTTTGCACCAATGTCTATAACACAATCAGAATTCTTAACTACTTTCTTAAATAATTCAATGTTATCATTTTCAAATTTTCTCGTTATTATTCTCCTATCTACTGATCTATCCAATCTTAAATTTAACTTAAAGCCGTAATTTGAACGATAGACGATGTATCTCCTCTTTAAAAATTTAAGGGATATTTTAAGTAATTTGTACTTACTATAGTGAAATGCATCAACCAAATTCATATTCAAAGTTTTTAAAAGTTATTTTTATTCTCAATATAATACTTCGTTTTGTTACTTACATTATATAAGTAACATATCCGAAATATGTTTAAAAATATTTAAAATAATAGTTTTATCTTTTCCTTCCACGAAAGTGGTGGCTCATCATCATCGGAATAGTAACCACTTCCATAGTACTTGTTATAGTAACCCTTTCCGTAATAATATCCATATCCATAGCTATACCCATAGCTGTAGGCATAGCTATAGCTGTAGCCATAGCCTCTGCGTGGTGCAAAATCGTTAATTACAAGTGCAAGGTTTCGAATTTCCTGGTGCTTGTATATATCGTTAATAAGGTTAAGCACCTCGCGCGATGAGTACCCATAGCGAACTACAAACAGGTTTGCATCAGTAAAACGAGCAATAAGGAAAGCATCGGAAACAATAGCAACGGGTGGACTATCGATAATAACGTAATCGTAATTTTGGCGAGCCCAGGTAATAAGTTCATCCATTTTGCTTGACCCAAGCAGTTCGGCAGGGTTGGGTGGGATGGGACCACTAGGCATAAAGTAAAGATTTTCAACCTCCGATGGGAATATAATATCTTCAATATTGCTTCGACCAATCAGGTAGGTGCTTACACCTATTGCTCCAGTATAGCTAAACAGTCGATGAACTCTTGGTTTACGAAGGTCAAGACCAAGTAGTAGCACTTTTTTCCCTGTTACAGCAATAATTGCAGCTAGATTAGCTGCAGTAAATGTTTTTCCCTCACCCACAACTGTCGAGGATACAGCTATTACCTTTTTATCTGGTTCACGTAGTAGGTATTGCAGGTTTATTCTAAGCCCACGAAACGATTCGGTTAATGTTGATTTTGGCTTGTCAATGGTTGGCATCTCTGTTTCATAGCGATTATGACCAAGCGTACCGATAACAGGCACCTTGGTCCGCCTTGAGATTTCCTTTAGGTCAACCAGTTTATCGTTAAAAAAGTCGTACGTTAGCATTACAATAAAAGGCAGAGCTAGTCCAATAAGAAGGGCAATAAGATAGTTGAGCGATTTTTGCGGTTTAATCATTGTGGCGTTCTCGGGTCGGGCATAGTCGAGTATCTTATTATCGGAGATGTTTGAAGCGCGTGCTATAGCAGCCTCAGCACGTTTTTCCTGAAGGTAGGTGTACATCTTATCAATAAGGTTGAAATCGCGTTCAAATCCAATAAGCTGCCTTTCGTTTACAGGCAAGCGCATCATCTCTGTTTCAACCTCTTTAATACGATTCTTGAGCTGCTTTTGTGCAATGGCATTGGCCTCAACCAAGCTGTTAACCTTTTCAATAAGCGATTGGCGCAGATTTTCAATTCTTATATCGAGTTGTTCCAATCCCGGGCTACCAGGTTTAACGGTAGCACGCATCTCCTCGCGTTCAATGTATGCTCTTGAAGCTTCGGCAAGTAGCGTATTTAGCTGTGGGTCATCAACTCCAAGGACCGATGGAGCTATTAGGGTATTAAGGTCCTTGCGTTGCGAGAGGTAATCTTTTAGGTAATTGTAGTAGTAACCCCTTAACTCAATATTTCCCTGCTCCTGCTGTATCGATTTAATCCGATCGATTAGCATATTCCCCTCGCGTGAAATGTCTAATACCCGGTTGTTAGTTCTAAAGTCCTGAAGGCGCTGCTCAGCATTACGCAACGAATCGGTCATAAGTGCCAGCTGCTTATCAATGAATTTTACGGTATTCTCAGCTATCTGGTTTTTCTCCTCCAAACCCCTTCGGATATATACCTCCATAAGCTTATTCAGATAGTCGGCCTCCTGCTCGGCAACATAGCCACTTGTGCTGAGCGTTAGAAGTGATCCCTTTTTATCGTTAAGCGTAACGCTTACCTTTGATTTATACTGTAGCGCCATGCTGTTGGGATCGTTGATAGTAAAATAGTACTTGCTAACGCTACCCTGCTCTAACTTATTTGATGGGTTGCGTAGAACCACAGTAAAGTTAAAATTCTCATTGGTGAAGCGTTCCCCAAACCTTAGGGTTTGTTCAATCCCCATTCCATCGTCAATTTCAAGTCTATATCTTATTGAATCGAGAATGGTAACATAAATGGGATAGTTTAGCAGGTTATTGGCACCGCTGTCAATTATCACCTTAAAGGGGCATCGCTTATAGAGCTGCGACTCCTTAATTCCACGCCTGCCAACGGCGGTGTAAGTAACCTTGAACTCCTCAAGCTCATCTATTGCCTGGCGGGCAAGGGAGTACGATTGAAGTATTCCAATTTCGTTCTGAACACTTTTGGTATTTTTGGTTAGCCTTAAGCTTTGTATTAGCTGCTCGGCCCCAACATACGATTTTGTATTGTCATCGTCACGTACAATCACGCTGGAGGTAACACTGTAAACCTGCTGGGAGTAACGGTTAATCAGGTAGGCAACAAAAAGTGCGATAAAGACGGTAATGGCATACCAGTACCAGTTTGCAATCACGCGGTATAGTAGCTGTTTTATATCGAGGGTTTCCTCCTCTGGGTAACCGTTTGGATTACGTGGTATAATATCTTGATTCATGTTTTCGTCCTGTACCATTCAAATAATTCCTCCTATAAAGCTAATTTAGTTGAACATGAACCATATCTTTAACAGCTATTTCTTTAAGAAATTCAAAAATAGTAAAACCGTAGTAAGTGTCGATAAAATAAGTTGGATATTTGGGGTATTTAGAGCCATAACTTTCCCTTTTCGGGGTTCTACTATAACAGTATCATTGGGTTGAAGAAAAAAACCTTCGGAGGTTACAATGTTTTTATCCTGAAGGTTCATCCTAAACGTTTTAACTCCTTGAGGCGTGTTTCTTAGTACAAGAACGTTGCTACGCTCTCCAAAATCTGTAAGATCGCCAGCCATTCCAATGGCTTCAAAAATATTAAGGTTATCCTTGTAGTTAGTGTAGGTGCCTGGAAGTTTAACCTCGCCAAGAACTGTTACTCTAAAACTTAAAAGTTTCACAACAACAAGGGCATCCTTTAGGTACTTGTTAGCAGCTTGTTGGATGGATTCCTGCGCATCGCGCACTGATAGTTCGGAGATTTTCACTTTCCCAATAACCGGCAGGTTAACCTGTCCCGAATCATTTACTGAGAACCCACTAATGTAACTCGAGATTTCCGTGTTATAGCTCGCATTGGTGTTTTGAGTGTTTGCCAGGTTAAAAAGTTGGCTAATGTTAGGATCCTGTGTATAAATTTGAATGCTAAGAACATCACCTGGCTTAATAAGGTAAACAGGTGCTTTTATTGCACCAAGTGTTTCATTGGTGACATCATTAAGATAAACCAGCTGAGCCTTTCTGTTACATGAAACAGAAGCAATAAGAGTTGCTATTATGATCAAAAATTTCCTCATTCCATGCAAATATTACACAAATATAGTATTTTGAGGATTAAATCAACAAAACTAAATAAATAGTTTGAAGTATACTGCCTACTGTGTACATAATTTATTAATCCTACTTATCTGTGGCTGAGTCTTAAGTTGGCTGGGCTAATATAAGCATCACTTGTCGAAGAATTTGAGGGAATTAAAAGAAGTTAGATGAATTTAAAGGAATGATTCGGAATGAATCGGAAGCTCATATGACAATTCTTGAATCTTGAATCTTGAATCTTAAATTTGGAATTTCACGCACTGCGAAACTCTGTGCATTCCTCTGTGTAACTCTGTGGTGTAGAAAATAAAATCCAGATGCCTCAGATAAACAAATCTTTATCGTTTAACGCTTAACGTTTTACATTTATCGTTTATCGTTTTTGGTGTATAGATTTTTTTGGCCTCATCCCTAGCCCCTCTCCTGAGAGGAGAGGGGAGTTTAAGCCTCCCCTCTCAGGGGAGGTATGGAGGGGTCGTTTGAAGGAAAGAATGATTCGTAATGAATCGGAAATAATCGGAATGTATCGGAAGAGTCTTGTTGCTCCTAACCAGCCAAGGTTGCACTTGTGGTGGCTGAGCTTGTCGAAGCCATGTTTGTTTCCCCTTCTTTTGCCTTGATGCAAAAGAAGCAAAAAATCAAGGCTGAAAAGCCTGTTCCGATGGGTGCCCCGTGGTCGTGTCTTCAGCGCGGCGCAACTCGCCATGCCGCAGGCATGGCTCAAACAGCACCGCTTCCTAAACCCTTCGCAACGACCCGCCCACGACCCATTGGCGGAACAGCCTTTTATGCCGTTATCTTGCAAACCGAGAATCCTACCTGTTGGTCTAATCTTGAATCCGTCTTCGCTGGACAATTCTTGAATCCGTCTTAGCCGGACAATTCTGAAATCTTGAATCTGAAATCTTGAATTATTGTCATGCCGAGCGAAGCCGATGCATCTCTTCTTGAAGAATATGAGGAAGTTAAAGGAAGTTAGAGGAAGTTAGAAGAATGATACGGAATGACTCGGAATTATTCGGAAGTATCGGAATTTCATTTGACAATTATTAAATCTGAAATCTTGAATCCGTCTTCGCCGGACACAGCCTTGAATCCGTCTTCGCCGGACAATTCTTAAATTTGGTATTTTACGCACTGCATAACATTGTGCACTTCTCTGTGTATCTCTGTGTACTCTGTGGTGTAAGAAATAAAATGCAGATACCTCAAACAACCCTTTATCGTTTAACGCTTAACGTTTAACAATTAGCCACTAACTACTAGCCATTAACTTTTAACTTTTAACGAAATTCGTCTTTTTACTTTATCCTTTGAGCTTTATCCTTTAATCGTGCTACTCCCCCCACACCACTCTCTTCACATAATCGGTATAGCTTAGAATAATCCTTATCACCTTATCGGAAACATTAGGCATTGAATAATCGGCAACAGGACGGAAGTTTCGCTCTTTGCCGATTTTTTGTTGCTGTACCTGTGCTAATCCTTGCATGATACGCTCGGGGTTTAGCCCCACCATCATAACTGAGGCCTCCTCCATGGCCTCGGGCCTCTCATGTGCCTCTCGTATGTTTAATGCCCTAAAGTTGAGGATGCTTGATTCCTCCGAAATGGTTCCGCTGTCGGAAAGTACAGCAAATGCGTTAATCTGCAGCGCGTTGTAATCGGTAAAGCCAAGCGGTTTAAGGAAGTTAACAAGGGAGTTTACCTTTACTCCTTTTGCATCAATCATTTTCCTTGTTCGTGGATGGGTACTAACAATTACTGGGTATCCATAGGTTTCTGCAATAAGATTTAGCGACGCGATAAGGTTGTTAAAGTTCTTTTCGGAGTTAATATTCTCCTCACGGTGGGCGGAAACCACAAAGTATTCACCCTTTTTAAGGTTCAGCCTAGCAAGAACATCGGACTTTTCAATGCGAGGGAGGTAGTGGTTCAACACCTCGTACATGGGAGATCCCGTTTTTATTACCCTGTCGGCAGGTAGCCCTTCGCGGAGCAAATATTCACGAGCAATATCGCTATAGGTTAGGTTTATATCAGCAATGTGGTCAACTATCTTTCGGTTGGTTTCCTCGGGTACGCGCTGATCGAAACAGCGGTTTCCAGCCTCCATGTGGAAAATGGGGATATGTCGCTTCTTTGCAGGAATAGCGCAAAGGCAGCTATTGGTATCGCCTAGAACCAGCATGGCATCAGGTTTTAGTGCCTCAAGTAGCGGGTCAATTTTAATTAGAATCTGGCCAATGGTGGCAGTAGCGCTTTCACCTGCTGCATCAAGATAGTAATCGGGCTTGCGGATGCCCATATCATCGTAAAAGATTTGGTTGAGCTCGTAATCGTAGTTCTGACCAGTATGAACAGTAATGTGTTCTATGGCAGGGCTTTCGTCGAGCTTGGCCATTACACGCGAGAGACGAATTATCTCGGGACGCGTTCCTACTACGGTTAGTACTTTAAGTTTTTTCATTATACTAGTTACAGGGTGTTACAGAATGTCTACACAGCGTTACACAATGCTTTTGCTCGGTGAAACTCTGTGTAAATTTAAAAACTATACTACTTCAAAAAACGTATCTGTATCGTTTGGGTCGAAGTGTTCGCTAATCCAGAAGATGGTGTAAACATCATCGTTGCCAACATTCTTAATGTTGTGGGTGAACCATATTGGCATATCCACAACCGATGGGTTTCTATCGCCATCGAGCTCAAAGGTAAACTTTTTATCCGTACCAATACGACGTAGCTCAATAACCGCTTTACCCTTAATTACCGCAAACCGTTCGGCCTTGCGGGTATGGAAATGATTTCCTCGGGTAACACCAGGTTTTGTGGTTGAAAACGAAACCTGTCCACCGCTATTCAGCTTCACGGTTTCAACAAACGATCCCCTATCGTCGGTCTTAAGCTCCAGCATGCGCGGGAAGAACTTTTCATGGTCAATATAGCAGACAAAGGTGTTAAAAAGGTTACGGTCGAATGGGTCGTTAAGATTTGGGAAGATACCATTTTCGAAATAGCTGGACTTATAATCGTTAAGCTTAGCTAGAATAGATGAGACCTTTATGGTTTTGGTATGTGGAACATTAAAGGTTTCGGTGTTTGAGCCAGCTTTTGACTCGGCAAAAAGTAGTATTCTGTCGATAAAATGCTTAACCAATTCCGAAACGTAGATGAGTTTAAGCTCGCCATCCACCTCAATTCGGGGCTCTTCGTTATGTGTAAGCTGATGGCAAAAGGTTGCAACCACCGAATTGTAGTAGGGCTTGCCGAAAGGTCCAAAAACATTGGGAATGACAAAACCGCTAAACTGAGAGTGGTTTTGCTTAGCCCAATTCTCAAAAAGCATCCGCCCTTCTCGTTTAGATTTTCCATAAAGGTTATCGCGCTCCTCTTGTGTTGAGGAAGAAAATAGAATATGAGGCTTGGAGCCAGTTGCCTCACAGGCATTAATAAGCTTATTAACCAAACTAAGATTGGTTTCGTAAATAACCTGTGGATTATTATGGCGATTCATTGCGGCCAGGTGGACTATGGCATCGCAGGATTTAACGAATTGGTAAAGCTTTTCAGAGTTTTCAAAATAGTTATCCTCAAAAGGGATGCGTTCAAACACATCTGGGTATAACCCAAGGGTGTTGTACAGGTGGGTACCAATAAATCCTGACTGTCCGGTAATGCCTACTTTAATCATCATTTTCTGGTTTTAATAGTCTCACAGTGTTACACAAAGTAAATCACAATGCTATACAGAATTTTGTCATAAAATTATTCTCTTTATTCCATCTTTTAGGCTCTTAGTGTTAAGATTAAGAAGAAGTCCAAGATGTAAGTTGGTTAGTTTTAAGTAAGTCAAAACATGTGCTATGTGAACATCGGTGAATGCTTCTACACTCTTAAGTTCAACAATAATCTTATTTTCAACAATAATATCTGCCTATATCCACAATCTAACTTTATTTCTTCATAAATAATGAGGTATTGGTTTTACAACATCAACAAAAAGTACCTTCTTCTTTAACTCATAAACAAGGCATGCTTATATGCTGATTCAAGCAACCCTGGGCTATGTGTAGTATGAACTTTATATGCCGAATCCAAAATCTCGTGTGTTAATACATTTATATCCATGAACTCTGAGTAACTCTGTGTGGTAACTCCGTGAAACATTGTGACACTAATACAATTTAAGGCTCATAAATATGCCCAGAGCTCTCGTTGAGGATATCCTTCCTTATCATTGGAAGTTTCAGGAGTAACTTTTTCATTCCTTCTACATCAAGCCTTTGTGTATTATGGGAGTTATACTCCTCTATTCTGGTGATATCAGCCTGTCCCTCATTGAAGTATAGCCCATAGTTAAGATCTCGGTTATCGGCAGGGATTCTAAAGTAATCTCCCATATCAATTGCTTTAACCATCTCTTCGCGGGTTAGCAGGGTCTCGTAGAGTTTTTCGCCATGGCGTGTTCCAATTACCTTAATCGGATTTTTTGCCTGGTAAAGTTCAAGCAATGCCTTTGCCAAGGTTTCTATAGTTGCAGCGGGTGCCTTTTGAACAAAGATATCCCCGGGTTGGCCATGCTCAAAGGCGAATAGCACAAGGTCAACAGCATCATCAAGTGTCATCATGTAGCGGGTCATTCCAGGGTCGGTAATGGTAAGGGGTTGTCCGTTTTTAATCTGTTCAACAAATAGGGGAATAACCGATCCACGTGATGCCATAACGTTCCCATAGCGTGTACCACAGAATACCTGCTTGTTGGGGTCGTTATTCCGAGATCGGGCTATCATTATCTTTTCCATGAGAGCTTTGGTAATTCCCATGGCGTTAATAGGGTAAACAGCCTTATCGGTGCTAAGGGTAACTACACGCTTAACATCATATTTCTCAGCGGCATCAAGAACGTTATCGGTTCCAATAGCATTGGTTTTAAGCGCCTCTACAGGGAAAAACTCGCAGGATGGAACTTGCTTTAAGGCAGCGGCATGAAAAACGTAATCGACACCAACCATGGCTGAACGCACGCTCGATTCGTTTCTTACATCTCCAATGTAAAACTTTATACGCTTATCGTTGTAGAAGCGGCGCATATCGTCCTGTTTCTTTTCATCACGGGAAAAAATTCTTATCTCGCGAATTCTTGTATTAAGAAATCGACGTAAAACAGCATTGCCAAACGACCCACTACCACCAGTAATGAGCAGCGATTTATTATCGAAAAAACTTTTTGTCATATAGATTAGGTTTACTTATCAAAATTAACCATTAGTTTAAGAACTACCAAGTTTTTGGTTAGCATGCGAATCGTATAGAAGGTAATTTATTCAGACTTTGAGCTTTTACATTGTAAAACTTTGTGCATCTATGTGATTCTATCAATAGTCTAAAGAACAGTTTTTCATGCTGAACTTGTCGATGCATCTCTTCTTGAAGAATATGATGAAGTTAAAGGAAGATAGAGGAATTTAAAGGAATGAGTCGGAAGCGCCTTGTTATTTCGAACCTGCCAATGTTGTGTTTGTGGTGGCTGAGCCTGTCGAAACCACATTTGTTCCCCCTTCTTTTGCCTTGATGCAAAAGAAGCAAAAAATCAAGGCTGAAAAGCCTGTACCGATGGGTGCCCCGTGGTCGTGTCTTCCGCGCGGCGCAACTCGCCATGCCGCAGGCATTGCTCAAACAGCGCCGCTTCCTTTACCCTTCGCAACGACCCGCCCACGACCCATTGGCGGAACAGCCTTTTATGCCGTTATCTTGAAAACCAAGAATCCAACCTGTTGGTCAAATCTTAAATCCGTCTTCGCAGGACAATTCTGAAATCTTGAATTATTGTCATGCCGAGCGTAGCCGAAGCATCTATTGTTGAAGAATATGAGGAAGTTAAAGGAAGTTAGAAGAAGTTAGAGGAATGATAAGGAATGAATCTGAATGAGTCGGAAATATTCGGAAGGAATCGGAAATTCATTCGACAATTTTTGAATCCGTCTTCGCCGGACAATTCTGAAATCTTGAATTATTGTCATGCCGAGCGTAGTCGTGGCATCTCTTCTTGAAGAATATGAGGAAGTTAAAGGAATGATTCGGAAAGACACGGAAATATTTGGAATGAACTTGAAGATTTAAGTAGCCATATTTGTTTTTTCTCCTGAATGCCTCTGTGTATTCCTCTGTGTAACTCTGTGGTGTAAAAATAAAATGCAGATGCTCCAAACTAACATTTTTTCATTTAACTTTTAACAACTAACAATCAACCATTAACGCATAATGTTTAACGATTAACTTTTAACTTTTAACTACTAACTATTAACGCTTAACAACCCTCTCCTTTCCTACACCATAAACTTCAACAAAAAGAATAATGTCAAAATCCACATCACCAAGCTAATCTCCTTAACCCTTCCACTAAGCGCTTTAAGTATTACATACGAAAGCATTCCAAACGCGATGCCCTCGGCAATACTATAGGTTAATGGCATCATAATAATTGTTAGGAAAGCGGGAATCGACTCGGTGAAATCGTCGAAGTTAATTTTAAGGATAGGGCTCATCATAAACGAACCAACCAGTATAAGCGCCGGTGCAGTTGCTGCTGCTGGCACCATTAAAAATATTGGTGAGAGAAAGAGTGCTAAAAGAAACAGGATAGCTGTAACTAGCGATGTTAACCCAGTTCTACCACCTTCAGCTACTCCAGCAGCACTCTCTACATAAGTAGTAACGGTGCTTGTGCCAAGTAGTGCTCCTGCTGTAGTACCAATGGCATCGGCAAATAGGGCCTGCTTTACTCTAGGAAGTTTTCCATCCTTATTTATCATATCTGCTTTTGATGCAACCCCAACAAGCGTTCCAAGGGTATCAAACATATCGACAAAAAGAAAGGTAAACACCACAATCAGCATATCTAAGCTAAGGATGCTGCTAAACTCGAGCTTAAATGCGATAGGTTTAATTGATGGTGGAAGGCTAAAAAGCCCACTTTCTGGAACATGTGTTAAGCCAAAAGGAATACCTGCCAAGGTCACCAAAAATATTCCAATTAGCAAGGCTCCTTTAACTCTAAGCGCCAGAAGAATGCCCGAAACAATTACTCCAGCAAAGCAAAGTAGAACAGCTGCTGAACCCATATCGCCTAGACCAACTAACACCTTATCATTATTTACAATAACACCAGCATTTTGTAATCCAATAAAAGCAATAAACAAGCCAATACCAGCCGATATTGCATGTTTCAGGCTAAAAGGTATAGCATCAATAATCTTTTCTCTAACATTAAAAAATGTAAGCAGGATGAAAATTATTCCTTCAAGGAAGACTGCAGTTAAAGCAAATTCCCAGCTATGTCCCATGCCCTTAACAACAGTAAAAGCAAAAAAGGCATTAAGTCCCATTCCTGGAGCAAGTGCAAATGGAAGACGAGCCCAAAGAGCCATTACTACGGTTGCAATTACCGATGCTAATGCTGTTGTGGTAAAAAGTGCATCTCTGCTCATTCCCGATTCGGAAAGTATATTGGGATTAACGGCAAGAATATAAGCCATCGTCATAAATGTAGTTATACCCGCTAGAATCTCTGTTCTTATGGTGGAGTTAGCTTTAACTATACCAAAAAAACTTTCAATCCTGTTTTTCATCTTTATTGATTTTAGTTAGTATCAAAAAAAACTTATCACTAGCTACCTGGCAACCCCACCAATCGATATTGTAAAAATTGTGGTATGATCATACTCCTCACCAGGGAGCAAAAGCGTTGAGGGGAAGTGTGGTGTATTTGGAGAATTTGGGAAGTGTTGAGGTTCCATGCACACAGCCCAGTTTCCTTTCTCGGGAAGTTTAATTAGCGGGTTCTCAACATTGGGTTTGTTAATTGGAGTGTAAAGCTGGATTCCTGGTTGCGTAGTGTAAATGGATATGCCAATATGTGTTTTAGGGTTATAAAGAACAACAGAGGCATTCTCAATTGTTGGATTATTTAACGCAAAACAATGGTCATATACCTCTCCTGCTAGGTCTAGGTCAGCTCCAATGGCCTTAAATTTCCTAAAATCGAATGGTGAACCATCAACATCCCTTAGCTCACCTGTGGGAATTAGCTCGCTATTTACAGGTAGATACTTATTGGCATCAATTTTAAGCATATGGTCTAGCACATCGCCCTTAAAACCGCCCAGGTTAAAGTAACCATGCGTAGTAAGGTTAATGTGGGTTGGTTTGTCGGTAGTTGCTCTGTAACTTATGCTAATCTGGTTATCGTCGGTTATTTGGTAAATCACCCAAACCTCAACATTTCCAGGAAATCCCTCATCACCATCGGGGCTTTTAAGATGAAACTCTAAAAGGCAAACACCGTTGTGCTCCTCAAATAGCACACTATCCCACACCTTATGGCTAAAGCCCTCCGTTCCGCCATGAAGGATATTATTTCCTTCGTTTGCTGTCAACCGGTACTCTTGGCCTTCGATGTAAAATTTTGCTCCCTCAATACGGTTGGCATACCTGCCAACAATAACGCCTGGATAGTAGTTTGCTTTAAGATAATCGTTTGGTCTTAGTAAACCGTAAGCTAAATTTAAAGGTTCGTTATGGTTATTAAGCAATCGCATCGATACTAAGGTTGCACCAAGGTTCGAAAAGGTTACCTCCAAACCGCTTTCTGTGGTTACGGTATAAATCAATAAATCTCGACCATTTAGGTTTCCCCAGTGGCTTGAGCTAAATTCCATGGTTATAAATCGTTTTCGTCTACAATAAAAATATCCTCATCAGGACGTTTCATCAGGTATTGCTCACGAGCAAACTTTTCCAGGTTCTCCAGGTTGGTTTGCAGCTCGTGTATTTTTTTTCTATCCTCCTCAATCTTATTAAGGTAGTAAACCTTCTCCTCCTCAAGCTTTTTTATTCTCTGCCTGGTAGAGTACATTTCCACCCAGTTGCTACTATCAAAAAGAAGCATCCAAAGCAAAAAAATTAGTCCTGTAAGGAAAAACTTATTCCTTAACTTGGGTAAAATCCATTTCCAAAATGTAAGCTCGTTAATGGGCATCAATCAACCTCCACTTATCAGATGAATAACCTGTACGTTGTCGCCATCCTGAATCGTAGCTTTTGCATACTCGTCTTTCTTTACAAGTTTTCCGTTTATTTTAACCACCAGCATTTTAAAGGTAAAATTCTTGATGGCTAGCAATTCACTCACTGTAATGGTGGCTTTATTAGTTTCAAGATGTTCGGCTTGGTTATTCAAAATTATATCCATGGCTCAAATATTTTTATGGGCGTGCCCCCTAACGGGGTCGGGCTGCTACGGGCTACGCTTCGCTCCGGCAATCCACGCCATCCGGCGTGGCAGTGCTGCTTCGCACCCTCCGCATCCCTCACGCAAATATAGCCATTACCCAATGCATTTTAAAATAAATTTTGATGAGCTTTTGTTTTTTTACTGGAAATGAAATAGCAGGGTGATGTTATAAAAAGGGGAATATCGGGAAGCGTTAAGGTTACTAGTTAATGGTTAATAGTTAGTAGTTAAAAGTTAATCGTTAAACGTTAAGCGTTAATAGTTAGTAGTTAATAGTTAAAAGTAAAAAGTTAAACGAAAAAATGTTAGTTTGGGTCAACTGTATTTTATTATACCACTGAGATATACAGAGGAATGAACGATGTTACTTAGTGGGTGAATTCCAAATTCAAGAATGTCTAGCGAAGACGAATTCAAAACTGCGTCTGGCGAAGAAGGATTCAAGATTTGACCAACAGGTAGGATTCTCGGTTTTCAAGATAACGGCATAAAAGGCTGTTCCGCCAATGGGTCGTGGGCGGGTCGTTGCGTAGGGTTAAGTAAGCGGTGCTGTTTGAGCCATGCCTGCGGCATGGCGAGTTGCGCCGCGCGGAAGACACGACCACGGGGCACCCATCGGAACAGGCTTTTCAGCCTTGATTTTTTGCTTCTTTTGCATCAAGGCAAAAGAAGGGGAAACAAACGTGGCTTCGACAAGCTCAACCACCACAAGCTCAGCATGACAAATTGATTCTTGGGGGTATTACTTGAAATTGCGATGCAACGTCTCATATTCGCTCTTTGGCGTGGTTCTTTCGTGCATCGCAAAACTCTTTTGGTCTTGTTGATTCTACCATTACTTAGCCCCTACGGGGCTATGTTTTCAATCTTTATTAGTTGATTGATTCTGTGCTTTCTTTTCTAAATACCAAAAACTAAAAACCAAACACGGTCTCAAATCTTCCGATTCATTCTGACTCATACCGTATCATTCCTCTAACTTCCTCTAACTTCTTCTAACTTCTTCATATTCTTCGGAAAACGTGGCTTCGACAGGCTCAGCCACCGACAAGCAGCCATTATTGGTGTAATTTAAAAATTCTGCACACTGTACACTGCACACTATCCCACCATTAAAAAATTCTATTGTTTTGATTATCTGAAAAAAACTCTAATTTTGTGAAATTTTTCTGAAAGACTATTTTTCTGTATTTAAAGCTATTAACATATGGGTAACCTGAAGTTTAAAGAGTACAAAGCATTAGATTTATCGCAGGTAAATAAAGACGTACTTAAAACCTGGGATGAACAGGATACATTCCGCAAAAGTTTGGAAACACGCAAGGGCCATCCAAAATTTATCTTCTACGAAGGCCCTCCTTCAGCCAATGGAATGCCTGGTATTCACCATGTTATGGCAAGAACCATCAAGGATATCTTTTGTCGATTTAAAACACAAAAGGGCTTTTTAGTTGAGCGTAAAGCCGGTTGGGATACTCACGGTTTGCCTGTAGAACTTGGGGTAGAGAAAATGCTTGGCATAACCAAGGAAGATATTGGAACCAAAATTTCTGTTGAGGAGTACAATAAAACTTGCCGTAAGGAGGTAATGAAGTATACCGACTTATGGGAGGACCTCACCCATAAGATTGGTTACTGGGTTGACATGGACGACCCTTACATTACCTATGATAACCGCTATATCGAAACATTATGGTATTTACTTCAAAAGCTTTTTGAAAAGGGTTTACTTTACAAGGGCAAAACCATTCAGCCATACTCACCTGCAGCAGGAACCGGTCTTAGCACTCACGAGCTGAATCAGCCCGGTTGCTACCGCGATGTTAAGGATACAACTATCGTTGCACAGTTCAAGGTGGTTAAGAATAACGAATCGAACTTCCTTTTTGACCTTACCGATACACCCGATGTGCATATTATAGCATGGACTACCACACCTTGGACGCTCCCTTCGAACACTGCTCTTGCGGTAAATGCAAATATTAAGTATTCGGTTGTTCGAACTTTCAACCCTTATAGCGGTGAGCCCTTAACTGTTGTTCTTGCTAAGGACAGGCTCAGCTACTACTTCCCCGAAGCTAATGCAGAACTATCGTTCAACGAGTATAAGCCTGGCGATAAAAAGGTTCCCTTTAAGGTGCTTACCGAGGTTGATGGTGCAAAACTTGTTGGTATACGTTACGAGCAGCTTTTCCCATGGGTGAAACCCGAGGGGGATGCATTCAGGGTTATCGCTGGCGATTTTGTTACCACCGAGGATGGTACCGGCGTGGTTCACATCGCTCCAACCTTTGGTGCCGACGACGACAGGGTTGCCAAAGCTTCGGGAATCGCTCCGCTTATTCTTCGCGACAAGTATAAGAATATAGAACCCATGGTTGACCGCCGTGGACGTTTCTATCCCATTGAGGAGCTTGACCCCGACTTTGTAAAAAACAATATCAATGTTGAGCAATATAAGGTTTACGCTGGTCGATTTGTTAAAAACGATTACGACCCCACCCTTCCCGAAGATGCGCCTACCCTTGATGTTGACCTTGCCGTTGAACTTAAAAAGGAAAACAAAGCCTTTAGAATAGAAAAGCATGTACATAACTATCCCCATTGCTGGAGAACCGATAAACCCGTTCTGTACTACCCGCTCGACAGCTGGTTTATAAAGGTAACCGCCCTTAAGGATAGAATGATTGAGCTTAACAAAACCATCAACTGGAAACCTGCAAGCACTGGAACCGGGCGTTTTGGTAAGTGGCTCGAAAATCTTTTAGATTGGAACCTTTCGCGTTCACGTTTCTGGGGAACCCCGCTACCTATTTGGGTATCGGAGGACAGAAGCGAGATGATTTGCATTGGCTCTGTTGCTCAACTTAAAGCGGAAATCGACAAGGCAGTAAAGGCTGGATTCATGGAATCGAACCCTCTTGCCAACTATAAAGAGGGAGATTTTAGCAAGGAAAACTATGAGTCCTTCGATTTGCATCGCCCGTTTGTCGATAATATCATCCTGGTTTCACCTAGCGGCAAAAAGATGTTCCGCGAAACCGACCTGATTGACGTTTGGTTCGACTCAGGTGCAATGCCTTATGCTCAAATTCATTATCCTTTTGAGAACAAGGAGCTATTCAATGAGGTTTTCCCGGCCGACTTCATTGCCGAGGGAGTTGACCAAACCCGTGGCTGGTTCTATACGCTTCATGCACTGGCTACCCTGCTTTTCGATTCGGTTGCCTTCAAGAATATTATTTCCAACGGATTGGTACTTGACAAGAACGGCAACAAGATGAGTAAACGCCTTGGTAATGCCGTTGACCCATGGGAGGTTATTGAGAAGTATGGATCCGATCCCTTACGCTGGTACATGATTACAAACGCTCAACCCTGGGACAACCTTAAGTTTGATATCGATGGGGTTGACGAGGTGAAACGTAAATTCTTCGGAACGCTTTACAATACATATTCATTCTTTGCACTTTATGCTAATGTAGATGGATTTACCTACGCCGAGGAGGAGGTTCCCTTTGACCAACGTCCAGAAATTGACCGTTGGATTCTTTCATTACTTAACAGCTTAGTTAAAGAGGTTGAAGAGGCTTACGAAGATTTTGAACCTACTCGCGCAGGTCGTGCAATTCAAGATTTTGTTATTGAGCAGCTCAGCAACTGGTATGTAAGGCTTAATCGTAAGCGTTTCTGGGGTGGTGAGTATAATACCGATAAGATTGCTGCATACCAAACCCTATATACTTGCCTAGAGACTGTAGCAATGCTTGCAGCACCAATTGCTCCTTTCTATATGGATCAACTGTTTACCGATTTGAATAGGGTATCGGGCCGTCACAAAGACGAAAGCGTTCACCTTTCCGATTTTCCAAAGTATAACCCTGAACTAATTGATAAGGATCTTGAGGAAAGGATGGAGATGGCTCAAACCATCTGTTCACTTGTACTTGGTTTACGTCGTAAGGTGAACATTAAAGTGCGTCAACCTCTCCAAAAAATAATGATTCCGATTCTCGATCAAAAGTTCAAAGATCAGCTTGCTGTGGTTGAAAACTTGATACTTAGCGAGGTAAACGTTAAGGAGTTGGAATACCTGACCGATACTGCAGGTATTCTGGTTAAAAAGATTAAGCCCAACTTCAAAACCTTAGGGCCAAAGTATGGCAAGGCTATGAAATCAATCTCTGCTGCAATTGCTAAAATGACCCAAGAGGATATTGCAGCATTTGAACGTAATGGTCAATTCACAATTAACACACCCGATGGGGACATCAAATTGAATTTAGAAGATGTGGAAATCCTGTCGGAGGATATTCCTGGATGGCTTGTGGCCAACGAGGGTAGGTATACCGTTGCGCTTGATGTTACTGTAACCGAGGAGCTCCGAATGGAGGGTATTGCCCGTGAACTTATTAACAGGGTACAGAACATCCGTAAAGAATCGGGCTTTGAGGTTACCGATAAAATTCGTATTACCCTTCAAAAACATGAAAAGTTGAACAAGGCTGTTGAGGTACATCGTAACTATATATCAACTCAAACCCTTGCTCGTGAAATAAATCTTGTTGATGGGGAACTAAATGGAAATTCTAACGTAATAGAGTTAGATGATTTAACTACCAAAATAGTTGTTGAAAAGATTAACGACTAAATTGAATCATCTACCATGTTTTTTTATATATTTAGCAAAATTTAAAGCCATGGGAGAGAAAACTAGATATTCGGACGAGGAGTTGGCGGAATTTAAGGAGATAATTCTGCAAAAACTCGAAAAAGCACGTAAGGATTACGAAATCCTTAAGAGTGCCATTACCATGGATGAAAGCAACGATACCGAAGATACATCGCCAACCTTTAAGGTGCTGGAAGAGGGTGCTTCAACCCTTTCAAAAGAGGAGGCTGGGCGCCTAGCTCAACGTCAGTTAAAGTTTATTCAACACCTTGAGGCGGCTTTAGTTCGTATCGAAAACAAAACCTATGGTATTTGCCGCGAAACCGGCAAGCTAATCTCAAAAGAGCGACTTCGTGCCGTACCGCATGCAACTCTTAGCATTGAGGCTAAGAATAACCAGCGATAGCCGATTATGTTAATAGCTTAAATCATACAGAGCGACCATTTGGTCGCTTTGTCTTTTTATATTAGTTTTACACCTTAATTTATCTTCATATATGAGACTAAATAAGAGGCAGTTAGCGGTTCTGATAGTTCTTCTGATTCTATTTATCGATCAGGTTTCTAAGGTTTGGATAAAAACACACTTTGCCATAGGCGACGAGGTTAAGGTTATTGGCAACTGGTTTATCCTTCATTTTACTGAAAACCCAGGAATGGCTTTTGGCCTTAAGTTTTGGGGTATTTGGGGTAAAATTGCTCTAAGCATATTTCGTATTGGAGCAATTGTGGCTATTGGTTACTATCTAAATCACCTTATTAAACAAAACGTTAAGACAGGCTTAATTGTTGGGATTTCACTTATACTAGCAGGGGCTATTGGAAATATTATTGATAGCGCATTCTATGGCTTTTTGTTTGACACAGGGACAACCTACAGCGAGCAGTTTAACCAATGGGTTTCATACTATGGTGTTTCTAAGCTAAATTTTGAGGGATATGCTGGATTTCTTCAGGGTTGTGTGGTTGACATGTTGTATTTTCCTATAATAGATACCGTTATTCCTGACTGGGTGCCAATTTGGGGTGGACAAAATTTTCTTTTCTTCCGTCCTGTTTTTAACATAGCCGATTCTTCAATTACAATTGGTGTTATTTATTTACTACTTTTTCATAGGAACTCAATATTTATCAACTCAAAACACCAAAATCAAACAAATCATGAATCGTAAGGTTGTAATTATTATGGGCTCAAAGGCCGATTTGGACTGGGCCAAAAAAATTGAAGAACCGCTTAAAGGTTTTGGCATCGAAGTGGTAACTCGTATTGCTTCGGCACATAAGGTTCCGCTAAAATGCTATGAGCTGATTAAGCAGTATGAAAAAGAAAATGTTGTATTCATTACCATCGCTGGAATGAGTAATGCTCTTAGCGGCTTTGCCGATGCCCAAACCCATTGCCCTGTAATTGCATGCCCACCTTATAGCGATAAGTTTGCTGGTGCCGATATATATTCTAGTTTACGAATGCCTTCGGGTGTTGCACCGCTCACGGTTCTTAGCCCCGAAAACGCAGCTATAGCTGCTGCCAAAATTATTGGGCTTACAAATCCCGATATCCAACAAAAAATTGATGCTTATCAGGAAAAGAAACGTGCTGATATTGAGGAAGCCGATAAAAATTTACAATAAAACTTAAGGAATGACAGCTGTTGGAAAGGATGTGGAATACGCTGCAAAGCTAATTGCCGAAGGGGGAGTTGTTGCTTTTCCAACCGAAACGGTTTATGGGTTGGGGGCCAATGCCCTTAACCCTAATGCTGTGGCAAAGATTTTTGGATTGAAAGAACGCCCGTCGTTCGACCCTTTAATTGTACATGTAGCCGATTTAGATAGCATAAATAAGCTTACAACTAGCACCGATGAGCGTATTCTTAAATTGGCAAAACGTTTTTGGCCTGGCCCATTAACCATTGTTGTTCCAAAATCCGATATTGTACCAGGAATAGTAACATCCGATTTGGAAACAGTCGGTATCAGAATGCCAAACCACCCCATTGCTCTTGAGCTAATTTCCAAATCGGGTTGTGTAGTTGCTGCTCCAAGCGCTAACAAATTTGGCAGGGTTAGCCCAACTCGCGCTGAACATGTGCTTAAACAGCTTCCCGATGTCGATTATATTCTTGATGGTGGTAAAACTACTGTTGGAATTGAATCTACTGTTGTTACGCTCGATGAGGAGGGCTTCATTGTACTCCGTCATGGAGCTATTACCCATGCCGATTTATCGGAGGTTTTAACCCCTTCATCTGCTAAAAAGCCTGAAAAAAACTTAATTTCACCTGGTTTACTCAAATCGCACTATAGCCCAAATAAACCGCTTTTCATTTTAGGAGAAACCAATAAAACGATTGACCCAACACGCGCTGGCTATATTGCATTTGGCCATACTCCCCAGGGTAACTATAAGGATGTGGAGTTTCTTTCAGAAAAAGGCGACCTGGTTGAAGCAGCTGCTCATCTTTTTGAAAAGCTTCACGCTTTTGAGGATTCGGATGTCGATTACATTGTTGCTGATCCCGTACCAGAAACAGGCATAGGAATCGCCATAATGGATAGGCTTCGTAAGGCTGCATACAGATACAACAATACAGCTGAATAGTGAGTTCCTCGGTGCATTTTTTTTAAGGTAGCAACACATTAGCACACATAAACAAAGCCTTTAGAATATGTTTGCGGACCTCGCTCCTTTATTCGATTTTAAGATAGTCCAATTATTTTTTTTCCCTTACCTTTTGGCTGAGCCTGTCGGTGGCTGAGCCTGTCGAAGCCACGTTTTCTGAAGAATGTGATGAGGTTAAAGGAAGTTAGAGGAAGTTAGAGGAATGATACGGAATGAATCGGAAATATTCAGAAGGAATCGGAAGCTCAAGTGACAAATCTTAAATTTGGAATTTCATGCAGTGCGTTACATTGTGCATTCCTCTGTGAAACACTGTGGTGTAATTAATATCTCACTGATGAAAATAAATCTCAATCTAACAAAAAACCCCGGTAGTCCGGGGCTTTTTACTTTTATTAGAACGCAAAATTATTTGGGATATGATACTCAGGTCCTGTTTCGGGGATTTTGAAAACGTTAACATCAACGGTGTTTGAACCAGGATTGCTACATCCGTTTGCAGAAGTAACTGTTGGTATTGAATAAGTAACAGTATTACTTGCACCTGGGCCGGTCCATGCTTGGTTTGGTGTTGTATAAACATAAGGTGAGGTAACGTTGGTAAAACTATACGTATTGGTACCATCGGTAAGTTGAAAATCGTAAGGAGAAGTACCACCGCTTAGAGTTATGGTAAGTTCAGACTGGTCGCCATCGCAAATAGGATTACTGCCGGTAATGGCAATAGTAGCAGTAGGTCTCTCGTTTACAGTAACGGGTAGTGTTAATGGAGCGCTATTACCGCAACCATTGGTTGTATAAACGCTCACATCACCTGAAGTTGCCGCTGAGCCATAGTCAATGGTAATGGCATTTCCAGAACCATTGATTGTAGTTCCTGTTCCGGAATATGACCATGTGTAAGTTAAGGAGGGATTATTAGCGACAGAGTATGCAACCCCAACATCACCTTGGCAAACACTATTGTCGGATGTAACAAAGGCAGCAGGTGTTTCGGGAAGTAAGGGGAAAGCAATATTTACATCATCGGAAGAGGTACAGCCGCCATTTGTAATGGTCCAACGTAATGTATAACTATTGCCGTTAATCCCATCAAACAAGCTAGATGGAATGGTTGGTTGCTGAATAGTGCCGCCCAACCCGGAAACGATACTCCACTGTCCGGTTCCAACTGTAGGAGTATTTGCCGCCAGGGTTGCCTGAGTAGCACCGCAAAGCGATTGATCGGGTCCCGCAGCAGCAGTAGTAGGTGGGGTATAGGTGGTAACAGGAGTTGGGTCAACCACTCCGGTTGTAGGAGTACCCGGATTGTTGTAAGTAAAACTAGTAAGCTGATAGGTTGCACCTGTAGGATCGGTTGGTAGTGTGTAAGGCACAGATGTTACCGTAACAGGAGTTTGTGGTACTCCATCTTTAGTATATTCTAACACATAATTAAGAGGCTTAACTGAACCTATAAATATCACAGGTATTCCAGCATCGCCACAAACAGGGCCTGAGGGGTTAAACCTAGCCCTTGGCTTTGTGGTATTAATACATGAGGTTGTATAGGTTTGAGATCCTGATGCAGGTATGGTTATCCTTGATGAAGTTGTTACTGTTCCAGCAGTTGATGTACCAGAAGCAGTGGACGATAGTTCTGTCCAAACGCCAGCATTATCATACGCTACACGCATATCGGAAAGACCATTTTGAGTCATAAGTGGAGTAAGGTCACTTGCTGCATCCCAATCCAATGCCACGTAGGCTAAGCTTCCAGCAGTAGCGCTAACCGTCCAATACTCCATTGAGTTAACATAGGTAAGAGGCGAAGCGTAAGAGTTATAAGTTGGGTTCGGGGTAAAAAACTCTACTGTCCAATCAATGGTTCCAGACTGCGATGAGGTAAGGGTTAACTTATTTCCAAGAGTTGTTCCCTTTCCTATAGGAAATTTGAATGAGTCACCCTGTAAAATTTTCTTGGTCAAAGGTCCATCTACATACGAAGATGAAGAGCCGCCAGAAGGGAATACACAGCTAATAGCCGAGTTGTTTAAATAAAGTCGATTGGTTGAAGTGGTTGTAACTACTCCATTTGTTAAGTAAAGATTACCACTAACCTCAACTAAGCCATTATTGCCGACTGACACTCCCGATGAATTGTTGATTATAAGATGATTAAACTTGCTTGTCCCGGAGAAGTCTCCGGTTGGACCACCAATTGTTTGTGCTGCCGAACCGGCAAGTTCAACTATGGCATTTACTCCGGTTCCCGCTTTGAAAAGACCGGTACCATATCGTTCCATGGATCCAAGTATGGTTAGCTTGCGGTTATTTAATGAGTTATCAACTGTAGGACCGTTAATTAAGAGTTGTTCGCATATGGTTAGGTCCTTATTGGGTAGATACCTGATTCCTGTTCCAGTAAAATGAAGCCTACGAACCTGGCTGTATAAATCAGCAGCAATATTGTAATCGGTGTTACCACCATACTCAATTGTTCCACCGGTAGAGCAATCGACAAAGCTGTCGTAGCGGCCAGCAGGGAATGGACCACGATCGAGGTAAAGGGTTCCTTGGCCAAGTACCGTACCAATATTATGGCCATAGTAGGGTTCAACTACCCTCAAGGTACCATTAATTGTCATCCTATAGCAAAAAGCTTGATTCTGGTTTAGGTCAACAGTGTCCTGCTCGCTAACTGTTACAATAAACCCGTTAGGCCCGCCGGTTAATACGTACGGGTCTCCTCCGGTTTGAACCCAAACTGTAGGATCGTTCCAATTCCCATCTTTTTGAGAGGTGAATTGTGGAATATTATTAGGAATGGCGGGGTCTTCACCTGCTGTAAACTCACCGGTAATGTCATTGGTATTTATGAGGATGAAAGTAATAATATCATTTGTTTCATCGACATTGTCGGTTGTAGGGCCTGGTGCTGATTTACTCCAACTAGTATTATTAACTGTTCGGGCAGAAACATAGTCAACCTCAGAGCCTTTAACATCTGCATTATCATAGTAGAACACAAGGCTGCCATTTAGACCTGCCACGGCATTATTTTCAACCTCCCAATAGTATTGTAGTACCCTGTTTGGATCGAGAACACCGGGGTGATGAGAATTAATAGCATTTATCCTGATGTATCCTGTGGTAGTATTGTCGGTATAAGTAAATTCTGCAGGCGTGTACTTGCCCATTACACCAAGAGGATAGGTAAAGGTTTGTGCAGCACCGGAGTAGGCGTCAAAATATTTTCTAATACCCACATTACTAAATGCTCCATCAACCATAACCATCTTTGATGTACCAAAAGGAGCGCCATCAACAATACTATTAATACCCAGGTTAAGCATATACTGGTTAATATTAAAAATACCCTGGGTTAGAACCAGGTTCTTGGTTAGCGTAATAGAGTTTTGCAGGCGTGCCCCGCTTGTATTGTAAAGTTCTAGTGTACTAAATGTACCCGTTCCGGAAATATATTGTAATGCCGTCCCATTAAGGATAACCCCTGTATTATTTCCATTATCTGTATAGGTAGCATCATTGGTAAAATCGCCCTTTAAATTAACCTGGTAACTGTTGCAAATAAGCGTTCCGTTTGATAGGGTCAAATCACCATTAACATCTATATCATTGGTAGATAATGTTACCGAGGTAATTGGGTTAATTACCAGGTTATTAAAAGCAGTTAGCGAAGCACCCGAAACTAGCTGTGCATTCCCGTTAAAGGTGGTAGTATTACTTCCTGATGTGTATGTTCCATTATTAACCCAATCGCCCTTTAATGAAACATCAATATCATTAGTTACCAAGAAACTCTGAATATTGCTTAAAGTTAGCGAACCATTCAGAACGAGAGGATTAACCATTAACGATACGGTGGCGGAGTAGGGGGTTCCAATATTATCTCCAGTTATAGTAATATTATTAAGGGGAACATTGGCATCAATTCTATAGGTTTGGTTTGCATTTACAGCACTCCAAGAGCTGGGGATTGAGCTAAATACAATCTCACCTCCGGTTACACTTGAGCTTTGGGGTCGAATGTATAAATCGCCATATGTTGTTCCACCTCCGCGAATTATATTAATTATCCCGCCGCTCATATTAAACACGCTACCATTATTGGTAACTTCAAGTTTCGCTCTAGTTAATGCAGTTGCATCGGCTCCCTGACCGTTAATGTAAACCTCTCCATCGGTTTGGTAATACTTAAGTACACCTGTGGTTGTAGCTGTATTTCGGCGTATTTGTCCATTAACAAACAGCTGCCCTCCATCAATAACCAGGGTGGAATTTCCATCGCCAGTATAAACAATATCGTTATTACTATTGGTTGTTCCATTTGTGGGGCCCACGTAAACCTGACCGGCTCTAACAGCAAATTTCCCAGCAAGGGTTACGTCATTAGAGTTTGTATTCGCATTGGCTATTAGAACACTAGTATTATTTGCGTTATTTGGGTAATCAATTAAAAGACCAGCGGTTTCTGGAATTATAAAAGGAGTAGTTGTTGAAATAGTAAAATCGGAGTTAGGGTCGGTCCTTCTGTAAACCAACGTACCATTTTGAAGGGTAAGCCAGTTGTCGGTAGGGGTTGTTAGAGTTCCTCCAATATCAATTATAAGCGAGTCGGCTTGAGAAGAACCTTTATCTACAATAACATTATTAAAAATTGTTGTAGGATTTCCACCTGTATTTGTAATATAAGAAGTGTTAGAATTGAAAAATGTTGTATTTACAAAATATGTTCGTCCACCAGAAGTCTCTCTTAAAGACACAGTACCGTTATTAATTAAAGAGCCTCCAATTTTTAAAGTATTATTAGTAATAACAGGTGTTGCAAAAGGATATGCTGGATAAATTCTAAGAGTAGCACCTGTATTAACCTGAACATTTCCTTCAACAATTAAATGTTGAGGTTGCTCATCGTTAAAGAAAATAAATGTACCAGCATCTACGTACAAATTACCATCAACATATACTGTTTTTTCAATAGTTGGATCGTAATCAGAAGTATAGTAAGGCCAAATGTTAGTATTCCAGCACAAAGCGATCCAAGCCGTTGAAGCATCTCCAGTACATGTTAAATCACCATAAATTTTAGTATATGAATTGTTAGGTAAAACCAAATTATCACCACCCTTTGCTCTTAGTATAAGATTACCATATGAATTAACATTAGCAGGTAAAATATAAAGTGCACCAGCAGTTCCATCAATATCATAGAACTCAGTAGTTCCCTTGTTTACATTAAATTCGCTAAAATCACCAGTTGGAAATGAAAACACACCAGGGACAGAATTTGAACTGGTTTTTGGCGTTGTTACCCTAAATAAACCATTTAAACCACTTGGATGATTTGCTACCAAAGCAAAATTACTTCCAGTATATGTATAAATATCTAGAGTTGCCCCATTTTCGATTTGTAAAACTGCACAATTTTCATTTTGAGTAAGAGTTACGGTGTTACCATTTCCTACGATTACAATATCACTTGCACCAGGAGTAGAGCTAGCAGCAGGACCTGTATGGCTAACCGTTGACCAAGTGTTTACATTATTCCAATTTCCCGATTGTCGGCTGTAATATACAGTTGGAGTTCCAAAAGGATTAGTTGGGTTATTGTCTCCAGCAGTATAATCGCCATCAATAGAAGAGAGATTCTCAAGGAAACTACCTGTTCCAGGCTCTCCTATTAGGTTTGTGGTTTCATCAACATCAGAAGCAGTACCACTAGTCCATGTGGCAGCGTCTATGTTAAAACGTGCTGCAACATACTCATTCTCTGAAATATCACCTCCAGTTACCACATCAGCATCATCGTATGTAAATCCTAATGAAGCGGTGGCCGATCCAAGATCTAAGTTAGTAGTTTTTACTCTCCAGTAATAGGTAAGTGAGCGTCCCTTGTTAGTGGTTGCAGGATGCTCATAACCAACAGGTACAATGGTAACATCGCCCCAAGAATTAGGTGTTCCTGTTATGGTTACTGTGGCTGGAGTATAAGCAGGAGTTGCGTGGGATGTTGATGCTGCTCCAACAGGGAATGTGAAGCTAGTAGCTCCTGAAGTAAACGAACGGGTTACTCCTCCATTTCCTGCTTCTCCGGAACTTGTAATGTAGCGTGTTGAACTAGCTCCGACAACGCTTGCCATTGAAGAAAACCTGATATTGTATGAATTTATATCGAGCAATTTATCCTGCGAAAAGGTTAATGTTCCTGTAATCGAGATGTTATTACTTAAGCTTACAGGGGCATCAAGAGCATCGGTGTTGTTAAGTTCTAGATTGTTAAAAACACCATTACCATCGCCATCTATTACAGTAGGATCATCATCTGCAATTACAATTTTTCCACTACCTAAATGAGTTGCACTATTGTAAATGTATGATGTTGTAGATGTAGTCGACGGGATTAGAGAAATGGTTTTGCCACCATCGTTAAAAGTACCAGAAACAAGCATTAAAGAATCTTGTACATGAAAATCGGTTTGACTGCCAGAAAAGTTAAGTATTTTACCAGCCAGCTTATCCATTTTTAGCTTTTTGAACACAAGTGGAGTGGCTGTGTTAGAAGTTATTGTTTGGTTGGCAATGCCATTAAAGATTGTCCAGTTGTCGCCTGTAGTATATGTAGTACCAGATGCTACAAAGAAGTTTCCACCAATTGTAACATTCAGGCTGTTTGCATCAAAATCGCCAGATAAGATTGAAAAGTTAGAGATTACAGTGAGAGGATAAGTATCGAGCATCACATTTGAAGTGCCGCTCAGTCTATTAATAGAAAGGTTCCCAAATGGAGCGGTTGAAACAATTCGGTAAATTGGTGAATCGGCGGCACCCGTTCCAGTAGTAGGCATAATAATAATTGAACCACCAGAAACCTCAACATTGCTCTGATCGCTATAAACCTCAAAAACCTTTTGTTGGGCAGCCGAAGAGCCATCGCCACACACATCATAAATATAAATTGAGCCACCACTCATGTTAAACACATTCTCGGCCTCGTTAAGGTTAAATGTACCCACAGCACCTTGTAAGCCGCCAGTAGAGCGATTTGTGCTAATAGGCGCATTTATAAGATCGTTTACCGACGAATATGCCGAAGGGGTACGAGTGAACCTACCACGCAGGTAGAATGTACCACCTGTTTGAGTGAACGAAGCTAATCCACCTGCAGCTCCAGCTGTTCTATACTGCTTAGCATCAACAGTTCCCCCATTAATTTCGAACTGACCTGATGCTACTGGCCATTGGATAAATCCACCGCTTTCACGTGTGGAAATATAACCCTTATTAATCTTTAAGAGGCCATATATCGAAAATGAACTACAACCAGCGGATGTGTTTATTCCCATTGAGGCATCGTTGGGTGCGCTAACATTATAGGCCACGTTTACCTCCTGATAGCTATCGGCGGTGGTGAGAACAACCACATTATCGCCGTCGAGAACTAAAGCCCCATTACCAGGAATAAAATAGTCGGAATTAGGACCACCTGTTCCACTATCGCATGTTCCTTCGCTAAGTGAAGGGATTATTGTTGTTCCCTGTAATACAAGCGTACCTGTTCTAATCCAGAGGGCCTTATCAAGATTTGGGTTTGCTCCACCTCCATAACCACCTGCAATATTAGCACCAAAGAGCCTAAAATTCTGATAAGCTGTTGAATAAATTGTAAGGCTATAGGTTTGATCGACCCCTTTATCGAGTACAAGGTTGTAAAAATCTGTAGTGCCCTCACACCATAAGGTACTATTTGTTGTTCCTCTAAAAAATACTGTTGCATACCCCGAAGTAGAACCAAGTGTTGTAGGGGGTAGCTGGTTATACACAGGATATGTTAGGTTTGTAAATCGAACAGTACCATAGTTGGTGAAATCGCCATAAACTTGAACGGTATGCGATTGAGTGTAGTAATAGTTTGTAAGGGGAGCAGTTCCTCCTTCGGCCACAGCAGTAGGATTTGTGGTTGTATTGGTAACACCATTTCCCACAGTAATTGATGCACCACTCTCAACTGTCACACTTCCCATAATGGTTAGCTCTCGTCTAGCAGAGGTGTTATCGTTAATTCGATATGTACCCTGCATTACATGCAAATCCCCATTCAAAGTAAGATTGTTGAGCTGTGTGGCTATTACTCCAGGCGCGTTAATTCTTAAAGTATTATAAGTTGTTTGACCAACAGGGAGAGTAAAATCGGTGGGGTTATAATACTCAGTTATACCTCCACCTGCATCAACAAAAGTATTGGTTGCAGCAGTAGGGAAATTGGTTGTTGCCAGTTTAAGAATCCCTTGCCCTGAAAGCTTACCAAGGGGATTTGTAAATTGGAAAGATCCCATATCGAGGATACCACCCTGATTAATATTAATTTCAAGGTTTGCTGTAGTAACATCGGAGCTAAGGGATACCGTTCTACCAGAAAGTATAACAACGATATCGCCATCAGATGATGGTGTGCCTATGTTTGTCCAGGTTGTTCCGCCTGGATCGTTAGTCCACGTTGATGCATCATCCCAATTCCCTGATTGGTAGGAAAAGAATGTTCTTACAGGAAAACCAGCAGTCCATTCTGAAGTAACGTTAGTTATATCGGTAGTGTTAGTAACAGTAAATGTTTTTGCACCGCTATCGAACGTCTGTGTACCAGAGGGTGCAGCCCATGCTCCTGCAGTTGGGCGTACCCAAATAAGAGTTGGGTCAACAGGGTTTTCGGTTGCATCGTATTGAAATGAGATTGTAGCCGTTGATGCCCCCGAACCTGTTATTTGCCAGTATCGTTTTAAATACTGAGAACCTAATGTAGTATTATATACAGTTCTAAACCTTAGGAAAGTGGAGCCAGTAATGCTACTTAAAACAACTGGAGAGTAAACCCCATTAGAACCTATGGGCATTGTATAGGGCGTTGCAGATGGAACTGCTTGTTCAACATAACCAGTACCATCAGTAGCAATCATACAAGATGCACTAAACGGACCGCCCTGTACATCACTTGTTGAGGAATTAGATAAAGTTAGGTTATTGTTACCTAAACTAAGAATAGAGTTTGTAATTGTTAGCGTGTTATTAATCGTAGTGTTATTTGTTAACGATTTTGTTCCTCCCCCCGTTACAGACAGGTTGTAATAGGTATAAGCACCGATATCTTGATTGCCAGAGGAATTGTAATTAACTGTTCCAGTGCCTTCGTTTAGTGCACCTCCAGAGATAGTACCTGTTATATTTATAGTACCAGTAGTAAATGTTATATCATTTCGTGGGGGATTGCCTGACATTATTATATCACCTACAACATTTATAGTACCACCCGATACCCTTAAACTTCCTATCTTATTAGTTCTTGTTGTATTTGAAATTGTAATACCAGCATTTGCGTTCAACGTTCCTTGAACATCTATAAAGCAAACTTTTGTTCTATTATTCCTTGTTGAAATATTATCTATTGTTACAGAACCATCTACAGTTAGAGTATTCCCTGATAAAACATTTAAAGCTAAGGTTCTATTGCCATTTTGATTTCCTGTTAGCTGTAGCGTAAGCCCTGCACAGGTAAAATCACCATCAACATTAATTGTTAAGTTGGCGTTCGATGAAATTGTAACAGTTTCGGTAGGCAAGGGAACCCCATTGGGATTCCAGTTATTGGCACTACTCCAACTACTGCCATCACCCCCTCCATCCCAAGTTTTCTGTGCAAAAGAACCGAATGAGGTAGCCATGAGAATAATGAGTGTTAAAAAAGCCTTTACTGTTTTTTGGCCAACTACCCTATTCTGACCATAACTTATGTCAGGTATATTTTTTGTGCCCATAATATATTGAATTATCAATTATTGCTTGCTTACTTAAAAACCATCTTAATGGTTACTTTCAGAATGTAAAAATATCAAACCAATACTTATAAGAATGATCTTAATTCAGATAGCTGCTTAAAGATATGTGTTTTCATATATCTTAATTTTCCCCAAACTGTTAACTTTATTAATCGAGAAATATGCAAAAAGGTTTCTTTTTACCACTAAAATTTATTCAAAGTTAAAACAAAAAACACTATCTATATGATACACATGCACATATATGTTTAACATTTGTAATTTTTGACCGTTTATGTGTTTTTTGGCCTATATTTGCTATGCAAAATTAAACATTTCTGCAAGTACCTTTATTTCCAGATAAAACAAGGTAAAACATCCACAATATTTTAAACATAAAGCCCCGATTCTCGGGGCTTTACTCAAATGCTTTTTAAAACGCAAAATTATTTGGTATATGGTATTCAGGTCCAGTTTCTGGTATTTTATAAACATTAACAGTCACAGGTGAAGATGAACTACTAGAACAACCTTTATTGTCGGTTACTGTTACCGTGTAAGTAAAGCTATTACTAGGATCAGGGCCAGACCAAGGTAGGTTCTCGCTATAAACATAAGGATTACTGCTTGAATTAAAAGGAGAACCAGTAACAGAACTTCCATCTTTAATTATATCAATATCGTAAGGAGTACTTACAGTTGTGAAGGTTGTGGTTAAGGTGAAATTATCGCCATCACAAATTGCAGAAGCAGAGCCAGATATTGAGAACACAGGATTCGGGTTCATTGTTACGTTTGCATTGCCTGCCATGGTTTGAGAACATCCTGTTGTAGAGTTAGTAGCAACAACCGTATAAGAGCCAGGTACAGTTTGATTACCAAAACTTAATGCTGCACCCGTACCACTGAGTGATGTGGCGGTTGGATTACCATCTCGATATAATGTGTAGGTAACACCACTTTCAGATCCATCAAGATTTACTGGGACACCAGCACCACCCTCACAATACTGGCCACCGCCGGTAACATTAAATATTGAAGGAGCTGGATTAACCGTAACAGAGCCATTGTCTACCACACCTGTTTTAGCATCGGAATTATATTTTAAACCAGTTAGTACATAGCTACCTGCAATTGTAGCTGGTAGGCTATAAGGTAAGCTGTTAACGGTAATGTCGGTTTGGGGAACTCCATCAATTTCATATGAAAGGGTAAGATACATGTTGTCGGGGTCAATAATTCCTGCAAATGAAACGGGTATTGAACTACCCTGGCAAGCTGGGTCTAGAGTAGTAAAATAGGCCTTTGCAGTAATTAGAACCTTAGAACCTAAGGTATACTGCTTTGGATCAACATTAATATTACTTGAAGTTTTTACCGTTCCACTATAACTACCTCCAGTGGCAGTTGATATTTTATCTACCCAATTCGTTCCATTAAATTCAGCTACAACAATATCATTAATATTACCAGTAACAACGGGTGTAATTTCGCTATTTGAATCCCAACGTAATTGGACTTGAGCCTGGTCACCAGCATTAGGATTTGTTATCTCCCAGTACTCGTCGGAACTAACAGCCTGAAGATTTCCAGCAAGAGAGGCGTTATTTGGTGTGGCACTATTGAAATATTCCGCTTTCCAATAAGCTGCTGATGAGTTAGATGCATTAAATATAGATACTGGTCCATAACGTCCTGCATCGCCAACTGGGAATAGATAATCGCCACCAGTTGAAACCAACTTTTGCATAGGACCATCTATATAATTTGAACTACTATAACCTGTTACAGCAGTCTCCGATGCATTATTAATGGTTAGAATGTTTATGTTATCGGTAGTAATAATGCCAGAAATTAAATTTAGCGACCCTTTAATTTCAACCGGACTATCCAAGGTAAGGCCAGTCGAATTGTCAAGATCTACATTAAGGAAGGAGTTAGAACCTGTAAAACTCCCTGTTCCTGTTATGGTTTGAGGGTAAGACCCATTAAAAATAACTTTTGAAGGATCTATTCCTGCATAGAATTGCCCTTGGTTAAATACAATATTACTATCTAGGGTAAGGTCTCTATAATGTTCATTTCTTACCCAAAGGTTATTATCGGAGCCATCAATAGTAAGCTGGCCGTAAATTTCAAGATCGAGGTTTGGTAAACGCCTTTGCCCTGTTCCTGAGAATATTAGGTTACGAACATGGGTTATTTCGCTTAACACGTCATAGTCGGAACTACCAGTAAATTCAAGTGTCCCACCACTTCTGCCAAAGAAATCGTCATAAATACCTGCAGGTAAATCGCCTCGCTCAAGTTGTATTTTACCAGTTCCTTCAACAATACCAAGACGATGACCATAGGTTGTTCCAATTTTAATTACCCCTGTAGAATTAATAATTGTTTTGTAGTTCAAAATATAGTTCACAGGTGGTGTAGTAACCTCGTGCTCAATAATAACCACAGCACCTCTTGGTCCTCCAGCAGGAACTGTACCACCTGAAGTAGGATAGGTATCCCAGGTATTGGCATCGGTCCATGGTCCGTTTTGCTTTGTGATGTAAATTGGAACCTCATCGGGGATAGCACCTTCACAAGTACCATTCTGATCCTCCACACCCGCTGTGTAATCGCCACTTACACCATTATCATCGGTACCAACAAAACTGAAAAGAAGCTGAGAGTTTGCCTCATCAAAGCTAGCAGGGTCAAACTTATTCCAGAGCGTAGTATTCAACAAAAGTCGTGCAGCAATATAATGTGTTACATCGTAATAAGGATTGTTTAGCTGGAAATCTCCTTCATCATACTTCATGCGAGCATTTGCAGTAAAGTTTGATATTCCATTTGCATCTAACAACCAGTGATAGTTTAGAACATTCGCTGTGTCAACTATTTCCTGACAAGGCTCGGAATCATTCACAATGGTAGGATGGCGCTCGTGTGCAGCTGTAACTCTTATATAGCCTCCTGCATCAACATTATCGATATCAAATTCAACTGGCGTGAATCGACCTTCGCTACCAAGGGGATATATAAATCCGTAATTGTCGGCAGGAACAATTGATGGAAAGATTTTTTTAACACCAGCATCGGTAAACGAAATGTTAGTTTGAATCATATTATGGTCTGAGAAGGGATTCTTTTCCACTATTATTGCATTGGCGTTTAATGTCAATAGGTTTTTATCGATATCAAAAACTCCACTTTCAAGCTGAAGCACATCTTCAATGGTAAACTCATTTCCGATAGGTAAAACTACACCAGAAATATTATTAATAGATAGCTTACCAAAAGTTCCATTACCAGTTAATACCTGCTGTGTAGAGCCATTCATCAATATTCCATCGCCAATTCCGCCCCAAGTGGTGGTGATATCCATATTAACATCGCCTTGAACCGATAATGTATTACCATTATCAAAGAATGAACCTGCATTTAATCCAAGATCATTATCAACATCGATATCATCGTTTATTGAGAGTTTGTTGGATGTTGTCTTGTAAAGATTATAGAAAGTGGTTTGGCCAGTAATTTGCTGATCAACGCTTCCTTTAAAGTAGGTGCTGTTATAATTGGCAATAAAGGTTCCATTGTTTGTAAAGTTGCCATAAATATTTAAATCGAGCCCATTAGCATCGAAGGTTGCACCAGAATTAATAGTAAGATTACCATATAAGGTTAAAGGAACAACATCAAGTGTTAATGATGGCGAATTGGTAGAATTCACCTGAATATTTCTTAATGCTCTTCCGGCATATAAGGTAAAATCGGCATTTCCAGCAACCGTGCTAGTATGTCCAAAATGAACGGTAGAGCCTGAAGAAAGGCTAAGAATCTGTGGATCGAAATACATTGATGCAATGGTTGGGGCAGTACGATAATCGTTTACAAGGTAGAAATCGCCACCAGTATTAGAGAATGAACTACCATTGTTAAGTATTTCGAAGATTGCCCTATCGTTATCGCCACCGCTGTTTACACCGAGTAATACCTCACCACCCGATTGGTTAAACTTAAGGATTCCTTCCTCTGAATTTAAACTTCTCCTAATCTGAGAGCCAACCCAAAGATTTCCAGAACTTATCTCAATTTGTGCATTTCCTGATGCAGAGTACTCGATGTAGTTATTTCCATTCCCAGCCCCACTAATCATATCGAGAGTTCCGCCATCTATCAGTATCTTACCATCGAGACGTATTCCAGTATTATCACCATATACATTAGCCGTACCCTGAGTAATTTGCAGACAAGCGGTTGATGGAATTTCAAAGTTTTCGCCCCCAGTAGAAATATCAATATTACCTGTAGGGTGATTAAGTTGGAGAGTACCATTTAATAGCTGGATAGGTTTTAAGTCAGATGTAGATGAAGCATCAGAACCTAGATTAAGTTCAGTATTAATAGTTGCAACGTAGGTTTGATTGGTTCCCTTATTCATTATTAATTGATAAAAATCGGGGATAGTAATCATGTCATTAAACGTAGAGTTAGCTGAACCAATGAACTCAAGACTGGCAGCTGCGTTGCCTGAACCATTAAAACAATTAAATGAAGAAGTAGTACTTGGATTAATAACACTACCCTGTAACTTTATTTTATGCACAAGACTTGATGCCGCGTTTTCTACAGAAAATTGCGAATTTGTTTGATTGTTAAAATTGATATCGCCATTTATTGTGAGGACTCTTTCGACACCACTTGCCTGAAATTCAATATTATAAGAACTCCCATCATTAAACTCAAAGTCTCCTTCTACGGTTAAGTTTCCATTTGTTGAATTTCCAAACTTCAAATGATGATCACCTTTGAACATTCTCAAATCGCTATGAACGGTTATATCAACATCTGGTAGTTCAATATAACCGCCTGAATAACCATCATACTCAAATTGCAATATAGGGTACTCTGTAATTGAATTTCCAATTTTATAGGAAGCATAATAATTATTAGAAAGTGTTCCCCCTAATCCATCATCAATTGTTGCATTAGTACCAGGGAAGGCTCGTGAGAAAGTAAAGATTGTATAGGGAGCAGTTAAAAATTCTCCGAAATCGCCATTTGGTAATACTGGCCCAGAAACAATTATCTTACTTGCATGGTTTATTGAAGTATCTGGATTTGTTGCATCTGGGTCTCTATTGGTGACAACACCAAAGTTACAATCGGCACCATTTTGACCAACTGTAACCAAAGAACTCTCTCCAGTTCCATAACGAAGAATACAAAGCATTGCAATATTTATCGGCGCGTAATCAGGATGTGTATTATCAATGGCAACAGAGTAATTCTTGTTTTCATCTCCATGACTAGCGGCCTCTCCAATTACTACAATATCCCCATACGTTGGAAGTTGATTTTTATTATTTAATGGAGTATTTCCATCAGGAGTAGTAGACCAAGTTGTGTAATCGTGCCAAACTCCATTTTTACGAGCATATAATGTTCTAACCGTTGCGTTGAAAACACTCGGGTTACCAGCAGTATAATCACCAGGTTTTAGGGGTATTGGATTCTGAGTTGCATCATCAGCAAAATAAATCTCATTATTATTTCTATCTACTGACCAGTTTCCTAGATTTTCTACGGTCTTATAGTTTATAATGCGTGCTGATCTATAAGAAGTTTCATTACCATCTACATCTGCTTGATCGTAAAAAAATGTCCAGTATACATTTGGTAATGTGTTGAAATCTTCTTCATCAACTTTCCAGTAATACTGCAGCACATTTGAAGATCCTCCTGTTAGAGTATATAAATAGTGATTAACTGGTACAATTTTTACATAACCAGAGTCAGAAAAGTTAGTTACATCAACTTGTGCAGGTGTATATTTTCCAGAAACACCGATTGGAAAAGAATACGTACCATTTGAATTAACTAGTATTGATACTCCCCCGTCGGAGGCGTTGCCACTGGTGTAAATCATCTCTGAAACACTACCGTTTGAAACAGCGATATTGTTTGTAGTTGCCAGGTTATGGAAGTAGTCAACCTTTAGGTTATATTTTTGAATATTGTATAAACCCTGATAAAACCCAATTCGTTTAATATAGATATCGCTTGTGAAGGTTACAGTACCAGTTGAGTTAAACTTAATATTACCAAAGGTGGCTCCCTTTTCGGAGTTAATTGTTAAATCGCCATCCCTAAACATAACATAGGCGGAAGTAGGTGTTGTACCATGTTCATAGGTACCAAGCTGACCATTCTTTTTAACATAAACACCAGCAAAAAGTCGTATTGATTGTCGTCCCTGGTCAAGGATACCACTTTCTATATTAGCATCGTTCACCACATGAACAAGTCGGTTATGCCACTCCGCCGAAACATTATCAGGATCCTTATTGGGGTCTCCTGTTATTGTGATTCTTCTTCCAGCCGACTTATTAACCGTAAGGTTCCACAAGTATTGCTCATAGCCATCATCGGTATTATGGCCAATGTAGAAAGTACCATCCTGGGTGCCATTAAAGGTTGTTGTATTTTGCCCATAGGTATATGTTGCACCTTCGTATATACTAAAATTCCTTCCAATAGAAACATCATGATAAAGACCAGTCACAGTAGGATCTTCAACATCAAGTTCAATATTTGGGTTCAAGGTTAAATCGTTTGAAACAACAAGATTTGTATCAAGCTGATACACTACAGTACCTGTTCCGCTACTATTGTTAAGGGTTAAATTCCATAGATTAGCAGTAGATTGTATTTGAGCCGAACGGCCATCTTGTAGCTGAAAGTTAATGGAACCTCCCGTTACCTGGTAATTGCCTTCAGCAGAATTGATTGAGAATTCAGGCATGTTAGTCGCATCATCATCTTGAAGAAGGATAATACCACCCGACATTTGGAAAACAGCATCGGTTCCCTCTAGTCCAAATAGGGGGTAAGCACTTGTATACTCGCCACCGTAGCTAGCCTCATTACCAAAAACTTGCATGGTACCTCCTGTCTGAACATACGATGCTATTCCTCCACCACCACCAGCACTTCGAACCTGTGCAACGTAGCAGGTACCTCCCTCAATTTTTAGCTGAGCATTTGAGGCTGCCCAGAATATGAATCCTGCACTATTTCGGGTTCCAAAGAAACCTTTCGTAATTTTAAACTCGCCATAAACCGACATAGCCTGGTTGCTAGAGCCAGTATTTACTCCATCAGCAGGGTTGGGGTCGCTTGAAGTAAAGCCTGTAACTTGATCGACACTACTAGCGGTGGAATAAACCGTTACACTATTGCCATCGATCCATAATCGAGCACTTTTCCCGATTGCATAATCTCCATTACCACCAGCTAACCCGCCCTCGCTTAATGTGGGTATATCAATGTTACCTGTTAGCTGTAGCGTACCATGGTATATCCATAAAGCCTTTCTTACTTGGGGATTTTCTGCTGAAAAAGGTGCACCTGTTGTTCTTCCGCAACTGTTAGGACCAAAAAGCCGGAAATAGCTATTATTATCGGAATAAACCTTTACCTTATATGTTTTATCGGTTCCCTTATCAATAATTAGGTTATAAAAATCGGTGGTATTGTAGAGGTTCATCTCGGCATTGCTTGCACCCATAAAACGAACGGTAACCGCACCATTATCAGCAAAACTATCGTAATCGGGAGCATTTAGGTTAGTGAACCGTACAACACCATAGTTATTAAAATCGCCATAAATATAGAACTGATGGAAAATATCGTGATAATTTTTCCCATCGTCGGCGGGCATGGTGCCTCCAATTTGATAAGCGCTTCTTGTATCCCCTAATCCAGTTACTATGCTCGCTGTGCTTTGAACGCTTACGTCACCTTTAACAGTAAGGTTTAAGATGGTTGTTGAGACATCATCGTTAATTTTAAGGGTCCCTGTATTTATTCTAAGGTCGCCATTAATAGTATAGTTGTTTAGTAGGGTTATAGTATTTGAAGAGTTAGAAAGCTCAACCTCAACATCAAAAAACTCTCGAGCAGTGGTTAAATCGTAACTGCCTCCATAATAAACTACCGTTCCCTCACCCAAACTTTTAGTAACAAAATTTGTAGCATCGCCCGTTGGAAAGTTATCAGCTGCTAAAAGTATTCGGCCCGATCCGCTAATCGTACTAAAGCTATGTCCCGTTGTTGTAGTAAGGTCTAAACGGCCATCAACCTTAATACTTGAATGCTGAAGATTATTGATGGTATCAACAACAACGGTTCTACCAGTAAGGATTACCACATTGTCGAAGCTGGCTGTTGGCGATTTATCGGGAGTTAAATGGTCGGGGTTATTGGGTAACGCACCAGATGGATCAAGAGTCCATATCTCCCAGTCGCCCCAATTTCCAGAGATTAATGTGTACCAAGTTTTATTTGGAGCACCCCTTAAAGGAGTATTGGTATTATCTTCGGTACCAAGCGTATAGTAACCCTCCTTTAACTCGGCTTCGGTTAGTGAGAAGAAAAGCTGATCACCATTTTTTATCCCATCGGCATTTTTTACCTTAGTAAAATTACCAGTTGTTCCAGCTCTATAGAGCAAGCAGTAGTTTGAAATATTGGTTGGGAAAAGTCCATCTTCAAGCACCTCGCTAAAATCAAAAGCTATTTGAGCAGCAGGAGTCCCAACAGGCTTAACATACCAAATTCGGTTATATGCAGCCTCAGCACCTGCAGCTGTAACCTCCGCATCGGTTCTGAAGTTGGCGCTATTGTTTACCAGATTGTTATGAGAGGCAAAAACGTATTCACCAACGTTTAGCCCACTAAGCGCTGTAAGATAGAAACCCGCTGCACCAGCCTCGGAGTGCTCACCGTTTAACTCTTCACCAATACCAATCACTCCGTGAGTGTAGCTAGCATCGGGGTCAAAATAGTCGTTATTGATATTTATGTCATACTTAACATTTAGATACTGATGCACAATCTGGAGCTGAGCATCGCTAAGGGCATTACTAAAGATAATTAGCTCGGCAACATCAATGTCATGGTATTCATTTAAGGCACCATATCGTGCAATAGCCGCACCATTATAGCTGGAGAGTTTTGTTGAGTTAGTTCTAGTTCCTAGCAAAGTATTATTCTGATAGTTTCTTCTATTATCGGTTGCATCGCCCGATGATAGCAGGGTTGAAAAAATACCATATACATTAGGATCGGTACCACCCGAATCGGGTTGTGTAACTGGTATCATCGGAGTACTAAGATCGTTCCCATAGTGATGTGCTCTGAAGTTTGTGCTATTCTCCCAGTAAACATGCAAATTCTGATTTGAAGCTGAAGTTGATCCTCCTATAATTACTCTTCTGTACCTGTTAGAACGTCGTTGAGTCACCACAATGACAGTATAATCGGAGTTAACAATGGTACTTCCATCGAAGGGAATATAATCATCGGTACCATCAAAAATAACAGCAGGCATTCCATTGATCTGTCCGGTCCTATATATCGGTTGAGCGCTTGCTGTAAGTTGAACACCATCGTTTCCATTTCCAGACATGTCGGTCCAGGTTGCAACAGGATCATTATCGTTCAGACCCAGCGCTGAGGCATCGAACCATATAACGTTTTTGGGCTGGCCATTTGAACCATCCCTATTTCCAACTCCACCAGGACCAGTCTGTGAATAGGAATTTATAGCAAATATTAACAACATGCTTGTTAGAAGTGAACTGTGTAGGCGTATATTTCCCTTCATATATTTTTTATTTTATTTACTAAGCTAATTGAAAAATATTTACAAAATGATATAGCAAACCTATATAATTTTACAAATATCAGTCCATTAATTTTATTTACTTGTATTTCAATGTTTTGTATAAAGCCAAATGTTATCTTTTGCCCATTAACGGGCTTTAAACAAACAAAAAGTTTAACAATTTCACAGTCTCCCAAAAACTTGTTACATTAGCTATACAAATGGGACTGATGTAATGGCCAAAATACTTGTAGTTGACGACGACTCTACCTTTTGCTTAATGCTCAAAGCTTTCCTTACCCGCAACGGGCATAAGGTGACAGATGCTTTCTCATACGATAAGGCATATCGTGCCATTAATGATAATAAGTTTGATGTAGTTCTTACAGATTTTCGTCTTCCCGAAAAATCGGGGCTGGATGTGTTAATTGAGGCTAAAAAGAAGAACCGCGATACTGTTGTCGTTATTATGACTGGTTATGGTGATATCCGAATGGCTGTAAAAACTATCAAGCATGGAGCCTTCGATTATGTAACCAAACCAGTTAACCCCGAAGAGATACTTGCAACCATAAATAATGCGCTTTCCAGCGTTTCGGCTGGAGAACCATCCTTTGATGACCCCTACACGTTTATTGAAGGCAAAAGCCAGTTTAGTCAGGAGCTAATGCGACATATTAGCATAGTTGCACCTACTAATCTTTCTGTAATCATACAGGGCGAAAGTGGCACAGGTAAAGAGTTTGTTGCCCGTCAAATTCACAAAATGAGCAAACGAAAAGGGAAGCCTTTTGTAGCCATCGACTGTGGTGCGCTACCACGAGAGCTTGCAGCAAGTGAATTCTTTGGGCATGTTAAGGGCTCATTTACCGGTGCAATTGCCGATAAGGTTGGACAATTCGAAGTAGCAAATGGCGGAACACTTTTCCTTGACGAGATTGGAAATCTCCCCTACGAGGTTCAGGTTAACCTGCTTCGAGCAATACAGGAGCGTAAGATAAAACGAATAGGAAGCAGCAAAGAAATTCCAGTCGATGTAAGAATAATTGTTGCCACCAACGACGACCTGGTTAGCATGGTTAGCAAAGGTGCTTTCAGAGAAGATCTGTTCCATAGACTTAACGAGTTCTCAATTAGGATAGCGCCTCTAAGTGAGCGAAAGGATGACATGATGGTATATGCCAGGTGGTTTTTAATGCAAGCAAATAGGGAGCTGGGAAAAAACATTTCTGGGTTTGATTCCAATGCAATTGATGCCATGTTAAACTATTCGTGGCCTGGAAACATTAGGGAGTTAAGAAATGCAATCCGACGTGCTGTTCTCCTTGAACAAACTCAAAATATTACTATCGGCTCCTTACCCTACGATATTGTTGGCAGCATACATAAAACCAACAATTCTAAAACTCCCGACCTTAAAAACTCAAAGGAAAAAGCAGAAAAGGAACTGATAATCTCTACACTAGAAAAGGTAAAATACAACAAAACCAAAGCTGCTAAACTATTAAATATCGATAGGAAAACCCTGTACAACAAGATTAAACAGTATGGCATTGAGAGCTAGCCTTTATAAAATTCACTCATTTAGTTGACTTTCTGTTTTTTTTACCCGAACTTTATTTATTAAACCAAAACCAAACTAAAATGAGTGAAAGTAAATTTGACTTCAACAAGTTCTTAGCCGACTCAAAAGAAACACTTCTCAATCCAAAGGGTTTCTTTGAATCGATGAGCACCACTGGTGGAATGGTTGAGCCTCTAGTAAAAGCCTTAATATATGGAGGTATTGCTGCCGTTATAAATCTTTTATGGGGATTGTTTTTCGGAAATGCAATAACAGGAGGCCTATTTGGTGGTGCTATAGGAATAATGGCTTTTATAGGAACAATCTTTGGTGCTTTAATAGGATTATTTTTAGGTGCTGTCATTATTCTATTACTTTCTGCAATTTGTAGCGGGAACACCGATTTTGAAGCAAACCTAAGAGTTAGTGCATCTCTAATGGTACTTATGCCTATTAACGCGTTTCTAAACGTTTTTGGGCTTATTGGAGGCCTCCTAGGCACGCTTATATCAATTGCCTTAGGAGCTTATGGGCTCTACCTGCTGTTTGTTGCTCTAACTAAGTCATTAGGGGCTAAGGTTGAAACTGCAAAAATCATTCTTTATGTTCTTTTAGCACTCTTATTGATAACCCAAATATTTGGATATCTGGGCAAAAGAGCGATGCGCAAATCGTTTAGAGAGTTATCTAAATATGAGGAAATGTACTCAGAGCAAGAAAGTGATTATGAATCATATTCCGACGATGAGGATTACAACAATGAGGATGCAGATGACTCTGATTACTATAGCAATGAGAAACCGGCAGAGTTTCCTAGTAAAGCGCTCGACCTTGTTAAAGAAAACCTCTCTGATGGAGAAAACATGATTACTCAGGAAAAAATTGACAACCTTATTGAGCTAACAAAAAAAATGAATAATGCTCAAAGTGATAGTGATAAGCTTATGGAGCTACTACAAGAGTACAATTACTCTAACATAGCAGATTACACCAACGATTTTACAGTGGTAATGGCAGGAATTACAGCCGTTTCAAGTTTAAATGCCATAGAAAAGATGCTGATAAACGGTTCAAAAGAAGAAAAAAAAGCTGCCGAACTATACACGGTTGACGAAATGCTAAAATCTGCTGCCTCTCAGTCCATAAAAGCAGGAAAACTAACCAAAGCAGACCTGATGCTGGTTTACGATAACTGGGAAAAAATAAGCAACCTCGAGAAGGAAGCTAGCGTTGAATAAATTTCATTATAGCATTTTTCAAAACCGGCGCCTTGCCGGTTTTTTTGTTTAGTATAAAGAGATTTAGAATAGTATACAGAAATATTGTAAACAACCATATGGCAATCACGTTGAACCAAATGGTTTTAACATACTGGCCATTAAAATACTTGTATGGGGCATAAAAATGTGACCGACCAAATGGGTGATCGGGTAACATAAAAATAGGTTCGGCCTTTTGTATTAACCTCTCATCCGTTTCTAAATATTTGGCAACTTCGTTATTACGTAAAACCCAATCGGACAAAGCCTTATTGTGATAATTCTGTTTTAACTTATAGATACCTTTCTCACCTAACTCTTCCTTTAGGCTTTCATAGATGCTATCTCTTTTTCCCGTTGCCTTTTGCAAATTCTGCTGAAACACCTTTTTGATATAAAGCAAGTAACCACTTAATTCGGAAGCCACCTGATCGTTAAGGTTTCCAATTTTTAGATCTTTAATTAGCTCAAACTGGGGAATATTGTCTCTTTTTTCAAGAATTTCTAATTCGTTGGCAATAAATTTTAAGTGACGGGCAATGTCGTTTCTGTTACTATCGCTTAATGATGATAGTCTTATACTCTCATCCAATTTTACCTGTAACCGAGGTATTAGAAGCGAAGCTTTAAAAGCCGACTGACTAACTTGCATTTCGGCATCGAAAAAATTCCTTTCGTACCTATTATCCATAAACTGTGTAACCGCTAGCGCTTCGTATGCCCAACGTGAAGTCATCATATCTCCAATAACAGGAACGTATATTCTTCGTGTTAAAGCTGAATTTAGGTTATCGAAATCTACAACAGTCCCGCTAAGCAGAATTTGTGGTACTAAGAGTAAAGGAATGGTTATGTAAATGGCCACAACCGAACGCATTATTGCGCTAATGACTAATCCCAGCATATTAGCAAAACAAGCCGAGCTAAAAAGCACAACCCAATATTTAAAGGTTAGCCCATAGATGCCTATTATTGATAAGCTAACCGCTAAAAATAAAATTGTTTGGATGGCAGAAAGGGCAAAAAGATATAGAACCTTAGAATTGATATAGCTAAATCGACTTAAATTCAGAAACGATTCGCGTTCAAGAATCTTCCTGTCTCCTATTATTTCTTCGGCGCTTACACTTAATCCTAGAAATAGGGAAACAATAACACTCATAAAAATGTAGGCCGGTAAATTCTTGTTTGCTTCAAAAACATATTCACTACCAGGCGAATACCTAATAAAGAACGACAATATAAGGCCAAGTAAAATTGGCTCTAAAATGTTTAAAATGATATATGGCTTATTGGAAAGCTTAGAGAGGAAGTTCCTTATACTGAATACTTTTAACTGCTTAACAACATCGGGTAGCCGAAACTTACTTCTTGGAAGGGGATTCTTTTGTTTCTCTGTCTGATATAATGGTTTTATATCCTCACAATAATACTTGTACCATTTTTCTGGGGCAACAACCCTCTTAGCAGTATATGAACCATCACTATCAACCTCACGTTGTTCAAGAATATCAAGAATATCTTCGGGATTATACCTATGCTTAGGTAAGCTTGAAGCCAGGTAGCTACCTGTTTTAGCTGATTTTTCTTTAAAGTACTTAACTGCATCTTCAGGGAAACCAACAAAAACTGGATATCCTCCTTTATCTAAAACCCAAAGCCTGTCGAACATTCTAAATAGCCGTTCCGATGGTTGGTGTATGTTTACAACTATTAGCTTTCCCGAATCTGCCAGCTGGCGAAGTAAGCTCATCACCATAGCAGAGTCGCTTGACGACAGTCCACTTGTTGGCTCATCTAGGAAAAGTAAGGCTGGTTCGCGAAGTAGCTCAAGCCCAATGTTTAACCTCTTACGTTGACCGCCACTTATAACCTTATCGAGAGTGCTACCAACCCTTAAGTTTCTAACTTCCCATAAATCCAAGCTTTTTAGGGTATACTCTACCATCTCTTTTATTCGCTGCTTGGAAAAATTGCCAAAGCATAAGCGGGCGTTGTAGTACATGTTCTGATAAACCGTAAGGTTTTCAATGAGCAAATCGTCCTGGGGGACAAAACCGATTACCCCCATCAGGTCAACCTGCTCTTTATAAACATCGTACCCGTTGATTAGCACCCGGCCATTCTGAGGATTTAGCTTTCCTGCTAATAGGTTAAGCAATGTTGATTTACCAACACCACTCCCTCCAAGGATTCCGACAATTCGCCCCGACTCCTCGACAGTTGAAAATTTTTTTATCCCCTGGTTGCTATCGGCAAAGGAAAACTCAAGCTCATCAACTGCTAGCTGTAAAGGCTGAATACCTCCTATTTTTAGTCTAATTCTATTAATATCATCATATCTAAATGTAATGTTGTTTTTGGTGGTTAATGAAGAACCTGGTCGGAAAAAGAAGCATGAATTAGGTAAAACCGATTCATCATCAACAAGAAGGTTGTTGGGTCCAACATATCGACACAGATAGCTCGCAATTTTTGGAAAGAAAACCAACACTAACTGCCCTTCAAACCCTTGCTGAAAGTATGATTCGTTTATAATGTTATCCTTAACTCCCACTTTGGGACTTTCTATATAGATAATTCGACAATTATTTTCACTTATGCTCTTATCAAATTTATTAGGTTGTTGTGCAATTAGTTCAGCAATATCTACCTTTGCCGATAACTCAAATGTGAGCAGCTGGTACAAACAAACAGCCTCATCAATCGTTACTCCCAATGCGTTCCAAATTTGAACCACATTGCTATCGTCTAACTTCAATCGTCTTATTGCCTTATAAAATAGCGTGGCAATCTCTATTCGCTGTTCAAGGGTGAGGTTTTTACAAGTTTTTTCTTTATCACTTTTGAGCTTGGAGTGAAAAACGGTTAAAAGGTCTTCATAATTTACACTGCTGCTTTCATCTAAAATTGCAGAGATTACATATTCACATTGCTCAATATCCCATTCATTTTGAGCTAAATCAGCTAAAATATTAACAAATTCTGTAGCTGTCGTTTTATCCAATTGAATTAGTTTTTACTCTTAGATGCTTTTCAGGCCTAAAAGTTACAATAAAATGAATATTGAATTGTTTTTGTTAAGGTTGTTATATAAAAAAGGGCATCTATCATATAGACACCCTTTTTAAATAGATAAGTTAACGGTAATTTTTAAACTAATGATTCTCTAACAGATGTAATGACCTCCATTAGCTTTTCAAATTGCTCGTTGGTAATATTCTCGCCTTCAATTTGATTATAAACCTCTTGAACGGGCGCTAATTTATCCATAAGTTCCTTAACCTCTGGAACATCTTTACGAGGCTCCATTAGCTCCATAAGCTTCATTAAAGGAGCTTTTTGGTTGGCAAGTATTTTTATGAATTCAGTATTATCCCTGCTTGTATAAGCTATTTGAGTTGTAATATATACTCCTTCAATCCAGCTACCTGCAACAACAAGAAGAGAAAGGCTCTCTTTTTCATTCTCAACCAAGTAACGGTAAGTCTCATAGAATGAGTTGGTAATAGTAAGTATTAGCGAATCCTTATTCTCAAGGTTTTCCTCTACTTTTTTAGCTAGTTCTGGCGTAAATCCAGCGCTGATATTAAGTTTTTCTACAAGATCTTTTGATACTTTCAGATAATTCAAAGTCTCTTGTTTCATCTGGTAGGTGGTTGAGTAGGCTAAATCGGCTCCATAAATACCAAGATTAATGGCCATATCCTTTTCTGTTATGTACTTACCTACATTATCAACTGGATTACAAATGCCAATAATAAAGCTAGCTCCCGCTTTATTAATCATCTGAATAACTTCAAACGAGGTAGGAATTGGGTAGTTAGTTACCTCCTCGAAGGCTTGTTCTTTTGTTTCGGTCTCAAGCTCTTCGGCTTGTTTTGCCTGCTTGTTTCCGCAGCTTACCATCATCATTGCCGACAAAAAAGCAATGGATAGAACCTTTAGGGTGTTGGTGTTGATTTTCATGGTATGTTAATTTAATGGTTTATAATTTCAACTTATAGTTTGAGGCTTCTTAAATGTAAACGTTTAACAAGACTCAATAAAAAATCTTTTGGGTAAAATTACGAAAAAACAACAAGTAAACGATGATATAAGGGAAAAAACGACCGCTACTTACATCATTTTAATTTCAATAAATCCAATAAGGATATTAAACTCAAAACAGAGCTGAGGCTAAGTTATAATGAAAATCATAACACTACCCTATCCAAATCTTTCGACATGTTATTTATTAGTGCGTAAAGCTCCCTTAGCTTAAAAAGAATATGATTTGTTTCTTCAACCTGATCGGGTTTTAGGTTTTGCAACTCTTCGTTCAAATTATTGATAGCCATTTTAAGAACTTTGCTTTTATAAACCTGAATTGCTTTGGGTATGGCGTCTTCTAGAAAATTTGGAGCCTCAGCAACTTCAGCATTATTCTTTTCCCAAATCCGGCTAAGAACATACTTCTCTGTGAGCAAGTCAACAGCAAGCTGGCTTACTTCAGGATCCATGTGGTTAATAAAGTGTCTATTATCAACCTCGGAGTGTATTTCCATTAGCCTGATATATTCATCAAAAAGTTTCTTGTAGGTTAGATTTTGGAATTCAAGATCATCGTTAAGAATCTCTTCAATAATGTATTGTGCAACGGTAATAGTTATTTCCTCCTCGGTTTCCTCATCTACATGGGTAAAGAGTACTTGATTCCCGTATGTTAATAGATATTTTACGATTTCACGCTCCTGCTCCTCGCATATTATGCCTTTAACGTAAGAAGGGATTTTGGGGGTTTCATGTTCCTTAACGGGTTGGTTTCGTTCACGTTGGAGTAGCTGCTCCATACGTTTTCTTCGGATTTTCCCAACCTCAGAGTAAAGAACCTCCTCGCCTATATCCAGTAATCGTGAACACTCCTTAATGTAAACCGCGCGTGTAACCTGTTCGGGTATAGCGCTTATGGAACGTACGATATCGGTAATTAGCCCTGCTTGCTTTATGGGATCGTTTTTTGAATCATCGAGTAGCAAGCGGGTTTTAAACTTGATGAAATCGGTTTCGTTTTCTTTGATGTACTCAAGTACCTCCGAAGCGCTGTGTGTGCGTGCAAAACTATCGGGGTCTTCACCTTCGGGCATAAGAACCACCTTAACGTTAAGCCCCTCTTCTAAAATCATATCGATTCCCCTTAACGAAGCCTTAATCCCGGCAGCATCGCCATCGTATAGTACGGTAACGTTTGGGGTGAATCGTTTTATTAGCTTTATCTGATCCTGCGTGAGCGAGGTTCCCGAACTTGCCACCACATTCTCAATTCCAGCCTGATGAAGAGATATTACATCGGTATAACCTTCAACCAAAAAGCATTTATTCTCCTGTGTTATTGCCTTTTTGGCATGAAAAATGCCATATAGAATCTCGCTTTTATGGTACACCTCACTCTCGGGGCTGTTCAGGTATTTGGCAACCTTTTTATCGGTTTTTAAAGTTCTTCCGCCAAAACCAATCACCCTTCCGCTAATGCTATGAATAGGAAACATAACCCTTCCGGCAAACCTATCGAAGATTGTACCATCTTCGCGCCTGATGGTAAGCCCAGTTTTTACTAGGTAATCGAGGTTATACCCATCGCGTAGGGCGCTTTGAGTAAAAGCATCGCGCTGGTCGAGGCAGTAGCCAAGCTGAAATTTCTCTATAATGTGATCCTTTAAACCCCGTTCGCGAAAGTAGGCCATGGCGATGGTTTTGCCATCGGAATGTTTATGAAGCATATCGGTAAAGTAGCGCTGAGCATAGGAGTTTATTACCATTAAACTCTCCCGCTCATTGCGCTTTTGCAGCTCCTCTGGTGTAACCTCCTTTTCCTCTACCTCAATGTTATACTTCTTAGCAAGGAACTTGAGGGCCTCAACATAGTTTAGCCTCTCATGTTCCATGATAAAATTCACCACATTGCCACCCTTGCCACAGCCAAAGCACTTAAATATCCCTTTCGATTGGCTAACGCTGAACGAAGGCGTTTTTTCGTTGTGGAAGGGACATAGTCCTAAATAGTTTGTTCCGCTCCTACGAAGAGTAACATACTCCTTTACAACCTCAACAATATCGGCTGCAGCAATTATTCTATCAACGGTATGCTGGTCTATCATTCCCAAAGCTACTCCTCAATTTTTTTGTAAAGATAGTGTAAGTTGATTTTATGTGATAATGTTTTTAAAAGGGTTTATAAACAGCTCCCATGAAGTTATTTTCCAAAAATGTTAGTAACTTTTTCAGAAGGTGATGTAAGTCTATTACCGAATCCTTACCCCTTATTGGCTGGATAATATTAAATGACTAGCTAGGAACTATAGGACAAATTTGCTAATTAGGATGCCACATGCTGACCTTCGAAATCATTCCGAATATTTCCGATTTGTTCCTCTAACATCCTCATATTCTTCAAGAAGAGATGCCTCGACTACGCTTGGCATGACAATAATTCAAGATTTCATACTTATCTGGCGAAGACGGTTAGAAGGCGTTAAACATTAAGCGTTAATGGTTAATAGTTAGTTGTTAAAAGTTAAACGATATGATGTTAGTTTGGATTATCTGCATTTTATTTATTATACCACAGAGATACACAGAGAAATGCACAGAGGCAAACAGGGGTGAAAACAAATATGGTCAATCAAATCTTCCGATTCATCCCGAATATTTTCGAATCGTTCCGAGTCATTCCTTTAAATTCCTCTAAAATCCTTTTACTTCCTCATATTCTTTGGAAAAAAGTGGCTTCGACAGGCTCAGCATGACAATTATTCAAGATTTCAGAATTGTCCGGCTAAGACGGATTCAAGATTCAAAAATTGTCGAATGAATTTCCGATTCCTTCAGAATATTTCCGACTCATTCCGTATCATTCATCTAACTTCTTCTAACTTCGTTTACTTTCCTCATATTCCTCAAGAAGAGATGCTTCGACAAGCTCAGCATGACAATAATTCAAGATTTCAGATTCAAGATTCAAGAATTGTCACTTGAACTTCCGATTTTTTCCGATTAATTCCGAATCGTTCCGAGTCATTCCTTTAAATTCCTCTAACTTCTTTTAACTTCCTCAAATTCTTCAGGAAGAGATGCTTCGACAAGCTCAGCATGACAATACATGGTTAAAGGATAAAGGATAAAAATCAAAGGATAAAGGATAAGGTTAAAAGGCGGATTTCGTTAAACGTTAAACGATAAAATGTTAGTTTGGATTATCTGCATTTTATTTATTATACCACAGAGATACGCAGAGAAATGCACAGAGTCAAACAGGGGTGAAAACAAATATGGTCAATCAAATCTTCCGAGTCATTCCTTTAAATTCCTCTAACTTCTTTTAACTTCCTCATATTCTTCAGGAAGAGATGCCTCTACTACGCTCGGCATTACAAAGGCTCCCGATTATTTCCGAGACATTCCGAATCATTCCTTTAACTTCCTCAAATTCTTTTTGTAACTTTACAATAAATTATCTATCTAAAATTTTTGCTATGTGGAATATTGATATTCAACTGGTTGGGTATGTCCTTGTTATCGGATTGCACCTATTTACTTTTATTGATGTTTTACGAAGTCTTAAAACAGAAAAAGCACCAATAATTGTTGTGCTAGCCTTTTTCCCTCCTATTCTAGGGCCCGTAATTTACTTTTTGTTAAAATCGAGGAAGTCACAAAGGCATAAAACGTTTATGGAAAATAAGCGAAGATTCTCGTAATAAAAAACCGCCTCGATGGGCGGTCTTTCTTTATTCTATAGTTTGATACTTTACATTATATGTGAATGGCCTCGCCATATGCAGCGGCAGCTGCTTCCATGATTGCCTCGCTCATGGTTGGATGAGGATGAATGCTCTTTATCAGCTCGTGTCCTGTAGTTTCAAGGTTTCGTGCAACTACAAGTTCTGCAATCATTTCGGTAACATTGCCTCCTACCATGTGCGCTCCAAGAAGCTCCCCGTACTTGGCATCAAAAATAAGCTTAACAAAACCATCGCGATTTCCTGCGGCGGTTGCCTTGCCCGAAGCTGTAAATGGGAATTTACCCACCTTGATTTCGTAACCAGCTTCAACTGCTGCTTTTTCGCTCATACCTACACTCGATACCTCGGGGGTGGTATAGGTACAACCAGGAATATTCTTGTAATTTACAGGTTGAGGGTCAAGGCCGGCAATCTTTTCAACACAAACTATACCCTCGGCCGAAGCTGCGTGGGCCAAAGCCGGACCAGGAACAATATCGCCAATGGCACAAACACCCTCAACGTTAGTTCGATAGAACTCATCAACCTTTACTTTCCCCTTTTCCAGCTCAATTCCTAGCTCTTCTATTCCGATACCCTCAAGATTGGGTGTGATTCCCACAGCGGATAGTACCACTTCGGCTTCCACCTCCTCGGTTCCCTTTTTGGTTTGAATGGTAACCTTGCAAAGCTCACCCGAAGTATCAACCGACTCAACCGATGCTTGTGTTTTTACTGTGATCCCAGCCTTCTTAAAGGCACGTTCCAGTGTTTTACTCACCTCCTCATCTTCAAGCGGAACGATGTTGGGCATGTACTCAACCAGTGTCACCTTTGTTCCTATGGCATTGTAGAAGTAAGCAAATTCACTACCGATTGCGCCTGAACCAACAACCACCATTGAGGCAGGTTGCTTGGGAAGTGTTAGCGCCTGACGGTAGCCAATAACCTTAACCCCATCCTGTTTGAGGTTGGGTAGCTCACGCGAACGTGCTCCAGTGGCAAGAATAATATGTTTTGCCGTATAATCGGTTTGAGCGCCATCGGCTGCGCTTACGGTAACGGTATGGTTATCTTTTAACTTGCCGAAACCTTCAATTACAGTAATCTTGTTCTTCTTGAAAAGGAACTGAATGCCCTTGCTCATGGCATCGGCAACACCACGGCTGCGGGAAATCATCTTCTCAAAATCGGGCTTTACATCGGTTGCAACCACACCGTATTCGGCTGCATGCGAGGCATACTCGTAAACCTGTGCACTCTTTAGTAATGCCTTAGTAGGAATACAGCCCCAGTTCAAGCAGATACCGCCAAGGTTCTCCTTTTCAACCACGGCTACATTCATTCCTAGCTGACTTGCCCTGATAGCTGCAACATATCCTCCAGGACCACTTCCTATTACTATAAGGTCAAAGTTCATGGGTTCAATTTTTTAAAGTTTGTCAAAATTACTATAACAAACGGAATAGGAAAATGTTATAAATCATATGGCCATATATGATTTAAAAAAAGAAAGTATTAATTATCCGCTCTTTTTATAAGAGATTTTTCTATGACAAAAAATTGATGACCTACTCGATAATTTTCAAAAGCTCTTCGGGATGTTCTAAATAGTAGTCAATGGATTGTAATTCTGAAGTTTTACTCTTTAATTTTATAAGTTGTTTGTGATACAGAAAATCGGATTTCAGGAAATAGTAACTAATCCTTGAAATCATATTAAACTCGCCCGCCTTCTTTATTTCCATAGTTTCTTTTATCGAAGCCGATTTTGAAATCAAATCATCGAGTGTGCTGTGATTAAAATACCTTCGGGTCTTCTCAAATGTCAATTTCATGACTCTAAGTCTTTTTTTATGGTTTTCAAGACCCATCTGAAAGTAGAAGGATTGTTCATTTGCACGTTCAACCTTTTCTTTTAGCTCTGCATATTCCAATAAATGGTGAACCAAAAACCTGTCATTATACGTGCTGAATAATTTTATTACCTCATCAAATTTGATTTTTCCCATACCTAAACATCAATTGAATGAACTCTTAGCTATGTATAAAGTTAATAAATATTGGTTCTATGTCAAAATGATAATAATAAGATAGGGGGTTAAATACCGCTACAGTTTATTGCAAACATTTAAAAATTATTCAGGTTTTCGTTGTTTGGAACTAGAACAAATTGCTACCAAATACGGGAATATGATCCTAGCCGATGCGCAAAAAAAAGGCGACAAAGAACTATTTTTTGCTAAACAATACATCATTTATCTTAATCAATATTTAAGTAATTGAATGAATTATAATAATTTATGCTTTTATTAACTTTAAAAATTGAATTATAACCACAGAGGGCACAGAGAATCACAGAGTTCTATATGGATATTTGATGTGTCGATAGTAAATTTTACAGTTGTATCGCGCTTCAATTTCATCTAGTTTTGATGGTTTTGAAGCACATAATCGCCTATTATGTTTATACTCACCATTAGTATTAATAATTTATCGGTCCAAACAAGCACACCAACTAACCCATTATCGTTTTAGTAAACTAGATCGCATTACGCTACCTTAGGTGGTATTCTCTATTTTCATATAAAATGGTTTATATTTACGAAATCAACAATAAATATTGCTACCATGGAATCAAAAGAATCGCTTGCTATCTATAATTTTGAGAATGGGGCAAACTGCGCCCAGTCCATACTTTTAGCATTTGCCAAGGAGGAGGGGCTATCCGAAGAGCTATGCTTGCAGCTAGGCTCAGGCTTGGGAGGCGGAATTGGCCATAAACAGCATGTTTGCGGTGCAATTAATGCTGGTGCTATGATAATCGGCCTAAGGTTTGGTAATAAGAATCGTGATGATATTGACGGAAAACAAATGGCTACAGATTTGGTAAGCGAGTTTATGGATAAATGCAACACCGACTTGGGCTCAGCTAACTGCTCAAAAATACTTGGTATCGATTTGAACAACCCTGAACAGGTTGAAAAGTCAAAAGAAGCAGGTCTTTTTGCCCTAGCGTGCGGTAAGGCTATAAGGACTGTTTGTCGGCTCCTTGAATCCGATTACCAAAAAAGTAGTTTATAAGGTCTGGTATCACAGAATCAAGAGCTAGGAATAACCCTAATGAGGATATCAGAATCCATGGTAGAGGGCTATAAACCATGTTCATGATGCTTCTAACAATTGCCGAATTTTTTACCTGTTCCCCATCTAAAAGCATAAAACCAGCAATTACCAGGGAAAAAACAAGTATAGCAATAAGAGGAATAATCCAAGAATAGCCTACTGCCCGTGGCGAATAATCAACCTCCTGCTCTACTCTACTCATTACCATTTGTTTCAGCTCAGCAGGAGCATCCTCAACCGAATATTCCATTATCTTTTTAATGGACTCTTGCTCATTGGTTATCATAACAGTAAGCTTTTAGTTTCAAATTTAAGCATTTTTTCTAGCTCGGCATAAAGTAATGCCCGCCCACGATGAAGCCTGACCTTTACGTTTGAAACCGAGAGCTGTTCAATTTCGGCAATTTCATCAACCGATAAATCCTCAAAATAGTACAACGTAAGCGGCACGCTATACCCTGGTTCAAGCCTACTTAAGGCTTTGCCAACAAATAGTTTCCGATCCTGCTCTTTTAGCTGCTCAATGGCATTTTCAATGGTACTAAAATCGTAATCCTCATTGGGGAGGTCGTTCAAATCGGAAAAATACTTTCGGCCCCTTACATGCATTAAAGATTTGTTAACCGCTATGCGATAAATCCAGGTTGAGAGCTTGCTATCGCCTCTGAAATCGTCATATTTTTGGTAGACGGTAAGAAAAACGTCCTGGGCAATCTCAAGGGCATCGTCGTGGTTTTTGGTACACCTAAGGGCTATGGTGTAAACCATGTTCTGAAACCGTTTGAATATTTGGTTAAAATCGTTTATATCCATAGCCCTTAGAAAAAGTTACTCCTGCTTGTTCTCGTTCTTACGGCCAATGGTAATGTAGTATGACAAAAGGCCTAACCCTCCGAATAATAGAATTGAGGCAAACATCAGGGCACTCTCATCGAGCCTGGTATATTGCTGAAGAATTGCACCAACCAAAATCCCAAGAGCAACACCAATGAGGAAAAGCCCCCATTTTGCAACCGAGTTGTGATTTACAGGACGGTTACGAATAAACTTTGAGGGGTCAACCCCTTTTTCAATCATAGCAAGGCGTTCCTTATTTTGCGCCCATAAGTAGTAAATTACTGCTGCACCTGTTACCAATATCGAAATTATTGGAATGAATAGTGCCAAAACGTTTACATCCATAACTTTTAATTTTTGGTTTCAACAATGAGATGCAAAAAAATGGCAGCAGGTTACAAAAAATATCAACTATTTAATTAAAAAATTTATAGCGATTTTCCTTTGTCCCCGAATAAAAGAGCTGAACATACTATGCGAAAGGTATGTAAGCTAATGGGTTCTTTGTAATTCTCTTCTGTTTTTATCAATATTCACCAATGTTAATTTACTTTTACTAAAACTATCACCCTCCCTATATTTTTATTTTACCCAGCAATTACTTTCAACTTTGTTTTATTGCCATACTATTACTCCAATAATAGCTTAGAAACAAACATTTTCTTTCTTTTATTAATCTTTAAAATCTCACATTGTATTACATCGTTATCATTCAAGCTATATATCAATTTTTTTGCCTTCGATTTACATCCAGGATAATAAATCTTACTAATTGGGATGGTGGTTTTGAATTTTTCTTTCACATAAAACGCTCTTTTCCCATTCTCAGTAATTTTCATTTTAACCTCCTGAATCGTTCCAACTAAATTTTCCAATTCACCCGTTAGCCATTCTTTTTGAATTGAACTATTTCCTAAAATTATTTTCCTATCTTCCGTATAACCATAAAAAATGGTATTTACTATGTCTCCTACACCAATTTGTTCATATTCACTTACTGAAAAATTTGATATATGCATCAAACCGACAAAGGAACCATATTCCCAATTAAAATGATAGCCAATATCAATAAAAATTCCATATTTTGCCTTATTCATTACTATTCCCAAATATTCTGAATTTTCAACAAGATTTATTTGCCTAAAGTGGTGACATTCGGCATTAACCAGTATAGATAAAGGCTCTTTCTGAATACTATATATATTACAATAGAATTTTTTTCCTATCAAATGTTTAGAAACCGGTTTCCAGAATTCAACAGAGTTATATTTCCAAGGCATATGGAAGAATGAAACATAGGCAAATAATCCCCCAACTTTAACTACAAACCCTTTTTCTTTTACACTATTTATGGTAAAAGGAACACATTTGTTTTCTGCTTTTAAGCACTCCAATCTTTCAACAAGATTGGCAAGGTATTCTTTATCATCCTTGGAATTCAATGCGTTCGATAGCTTGATTTTAATATTATCCCATACCGACTTCATCATTTAGCTTTGTTGTGGTTTTTGCATATAGTGAAACTATTAAATAAAAAGCCATTAGGATAATTATTATGGTTGCACCCGATGGCACATTGAGCCTGAATGAAACAACAATTCCAATAGCTATTGATATAAAGCTAATAATGGTTGATAAAAGAATGATAGATTTAAACCGATTGGTTATAGCATTGGCGATATTTGCGGGAATGGTTAGCAGCGATATTATTAAAATGATGCCAACCGCTCTTATGGAGAAAACAATGGAAAGAGCAATAAGCACGGCCAATGAGTAACCAATAAGTTTAACGGGAACATTTTGGGTTTTAGCAAAATCGCTATCGAAAGCCACAAATAGTATCGGATAGTAGAACGCCATAAAAAAGGCAATGATTAGTAAGGAAAGGATGAGAAGGAGTAGTATATCGGTTGTAGAAATGGTAAGAATGCTTCCAAACAGGAACGACATAAGGTTAGGTGCATAACCGGGCGTAAGGAAAATAAAAAGGATTCCTATAGCCATACCAAAGGACCATAACATTCCAATAGCAGAATCTTCGCGTAGAGTCTTACCTTGCGATAGGTACACAAGGCCTAAGGCCGATAGTACGGAAAAAACTGCCGCCCCAAGAATGGGATTAAGTCCAAAGTACCAGGCAATTCCAATTCCGCCAAACGAAGCATGAGTAATACCTCCACTCAAAAACACCACACGCCTTACCACAATGTATGAGCCAATTAATCCGGTAATTATTGACAGCAGAATAGCTGCCATGAAAGCATTTTGGATAAACGTATACTGAAAAAACTGGTTAATTGCCTCAAACATAAAATACCAAATTAATGTTGATGGTTATGGGTATGTTGATTGTCATGGTCAACTAAAACCGTATGTGGGACTGGTCCGTGAGCAATGATTTGAATGGGACAATTATATGATGCAAGCTGCTCGTTGGTAATTTGGTTCGACTGATGATAAAACAGCGTACCATTAACGCAGGCAATGGTTTTAACGTATGAAGTAATTGTGCCCAAATCGTGCGATACCATCACAATGGCCATCCTGTCGTTTAGCTTACGAAGCATCTCGTAAAGCTCCCCCTCAAATTTGTTATCGACATAGGTGTTGGGCTCATCAAGGATGAGCACCTGAGGTTCCGATATTAATGCCCTGCAAAGTAGAACGCGTTGTAGTTGCCCACCTGAGAGTTGACCAATACTTTTATTCTTAAGGTGATCTATCCCAACTTGCTTCATTAGCTCTACGGCTGCACTCTTTTGATTGCGACTGTAATTTCCAAAAATCCCTTTTTTTTCTAAAAGTCCAGAGAGTATCACCTCCATCACTGAAATTGGAAAGTTCTTATCAATTTGACTAGCTTGCGGCAGATAGCCAATTAGCGAACCATTCCCTTTGGTATGAAAAACAATATTACCACTTAATGGCTTTAGCTGCCCAACAAGTAATTTTATTAGAGTTGTTTTGCCTCCCCCATTGGGGCCAATAATCCCTATAAAATCGTTGCTGTATATGGAAAGGCTAACATCGCGTAAAACAATGTTATTACCATAACCAGCGGTTACGTTCTTTATCTCTATCAGCTTTTTAGGTTCTTCTTTCATTTATTTCCTATTACCTGCAATTGCATTAGCAATATGAATCATACTATTAGCCCAATTCTCTTGAAGTGGGTCAACTTTTATAACCGTTCCACCAATTTCATTGGCAATGGTTTGAGAGTTATGCGTGTCGAATTGGCTTTGAGAAAGAATGGTAGTTATTCCCTCGTTACGACAATGCTCCACCACCTCCATTACACCCTTAGCCGATGGGCTTTTCCCTTCATGCTCAATGCTGAGCTGAGTCAGTCCAAAATCACGTGCAAAGTAGCTTAGAGCTGGATGATAAATGATGAACGATTTACGCCCAGATTTTTCAACAATGCTCCTAATAGCTTGGTCAATGGAATCAATCTCTTGGAGGAATGAGCTAAGATTTTCTGAGAATACCTTTTCTTTATCTGGAAAGAGCATTGTGAGGTTTTTGACAATGCTGTTAGCCATAACTTTAGCATTTACTGTTGACATCCAAATGTGTGGGTCAACAGCATGGTGATGACCTTCTGCATCCTCATCGCCATGCTCATGATGGCATTCACCTTTAATAAGATCAACTCCCTGCGAAAGGTTTACATATTTAAACTGTGCATTATCGGCAAGCTTTTGTTGCATACCCATTTCAAAATCGAGTAGGCCAATGGCAAAGTATGCCTTTGCCTGGGATAGCTCTGCCATTTGCCGTGGCGTTGGTTCAAACATCTCCGGGCTACTACCCGGTGGTACCATCACCTTTACCTGAATGGTTGAATCGGCTATTCTATCAACAAAATACTTTAACGGCTGTATGCTAACCATTATAATGGGTTTAGAAGCTTTCTCCTTTTTGTTTGCGCATCCAGCAATGATGAAAGAAGTGGATGCTAAAAGTATGGCAAAATGAATTCTCCTCATAGTTTTAAATTATTTTGATAAAGTTAGAAAAAACGAACAGGAAAACATACATAATCCCTATTTGTTTTATGTATCAAAAAAACTACTAATAACTTTAATTATTATTTCAAAGCTGTCAGAAAAAGAAAATGGTCTAAAAAAGACCATCTCCCTATATCCTTATTTGCTTTGTATTTTCAAATCAACATAAAGTGTTTTTTCTAAATTATGTTCAAAAATAGTACACAACCTCAACCCTTTACTTTTTGGCCTGATTCTTAACTGGTTTAACTTCCGAGGGAATATAAATATTTGGTTTAAGATAGGAGTAAACTATAAAACCGATACCAGCCAGTATAAATGGAATGCTAAGCCATTGTCCCATGTTAAGCATCATTGTTTTCTCAAACTCAACCTGAGGTTCTTTAACGTACTCAATAAGGAAACGAGCACCAAAAAGAAGTATCAGGAAGATTCCGAATACAAAACCATCGCGAAGCTTTCCATCGGCTTTTCTGTAGATTCGATAAAGGATAAAGAAAATGATAGCATACGATAAAGCCTCGTAAAGCTGAGTTGGATGTTTAGGCAGAATCTCACCATTGCGCTCAAAAATGAACCCCCAAGGTAGAGTGGTTTCAACACCATAAATCTCAGAGTTCATCAGATTTCCTAATCGGATAAAAGCCCCGCCAATTGCAACGGTTATTACCACCCTATCTAAAACGTAAACCATTGGGACATTTTGCTTCCGAGCAAAAAGGTAAAGCGATATTAGAATACCAATTGCTGCACCATGACTTGCAAGCCCACCATGCCATATTTTAAGTATCTCCAAGGGGTTGCTCAAATAGTATTGGGGCTCGTAGAAAAGGCAATGACCCAATCGGGCACCTATCACCGTGCCCACAATCATATACATGGTAAGCGAATCGAGAAATTCCTGTGGTAATTTTTCCTTTTTAAGAAATCTACTAAAAATGATGTATCCCACATAAAAGGCTAATGCCCACATCAACCCATAATATCTTATTGATAATGGTCCTAACCTAAAAATTTCAGGATCGATGTTCCAGGTGATAAATCCAATCATAACAGATAATTTTTTGTAAAAGTAAAAGAAAAATCTTTTTTATCCCTTTAGGTGATAAAAAAACTGCCTCACTATCATTTGCAGTAAGGCAGCTTAAAAGTAAATCAAAAGTATTATAAGTTGAACTCTTTTTTCAGGATATCAACATAGTCGAGCTTTTCCCAGGTAAAGAACTCAACCTCTTTTTTAACAATTTTCTCAGCCTCACAATTGCCATTTAGGATAAACTTAACCTCGCGCTTGTAGTAGTCGCGACCAAAATGACCATAAGCGGCTGTTTCCTCAAAGATAGGATTCTTCAAACCTAAACGCTTAACAATGGCGCCGGGTCGCATATCGAAAATCATACTGATTTTTTGAGCTATCTCACCATCGGAAAGATTTACATGCGAAGTACCATAGGTATTCACGTAAAGGCCAACAGGCTCGGCCACTCCAATTGCATAGGCAACCTGAATAAGAACCTCATCGGCAATGCCAGCTGCAACCATATTTTTGGCAATATGGCGTGCAGCGTAAGCTGCAGAGCGGTCAACCTTACTTGAATCCTTGCCCGAAAAAGCACCACCGCCGTGGGCTCCCTTACCACCATAGGTGTCGACAATAATTTTACGACCAGTTAAACCGGTATCGCCATGCGGTCCACCTATTACAAATTTTCCTGTTGGGTTAACATGCAGGATATAGTCGTCTGTAAATAGTTTTTGAACACGCTCTGGGAAACGAGCTTTCGCTCTTGGTATTAAGATATTCCTAACATCCTCCTTAATCTTTTTAAGCATGCGCTCATCGTCGGAATCGAACTCGTCGTGCTGAGTTGAAACCACAATGGTATGAACCCTTACAGGTTGATTATTATCGTCGTACTCAATGGTAACCTGCGATTTGGAATCGGGGCGAAGGTAGGTCATTTCCTTACCCTCCCTACGAATTTTAGCCAGCTCCATTAGTAACACATGCGATAAAACAAGAGCCAAGGGCATATAATCGTCGGTCTCGTTGCATGCGTAGCCAAACATCATACCCTGGTCGCCAGCACCCTGATTTAGCTCATCACCACGTTCTACACCTCGATTTATATCGGGCGATTGCTCGTGTATGGTAGAGATAACCCCACACGATTCAGCATCGAAACGTAGCTCATGCTTAGTATAACCTATTCGGCGAATTACACGACGGGCAACTTCCTGAACATCGACATAAGCTTTGGTTTTAACCTCACCGCTCATTACAACTAAACCGGTAGTAACTAATGTTTCGCATGCCACTTTCGAGTCCGGATCGCGGCGTAGAAACTCGTCAAGTAATGCATCTGAAATTTGATCGGCAATCTTATCGGGATGTCCCTCCGATACGCTTTCCGATGTAAATAGATATCCCATAGTTAAAAACTTTAATGATTTAACAAAACTCTATGGGGAAGGTTTGAACGATTGCTGAAATAATCGCTGTTTTAGCATTTATTTGTGTGGTTGCAATCAGCCAAATCTTTCCACATTCAGCTCACAAATGTAACGTTTTAACAGTGACAACACAAATTTGTTCAGCATTAAATTGACCTAAGCCTATCTTGCTCCTGCTGAACCACATACAAGTAAACCAAAGCCACAATCCCTCCAATTATAAGCATTATGGTTTGAGACTCATGCGAAACAATTGAAAAGATTAACCCATTTTCGTATTCTAAGCCAAATAACCCCAAAGCCGATGCGGTAATAATATGGTAAGCACCAAATCCACCCTGAACAGGTACGGTCATTCCGTATGATCCAATTACCATGATAAATAAGGCATCCCAAGAGCTTAAACCCGAGGTTATTGGCACCGATTTAAGAAGCGCCCATGTCATAGCCCAATAGAGCAGCCACATTAAAAAGGAAAGCAGAATAAAAGAAAAGAGTTTCGGTGTTGTGTATATGCTTTTTAAACCCTCAACAAGCCCATTTACTACTCCTTTTATTTTACCATTTACCTTATCGCCAAGTATATTTGTTTTCAAGAAGAATCGGACAAGAAAAAGAAATGCTGCTATCATTATAAGGATAATAACCACCTTGTAACCTTCTACTTGTAAAGCTCGTTCATGTATGGGTTGAACAATCTTCCTGTAAATGTATTGGCCAAAAGTATCGAGTTGAATAAGAATAACGATAAGAGTTGAAAGCAGCAGCATTGCCGCATCGGCTGTACGTTCAACAACAACAGTTCCAACAAGTGAATCGAATCTTAGATTGCTTACCTTTGAAACACTACCACATTTTGCCACCTCGCCAAAACGAGGTAGTGCAAGGTTAGCAATGTACCCAACAAAAACGGCGCTAAGTAATTTTCCAAAACTAGGTTTTTGACCCAAAGGTTCCATTAAATAACCCCAGCGAATAGCTCTAGTTAAATGAGCGGTTAAACCGAGTAGAAGCGATGCGCATATCCAGAGGTAGTTAACCTCTCTGAATCCTTGAGCAATATGCTTAAAGTCAACGCTCCGAAAAGCGTAGTAAAGCAATACAAGAGCAAGAATAAAGAAAACTAAAAAGTTAAAAAATTTGGACTTAAAAAACTTTTTCAATGTAATATTAAATTAATCAAACAAGCTTATTAGTTGCTGTATCGGGGAAAATAACAGTTGGTTTGAATTTTTTGGCTTCCTCAAAATCCATCATGGCATATGATATAATAATAACCACATCACCAACAACGCACTTACGAGCAGCAGGTCCATTAAGGCAAATCTGCCCAGAACCTCGTTCGCCTTTAATAACGTAGGTTTCCAAGCGTTCGCCATTACTAATATTAACTACCTGAACCTTTTCATTCTCAATTAAGTTTGCAGCATCCATTAGGTCCTCGTCAATGGTGATACTACCAATATAGTTCAAGTTGGCTTCAGTTATTGTTGCCCTATGGATTTTCGATTTGCAAACCTCTATCATCATGGCTTAAAAAAGTTACTATTTGAAGATTAAATTATCAATAAGTCGAATACTTCCCGCCCAAACAGCTATACATCCAATAATTCCACCCGAGTGGTTCCAACTGTCAACTGGTAATAAGGTGTTGGTGTCAACCAGCTCAAAGTACTCAATCTTTAAATTCGGATCGGCATTAATTTGATTTTCAACCCAGTCTATCATTTGTTTAACGGATAATTCATCCATTTTGTTACGCGCTTCTTGAAGAGTTTTATAGATTAATGGAGCGCTTTTTCTATGTTCGGGAGACAATAGTAAATTACGGCTACTCATGGCAAGCCCATCGGCTTCTCGAACAATGGGACAACCAACTATCTCAATTTTATAACCCAGCTGCTTTACCATTTCGCGTATTATAGCCAGCTGCTGGTAATCTTTTTGACCAAAATAAGCCTTATGTGGTTCAACTATATCAAATAGCTTGCTTACCACTTGTGCTACGCCGTTAAAGTGCCCTGGCCGAAATTTTCCTTCCATAACCTTATCGAGCATACCAAAATCAAATACTCGATTATCGGGTTCTGGGTAAATTTCGCTCTCATCGGGCATAAAAACTGCATTTGCTCCAGCACCCTCAAGCATCTTTAAATCCTTTTCGGGCATTCGAGGGTAGTTCTTAAGATCATTCTTATCGTTAAATTGGGTAGGGTTAACAAAGATGCTTACAATGGTATAATCATTTTCAGCTACGCACCTTTCAACCAATGAGATGTGCCCATCGTGTAACGCTCCCATTGTGGGGACAAATCCTAAACTTCTCCCAGCGTTTCTAACTGTCTTCAAATGTTCACGAAGCTGATCTATTCTACTAAAGACTTGAACCATAAGTAATGAATATCGCAATAAAAACTGAACTGCAAAGGTTGTAAAAATTTGAATAAAATATACAATAGAAGCCCCACAAATAGTTTCGAATGTTAAATATTAATACAAATTTACTACAAATGCATAAAAGGCTAAAGCTTTTACGTTGAATATCAGAAAAATACAATCAAGGCAAATTCAAAAAAAAATTGTAACTTTGTAGCTACATTATAAAATCGGGTCAACTTGTAACCCATTATTTATTTTGGTTACATAAAAAATCCAAAAATGGCAGAAAAAAAAGCAAGGGTACTCTTCATCTCTCAAGAGATTTTTCCATATCTTCCTGAGAGTGAAATATCTACAATCAGCAGGAATTTACCACAAGGAATTCAAGAAAAAGGAAAAGAAATTAGAACATTTATGCCCCGCTATGGGTGTGTAAATGAAAGGCGAAACCAGCTTCACGAAGTGATAAGGTTATCGGGAATGAACCTTATCATTAACGATATGGATCATCCTCTAATCATCAAGGTGGCATCCATTCAAAGTGCCCGTATGCAGGTTTACTTTATTGACAACGAGGACTATTTTCAAAGAAAATTTGTTCTTTCGGATGAGGATGGAAAATACTTTGCCGATAACGATGAGCGTGCGATATTTTTTAGTAAAGGGGTAATTGAAACCGTTAAAAAGTTACGCTGGTCACCAAACATCATTCACTGTCATGGGTGGTTTACCGCATTTGCTCCACTATTAATTAAGAAGGCATATGCCGATGACCCGCTTTTTGCAAATGCAAAGGTTATTTTTTCAGTCTACAACGACGAATTTCCTGAACCTCTGAATGAAAATGTTAGGAAAAAGATTTTAATGGAAGGCATCAGCAAAAAGGATGTAGAAATTCTTCGAGAGCCTACTTACGAAAATCTTATAAAATTAGCAGTAAACTACTCTGACGGCATAATTCTTGGTAGCGAAAATTTAAATGCTTACGTGTTGGAATATATAAATTCAGCTAAAAAACCTTTACTACCCTATCAAAATAGTGAAAATTATATAGATATTTACGATGAATTTTATAACCAGTTTTTAAATGACAACACTAAAGTTTCAAAGGGTAAGAAATAATTTCAGTTGGCCTTTCAGGTTCTTGTTTTTAATACTAGCGTCTTCCTTAACTTCATGCTATAACGAGCCAGGTTTTCTTGGTAATAACTTGCTACCCGATGATGATATTTTTCAAGTAAGGGTTGATTCAACATTTAAGGTAAGTGCTTCTACCCTTACTAAGGACTCATTGAATACACTTAACTCATCGTCGGGGTTAGTTGGGTATATAAACAATGAAATATTTGGTTCTACAAAAGCAAGTATTATTTGCCGATACTTACCTGTAGAATCAACCGAAGGTTATGGAGGCTCAACAGCTACTGCCGATTCAATATTTTTCTATTTCACACCTTCTGGATTTTATGGCGATACTACAACTGAGCTAAATTTACATATACACGAGATAACTGACACTTCAATTCTTTGGGGATACCCTAATGCTTTAAGTCCAATCGATAATAATCTTTACAACCCAACTCCACTTATTTCAACCACTCTAAATGGAAATGGACAGCTTAAGCTTTCTCTTCCCTTAACGTTTGGTCAATCGCTAATGGACTCTTTAGCTCTAACCGATTCAAAACTTTTCTATAGTAAGTATAAAGGATTTTACATTACTGTTGATGATGTAGCGGGTTTTGGGGGAGTCACTTACAATATTTCTTATTCTAACATGTACCTCAAATTATACTATCACTATAACAAAGAGGTTGATGGTAAAGATTCTACTTTTACTAGCAGTAAGATCTTTTCATTAAACAGATGGTATTTCCAATATCTACACGATCCAAGCAAAGCCGATCCTGCTAAAAAAATACAACACCTAAATGATACCATAACCGAAGATACTTTATTTTATATTCAAAATTTTGGTGGAGTGTATGGGAAAATCAAGTTTCCAGATCTTGAACAATGGAGAGATTCGATGCCAATGGTAGTTCATCGGGCAGAACTATTAATTGGTAACGAAAATTCAATTTCGGCCACAGACTCATTAATTAACCAGCTCCTTTTCTACTATCGAGACAACAATGAGTGGAATGGAGTTATTGTAGATCAGCAAAGCAGTAGCGGTATAAATACAAATGGCTCATACCAAAACCATACAAATTCTTACAAAGTAGATATTACATATCATTTCCAGAAGTTGCTTAAAGGAGAATATAGCGATAATTCATTATACGTATTTCCATACTCAAGTACTAACATTAAGTATGGATTACTAAAAACCAGTAATAGCAGCACCCCCATAAAACTTATTATTACTTACTCAAAACTGAAATAGGATGTGCGGAATTGTAGGATATATTGGTTCACGTCAGGCTTATCCCATTATTATTAATGGATTAAAAAGACTTGAATACAGGGGATACGACTCTGCAGGTATTTGCATTGTTAACGGGGAGCCTTTTCTTGCCAAACAAAAGGGAAAAGTAAGCGATCTTGAGAACTTTATTGGAAATCGAACCCTTGAGGGTACAATAGGAATTGGACATACCCGCTGGGCTACTCATGGTGAACCCAACGATACCAATGCACACCCACATATATCAATGAATGAAAAATTCATAATCATTCATAACGGTATAATAGAAAATTACGGGCTTCTTCGTACAAAACTTGAGAAACGAGGATATAAGTTCTACTCCGAAACCGATACAGAAGTACTAGCAAATCTTATTGAGTACATTTACCTTAAAGGAAACGTTACAGCCGAAATAGCAGTTCGCCTTGCTCTTACTAAAGTTGTTGGTGCATACGGAATTGTTGTTGTTAATCGTGATGATCCCGACACGTTAATAGCGGCTAGGAAAGGAAGCCCATTAGTAATCGGTGTTGGTGAAGGTGAATATTTTATTGCATCAGATGCAACGCCTATCATTGAGTATACCAAAAGCGTAATATTCCTAAACGATAACGATGTTGCCATTTTGCAACGAAATCAGATGACCCTTAAGACCATTTATAACCAATCGCTTGAACCAAATATCCAACAGCTTGACCTCGATATTGAATCTATTGAAAAGGGTGGTTTTGAGCATTTCATGCTTAAAGAAATATATGAGCAACCTAGGAGTATTCATGACACATTTAGAGGAAGAGTCTCAACCAACCCATTTGACATACATCTTGGGGGTTTATACAACGTATTACCCAAGTTAGTAGAGGCAAAACGAATTATTCTAATTGGGTGTGGAACGTCGTGGCATGCTGCACTAGTTGGAGAATACCTTATTGAGGACTTAGCAAGAATACCTGTTGAAGTAGAGTACGCATCTGAGTTCCGATACAGAAACCCTATTATTAACAAGGACGATATAGTCATAGCCATTAGCCAAAGTGGCGAAACTGCCGATACTCTGGCAGCTATTCGATTAGCAAAAGAGGCTGGTGCTCTTGTTTTGGGTATCTGTAATGTTGTGGGTTCAAGCATCCCTCGCGAAACCGACGGAGGTGTTTATACCCATGCTGGTCCAGAAATTGGTGTAGCTTCTACTAAAGCTTTTACCGCACAGGTAACCGTACTTGTAATGATGGCCATCCTTCTTGGCAAAAAGAAGGGTACCCTTACACAAGAAAAGTACGAGGAGCTAATTAATGAGCTCAACCTGGTTCCCGATAAAATTGAAAAAATCCTGTTAAGTGAAACTATAGTAAAAGAGATTTCTGAGCGTTTTAAGGATGCTAGAAACTTTTTATACCTTGGTAGAGGTTACTACTTCCCCGTTGCTCTTGAAGGAGCCCTTAAACTAAAGGAAATATCATACATTCATGCCGAAGGGTATCCTGCTGCTGAAATGAAGCATGGCCCAATTGCGCTAATTGACGATACCATGCCTGTGGTAGTTATTGCCACAAAGGATAGCAGCTACGAAAAAATTGTAAGTAATGTTCAGGAGGTAAAAGCTCGCAAGGGGGTTGTAATAGCAATTGTAACCGAAGGTGATACCACTATTAAAGAAATGGCCGATTATACCATTGAAATACCCGAGGCTGGTGAAGTGGTAGGGTCGCTTCTTAGTGTTGTTCCCCTTCAGCTATTAGCCTACCATATTGCTGTTCTAAGAGGTTGCGATGTGGACCAACCAAGAAACCTAGCCAAATCGGTAACTGTTGAATAACTATAATTTTAGTAAAAGTAAAGCGCATCGTAATGATGCGATTTACTTTTTATTTCGAGCGTTTATACCAGTACGAAGCCTTTTGCTTGTTCTCAAACCGGGTGTAAATATTTCCTAAATATTTAGCATACTTTTTATCTGGTTTTAATTTGTATAAAGTTTCAAAGTAGCCTCGTGCACGTTTAAAATCGACATTTACTTGTTTAAGCGCTTTAGTTAACCGTTTATACTGCTTCATAGTCTTATTTCTTCGGTAAGCTTTCATCTCCTTTATATAAAGCTTATCAGCTTTATTGTAATAGTATTGAGCAAGAAACTCTAAGGCTTCAATGTTCTTTTTATCTTTTTGTAAAATCTCACTAGCCACTTTTTGGGCTTCATCAATATCATTTAGGTTACGTTTAACCTTCAAATATCCTTCGGAAAAACTAAGTTGCTTCTTAAATTCTGGACTTAAATCATTCCACAATGAGTCAGCCAAATTCCAATTCTCGCTTCTAACATAAGCATCAAATAAATCGGCCTTTGCATCCTGCATTAACTCAGTAGAAGCCGCTTCAACACAAAGCTGAAGATTTATAATTTCTCTTGAGAGGTTATCAACCTTCTTATAAGCCTTTGCCAACGTATAATAACCAAGCGCATCGGTGCCTTTTTGTTTTTTTGCATTTTCAAGATAGTTTATTGCCTTGTCGGTATATCCCAATTCCCAAGCAGAAATTCCAGCTTTATTATAGATATCACCTGCAACTCCCTTTCCGCTTTCGATGATTTGCTCGTATGAAGCCAATGCTGCCTTATAATCGTTATTGGTAAAGGCTTGATTTGCTTCTGTTTTAAGCTGCTTGTTCTTTAGCGCTACCCCACACGACACTAAAAAGATAAAACCTACAAATACCAAAGTAAATCTTCTAAACTTATTCATTTTATTGATTTTTTGTGACATGCAAAAGTAGTAATTCATCCATAAAAAAGTAATTATTGTAACTTTACATAATTAAATGTTGATGTATGAAGTTTAAACTTATAATAATAGCACTACCTTTCATAGCACTCATAACAAAGGGTCAAGAAACTTATCACCATATCTCCAACACTGGTATTTATGAGTATATCGATGAGCTAAGTACGCTGAAAATAATCAATCCAAACACTTCGGTTAAACCATATAGCAGGCAATATATTGAGCAGTTACTACTTGAGGCTGAATCGAAAAAGGAGTTGCTAAATAAACGCCAAAAAGATGAACTTTACTTTTACCTATCCGATTTTGCTAAAGATAGGCCAAATTCACAAAAAAAACGATTCGATATAATCCACTACCACGACTCTTCTTTTAGCATAACCATTAATCCATTATTAGGGGTTGACCTAATTAAAAATGACAGCGCCTTAGCATATAACAGATGGGTTGGTGCCGAGGTTTATGGTAAAATAGATAGATGGGGATTTTACGCCAGTCTAAGAGATTACGCTCAAAACTACAGGCTAGCCATGCCTACCTATTTGGTTCCCTACATGGGTGGTAACTATAAGTTTAACGGAACAGGTGGCGAATTCAGCGAAATGCGTGGCGGAATAACCTACTCATGGAAATGGGGTAGCATTGGTGTTGTTAAAGACAATATTCAATGGGGTTCTGGATATAACGGAACCAATATTTTTAGCGGCCGAACACCCTCGTTTGCCATGCTTAAATTAAGGATTAACCCTGCGAACTGGATAGAGCTAAACTACTATCATGGATGGCTTGTTTCTCAGGTAGTTGACTCCTCAAGAACCTACATTAGCTTTGATGAGACTCGTAAGGTTTACCATAATAAATACATTGCGGCCAACCTTATAACATTCAAACCCTTTAGAGGTACAAATATCTCATTTGGTAATTCAATTGTTTACTCCGATATAGCTATCCAACCCGCTTACTTAATTCCATTTTTCTTTTATAAATCAATTGACCATCATCTGAATGGGATGAGCAATCAGGTTGGACAAAACTCACAGATGTTCTTCGATATATCATCAACAAATATAAAGCATCTCCACCTATACACCACACTTTTTTTGGATGAGCTGTCGATGAAGAACATGTTTAACCCTGAAAAACATAGCAACTTCTATAGCCTTAAAGTAGGTTTAAGATTATGGGATTTCCCTGTTAGAAACATCTCATTAACAGCTGAATACACAAGAACTAATCCTCTAACCTATAAACATATCATTGAAACCACAACCTTTGAAAGTAACAAATTCAACCTTGGGCATTATTTAACTGATAATGCCGATGAAATTTACCTTTCATTAATCTACAAGCCAATTCCAAAGCTAACATTTCAATTAACCTATTTAAAAAGTAGAAAAGGTCCTAACTATTTCAAAATAACCGACGAGCGATTAGGACTACCCTTTATGGAAAGCGTTGAGTGGGAACAATCACGCTGGAAAGTTGGGGCTAAATACCAAATTATTAACGATGGCTATATCTATATCTCTGGTGGAATGAATGATACTGAAGATTATACCTCCTACAAGTATTACCCTGAATTCATGCTTGGCAAACAGGTTCAATTTGAAACAGGTATTTGCTGGGGCTTTTAGCTGCTCCTGTATTTCTTAAAGATGATATTATAAACGGCAACAAAAAAGTATTTTACATCGGTAAAAAAAGGATGTTTATCGTAGGCATTTAGGTATTTAATTTCCGACTCCATTATCTCCTCAATTGTTTTTGGATTATCTACATAAAAAGGTGGAATTAAACCTGGCTTATATTTAATTCTCCGTTCCTGAAGTTCTTTGGTATATAAGCTAAAATAATGCTTACTCAATGGTCTTACACCTACAATTTTTAAATCGCCTTTAAGAAAGTTAAGTATCATAGGAAGTTCATCAATCCAAAGTTTTCGCATGAATCGTCCTAAAGTAGAAATGCGGAAATCATTTTTAAACTTCCCCCCTTCCTGAAGGTCATGCTTACGATAAATGTACTCTTGCAAGTATTCAGAATAGGGATGCATGGTTCTAAACTTATAAACTTTAATAATCTTACCGCCTTTACCAATCCTACGAAGCTTAATTAAAGGGCCATAGGTTGGCTCCATGTCAAAGTATGGTTTGCGAATTTTTTGTGCCACTACGTATTGCATGTGGTCTATTTCTTGTTCCTCAATAATATTAAACCCACAGGAAATAAGGCGCCCCAGCAGTTCAGCACGACTAATAACCCTATTTTCGCCTCGCGTTAAGAGGAAATAGATATCTTTTGTAATAGGGAATTTTGGAAAAACACGTTTTAAAATAAAGTCAAAAAAGTAGTATATGTAGTTTAAAACAGGCGGGAACTTTCTTAAAATTCTAGCTTTGCGCTCTTCCTGTGTTTCTGCCATACATAAAAAAACTCCATTAACAGGAATTTTTTCATTAACAGCCTCAAAAAACTTATTGATACGCCTAATATCATTTACACGTTTTAAGTTGATAATTGTTTTATAGGTATTGTTAGGCTGGTTTGTAATATTAAATCTGGTGGTTGTTGAAACTATAAGTGTTTTTTCGCTAAAAAGATTTGTATTCTGTTCAAGAAAGCAATAAACATCTCTGCTAAACTCGGTTAAAATAGCCTTTTGAACCATTATTACCCTTGTAGGATCAATTGGCTCGTCGGAAACAACGGGTACAGGCTTAGCTCTTCTGAGTGACCGTTCTACCTTACCCAGAACATCATCTGGAATTACCTCTGTTTTCTTAAGTAATCCCCAAAGATTGTAAATAAATAGTTCAGCTAAAGAAATAATTGCGATAGTTACAAACACTAAGAATCGTGAGTAGTAGTCGTTACGAGTTAAAAAGATAAGCATGGTAACAACCGATAATGCGGTCAGGTTGGAAATGAGTATGTTTTTCGATAAGTGCCTTAATGAGTACGAAGAGTAATTGTACTTATTATTAATGATTGAAGCTAATATCCATATAGTAGTAAAAATAATAAACCCACTTAGGTAGTTAATAAAATAGATTTTAAACGATACATTTTTAAGCTGAATAGCCAGCCAAAAAGAGAAAAGTATAAGTAACAGGTCAAGAATGATAAGTATAAACGATCTTTTATTCATTAGAGCTACAAATTAATTTATTATTTAAAGTTAAATATTTTAGCAACATTTTTAACAATATTATTGATAAAGGCCATGTTAATTAAGTCTAAATGTTTGGAACAGACAATAAATTGATATTGTTTTGCTGAAAATTAAGAAAGATGCTATCGATTCGAGAAATATTTAAAAAAGGTTATGGGCCTTCTAGTAGTCATACAATTGGCCCAGCCCGTGCTGCAGAAATAATGCTAGAACGGTATCCAGATGCCAATTACTTTGTGGTACAGCTTTATGGTAGCCTTGCACTTACTGGCAAGGGGCATCATACCGATAGCGCTATACGGAAAAGTTTTTTGCCTAAACAGGTTGAAATAGAATGGTTCAATGATAAATCGTTACCCCTCCATCCTAACGGAATGATTATAAAAGCATATAATCATGAACACGGAACCATCATGGGTGAGTGGGAGGTTTATAGTATAGGAGGTGGCGATTTACGCGATAGCACTGGATTGATAAATGGAAAGGAGATATACAGCATTAACACCCTTACAGAAATACTTGCATGGTGCAAAAGTGAAGGTAAAACACTATGGGAGTTTGTTGAGGATAACGAAGGTAAGGAGATTTGGGATTTTCTTTCAGATGTATGGCGCACCATGCGTGAGACGGTAAAACGTGGTATTGATAATGAAGGTGTTCTTCCTGGTCCCATTAAGTTACCCCGTAGAGCTTCCGCGCAATATACTAAGGCTTTCAACACTCATGGAACCATGAAACATATTGGACTTTTATTTGCATTTGCCTTAGCTGTAGCCGAAGAGAATGCAGCTGGTGGCAAAATAGTAACTGCGCCAACCTGTGGTTCATCGGGAGTATTACCAGCCGTTCTCTTTTACCTTAACAGCGAAGAGAGTATTAGCGAACAAAAAATGTTACGTGCGCTTGCTACTGCTGGCCTAATTGGTAACATTGTTAAACATAACGCATCCATTTCTGGTGCCGAAGTGGGGTGCCAAGGGGAAATTGGAACAGCTTGTGCCATGGCAGCTGCAGCTATGACTCAGCTAATGGGTGGTTCTCCTGCTCAAATTGAGTACGCTGCCGAAATGGCCATGGAACATAACCTTGGATTAACTTGCGACCCAGTTTTAGGTTACGTTCAAATACCATGCATTGAACGTAATGCAATTGCAGCCACTAAGGCTTACTCTTGCGCTGTATATGCCCTTTCATCGGATGGCGGACATAAAGTCTCGTTCGACCAAGCTGTTAAAACAATGGCCGAAACAGGACATGATATTCAAGATGCCTACCGGGAAACAGGAATAGGAGGACTAGCTAAAAATTGGGAAGCGTTTAGTTAGCCTTTTTCTTTTCTAACTCATCCCATATAAGTGCTGCTGCTCCAAGAACGGCGGCATTTTTATTTTGTAATCCAGACATTAAAAGTCTTACTTTCCCCTTAAAAACTGGGAACATATATTCTTCCATATACCTGCGAACTGGGTCTATAAGTATTTCACCTGCATTGGCCAAGCCACCAAAAAAGAAAATGGCTTCGGGATTGAGAATTGCTACAAGGTCGGCTAAGCGAGTGCCAAGAATTAACCCAGTATATTCAAATGCAGCTCGTGCTAATGGGTCGCCATTCTGAGCTGCCTCTGTTATCATTTTTGATGTTAGCTTATCGTAAGTCACATTTCGAAGCATGCTTGGCTGATTACTATCGGCAATCATTTTAAATGCAGTACGTCGAAGTCCAGTTGCCGAAGCATAGGTTTCAAGACATCCCTTCTTCCCACATCCACACTGACGTCCATTGGCTTTGGCTACTATGTGGCCAAATTCTCCAGCAAACCCATCGTGTCCAACTACAAGCTTCCCATTTACTATTATACCACTTCCTAAACCCGTACCTAAGGTAATTACAACAAAGTTCTTCATTCCAACACCGGCACCAAAAAGAAGCTCACCTATCGCAGCAGCATTGGCATCATTTGTTACTACTGTTGGTAACCCAGTATGTTTTGTTAACTCATTGCAGAGTGGTAGTATTCCTTTCCACTCCAAATTGGGCGCATCAACAATGGCACCTAAGTTATATGAGCCATTGGGCGAACCAATGCCTACACCTTGAAGTGTATGCTCATGTCCCAACCCCTCTAGTAGTTTTTCAATTTCTACTGCCAAATTCTTTACATATACGCTAAATGTTGATTGACAACGGGTAGGAATGGTGCTCTCTGCTAAAATATCTCCTTGTTTATTTACTATTCCAATAACTGTATTGGTACCACCAATATCAATTCCTGCTACAACCTCAGCCATTTTTTTCCGTTTAAAGTAATCACTCTACTTCCTCGTATTCGATATACTCACCCTGATTTTTATCTATGATTTTTTTCTTTCGTTTAGCTGTTGAAAATATATTTGAACCTCGTTTTCCTGTTGAACTATTGTTATCGGGATTCATTCTTTTATAAATTCGATTTAACCAGAATCGTAGCAGCAACCTCCCAACTAATCCCAACAAGAAAAGGGCTAAAGTAAAATATACTATGAACTTAAAAATTGCTATCATACCATGCTTTGTAGGTTGGCAAAGTTAAAAATTATTTCAAGTTGATACATACAACACCAAGATGTTTTGATAAAGTAACATAACTCTTATTTTGATTGTCAATTTTTATAAGTGGTGTTGTGCCCGGAACAGGAAAATTTGGTTGTGTGTTTCCACTAAAATTGTAACCATAAATATTTTGGTTTTTAGACAACAGCACCATTCCTTCTGGCTCTAAAACTTGTAAAGAATTTTCATCAAAATCGCCTAAAGAAGAAATTGCAATATTCACAGGTTCGGCTTTCTTGGTATAAATGCTTAGCTTATTCTCATCAGCGAAAAAGTATTGATTGTCCGACATTTGAAAGGTATGCCTGCTTGATAAAGGTTCTATCCCTATCTGTTCAACCGTTCCATCCAGATACAAGCGATGAATAACTCCAAGTGTATCAGTTGTTACTATGTGGTATCCCTTTGAATCTCTATCTAAATAAAACTCAGAGTTATTGGCCTTGGTAAATAACGATTTAATTTTTACTCTCTCCTGACCTCGACGATTTAAAAGATATGGTCGATTTTTATCAAATACTACAATATAATCCTTGCCATTGCGCTTTACGTAACCTATGCGAGTGGTTACAACAGTTTCTGTCTTTGGTTTTAACCAACCTTCTACCATTTTCCCTTTCTTATCGAAACAGTAAATATGCTTATCGGGTGAAGCAACAAACAAGCGATACTCCCTATTGTTTTCATAATCAAAAACGGATAAAGGCGACGATATCCCATTAACCAACTCAACGGGAAAACCAGTAACATCTTTACCGTTCCTGTCCATTACATATATTTTTTTGGATGTCGCGAAAGCCATTTGCAACTTTCCATTGCGATAAATATCTACCTGGCGAACATTGCCAATAATTTTTGAATCTACGGTTCGTTTCCAAAGAATATGTCCCTTTTTGCTTATGAGATAGATGTTGTTATTTATATCTTGAACAAGTACCTCAAATTCACCATTAATATGATTTTTTAGAAGATGAGGTTTTCCAAATGGTTCTGCCAATAGTTTGCAAACCCACCTCACATCCTTTAACTTGTTTTCTTTAACGGTTCCATTTCCCGACTGCAGAACTAGCATGGAGAAAAGTTTTTGGCTCCCTCCAACTACCTGCCATAAAATATTTCTTGAACTCGATTTGATTTCATTTGTCAGTTTAAAATCTTCATTATGAATTTTCAGGGTTTCAAAAACAGGAGAGTCAAATCCTTTAGAATAGTATAGTAGATTTGAGGTGGTAGAAACACGATTAAGAACGCTACTAAACTCAGAATTCTTCGCCAAGGTATTGCTTCTCAAGTGTTCCTCAATATAAAGTTTAAGAGACTCTACACTGGGACCAAAAACAATAACATTATCAATTACGGTAAAATATTCATCGTAAACATTTAAAAAGTTATTTCCAAAAAGTATAGGCAAATACGACCGAATAGGATTTTTTGCAATTATAAAACTATAGTTCTTATCGGGTTTAAAAGTCTCCTTTTCTAAGCTACTTTTACTAATTCTTTCAATTTGCTGAATAGTCCCCGAGCCGCTTTTTGTGTTAACCAGCATATACCAGTATGCCCCCTTACTTTCAAAATCGCAATAAGTAGTTGAAACCTCACCATCAAACACGGCATTCAAGAATTCTTCAAGCGAAATGCCTGTTTTTCCTAAGAATTCCGACAGATTTTTATTGTAGGGTTCCGATAAACCTAGCTCATCAATATAATCCATATAATCTGTAAGGTAGGTGCTAATTTGGGGTATTCCATACCAAACAAAAAATTTCGATTTTGCCAAAAGATAGCTCCTTAAAGAGAAGTTTACAGGTTTTTGATGCGTAAAAATCTTGTAGAACTCATTTTTATTATTCGACAAAAGAATTAGCCCGTTTGCCTGAACAATATTCTGTTCAATAATAACATCAAGGCCTATCCATGCCGCTAGTCCCTTGACTAAGTTTGTATTTTGATTTGATGAAATTGTTTTTGAAAGCTCATTGGGATTAATAAAGATGTTCGCAACAACACCATTGGCAGCTGTTTGGTAAACCGAACTAAAAAGCTCATCGGTATTGGCCGATTGTGCCGATTTTAGCTTCTCAATTGACTCTACAATTTGCTCTTGGCTATTGCTCACTAGCAATAAATTGCCATACACGGTAAAAGCAAAAATTGAATTAGTACCGTTTTGGGTATCTACAAGGATGCCACTATTACCATCAATAGTAACCTCCTCTGTTTTAGCCAATCCTAGGCCTTGAAGCCTTACTAGCTCTAAAACATCATCTTTACTCAACTCTTTAGGAATGCTAATTGAAAAGCAAAATTCATCTTCCTTTGGATAGCGATTGTAAAACGCTGCAATGGTGCTTGAACTTGTAATTATTGTTCTTATGGTATTATCGAATCTAGCAGCACTATCAAGATAGTCAATTATACTTGCAAAAGTTTCTAGCTGTTTGTTATCATCTATTCCGTTCCATGTCCTATTTGACTTTAAAGCATGGACAAAGGTCTCGAAATTGTCAATTTTTAAAATAATTGACGCATCTGGAGATATTGCATCTATGGGTTTATACTGTTTATTCTCTTGATTATTAATCCACCAATAAAACAAAAAAGATAGTCCAATAATAGCAAAGGAAAGAAATAAGATAATAGCTACGGTTCGCTTCATTTTTAATATGATTAGCGTGTTAAAGTTACAATTTTTTAAGGCTAAATGATAGCGTAAATCCGATTAATTCAATCTTTATGCTAAATTCAAATAATGATTTAGAGTTTGTCTATTTTGAGCGTTGTTTCTATCAATTTGAATAAAAAAAAAGAGGCTGCAAAAGCAGCCCCTTAAAAAATTATGGTAAGTTTTACTTATTCTTATTGCGTTGTAGTACCTCATCAATCATTCCATACTCAAGCGCCTCTTTGGCTGTCATCCAATAGTCGCGGTCGGAATCCTTACGGATTTTATCAATTGGATTTCCAGAATGGTTAGCAATTATCTCGTAAAGCTCCTCGCGTAATTTAAGGATTTCTCGAGTTACAATTTCAATATCCGAAGCTTGACCCTCGGCGCCTCCCATGGGTTGGTGAATCATAACACGGGAATGGGGTAAGGCTGTTCGTTTGCCCTTCTCTCCAGCTGTTAGCAGCACTGCAGCCATTGATGCAGCCATACCCGTACAAATGGTTGCCACATCGGAACTGATGTACTGCATGGTATCGTAAATACCTAAACCAGCATAAACACCACCACCAGGAGAGTTGATGTAGATTTGGATATCTTTGGAAGGGTCGGTTGATTCAAGGAATAAAAGCTGAGCCTGAATGATATTTGCCACATCGTCATTAATGGGAACTCCAAGAAAAATAATTCTATCCATCATAAGACGTGAGAACACGTCCATGGTGGCAATGTTGAGCTGGCGCTCTTCAATGATAGTTGGCGAGATGTAGCTATTTGCCAACGATTTATACTGGTGCATCGTTAAGCTATTAATCCCCCTGTGCTTTATGGCATATTTTTCGAATTCATTCATAGTTTTTACTGTTTTTTATTAATAACGCAAGATAGTCACAATTGTTAAAACTTTAATCGAGCCAAAGTAAATTTTACTTAAAACAGATTAAAAAAGCCGGTAACAAACCGGCTCTTACTATTTTTAAATAAACTTACTTTAGTTTCTGAAATTCATCCATTGTAATTTCTTTCTCGCTTATTCCAACGTTCTCTCTGAACCAATCAATAACTTTTTTATCAATTATACGTTCCTGAATCTTCCGTACCTCGTCGCGATTCTTAAGAATATCTGCTGCATAACGTTGAATATACTCATCGGGCAGAAAGTTCATACCGTACGCTGCAAATTGGTTGCGAGCATAAACCATGGCAAACTGCTCTAGCTCCTCGTTGGTAACGGTAAAGTTCTGTTCTTCGGCTACCTTGTTGCTAATAAGCTGCCATTTTAGGTCTTTCTCAAACATTGGATACTCGCTCTCAATTTGCTCACGGGTGAACTTACCCTCATTAATATTTGTCAGCCAACGAATGAGAAAATCTTTTGGTAACTCGATATTTAATTTCTCAAGTAATTTCTCCTTTAGGTCAATACCAAAGCGGTATTCGCTTTCCTGAGCAAGATTGTGTTCAATTTCCTCGTCTATCTTTTGATAGAATTCCTCCTCGCTGTTAACAATACCTTCGCCATAAACTGCATTGAAGAACTCCTGGTTGAGCTCAGCAAGTGCAAATGTTAGGGTTTCGGTAACTGTTAGCTGGAAAAGTGGATTGATGTCGCCCAGCTCCTCCTTTTTAACATGTAAAAGTGCTGCCCTATCTGCTTCGTTAGGAAAAGCCTTTTGGGTATCGATAGTAAGAACATCGCCTACCTTTACACCAATAAGTTTCTTTTGCTCATCCTTATCGGCTACAAGGGCCACAGAAATAGATGCTCCCTCAACTGTTACACCACCTTCACGTGGCGATTCATCCTCGTTTAGCTCGGTAAGGGTAGCCTTTACAAGGCCTTTCTCATCGGTTTGCTCAACATCTACATACTTGCCTTGGCGGCTTCTGTAGGTCTCTATATAGTTTTTACGAAGCTCCTCGGTTGGCTTAATCTTGTATAAAGTGAATTTGGTGCGTTTGTTAACATTAATATCAATCTCTGGGGCTAATCCAATATCCCAAGAAAACTCAAAATTTTCCTGTTTTTCCCAATCGAAAGCAGGCTGCTTTTCACTAGGGATAGGCTCACCAAGTGTGCGAATGTTATTTTCTTTGATATACTCGTATAGCTTATCGAATGCAATCTTTGTTACCTCGTCCGCTAAAACATAGCGATAGTACATTTTTTTAATCAACGACATGGGCGCCTTACCTGGGCGAAAACCATTGATGTTAGCCTTTTTACGGTAGTCGATTAGACTTTTCTCCACATTAGCAGCATAGTCATCCTTTTCAACTTGCACCTTAATGGTGGCAGTCAAAGAATCGATATCTTCTCTTACAATATTCATGATTTGGCAATAATTTAGTTGCTTGATTTTATTGAACTTACACTATTTATCCTGCAAAATTTAAGGCCACAAAGGTAACTAAATGTCGCATAATCAACAAATAGGTAAACTAAGTTTAACTAATTTAACATGATGATATTCAACAACGAGAGAGCCTAACGCTTTTTGCCTTCCTTGTATAGCCAAACATTTACGGGTTCAGCTGTAATCATACAGCCATATCTCATCTCCTCCAGGTAGGGCTTAATGGTATTGAAAAATTGGGTGATTTTTTTCTCTTCATCTATAATTTCGACTGTGACTGGGAGCTTATCCGAAATCTCCCAAAACTTATAGGAGTGAACAATTGAACTTGCTCCAAATCCCATTATTCCTTTAAAAACAGTAGCTCCTGCAAGGTTATACCGTTTAGCTTGATATACAATTGATTCAAAGAGCAGTGAGTGCTTTAGCTTATCGGTTGAGCTAATGTATATTCTTAGTCTTATCGCTTTTGATGTGTCTTTTTTCATCTCATTATAGAATTTGAACTAAATATCTACCAATAAAAACCGATACTAATCCTAGAATAAAACTTGCTCCTGAATAAATTATAAAATGGAAAAGTTCACGCCCCTGAAGCATTAATAGCATATCGTTTGCAAACGATGAGAAAGTTGTAAATCCACCACAAAAACCAACCGCAAGAAACAGGCGCAACTCTGGTGATAAAAAGTTACTTCGTTCCGACAATCCGTAAACCAACCCAATAATTAAGCTTCCTACAATGTTTACAGTAAAAGTTCCCCATGGAAAATCGGAAAGGGTTTGTAGCTGAAAATATCGGCTAACTAAAAATCTGGATGCACTTCCAATAAATCCGCCTAAACCAACTATTAGAACCGACTTAAACATCTCTCTTTTTTTACAAAAGTAGCTAGAATTAGTTATAAACGAGTGGCATTTTTCTTTTTATCGTTCATGTACGCCCAAATTAGCCGTGTACCCCAAGTTCTATATGGCTTCCAGGCGCTGGCTATTTCATGAAGCTCGTTTGTAAGCATTTTCCCTTTCGATTGCAAATCATAGAGCTCAACCATCCCCTTTTTTATGGCCAAGTCATCAACAGGGAAAACATCCTCTCGACCAAGTGAGAATATGAGTAACATTTGGGCTGTCCAAACACCAACTCCCTTAACCTGTGTTAGGAGATTAATAACCTCAACATCGGTCATCTTTTTAATCCTATCAGTACTCAAATCGTTTACTAGAGCAAATTGGGCCATTGACTTTACATACCTAACTTTTGAGTTCGATAAGCCTACCTCTCGTAAAACCTTTTCATCTTTACCTACCAGCAAATCGGGAGAGGGATATCTATCGGGAAAAACATCCAGGAAACGCTCGTAAATCACCTTAGCTACCCTACCCGATAGCTGCTGAGAAACTATGTTTTCGAGCATATCAATATAGATATCGCTTGTAATTGGCAACGGTTTAACCTCGTATTTATCTATTAATCTACTCATTACGTCATCCTTGCCCAACGCTTTTTTTATCTCCACTTCTAACATCAATCAATTAATTTTTAGTGTAGGATATTATTTTTGTAACTTTGCTAATATAAAACAAACGCAATGATACACGAACTTGGTAAGCAAAACTCAATTCTTAACCAATTCATATTGGAGTTAAGAGATGTAAATGTACAAAACGATTCAATGCGTTTCCGCCGCAATCTTGAACGATGCGGCGAAATTTTTGCCTATGAGATAAGTAAGGTTTTGAACTACGAAAATGTTCAGGTTCAAACACCACTCGGTACAGCCGATGTATCTGTTCCTACAGAGAATATAGTTTTGGCAACTATTCTTCGTGCTGGTTTACCCTTGCACCAAGGGATGCTTAACTATTTCGATAAGGCACAAAATGCCTTTATTTCTGCATACAGAAAGTATGATAAGGATGGTACTTTTCGTATTCAGTTTGAATACGTATCAACCCCAAACCTCGATGGCAAAACCCTTGTATTAATCGACCCCATGCTTGCCACCGGAGCATCGATGCTTCTGGCATACAAGGCATTGCTTGAGCATGGAAAACCCTCGCATACTCATATCGTTTCGGTAATTGCCTCAAAAGATGGCGTGAACTATATGAAGCGTAATCTTTCGCCAAGCGAAGCAACCCTTTGGACAGGAGCCATTGACGATGAGCTAACCGTAAAATCGTATATCGTCCCTGGCCTTGGTGATGCTGGTGACCTTGCCTACGGGAAAAAAGATTAACCTTGCAAAACATTATTAGAAAGCTTCTTTTACTTTTTAAAACCATTAATAGGTTTTGAGTTTTCTATTTTGTAAATTGCATAACCCATCCTAATCGATATTACAAAAATGAAACTCAGAACTATGGCAATATTTGCTCTGCTATTTGGTACATCTTGCAAATCGCAGGATTTACCAACAGTTCCTGAATTAAATCTGGAACGTTACCAAGGAACTTGGTATGAAATTGCTCGTCTTCCCAATCGATTCGAAAAAGGGTTAAGTTGCATTTCGGCAACCTACACCATTAGAGAGGATGGTAGGGTAACGGTTGAGAATCGAGGTGTAAAAGCCGAAGGAAAAGAGAGCTACATTAAAGGGGTGGCCTGGGTTCCCAATACCGATGAACCTGCTAAGCTAAAGGTTAGGTTCTTTTGGCCTTTTGCTGGCAACTACTGGGTAATTTCCCTTGACGAAAACTACCAATATGCATTGGTTGGAGAACCAAAGAGAAAGTACATGTGGATTCTTTCAAAAACAAAAACGCTCGATACCCAAACTTTTGATAAGCTTAAATTGATTGCCAAGCAAAAAGGCTTTGATGTGGATAAACTTATAATGGTAAATCAGGATTGTAACAAGAATTAAAATAATGAGTTGAAAGAATATATTTTTTATTTTAAAACCTAATTATAATAAAACCCCTATGTTTAGGGGTTTTACTTTATTAAGCGTTAACAGGTTCATACCTCCAAACCTTTGATTCATCGTGGCAGGTAACAGCTATCTCAGTTACCGTTATTGAGAATAGCGGATGAATAAAATCGGGGGCTATCTCTTTCAACGGTTCTATAATAAAATTACGCTTGTGAAGCTGCTTATGCGGCACGATAAGTTCTGGAGTATAAAGAATAAGGTGGTCGTAAAAAAGAACATCAATGTCAATTGTGCGTGAGGAATAACCCTTTCCTGTTCGTTCGCGTCCAAGCTTCGATTCTATGTATGAAATTTCCAACATAATTGCAGCTGGGCTAAGCGAAGTTTCTACCTTAAGCACCTGGTTCAAGAAGTTACTCTCGGCTTCAAAGCCCCAAGGTTCAGATTCATAAACCGACGATTCCTTTACTATACTCCCTATTCTTGATTTGATAAAATCACGCGCACATGCCAAGTAGTTTTCTCTATCGCCTAAATTACTCCCTAATGATAGGTATACCTTTGCCATAATTTATATCTTACTTAGGCTAACAAACTTATTGCTTTTTTTAGTTTATTATCAAAAATAATTTGATTTTTTTTAACCACTAAATACATGTTATTAACATTCAGTGCATTACACACTATTTTAATCCAATAATTTTTTGTAACTTTATCAACATTAATTTGTCTTACTAAAAACCTATAAAACTTTATACTATGAAACAGTTTTTTAAATACGTACTGGCAACCATTGTCGGTATTATTCTATCATCACTTGTGATGTTTTTCCTTTTTATTGGAATCATGAGTGCTATTGTTGCCGCTACCGACAGTAAGGAAGTTAAGGTTAAAGAGAATTCCATTTTGTATGTCGATTTAAAACAGCAGGTTGTTGACCGGGCAGCCGACAATCCTTTTCAAAATTTCGACTTTTCCACCCTTGAGCCCAACAGCCCTATGGGGTTAAACCAAATTCTCAAGGCGCTTAATAATGCAAAGAACGACCCTAAGATTAAAGGAATCCTACTTGAGATTGATGCTATTAACGCAGGTGCAGCTACTACCGAAGAGATTCGAAATGCCCTTCTTGATTTTAAATCTTCTGGAAAATTCATCTATGCATATAGCGATACCTACAGCCAGAAATCGTTCTACCTGGCATCGGTTGCCGATAGCATTTTCCTAAACCCAGAGGGAATGGTTGAGTGGCTTGGACTTCGTTCCGAGATTATGTTCTTCAAGAAAACACTTGAAAAACTTGGTGTTGAGCCACAAATTCTACGTCATGGGAAATTTAAAAGTGCAGTTGAACCCTTTATGTTAAACAAGATGAGCCCCGAAAACAGGGAGCAAACTCTCACCTATCTCTCTTCCATTTGGAACCAATGGGTTAGCGCTATATCAGAAACACGTGGTATTTCGGTAAAGGAGCTTAACCGCTTGGCCGATGACTTGGAAATATTCAATGGTAAGTCGGCTAAGAAATACCATTTAGTAGATAGCCTGATATATAAGGATGAACTTCTTAGCTTCCTTAAAAATAAGCTAGGTGTTGAAGAAAAAGATGATATCAACAGCATTGCGTTAAATAAGTACTTTAAAGCTCCTGAGGTTAATAAACGTAAGTTTACTCGCGATAAGATTGCAGTTATCTATGCTACAGGCGAAATAGAAATGGGTAATGGTGGACCTGACAATATTGGTTCCGAGAGTTTATCGCGCACCATTCGAAAAGCGCGTCGCGATAGCGCCATCAAGGCAATAGTTTTCCGTATCAACTCTCCTGGTGGTAGCGCACTGGCTTCAGAGGTAATTTGGCGCGAGGTTGATTTGGCTGCCAAAACAAAACCAGTTATCGTATCAATGGGCGATGTTGCCGCATCGGGTGGCTACTACATTGCCGCTCCTGCAACCGCCATTGTGGCAAATCCAACCACCATTACTGGTTCTATAGGTGTTTTTGGCCTTTTCTTTAACCTCCAAAAAGCGCTCGATAAAAAGTTAGGCATCAATGTTGATGTGGTTAAAACCAATGAGCATGCCGATTTCTTTACCATGTTCCGCCCAATGACCGCCGAAGAGAGAGCTGTAGGGCAAATGTTTATTGAGGAAACCTATCAAACCTTTATTGGCCATGTATCTTCTGGTCGCGGCATTCCCGTTGAACAGGTTGATGCTATTGGCCAAGGTAGAGTTTGGAGCGGTGTTAATGCCAAGGATATTAAGCTTATCGATGAGTTTGGTGGCCTAACCGATGCCATTAAACTCGCCGCCGAAAAAGCAGGTCTAGAAAACTACCGTTTGGTTGAAATGCCCAAACAGAAAAAGTTTGTTGAACAACTTCTGGAAAACATGTCGGCCGAAGCCAAGTTGTGGATTTTAAAAGATGAACTTGGAACATCGTTTAAAGCATATAACAGGATTAAAAACATGCTAACAAACCAAGGCGTTCAAGCACGCATTCCTTATGACATAGAAATCTATTAATCAAATTCTTAACCCATTTTTTCAGCCCCGTCTTAAAAATGCGGGGCTTTTTTCATTACTTATTCACAAAACATGTTCTTTAACATATTTTTACTCAATAAACTGTCCCACTGTATTTTATGTTGGTTTTAAACCACCTTGTAAAAAACTATTTTTTTTATATGAAAATTTTGAAATTTAAAAAATTAAATTTGAGAGATGTAAACCTAAAATCTAACCTAAATTTAAAAAGGAGGTCTTATGAGACGTAATGTAGTTATTATCGGTGCAGCCGGAAGAGATTTTCATAACTTCAACACATTCTTCCGCGATAAAGAGGAGTATAATGTTGTTGCCTTTACCGCTGCACAAATCCCCGATATCGATGGTCGTAAATATCCTGCCGAGCTGGCTGGAAAGCTTTACCCAAATGGAATTCCCATTGAATCGGAAGAAAATCTTGCTCAGATTATTAAAGAAAAGAATGTTCACGATTGTGTTTTCTCGTATAGCGATGTAAAATACCAACACGTAATGCGCCTAAGTTCAATTGTTAACGCAGCAGGTGCAAACTTTATGCTTCTTGGTCCAAACGAAACCATGATAAAGAGTACCAAGCCCGTTATAGCAGTTGTTGCTACACGAACAGGTTGTGGTAAATCGCAAACATCACGTAAGGTTATTGAGTACCTTATGGGTCTTGGACTTAAGGTTGTTGCTGTTCGTCACCCTATGCCTTACGGCGATTTGGTTGCCCAAAAGGTACAGCGTTTTGCCACTGTCGACGACCTAAAGAAACACAAATGTACCGTTGAGGAGATGGAAGAGTACGAACCACACGTAGTTCGTGGTAACGTAATTTACGCAGGTGTCGATTACGAGGCCATTCTTCGCGAAGCCGAAAACGACCCCAACGGTTGCGATGTTATACTTTGGGATGGTGGAAACAACGACTTTGCTTTCTACAAACCCGACCTTACCATCACCGTGGTTGACCCACACCGTGCCGGTAATGAGGTTAGCTACTATCCTGGCGAGGTTAACCTTCGTCTGGCCGATGTGGTGGTTATCAACAAGATGGATTCTGCTTCGCCTGAGGGCATTCAGATTGTTCGTGAAAACATTCGCAAAACCAATCCTAAAGCTATCGTTGTTGACGGCGCTTCGCCCATTAAGGTTGATAAGCCAGAACTCATTGAGGGTAAACGCTGCCTAATAGTTGAGGATGGTCCTACCCTAACCCACGGCGAAATGAAGATTGGTGCTGGTACCATTGCCGCCCGCAAGTTTGGCGCAAGCGAAGAGGTTGACGCTCGTCCATACCTGGTTGGTAAGCTACAGGAAACCTATCGTATCTACCCCAACATTGGTAATGTGCTACCTGCCATGGGATACGGTGAGCAGCAGCTCAAAGATCTTGAGGCTACCATTAACAACACCGATTGCGATACCGTTATAATAGGTACCCCAATCGACCTAAGCCGTATTATCAACATCAAGAAACCCACAACCCGCGTATTCTACGACCTAGCCGAAATAGGCCTACCCGACCTAAAAGGTGTTCTTGAGAAATTCGTAAAGGATCATAACCTGAAATAATCGTAAGGTTGAAAAACGAAAAGGCTGTCCTTAGCGACAGCCTTTTTTATTATAATTTTTAGACTAGTAAAATCAATTTTCTATAGTTTCGTGAAATTACACTAATGTAAATAAATTTTGGCTAGTCATAGCACAAACCATGTTCGTAAGTATTTTCGTAATCCGTTGATTTGCATTTTGGACAACGGGCAGGCGCATCAAGTCTGAATTGCCCCCCACATTTACATAACCCGGCAACCTTTTCAACAATATCATCATACGATTCTATACTAATTGCCTCACCAGGATAAGTTTCCTGTATTAGCTTATCACTACTGCTCGTAGCAATAGAATAGGGTTGATTTAGCCCTTTAAGATATTGGAAATGTGCATCACCTATCTTATTAAACATTAGACTTTTCTCCTTTCCACACTTTTCACAATGTAGAAGATGGAAGAAAAAGCCACCTCCCTCTCTTACAATAAATTTTTTTCCACATTTCTTACACTTAGCCTTATATTCATATCCCATAATAACCAATTGTTTAATATGTGTTCTATGAATTGATAGTCTTCCTTTTACTTTTTTAAAGACTAGTTTATTGTTAGATATAGTTGCTTAATCAAAAATAATAAATATCCTAGTTTTCGTAAATGACATTTGAAAGGTTTTGTAGCGCCTTCAACTATTCTTGGAAAAGGAAAACGAAATTTATATTCTGGTTCAATGAAATAGCTTACTTCATCAAATTCATTTTTTATAACCAGAAGATTCAGAGAAGACAGAGGCTAGTTGCTATCAAGAAAATTAATACATAGATTTTCAAACTAAAATCAAAAGGGATACAACACCACTCAGCATGCCATGAGTTTTAAAATCATCTCCCTTCTCAAAATTAAGAATAGGGTTAGGGTATAAAACTCACCAGCCTACTGCTGCCTACCCTTTTCCTGCAAAGCCTTTGTGGATAGTAGCCCGCAGGCGGCTTGAATGTCTTGCCCGCGTGATGCCCTAATGGTGGTAAATATTCCCTTTGATGTTAATGAATCGCGGAATTGAATAATGCGTTCGTCGGGCGAGGTACGAAGTGGTGAACCGGGTATTGGATGGAAACGAATTAGGTTAATCCGACAGGTTAATCCATTTAGAAGCTTCACAAGCGCCTTAACGTGGCGCGGGGTGTCGTTTAGCCCATCGAACATGATATATTCAAATGAAACCCGCCTGTGGTCAGTAAACCTATACTTTTTTAGCTCAGCAATAACATCGACTATGGGATGAACGTTTTGGATTGGCATAAGCGTTTTTCGCTCGTCGTCGAAAGGTGTGTGTAGGCTAATGGCCAAATGGCAGCTGGTAGACTCAATGAACTGCTTCATGGCTGGAATGAGACCGATAGTGGAAACGGTAATCCGTTTGCTACTCCACCCCATTCCCCAATCCGAGGTCATTATCTGAATGCTTTTAAGCACATTGTCAAGGTTATCGAATGGTTCTCCCATTCCCATGTACACGATATTGGTAACTTTTTCGAACTCGGGAATGCTACGCAGCTGGTTAAGTATTTCACCTGCAGTTAGGTTACCCTGGAAGCCCTGCTTGGCAGTCATACAAAACAGGCATCCCATTTTACAACCCGATTGCGACGAAACGCAAAGAGTTGCCCTGTCCTTATCGGGGATATATGCAGCCTCCACGTACCTATTAGCGAGAACAGGAAAAAGATACTTCTTGGTTCCATCGGCCGATTCCGTTACCTTTTCAGGTTTGACTAGTCCAACTGTGTATTTGGCAGAAAGCTGCTCACGTGCCTTTTTTGAAAGGTTGGTCATTGCATCAATGCTCTCGGCATTGTGCTTGTAAAGCCATTCTGTAATTTGCTTAGCGCTAAAAGCAGGTAAACCCTCTTCTAAAACTATCGATTTAAGCTCTTCAAGTGTTTTACCGTAAAGTGGAACCATTTCGGTTAAAAATATATTTCAGAATTAATATTACTAACAGGAACACCACGTGATATAAGAATATCGCGTGTTTCAACAACCATTTCGGCACTTCCGCAAAGGTAGTAAGGCCTTTCAGGGTCAAGGTCGTTCCATTGCTTTACAAAGTCGGTTACCCTACCCACAAACAGGCTTCCTTGTTCACATCGTGAACAGCACCTTATATACCTATTACCCAGCGTGTTTTCTAAGTAATCGGAATAGTAGAAATAATCGGTATATCGTGCACCATGGATTAACGTGGCACCTTTTGCCTTGTTCGACATCAACATAGAAATAAATGGAGCAATGCCTGTTCCAGCAGCAATGAAAATTGGTGATGGCTTTACCTGAGTATACGTACCAAATGGCTTTGATACCATCAAATTATCGCCTGGTTTAAGCATTGAAAGCATTGGTGTTAGTTGGCCCTCTACCCTCTCGCTGTAAAGGATTGAAATAAGCTCATCGTTCTCGCCCGATGCTATGCTATAGTAGCGTGGTTCAATATCGCGTGAAATCCCTAATGCAACCACCTGGCCAGCTAAAAATGGGGTTATCTTTTTAAACTTCAGTATATAAGAACCTGGTGCAATACTCTGGTTTGAGATTACCCGTTGTATATCGTAATCAAATTCGTTCCACTTTTTCATCTACTAGAACACAAATTTAGGTATCATTAAACAGGTATTATGAACAGAATAAAAACCCAATGGTTCGAATTTTTACAACTATTGTATAGAATTTCCAAACCTAAAAAGATATCCTATGTTAATGCTCTGGAACCTTGCTTTTGATTGTTTGGGCATACCCCCATAGGTGTGATTTTGCATATCGCCGAAGCCAAAACCAATTCGTCCATCAGCATAAAGAGTTCCCCAATTAAAATCGTAGCTAACCCCTACTCCACCAATTAATCCAAAATCGATTCTATTATCACGCAAGATGTTAATATCGATATTTTTCATCACATATTGCCCCGATGAGTTATTACCTTCCGAAGCTTTTATCATGTACGCAATATATGGCCCAGCATTTACAAGTATCGATGTCCTTTTTAGCTGAAAACATACCTGCATAAAAATAGGTAGCTCAATGTAACTATTTACACGTTTATATAAAGTGTCGCCAAGCTCGGCAATATCAATGGGTTGTCGATAGCCACGATTTACCCTGTAAAGCTCTGCCTGAAAACCGAAATATTTAAGATTGTAATACTTAAAAACCAGGCCATAATCAAACCCATCGGCAAAAAGCATGCGTGTGTTTTGAACGGGATTAAAAGAGATGTCGCTCATGGTATAACCACCTTTTACACCAAAGTATGTTTGGGCAAAACAAGTAGAAATAAGTGTTGAGAATAAAATTGTTAATATTTTTCTATTCATTTTGTTCTATCTAATGATTGTCCAATTTTTGTTTAACCGATTTGATTTTACCTTCAATTCTGCCCATATCGCTTTTGCGAATATCGAGATTAACAGTAACATAAACCCTTTCGCAATCGGGTTCAAGTAGCTTATACGATTTATCAATCACCTCAAGAGCTTGCTGTAGAGTAGGGGTTTCAACAATTGTTCCCATGGCTGTTAGCCTGTACTCATAACCCAAACCGCTTATCATTTTTATAATCTTGGCCACGTATGGGCTAACACTGGCGCCCTTATCGGTTGGAAACATGGCAAAATTCATTAATACTGACATATGCTTACGGTTTTAGTTCATATTGTAATTCGCTATCCCAGTTTGCACGAATACTAATTACACCTTTTGTCTTTTCATCGGTATAGTAAAATACCCTTTCGGGCTGAATATGTTTCATGTAGTTTCCAGTATCCCACTTTCCATTACCGTTTGCATCGTCAATAATTCGTATTTGATATTTTCCTGGTTCGATAAAATCAAACTTAACAAAAGAGTTACCTTTTGCAATTTTGGCAGCAATTACCTTGGTTGCTTTTTCGTTTAAAAGTTCAACAACCGCCTTGTTTTTAACACCAGTAAGATTAAGTGTTAATGTACCAAACTTCTCAGGGTCGGCACCATTTACCTTAACTTCAAGTGTGTCGTTTGTTTGGGTAACTATGTCGGTAAACGCCATCGGCAATACAAGCATATGGTAGGTTTTACCCACCTCCCATTTTTTATAGAACCTGTAAATTCTTGGATTAATACTATCGGCTTCTAACTTAACATCGGGTTCAACAATACTATCGGTTTGGTTAAATATTAATATTTTCGATGAGTCAACACTTAGGGCAGGTTTTGGAAGTGTAAACTCAACGGGTATGTTTGGAATAACAGCCTTATCGCCAGGTATTGATGTGGTTAATGAAAAACCTTTCTTAAGCGTATCATCGGTACTTTTTTGCTTTTCGGTTTCATAGTAAAGGAATCGCAATGTATCCCTTTGTGGTAAAAGACGATATAAAGAATCGGTTTTGTAGTAATTAAGAATTGTCATTAAGGTATCGCGTTTGGCTAATTCTGAATTAGATATCCAAAGGGTCAGGGTATCGCCATTATTATCGGGTTCAACAATATACCAATCTGTTAAACTGGTAGAATCAATAGGGTGGAGCTTGAAACCATTTATGGGTACTCTGGAGAAATGTAATGTTAACATGTACCTTTCGGGCCTGTCGTATCCGCTTAAAATTTGGTTTGGTAGCTCCTCGGTAAACATTCGCATCTTAATTGCAGCTGGGGCAGAATCGTTTTGAGTAGATGCTGCTAACAACGAGTCGTAGAAAGCAATAAACTCTTTTCCTTGGTTATACAAGTAATCGCTATTCTTATCGGTAATGGCAACCACTTTATACGAAGTTGGTTTTAAATTCACAGCGGTAAACTTACCGTCCTTATCGGTTTTAGCAATATGCAAGGGTAGGGTGGTGTATGGAAGGGTATCTAATGCCTTATCGTAAAGCATTACCAAAGCATTCTCAACTGGTTTATTGGTAAATGCATCGGTAATTGTTCCTTTAAGCACAAGGGTATCAATTTCATTTCCTGTTGAAAATGAAAAAACAAAATTATTTATAGGATTATCCTCGTTGTTATCTCTAATTGCATCGGAAAAGTAAAAGGTGTAAGTGGCATTTGGCTTTAGGGTATCTAATAGCTCAAGAACAAGTTTTTTCCCTTTTAACTGGGGAATAGGCCTATTTTTAAGAGGTGGCGAAACCAATAGTTTTTGCTGTAGCTCTTTGGGTTTTATATACTCATCGAACTCTAAAACTATTTTATCGCCATTAAAGTTTGTTGAATTAATCTTGGGAATGCTATTTATTAGCACGGGTGGTAAAGTATCCTTTGGACCACCTGTTGGTGAAACCACCTTTGCGCACCGTGGGAATAGCAATAGTAAAAATACCACACTTCCAATTGCTACAAATATCCTTTTCAAAACTTTAATATTTTTAAGAATTTTCAAAAAGCAAAGTTAACCTAATCTGTTGTATCTTTGTGCGAAATATCTTTAAATTCTTTTATACGTTTCACTTTAAGATACTATGAACATCCTTTTTATTGCTTTAGGAGTTGCTGCACTTGTACTAGGAGCAACTTGGTTGGTTGAAGGGGCATCTAGCATCGCAAAACGATTGGGCATTTCAACACTAACCATAGGGCTCACAGTTGTTGCATTTGGCACCTCTGCTCCCGAACTTGCTGTAAACATCATTTCGGCAGTTGGTGGTAACTCCGATATTTCACTTGGTAACATTCTTGGAAGTAACTTTTTTAACACATTCATTATTCTTGGTTTAGCAGCTATAGTTAAACCAGTTGAAGTTAAAAGCAGCACAATTAAAATTGAAATCCCATTCTTTTTGCTCTCTTCAACAATCCTTTTTGTTCTTTGCAACAACGTTTTTTTCGATAATTCACATGCTAATATTATTACTCGTTCGTCTGGTATAATTCTTCTTTTACTCTTTGCTGTTTTTATGTACTACAATTTTTTAACAGGCAAGGTAAACGACAACGAGCTAGAGCCTGATATTAAGGAGCGAAACCTGTGGCTTTCAATATTAATGTTTATAGGCGGATTGGGATTTTTAGTTGGAGGTGGAAAATTAGTGGTTTTGGGCGCTGTTAATATCGCTGAGAAATTGGGTGTTAGCCAAGCTGTTATTGGACTTACTATTGTTGCTGCAGGAACATCGTTGCCCGAGTTAGCAACCTCGGCCATTGCTGCTTACCGAAATAAACCAGATATTGCTATTGGCAACGTGATTGGTTCAAATATATTTAATATCCTATTAGTGCTTGGTGTTACTGCTGGAATTAAACCAATTCCATTATATGAAAATGCTAACATCGATTTAATTCTAAATATTCTGGCTGGTGTTCTAATGCTTCTCTTTGCATTTACAGGTAAAGCCCGTAAATTCGACCGTCGCGAAGGAATCCTTCTGGTTTTGGTTTACATTGTTTTTCTTACTTATCAAATCATTAGTCTTTAACTATGGAACGCAAGCAAAATGAACATTTATTTCACTATTGGACTCGTAACCTGGTTGAAAGCCCAATAATTTTTACTTTCAACCTGGCTATAATTTCTGTTTTTGGTATTATTTACTCCTTTCGGGTTAACCTTTCACCCTTTATTCTATTAGTATTTGGAATCTTAACACCAGTAATATTAACAATTTGCCTCTACCATATGGTTGGTAGCTCATTACCAGAAATTATTCCAGCTACCTTTAGTAAAAAAAGAAACAGGGTGATATTCGCCCTGCTTGATTGTAGTTTAATTACTATACTTGGTATTTTAATATTTTCTGATATCCTTAACTTTTTCTTTTTCCGATTTCTTCAAACCTTTATTGTTCCGATAATTTCGCTTTTTATGCTTCGAGTACTATACCTTTCAGAAAAAAGCTAGTTCTCGGAATACTGATATTTAAATCGCTTAATGCTCTTTTTAGGGGTTTTTTCAAACTCCTGGTTGTTGATAACTAATTTCGATATTTGGCTATATTGCGGTAAGTGCTTATTCACCTCCTTTCGGTGCTCTTCTAAAACAGGCTCCAACTCTTCAGGATTAATCCCATGCTGCTGAACCGATTCAAAATCGGGATAAACCAATCCAATAAGCTTTCCTTTCTGCTCAACTACAAGCGACTCCTGAACAAATGGGATATTATTTAAACGAGCTTCAATCTCTTCGGGATAGATATTCTGACCACTTGGACCAAGTATCATACTTTTGCTTCTTCCTTTAATAAAGATAAATCCATTCTTGTCAAGAATACCTAAATCGCCTGTATGTAACCAACCATCAATAATTGTTTTAGAAGTTGCCTCAGGATTTTTATAGTAACCCAACATAACGTTTTCGCCTCTAACAAGAATTTCGCCAACCTCGTTGAATGGGTCCTTTGAATCAATTTTAAGCTCCAAATAGTTTATAACCTTTCCGCATGAACCCATTGGGTTTGTTCGCCATCCGGAATAGGAGATAAGCGGTCCACATTCTGTCATACCGTATCCAACCGTGTACTTAAATCTTATCCTTCTTAAAAATTTCTCCACATCGGGATTTAATGCAGCACCACCAATTACTATTTCATGAAAATTACCACCAAATGCGCTTGAAAGCTTCTCGTTTATCTTATTAAATATCAACCTATTAATCAAAGGAATATTTAAAAGGAGTTTCATTGCTGGTGTTTCAATCTTAGGCTGAATTTGCTTTTTGAAAATCTTCTCAATAACCAAAGGAACTGTTAAAACAAGGCGTGGACGTACTTTAGCAAAAGCCTCCATAATAATTGGAGGTGAAGGTATTCTTGTTAAAAACGTAATATGGCAACCCTGAGCAAACGGGAAAAGAAATTCAAACGCACAACCAAAGGCATGTGCTAAGGGCAAAAACGAAACAATATTATCTCCTGCAACAAGATGCATATTGTTTCGGGCATAATCAATATTTGCAGCTAGGCTATTAAGTGTAAGCATTACACCTTTTGAGAAACCCGTTGTACCTGATGTGTAACTTATTTCTGCCAGTTCGGAATTCGGAATTTCTGGATAGCTAACTTTTTCGGGTGTTAACGATTCAACCTCACCTAAAATCTTATCATACTCCTCTTTAAACTTTGCATCACAAGTCTCGCAGTGTGAAACCAAAATCGAAAAATCTACCACACTTATTATCACCTTTAGGTTAGGCATTTCGGCTTGGTTTAGGCTGCTCCAAACCATATCGCCTGCAAATAGTAGAACCGAGTCGGAATGATTTACAATGTTATGCACCTCGGTTGGTGAAAAATCGGGCAAGATTGGCACAATAACTGCACCATACGATACAACAGCTAGGTAAATAATACCCCAGTTTGAATTATTCCTTCCAAGGAGTGCTATTTTGTCGCCCTGTTTTATCCCCCAAATCTCAAATAGCTTATGTAGAAGATGTATCTTCTTTGCCACATCGCCATAGGTAAATGTAGCTCCCTTAAAATCGGAAAGGGCATTTTGCTCCCAATTCTTTTTAATTGGTTGCTCTATAAACTCCTTAATGTAATTGTACTCAACCATGATACTTTATTTTCCGCGCAATTATACAAATATTATCAATAAATGTTTCAAAATCAATAAATAATCTAAATATTTAGATATTTTACCTGCAATCGATTTCTTTCGTAGAAAATTAATATCTTTCGGGTTGTTTTTCTCAATGTATAATGATACCTAGCAATCACGTAGTAATTGTAGCTGGTGGCTCTGGTACCCGAATGGGAACCGATACTCCCAAACAGTTTTTAAAAATCAATGGTAAGCCAATCCTTATGCACACCATTGAGAAATTTCTTTTTATTTCCCCTCAACCTAATATTGTTTTGGTTTTACCACAAAATCAGATTAAGATTTGGGAAAAACTATGCGAAGAGCATTTCTTTTTTCACAATATAGATATTGTAGCAGGCGGAAATACAAGATTTCAGTCAGTAAAAAATGGTTTGTCAAAAATTCCTTCCAACAACTCACTAGTTGCAATTCACGATGGTGTTCGTCCGTTTATTTCGGTTGACGTTATAACCAGATGCTTTCAAACGGCAGAAATACATGAAAGTGCAATTCCAGTGATTAAACCCGTAGAATCCGTTCGAATTATTGATAACGGTTCATCAAAACCGTTTGATAGAAATAATGTATTTCTGGTACAAACACCTCAAGTGTTTAAATCAAAACTAATCAAAGAGTGTTACAGCAAACCAGAACAAAATTTTTTTACCGATGATGCATCGGTATTTGAGTACTATGGTTACCAAGTTACTACAGTGGAAGGTAACCGTGAAAACATTAAAATTACAACTCCCTTTGATTTATTAATTGCTAACGCTTTGATTAACAAAAAACAAAATAGCTAACCGTTATGGCAAATTTTCATCTTAAAGAAGTAAACAGTAAGCAAACCCGACGTGACTTTTTGGAATTACCACTAACACTTTATAAAGATTATCCAAACTGGATTCGTCCGTTAGATGTTGATATTGAAAATGTTTTCAACCCTAAGGTGAACAAGCATTTTAGGCATGGCGAGGCTATTCGATGGGTGCTATACGACGAAAACGAGCGACCTGTAGGTCGGATTGCAGCATTCTATGATAGGGATATAGCCAAAAACTCCGAACAACCAACGGGTGGGGTAGGTTTTTTTGAATGTATCGATAACCAGGATGCAGCAAACCTGATGTTTAAAACCGCTAAACAATGGCTAAAGGGCAAAGGGATGGAAGCTATGGATGGTCCTATTAACTTTGGCGACCGCGACCGTTGGTGGGGGCTTCTGGTTGAGGGCGATTATCCTCCTAACTACTGCATGGATTACCATCTACCATACTATCGAAAACTTTTTGAGAATTACGGATTCAAAGTATATTTCCATCAGTACACCTATCATCGTTATGTTAACTCCGAAGATGTCGACCCAATTGTTTGGGAAAAAGCAGAAAGGATTGCGCGTAATCCATCCTACACAATTACCACAATCTCAAAAAAGAACCTGAAAAAATTTGCAAAAGATTTTCGTACCATATACAACAACGCATGGGGACGATATACTGGAGTTAAAAAAATTACTGAGGCACACGCTATGGCGCTTATGAAAACAATGAAACCCATTATCGACCCTCAGCTTATGTATTTTGCTTACTACGATGGTGAACCAATTGGTTTTTTTATTATGGTCCCCGACCTTAACCAGGTGGTTCGTCACCTAAACGGTAAATTTGATTTGCTATCAAAGCTATACTTTCTCTACCTTTTAAAGGTTAAAAAGGTTTGCACAAAAGCCATTGGTCTGATTTTTGGAATAGTTCCTAGGCATCAAGGAAAGGGTGTTGAAGGCGCACTGGTTAATGAGTTTGCAAAGCGTGCTTTAGCACCAGGGTTTAGATATAAGGAGCTGGAGCTAAATTGGATTGGCGATTTTAACCCTACTATGCGTAGAGTTGCCGAACAAATTGGTGGTAGAGTGCGGAAAACCCATATCACTTTCCGCTATATGTTCGACCCAACTAAAGATGTAGTTCCTCCTCGTAAGGTAAGCTAAACAAAACAACAGATGAAACACAAAATTTTTTTACTGCTTTGTTTCCAATGGTTACTTGTTTTAACCTCATTGGGCCAACGAGATATTGAACCACGCTTATTATTTAGCGATACGGCCAACTTTTCCTTTACAGGTGAGTGGCAATACCTTTCTACCGACATTTTTCTGTTCAATGGCGATAAGTTTAGTACACTGATTAATGAGCTGGACTTTGCCAGAACAGAACCACGCCGAAGATGGCGTAAAAAAAGAAGCCTTGAAACAGAACAGCTTGAGTATCTCTTTATAACTGCAAGCCTTAAAAACGTTAAGTTCTTTGGCGATAATGATATTACATATCCTCTGTATAATTTTCAGATTTCTCGCGATAAGGAAAATAAGTATCAAACCTTTGTTAGCGATAATATTGACCATGTTCGAATTATCGATAATCTTCCCCTTTACTCTGCTCGCGATTTTATTGATGCCGAAATTCGCGTAAAAGCTATTACTAAAAACGACCGCGACCAAGTACTTTCACTAGTTGCTTCGCAGCTTAAAAACCTATCCAAAATTACTACTCCAACTGATGCTGTTATGAGTATTATTGGTGAGTTTGGTAATTTTATTGAATCGAATACTAAGAAAAAAGAGTACCATTTTTCATCCACTATACGGTTATTTGAGCAAAAAAACTTCGACACCCGATTGCATTCCATTAAGCTTTACCTTCTTACAACAGCTAATACACCTCCCGTTGATTTTAGCAACTCAGAACTTCGCAACTTTTTAGACACGGTTAACTTGGGATTTGTAAACCGTAATCAGCTTAGGAAACTTATTAGCATTAAAGACTACCCGGTAATTGTTGTTGCTAATTACAAATCGCTTTACCGTACAGTCCAAATATCGGGTGATGAGGTAACATTTGCTAATATAGAAAAACGAAAAATTAAGGTTGAAACCGATTTTCGCCAAGGACTAATAAATGCCGAAACCTATAGGCAAGAAAAAGACTTGCTAGGTTTTCTTAACATCTTTGCCCAGCTAAAGAATCATCTCGACGTTTACAAGCTAAACTATAGAACTGGAAATAACGATGCCATTTCGGTAAGCCTTTTCCGAGTGATGCAATACTATCGTCAACTACTTAAAGCTTACGATGAAATAAAGTTCAAATACCAAGGTAATAATACATTCACTACCATTTTCAAACGTGAATACGAATCGATACTTGGTTTTGCTTCGCTCTATTTAGACGATGACCCTAATCTAAAATCAACTAAAGATTTAGTTAATACAACTGTTTCGCTTGAAGCGAATCCAAATATTGATGATTCAGCGCTCGAGAAAACTATTTCTATACTTAGATTTTCAAATGTTTTTAAACCAGAATTGATGCAGCAAAACCTTGAAGGGAAAATTATTCAGAACCATATACAAATTCTGGAGGAGAAACTCTTCAAAATTCAGTTTGAACCAGAAATTGAAAAGCTAAGAAATACAGAAGCCAACGAGAAAAACAAATCGGTTATTGATAGCCTTTTAAGGCTTACCCGTTCAACATCGTGTGGTCTATGCCGCGAGCAAGCGCTAAACGCTATTACCGATTTCAATGCTAAGCTCGATAAATATTACCTCAACCTCGAACTTCAAAAGTTTGATAGTCTTGTTCAGGTGCTACAACCATGGATATTCCAAAAGTTAGAAACCATTCAACTTATGAAGGATAATTTCAATACCTTATATCCCAATAATCAGAATCTTGAAAGTGCGAAATACCTTTATGGGAAAATTGCCGAAATAGAACGCGACGTTAAAAACCTTAACGATTTCATAAAAGTTGACTTAACAGGGAAGGAACTACCCATTGTTAAACAACTCAACGATAAGCTCATAAACATTAATCGACAGGTTGAGTCCAAGCACCAATTAGTTTGTAAGCTCCGTCCTGAACTTTGTTCTAAACAGATAAAACAACCTGTGGTTATGGATTCAAATAATTTCGAAAAACTATTCGAACGCTCCGATTCTGTAGCCCGACAAGCAGCTATTTTTCATTCTATATTCAGCTTTAAAGTAAACAGAGCTTTAAAAGATGATAGTTTAAACATTAGCAAAAAACTTGAAATAGATAAGCTAATAAAACAACTTGATGAGTTAGAGGTTGCTATTAAACTGATTGATTCAAAAGAGATTACTAACGACGAATACAATAATCTTTCACAACAGATTAATAATCAGATTAAGGCAATTAGCGATAAAATTTTTGAACTTGAACTGTAACCAACAAACAAATAAATAGTAGGTATTATAAGCATTAATGGTGATACAAAAAAGGCTGCCTAATTAATAGAGCAGCCTTTTGCTTAATTTATTTATGATAAGTTACTTGGGCGAAACCAATTTACCCATAAACATTATGGTATTTGTTGGTTTATGCCGGAGTATATAAATGAATGGTCTGTTAGCATCAAATACGTTAAAGTTAGGCATCGATTTCATAGCAACCACAACAGCAGTTGCTGCTGCTGCAGTTGTTCCTTCTTCCGATACCTCAATAAATGCTTTATGAAAAGCATTTGAGATTTTTAAATCTTTTTTACCCGAAATACCAGAAAAATCTGCATCATCGCTAAATGGTATGCTCATACCCATTGAATACAATGTCTTTTTCATGGTAAAACCGCTCTCAATGCTAAACTTTGGAATAAAAACCAATGTTTTTTGCGGTTTAATATTCTCAACTATCTCATTGTAAGTTTTTAAATTAAAATCGTTTTCAAACTTTTCCAACGATAGCGACTCATCGGGCAAAATAATAATCATAGATAGCTCACCACCTTTATAATCCATTTCTAATGCAGCAAAGTTTTTCCCTTTATAATATCCAAATGTTTTATCGGCATTCATAAATGAATGCTTAACTTTATCATCCTTTTCAAGAAAAAAATCTCTTTCCTTAGTTTTTTTTGGATCAAATGGCTCATCCCATTTACCCTTAAAATAAATGGCATTGGTCAGCACTAAACGTGTGAGGTTACTGATACTACCATCAGGTAAAAGATTTTTAATATATTCGTGAGTATCTTCTTCTATTGCTTTATTAATCTGCAATCTTGAATTTTCAGGATTTGTTACGAAATCTGCTTTGGCAAATTTAGCGCCATAAGTTCGCTTAAGATTACAACGAAACTTACGTCGAACTCTATAGCTATTTTCAATCCAGACCCTATTAGTAATGTTAATGGTTACAGAATCGTTAGCCGACTTCAATACTTCCCTTTGAAGATTTCCCAAACCTTTATGAAATTCCTTACCAGTTTTAAAATGAAACGTTGAATTAAACTGATTAAGCGTTTCACCATTGGCACCTAAACTTACCATTCCAAATGCTGGTGATATACTAAAAGGGGAAAAAACTAAGTTTTGACTTTCTGTTGTTTTGAGGTTCCTATATAAATCAAAGGCAAACTCATTAACCGCATCGGATGGGGTTTGTGCTTTTGCTGCTGTTCCAGTAAGCAAAGCAAGAATCATTATTTTCATCTTATTCATAGTATATACTTTTTTCTTAACAATTTCGTTAAATCAAATACCATGCTAAGTTCTACATTTTACAACTTATTAACAACTATTCATTTATTCAAATTTACTATGTTTGCATAAATTAAAGGAATATAAGGGAATGTCAATTGAAATTAACGGCATAACAAAACGCTTTGGTCATCAAGTAGCGCTCAACAACGTAAGTTTTACAATACCGAAGGGTGGGGTAGTGGGACTACTTGGCCCCAATGGCGCTGGTAAATCAACTTTAATGAAAATTATTACGGGGTATCTTACACCTGATTCTGGTTCTGCTTTTGTTAATGATGTAAATATTCTTTCACCTAACTACGACTACCGACGCGATATTGGATATCTTCCCGAGCACAACCCCCTTTATACCGATATGTATGTTAAAGAATACCTGCTTTGGGTTGCCAGCATTTATAAACTGGAAAATGCTAAAAAGCGCGTATTAGAAGTAATTGATATTACAGGGATTGGACATGAGCAAAACAAAAAAATTGGAAGCTTATCAAAAGGGTATAGGCAACGTGTTGGTCTTGCCCAAGCTCTTATCCACAATCCTTCTGTATTAATCCTTGATGAACCAACTGGCGGCTTAGACCCTAACCAAATAGTGGAAATCCGAAATCTAATTTCTAATGTTGGTGAAAACAAAACAGTGATTCTTTCAACTCATATTATGCAAGAAGTTGAAGCAATCTGTGGAAGAATTATCATCATAAATAAAGGTAACATTGTTGCTGATGGGCCAACATCTGAAATCAAAACTCTTACATCTTCATCGGCCCAGAATATTTTGGTTGAGTTCGACAAAGCGGTTGATTTGAAAAATATAAAAGATATTGATGGCGTTGTTTCTGCTACACAAACCGATAAAAGTTCTTTCATACTAACATCGGACTCGAAAGCCGATATTCGTCCAAGAATATTCAAATTTGCTGTTGACAATGGGTTGGTTATTCTTACCATGCAGCAAAAAAGATTAAATTTAGAAGATGTTTTCCAAAATCTTACACAAAATATTCATTCTATTTAACTAACTTCGAATTTTAAAACAACAAAATATGGAAAGTAATAAATCATCTAAAGCAGTATCGTTTCTTTCTGTTTTAATAATCATCCTTCTGGTAGTAATTGCTGGATTATCCTATGTTTACTACCAACAAAAACAGGAAGCCAAAGAAAATGAAGAAATGCTCCTAGCCGAAAAGGATTCGTTAAGTAACAATCTACTTAACCTTATGAATGATTATAAGGACTTGGAAACTGATAATGATTCATTGAATCAGAAACTTTTAATGGAAAAGGAGCGAGCTCAAAAACTTTACAGTGAACTTCAAAATCTTAAGCGTGTTAGCTATGCAAAAATTAAGGAATATCAGCGTGAACTTGGTACACTAAGGGCTATCATGAAAAATATGGTTAGGGAAATTGACTCGCTTAATACCCTTAACCAGCAGCTTATTGCCGAAAATATTAAAGTAAAAGAAGAAGCAGCAACTGCTAAAAAAACAGTTAAAGAGCTTGAACAACGCACCGAAGAACTAAATAGTCAGGTTGCAAAGGGTTCAATTGTAAAAGCTCGTAATGTTGTTGCCACCGCACTTAATCGAAGAGGTAAAGAAACATCTAGAATAAGCCGTACAAGAAAGTTTAGGGCTTGCTTTACCTTAAATGAAAATGCAATAGCCAAAGCAGGACCTAGATTTGTTTACATGCGTATAGTTGGTCCCGATGATTTTGTTCTTGCCAAATCGGAAACAGACCTTTTTGAATTTGAAGGAGAGCAAATTGTTTTCTCCGCTAAACGTGAAGTTGACTATCAAAATCAAGATGTTGATATGTGTATCTATTTCGATAATAATGGCGAACTGCTTAAAGGTACTTATAAAATAACTCTTTACATGGATGGTTACTTGATTGGTTACACAGAACTTACCCTTAAGTAGTGTAAAAATCCAATACTCAAAAGGCGCCAAAAGGCGCCTTTTCTTTTTTACAGATATCCTTTTAAAACTCTATTGATTAGTGGATACATTAGCGTGGAAATTCCAGCGCCTATAGCATCGGCAATAAAATCGTACCATTCGGCTCCTCTTCCAATAAAAATCCATAACTGCATAAGTTCTATCAACCCTCCATATAGCACTGCAATGGTAAATCCTCTTAACAAATACTTTCCTTTAACTGTAAGTTGATTTCGCTGTGTATTTTGCTCTGTAATTATTAGCACCGAAAAAACAGCAAATAATCCAAAATGTACAATCTTGTCAAGTCCAGGTATTCTTATTTTGGGAATTCCGCTAGGTGGCATTCCACAAAGTATTAGAATAACCAAAGCCCACATTAAAGAGTTCTTATACCTTAAAATGAATTGTCTTAACATATTACTCAACCTATGTACAATTATTTATCGTTAAAATTAAATCTAATTTCCAATCAATCTATGGTTATCGAACCTTTAACACTATAAAATGTTTTTATTTTGCTAAAAAAAATTTTCAGAATTACTTTTACGAAAACTAAAAAATATACACCATGTTTGAAAAGCAAGTTTATGTTAATCGTAGGTTAAAGCTACGCAAAATGATTAAATCGGGGTTAGTTCTCATTCCAGGTAATACAGAATCCCCAATGAATTATAAATCAAACACCTATCGTTTTCGTCAAGACAGCAACTTTTTATACTTTTTTGGTCTTGATATTCCTGGACTTGCAGGTGTTATTGATATTGAAGATGGAAAAGATTGCTTATACGGTAACGATTTTGATATTGACGATATTATTTGGATGGGACCACAACCAACTCTTAAAGAGCTTGGCGAAAAAGTAGGTATTCTTTCTACCCACCCATTTAAGGAGCTTCAAACCACCATAGCAAGAGCAATTAAACAAGGACGCAAGATTCATATCTTACCTCCATACCGAGCTGAAAGTATGATATTACTTGAACAGCTTCTTGGTATTCATCCATCAATGATTAACAACTATGTATCAGTTGAACTTATTAAAGCTGTAGTTAATCTACGTTCAGTTAAAGAGGATGTTGAAATTGCTGAAATAGAAAAGGCTTGTGCTGCTGGTTACGAAATGCACGTAACCGCAATGAAAATGGCTAAGCCTGGCGTTTCAGAACAAGACATTACCGGTGCTATTGAAGGAGTTGCCATTAGCAAGGGTTACATGCCTTCATTCCCAATAATTCTTTCACAAAATGGTGAAACTCTTCATAATCACGACCATTCTCAGATATTAACTTCAGGAAGGCTTCTTCTTATCGATAGCGGTGCTGAATATTCCAGCCATTACGCATCTGATTTTACTCGTACTATTCCTGTTGATGGTAAATTTACAGAGCGCCAAAAAGCCATTTACAACATAGTACTTGCTGCCAATAATAAAGCAATTGAAATCTCTAAACCTGGAATACCTTATCTCGACGTACACAAGGCTTCGGCTAAAGTTATAGTTGAAGGTCTTTCTGCTCTCGGATTAATGAAAGGCGATGCTGACGAAGCTGTTGCCAATGGCGCTCACGCGCTTTTCTTCCCCCATGGTCTAGGTCACATGATGGGGCTTGATGTTCACGACATGGAAGGTCTTGGCGAAGATTATGTTGGTTACGACGATGAAATTACTCGCTCCGACCAGTTTGGTACAGCTTATCTCCGACTTGGACGTCGTTTACAAAAAGGATTTGTTCTTACTGTAGAACCTGGAATCTATTTTATTCCTGCATTAATTGAAAAATGGAAGTCGGAAAAGATAAACGAATCCTTCATTAATTTTGACAAGGTAGAAGAGTATATTGGTTTTGGTGGTATCCGAATTGAAGATGATATACTAATAACCGATAATGGTTGTAAGATTATAGGTAAGCGTATTCCTGTAACTGTTGAAGAAATTGAAAATATAATGAAAGGTTAATCCTTTTATTCGCTAATAAAAGCTCACCTTTTAACAGGTGAGCTTTTTTATTAGAAAGCTTCCGTTACAGTAAAGTAATAGGCAAATTCATTTCTATCGCTATACGCCGCGTCTAAACGCAGGTTTACTCGTAAAGGGTTAACACGTATTCTTAACCCACCTCCATATGCAACCTTAGACCTGGCTATATCTAACTTGTCAAAATAGGGTGCTACATCACCAACACTTCCAAAAAATGTTCCCTTCAACCACTTATATATTGGAAATCGGTATTCTCCCTGTACACATGCCATTGCTTTATCTCTGTATCGACCTTGATAGTACCCTCGCATCACATCGGCACCACCAAGCATTGGCATTTGCTGAAATGGTACATTTCCCCAAGATAAATTTGCCAAAAATTGTAGTGCAAAAACATGCTCGTCAAAAATGTTGTAATAATTTCTTAAGTCGATTTTTAGCTGCGTAAAATTTAGCTCACTACCAAAAATCTTACTGTAAACCATTAACGATACCTTATAAAACTCTCCAATAAATGGATAAAACTGATTTTCGCGATTTTCCCATGTCAATACTACACCTAAACCATTTCTCATCTTTTCTTTTACACCAGAAATATTCGTTGCAAGAGCTCCAGTTGCCTTATAATCATCTGTACTGTAGTAGCTAAAATTCCCTTGCATTCCAACCATAATTCTTCCAAAAAGAATTTTTTGTCGCTCAAGTAGAACTGAAAAATCATTTGATGTATAGTTCTCTTCAAGTGAATCTGCAGTATTTCTACCTATTCCAAAAAACTTGTTAGGAAAATGGTTAGCTTTTATATGACCCGAATAAAAAGCTGTTTCATCCTTAGTATATATTTTTGGCGATATCCATAGACTTACTTGATTTTTTAAAGTATATAGCGCTGTTCCTTGAACTAATGACACTCTACTATTCTTACACCTAAAATAATAAGCGCCAGAAATACCTCCACCCCAACTTGTTTCTTCGCCATAAAATGCAACTGGTAAAGCAATAAAATACCTTTGCGCTTTTAGCGTATCGCTGTTATGCCCAAAACCATTGATGCAAAAAAACTGACTAACAGCCACTAAAGCAAGCGTCACTTTTAGAAAATACCTCATAATTATACTGTTACTTTTAACATCAAAAATAAACAAAAGCTTTCTTATAACGTTTAGCTATTTGTGGATAATGAGTTAAATCTTTGTTGATAAGTTATAACACATATTGCTTGACACATATCATGCCAACACCATATAACACTTTTTTTATCATGACCAAAAAACTTACTCGCTTTCTCTATATTATTTATCAAACCCATTTTTGGTTGTTTTCAACATATGGATAAAGTATAAATTTTTAACAAATTATGATATTAACAGCTGTTAAAAAAATTCATATTTCACTGATTTACATCTTTTTGAAATTATTACCTTGTTGATAATTTGTTTTCTTCTTTTTAATAACCAATTTTGCAAGACCTTATTGGTAAAATTTATGAACTAAGTAACAGCATATTATTATCATCATTTTTATTTTAATTTTTTAAAAATTTTTAATTTATATGATAAATAAAGAAACTGTTGATAAGTTAGGATTTATCGATTTGCCTCTTGATTCAGATATTGATTTGGTTGAGGAAATAAATAGGCTTAGAAAAGAAAAGAACGCCGTTATACTAGCCCACTACTATCAGAATCCAGAAATTCAAGATATAGCTGACTTTGTAGGTGATAGCTTGGCTTTAGCTGTAAAAGCAAAATCTCTCAGTAATAAGTTAATAGTTTTTGCTGGTGTTAAGTTTATGGGTGAAACTACTAAGATTTTAGTCCCCGATGCAAAAGTTATATTACCCGATATGAATGCCGGTTGCAGTCTTGCAGATTCATGTCCATATGACAAATTTAAAGATTTTGTTGATAAACATCCCGACCACACTGTTGTAACATATGTAAATACGAATGCAGATATTAAAACCATTTCTGATATTTGTTGTACTTCCTCGAATGCGGTAAATGTAATAAAGTCGATTCCTGAAGATAAGCCAATAATACTTGCTCCAGATAGAAATTTAGGAAATTATATTAAAAATAAGCTCAAGCGTGAGAATATGCTCATTTGGGATGGTTTTTGCCATGTTCACCAGAGATTCTCTCTTGAGAAACTTGTTCAGCTTAAAAAAGAGAACCCTCATGCAAAAATTATAGCACACCCTGAATGTCAAAAAACTGTCTTGCTATTAGCTGATTATATTGGTTCAACTTCCCAACTGATTGATTATACTGCTAATGATGACTCAATGTCATATATTGTTGCAACAGAATATGGTGTAATCCATCAAATGAAACTTAAAAATCCAAGTAAGAATTTTATTCCTGCACCTCCCGAGGATTCAACTTGCGGTTGTAATGATTGTTCATTTATGAAAATGATAAATCTTAAAAAGTTATATTTTAGCTTAAAGTATGAATATCCTACCATAGAATTACCTGAAGATATTATTAAAAGAGCAAGGTTACCTATTGAAAGAATGATAGCCATTAAGTAATGAATGAAAAGGTAAACATAGATAAAGATTTTGAGAATAATATACGACCTGTTGAATTTGAGCAATTTAGCGGTCAAGAAGATGTTGTAAAAAATTTGAAAATTTTCGTAAAAGCAGCAAAATTACGGAATGAAGCCCTTGACCATGTCCTTTTACATGGTCCTCCTGGACTAGGAAAGACTACACTTGCCAATATTATTGCAAATGAATTAGGCGTTTCAATAAAAACTACTTCTGGTCCTGTTCTAGAAAAACCTGGCGATTTAGCAGGCTTGCTTACTAACCTGGAACCATTTGATATCCTTTTTATTGATGAAATCCATAGATTAAGTCCAATTGTTGAAGAGTATTTATACTCAGCAATGGAAGATTACAAGATTGATATAATAATAGACAAAGGACCAAGCGCACGTTCTATACAAATTGAATTAAATCCTTTTACGCTTATTGGTGCTACTACTAGAAGTGGATTATTGACAAGTCCGTTACGTGCTAGATTTGGAATTAAATTTTTGTTAGAATACTATAACATAGATATTCTAAAAAACATTATAAAGCGCTCTGCAAATATTTTGAATATTGAAATAGCAGATAATGCTGCACAAGAAATTGCATTGCGTAGTAGGGGAACCCCAAGAATTGCAAATGCTTTGCTCAGAAGAGTACGAGATTTTGCTCAAGTCCTAGGTAATGGTTATATTGATATTGAAATAGCTAAAGAGGCCTTAAATGCTCTTAAAATCGATTCTAGAGGACTCGATGAAATGGACAATAAAATTTTACTAACAATAATTGAAAAATTTCATGGTGGACCCGTAGGATTAAATACTATTGCAACTGCAGTTGGCGAAGATGCAGGTACAATTGAGGAGGTTTATGAACCTTTCTTAATAAAGGAAGGTTTTATAAAAAGAACTCCTCGAGGAAGAGAAGTAACCGATTTAGCTTATAAGCATCTTAATAAAGTAAAATTTCCTGAGCAAGGAAAACTTTTTTAGCTAATAAATAGAATCCGAAATTAATTTCATCTTTTTAGAATCGTTAATCTTGATCTTTTTACCTTTAATAGAAATCAAGTTTTCGTTCTTAAACTCGCTCAAAATTCTAATAACTGATTCAGTTGCTGTACCAACTATACTGGATATATCTTCGCGTGTTAGGTGAACTGCTATAAAACCTTCTTCATCAGTTTTAAATGTATCCTGAAGCATTAATAAAATTTCAGCAAGTCGCTGTCTAACTGTCTTTTGAGCTATATCTTTTATAAAAATATTGGCTTGATCTAGTTCTCTACAGGTAAGTTGAATTAATGATAAAGCAAAATCGTTATTACTTTTAATTAATGAGAAAATTATACTTGATGGAATAAAACAAATTTCAGATTCTTCGATTATTTCTGCAGTAGTGCAAGCAACTTCATTGCTCAAAACAGATCTATATCCAGTAATATCGCCTTTAATAGCAAAAGCAACTATCTGTGGTTTAGAATCAATTCCGGTTTTATAAATTTTTAGTATTCCTTTCTTTACACAATAAATGCCATTAATTCTACTACTTTCCCTATATATAATTTCACCTTTCCTATACGTATTACACTTAATGTTTGAATTAAGAAGTTCTAATTCTTCCTTTGTTAACGATTTGAATATAGGAAAGCTAGCACTTATACAGGATTCGTTTTGTTCACTCATAGTTACCAGTTCTTAAATTGGTTAAGAAATCGAACATCGTTTTCAAAGTAAAGTCTAAGATCCTTCACTTGATATTTAAGCATTGCTATTCGTTCAATACCCATGCCAAAAGCAAATCCAGAATATTTTTTACTATCAATACCATTAAGTTCTAGTACATTAGGATCAACCATACCGCAACCAAGAACTTCTAACCAACCTGTGTATTTGCATACAGAGCAACCTTTACCACCACATAATTTACAGCTTACATCCATTTCTGCAGAAGGTTCAGTAAAAGGAAAATACGAAGGACGTAAACGAATTTTAGTATCAGTACCAAACATCTCTTTTGCAAAGTATAAAAGAGTTTGCTTAAGATCAGCAAATGAAACATTTTTATCGATGTAAAGACCCTCTATTTGGTGGAATATACAGTGAGCCCTTGCAGAAATTGCTTCGTTTCTGAAAACTCTACCAGGGCAAATAACCCTAATAGGTAAATCTTCTTTTTCCATGCTTCGAACTTGCACAGATGATGTATGTGTTCTTAAAAGAACATCTGGTCCTTTAGTAATAAAGAATGTATCCTGCATGTCTCTTGCTGGATGTTCTTCAGGGAAATTAAGTGCAGAAAAAACATGCCAATCATCCTCAATTTCTGGACCTTCGTATACAGTAAATCCTAAATATTTGAATATTTCTATTAATTCATTTTTAACTAATGATATTGGATGACGGCTTCCAAATGATATAGGATATTCTTGTAGAGTAATGTCTATATCTACATTTGAAGTTGAATTCGATTCAATTTCAGACTTCCATTCCTGTATTTTATTTTGAATTTCAGTTTTTAAAGTATTTAAACCCTTACCAAATTCCCTTTTAAGTTCAGAAGGTATCGATTTAAATTCTTCAAAAAGTTTAGTAACATGTCCATTACGACCAAGAAATTCAATTCTGATTTTTTCAAGATCCTCTCTACTTTTAGGATTTAGATTATTAAACCTTTCCCTAATTTCTGAAATTTTCAAATCCATTGCCTTAAATCTATTTAATAACTAAAATTGTAAATTTAATATCTTTCAACGGTCTATCGTTGTTATCGGTTTCAACTTCCGAAATTTTTTTAACAACATCAAAGCCCTCAACAACTTCGCCAAATACTGTATAATTACCATCTAAATGTGGTACTCCTCCTATTGTAGTGTAAGTTTTCCTTTGTTTATCGCTGAATATGATTTTATTAGCATTAAAAATAGAATCTGTTAATAATTTAACTTTTTTTGTAATGCTAGTAAGGTAATCAGTATTTGAAATATTGCTTTCTGTAAGTAATGAGTCATAAAGTTTCTTTTCAATTTTATCTCTTAATTTTTTATTCAAATTTTTTTGAAGTTCATCAAGTTGATCATTAGTATAAGTTTTTCCTACTACTATATAAAATTGTGAGGAAGATGATAATTTATTAGGGTTCACATCGTCTCCTTCTCGAGCCATTGCAATTACACCTCTTTTATGAATTATAGTATCAATAATTTCTGGTTCCAGTAAATATCCAGCATCCTTTTCACCATAAAGAACATTAGGTTTTGCATTTCTTGTTTCTGGATCACCTCCTTGAATTACAAAGTCTTTGATAACCCTATGGAAAATTAAACCATCAAAAAAGTTTTCTTCTGAAAGTTTAATAAAGTTATTTGTATGTTTCGGAGTTTCATTATAAAGTTTAACTATTATTTCACCTTTACTGGTTGATATTTTAACATATCTGTTATTATCGTTATATTTATTTGAACATGAAATAAATACAAAAAATACTGGAATAATTACGTAAATTAACTTTTTATGCATAATATAGAACTTTTTATTTGTGCAAAAATATCAAAAAATATACTTTTGACTTCATTTTAACAATAAAATGTCATCTGTAAAACAACTTTATTCACAATCAATTATATATGGCCTTAGTACTGTAGTACCTAGGCTATTAAATTATTTACTTGTACCAATTCATACCAATGTTTTAACTGATCCCCGCCAGTACGGTATTATTACAGAATTTTATGCATATATAAGTTTTATACTAATTTTACTGACTTTCGGTTTAGAGACTGGATTTTTCAGATTTATTAATAAGAACACCGATAAAAAAGATGAAGTTTATTCTAACTCATTTTATTTTATCTCAATATTATCCCTAACATTCTTTTTCCTTTCTACAATATTTTCTACTAATTTATCCAATTTTCTTGGAACTAATTATTTACCAATTTATATAATAACAGCTGCCGCTATAGTTTCACTTGATGCTATTACCGCAATACCTTTCGCTAAATTAAGAAGCCAAAACAGACCTATAATTTTTTCAATGATTAAAATTATAGGTGTAGCTATTAATGTACTTTTGAATATATTATTTTATTTGGTCATTGATCCGTCTGTAATTAACAAATTAATTGGAAACATAAATCCACTCTATTTCGTTTTTGTTGCTAATCTAATTCAAAACATTGTTGTACTTATATTAGTGTTTGTTTATGCTAAGTTACCTACATTACATTTATCTAAATCACTTCTAATAAAATTAATAAAGTATTCTTTTCCAATACTTTTAGCAGGTATTGCTGGTACTACAAATGAAGCTTTTGATAGAATATTTATAAAATATTTACTACCAAAAGATTTAGATTCCCTTTACTATTTAGGCATCTATGGTGCTTGTATAAAAATTTCAGTCCTACTTGTACTTTTTATTCAGATGTACCGCTTTGCAGCTGAACCTTTCTTTTTTAAAACTGCTGTATCTGATAATCACAATGAATTATTTTCTAAATCATTTAAGTACTTTATAATATTTACCATCGTTATTTCAATTGCCATAACCTTCAATCTGCCAATCTTAAAATACTTTATTGGAAAAAACTACAGAGAGTCTTTATATATTATTCCTATAATGTTAGCCGCAAATGTTTTTTATGGTATATTTTTTAATCTTTCATTTTGGTATAAGTTATCTGATAAAACAATTTATGGATTGAAATACAGTTTAATTGGATCTGGTACCACAATACTATCTAATATTATTCTAATTCCAGTAATAGGTATTTTTGGTGCAGCTGTATCACGTTTTATCACATATACCATAATGAGTCTTTTAAGTTATAGAGATGGAAAAACATCTGGATACATTTCTTTAGAAAAGAAAAACTTATTTTTATATTTAATTTTGTTAGCAATTATTATTTTTATAGGAGCTATTTTCTTGATACAGAAAAAAGAAATATTTTCATTGATAATAACTAACATATTGTTATTTATTTTTGTTTTACTATTTGCTTACAAAGAAAAATTAATTAGAAGACATGTATAAGGTAAAAATTGTAAATAAATCAAACTTCAATCTACCTGAGTATGCAACTATGCATTCTAGCGGTGTTGATTTAAAAGCCAATATATCATCTGTTATTATTTTAAAGCCCTTTGAAAGAAAATTAATTCCTACAGGAATTTTCATAGAGCTACCAGAAGGGATAGAAGCTCAAATAAGACCGCGTAGTGGTTTGGCCTTAAAAAAAGGAATTTCAATTTTGAATACTCCTGGCACAATTGATTCTGATTATAGAGGAGAAATTGGAATAATAATTATAAATCTAAGTAATGAACCTGTTAAAATTGAACCAGGAGAAAGAATATGTCAAATGGTATTTGCCGAATACAAAAGAATTGAATTTGAACAGGTAGAAAGTTTATCTTCTACTGAAAGAGGAGCAGGAGGATTTGGTTCAACTGGGATAAAATAGATGAAAAAGTCAATTACTATATTTTTACATTATTACTTTTTTGCTCAAAGTTTTGGGCAAAATAGAATTGATGACTTAGCAAAACAAAAGCAAGTTTTAGAGAAAATTATAAATGAGAATAATAAACAATTAGAATTAATTCAAAAGTCAAAGAAAGTTACTGTTAATGAGTTAAGGTTAAGACAAAATACTCTAAAATTAAAAATCAAGATACATGATAATATTAAAAGTCAGATAAATGACATAAATACTAAACTTAGTTATACAATCCATTCTATTGATTCGTTAACATCTTCAATAGAAAACCATAAAAAGCAATTAATTAAATTATATAAATCTTACTACAGAAAGATTAATAAATCAAATACAGAAATTTTGTTATTTATTCTTTCCTCTAACTCATTTAATCAAGCATTTGCTCGACTAAAATTTTACAAAAGCCTAATATCTTATTATAACAAATTAGTCCAAAACTTAGATAATGAAAAAGAATTTAGAAAATGCCAGAGAAAACTATGTTTTACTACTAAAGGAACTAAGAATTAAAGAAATTGAATTAAGAAAAACTATAGATAATATCGAAAATGAAAAGAGAAATTTGAAAATAGCGATCAAAAAATTTGAAAGCCGTAGAAACGAATTAATAAGAGAGATTAAAGAGAATAAAGAAAAGCTAGATAAAATAAAAAGAGATAGAAAGAATTATAAGAGAGAATCGTAGAAAAACGAAAACTTAAGTCTTGAAAAAGAAAGTATTATAAAATATTAACGAATAAAATTGTTAATAACAAAGGAAATTTACCAAAACCAGCTAAGGAATGTTCAGTAATAAATCAATTTGGAGAAAGGCCACATCCTGTTTTGAAATATGTAAAAATACAAAATAATGGACTAGATTTGTTATTGGTTAATGATTACAAGGTTTATTGTGTTGAGGAAGGAGAAGTATCAAAGGTATTTAATATTCCTTATGGGGGTAAAGCCATTATAGTGCGACATGGTGATTATTTATCATTATATTCTAACCTATCAGTAGTGTATGTCAAACCTGGTAATATTGTAGATAGTAATACAGTTTTAGGAAAAGTACTCAAACAAAACGATAATACATATATTTTACATTTTGAAATATGGAATAAAACTGAACCTGAAAATCCAAGTAATTGGATTAATTTTGACAATTAATAATTAATTTGAGAAACTCTATTTTGTCATATTATTTTGTGAAACTTTTAGAGAGATATTTAAGTAAAAGGATTAAACAATGTTACTATTATGAAACGAGTTATAAATATACCGAGTAAACTTGAGCACATAAGTTTAATCGAAAAACTATTGACGAAATTACAGAAAACCTAATATTATCGCCAGATGTATATGGAAAAGTTTTAATTGCCTCTATTGAAGGAGTAAATAATGCAATAGTTCATGGTAACAAACAAGATGAAAATAAATCAGTAATTGTCGAGTTATTTGCTGATAAATCAAAAATAACTATAACAATAAAGGATCAAGGACCAGGATTCGATCCAAATAGCATTCCAGATCCTACTAAACCAGAAAATCTTGAAAATATTTCTGGAAGAGGTGTTTTTCTTATGAAAAAATTATCTGATAAAATTGAGTTTGAAAATAATGGTTCCACAGTAATAATGCATTTTAATATAGT